>NZ_CM155252.1:4800000-6003417 GCF_056679845.1 Mycobacterium sp. PTI7
GATCCCATGGTGTCCGCAGCTCCGCCGGGGAGTTAGGGGCAAGTGAGGGCGCCACTCATCGCTCGGCGCGATCAATCACCAATTCCGGTCACGACGGATACGCTTCGACGATGGAGCTTCGGCAGCTCGAGGCATTCGTGGCCGTCGCCACCGAACTGCACTTCGGACGTGCCGCCGAGAAGCTGCTGATCGGCCAACCCACCCTGAGCGACATGGTGCGCCGGCTGGAACGCGAGTTCGGGACCGCCCTGCTGACCCGCACCACCCGCAGGGTCGCCCTCACCGCCGCGGGCGAAGAGCTGCTCGCCCGCGCGAAGGTGCTCCTCGACGAGGTCGCCGCCACGAAGGCCGCCGTACGCCGGATCGCCGCCGGCGAGTCCGGTGCCGTCCGAGTGGCGATCACGCCACCCGTTGCCCCGACACTGGCGCCGCACCTGCGCGCCGCGGCGCGCACCGCCCTGCCCGACGTCACCGTGGACGTCCGACGGATGTGGCTGCCCGACCTCGTACGGGCACTCGGTGACGGCGTCATCGACGTGGCGCTCACCTGTGGCCGTATGCCCGAGACCGCGGGCGTGGTCAACGCCGTCTTCTGTAGCGAACCGCTCCTGGTGGGGCTCCGCCCCGACCACCCCCTCGCCGACGGCGACGACGTCGGGCTGAGTGACCTCGGTCGGCACCCCCTGGGGTTGCCCAGCCACTCGTTGTTCCCCAACTGGGTGGTGGCGCAGCGGCAGGCCCTCGACGAAGCGGCGCTGAGTCCTCCGTCGGTGGAACTCGACGCGACCGATCTGTCGTCGTCCGGCTGGACGAATCAAAGCGAGGCGACGTGGGTCTTCCTGGTGGCCTCGCTCGGCCTGCCACCGGACACCGCCGTGCGGTCGACCATCCCCTCGCTGCGCATGCCCTACACGCTGCAGTGGAACCCCGAGCGGGCCCAGACCGCCGCGGTGGGCCGATTCGTGAAGCTGGCACTGACCGCGGCAGTGCCCTCGGGCTGGCGGATGGAACCGGGGCACCTGCGCTTCACCGGCTGAGCGCGGCGGCATTAATCGGCGACACCGATCAGTGCACGAACCAGTTGCCACTTTGTCGGGTCGGCTCCTGCGCGCACGCTTCGAATCGACGGTCAATCCGTCCGTTCGCAGGAGGTTCGCATGGATACGACGACGATCATCGACGGGTCCCGCCCGAGCACGACCACACGCCGCGCCCCGGCGCACTGGGCCACCTTCGTGGTCATCGGTGCGGTCGGAGGGGTCCTGTCGGGACTGTTCGCGATCGGCGGGGCCATCCTGATGGTGCCGCTGCTGGTCTGGCGCGCCCGGATGGATCAGCGGCAAGCCGCCGCGACCTCGCTGGTCGCCATCATCCCGACCGCCATCGCGAGTTCCACGACCTATCTGCTCCACGGATACGTCGACGTCGTTGCCGCGGCGCTCATCTCGGTCGGCGCCATGGCCGGGGCGGTCATCGGCACCCGCGTTCTGCGACGACTGTCGGTCGCGTGGCTGCGGTGGGCCTTCATCGGCTTCATCGTTCTGGTCGCCGCGCACATGCTGGCCGCATCGTCCGATCCGGTTCCCGCACTGCCCCTCTCGGCACTCTCCGCATTCGGCTACGTCGGCGTCGGACTACTCACCGGAGTGGCCTCGGGCATGTTCGGCATCGGCGGTGCCATCATCTCCGTGCCGCTGCTGGGTTCGGTGTTCGGATTCGTCGACGTCATGGCCAAGGGCACCGCCCTGCTCGTCAGCATCCCGACCAGCCTCGTCGGCACGGCCGGCAACCGCCGCGGTCACAATCCCGTCGACGTCCGCGCCGGCCTGATACTCGGCGTTGCCGCCGCCGTCACCAGCGTTCCCGCGGTCTACCTCGCCGTCGCACTGCCACCCGCCGTCTCGTCGGCGAGCTTCGCGGCCCTGCTCCTCGCCATCGCGGCACAGATGACCGTCACGGCGCTGCGCTCGACGTCCACTCGACATCCCCGTCACGACACCCCCGTCACGACACCCCCGTCACGAAAGGCTGATCACCCATGGAGTATTCCGCGTACGACACCGCAGTCGTCGTCATCGACCCCCAGAACGACGTCCTCAGCCCATCGGGGAGGAACTGGGACGCCGTAGGGGCGAGCGTCACCGAGAACGACACCGTGGCACACCTGGTCGAGATTCTCGCTGCCGCCAAGGATTCGGACTACGCCGTCGTCGTGTCGCCGCACTACTTCTATCCCACCGATGACGGCTGGTCGTTCAACGGTCCGCTCGAGGCCGATGAGTTCAGCACCCGCAGCTTCGCTCGCACCGGCGCGCTCTCGCTCGAGGGATTCACCGGATCGGGTGCGGACTGGCTCGACGAACTCAAGCCGTACCTGGAGGACGGCACGACGATCGTCGCGAGCCCGCACAAGGTCTGGGGTCCGTCGACGAACGACCTCGTCCTGCAGCTGCGGAAGCGGAGAATCCAGAAGATCATCCTGTGCGGGATGCTGGCCAACATGTGCGTCGAATCCCACCTGCGCGACCTGCTCGAGAACGGGTTCGAGGTCGCCGTCGTGCGAGATGCGACCGCCGGCCCGCGGCATCCGACGCGGGGTGACGGATATCAGGCGGCGCTCATCAATTACGCGTTCCTGGCGCACGCGGTGGTCTCGACCGACGAGATCGTCGCAGCCATGACGGCATCGGCGCGCAAGTCGTGACGGGTCAGCCCTGCCGCGACTCTTGAATCGAGTTGCCGCCGTCGACGATCAGCGTCTGCCCGGTGACGTAGGACGCTTCGGGCGCGGCCAGACTGGCGGCCAGGAAGGCGACTTCATCGGGACGGCCCGATCTGCCCATGGGTGTCGCAGCACCGGCGCGCTCCTCGTCGGGCAACGTCGAGCCCGTCGAGATCCAGCCCGGCGCAATCGAATTGCAGGTGATGCCGTCGGCGGCGTAGTCGACGGCCACCGACCGCGCCAGTCCGGTCATTCCGGCCTTCGCCGCGTGGTACGCGGCGTCGCCGCGATAGGCCATCACGGGTCCCGACACCGAGGCGATCATCACGATGCGCCCGTACCGACGGTCGATCATGGCGGGGAGCACGGACCGCGTCATGGACGCGGCGGTGGTTAGGTTGCGCGCCAGCGACGCGTCCCAGAACCCGGCGGTCGTCTCGTGCAGTGCGGCGGAATCGTCGGTCGCCCCCACCGCGGTCATGCCGGCGTTGTTCACCAGGACGTCGATGCGGCCGGTCTCCTGCAGCGCGCGGGCGCTCACCGACTCGGCACCGCCCGGAGCCAGCAGGTCCGCCACGACGCCGTGCGCCTCGATGCCGAGCCGGCGCAGCTCCTCGACCCGCTCGACGATGCGCTCGGTGGTCGACGTCACGATCACCACGGCACCGGACAGTCCGAGCGCACGGGCGCAGGCCATGCCGATCCCGTCGGCGGCGCCGGCGCCCGTCACGACGGCCGTGCGGCCGCGCTGCGGCGGGGACGTCACGTCACTTGATCCACCGGCCGGCGCCGAACGCTCCCTCGCGCGGTACGTCGAACGCGAGGAAGCACGTCACCGAGCGATCGCCGATCCCCCAGGACTGCTGATCGGGCGACTTCCGGACGGTCTGCATCGTCGGGTCGAGGCCCTCTTCCGGCGTGGCGTACTGACGCGCCAACGCGGGACACTTGTCGACGTACTCCTTGATGGTGGACGCACCGGGGAAGTCACCGTCGGGCAGCACGAAGACGCCGTACACCTCGGTGGAGTGGAGTTCGGCGCAGTCGACCAGCGTCGCGTCGGTTCCGGCCTCCGGCCTGTCGCGCAGACAGTCCCCCACCTTGAAATAGCTTGCGACCGAACGTCCGTCGTCACTGACCGAGGACGACGGCGATGGCACGGTGGCGGTCGTCCCCGAACCCTGGATCTCGCTCGTACACCCCGCCGACGTCCCGACGACGGCGGCCACGATCATGCCGACCACGATCGATCCCGATGCCTTCACTGTGCCCCCTCAGCGCCCGTACCGTGATTCAACCGCGTGGGTCCGCCGTCCGTGGCCGAACGTCGTTCGCGATGTGTGACGCGACGGTGACTCGCGTCGTCACCCGGACTACAGGTCGGGATGCAGGTCGCGCACCGCGCTCACCGATTCGAGCAGCGATGCCAGGTGCAGGATCGTCGACTCGGCCAACCAACTCGACACCAGCTGCACGTTGATCGGCAGTCCCTCACCGCTGGTGCCGAAGCGCATCGAGAGGGCCGGGAGCCCGGTCACGTTGAACGGGACGGTGGCACCTTGGACGTGGGTGGCGTCGACGATCTGGCCGTTGATCACGAACTCGGTCGTACCGTGCCGGTAAGCCGGGACGGGCAGGACCGGCGCCAGCAGCGCGTCGTAGCGCTGGAAGTAGTCGGCGAAGCCGTCGCGCAGGCGGTCGGCGGCCTGCTCCGCGGCGACGTAGTCGTCGATGGCGGTGTCCGGCGTCGCGAGCATGGCCTTGCTGATCGTGAACAGGTCGCCGTCGGGCCGCCCGGCGGTCGCCGCCACGAACGCGGGCTTGAGTTCCATGACGTGGAGGCGGTTGAAGATGTCGAGCGCGAAGTCCTTCTCGAGCGCGGGGATCTGCACCTCCTCGACGACGCAGCCGAGATCCCTCAGTGCCGCCGCGGCCGCCTGCACGGTGGCTCCGAACTCGGCGTCGATCGGCCCGAAGCCGGGCTCGACCAACCATCCGACGCGTACGGGCCGGCCCGGTGCATCGCCCAGGCCCGCATCGACACCGGCGGTGCTGGTGGCGAAGGCGTCCGCTCCGTCGGGACCGGCGAGCACCGAGTAGGCGCGGGCGAGGTCGCGCACGCTGCGGGCCATCGGACCGACGTGCCAGAACCTGCGCGGCTCGCGCGGCCACACCCCGGTCATCGGGATGCGGCCGTGCGTGGGCTTGAGCGCGACGATCCCCGTCTGAGCGGCCGGTCCGCGTACTGAGATCGCGAGGTCCGTCCCCAGGCCGATCGGCGACATCCCCGCGGCGATGGCCGCGGACTCCCCACCGCTGGAGCCGCCCGGCGTGCGCTCGAGATCCCACGGATTGTTCGACCTGCCCGTGAGCAGGTTGTCCGTCTCGGTGGAGTAGGAGAACTCCGGCAGGTTCGTCTTCGCGAGGACGATCCCGCCGGCCGCCTTCATCCTGGCGACGCCGACGGCGTCGACATCCGGCACGCGTCCGGCGAAGATCGGCGACCCGCGTTGCGTCAGCAGATCGGCGGTGTCGATCGAGTCCTTGACGGTGAAGGGCACCCCGTGGAACGGGCCCAGCTCGTCCCCTCGAAACACCGCGTCCTCCGCGGCCCGGGCGGCTGCCATGGCATTCTCCGACACCGTGACGATGGCGTTGACCGCCGGGTTCACGGCATCGATGCGGTCCAGGTGCGCCTGCACCACCTCCACCGGCGAAACCTGGCGGGATCGGATGAGGTGAGCCAACTCGGTGGCGTCGGTGTAGATGGCGTCGAACGTCATGGCGCGTTCTCCTCGTCGTAGTGCTGCGTGTCGTTCGAGCGTCGGCCTCGACGAGCCTGCCGATCAACATCGTTCACGCATCGTGAACGATCAGTGGCAGGATGGATCCGTGGCCACGCTGGACATCACCGCCCTGCGGACGTTCTCGGCCGTGACCGCCTTCGGCGGGGTGCGCCGCGCCGCCGAAGCGCTGCATCTCTCGCCGGCAGCGGTGAGCGCACACATCCGCAGGCTCGAACGGGAGGCCGGCTGCCGGTTGGTGGTGCGCCAGGGCCGCGGCGTCGGATTGACCAGTGACGGTGAGGAACTCGCCGTTCGTGCACGCAGTATTCTGCACGAGCACGACGATGCCGTCCGTGCGCTGCGCGGTCCCCGCGACGATCAGCTGGTCGTGGCGGCCAGCGAGCACGCCGCCGAGTTCCTCGTACCGACTGTGGTGTCGACGCTGGCGTCGGCCTTCCCCGATCACGACATCCAGTTGCGTCTGACGCGGAGTGAGCGGGTCCGTCGGCTCGTGGCGGATTCGCGGGCCGACGTGGCGCTGATGCTCGGCCGCGCCGGTCCCGGGGCCGTCCGGGTGGCGTCACTGCCGCTGCTGTGGTTCGGCACCGACGACGCCGCCCGCGATCGGCTGGTGTTCTTCGCGCGACCGTGCGCGGTCCGCGACCAGGCCACCGCCGTGCTCGTCGGGCGCCCCGTCCGGATCGTGAAGGAGGGCGTCGACCTCACCTGCGTCCTGACCGGTGCCCGCGACGGCCTGGGGGTCACTCCGCTGCCACGGATGGGGCCCGCGCCCGAGGGGCTGCGACACGTCACCGAACTCCCACCACTGCCCGACGTCGACCTGTTCATGTCGACCAGCACGCGGATCGACGGCCGCGCGAGGAGCATGGTGCTCGACGCGGTGCGGCACGCGTTGCGCTGACCGCGGTTCCGCTCCCCCGGCAGGCGGCGGAAAATACGTTGCCCCGGGTTCGGCCGGTGCCGTTGAATGCCGGGCAATGGTCTCGGCTGAATGGACGTCGCTCGACGACGAACGAGCGGTGGCCGTCGATCTCTACGGTCACGACGGCGCTGCGCGCATGGCGTCGTGGTGGGAACTCGAGTCGTCACGCGTCGACGACGATGCCTTCGCGGCAGCGTTCTACGAGCACGTGTCACTGCCCGGGGTCGCCAACGACGACTACCTGCACCGGATCGTCCGTACGTCCCACGGCGGACTGCTCGGCGGCATCCGGTTCCGCGACCGTGACGTGACCCGTCCCTTCGTCGAGGTCATCGCGCACGGGTTCGACGACCTCGACCGGTTGCGCGCGTGCGTCAGGGACGAGTGGTCGGTGTTCCGGCCGAGGCATCTGCGGATCTGCACGCGGCCCGGGCTCGTCACCGGGCCGGACGCGTTGCTGGACATGACCATTCACGCCGCACGGTACCGGGACGTCCGTCCGCCGGATCCGTCGGTGCGGCTGTCGGCGTTCGCGACCGCCGACGCGGCGATCGCAATGGTGAACGAGCGCTACGAGCGCTTGGCCGCCGACGATCCCGCACTCGCGCGCAACGTCACACCGGCCGAACCCGACGATCTTCGGCACTGGCACGACTACGGGCAGCTGCGGGCCATCACCTACGACGGCACACCCGTCGGATTGCTCGCGGTCGCGCCGGGGTCCATCCGCTGGATCGAGGGCGACGAGATCCAGGAGGAGGTCGTCGCCGCCGACCACCGGGGGCACGGCTACGCGGTGCACGCGCAGGCCGCCTGGGCGGCCGGCGTCGGAGCCGACCCGGACCGGTTGCTGATCGGCACGATCGACGGTCTGAACGTCGCCTCCCGCACGACGGCCCTCCGTGCCGGCCGGCGCCGAGTCCTCGACCGCGTGTTCCTCGCGCTGTGAGCTGATTTCCGCCAACCGGTCCGGCGACCTGTCAGAGGTGCAACATTCAGGGGATGCAACCAGCGACCACGCCCTTCGGCTTCGACTCCACCACCGACGAGGTGCTCCAGGGCGTCGACCTCCGTGGGAAGCGCGCAGTGGTCACCGGGGCGACCAGTGGACTGGGGGTGGAGACCGCGCGCGCCCTGGCGGCGGCAGGGGCCGAGGTGGTCCTCGGCGTCCGTCGGCTCGACGCTGGGAAGGGCGTCGCCGAGGAGCTGCGACGGGTCACCGGGAACGACGCCATCGAGGCGGCTCAGCTCGACCTGACCGATCTCGGATCGGTCGCGGCCTTCGTCCGGGCGTGGAACGGGCCGCTGCACATGCTGATCAACAACGCCGGCGTGATGGCGATACCCGAGCTTCAGCGCAGTGCGCTTGGGTGCGAGATGCAGTTCGCCAGCAACTTCCTTGGTCACTTCGCGCTCGTCGCTGGACTGCACGAAGCCCTTGCGGCCGCCGGTGGCGCGCGCGTCGTGTCGGTCAGTTCGACGGGACACCTGTTCTCCCCCGTCGTGTTCGACGACCTGCACTACCGGTTCCGGCCATACGATCCGATGACCGCCTACGGACAGTCGAAGACCGCCACCGTCCTGCTCGCCGTGGAGGTGAGCGACCGGTGGTCTGATGACGAAATCCTCTGCAATGCACTGAATCCCGGCGCGATCGCGACGGGTCTGCAGAAGCACACCGGCGGGCTGCGGACCCCGGAGGAGTTCCGCAAGACGGTCGAGCAGGGCGCCTCGACGTCGGTACTGCTCGCGGCGTCGCCACTCGTCGACGGAGTCGGCGGCCGGTACTTCGAGAACAACGTCGAGGCCGACGTGGTGACCGAACGCGCGCCGAACCTGGGCCGCGCGGGCGGTGTCGCGCCCTACGCGCTCGACCGCGAGAACGCGCACCGTCTGTGGCGCGAGGCGGCGTTGCTGACTTCGGTCGGATAGTCGCCCCTGGTCAGCCGGAGGGGGCCTCGTCGCCGGCCTGCCGCCGCGCTCGGGCGAGGGCGAGTTCGGTCCCGAGTTCGCCTCGCGTGCCCGGCGCGTCCACGTAGGTCCGCAGGAAGCCTTGGAGGGTGCGCGGATCGACGTCAAACCTGCGGCAGTCCACCTCGATCATCGGCACGGGTGGCAGGCGATCGATCCGCCACAGCGGAGTGGTGTGCCGGCGGCTCCACTCGGCGTTCGCGAATCCGAACACCATGATGACCGGGTGGCCGTGGAATCCCCGTTCGATCCTGGCGACGGCGGACCACTCGAGCCGCGACTCGAAGCTCCACCCGCGCTGTGAGATCGCCGTCTCCGACAACAGGATGCCGCCACGCTGGAGCCGCCCCGTGGCCGCCGCCACTCCGAACGACGCGAAGAACAGGCCCCCGGCGCCCAGCAGGACGGACACGCCGCCGCCGACCTGGATGGCCGCGCCGGCGCAGAAGACCGCGAGGCACGAGGTCAACCCGACGAGGATGGCGAACGGCATTGTCGCATAACGCACCTCAGTGTCTTGGCCCTTGGTGCGCACGGCTGATGACAGGTCACGGTCATCGCGACGGGTCGCCACCCCGAACGCCGCGGCCAGGAACATCGCCGTCGCGAACAGCAGGCAGTAGACCAACGCCACCGTGTTGCCTCCGATGGCGAGGATGACGCCGAACACGCTCGACAGCACGCCGATCCCGAGGACCGCCGCGGTCGCCATGTGCTCCCGCAGACCGACGCGAGGTTCCGCCCAGGCGTCGGCCCAACCGTCATCGACCACGGCGCTCACGCTACCGACCCGACGGATGCCTCAGGCGTCGAGCGACGCGCGCCGCGGCCGTGTCAGGTTGTCGGGCCGTGGCCCGCCGCCCGCACGGGCAACGCACCACCGTCGTCGTGCACGTCGACGTCGACACACCCGCCGCCGCACTGCACCTGGGTCCGCTGCTCACCGACGTAGCCCGCTACCGTTCGGTTAGCGCTGAGCGACAACGTCACTCGGACTTTCGTCGCCTGAACGCTATCTCGATGCGTGGGTCGGCCCCGCCCGGAGCACGTGTACACCTGGGCGCGTCATCATTCGTTGACGCGCCGGGGAGACACACTGCTCGGCTGACGGGCAGAACGCAGCCCGCGACCGTCCAGATAGCGCTCAGCGCCACCGTCACTCACACTGTCGTCGCCTCAGCGCTATCTCGACGCGTTGAGCGGCCCCGCCCGGAGCACGTGTGCACCTGGGCGCGTCATCATTCGTTGACCCGCTGGGGAGACACACTGCTCGGCTGACGGGCGGAACGTACGAACGCCGCTACCTGCGAACGACAACTAGGGCGCTAGTGCGCCTGCCCGGTACTGGCCGACGTGCCCCCGTCGACGGGAAGCCAGGCTCCGGTGATGTACGCGGCATCCGGGCTGGCGAGGAACAGCACGGCGGGCGCGATGTCGGCCGGCCGACCCGGACGCCCGAGCGCTATCCGGTTGACGGCGGCCTCGAGCGCCGCCTCGTCCTCCTCGATCGACCGGGTGAGATCGGTGATGGTCAGCGCCGGCGCGACCGCGTTGAAGCGGATGCCCCGGGGCCCGTAGTCCAGGGCCAGCGACTGCACGAAGTTCATGATCGCTGCCTTCGTGGCGTTGTACGCGGCCTGACCCCAATCGCCTCGCAGCCCGGACACCGAGCCGACCACGACGACGTTCCCGCCGGACTTCTCGAGTTCCGGCAGGGAGTGTCGGACCACGTGGACGAAGCCGTCGATGTTCGTGCTCCGGATCGATTCCCACGTGTCGAGCGTCAGGTCGTCGAAGGGTCCGCTGACGTAGGCCGCGGCGTTGTTGACCAGGACGTCGAGCGTGCCGAACCGCTCGACGACCGCCGCGACCATCGACTCGACGGACTCGTCGTCGGTGACGTCCGCCTCGACTGCCAGCGTTCGCTCCTCGGGATGCCCCGTGAGGACGTCGTCGAGTTTGTCGCGCCGCCGTCCACTGATCGCGACGTTGGCACCGTTGTCCAGGAACGCCTCGGCGATGGCCCGGCCGATGCCGGTACCGCCACCGGTGATCAGAACCGTCTTGCCGGCGTAGGGATATGCGTTGACCGTCATCGACGCGGCATACCCGCTTCCGGCGATGGCGACCCCTCGGGAGAGGTCCCCACCCGCTTCTACGAGCCCACCGGCTTCACCCAGCGCCACTGCCGGGTCGAGCACTCCTTGGCATCGGGCACGCGATCCCGAACTGCGGCAACCACTCCCGGCCACCACTGCTCGTCGTAGTCGTCACCGGAGAGCCAGCCGCCCGGCGCCACCTTCGGCAACCAGCCGTCGATGTCGGCGACCACGCTGTCGTACTCGTGGCGGGCGTCGAGGTGCACCCAGGCCAGTGAGCCGTCGGCAAACAGCGCGGCCGCCGACGGCGAGGGACTCACCACCAGGTGCACACGATCGGCGAAGCCGCATTCGATGACGTTGCGGTGCAGCTGTCCGGCGAAGGTACCGCCGCCGTCGGCGACGGCCGCCGCGTGGGAGTCCTTGTCCGCGGTCCCCTCGCGTCCACTGCCGCGGCAGTAGTCGACGCCGACCACGGTGAAGTCGCGGGGCGACTCGCCCACCACCTCCGCCAGCGAGCAGAGGCTACGGCCGAGGTATGAGCCGACCTCGACGAACGTGCTGCCGGCGGGGAACGTCGCGACGGCCTCCTCCTGGAGGTCGCGCCAGCCGAACCAGCCGTGGATCTGCGACCAGTGCAACGTCGCCTGGTGGTCGTCGACGGGTGAACTCATGTCTTCGGATCCCTCTCGGACGTCGAATCGGCGATTATGGCACCCCGGAGACGATGAACCCGAGACGACCGCATCCGCCGGAAGGCCATACTGGGACCCGTGCAGGTGTTCGCCGGATCGCAGGTGTCGCACTGGGACTTTCCGCGGAACACCGCGAGTGCCGCACTGATGGCACGGTTCGGGACCGACAACGGACTGACGATCGCCGATCTGCTCGACGGCTCGGGTCTGTCCGAGACCGACCTGACCGATCACGGCCGGACCATCCTCGGTCGGCAAGAGCTGGCCATTGCCACCAACCTGGTGACGCTGCTGGGCACACCGGCCGGAGCGGCCGACCTCGGAATCCGCGTCGGAGCCGGCTACCACGTCGGCGCGTTCGGCATCTTCGGTTTCGCGTGCCTGACGAGTCCCACCCTGGGCGACGCCGTCCGGTTCGCAGCCCGCTACTACGAACTCAGCTATGGGTTCTGCCTACCGACGGTGACGGTCGACGGACCGGTCGCGACGTTGCGGCTCGACCTCCCCGGCCTCACCGGTCCGGTCGCCGAGTTCCTCGTCCGGCGCGACCTGTCGGCGATCGCGCAGGTCATGTCCGAGTCGTCGGGCGGCCCCGTCCCGTTCACCGCGATCGAGTTCGCCGGCCAGGAGCCCGCGTCGGGAGACGCCGCGGCACGGTCGGCGTTCGGCGTGACACCGCGCCACGGCGGGCCGGTCACCGTGGCGTCGTGGCCCGCGGAACTCCTTGGGCACCCGCTGCCCCAGGCCAGCGAGATCAGCGTGGCGATGTGTCAGACGCAGTGCACCACCCTGCTGGAGCGCCGGCGTCAGCGGACCGGCGTGGCGCTGCGCGTCCGCGAGCAACTGGCCTCGATCGACGGCGCACCGCACACGATCGGGAAGGTCGCCCGGCACCTGGCGATGAGCGAGCGGACCCTGCGGCGGCGCCTGGCCGAGGAGGACACGACCTTCCGGGATCTGACCGACGAGGTGCACCGGATGCTCGCCGAGGAGTTGCTCGCGACGGGTGCGCTCTCGGTGGAGGACATCGCCCTGCGGCTGGGCTATGCCGAGGCGACGAGCTTCATCGCCGCGTTCAAGCGGTGGACCGGCACCACCCCCGCACGCCATCAACGTTCGGTCGCGCCGCGCGCACGCGTGCTCACCGTGTGAGGCGCTCGGGCCGGGCGGTTGGCCGGAATCATGGATTCACCGTCCGCAATGCTCTGCCGGCCACGCCCTCGGCGGCCCTAGCGTTTCACCCATGACCTCCGCCCGCCGCCGCCCCCGCGTCATCGTCATCGGAGCCGGATTCGGCGGACTCGGTGCGGCGCGGGAGCTGACCAGGGACGGGCTCGCCGACGTGACGGTGCTCGAGAAGGCGGATGACGTCGGCGGGGTCTGGCGGGACAACACCTACCCGGGGGCGGCCTGCGACGTCCCGTCGCACCTGTACTCCTACTCCTTTGCCCGCAAGACCGACTGGGGCCGCCGGTACGCCAAGCAGTCCGACATCCTCGCGTACATCCGTGACACCGCCGATCGCTTCGGCCTGCGCGAGCTGGTGCGCACCGGGGTGGAGGTCACGTCCGCGGCCTACGACGACGACAGCGCCGTCTGGCGGGTGTCGACCTCGTCGGGTGAGGTGCTCGAAGCCGACGTGCTGGTGCCCGCGGTGGGCCAGCTCTCCCGCCCGGCGGTGCCGCCGATCCCCGGCATCGAGACGTTCGCGGGCCCGTCCTTCCACTCCGCGGGGTGGCGCCACGACGTCGACCTGACCGGCAAGCGCGTCGCCGTGCTCGGCACCGGCGCGTCAGCCATCCAATTCGTCCCGCGGATCCGCCGTAACGCCGCGCACGTCACCGTCTTTCAGCGGTCCGCCCCGTACGTCCTGCCCAAGCCGGACCGCGGCTACACCGACGCGCACCACACCGCCTTCGCGAGGGTGCCCGGGTTCGCCGCCGCCATGCGCGGAGTCGTCTGGCAGATCACCGAATTCCTCGGTCTCGCGCTGACCCGGGTCCCTCGGCTCGCGCGGCCGATCCGAGCCGCCGCGATCCTCAACCTCGAACGTCACGTCAAGGACCCCGAGTTGCGTGCGAAGCTGACACCCGACTACCCGATCGGCTGCAAGCGCGTGTTGTTCAGCAGCGAGTGGTATCCGGCGCTGGCCGAGGACGACGTCGAGGTCGAGACGGACGCGATCTCCGAGGTGACGCCGACGGGCGTTCGTACCGCCGACGGCCGGCTGCACGAGGTCGACGTCATCATCTACGGCACCGGGTTCAAGGCCACCGAATTCCTGGCGCCGATGCAGATTACGGGTCGGCACGGTCGCGATCTTCGGGCCGAGTGGTCCGAGGGGGCTCGCGCCCATCTCGGCATGGCCGTCCCGGGATTCCCCAACATGTTCATGATCTACGGTCCGAACACCAACCTCGGCAGCAGCTCGACCATCTTGATGATGGAGCAGCAGGCCGGGTACATCCGTCAACTCGTCGCGGAGCTGGCCCGCCGAGAGCCCCTGCGCGCCCTGGAGATTCGGCGGGCAGTGGAGGAGGCCTACGACGCGGAGGTCCAGACCCGTCTCGACGACGGCGTGTGGACCGCCTGCCAATCCTGGTATCGAGCCGGCTCCGGTCGGGTGACCACCAATTGGCCGGGACTGGTCCGCGAGTACCAGCGCCGCACGCACACCGTCGATCTCACCAGCTATCAGGAAGTTCTGCCGATGACCACAACCGAGGAGGTTGTCGCATGACCGAGGCCTTCGACTACGACGTGCTCGTGATCGGATCTGGGTTCGGCGGGAGCGTGACCGCTCTCCGTCTGAGCGAGAAGGGCTACCGCGTCGGTGTGCTCGAGGCGGGCCGCCGGTTCCGCGACGAGGACTTCGCCACGAACAGCTGGCACGTCCGGGACTACCTGTTCAAGCCCTCCGTCGGCTGCTACGGCATCCAGCGCATCGACGTGCTGTCGGACGCGGTGGTGCTCAGCGGCGCAGGCGTGGGTGGCGGCTCGCTGGTCTACGCGAACACCCTCTACGAGCCCGGGGACCCCTTCTTCGACGATCCGCGCTGGAGCGGAATCACCGACTGGAAGGCCGAACTCACGCCCTGGTACGACCAGGCGAAGCGGATGCTCGGCGTCGCGACCTACCCGCGCACCACGCCGTCGGACAAGGTGATGCTGCAGGTGGCGACGGACCTGGGCATCGCGGACTCGTTCCACGCCACTCCCGTCGGCGTCTGCTTCGGCGACCGCGACGGCCGGCAGGCCGCCCCGGGCGCACCGGTGGGCGACCCCTACTTCGGCGGCGCCGGGCCCGACCGCAACGCGTGCACGCACTGCGGCGAGTGCATGACCGGCTGTCGCCACAACGCGAAGAACACCCTGGTGAAGAACTACCTCTACCTCGCCGAGAAGCTCGGTGCGGACGTCCATCCGTCGACCACGGTCGTCGACGTCGTGCCCCGCGCGGACGGCGGTTATGACGTCGTCACGCGTCGAACCGGAGCCAAGATCCGCAGGCAGCGGCACACGTTCACCGCTCGCGAGGTGGTCTTCTCGGCCGCCGCACTCGGTACCCAGCGGCTGCTCCACCGGCTGCGCGACCGTGGCAGCCTGCCCCGGGTCTCCCGTCGCCTCGGCGAGTTGTCACGCACCAACTCCGAGTCGATCCTCGCCGTGCGGGCGCGTGGCGACGACGTGGACTACTCGGAGGGCGTCGCCATCACGTCGTCGATCCATCCGGACGAACACACGCACGTCGAGCCGTGCCGGTACGGCCACGACTCCAACCTGATGGGGCTGCTCGGCACGATCCTCGTCGACGGTCTGGACGGCCGGCGGCGCTGGCGAACGGGCATGAAGGATCTGCTGAGCCAACGCCGGGATCTCCCCCGCCTGCTCAACCCCAAGAACTGGTCCGAGCAGACGATTCCGCTCCTCGTCATGCAGACCCACGACAATTCGATCACCACCTTCACCCGCCGTTGGCTGTTCGGACGGCGGATGGTGTCACGGCAGGGCGTCGGCGATCCGAATCCGACGTGGATCCCGGCCGGGCACGAAGTCGCCCGTCGCGCAGCCGATTACATGGACGGCATCGCCGGGGGCGCGTGGGCGGATCTGGCGGACATCCCGATGACCGGCCACTTCATCGGTGGGTGCGTCATCGGCGAGACCGCCGACGACGGCGTGGTGGATCCCTACCACCGCATGCACGGACATCCCGGGCTCCACGTGATCGACGGCTCGACCATCACCGCGAACCTGGGGGTGAACCCGTCGCTCACCATCACGGCGTTGGCCGAACGCGCGACCGCACTGTGGCCGAACAAGGGCGAGCCGGACCAGCGTCCGCCGCTCGGCGCACCGTACGTCCGGATAGATCCCGTCAGCCCGACCAGGCGCGCCGTCCCGGACGGTGCTCCCGCCGCCTTGCGGCTCCATCCCGCATCGTGACCGGCTGACGGCCACGCACCCGTCAGGACGTCCCGGCCGCCGGACCCGACCCGACCAGGATCGTGATCTCGGCGGTCGTCTCCACGGTGCGGTCCGCTGCGGGATTCGTGGCGAGGACGAGGTCCGTCATCTCGGGCGACGACGGCATCGATGCCTGCCGGAACCTCGTGAAGCCCGCGGCCAGCAGCGTGCGGATCGCCTCCGCGTAGGTCAGCGATGACACGTTGGGCACCACGCCGAGGCTGGCACCGGGCGCGTCCCGTGCGGGGCCCGACGACACGTCGACGGTGACCTCGCTGCCGGCGTCGACGACGGCCTCGGCGGAGGGCGTCGTGTCGATCACGCGATCGGTGGGCACCGTGGCATGCGCCTTCTGCTCCACGCGCGGTCGCAGCCCGCTGTCCTGCAATACCGCGACCGCGTCGGCCACCGCTCGCCCGCGGACGTCGGGTACGCCCGTGCCGTCGGGACCGCCGCCGGTGAGGTGCAGGGCGCCGGTCACCGCGACGGCGAGCACCGCGATCACTCCGACGGCCGTCGCGACCTTCCGCGTCGCAGACCATTTCCGCGTCGGCACCCGGGGCCCGGGCACCGGCGGGAGCGGCGACGTGTGTTCCACCGCGGACGCCGTGGCGGCGTAGGGGGTCTCGCCGTTCTGCAGGCGGAGCAGGTCGACGCGCATCTGCGCGGCGGACTGGTAGCGGTCGGCAGGGTCCTTCGCCATCGCCTTGAGGACGACGGCGTCGAACTCCGGGCTCAGCTGGTCGTTGCGGCTCGAGGGTGCGGCCGGATCGACGCGGACGTGCTGATAGGCGATCGCGACGGCCGAGTCGCCGGTGAAGGGCGGCTGCCCGGTGGCGATCTCGTGGAGCACGCAGCCGATGGAGTAGACGTCGGAGCGGGCGTCGACCTCGCCGCCGCGCGCCTGCTCGGGCGAGAGGTAGTGCGCGGTTCCCATCACCGCGCCGGTCCGGGTGTCGCTGCCGGCGCCGTCGGCGAGCACGCGGGCGATGCCGAAGTCGACGACCTTCACGGCGCCGTCGTCCCCGATGAGGATGTTCGCCGGCTTGACGTCGCGGTGGATGATCCCGCGCCGGTGACTGAACTCGAGCGCCTGGCAGACCTCCGCGGCGACCGCGACGGCTCGCCGCGGTGTCATGGGTCCACGTGCTCTGAGGACGTCCCGCAGCGAGAGTCCGTCGACGTACTCCATCACGATGTAGAGGACGTTCCCGGTGGGCGTCTGCGCCTCGCCGGTGTCGTAGACCGCGACGATCGCCGGGTGGTTCAGGCCGGCCAGCTTCTGCGCTTCCCGCCGGAATCGTTCGTTGAGGGTGGAGTCCGTCGCGAGGTCGGCGCGCATCACCTTCACCGCGACGTCGCGCTTCAGCAGCAGATCGCTCGCGAGGTGCACTTCGGACATCCCGCCGATGCCCACGACCTCGCGCAGCTCGTAGCGATCGGCGAATCGGGAGGACACCCCGCGATCCTGACACGCCATCGGTGTCTAGGGGGTGTCGGTCGAGCCCGGGAAGGTCATCGACATGTCGCCTACCGACGCACGTTCTCGTGCCGGATAACGATGCGACATCGGACTCGCGACTCGCCCGACGCGGATCGCTCGACCACATGCGTCTCGTTGTTAACATCGCGCCCGTGCCGATCTCCCGGCGTGACGCCCTGCGCTACGCGACCGCCGCGTCCGCGCTGGCCGGTCTCGGCGCGGCGACGGGTGCCTCGATGCCCTCGGCCGCGGCCGCCGGGTCCACGCTGATCGACTACGCCATGCGGCAGATCCCGGCCCAGGACATCATCGCGGCCGGGCACGCCGGCGTCATCAACTACGTCTCGACCTCGCGGCCCGGCTCGTCCTTCGGCGCGAAGCCGATCACCCTGCCCTACGCCCGGACGCTCGCCGCGGCCGGTTTGGCGATCGTCAGCAACTTCCAGTACGGCAAGCCGGGTGGGACGGCGCCGTCGGACTTCACCCGCGGGTTCGCCGGCGGCGTCGCCGACGCCCGCACCGCCTGGCAGTTGCACACCGCGGCGGGCGGCGGCCAGAGCGCCCCCGTCTACTTCAGCGTCGACGACGACGTGGACCGCGAGACGTGGAACGGCGTGGTGCTGCCGTGGTTCCGCGGGATCAACTCGGTGATCGGCGAGCTACGCACCGGGATCTACGGGGGCATTCGGGCCTGCCAGTGGGCGGTGGCCGATGGCGTCGTCGGGAGGTCGAGTACCCCCGGCAAGGTGTGGGCCTGGCAGACCCGGTCCTGGTCCGGCGGTCAGATCTACCCCGGCGCCGTGCTCTATCAGCGCATCATCGACACCGCGTCGAACCCGGGGCCGGTGGTCGGGGGCATCCGCGTCGACGTCAACGACGTGCTGGCATCCGACGTCGGTCAGTGGAGCCTGCACCCCTGACGAATGACCGCTAACGACGCGGCGTCGTCGTGATGTGCACGTGGTCGTAGTGCCCGTAACCCGAGGCCTGCGGCCCGGCCGGCGTGTAGTACGTACCGCGCCAGATCACGTCCTGCAGCCCGAACCGGCCCGCATTGCTCATTGCGAACGCCATGATCTGGTCGCCCAGCGCGATGCCCTCGGGACTCTCGGGGTTGGGGATCATGATGTCGATCGCGAGCCCATTGGGATGCCACGGCTTCGAGTCCGGACGGACCCCGTCGATCTCCGCGATCTGGGGGAACGCCGCGCTGACGGCGCGCGCCGCGAGGACGGTGTTGGGCTGCATCCCCGCCTCCGCCGCGACGCCGACGGGCAGTGCCTCGGGGATGTCCGTCATGGCCGGCGGCGGCGCGACGTCGCCCGGCGGCAGGCCGGGTACCGCCGCGATCGGTGGCGGCACGGCGGCGTCGATGACCGCCTGCTGCTGCGGGGTCAGCGCCGCGTACTGCGCCTCCGCGGCGGCGATCTGGCGGAGCAGTTCCTTCCACTTCGCCTGCAGTTCCGCACGCAGACGGGTGGCGGCCTCGGCGGCGGCGCCTGCGTCGGCGGCCGATCGCTGCGAGGCCTGGGCGGCGGTGGCCGCGCGTTCGCGTGCCGCGTGGAACGCCTTCAACTGCTCGGCCGCAACCGCGGCGACGGTTCGCTGCAGCGACAGCTGATCGATGAGCTGCTGGGGCGAGGATGCGGTGAGCATCGCCGCGAACTGACCGCTGCCGCTGGTGTAGTGCATCGCCGCCACCCGGTCGACGGCGGCCTGATGAGGTGCCAGTTCGGCGTTCGCAACCGCCAGTGCCGCGAGGTCCGCATTGTGGCGGTCGACGGCCGCGGTCTGTTCGGCCAGTCGGGCGTCGGCGTCGCGCTGGGCCGCCGTGACGGCCTCGCGACTCTGCACCGCCTGCTGAGACAGTTCGTTGAGTGTGGCCAGCGCGTCCGTGGCCGGATCGGCTCTGACGCCGCCGATCGACATCACGACCACCAGTGCCGCGGCTGCCGTGCCGTACGCCGTTCGCCGAAGTGAATGGCGCATCCGGAGCATTCGGCTGGTCACGATCCTTCGCGCTAAGGGACCGGTGCCGGCCCTGCTGTCGACGTCCCGCGCAAGGCTACGAACTGACACCGGCGATGTCTACTCGCGTGGGCGTGCTTCCCGTGCCGAGTGTCGGTTTTGGTCGTCACCGGGTGGTGTAGCCGCCGTTGGGAAAGATCGTCTGCCCCGTGATCCACCAGCCCTCACCCGCCAGGAAACGGACGACGGGCACGATGTCGTTCGGGTCCGTCAGACCCGTCTTGGTGAATGCGGACAGGTCCGCCGCCGTCCGGTTGAACTGAGCCGATTCTGCTGATTCCTGACCATAGAAGAATGGCGTCTCCATCGGCCCGGGAGCGACGGCGACAACCGAGATTCCCCGTTTGCCGAACTCCTTGGACGCGGCGCGGGTGAAGTGTTCGACCGGCGCCTTGGATCCGGCATAGGCGGAGTAGTCGCCGATGAAGGCGGCCAGCAGCGAGGTGACCAGCGAGATGATCTTGCCGCCGTCGGAAAGGTGAAGGCCGGCTTGTTGGATGAAGAAGAACGCAGTCTTCGAATTGATCGCGAAGATCGTGTCGTAGTCGTCCTCGGTTATCTCGATCATGGACTTCTTGATGACCATGCCCGTTGTGTTGATGGCAATGTCCACCGAACCCATCGCTTCGGTGGCTTCTCCGAAGAGGCGTGCCACTGCGTCCGCGGAGGTCAGATCGGCCTGAAGCACGTGCGCCTTGGCGCCCGTGGCGATGATCGCGTCCGCGGTGTCGTCGGCGGCCTTGCGCGTGGACTCGCTGTTGTAGTGGACCGTCACCGCCTCCGCCCCGTGCTTGGCGAAGTCCCGCGCGATCAGGCCGCCCAGGTTCTTGGCTCCGCCGGCAATGAGCACGTTCTTGCCGTTGATGTCGTGCTTGCTCATCCGTATCCGTTCGTCGTGACCCCACCGGTCGGCGGTGCGTATCGGTGACCGACGGTAGAGCGGGCGAGCACAAATGACGAGCAGATTGTTATGGTCGATTGACAATCACAACTTGTGAGAGGGGCCATGAGTGACCCGCGCACCCCTGGACCTGCGACGCCTTACGCAGTTCGCCGCCGTGGCCGATCACGCGAGCCTCGCCTCCGCCGCCGTCCACCTCCACATCACGCAGCAGGCGTTGAGCACGGCAATGCGTCAGCTCGAGCGTGAACTGGAAGCGACGCTGTTCGACCGCCGCGGTCGTCGTCTGCGACTGACCGCTGCTGGACGCAGGTTGCGTGACGGCGCCGCCGTCTTGCTCGCCGCCGCAGAAGCTCTCGGCGAGACCGTGCGCGAGGCCGCCGGTGAGCAGTCGCGACCGTACGTGGTCGGGCACTCACCGGCCATCAGCCCCGAAGAGGCGTTCGTGATCGTCGAGCCGATTCGCCGTGCACTGCCTCAGTTGTCGGTGACCGTGCGACAGCTCTTTCCCGACGAACTGCAGGACGGCCTGCTTGCGCGGTCCGTCGACGTTGGACTACGCCGAGGTGCGACCACACCTCCCGATCTCGCAGCGGCCGTGATCAGCTATGACCCACTTCGTATCGCGGTCCGGGCTGGACATCCGTTGAGTGACCGCGTCGACTTGCAGGTCGGCGACATCAGCGACTTCACGTTGGTCGTCTGGGCGCCTCCGACGTTTTCCTTCTATACCGACTTCCTCGTATCCGTTTGTCGCAGAGCAGGGTTCGAACCCACCCTGGCGGTCGACAACCTTCAGGGCGTTCCATCGATCACCGCGGTAGCGGAGAACGACCACGTCGCACTGGTCACTGCCCCCGTCGGCCCAGCTCTCGGAGGACGAGTCATGGTGTGCCCCATGATCGACCCGCCGATGATGCCGGTGCAGGCCGTCTGGCTGCCGCACACGGTGTCCGAGGCTCGCGCCGTACTGCTCGCCCCGTCCCGTGCCGATCAGCAACCGATCACACCCAGCCATTCACCGAATCCGCAGCCCCGATAGATCCCAATTGGTGCGGTGGGCCCTGCGTCGGCCGTGCGACGATGAAACGCAGACGCGAGGGGGTCTCAGGTGTCGGTGACGGTGTCGACGGTGCAGGCGTCGCAACCCCAGCGGCTCATCGCCTCCGCCGCCGACCTCGGGACCAAGATTTCAGCGCTCGACGCGGTGACGACCGATCAACGTCGAGCACTCGCTCACCTGCGCGAGTCGTGGCAGGGCCAGGCGGCGAACGCGGCCATCGCCCGGGCCGAGCAGAACCTGAATCAGCAGGAGGAACTGCGAGCGCGCCTCGCGGCCCTGCAGCCGGCACTGCAGTCCGGCGGTAGCCAGCTGGACTCGACCCGCACCGGGCTGCTCGCCGTCGTCGGGGTGCTGCGGGCCGCCGGCTGGCAGGTCGCCGACGACGGCACGGCCACCCCGCCACCCATCCCGCCGATCCTGCGCCTGCTGGCTCCCGGGTGGACGGCGATCATCAAGAGGCTTCTCGCGGTGTTCACCGAGATCGACGCCACGACCGCTGCCGCCATCTCGGCGGCCGTCGGCGGACCGGTCCCCGCGACGCCGCCCGGCACGCTGGGCGATCCCCGCAGGCTGCCGTCCTCGGACACCCCGCCCGAGGACGTCAAGACGTGGTGGGATTCGCTCAGCCAGGACGAGCGCGATCAGCTCATCGCCGACCATCCGGCCGACTTGGGCAACCTCAACGGGATTCCCGCGGAGGTGCGGGATCAGGTCAATCAGGCCGTCCTGCAGGACGACCTGTCGCGGGTCGAGGACGTCGCGAATCAGCATGGCGTGTCCACCGACGAGGTGCTGTCCGATCCGGATGCCTATGGGCTGAGCGCCACCGACGCCACCCGGTACGGGAACGCCGTGCAGACCCGGAAGGGTCTGGAGAAGACGGCCGCCGAGGGCACCGTGGATCGTCCGGTGATGCTGTGGGCGTACGACCCGCTGGCCTTCAACGGTCAGGGCAAGGCGGCCGTCGCGATCGGCAACCCGGACAAGGCCCAGAACACCGCCGTCGTGGTGCCGGGCACCGGAAGCAGCGTGAAGGACGGCTGGCTCGAGGGTGACAACGCCACCAACCTGTACGACCAGATGCGCCTCGGCGATCCCGACGAGTCGACGTCGGTGATCGCCTGGATGGGCTACGACGCGCCCGACAGCCCCACCGACCCCCGCATCGCCACGCCCGGACTGGCCCGTGCCGGTGGCGACATGCTCGCCGCCGACGTCAACGGACTCGGCGCCACCCACGAGGGCGTCCCGTCCACGGTGACCGTCATCGGGCACTCCTACGGGTCCACCACGGTGGCGGACGCGTTCGCGGGCAGCGGCATGCGCGCCGACAACGCCGTACTGATCGGCAGTCCGGGGACCGATCTGGCTGAAAGCGCCGCCGACTTCAACCTCCCCGACGGCGGGCAGGTCTACGTCGGTGCCGCCTCGAGTGACCCCGTGTCCTGGCTCGGTCAGGCCGGCCCGATCCCCGACATCATCAACCGCGAACTGGGCTACCCGCTGGGTCTCGAGGCCGGTCTGGGCAGCGATCCGGCGGGTGATGGCTTCGGCTCCGTGCGCTTCGACGCCGAGGTGCCCGGCCGCAGCGGTCTGCCGGACTTCGGCGACCACTCCCGCTACTACGACGTGGGTAGCGAATCGCTCCGCGCCATGACCGACATCGCGACCGGGGACGGGTCGACGCTGGAAGACAACGGGCTCACCGCCGAAGGTCGCAGGCAACCCCACGTCGGCCTGCCCGACGAACTGGATCTTCCGGGACTTCCACCGATCGACCTGCCGGACTGGGACACTCCAATACCGGGCACGCCTGCCCTCAACGACCCGGAAGGCGATCGTGGCACCGTCACCAGGAACCACCAGTACTGACCGCGCGGGCCGCGTCGCGGCGTTGGGAGCGGCCATCGTGGCCGGCGCACTACTGCTAGGAGGATGCGCGATGGGCTCCGAGAGTTCGGCCGATCTCGACGGCCCGGAGATGAGCGACGAGCAGACCCGTGCACAGGTGGTGGACCCGGCCAGGCGACTGGTTCGGGCGACACGCCTAGACCTGCGCGGCGCCACCTTCGAGTTCGACTCCTGCACCGATCAGGAGGTCGCTCCGTTCCGCGGGCAGGTCGGAATGGGCTTCACCTTCCCGGCCGGGGCGGACAAGGAGAAGTACCTCGACGGGATCGTCGACGCCATGGTGGCCGACGGTTGGAGTAGGGGCGCGCCCCCAGGGAAGGACCCGCACGGTCGAGCCATGAACCTCGGCGAGGTGATGGCGATCGTCACCGCCAATCCCGATCATCCCGATCGCGGCTACATCCAGATCTACGGTGAGTGCCGCAATGCCGGCGAGCACGGCGCCGACGAGCAGGACATCCGCGGCGAACTCACCGGGTAGCGCCTAACCGGCCGCGCCGATCGACGCAGCCGCGGTGTGGTCGCCGGATTCGTACTGCGCGGCAGCATCTTTGAGGTTCCCGCCGTAGGTGGCGGTCGCCTTCGCAACCTCATCGGTTTCGGCAGCGATGGCCGACTGGGCGTTCAGCGCGGCCGCGGCGGTGGCCAACTGAGGTACCGCAGCGGCGGCGTCGGCCAGTGGGCCGTCGGCATCCAGCCCTGCCAGACTCGCACCGGCCTGGTCGAACTCGGTGCCCGCGGTCGTCAATGCGCCGGGGTCGACCCGTAGGGGCTGGGAGCCAGTCATGTCGGCACCTTCCGCTGGAACCACGGCGCGGACGCCAGATCACTCCATCCTATGGCGACCGGGACTCGCCCCTGAGCGGCACTTTCCCCGGTCGTCCATCTCGACAACCCGACGTGCGTCGGTAGAGTCGGAATCACCATGGTCGAGAAGCGCAGGGTCGGGCTATTGGCGCTGGTGCTCGTCGCCCTGATCGTGAGCAGCGTGCTCGGATCGGCCACCGCGACGGCCGCCGACCTCGACGACTATCGCTGGGAACGACGTCCACTTCTGGTTTTCGCGCCCTCGAACGACGATCCGAAACTGGTCGAGACGCTGAGCCGGATCGAGGCCACTCGCTGCCAGTTCGACGATCGCGACATGGTGCTCGGCGTGCTGGTCGCCGAGGGCAACAGCACCCTCGACGGTCGAGCCATCGGTGCCGACGAGTCGGGACGGCTGGCCACCCGGTTCGGGATCGGCGCCAACGACTTCAGCGTCCTGCTCATCGGCAAGGACGGCGGCGAGAAGTGGCGCGTCGACGCGGTTCCCGAACTGCGAACGATTTACGCCGTGATCGATGGCATGCCCATGAGGAGCCGTGACAAGGGCGCCGATCCCGGTGCGTGCTGACCCCGTGGAGAGTCACCGGCCCGACACGTCGGTGAGCCGCCGGCTACGGCTCGGCTTGGCGGGCGTCTGCTCGATCCTCCTCGTCGTATCGTGCGGCAGCGCCGAACAATCCGCCGGTGCGGACGAACCGAGCACGCCGGGCAGTACCCGCTCGTCGGCCCCGGCCATCGCGGCCGACCGATCCGACGTGGCGCTGGTCGACCTCGGCGATGCCGCCGCGGTGGCCGCCTGGACGACGGTCAACGACCCGGTGATGGGCGGCAGGTCCACCTCGACGGTGACGTTCGGGGACGGGGGCCTCGCCTTCTCCGGGAACCTGTCGTTGGAGAACAACGGCGGATTCGCCTCGGCTCGCGGGCCGGAGGATCCCGAGATCGGTTCCAAGGCAACGGGTTCGACGTCGCTGCGCGTGCGGGCCCTGGGTGACGGCAAGACCTATCTCGTGAAGGCCGGGATCGCAGGGCAGCCGTGGTCGTACATTCAGCGTTTCCCGACCGAGGCCGGCGTCCAACGGGACTACGCGTTGCCCGTCGAGGGCTTCGAGCCGGTCGGCATGCGCCTCGACCCGGACCCGGACGCACCCCGGAGGCTGGATCCGTCGGGCATCGACCAGCTGTCGGTCTACGTGCTCGACAAGCAGCAGGGCCCGTTCGCGATCACCGTCAGGGCGATCGACGCCACGTTCTGAGACTCTCCCCAACATCCGTTAGCCCGAGATGACGCTTTCGCCGTATCACTAGCGTGCTAGAGTCTAGCTTGACAGACAATGGTGCGCGAGAGGAGCAGGCGGTGCCAGACGCAGTGCCCGATCACTTGGGACAACAGCTGTCGTTCGCCCTGTACGGGGCTGCGAACCGGATGATCCGCCAGCACAAGCCGTTCCTCGAACCGCTCGGCTTGACGTTTCCCCAATACCTGGTGGTGCTGGCGCTGCTGGATGGCGCACCGCTGCCCGTCGGCGCACTGGGCGCGCGCCTCGACATGGACACCGGCACCATCACGCCCCTGGTGAAGCGGCTCGAGGCGATGGGTGTCGTCACGCGGACCAGGGACGTCGCCGACGAGCGGCGAGTGCTCGTCGACCTGACCACCCGCGGGCGCGATCTCGAGCCCGACGTTCGAGGCATCACCGACCAGATCAAGACAGCCTGCCAGCTCACCGACAGGGGCCTCGACGACCTCCGCCGCACGCTCGAAGGACTCGCACACCCCGCCGTCGACTAGGTCCGGCACTGCAACTCTGACACCCACCCGTCGACGTGGCCGCGCGCACGGCCTGATCGCCGATTGCCGCGCCGCTCAGGGCGCCGTCACGGCGTCGGCCACGGCCGCGCCGAGAGTCTTGGTGTCGGCCGTGCCGCCCATGTCCGGGGTCAGGTCGTCGCCGCCGCTGGCCAGGACTGTCTCGATCGCATTGAGCACTGCGCCGGCGGCGGCGGGCTCGCCGAGGTGCTCCAACATCATCGAGGCGCACCAGATCTGGCCGATCGGATTCGCGATCCCCTTTCCCGCGATGTCGGGCGCCGACCCGTGCACCGGCTCGAACAGGCTGGGGAAGCGGCGTTCCGGGTTGATGTTGCCACTGGGGGCGATGCCGATCGTGCCGGTGCACGCGGGGCCGAGGTCGGACAGGATGTCGCCGAACAGATTGGAGGCGACGACGACGTCGAACCAGTCGGGGTGCATGACGAAGTTCGCCGCGAGGATGTCGATGTGGTACTTGTCCACGTCGATGTCGGGGTAGTGGGTCGCCATCGCCTGAACGCGTTCGTCCCAGTAGGGCATGGAGATCGAGATGCCGTTGCTCTTGGTCGCCGAGGTCAGGTGCTTCTTGGGACGAGTCGCCGCGAGGTCGAAGGCGAACTTCAGGATCCGGTCGACACCGGTGCGGGTCATGATCGTCTCCTGCATGACCACCTCGCGGTCGGTGCCCTCGAAGATCTTCCCGCCGACGCTCGAGTACTCGCCCTCGGTGTTCTCGCGTACGACGTAGAAGTCGACGTCGCCCGGCGAACGTCCCGCCAGCGGACTGCGTACACCGGGCATCAGCCGGACCGGTCGGAGGTTCACGTACTGGTCGAACGCGCGGCGGAACTGGAGCAGGCTCCCCCACAGCGACACGTGGTCGGGGACCACGTCGGGCCATCCGACGGCACCGAAGAAGATTGCGTCGAAGCCACTCAGCTCGTCGAACCAGTCGTCCGGCAGCATCTTCCCGTGCTTGGCGTAGTACTCGGCGCTCGAGTGATCGAAGTGCTCGAACTCGAATCGCAGGTCGAACGCGTGGGACGCCGCGTCGAGGACGCGCAGGCCCTCGGGCACGACTTCGGTGCCGATGCCGTCGCCGGGTATGACGGCGATTCGGTGGGTTCGTGACATCTGGGTGGGTCCTCTCGGTGCGCGGTTCAGGTGACGGCATGGAGCGGTTCGCAGCCGTGGCGACGCAGGAGGGCGTCCACCTCGTCACCCAGGACGAGGTGGACGGTGGTCACCCGGATGCGCGACATCGTCTCTTCCTACTCTTCGGGTCGCCGGGCCCGCCCGGCGGTTCGATCCTTGGTCGTCACGAGGCGGCGGCGGCGTGGCGGCTGCCCGGGGTCGACTCGGCTGCCTCAGCGGGGACGTCCCCCTCGGGCTCTTCGGCAGAGATGTCGAACTCGCGCCGTCCGGCGAGGACCTCGCGGGCTTGCTCGTCGTCGAAGTCGTTCTCCCACTTGGCGATCACGATCGTGCCGATCGCATTGCCGAGGACGTTGATGAAGACACGGCCCTCGTTGAGGATGCGGTCGATGCCCACGATCAGGGCGAGGGCGGCCAGCGGTACGTGACCGACGGCGGTGATGGTCGAGGCCAGCACGATGAATGCGCCTCCTGCGATGCCGGCGGTGCCCTTGCTGGTCAGCATCATCACACCCACCATGATGAGCTGCGACTGCCAGGACAGGTCGATGCCGACGGCTTGCGCCAGGAACAGCGAGGCCATGGTCAGGTAGACCGCCGAGCCGTCGAGGTTGAACGAGAAGCCCGCCGGGATGACCAGACCGACAACGGGTTTGCCGCAGCCCAGGTGTTCGAGTTTCCGCACCAGCTGCGGCAGGATCGCCTCACTGGAGCAGGTGCTCAGTGCGATGAGCAGTTCGGTCTTCAGGTAGCGCATGAGGGTGAAGACGTTCATGCCACAGGCTTTGGAGATCAGGCCCAGCAGCACGACGACATAGATGATGCAGGTGCCCGTGAACAGCAGGATGAGGAAGCCGAGTTGCTGCAGGCTGGAGGCACCGTACTTGGCGACGACGGAGGCCAGGGCGCCGAACGTGCCGATCGGGGCAAGGCGCATGACCCAGCCGACGATCTTGAACACGACGTGCGACAGGGACTCGATCATCGCGGTGATGGGAGCGCTGTGCGCCTTGGTGACGTTGAGTGCGCACCCGATCAGCAGTGACACGAGGAGCGCCGACAGGATGGCGTGGCCGGTGATCGCGCCGAACAATGACTCGGGGATCAGGTTGGTGACGAACTCGACGAAGCCGACCTTCTCCCCCGAGTCCACCCCGGGGATGGTGCTGGCGTCGAGAGTGGAGACGTCGATGTTCATCCCCGCACCGGGTTTGAAGACGTTGGCGACCACGAGGCCGATCAACATCGAGACCAGCGAGAGCACGAAGAAGTAGCCCAGTGCCTTGACGCCGATGCGGCCCGCGCGGCGCAGGCTGTCCATGGTGGCGATCCCCAGGGTGACGACGCAGAAGACCACGGGGACGACGATCATCTTGACCAGGCCGATGAACCAGTCGTTGAGCGGTGTCACTGCGGCGCCGACGTCGGGCAGCAGGACGCCGACGGCGATGCCGAGGACGGCGCCGACGATGACCTGGAACCAGAGTTGGCGTATCAGGGAGGCGAGCCTCGACCGGCGAAGTGGGGCGGTGGCGGTGATCGTGGACATGACGGAACTCCTTTGATCCGGTGCAGCATGGGGGTCGTGCCGGCCGAGTCGGGATGCGCTGGGCGGCGGGCCGGAAGGCCGGGCAGCGGTGTGGTGCGCGCCGCCCGGCCCTGGAGAACCGGATGGCACCGGAACGGCGTCAGCGGTGCAGTTCGCGCAGCACCTCGTAGAACGCGCTCTTGGCTTCGAAGCCGATGCCGGGGATCTCGGTGAGCCCGACCTGGCTGTCGGACACCACGGCGTCGTCGGCGAACCCGCCGGTGGGCTGGAACTCGCCGGGGTAGGACTCGTTGCCGCCGAGCTTGAGCGCTGCGGCGATGTGTAGCGAGAACTGGTGTCCGCCATGCGGAATGCAGCGGCGCGACGACCAGCCGTGCTCCTTCAGCATCTCCTGCACGCGCAGGTACTCGGTGAGTCCGTAACTCAGCGCCGGATCCACCTGGATGTAGTCGCGGTCGGGCCGCATGCCGCCGTAGCGGATCAGGTTCCGGGCGTCCTGGACGGAGAACAGGTTCTCTCCGGTGGCGATCGGGCCCCGGTAGTTCTCGGAGAGGATGGCGTTGAGGCGGTAGTCGAGCGGGTCGCCGACCTCCTCGTACCAGAACAGACCGTAGGGCTCGATCGCCTTGCCGTAGTCCAGCGCGGTCTGGAGGTCGAAGCGCCCGTTGACGTCGACCGCGAGGCGGGAGCCGTCCCCGTCGAGGACCTCCAGGACCGCTTCGATGCGCTTGATGTCATCGGCGAGGTCGGCGCCACCGATCTTCATCTTCACCACCGAGTAGCCCATGTCGAGGAATCGGCGCATCTCGTCCTGCAGGTCCGAGAGCGTCTTCCCGGGGGCGTAGTAGCCGCCGGCGGCGTAGACGAACACCGAGTCGTCGGGCACGCCGTCGCCGTACCGCTCGGACAGGTAGCGGTACAGCGGCTGACCGGCGATCTTGGACGCGAGATCGAACAGCGCCATGTCGAGCACGCCGATGGCGACGGAGCGTTCGCCGTGGCCGCCGGGCTTCTCGTTGTTCATCATGATCGGCCACGCGCGGGTCGGGTCCAGGTCGCCGGCCTCGTCGAGCAGGCTTTCCGGTTCGGCGTCGAGGAGCCGCGGGATCGCGCGGCGGCGGAGGATCTCGCCGGCGCTGTAGCGGCCGTTGGAGTTGAACCCGTAGCCGACCACCGGTTCGCCGTCGACGACCACGTCGCTGACGATCGCCACGATCGAGCAGTCCATCGAGCTGAAGTCGATCCAGGCGTTGCGGATCGACGAACTGATGGGGACGACGCCCTCGTGGATGGAGAGGATCTTCATTGCCTTCGCCTTTCTCGTAACTTATAAGATGTAACTGATAGCCGATGCTAGGCTTTGTGTGACGGTGAGCACAAGGGGCAATTCGTGGCGATGACCACCGCTCCGGCAGGGAAGGAACGCGGCGCACATGACATCACCGCAGGTCACCAATGTCTTCTCGAGCAAGAGCGACGTGGCCTACGCCGAACTTCGACGACTGATACTCAGTGGTGGCCTACCTGCCGGCTCGCGGCTGTCGCAGTACGAACTCGCCGAACAGATGCGGATGAGCATCACCCCGCTGCGGGAGGCCATCCGCCGACTCAGCGGTGAAGGCCTCATCGAACTCGACAATCACCGCGACGCCCGGGTCTCGTCCATCGGCGCCGACGAGGCGCGCCAGCTGTTCGAGGTCCGGCTGGCCTTGGAGCCTGCAGCGGTGGCGCTCGCCGCCGAGCGCCGCACCGACGACGACATCGCGGTCATGCGGACGACGCTGGCCGATCTGGTCCCGGTCACCCGGGAATGGGGCGAGGACGGACTGTGCGCCCACAGCGCGTTCCACCGCGCGCTGTACGTAGCTGCCCACAACGGCGTGATGATCAAGACGCTCGACGACCTCTGGGCCAAGTCCGACCGGTACCGCCGTCTCGGTCTGATGCTGCCGGCGGGGGACGAGCCCCGCGTGATCGACTTCAACCAGCACCATCAGATGCTCGAACTGGTCGTCGACCGTGACGCCGCCGCGGTGCACGACCTGGCGCGGCTGCACATCGAGAACAGCCTGACGGCCTCGGCGATCGAAGCGCTCGAGGGACGGTTCGCGGCCCCCGAAATCGCTTGAGCCTCAGCACCCGCCAGGCGGCTCGATTTGGCATCATCCCTACCAACCACGCGGTTCGGTGTCACGACGACGAGGAGCTCCAATGACCAACGTCCACACGGGTCAGGGTTGGCCGGCGCTGCGGGTCGACGACTGGGACCCGACTCGACGGTCCCTCCACATGTGGAGCCAGATCGTCGGCAAGGTCCGACTGTCCCGTGCACCGCTGGTCAACCACTGGTGGCAGGTGGCGCTCTACGTGTCACCACGCGGGTTGACGACGTCGGCGATACCGGCGGGCATCGAATCGTTCGACATGGAGTTCGACTTCGTCGACCACGTCCTGGTGGTGCGTGTGAGTGACGGTGGCCGGGCCACCATCGACCTGCGGGACACGTCCGTGGCGCAGTTCCACCGAGACGTCGTGGACACGCTCGGCCGACTGGGCATCGAGGCACGAATCTCCAACAGTCCCAATGAAGTAGACCCCGCCATCCCGTTCGCCGAGGACACGCACGTCGGCTACGACCCCGACGCGGCCAACGCATTCTGGCGTCAGCTGGTGCAGGCCGACCGGGTGATCAACAGGTTCCGCGCGCACTTCGTCGGCAAGGTCAGCCCCGTGCACTTCTTCTGGGGCTCGTTCGATCTCGCGTGTACGCGATTCTCCGGTCGCACGGCACCACGGCACCCCGGCGGCGCGCCGAATTGCGGCGACTGGGTCATGGAAGAGGGGTACTCGCACGAACTCAGCAGTTGTGGGTTCTGGCCCGGCGGTGGGGCCGAGGGCGCGTTCTACTCGTACGCCTATCCAGAACCCGCCGGATTCGCCGACGCCACCGGCCTTCCCGACGGCGCGTTCTACGACACCGGCTTGCGGCAGTACCTCCTGCCGTATGAGGCGGCACGGCAGGCCGAGGATCCCGACCAGACAGTGCTCGACTTCCTCGAGGTCACCTACGGCGCGGCCGCCGACCTGATGAACTGGGACAGGGACGCCCTGGAAGACGATCCGCACCGCTGGACGCACAAGGCCCGGCCTGCGTGACCATCGGACTCGGCGGTGTGGCGAGCAACGGTCGGATGTCGTACTACAACAACCACTGAGCCAGCGGATGCACGAAGTACCGCAGCGAGAACGCCTCGTACACCGCGCCGACCACCAGGAGTGCGGCCGCGGGCAGCGACAACCAACCGAGTTGCCGTAGCCCACGGGCGTAGCCTGCTCGCCGATTCTCGGCGTCGACGGATGCCGGCCAGACCCAGCTCCGTCCGAGCACGTACGCACCGAGCACGAACAGGATGTACGCCTGAAGTTCGATGACCAGCGTGACGGAATGCGGGATGAGCGCCACCCACCCGATGTCGCTGCCGGGCACGAGGGTGATTCCCGTCGTGAACGCCCAGTAGGCGAACAACGGGATGCCCGCGAAGGGCACGATCATCGACGGCAGCACGATCGTCGCCAAGCCCATCTTGACCGTGTTCACGGCGAGGATCGTCAGCGCGAAGAGCCAGGGCTGCTCGATCAGCGACCGAACGAGATCCGTTGTGCCGTCCTCGTTCAACCGTGTGACCTGCGCTCGATTGAGATGCGGGGCGTAGAGCCCGACGACGAAGCCCACCACGAACAGGCCGTACGTGACAGCGTTCAGCGCGAGGTATGCGCGGGCGTTGGCCCGGATGATGCCCACCGGCCGCCACGCATCGATTCGCGGCACCGTCTCGAGATGAGAGTCCATGACGTCTTCGCCTTCCCGACACGTTGCTCGACTACGTGCCGTAGCGGTTGATGAGACACTCGGACGCTGCGGCACGGTCAAGCCCACCAAGGTGGGGAACGGGTCCTTCGATCCCGCTATTCCGGGTCAGACATTCAGGAGGCGCCCATGGCAACGACGAGAACTCGCGGCAGAGCGTGGGCGGTGCTGTCGGTGCTCGCCGTGATCGGGATCTACGTCGCCGTCGTCTCGACCTACGCGCTCGGGGGTCGGAGCGACGGACCCGACGACCGGCAGCCCGCCCCGGATGGCGCGTTGGTGTACCTCGACGTGAATGCCGTGTCGGGGGAGACGTTCTCAATTCAGACCCGTGCCTCGGTGTATCCGGGAGCGGAACTACTCGACGCCGAGGGCGATCTTCGCGACCCCATGACCGTCGAGGTCAGCCCGGCCGCCACTGCGGACTCGCTCACCTTCGCAGCCGGCACTCGCGCGGGTTCACAACCGGTCAGCCTGTACGCCGACGGCGACATCCGCCGGTGGCCGTTCGACGGCTACCAGGCGTCGGACGTGCAGGTGCTGGTGTTCACCGGGACCGGTGCCGCTCGGGTGGCCGTGCCGGTGAAGGTGGCCGTCACCGACTCGTTGACCTCCTGGGCCGTCGACGCGAGCGAGTCCGATTCCGGCGGGGGGAAGGTCCTGGACATCGACGTCACGCGCACCGGCGCGACGGTGGGCTTCGGCATCGCGATGTGCCTGGTGCTCCTGGTCCTGCCGATCTGCACGCTGTTCGTGGCGATTCAGACGCTGCGCGGGCGGAAGCAGTTCCTGCCGCCGATCGTCACCTGGTTCGCGGTGATGCTGTTCGCCGTCCTGCCCATCCGCAACCTGTTCCCCGGGTCGCCGCCGATCGGATCGTGGGTCGACTACACCGTGGTGCTGTGGGTGGTCATCGGCCTGACCACGGCGCTCGCGCTGTACGTGACCGCCTGGTGGCGGGTGGGCCCCTAACCGCGGTCGGAGGGGCCCGCGAAGGGTACGTCCGGATCGTCGTCGGCGGGCGGTTCGGGATCGCGCCATTCCTCTGCGCGCGTGGGCCGGTTGCCCTGCAGCATGCCGCTCAGTTCGTCCTTCAACGCGTCGTCTTCGCGCTGGCTGTGCTTGGCGCTACCGCGTTCCATCAGCGTGCCTCCTTCAGTGGATCGTGTCCCAGGGTCATCAGGCGATGCCGCCAGTTGTCCTGACCGGCCTTCGGCTCGAGGTCCACGCCGCGCTCGGCGTGTATCCGGTCGACGACGTTGCGCATCACGCGTTCGTCGTCCTCGGTGAGGTCGGTCCGGCGTTTGGACAGGATGTGCAGCACGTGCTGCCCCGTCTGGCTACCCGACTGGTCGGGGAACTCCTCGGCGTCCTCCCCTGCGGATCTGGTGCGCAACCATTCCGACAGCTCGCGCGAGGTCATGTTCACGACGCGATGAAACTCGTCCCACAGGTCCTGATCGACCTCGACGTGGCCACTCATCAACACTCACCTCCGGCTCGACTCCCATGTTCAGCCGGTGGTCTACCCGCGGATCGACCGCGCAATCGGGCTTCAGACGTCGGTGTGGTGCCGGCGCGACGCGCATCGGGGCCGTCCGTCAGCGAGAGCGCCGCCGCCGCAAACGCCGGCGCTCCCGGGGGATCCCGCCACCCGTCAGGAAGTTGCCGTCGCTGTACGTGGGCTTGGGTGCCTCGCGGTTCAGGTCGTCGACGTACAGGTCGATCACGCGATCCATGAACCGTCGGATGATCCCCATGGCGCGCAGAGTAATCCCCGTCTCCGAAACGTGTTGCCGGCGGCTACTCGCTCTCCGCGATGTCCACGACTTCGAGGCGCCGGATGGGTCGCGAAGGCTCAGGACTCCTCGACGATGTCGCGGCGATAGCGGTGTGCGGCGAGCGCGTAACAGCCGATCGCCACCAGCTGCATGGTCGGCACCAGGATCAGCAGCGCACGACCCAGCGCCTGCGGGCCCAGCTCTGCGGTCAGTGAATCGCTGATCACACCGGTCAGGAACGGCCCGACCGCGCCCAGCGTCGCATTGAAGAACAAGAAGATCGCGGACGCAGTCGCGCGCTGCTCGGGCAGCACCAGACGCTGGATCGCCGCGATGGACGGCGCCAGGTATGCGTTGCCGATGACGTAGGCCAGGGCCAGCAGCCATACGCACAGCGTGCGGCTCTCGACGATGAACGCCAGCACGGACGCCGGCAGCAGGCCGGTGATCAGGATGACCACGATCCACAGCAACCAGCGCGCGTCCCGGGTGGCCAGCCGGTCGGCGATCCGTCCGACGATGAGCAGCCCGAGAACGCCGAGCAGACCAGTGGCAAGGCCGTACTCGATGCCGACCTCGCCGAGTGACATACCGCGGGTGCGCATCAGGAACGCCGGGGCGAAGGTGGTCAGCGAGTAGCCGGCCGCAGACACCAGAGCCGTGCCGGCCACCATGGCCAGGAAGCTGGGTTTGCGCAGCAGGTCCCACCAGTTCAGCGCGGCGGCGGGATCCCGTGACGGCGGGGTGGGCAGGCTTTGGCGGCTGCCCACCACCCACAGCACGACGGGCGCCAACAGCACGCTGATTCCGCCCATCACCACGAATGCGGCGCGCCACCCCATGCTCTCGGCGAGCAGGCCGCCGCCGAGCAGGCTGGCGGCGCTGGCGAGCGGGATGGACATGGTGATGACCGCCAGCGGCGCCGACCGCTTCTCCGGAACGAAGTTGCGTGCGACGTAGGCGTGCGCTGCCGGCGTGCTGCCCGCTTCGCCGACGGCCACGCCGACGCGGGTCAGCGCGAGCTGCACGCCGGACTGCACCGCGCCGGCCAGCATGGTCATCGAACCCCACAGCGTCAGGCTGCCGGCGATGACCGCGCCGAAGATGCCCCGGTCGGCGACTCGCGCGATCACGATGCCCAATACGGCGTACACGATGAGGAATCCGAACCCGTTGATCACGCCGATCGCGGTGTCGGACAACGCCAGTTCCTGCTTGATGGGCTCGGCCAGCACGCCCGGCAGGAAGCGGTCGACGTAGTTGAGGGTGCCGACGAGGGCGAGCACGGCGACGGCGGCCCACGCGCGCGTGGGCCCGTGCGTGGCCAGGGGTTCGAGTTCGGCGGTGTCCCGCGGTGTCGACATCGTTCTCCTCTGCGGTTCGGTTCGAGCAGTGTCACAGGACGGGCGACGAGATCCAATCGCACCGCGGCAGGCGTCGACGCCCGGTCATCGTCGTGCGTCCTCGGCGGCCGCGAGAAGCATCTCTGCCAGCCGCGCGGCGGCGGGGCTGATGTTCTCCCCCTTCGGGCGTGCCAAGTAGACCTGCCACTCGATGGGCGAGACGAGCGGGATGCCCACCACGTCGTCGAAGCGCTCGACCTCGCTCACGGGCATGAAGGCCGTTCCGAGCCCGTTGCGGATCAACGCGGCAGGCACGGTGAAGTCGGCGGGCACCTCGTAGAGGATTCGTGGGGTCAGCGCGGCTGCGGCGAACGCGTCGTCGACCAGCCGTCGAATGCCGAAACCCTTGGGAAACCCCACGAGGTTCTCGTCGGCCAGTTCGCTGATGTCGACCCGGGTCCGGTCCGCCAGTGGGTGGTCGGTACGGCAGCTGAACACCATCTGCTCTCGGGCGAGTAGGTGGAGATCGATGCTCGGGGGAAACCGGTCGGGTGCGGACACGAGTGCAAGATCCAATGACCCGTCGGCGATCGAGGTCATGTAGGACGACGATCCAGTCTGACTCAGGAGCAACCGAATTCGGACGTGTGGATGCGCAGCGTGGAAGTCACCCAGCACCTTGGGAACGTCGATTGCGCCGAAGGTCACCAGAGAACCGAACTCGACCGTGCCGGTGAGGTGCCCGCGGTAGTCGTTGAGTGCGTCCTTCGCGCGCCGGGCTGAGCGGAGGAGCTGACGGGCGTGCTCGCGCAGTTCCTCGCCGGCCGGGGTCAACCGGATCTGCTGACGGGACCGGTCGAACAGTTGAACGGCCAGCTCGTCCTCGAGCTTCTTGATCGACGTCGACAGGGCCGACTGGACGACGTGCACGCGTTGGGCCGCGCGCGTGAAACTCATGTCGTCGGCGACGGCCAAGAAGTACTCGAGTTGGCGCAGCTCCATCCGGAGCAAGCTATCAGCGGTCGCGATGGCCAGCGGCGCCTCTGATCGCATCACGCGATGGCCTGGGTCCTACCCCTCGGATCAGCCGCGCAGCCCGGTCATCTTTGTAATAGATCATCGCTATCAATAATGATCATTTTACACGATGGCCATCGACGGGTCGAATGGTCGGTGAGCGGTGATCGGCACCAAGCCTCACCCACTCGACGAGGAGGACACGCGTGACGGCGATCAGCAGGAGAGGCTTCGCGCGGCTCGCAGCAACTGCCGCGGGTGGTCTGAGTCTCGCAGCGTGCGCACCGTCGGGCGACGACCCAGGACCGGGATACCCGGCGTCGGATGGCGCCGCCAACCCGCCGGCCGCCCCGCAGCATCGACTCGGCCCGGTGAAGCAGATCGACGCCGGGGACCTGAACGTGGGATATGCCGAAGCGGGCCCGCCCGACGGCCGGCCGGTGGTCCTGCTGCACGGCTGGCCGTACGACATCGTCAGCTACGCCGACGTCACCGCGACCCTTGCGGCCAGTGGGTTCCGCGTCATCGTCCCCTACCTCCGCGGATTCGGTACCACGCGGTTTCGCTCGATCGACACCGCGCGCAACGGTCAACAAGCCGCCTTGGCGCAGGACGTCGTCGACCTGATGGACGCGCTGCACATCCCGAGCGCGATTCTCGGCGGGTACGACTGGGGCGGACGTACCGCCAATGTCATTGCCGCGCTGTGGCCGCAGCGGTGCACCGGCCTGGTGGCCGTCAGCGGTTACATCGTGGTCGATCTGGCCGCCAATCGCGAACCTCTGGCTCCCCAGGCCGAGTACGGCTGGTGGTACCAGTACTACTTCGCCACCCCCCGCGGTGAACGGGGATACCGGCGGAACACCAAGGAGTTCAACCGTCTCATCTGGACAAAGGCCTCTCCGCTGTGGCAGTTCGCCGACACCACCTACGACCTGACCGCGACGTCGTTCGACAACCCCGATCACGCTGACGTGGTCATCCACAACTATCGCTGGCGACTCGGCCTTGCTCCTGGCGAAAGCCGTTACGACGCAGCGGAACGACGGCTCGCCACCAAGCCGGCGATCAGCGTCCCGACCATCACCATCGGCAGCGACTTCGACGGCGCCGCCAAGGACGGCAGCACCTACCGCTCGCTCTACACCGGCCCGTACCAGCACCGCGTCCTCGAGGGCATCGGCCACAACGTCCCTCAGGAAGCACCTCAACGATTCGCCTCGGCCGTCATCGACATCGCCACGAGAAAAGGACTCCGATGAACACCACCGCATCAACACTGGCTGGGCGTAACGCCCTGGTCACCGGCTCGACCTCCGGGCTCGGCGCCGGCATCGCCACCGCCCTCGCCGCCGCGGGTGCCAAGGTGGTGATCACCGGGCGCACTCGGGCTCGCGGAGAAGAGGTCGTCGCTCGAATCGAGTCCGCGGGCGGCCAGGCCGTGTACGTTCCGGCGGACTTCGCCGCGGGTTCCGGCGCCGTTGCCGATCTGGCCGCAGCGGCGGCGAAGAACCTGGGCGGACACGTCGACATACTGATCAACAACGTCGCCACCCTGCTGCAGCCAACTCCCACTGCCGACGTCACACCCGATGACATCGCCGACGCATTCGGGGTCAGCGTCACCACGCCGTTCCTACTGACCGGGCTCCTCGCGCCGGCCATGGCGGAACGCGGTGACGGTGCCATCGTCAACATCGGCTCCATCAGCGGAATCATCGGCGCCGCAGGCTCGGCGCTCTACGGGGCGACGAAGGCGAGCGTCCACATGCTCACCAAGGCCTGGGCCGCTGAGTACGGGCCCGCCGGTGTCCGGGTCAACGCCGTCGCACCCGGTCCGATTGCGACGGAACGCAACGAAGAATTCGCTGACGGCATCGCACCGATCCTCGCCCGAATCCCCTCGCACCGGATGAGCACGGTCGCCGAGGTGGCCGCCGCCGTGGTGTTCCTCGCGGGTCCCCAGGCAAGCAACATCCACGGCACGATCCTGACCGTCGACGGTGGCGCCACCACGGTGTGAGACCGATGGAACCTCGGCAATCCAATCCGTCTCGACCACAACGTTTCTCGCGAAGGAGCACCCATGCCCACCGTCGAGCTCCACATGACCTCGTCACTCAGCGCGCCCGAACTCATGGCCATCCTCACCGACTTCTCACCCGCGCGACCGCGGAAGTGGCCCACCATCGACGCCGACCACTTCACGGTGCACGCGCTCGGTGACACCTGGGCCGAGGTCACCGAGGGCACCGCCTCGGCGTGGGAACGCGCACGCTACGACTGGGACGATCGACGTCACCGCGTCACCGTCACCACCCATGACTCCAAGGTCTTCGGTCCCGGCGGCGGCTGGGTCTTCCAGCTCACCCCGTACGACGCGGGCACGCGGGTCGACATCGAGTTGACCCGCAATCCAACGACACTCGTGCGGCGGGCCCTGGCGGCCACGCTCCCGGTCGTCGCTCCTCGCACGCTGAAGAAGTCCTTCTCCGGTCCGTTGCACGCCACGTAGCCGCCGCTTCGCCCGGTGTCAGTGGCCCTGGGGTTCGTTGCTGCCCTTGTGGCCCTGGCCGTTGTGGTCGCTGTGGGGGGCGGCCTCGCCGGGGAACAGGACGTGCTGCTCGGTGGTGGCGCCGCCGGGGGTGGGGACGGGGGTGACGTCGGGGCCGCGGGTGGCTGCTTCGAGTGCGTTGGTGATCTGGTCGGCGTCGCCGATGGCCGGGCCGGCGGTGCCGGTCATGGGGGTTCCGTCGACCTGGACGGTGGTGGTGGCGGTGTCGGCGTGGGCGGGTGCGGCGATGGCCACCACGGTGGCGCCGAGGCCGGTGAGGCCGAAGGTGAGGATGGCCGCTGCGGTGGCGATTCGGGTGGTGATCATGGTGTTCTCCTTCGTGGAGCCACTCTGTGTGGCTGCGTGAAGAAAGAATGCGGCGACGTCCTCAACGAAACCTCAACGCCGGCGGGGTGCACCGGCCCGTCGATCCATTAGCCGTTGAATTGACGCGTCGACTGGTTCAATGGATCAGTTCGAAGTCGGCCGTTCACGGGAGTGCGCAGCACCATGGATGAGACGGTCGCAGACGGCGGAGAAGCCCCGAAGGACCCTCCGTCGGCCGACGACGTCCCCGAGGGCACGGAGCCCGTCCGCACCTTCGGGCGATATGAACTGCTGTCGCTGGTGGGCGAGGGCGGCATGGGCCAGGTGTGGCGAGCCCGCGACCGGCAGACGAACCGGGTCGTCGCGCTCAAGGTCCTCCCCGAGCGCTCCGCCGAGGACGAGGAGCCGCGCGAACGGTTCCGCCGGGAATGTGAGGCGGTCGCGCAGCTGACCGAGCCGCACGTCATCCCGATCCACGACTTCGGCGACATGGACGGCCGCCTCTTCCTCAACATGCGGTTGGTCGACGGGACGGACCTGCGCACGCTGATCAAGCGAGAAGGCGCTCTGGCGCCCGCGCGTGCGGTGGCCATCGTCACGCAGGTGGCCGGCGCACTCCAGGCGGCGCACGACGTCGGTCTGGTGCACCGCGACGTCAAGCCGTCGAACATCCTGGTGTCCGACAACGACTTCGCCTATCTGATCGACTTCGGAATCGCCCACGCGTCCGGGGACCACACGCTGACCAGGGCCGGCGAGACGATCGGCACCGCGGCGTACATCGCGCCCGAGGCCATCGGCGCCGCCGTGAAGACCCATGCGCGCGTCGATGTCTACGCCCTGGCGTGCGTACTGCACGAGTGCCTGACGGGGAAGCCGCCGTTCTCGAGCGACATGGGCATCCAGGGCATGATCGCCCACCACCTGCACACGCCACCGCCACGACCCAGCGCCAGCGCGCCCGACGTCTCCCCCGCGCTCGACGCCGTCGTCGCCAAGGGAATGGCCAAGGATCCCGACGAGCGTTACCCCACCGTTCGAGACCTCGCTGCCGCGGCCCGCGCGGCGACGGGCGCCGTCGATACCGCGGCGATCCTGCCGTCCACGCAACCCGCATCGAGGTCGCGGAAGGTCATCGCCATCGTCGCCGCAGCCGTGGTGGCGATCGTGGTGGGCGCAGTCATCGTGGTGACGAGGCCGTCATCCGACGCCGTCCCGCCATCGTCGGATCCTGGCGGCGGCGGGACGCTCGACGTGCCGGTCGGCCAGGGCTTCTCCTCGCAGAGCTTCCTGCCGTTTCCGGAGATTCCCGTCGCGGCGGGGATCGCGGTCGACGCCGATGGGAACACGTACGTCACCGGCATCGGCACCGACCGGGTGATGCGGTTGGAGGCCGGCGCGACTGCCGCAACCCAGCTGCCGTTCAGCGGACTGAAGAACCCGCGAGACGTGGCGGTCGACGCGAAGGGCGACGTCTACGTCACCGACTCGAGCAACGACCGGGTGATGTGGCTGCCTGCAGGCGCGCCCGCGGCGATCCCGCTCCCCTTCAGCGGGCTCAACGATCCGCGCGGCATCATCACCAGTCCGGAGGGTGACGTCTACGTCGTCGACCGTGGCAACGACCGGGTGCTGTTCCTGCCGTCGGGGTCGACGTCGGCGGTCCCGCTGCCGTTCACCGGCCTCGGCGACCCGCGCGGCGTCGCGGTGGACGCGGACGGCGGTGTCGTCGTCACCGACTGGGGCAACAACCGGGTGATGCGCTTGGCGGCAGGCTCCACGGAGGCCACCGCGCTGCCCTTCACTGGCCTCAACGATCCCCACGGTGTCGCGATCGACACGAAGGGCAGCGTCTACGTCACCGATCGAGGCAACGCCGGGGTCGTCGAACTCAAGGCGGGCTCACCGGCGGCGATCCCGCTGCCGTTCACCGGACTCAACGACCCTCAGGGTGTGGCAGTCGACGCGGCGGGCAACGTCTACGTGACCGACGCCGGCCCCCATCCCGTGCTGAAACTCACCGTCGATTGATGAGTCTCGACTTCGGGGTGCTGGGCCCGCTGAGGGTCAGCGTGGACGGCCGGCCTATGCCCTTGGGCACCCCGAAGCAGCGCGCCGTGCTCGCACTCCTCCTCATCAACCGCAATCGCACCGTGCCGAGGGACTCGATCGTCGACGCGATATGGGGGGATGACGCGAACGCCGACGCGACCCACAATCTGCACGTATACGTCGCGAACCTGCGCAAGATCCTCGGCTCGGCCGGGGTCGATCCGCGCACCGTCCTGGTCAGCGCACGGCCGGGCTACCGGCTGGACGTCCCCGAGCCCTCCTGCGACCTCGGGCGATTCGCCACGGAGCGGGCGGCGGGCGCCCAGGCGGCCGCGGCAGGTCGGTTCGCGCAGGCCAGTGACCGGCTCGCCGCCGCCCTCGCGCAGTGGCGCGGCCCCGTCCTCGACGACCTACGCGAATTCCGATTCGCCGACACGTTCGCCACCGCGCTCGTCGAGGACAAGGTGGGCGCACAGGTCATGCGAGCGGAGGCCGAGATCGCCTGTGGGCGCGGCGCTTCGGTGATCAGTAAACTCGAATCCCTCGTCACGGAGCACCCCTACCGCGAGCCGCTGTGGGCGCAGCTCATCACGGCCTACTACGTGGCCGAGCGCCAGACCGACGCACTCGACGCCTACCGCCGACTGCGATCTGCGCTGTCCGAGGAACTCGGCATCGATCCCGGTTCGACCCTTCGCGCACTGCACCAGCAGATCCTGCGCCAGGAGCCGCTGGACGTCCAACGCATCGCGCAGAGCGAGGCATCCGACGTCTTCACCATGCTCGAACTCCATACGTCGAACTCCAGTCCGGCGACGCCGCACCGGGCGCAACTCCGCGACGCCGCCGGTCGCTGCTACCCGCTGGAGACGGTGGCCACGGGGATCGGCCGCCGCGAGGACAACGCCATCGTGCTCGACGACCCCAAGGCGAGCCGGCACCACGCCACCGTGATCGACACCGGCGCCAGCTTCGTGATCAACGACCTCCGCTCGGTCAACGGGGTACAGGTCTCGGGCGAGCGCATTCGCGGCAGCGCGACCCTCGCCGACGGCGACGTCATCACCATCGCCGGTCATCGGTTCACCTTCGAGGTCGCACCGGTCGAGCCGCCTGCGCCCTGACCTGCCCGGGGCCCTCCGGCCGGCGTTGAGGTTTCGTTGAGGACGCCGCCGCATTCTTTCTTCACGCAGCCACACAGAGTGGCTCCACGAAGGAGAACACCATGATCACCACCCGAATCGCCACCGCAGCGGCCATCCTCACCTTCGGCCTCACCGGCCTCGGCGCCACCGTGGTGGCCATCGCCGCACCCGCCCACGCCGACACCGCCACCACCACCGTCCAGGTCGACGGAACCCCCATGACCGGCACCGCCGGCCCGGCCATCGGCGACGCCGACCAGATCACCAACGCACTCGAAGCAGCCACCCGCGGCCCCGACGTCACCCCCGTCCCCACCCCCGGCGGCGCCACCACCGAGCAGCACGTCCTGTTCCCCGGCGAGGCCGCCCCCCACAGCGACCACAACGGCCAGGGCCACAAGGGCAGCAACGAACAACTCAGCCACTGACACCGGCCGCTCTCGCCGAGACGCAAGCCACTGTCGCGATCGGCAGCCGGATCGCAGCGCTACCCGCACGTTCGACGCACGCCGGCATCCCCGAGCAATGCGACGGTTTCGACGTTCGAGCCGATCACGCGCTGTACGGTCACCTCAACCACGGCAGTGGGATCCGGCTCGGCCTACCAGGAACGAGGGACCCATGTCCACCAAGAGTCGCAGTCGCGCAGCGGTTTTCGCGTCGATCGGCACCGTCGCCGCAGTGACGTTCACAGGTGGCGCCGGCTCGGCCCTGGCGGCCGAGCCGAGCAACGGGGAGTCGCTACGCATCGCACTCGGTACGCAGCCGCAGGCGTCGCAAATCCCCCTGCTCTACGGCGTCAACCGCAACGGAGGAGACTTCGGGCTGGCGATCAACGTGCAGCAGAACGTCACGACGCAGGACTCCCACACCACCGCCGTGCAGTCGTTCCTCGGCGGCGACGCGCAGATCCTGGCGACGTCGTTCTCCGCGATCCTCGATGCGCGCGAGCAGGGCGAGGACGTCAAGATGTTCTGTCCGTACGTCAGCATGGACGACTTCGTCCTGGCCGGCGCCAACGGAGTGACGACGGCCGGTCAGCTGTTCGAGCCGTCGACCCGAGTCGGCATCGACAGTCCCGGTGGCGCCGGAGCCATCGTCCTCAACGCCTTGCTGAGCGGCATCGGCGAACCTCGCGACGTCGACGAGATCCCCAATCCACGGATCATCGAGAGTTCGAGCGCGCGGACGTCGGAGTGGGCCGCGGGCGGCCTGGATGCCACGGTCATTCACGACACGCAGTACGACGGCGCCCAGGCGTCGGTGAACCGGCCAGTGCAGATCGCGACGCTGTACGACAATGCGCCCGGCTTCATCAAGGTGGCTCAGGCGGCCCAGGCGGACTGGCTCGTCGAGAACCGCGAACTCGCCGCCAGGTACTGCGCCACCACGTTGCGCGCGATGCGCGAACTGCGGGGCGACTTCGCACTGTTCCAGTCCGCGGTGAACGAGTACGTCGCGGATCCGCCGTCGGAGGAGTCACTGCGGGAGCTGTTCGCGCTCATCCAGAGGTACCCGTTCTGGACCGATGACGGCGGCCTCACCGACGGCAGCGTGCAGTTCATGATCGACATCGCGACCGAGTCGGGCGTGCTGACCCAGCCCATGAACGCCGGCGACGTCGTCGACCGGGCCACGCTTAGTCGCGCCGTCGAACTTGCCAACCAGCCGATCCCGTAATGCTCGCCTACGAGCAGGCGCGGTCGGCGATCTGCTCCAGCGGAACGGCATTCGCCATCGCCTGGTAGCCGGCGAGGTTGAAGTGCAGGTGGTCGGATCCGTCGTAGGCCGGATTGATCCGCGACGGGTCGGCGGGGTCGCGGACGGCGGCATCGAAGTCGACCACCCCGTCAGCCGGGCTGTCCTCCCGGATCCATGCGTTGGCGGCCTGACGCACCGCCTCGCTGCCCGGAGGCGCAGCGGAATTGCCGCCGGCCGGGGTCAGCGTGCCCTGCAGCACCCGCAGACCCCGAGAGTGGAGGCGGTCGATCACGTCGCGATATCCACCGGTGAGCTGCTCGAAGGTGGCGTTCGGGGACATGAACAGGTCATTGATCCCTTCGAGCCAGATCACCGTCGTCACGCCCGACTGGGTCAGCACGTCGGCGTCGAGCCGCCGGAACACCGCGGCACCCTGAACATCCGGTTGGCCACCGACCGCCGAGTCCTGCAGCACGCGGTTGCCTGCGATACCGAGGTTGAGCACCGACAGCGGGCGGTCGGCGGCGGCCAGCCGGCGGGCGAGGTCGTCGGGCCAGCGCCCGTCGGCATCGATGCCTTCCAGGGTCTCCGGCGCTCCTGCCGGCACCGCTTGGTAGCCGTCGGTGATCGAGTCACCGAGTGCGACCACCGCGCCGTCCGACATCGGCGCCAGCACCTCGACGCCGCTGACGAACGGGCGGCTGGTGGTGCGCTGCGTGAACGCGTCGCCGTCGACGTCGCCGGTGTGGTCACCGGCACCCTCGGGCGTGAGGTAGGACGTCTGCCGTGCGACCGCGTGCTCGGTCGGCTTACCGATGTCGCCGGCCACGTGCAGGCTCACGGCCAGCGGCTGGAAGGCCTGAATCGCGACGTCGACCGGGTCGCTCAGGACGTCCTGCCCGGGAGCCACGGTGACGCTGCGGTTGCCCGCGAAGACCAGCGGCGCAACGGTGTTCGGCACCAGCGCGGGCCCATCTGCGCGGCGTGCGACGGTCGCCTGCGCAAACGTGACGGGAACGGTGCCGAAGCGGTTCGACAGCCGGATCCGCGCCGTCGTGCCACCGAACGTCGGGGTGAGGATGGCCCGAATGGTCTCGTCCCGCACCACCGACTTCGGGTTCATCGACAGGTCGAACCGGTCCATGTCGTCCGTGCCGCGGGAGGCATCCGACGGGGCGGCTGCCCACACACCGAGCCAGTCCTGAGTGGAGCAGCTGGGCAGTGGCTCCGCCGTCGCCACGCCGGGTGCGAGTGGAACGACGAGGCCGGCCACGACGGCCGAGACGGCAAGGCGCCCAGCCCGGTTCACGAGGTCGCCTTCGGTGCGGTCGCGCCGGCGTCGTCCATACCCGGTTCGACGTCGAGGATGTCACGGTGGAAGAAGTACATGTACCCGAAGTAGACGCCGCCGGCGAGGATGAGGGCCACGACGATGAGGACCGGAATGGTGTTGTCTCCGGGCGTGACGAGCACGAACAGGACCAACGCCTCCCAGATCAGCGCGGCCACCGCGACCGGCATCTCTAAGCGCCCGAGGCTGAAGCCACCTTCCTTGTGTTCCAGGCGTTTACGCACCGCCAGGTAGAGGATGACGATGCCGGTGTAGATCAGCGCGGGCAGAATCGTGGATCCGACGATCAGCGGGATCAGTGCCTCCCCGGGGAGCCCGACCATCAGGACGACACCGACGGCGAGGATCAGCAGCGTGGCCGGGACTGGGGTTCGGGTCTTGGGATTGACCTTCTTCATCAGCTCGTGCGCCGGGAACCGCTTGTCGCGGGCCATCGCGAACACCTGCCGTGCACACGCGGCGATGATCACCATGCCCGCGCCGAACATCGCAAAGGCCAGAGCCGCCAACAGGAATCGTTCGGCAATCACCCCGAACTGGCTGCGGATGATCTCGGCCACCGGCGACCCACTGGACGTCACCCCGGGGATGTCCTTGATGGCGATGGTCAGGACGATCAGGAACAGGAACCCCAGCGCTCCGGCTGCGACCACCGAGGCCACGATCGCGCGGGGAACGCTCTTGAACGGATCCTTGGCTTCCTCGGCCAGGTTCGCCGCGGAGTCGAAGCCGACCAGCGTGGTCAGGCCGATGATCATGCCGGCCATCAACCCGCCGCCGATGGCGAAGTAGTTCGGCGAGTCGGCCGCGACCCCACGCGAGGTGAGGTTGGACAGATCGCCGCTCCCGGTGAATGCCATCACGACCGCGAGTCCGACCACCAAGACCACGATGATCGCCAACTCGATGCCCACCGCACTCGACGTGATCATGCCCAGCAGCTTCGTCGAGGCGATCACCAGGATCGACTGGATGATCAGTATCACCACCGTGAGGATGCGCGCGGTGTCCTCGTTCTCCGCCATTCCCACCAGCGGCATGAACGCCTGGCTGGCCAGCGCGTTGTCCAGTGCGACCACCGCGATCGCCAGGTACCAGAACGTCAGCCAGCCGAACAGCCAGCCGATCTTCGGGTTGGCCAGCCGCGACGCCCACTGGTACGACGACCCGCTGAGCGCGATCCGGGCCGCGAACTGCGCCACCACCAGGGCCACCAATGCCTGCCCGACCGCGGCGAAGATCCACAACCAGATGCCGACCGGTCCGGAGTTTCTGAGGACGTCGTCATAGGTCGCGAAGATGCCGACCGCCACCGAGATGAACGCGAAGGAGACCGCGAATATCTGGAAGCCACCGAGGGTGCGCTTCAGTTCCGGTTCCGAGCCGCTACCCCGATTCTCTTCGGGTGCAGCTGAGGAGCTGGCCACGTTCTCTGCCGTCATCGACGTTCCGACCTTCCGTGGCTGGTGGTACGAGACATTAGAGGACGGCCGGGACCTCCGGTGCGGAATTTACTTTCACGTCAATGGGCCGTGTCGGCTGCCGCCGTAACCTTGGTGGGTGATTGCCCGCCGCGTGACCCAGGTGACCCTCGTCCACGACACCGTGGCCAACGAAGGGCATTGGCACGTGGAGTGGAGCGAGGTCCGTGGCAAGAAGGCCGCACACCTCACCAAGGACCACGGCACCGAGACCTCGGCGCGGCGGCACGTCCAGGGCCTGCTCGAGATGCGCGCGTCGGGACTTTCGATGGACGCCGTCTACAGCGAACGGCTGGGCTCCGACGGCGCCTGACCTCGACTGGCGGTTCCACGGTTTCGTATTCAACCGAAGGGTTGACTACGACTGCTACGGCGCGCAGACTGTTGTTCAACCAAACAGTTGAGGACATGTCGTGACGGATGAGATCTCGAAGGCCTTTGCGGCACTGGCCGATCCATTGCGACGCGACATGGTCGCTCGCCTGACGATGGGCGATGCCACGGTCACCCAGCTCGCCGAACCGTACGACGTCAGCATTCAAGCCGTGTCGAAGCACCTCAAGGTCCTCGAGGATGCGGGCCTCGTCAGCAGAGGCCGTGCCGCGCAGACCCGTCCGGTGCACCTGGAGGCTCAGGTCTTCGAGTTGATGACCGCATGGATCGCGCGATATCAGCGGCAGGCCGAACAGCGGTACCGGCGCTTGGACGCCGTGCTTGCAGAGATGACGGACAGCGAAACCACGACACCTCGAGGAAGGGGCAAGGCATCATGACCGAGGGACGGGCCGTCATAGAGGCCGACCAGAACGTTCCACTCATCCGCATCACTCGCGACTTCCACTGCACGCCAGCGCAGTTGATGAGAGCGCACACGGATCAAGAACTGTTCAGCCGCTGGATCGGACCGGACGGCATGGACACCAAGATTCTCGAGTGGGACGTGCGAAACGGTGGCAGCTGGCGCTACGTGGCGTCGCGAGATGGCGAGGAGTTCGGCTTCCGGGGCTGCTTCCACACCGTCGGCCAGGACAAGATCGTGCAGACCTTCACCTTCGAGGGAATGCCCGATGACGTCGCCCTGGAGACCCTGTGGTTCGAGGACCTCGGCGACGGTCGCACCCGGCTGCACGCGCAGTCGCTGGTGGACAGTTTCGCGGGCCGGGACGCGTGGCTGGCCTCGGGCATGGAGACCGGCGTCGACGAGGGCTATGCCAAGCTGGACGGTCTGCTGGATGAGACGCGGGCGTAGACCGGACGACGCTACGCCTGGTCTGGCGCCGGACTCGAGTAGTCCCACGACAGCGTCTTGACGGGAGTCATGCGGATGTAGGCGGCGCCCGGCCTCGGCTCGGTGGGCCATTCGGACTCCGGCACGCCGCGTGCCCGGGCGCCCTCCCTCGCGAGCTGGAGTGCCTCGTCGGATTCACGAACGATGCGGGCGTGACCCTGAAGCATGACGCCCTTGATGTCCGCCATGCTCGAGCCGTCCTCGAGCAAGATGCTCACGCTCGGGTTGCTCTCGACGTTGGCGACCTTGCGTGTCCCGTCTCGCACACCCATGACGACGTCGCGGTCGAGGCGGAAGTATCCCAGCGGCACCGAGTGCGGGAAGCCATCCTTGTCGATGGTGCTCAGGACCGCCCACGATGGCCGGCTATCCAGGTACGCCGCAACTTCTTCGTCGGTGAGTTTTCGTGGCATGAACGAGGGTAGCAAGCGCGAAATCGCCAGTGTGCGGAACGGTTCAGGCATCGATGCTGAGCATCGGATGGACGTCGACAGGGGCGCCGGCGGTGGCGCGCGCCGCCGGCAGTGCCCGACGTCACCATCACGAGGTGCAACGCCAGTTCGTCTAAGTAGGTGACGCCGAACGCAGAACCCGCTGCGGGGCAGACGAAGGGGTTCATCGTGGAACTCGCAACCCACCACCGCATGTTGTTCGACCTCGACGTCCGGCACCCGTCCCCGCCGTCGACGCGATCGCACGGCCTGAAACGCCGGGGCGGCGGATCGAGCCTCGCGTTCGCCATGGTGGCGTGGTTCGCGGCGATGATGCTCCTGGTCGCCGAGGCGGTCGCGATCCTGGCGGTGGCGATGCCTGCTCACTCCTCGGCCGCCCCCGCGCACGGCACCGTCGAGGCCTTGCGTGCCGAGGATCAGTGCACCGTGAGCGCGACCCGGCCTGGGCGCCCGGTCACGCGCATCAAGAGCTTCGGTCACGGCATCGAGCAGGAAGTCGTCTACCTCCCCACCTTCATCGGCGCACTGTGTTGACCCATGCGCGTATCCGCGCGACACCTGGCGCGGCCCATCTCGACGAACCGACATCACACTTTCAGCGTCTGTCCCGTCATATGGAGCATGAAACCCTTCTTCCAACGCATCCTGTTGCTCTTCCTGTCCGCCGTCGGGCTGTCGACCGGTGTCTGGGCATACTTCTTTCCCCGCCACTGGTATGACGCCTTCCCCGGCATGGGGTTGACGTGGCTACCGCAGCTGGGGCCGTTCAACGAGCACTTCGCCACCGACACGGGCGCCATGTTCCTGGGACTGGCCACCCTGTCGATCGCGGCGTTCATCCGATGCCCGAACACCACACTCGTGCGCATCACGGGGGCCGCCTGGACGGTGTTCAACCTCTTGCACTGGGTCTTTCACATGCGGATGCTGCACATGTACGAGCCGCGCGATCAGATCCTCAACGTCATCGCGTTGAGCGCCCTCCTGGTCGTGTCCGGGCTTCTACTGTTGCCTGCGCGGCGCACCGTGCCTGCAGTCTCGAAGACGGTGTCCTAGCCCGGCCCGCGGCCATCCACGGTCGCCTCGGCGCCGCGGTCGTCCCAGCACGTCAGCTTGGCCGCGTTGCGCATCACCCAGAGTTGCGTGACGCGCCCGGCACGGACTTCGAGCGCCGCCACGGCGATCGTCGAGCCGTTGCGCTGCATCCGCAGCCCCGCTTGACCGTTGACGTTCACCACGGAAGTCTCGACGTCGGCTTCCAGGCGTCGAATCCCATTGAAATATCGAAGAACTTTCTCGACGCCCACGATTGGCCGCAGGGCAGCGCGCACTGTCCCTCCTCCGTCGTTGGTCACGGTGACGGTCGGGTCCAGTAGCGCGATCAGGGCGTTGAGGTCGCCGCGTTGGAAGGCGTCGGTCAAGGCAACCGTGGTGTCCGTGTGCCGCGCGCGATCCCGCGCACACTGACGAGAGGGCTCGACTCTGCGCCGAGCCGATACCGCCAGTTGCCGGCACGCCGCCTCGGACCGACCGAGGATCGCGCCGATCTCGCCGAACGGAACGCCGAAGACATCGTGCAGCACGAAGGACACCCGCTCTGCGGGCGTCATCGAATCCATTACGACGAGCATGGCCATCGTGACGAGGTCGTCGCCGACGACCACGTCGGCCGGATCCGTTGACGCGCCGGGCGTATCGAAGCGCTGCCCTGGAACGGGTTCGGGCAGCCACGGGCCGACGTACCTCTCGCGGCGATGCCGAGCAGACGTCAGGATGTCCAGGCACACGCGCGTGGCGACCCGCACGCACCACGCAGCAGGTGTGCGGATGGCATCGCGCTCATCCTCCGGCAGTTTGTACCAGCGCAGGTAGGTCTCTTGCGCAACGTCCTCGGCGTCTGCCATCGAACCGAGCAACCGATACGCGACGTTGATCAACACCGTGCGATCCACGCGGCGCTCCGCGAGATCGACTGCGACGTCGGTCATCGGGGTCAACACCGCAACTCGTGCAGCGGCGTGATGCGCCATGCGGGTGTCGACGTCGGGGTGACTCGGTCGACCAACGACGGCTGCTGAACGTCCGGTTTCACCGGTATCGGCGAAGCAGGCGGGATGAGTGGCATGGAACCTCCCTGGTTCGGTGCGTACACCCTCATGACACCGGCGAGGGCCGAAGTGTGACAGCACATCGCCGGATGTGGCAGAGGTCACCACCGCCTCACGATCAGACGACCTACGGCGTCACATCCGATGACCCGGTCACTGCACTGCGGCCAATTCCCGACAGGGATGCCGGCGACCGACCGTCGCCGTAGGAAACAACCGAGGAGACACGAGCACGATGCACATATTGGTCATTGGTGGCGGATTCGCCGGCGTGTGGAGCGCCGCAGCCGCGGCGCGCGTGGCAGGTATGAACGGGTCCGCCGGCACCCGCCCGCAGATCACCCTGGTGAGCGACAGCGACGAGTTGGTGATTCGGCCGCGCCTGTACGAGCGCGATCCGGGCCGGATGTCGGTGTCACTGGACCGCGTGCTCACGCCGATCGGCGTGGAGCGCGTCCGTGCGACCGTCACCGGGATCGACACCGCGACGCGCACGGTCACCGCCGTGGGTGCGGACGGGGCGCCTCGGGTCATGACATACGACCGGCTGGTGCTCGCGGCCGGCAGCCACGTGGTCGAGCCGACGGTGGTCGGACGGCAGTTCCTGTTCGACGTCGATACGATCACCTCCGCAGACGCGCTCGAACAGCACCTCCGGGCGCTGCCCGAGGGCACCACCAAAGACGGCACGTACAGCGCCGTCGTCATCGGCGCAGGGTTCACCGGCCTGGAGGTGGCCACCGAGCTGATGGGACGACTACGGGAGTTCGCGCACGCGAAGGGCGCACGGGCACGTGTCGTCCTCGTCGATCGGGCTGGCGAGGTCGGTCCGCAGCTCGGCGACGGACCTCGTCCGTACATCACGTCAGCCCTCGAGGACCTGGGCATCGAGGTTCGACTGGGAGCCACCGTCAGCGAGGTCACCGACACACACGTGCGTCTCGACGACGGTGAGGTCATCCCTGCGTCGACGACCGTCTGGACCGTGGGAATGCTCGCCAGTCCCCTCACCCAGATGATTCCCGGTGAACGAGATGCCATCGGCCGCTTGATCGTCGACGACAACCTGCGGGTTCCGACGGCCCCGGACGTCTATGCGGCAGGTGACACGGCGGCAGCGCTCGTCGAGGACGGGCGCGTCGCCATGCAGAGCTGCCAGTACGCGACCCCCTCGGGCAAGTTCGCGGGCCACAACGTCGCGGCCGACCTGTTGGGCCTCGAACCGGTTGCCTTCGCGCCCAATCCCTATGTGACATGTCTGGATCTCGGTCCGGCCGGGGCTGTACTCACGACGGGCTGGGAGCGTGAGATCCAGGCGACCGGAAGCGATGCGAAGGCCCTCAAGCACCGGATCAACACCGAGTGGATCTACCCGCCGGTCGACGACGCAGCGATCATCCTGCAGCAAGCCGACTACCGCTTCACCTGGTCCATGGACTGACCCGGGATACGGACCGGCACCCAGTCGGCCCGGACGGGTCATCGGAAGCCGTCGCACGCAGCGCTGCCCTGCGTGCGACGGCTTTCTACGTGAAGAACGCATCCGAGGTGACTCGCACCACCATTGCCGTCCAGAACATCACGTGTCCAACCTCTGGATCGTCAAAGCGGTAGCAGAGAAACAGGATTGACAATCGCACCTAGAGGAGGCGCGCCATGACCCTCGCCCTTGACGTCGACGACCCTGGAGATCCACGCGACGGGTTCGCCGAACAGGCACTGCCGATGCTGGATCAACTGCATCGGGCCGCGTGGCGGTACACCCGCAACCATGCCGACGCGGAGGATCTCGTCCAGGAGACGATGCTGAAGGCATACCGCAGCTTCGGGCAGTTCTCCCGAGGCACCAACATCAGGGCATGGCTGCTCTGCGTCATGACCACGACGTGGATCAACCGCTACCGGAGCATGCAGCGGCGGCCCACGGAGGTGCTCACCGGCCATCTCTCCGATCTGGAGTTCAACTCAGCGGTGCGGCAATCGTCGGTCGCCTCGCCATCCGCCGAACTGACGGCTCTCGAAGCACTCGGCGACGATCGACTCAGAGCCGCACTCGATGCGTTACCCGAGGGGCAGCGCACGGCGATTCGCTACGTCGACGTCGAGGGATTCCGGTACGCGGAAGTCGCGGTGCTGCTGGATATCCCGGTGGGAACCGTGATGTCGCGACTGCACAGAGGCCGACGCACCCTGCGGCGCCTCCTCGGCGACGAGGGACGGGGTGGTGGCCATCCGGTCGTGCACCCCGCCGCCTGATGGGCTCGAAGACTGCCATGCGCCGCACAATCGCTGCCAACGGAAATTACCCATCTGACCCGCCGGTTATACCCATCAGAACGCTCACCTAGAGCGAATGAGGGAAAGAGGAAGACCATGAAGAAGTTCGGATTCGCCAGCACCATCGCCGCAGGTTTCGCCGCCGCCATGTTCGCCTTGGCAGCCCCGGCCTCCGCCGGCATCGACCACCACAGCTGGATTCACGACAATCAGCAGCAGGGCAACGTCGGCTCCGCCCAGTCGATCGTGGGCAACGGCCGCTAGGTCAGTCGCGCAAGGAGGGGCATCCGCTACGGCGGGTGCCCCTCCTTCGTGTGCGGGTGTTGCGCCGAACTGGAGAGTCACGTCGTTGCGCGGGCGCGATCGCGACAGTGGCTTCCGTCTCGACGCGGAGATCGCGAGAGTTGCTTTTCGTAGACGCTCACTCGCACTTCCTCGCCACAACGCAACTCTCGCGAGTAGCTTCCGCCGAACTGGAGAGTCACGTCGTCGAACGGGCGCGATCGCGACAGTGGCTTCCGTCTCGACGCGTGGCAGCGAGAATCGCTCTTTGCTGGCGCGTCCGGCCCGACGGCCCGTGATGCGGACGGAAGCGCACGTGTTTATGCCGCCAGCGCTCGTGTGCAAAATGTTTGCATTCCGGTTCTAGAGTTTGCCGCGTGGCGCGCGAAGTAGGTCCCGACGGACCCCCGAATGATCCTTCCCATCCGGAGAGCGAGCCGACGCAGGCGCTCAACCATCCGCCGAGCGAGCCGACCGCGTGGAGCGAGCCGACCGCCTCCCTAGGTGACTACGGGGACTACGGCGAGCACGCCGAATACGAGCAGGAATCCGTCCCCTGGTACCGCAAGCCGGCCATCCTCGGCGCCATCGCCGTCATCGTGATCGCTCTCGCGGTCGTCGGCTACGCGCTCGTCTCGCTCACCGGTGGCGAGGAGCCGATTTCGACCACGTCGACCACGTCGACGACGTCCACCTCGTCCACCACGGCGACCACGGCGACCACACCGTCGACGTCCAGCTCGGCGGTGGCGCCGACCACTGCACAGTCCAGTTCGGCCGCCCCGGGACCGACCGGTGGATCGCAGACGGTCACGCGGACCGTTGCGCCGGCTCCGACGACCGAGTACGTGCCGGCCCCGCCGACGGAGACGACCTACGTGATTCCGAGTACCGCCACCCAGACGGTGATCGTGCCGCCACGGCCGTTGCCCGACGGGGACGACGGAATATTGGCCCCGACGTATACGCCCATGCCCGGTGAGAACGGTGGCGGAATCAACCCCGATTACCCGCCGATGCCCGGCGAGAACGGCGGCGGGCTTCCGCCGGTGATCGGCGACAGCGGCGGCGGGGACGACGGGTAGCAGGGCGTCGATCACCTCTTCTCGGCGGCACCCCCCTCAAAGGACGACATGACCAACGACATCCAGGTGGCCGACGCGCCAGAACGGCGCGACGGCGCCGCAACGCTTCTGATCGGTCAGCGCGTGCGGGCCGGCCGCGAGGACGACTACGTCGATTGGCAGGAGGGCCTGGGCGCGGCGGCCGCCCGCTATCCCGGCTTCCGTGGCGTCGACCTGCGCCGGCCGACCGCGACGGAACCGGACTGGGTGGTGGTCTACCGGTTCGACTCGGTGGCCAACATGCAGAACTGGGTCAACAGCGCCACCCGTCAGGAGTTCCTGGACCGCGGCGCCGACCTGTTCGACGGACCCGGCACGCAGCAGGTGATCGCGCAGGACGGCAAGGTCGACGACACGTTGGTCAGCGTCGTCGTCAGCCACCGGATTGCCGACGATCAGGTCGAGGAGTTCCTCGACTGGCAGGCCGAGGTGCGTCAGGCGGAGAGCGAGTTTGCGGGGTTCCGCGGGTCGGAGGTCTTCCGCCCGGTCGCCGGCGTGCAGGACGAGTGGACGATCAGCTACAAGTTCGACGACGCCGAGCACCTCGATGCGTGGCTGACGTCGGATCGTCGCCGGCAGTTGCTGTCCGACGACCGGTTCACCGACTTCACCATGCGCAGGATCGACCACGCGTTCGGCAACTGGTTCGACTACGGCGACACCGACGCGCCGCCACCGTCGGACTTCAAGACCTCGATCGCGGTGTGGATGGGTCTGTATCCCACGGTCGTGTTCCTCACTTTGCTCACCGCGCCGCTGGGCATGCCGCTGTGGCTGGGCATGCTGGTGGGCAACCTGCTGTCGAGTTTCGTGATGAGCTACGTGACGATGCCCTTCTACGGCAACCCGATCCTGCGGTTCTGGATGTCGCCGGCCAAGAACGCGCGCCAACCCCTCACCAACGTCAAGGGTTTCGCCCTGGTGTTGGCGATCAACGCGGTGTGGGCGGTAATCTTCTACCTCGTCACGGTGAAGTTCTGGACGCTTCCGTGACAGCGGGATCGGGGCCGCCGCGCCACATCGTGGCGATCCTGCTGTGCATCATCCCGTTGAGCCAGATCCCACTCGACGTCTACACCCCGGCACTGCCGCAGATGGTCACCGACCTCGCCTCGACCCCGGCCGCGCTGCAGGGCACCGTCACCGTCTACATGCTCGGTCTCGCCATCGGCTTCATCCCGGTGGGCGTGATGGCCGACGCGTGGGGTCGCAAACCGGTGCTGCTGACGTGCCTCGCGGTGGTGGTCGTCACCAGCGTGCTGTGCGCCATCGCGCCGAACGTCACCTTCCTCCTTCTCGCGAGGTTCCTGCAGGGCCTTGCCGCGTGCGCGTGCATGGTGCTCTCCTATGCCGTTGCCGCGGACTGCTTTCGCGGGGCCAAGCTCACCTCGGTGTCGGGCATCCTCGGGGCGGCGTGGGGTCTGGCGCCGGTGATCGCCCCTGCCGTCGGCGGCGTGCTGGTGCAGTACACGACCTGGCGCGTGGTGTTCGGTCTCGTCGCCGTGCTCGCCGCGCTGGTGGCGGTCCTCGTCGCGACTGCCATGCCCGAGACGCTGGAACGCGGCAACCGCACGCCGATTGCGGTGCGCGCCACGTCACGGTCGGTCGTTCACACGGTGCGCAATCCGATCTTCGGATGCTTCGTCTTCGTGTTCGGACTGCTGGCAGCGGCCCAATTGGCGTTCGGCGTCGCGGGCCCGTTCCTCTATCAGGAGGGTCTGGGTTTCGCGCCCGCGGCCTACGGCGCCATCGCGCTCGCGGTCGGTGCGGCGAACCTGTTGGGCGAGTTGGCGTGCGGCTACTTCGCGGTCCGTACGAGCACCCGGCGGTTGGCGTTCAGCGCGCTGGCCCTGTTCGGCGCGGGCACCGCCGTACTCGTCGTGTCGGCGCTGACCGTCGGCCTCGACGCCTGGGCACTCACCATCGGCGCCGCCCTCGCGCTGGCGGGATGCGGCGTGCTGTGCCCGCAGATGTACGGCCTTGCGCTGGGTTTGTTCACCCGCAACCTCGGGCTCGTCGGTGGCATCGCCAGCGCCGGCTGCTATCTGATCGTCAGCGTCGCGCTCGCCGCCGTCGGCGTACTACCCGAGAACGACCAGGGCACGCTGGGCTGGCTCTACGTCGTCTGCGGCGTCGCGGCCCTGGTGCTCCTCCTGTGGGCGACGTCGACGCGCCGAACCGCCGAAGCGGAAGCCCCGGCCGGGGACTCACCGACACCGACGGGACGACACGGTTCATGATGCCCGCCGTCCCCTTTCTCCACCGATTGGTGGACACGGGAATTCCACCGGCCCCTCCACCGATCACTTGACGGACGACACGCCGCGGGTACGGCAGTGTTGACCTCGTTCGACAGTCCGGGTGGCACGAAACGCTCTGTTCAACCAGCTGATCCAGATACGACAATCGAGGAGCATCCATGACGCAGGTCCATCTCGGCCACGTCTTCCACATCGCAGGGAACCCGCTGGTGACCGAGGCCGCTCAGGCGCTCGTCTCCATTCCCGACGGGGCCCTGGTCGTCGACGACGACGGCACCATCGTCTTCTGCGGTGACCGCGACTCGCTGCCCGGTGAGTACGCCGCGACGACCGTCAACGACCACCGCGGCGGCTACGTGCTGCCGGGCTTCGTCGACACCCACATCCACTTCCCGCAGACCTACGCCGGCGACTCCTACGGCGGCGGCCAACTGCTCGAGTGGCTCAACCTCTGCATCTTCCCCTCGGAGAGCAAGTTCGCCGATCCGGAGTTCGCCGGTCAGGCGGCCGTCGAGTTCTGCAATCGACGCATCGCCGCGGGTACCACCGCCGCGATGGTCTTCGGGTCGGCATTCCCCCACGCCCAGGACGCGCTGTTCGAACGCACCCGGGAGGCCGGACTGCGGGTGGTCAGCGGTCGGGGCATCCAGACCGTCGGCGGTGAGACCGCGCAGCCGCTGATCACGTCCGAGGAGGAGGCCATCCGCCTCACCCGCGCGGAGATCGAGAAGTGGCACGCCGCCGACACCGGCGACGTCGACACCGCGCTGCTGCACGTCGCGATCGTCCCGCGCTTCTCGCTGTCGGTGACCACGGAGACCCTGAAGAACCTCGGCGACCTGTACGACGAGGTGAAGGACCGCGGGGTCTACGTACACAGCCACCTCAACGAGAACAACCGCCCCGGCACCGGCGAGGTCGACACGACCAAGGAGGTGTACCAGGTGAATTCGTACCTCGACACCTACGACGGGAAGTTCCTCCCGGGCTCGAAGGTCGGCGGCAAGAGCCTGCTCGGCAAGCGCACCATCCTCGCGCACTGCGTGCACTGCCAGGACGTCGAACTCGAGCGGATGGCCGAGACCGGCACGTCGATCTCGCACTGCCCGGTGTCTCAGCTGTTCCTCGGGTCGGGCACCATGCCGTGGAAGCGAACCGTCGCCTCGGGGGTGAACATCTCCTCGGGTACCGACTTCGGTGGCGGCGACGAATGGCTGATCTCCCGCGTCCTCGGTGATGCGTTCAAGCAGCACATCACCGAACCGGGCGACGACGGCGTCTCGATGCACCCCGCCGAGATGTTGTTCGTCGGCACCCTGGCCGGCGCCCGCGCGCTGGACATGGAGAACCGCTTCGGCAACTTCGACACCGGCAAGGAAGCCGACTTCCTCGTCATCGAGCCGGAGGACGCGCTGAAGGGGTTGCTGGCCAACGCCTATCGCGCCGACGATGCCGACCTCGCCCGTGACCAGACCCTCTTCGCGCTGCTGATGGGCCTGCGCGAGAGTTCGATCGCCGAGGTGTACGTCCGGGGACGAAAGCTCGACGCCCTCGCCGGCAACGGCTGATCAGTAACGGCGCCGATCCGGGCGCCATCTTCGAACGACCAACCTCGACAAAGGAACTACGAATGACCATCACCTTCAGCCGGAAGCGCCGCGTCGCAACCGGAGCCGTCCTCGCCGCCGCGTCGGCACTGATCGCACTGGGCGCCCCCGCCGTCGGCCACGCCGACCCCGGCCTCACCCCCGGCCCCAGCATGGGCTGCGAAACGATTCACTGGGGAGCCTTCGGCATGGAACGTCGCAAGGTCTGCGACGGCCCGCAGCAGCCGGACGGCTCCTGGCAGCGCACCCGCACCATCTGGTTCCCGGCCTCTTACAGCTCGTCGTCCTGCCTGGATCACTACGACACCGACTCCGGCCTGTCGGAGAACACCATCTACAGCTGCAACGGCCACTGGACTCCCGAGTCCATCGACAATCAGCAGACCTACCCGGTGACGCCCGCCACCGTGCTGCCCGACGAGCCCGGGTGGCTGCCGCCGTACACCGACAACATTCTCTAGGTCGCGCGGATGGCGTCGATGCGGCGGCGCACCGCGGTTGCACCGACGTCGTCGGCCAGCCGCCGTGCGCGCGCGATGGTCGGCTCGGATGGCCGCCCGATCCTTCTGGTCTCCAAAAGCGCGGCGAGGTAGGCGGTCTCGGATAGCCAGCCCGCGAAGCCGCGTCGCTCGTGCTCGGCGAAGGCGTCGTCGAGATGCGTGGCGGCCACGTCGTATCGGCTCAGTGCGATCGCCAGCTCTGCGAGGTGATGATCGACGACGCCGTAGACCGACGCCCACGAGATCGTGTTTTCACCCGCGTAGTTGGCGAGCAGGTCGTAGATCATGGCGCAGACCTCGACGTTGCTCACTTGCGCGGCCACCCGGCCGATCGCGGCCATCGTGCCCAACCACAGGTTGTCGACCGGGATCTCACCGATACGCCGCCGGTCGTACCATCCGATGAGCTCCACCGCGGCGGCGACGTCTCCCACGTCGGCGTGCGCGGTCGCCAGAATCGGGCGATAGATGGCGACGTCGAAGCGTTCGGTGATGCCGTCCGCCGCCGACACGACCTCGCTCATGTCACCGCGCAACGCCCGCAGGGTGAACAGCTGCCCCATCAATCGCCCGTAGGAATAGGTGACTGCGGGCGACGCCGGAATGTCGCGTAGCCCATCGAACCTCACGTCGCAGTGCTCGAGACGTCCGGCTGCCAGATCGATCGCGAAGTCGATGTTGCGCACCAACCAGGCCAACTCGGGATCACGCGATACCCGCGCCACGGTCAGGGCGGACCGGGTCTGGGCCGCGGCGGCGAGATGTCCGTACTCGATCTGATGACGCGCGATCCACACCGAGACGAGGGCGTCGACGCGTCGCGCCGGCCACTCGTCCAGAAGCGCCATCAACTCGACGTACGCCTCCTTGCGCAACTCGGCGCAGGACGGCACCCGCAGAACCATCAGAACCGCGAACAGGCCGGCGACGAGCGCATCTTTGTCCCCGCACCGCCGCGCCGACGCGGTGGATCGGGCGAGCAGGTCACGCAGGGCGCTGGACTCTGCCACCCAGACCGACTCGATGGCCAACTGCGACAACAGAAGAGCGGCGGCGGACCCGTCGCCGCGTCCCTCGGATTCGAGGACGTGGAGCGCGTCGTACAGGGTCTCGACCCGTTCGTGATCGTAGTGAAGGTGGGCGTAGAGAGTGCCCGGCTGGTCGTTCGCCAGCGTCGCGGCCACCTGTAGATCGATGTCGCCCAGGCGTTTGGCCATCGAGACCGCCTCGAACAGGGTGGGACGAAAGGCTGCGTCACGGGCCTTGCGCTGCGCCCGACCGAGATCGACGAGGAGACGACAGCGCGCGGCGGAGTCCCCTCGCGGAGCCAACTGTTCGGTAGCGGTCGTGTAGAACACCACGGCATCCTCATAGGCGCCGATCGACATGGCGCTGTCACCGGCTCTCCTGGAGAAGTCGGCTGCGCGTGAACGTTCGGCGTCGAGTCCGCGACTGAAGTGGTACGCGAGTCGCGAGTAGTCCTCGGCGCCGGAGGCGACGCCGAGACGTTCCATCACGAGCGCCACGCGGGTGTGTAGCTGTGCGCGGCGGCGGCCACCGATGCCGGCGTAGACCGCCTCCTGAACCAGGGGATGCCGCAACCGGATCTCGTCGCCCGACGGTGTTTCGATCACCAGCCGGTTGCGCACCAGGACGTCGAGCGCGTCGGCGAACGCGATGTCGTCGAGATCGTCTGCGACGGTACGCAGCACCAGACGCGGCGAGACCAGCCCCACCACCGAGAACGATTGCAGTAGAGCCAGGGCCGCGGGCGGCAGTAGGCGTTCGCGCTGTGCGACCGATTCGGCGATCGACGCGGGAAACGTCCCGACGGAACCGGCCTCGTTCGAGTTGATCAGCGAGACCACGAACAATGGGAGTCCGTCGGTGCGTTCGTACAGGGTGGCCGGATCGAGTGTCGTGTCCGCTGCGTCGACCAACGCGCCGACCTCGGCCAAACTCAACCCGCCGAGATGGAGACGTTGCACTCCACTCGTCCGGGTCGGCGCGAACAGCGTCGCGCGGAGGTCGGCGTGATCGGCGTACTCGTCGCGGACCGTGGCGACCACGCACAACCTGCTCTGCTCGGATGCATGGATCAGATACCGCAGGACCGCGAGCGTGGCGGCCGATGACCAGTGCAGGTCGTCGATGATCAAGATCGTGGGTCCCGGCCCGATCGAGGAGGTCAACCAGTCGAGAACCGCGGTCATGACGACGGCGCGCTCATCGACCTCGGTCCGATCAGGCGCCTTCATCCCAAGGCGTCGCGCTGCGGTCGGCACGAGACGAAGGATGTCGGTACCGTTGGCTTGCAACCACTCTCGCGTCTCGGTCGTGGCCAGCGTGTCCAACTCCCGACCGACGGCCTCGACGAACGGCTCGAACGGCACGATGGCTTCTTCGCTGCACCGACCGAACAGGACTCGAGCCCCGGCCGCGCGGGCGCGTTTCATGATCTCGAGTGCGATCGTGGTCTTGCCGCTTCCGGCCTCGCCGGTGACGACGACGAACTGTCCCCGGCCCCGATCGGCGCGGCCGATCGCGTCGGTCACGGCCACCAATTCGGATCCGCGTCCGATGAAGTCGTCGTCGTCGGTCGCAGGATGCGGCGCGGTGGGACCGGGCTCGTCGGACCGGAGGATCCGGAGATAGAGGGCCTCCGTGTCGGCGGACGGCGCCACCCCGAGTTCTTCCTGGAGGATGCGGCGGCAGCGGGCAGCGACCTGCAGTGCGAGTCCCCGCTCACCGAGGGCCAGGTATCCGCTCATCACCGTCCGGTAGGCGCTCTCGCGCAGCGGGTCGAGCGCCAGCAGGCCCTCCGCGGCGGCGATCGCGCGACCGGGTTCGCCCAGGGTGAGTGATCCGCTCGCATCGATCTCGAACGCTCGCCGACGCAGCTGCTCCAGTTCGGTGCGAACTTTGTCCGCCCATGCGCCGGCGGCGCCGACCAGCGCGGGTTCGGCAGTGGTGGCCAGCGCGCGCCGGGCATCCGCGACCGCAGTGGATGGATCGTCACCGGGCGCAGCGCAGTAGCGGCGGACCAGTTCGATGTCCGTCACTAGTCCGTCGGGTAGCGACAGCCGGACGTAGCCGCCGCGTGATCGCACGCTGCCCGCGGGTAGCGACGCCAACTCCATGGTGTCGCGCACCCGCGAGAGGACACCGCGCAGCGCCGAGTTCCACGACTGCGGTCGAGTCTTCGGCCAGAGCAGACCGGCGAGTTCGTCCTGCGGGATCTCGCGATTCCGGTTCACGGCCAGATAGGCGAGAACCTCGACGCAGCGCGCACCACCGACCACCCGCGGGTAGACCACGCGCCCACGGTGCGTGACCCGCACCTCGCCGATGAGACGAACTGCGACCGTCTCGTCGAGATTCATTGCCGACAGAATAAGCGCGACCGTCATCGCGGGCTCGAGCGTCCAGAAAACGGCAGGCATCACGTCATCGACATGTCACACGCCTGGGCCGTCCTGGCGACCACATCCGCAGTGTCCCCAACCGGCCTACTCACGACATCCCCCACCTGGCGGACAGACGTCTCCACCGGCTCGTCCACCGATCACCCGACAGACTCCGCGCCGCCACAGCGAGATGGTTGTCTCATCGCCCGATCCACGGGCGACACTCCTTCCGGAGTTCACTCGCGCGGAGAACACGAGGCGACCATGACCACCGATATGAAGCCCGGCCGTCCGTGCTGCCACGTCGAGGATTCGGGGCAGCCGTGCGCACCGTCTGGTGCATCCGCCGGCGACCGAGAGGCCGCGCTGCACTGGGCGACGATCACGGCCGTGGCTGCCTTCATCGACAACCGCACCAGCGCCATGTCATCGGTGATCCGCTTGGGGCTAGCGGCCGACGAGTGCTCCTGCTAGCAGCAATGCCACCGATTCCAGGCGCGCTTACGCTTCATCTACGCAGCCAACGGCTGCTGCCAATACGGCTCTAACGAACGACTTTCGCGAGTGAGGATGAAGCTGATGTCATCGGTAGGCGTAGTAGGTGTCGGGGACATGGGCTCGGAGATGATTGCGCATCTCGTCGCCGCCGGACATCAGGTCTGGGCGTACGACCCCAACCCGGAACGGATGAAGGCCGCGGAGGCCGACGGGGCACGGGCCGCGTCGTCGCCGGCGGACGCCGCCCGCCACGCCGACGTGGTGCTGAGCCTGGTGATGTCCGATGACATCCCCGCGGCCCACTCGGGTCCGGACGGCATCCTGGCGGGATTGCAACCCGACGCCGTGGTCGTCGTGTGTTCGACGACGACGCCGGCCGCGATCGCCGCCGTCCGTGGTGATGCTGCATCGCCACAGAACGTGGTCGATGCGCCGATCGTCGGCGGGGTGAAGTACGCCAGGGAGCGGTCCGTGACGTTTCTCGTCGGCGGCGATCCCGCGGCCGTAGACCAGGCGGAGGGCGTTCTCACCTCCTTGGGCCGCGTGCAGCGAGTGGGTTCGGCCGGCGCCGGCGTGAAGTACAAGTTGATCACCAACGCCTTCGTCATGGCCGCCGAAGTGGGGCTTCGCGAAGCGCTCGACTTGACCGACATCCTCGGCGGAGATTACGAGACCGCGCTGCGTCTGTTCGAGATCGGGCCGATGGCCGCCGTCGTGAAGCGCGCGTTGGATGAATCAAACCCGAGGCCGTTGCGCGCCTCCGCGCAGGACTTCGACGCGCTGCTGTCCGTCGTCGACGACCCTGCCCGCCTGCCTATTTCGGCCGCCGGTCGAAACCGCCTCTGGGCGGCGGTCGACGCCGATCCCGGTCACGAGCCGATGTTCGTCGAACTCACCCGTCGGACCACCGCGCTGAGCGAGTACCGCACAGGTGATCTTCGTTCCTGACGTGCATGCCGGCCGCGGTGTGAGGCAGCGACTCGGTCGGCGACCAGCGCCACGACCTGACTGCTCGAGGCACACCACCAGGGTGGACACTGTGGCGTGGCCCTTTCTGCAACGGTGTTCAAGGTCGAGCTCGGCGTCTCCGACGTCGACCACGGTTACTACGCTGATCACACGCTGACAGTGGCCCGCCATCCCAGTGAGACCGATGAGCGGATGGTCCTGCGTCTGTTGGCCTTCGGGCTGCGCGCGCACCGGCTGGGCGACGTCGACGGCGAGCTCACGTTCGGAGCGGGACTGTCCACACCTGGCGTGCCGGACGTGCGACTGGCTGACTACACGGGCCGAATCCTGGAATGGATCACCGTCGGCCAGCCCGATGAACGCGCCTTGGGCAAGGCGGCCGGCCAGGCCGATCAGGTGCTGCTGTATCCATTCGCCGCCGGAGTGGCCACGTGGTGGCGCACCGTCGGCCCCAAGGTGGCCGGCCTGGCGAATTTGTCCGTGGTCCGGATACCGCACGAGCCGGTGCAGGAGTTGGCTCACACCGTCGACCGACGGGTCGCGGCGCAGGTGATGGTGATGGAGGGTCAGGTGACGATGACCGTCGGCGGAGTCGACGTCACCTTCACCCCCGAGCCTTTGCAGTGACCTCAGGTGGGCGACCCAGTCACTTCTGGGTAATGCCATCGTTAGTTACAATGGTGCCATGTCGATGACGTTGGACGATCAACTGACCGACCGCGACCGGTGGCGCGGGACGGCGCACTGTTCCGTGGCCAAGGTGCTCGACCTCCTCAGCACCAAGACCACCTTCCTGGTCCTGCGGGAATGCTTCTACGGCACAACCCGATTCGAGGACTTCGTCGACCGGATCGACACGTCGGCGCCTGCGATGTCGCGCGCCCTCAAGCAGCTGGAGTCTGCAGGTGTCGTCGCCCGGTTCCCGTATCAGGATCCCGGCGCGCGCGTCCGCGACGAGTACCGGCTCACCGAGGCGGGTGAAGACCTGCTGCCGATGTTCATGGCGATCACGCAGTGGGGTGATGCACACCTCCAAGAGGGTTCGCCCCCGCTGCGATTCGTCGACTCCCGCACCGGTCAGCCGGTGCGGGTACGCGTCACCGCAGACGACGACCGTCCCAGCACGCCGTCCGCCCACATCGAGGTCCAGCCCACGTTCAGCTTCGACTGACGCGCTACCCGGATCCGACGGTCATCAGCTCCGACCGAGTGGTGATCTTGCGGCGCGGACGATGAGCCGCTGCGCCGGCGCCGACCTCAGCGGCATCGATCCGCTGCCACGCGCTCCAGTCCAATGATGCGGCGCCGCGCTGGGCCAACAGCCGCCGCACGTCGACGGCCCGCGGCTCGTCGATGGTCAGACGGCCCGCGTCGAAGTCCGACCACAGCCGGTCGACGGTCTGTTTCGCGCACGCCCGGTTGGTGCCGATCACGCCGCTCGGGCCCCGCTTGATCCATCCCGTGACGTAGGTACCCGCCACCGGGGCACCTTGCTGGTCGAGGACGCGGCCGCCATCGTTGGGGATGATGGCGGCATCGTCGTCGAAGGGCAGCCCGGTGACGGGCCTCCCCCGGTATCCGATCGATCGGATGACGAACGACGCCTCGATGGCCTCCACGCCGGCCGGCGTCGTGACGTCGAGACCGGTCACACGATCGGTCCCGCGGATGCGGGCCGGTGCCGTGTTGAATCGGAAGACGATCCGCTTGGAATTCCGGCCGCTGGGTCGGTCGGCGAACTCCCGGATGGCCTTCAGCTTCCACCGGGTCTCGACGTCGTCCCCGGGTTCGGGTTCGAGGTCGCCTTCGTCGATGACGACGTCGACACCGGGAAGTGAACCGAGAGCAAGGAACTCACTCATCGAGAAAGCGGCATGCCTCGGTCCTCGGCGACCGAGGATGACTACTTCCTCGATGACGCTGCTGCACAGCGCGGCCAATGCGTGGTCGGCCGCGTCTGATCGTTCAGTCAAGGCGCCCTCGTCGAGGAGCAGCACCCGTGCCACGTCGAGCGAGACGTTGCCGTTTCCGATGATCACCGCACGCCGACCGCTCAGGTCGAAGTCGTGATGCGCGTGGTCAGGATGCCCGTTGTACCAGCCGACGACGTCGGCGGCCGCCACACTCCCCGGGAGGTCCTCGCCAGGGATTCCGAGAACCCGTGACGCCGAGGCCCCGACCGCGTACACGACGGCATGGTGGTCCGCCATCAGCTCGTCGTGAGAGACGTCCCGCCCCACCTCCACGTTGAGGAAGCACGCGAGTCGCTCGTCCTGCAACGCACGTTCGAAGACCCGGACCACGGACTTGGTGTCCTGGTGGTCGGGTGCCACGCCGGCGCGAATGAGACCGTAGGGCGTCGGCAGCCGGTCGAACAGGCTTACCTCGACGCCGTCGGTTTCGAGGAGTTCGGCCGCCGCATAGCACGCCGCTGGACCGGCACCGACGATGGCGACCCGCAGCGTGCCAGCTGAAACCGCTGTGTGAGCGGGCATCTCGGACGTGAAGTCGGATTGGAGTGGATGGGCCAGGAAGTAGTCGGCGTTCATCTCCTCGAACCGCTTGAGCGATGCCGGCAGGTCGGTGTCGAGGTGGATGGCGTCGACCGGGCAGACGTCCTTGCAGGCCCCGCAGTCGATGCACGTCTGCGGGTCGATGAACAACATCGCGGTGTCCGTGAAGGCTTCGCCCCTGGCGGGACGGATGCAGTCGACCGGACAGACCGACACGCACGATTCATCCTTGCAACAGCTTTGGGTGATGACGTGGGGCATCGACGGCCTCCTTCCGGTCGGTGGCGCTTACTGCGAGGGGAAGAACCGGCCGAAGGCCTGCAACAGTTTCGGTGAGCCGTGCAGCCTGATGCGGCGGCTCAGCAAGGCGAACGGCAACACCGATCGCTTGTCGAGGAAGCGGAGCCAGGTCTTCGCGTCGGCGTCGACCCTCAGATCGGGCCGGCCGTGGTGGCCGTCCCGGACGTCGAGTTCGCGGTCGTCGATGCGCACCGTGAACTGGCGTGTCTCGTTCCCGGTGAAGCTGAAGTGGTAGGTCGTGGTCACGCCCTTGGTCTGCTCCCGCTGGAAGATCAGCGGCAAGCCGTCGACCATGCCGTCGATGCTCCTGGCCCGCAGGCTTTGACCGACGTGTTTCGGGTGTTTGTCCGGGAAGCGGCGGTTCACGTACTCCTCCGCATCCGATCCCTTGATGACGTAGACCGTTTCCTCCTTGCGCTGCAGGGGTCGGACCACCTCCGCGAGATGGGTCTTGGGCGAGTCGAGCCAGGCGCCGATGACGTCGTCGCCCGCCGGGCACACCGACATGCAGTACGCGGCCTTGTAATTGGCGCCGAAGGACAAGCTCTGCCACACGGACGCGGTCTCGTTGTCGGGCACCTTCGAGCGGTAGTCGTCGGCGTTCTTGCTGTCGGCGACCTGGCCCACCCAATCACCGAAGCCGCCCATGAACTCCCGGTAGTTGTGGGTGTAGCACGCCGAGAAGTCGAAGTGACCGTCCGGAGCGATGGCACCGGTCGGGCAGGCCGCGACGCAGAGCTTGCATTCCAGGCAGGGGTTGTAGTCGAGCGGCGTGGAGTACTCGGTGACCTTCGCATCCACCAGCACGGTGCCGAGCAGGATGAAATTGCCGAACTTGGGATGTATGACGTTGCGGTGGATGCCCATTCGTCCGAGCCCGGCCGCCTCGGCCACCGGCTTGTGGCTGACCACCCACGTCTTGCCGGGAAACTCGTCCATCTCCATCGGGAAGCCCATCGCCGGGTTGATGGCTCGAACCCCCACCGACTCCAGTCGCGTCGCCAGGTGTCGGCCGATCTCGTCGGTGTCGTCGCCGGTGTGGTGGAACTCGAGGTTGGCGATCGATCGTGCCGGCGTCCGGATGCTCTCGCGGTTCATGCGACGGACGAAGCTGACCAGGGTCTGGACGCCGGGCAGCGCGGCGTCGAGATCCGCTCGCTGATCGGCGATGTCGGGTCGTTCGATCTCGACGAAGCCGACGTCGTCGGCGCCTGCGTCCAGTGCGATCTGCCGCAGCCATTCCGCATCGAGTGGCTCGGCCGCCCGGGGCGCGACCGTCCGGTTCTTCCGGGCGTTGACGACGGTGGGGTGATCGTTGATCGCGTATCGCTTGACCATGGACGGTTGCTCCTTCGATGCGCTGTCGGGCACTGGGGGCTCCCCACGCAGCGGCTTCCGGAGACGACCGCCTGGATAACTTGTTCGTTATCCAGACTCAACCACACCGCCCTGGATAACGCCACCGTTATTCAATCCGGCAGCGGATCTGCCTCCGGGGGTTCGACTGAATGCGTTGGCAGGTGGCGAACACCTACCGAACGCGCCTCAGAGCCCGGTCAGCGCGCCGGTCACGGAGCGGCGAAGCCCCAGCGCTCCCAGTTGTCGAGCACCTTCTGCTTGACGGGTTCGGGGTAGTTCTCGTCGAAGGACATCACCCGCTTCTCGGGCCGTCCGACCCGGTCGGCGTTCTCCAGGCAGGCGTAGATCACCAGCGAGGTCCCCTTGTCCTCGGAGAGTTCGCGGGTGGTGTGGTAGGACTCGATGCCGTCGCCGAAGGCGCGAAGTTCCGGGAAGAGGTAGGTGGTGAACGTGGGGTGGTTGCGCGAGGCGAACGCCCACACAACCTGTTTCACGTCGGAGGGGTCGATGTCTTCGTCGACCACGAGGATCTTGGTGACGGTGTCGCCGACGTGGTCGGTCCAGAACGTGTTGCCCAGGCGGTTCATGAAGTCGTCGAGCGTCCAGCCGGTGCGGTCGTGCCAATCCTTCGGGACGCGGACCACGAACCACAGGATGGCGGCCTCGAACAGATACATGCCGTCGATGATCGGCAGGCCGGCCTTCTGCAGGGTGACCACCGAGTCCGAGGAGATGAAGAACCCCATGGTGACGTGGCAGTTGTCGATCGGCACTCCGGGGATCGACATCGGCAGGATCGGCTTGTCGCGGAACGTCACGCAGGTGACCTTCTGCCGGGGGAAGATCGTGGTCTCGTCGGGTAGGTAGCCCGGGTATTCGCCGAAGGGACCCTCGGGCTCCTGGGTGCCGTATTCGATGACGCCCTCGATGATGATCTCGGCGTCCGCGGGGACGAGGATGTCGTTGGTCTCGCACTTCACCATGTCCAGCGGTGCGCCGAGAAGTGCGCTGGCCATATCGTATTCGTCGACCCACGCCGGGATGCGGGAGGCGGCCTGGGTGGAGGCGACCGGGCTCACACCGAGTGCGCACGCCCACGGCATGTCCTTGCCCTCGTCGCGCCACATCTTCCAGATCATCCCGTTGTGCTGCTTGGGCCACCATTGGCCCGTCATGGTCTGGGCGTCGAGGATCATCGCGCGGTTGGTGGACCAGTTGGTCCATTTTCCGTCGGGGGTCTGGGCGATGTTGAGGCCCGCGGTCTGCAGGTACCGGCCGCCGTCGCCGTCGTGGGCCAGCGGCGCAGGGATCTTGTTGAGGTCGATCTGATCGCCGGTCCACTTGTTCTGCTTGCACGGCGCCTGGGAGGCGTCGACCACGTTGGGCGGGTAGGAGCGACCGTTCTCCTTGGCCTCGATGTAGGCGGCTTGGATCTCCATCAGGGGCGTCTCGGGCGGCAGTCCGAGCATGGCGGAGAGCCGGCGCCACGGTTGGGTGGGGTGACCACTCTTGCCCATGCCCCAGTCGGCCGCACGAAATCCGGGCGCGGCGTCCTTGACGTGGTTGAACACCGTCATGGGAGCGCATGTTTCGGCGGAGTGGCGGAAGATCGCCCCCATCTCCAGGTTCCAGTCGACTTCATCGTCGATCTCTACGAGTTCACCCATGTCCTTCATCAGGGCCAGGTACTCGCGGTAGCTGCGGGGAATCTTGTTGCGGTCGACGCGTGCGGACATGTGCTGTGCGCTCCTCGGGAATCGGTATCGGCGGTCAGCGGACGGGACGGACGAGTTCGGGCTCGTGGTGCGGATCGGGTGCCGGCTGTCCGCCGGTCCAGCGGGGGAAGAGGTCTCGGCGCAGTTCGACGTCGGCGAGGTCCAGGACGCGGTTGACGGTCTGGTCGATCAGGTCGTCGATGGTCTCGGGCCGCTGATAGAACGCCGGCGCCGCGGGCATGATGATCGCGCCGATCTCGGCGAGCTGGGTGAGCAGGCGCAGGTGTCCGAGGTGCAGAGGTGTCTCGCGAACCAGCAGAACCAGGCGGCGTCGCTCCTTGAGCATGACGTCGGCGGCGCGCAGCAGCAGGTTGTCGGAGTAGGAGGTCGCGATGCCGGCTACGGTCTTCATCGAACAGGGGGCGACGACCATGGCGTGAGCGCGAAACGATCCCGACGCGATCGAGGCACCGATGTCGTTGGGCTTGTGCACGACGTCGGCGCGTTCCTCGATCTCGTGGGCGGTCATGTCGAGTTCGTAATGCAGTGTCCTGCGAGCAGATTGGGACATCACCAGATGCGTCTCGACGTCCGGCTCTTCGCGCAACACGTCCAGGAGACGCACGCCGTACGCCGTGCCACTGGCCCCGGTTATTCCTACGATCACGCGGGTGGTCATGTCGATCCCCTTCTGTTGTGCCGGCCGAATGTCGTGACTCGAGCCAACCCCGATCGCGTACTGGTCGACAGCCCGGTGGCGGCAGTTGCCCCTTCCGGCTAGCGGGTAATGACGGCAGCGTCGGAGATCACGGGTTCGCGGTCCTTCGGCTTCCCATCGACACGCCTCGCGCTAGCCCGTGTTGTAGAGCGTCTTGACGTTCTCGTGCAGCTTCTGGACGAGTGGGGGCACCTCGTAGGTCCCCGTCATCACCTCGATGTAGGCGGCCCGGGTGCCTTCGGCGGCGGTCGCGAGTGCGGCGTCGAGTTCGGCGCATGTAGTCACCCGCGGGGTGAACCAGTCGTTGCATCCCAGTGCGTGCGGGAGTTCGGGGTAGTTCCACGGCGCGACGTCGTTGTAGGCGATGTCGGGGTCGGTGCACAGCATCCGCTCGATGAGGTAACCGTTGTTGTTGAGCACGAAGATGATCGGCTTCAATCCGAGGCGGTGGAACTGGCCGATCTCTTGGGCCGTCAGCTGGTGGGAGCCTTCCCCGGTGAACAAGACCAGCCGCCGGTCCGGCGCGGCGACGGCCGCCCCCAATGCTGCCGGGGTGGCCCATCCGATGGCGCCCCACAGGGTCTGGTTGTGGAACCGTGCACCGCGCGGGAGCCGTGCGAACGCCAATCCCATGGAGCACGTGCCGGTTTCGGCGATGACGATGTCGTCGGGCCGCAAGAAGTCAGCCCATCGCGGGTACAGCGCGTCCGCGGTGATCGGATCGGCACCGGAGCCGGATACCGGGCCCAGTTGCTCGGGCCGTGGACCGCCGCGTTGACGGGTGCTCCACGACCGCCCGGCGAGTGCGCGGAGAAGGTCGGCCATCTCGACGCCCTGGTAGACGGTCGACCCCACACGCGTGCTGTGCAGGTCAATCTTGACGATCTTGTCGGCGTCGAGGTTGGCGGTGAAGGCGCCGGTGTTGAAGTCCGTCGCCATCGTGCCGAACGCCACGACGACGTCGCACGTTTCGACGAACTCGCGGACGGCCGGGTCCATGAGTCGGCCGTCGTACATACCGACGTAGTTGGGGTGATCTTCTTCGAGAACGGACTTGTCGGCGAACATGGTCGCGAACGGCAGATCCGCCGCCTCGACGAACTGCTGGGCCACCTCCCGCAGCCCCAACCTGTCCAGGAGGATTCCGGGCAGGACGCACGCCGTCGACGCGGCATCCACCGCACCGACCACCGCGTCGGTCGCGTCCACCAGTGCCGTCGAATCGCTGACCGGCAAGGGCAAGGGGTCCGACTGCGCGAGGATCGGCTTGTCGACGACGTCGGAGGGCAGGGCCATGTACACGGGACGCCGGTTGTAGAGGGCTTCGGCGATCAGACGCTCGGTCTCGGCGACGGCGTTGGCCGGAGTGATGATCGCGCTGGCGCCCACGACGGTGTCGGCCATCGACCGAAACAGGTCGAACTCTCCGTTGCCGAGGGTGTGGTGCACCGGTGACCGGTTGGCTTGGGTAGCCAGGGTGGGCATCCCGACGAGGTGGAAGACCGGCAGGTTCTCGGCATAGGAACCGGCGACCGCGCTGATCGCGCTGAGTTCCCCTACCCCGTAGGTGGTGGTGACCGCACCCACGCCGTGGACGCGGGCGTACCCGGCGGCGGCATAGCCGGCGTTGAGTTCGTTGCAGCAGCCGATCCAGCTGATGTCGGGATGCGCGACGATGGCGTCGTGCAGGGGGAACGCGTAGTCCCCCGGCACGCCGAAGACGTCGTTGACGCCGACGTCGTGCAGCCTGCCGAGGACGTACTCGATCACGGTGACGCTCATCTGACCCTTCCTTCTCTCGTCGACGGTCGAGCCCTCTCGAACGCGGCGCGGGCTTGGCTGCCTGCGGACCACCGAGCGGCACCGGCTCCCTGGGTTCATCGAAGCTTCACGTCTCGACCAGTTCGGCGTCCAATAGGAATCGCCACGGGCTACCATCGGCTGCGCCGATGGGGACCTGGATTGGCTGCGCCTATGACCGCATCGCCAAACACGATTGGACGCTGACGAATTGGCCCGTCACGCTGTGAGCGTTCACTCGTCGTTCATCGGAGCGTGTCCGTGATGCCCACCCCGACCGTGGTTCTCGTGCACGGAGCCTTCACCGATGCCTCGTCCTACCAGCCGGTCACGAAGGGACTTCTGGACTCTGGCATCCCCGTGGTCGCCGTCGCCGTGCCGAACCGCAGCCTGATCGGAGACGCCGCGTTGGTCCGTGCCTTCGTGGAGACGATCGCGGGGTCGGTGTTGCTGGTCGGCCATTCCTATGGTGGAGCGGTCATCACCGAAGCCGGCACCGCGTCCAACGTCGCGGCGCTGCTCTACCTCGCCGGATACGCGCTGGCCGAGGGCGAAAGCATCGCGCAGCTCCAAGGCCGGTTCCCGGACTCCGACCTTCCCGACGCACTGATCCAGACACCGTTTCCGGCCACCGAGCACTCCGTCGCCGGGATCGACGTGTCGGTTGACCCCTCGGAGTTCGCCTCGGTGCTCGCCGCTGACGTCGATCCCGGGGTTGCGTCGGTGCTCGCCGTGTCGCAGCGGCCCGTGGCCGCCGCTGCGTTCGCCGAGCCGGCCACGACGGCGGCCTGGCGGGCTCGCCCGACCTGGGCGGTCCTGTGCACCGCCGATCGCGGAATCCTCCCGCAGGTTCAGCACTTCGGCTACGAGCGTGCCGGTGCCGCGATCCGCGAGGTCGACTCCTCCAATCTGGTGATGCTGTCTCAGCCTGCCGTGGTCGTCGATACGATTCGGGAGATCGTGCGAGCCCTCGGCTGACGTGTCGGCAAACCCCCAGGAACATCGCGGCCCCCCGCTACCAGGAATCTTTGCCGTATGAGTAGCCGCCAGTCATGATCATCGGGCATCGTGTCGGTTCATGGAGCTGAGGACCCTGGAGTACTTCGTCGCGGTGGCCGACGAGGGCTCGTTCACCCGGGCCGCCCAGAAGTGCTTCATCACCCAGCCCTCGATCAGCGCGCAGATTCAGGGGCTCGAACGCGAACTCGGCGAAGCGCTGTTCGACCGGACTCAGCGCACCACGGCGCTCACCGACGCCGGTCAGGTGCTGCTGCCCTATGCACGGCTGTGCATTCAGGCCGCCAACGACGCCAAGGCAGAGTTCTCCGCACGTGCCGGTCTGCTGCGCGGCGAGTTCCGGATCGGGACGGGAGGAGGGGTGGAACACACCACGACCCCGGTGTTGCTCGGCGCGCTTCGGAAGGAGTACCCCGGCATCGACATCATCGTCTCCGAGGCCACCAGCAAGCCACTGCTGGACATGGTGCTGCAGAACCAGCTGCACGCAGCCGTGATCGCCCGGCCCGTCGATGCGCTGCCGGCCTCGATCAGCACCTCGCCGTTGTTCGTGGACGAGATCGTCGCGGTGTTCGACCCCTGTGTGTTCCCACTCGGTGACGGTGACCCGCTCGAACTCAGCGAGCTGGCCCGCCATCCGATCATCACCTACCCGCGCACCAGCGCGTTGCGTGCCAGCATCGACCGGGTTGCTGCAGCGTCCGGTACCGAAGTCCTGGTCAACTGTGCGGCCAACGACGTACGCCTGCAGGTCTCCTTCGCCCAGCAAGGACTTGGAGTGGCGCTCAGCTCCCGCTGCGATCCCGCCCTCATCGGTTGCGGCCTCACCATCCGGCAGATCGCCCCGCAGATCGACTTCGAGAAGATGCTCGTCTGGCGCAACGACATTCCCGCGTCTGCGCCCTTGCGTGCATTCCTCGCGCTGTGGAACACCACGGTGAACGTGGAGGAGACTTCAGGCCAGGTGTGTACATGATTCCGACTGCCCGCCGAGGGGCGGCGACTCCGGTCCCTCGGCAACACAACGGATTCGGACGCATAGGTCTCGCCTATGGAGTGACCTCGAAGAACCAATTGGACGCATCGGCACCGTCCAAGCAAGGCTGCAGTGAATCCCCGGAACACCTCTCGGCGAGCAGCGCGGGCCGACACGCCGAGTAGTCCCGGACGCCCCCGCACCCCGACTTCACACGACGAAGGACGACACATGACCAGCGACCGCTCCACCCGCAGCGCCCAGCGCATCGTCGACGTGCTCACCGCCTACGAGGTGCCCTACGTGTTCGGCGTGCCGGGGGCGAAGATCGACGCCGTCTACGACGCTCTGGTGGACGGGGGGCCCGAACTGATCGTGTGCCGCCACGAACAGAACGCAGCCTTCATGGCCGGTGCCATCGGGAGACTTACCGGCACACCAGGTGTCGTGCTGGTCACCTCCGGCCCCGGCACCACCAACCTGGCCACCGGACTGCTCACCGCCAACACCGAGCAAGATCCCGTCGTCGCCCTGTGCGGCGCCGTGGGCCGGGCCGACCGCCTCAAGCGCACCCACCAATCGATGGACGCGGCCGCGTTCCTCACGACGGTCACCAAACACACCGGCGAGGTCAACGACGCCGACAACGCCGCCGAGGCCACCGTCGGCGCCTTCCGCGCCGCGCTCACCGAGCCGCAAGGCGCCGCCGCACTGGTGCTCCCCGCCGACGTGCTCAGTGCCCCCACTGAATCGGCCATCACCACGCGACACCCGGTACCGGCATTGGCCGGCGCACCCATCACCGGGATCCGCGCGGCCGCCGACCTCATCAAGGCGGCGAAACGCCCGGTTCTCCTGGTCGGCGTTCGAGGTGCGGCACCCGACAGCTGTGCAGCGGTGCGCGCTCTCGTGTCCGCCACCGAGCTACCCGTCGTCGAGACGTTCCAGGGCGCCGGCGTCATCTCCCGAGACCTGGAGTCGCACTACCTGGGACGCGTCGGATTGTTCCGCAACCAACCCGGTGACGTCCTCGTCGCCCAGGCCGACGTCCTGATCACCATCGGCTACGACGCCGTCGAATACGACCCGGGCCTGTGGAACGACGACCCGACCCGCACCGTCGTCCACATCGACTCCCTGCCCGCCGGCATCGACAACCACTACCAGCCCGTCAGCGAGCTACGCGGCAACATCGCCGACACACTCGTCGAACTCACCCGGCTGCTGTCCGGGATGACACTCGCCGACGGCTACGTCGACGACATCGCCCGTCAGCGTCAGGCGCTCGCCGACATCGACACCACCGAACGCGCGATCCCCGGCACGGCAACGGGACTCAACCCCACCTCCGTCGTGCTGGCGCTACGGGAACACCTCGACGACGACGCCACCATCGCCTGCGACGTCGGCTCGGTCTACATCTACATGGCGCGACACTTCCGGGTCTACGAACCCCGGCGGCTGCTGTTCTCCAACGGCCAACAGACCCTCGGCGTCGCGCTGCCCTGGGCCATGGCCGCCGCGCTGGTGCGCCCCGGCACCCACATCGTGTCCATCTCCGGGGACGGCGGGTTCCTGTTCTCCGCCCAGGAACTCGAAACCGCAGCGCGACTGGGCCTCAACCTCACGCACGTCATCCTGCGCGACAACACCTACGACATGGTCGGCTTTCAGGAGGTCCTCAAGTACGGCCGAAAGTCGGGCGTGCAACTGGGTGACTACGACATCACCAATTACGCAGCAGCCTTCGGCGCCCGCGGATACCGTGTCGACTCACTCGACGAGTTCACCTCCACGCTGGCGCAGGCCCTCGGCGAAGACGGACCATCGGTGATCGACGTCGCCGTCGACTACAGCAGGAACACCGACTTGGCCGCGCACCTGCACGACGACAGCTTCGAGTGACGGCCACCCCATGACATCAGGACACGGCACCCTCGACCAGTTCGTCACGTGGGCGCGCAAGGTCATCGCCCACCACGGCACGACGGTCACCGGCGATCCGCGCAGTGCCGAGGTGTTCCAGTCCTCGACCATGAGCGCGCTGCTCGACGGCGTCTACGACGGCGACATCACCATCGAGGAACTGTTGCGCCACGGCGACTTCGGCCTCGGCACCTTCAACCGTCTCGACGGCGAAATGGTCATCCTCGACGGCGTCTGCTACCACCTGCGATCAGATGGCAGCGCGACCGTGGCGAACCGCACCGACCGTTCGCCGTTCGCGGCGGTCACCCAATTCACGCCCAGCACCACCCTCACCGTCGACGTCCCCACCAGCCGGTCCGATGTCCTCGAGCTGATCGATCAGACGGTGGAGAGCCCCAACCTGATCTACGCGGTCCGGGTCACCGGTGCGCTCTCGAATGTGCGCACCCGCACCGTCAAGGCCCAGACACCGCCCTATCCCCCGCTGACCGAGGCCAGCGACGGTCAGGCCGAGAAGACGTTCGATCACGTGGACGGTGTTCTCGTCGGTTTCCGCACACCGGAATTCGAGCAGGGCATCTCGGTGGCCGGCTATCACCTGCACTTCCTCGACGACGAACGCACCAGCGGAGGTCACGTCCTCGACTTCACCCTGGACTCCGGGCACATCGCGATCAGCACCGCCTCGGAACTACACCTGCGCCTGCCGACATCCGGTGCATTCCTGCACGCCGATCTCGTCGGCGAGGACGTCTCGGCGCAGATCCACCACGCCGAGGGTGGCGACTGATCGACGCGCGTGGCCGCCGCTGACTCGCTGGGGTCCGTATCCACGAGCGCGCACCGTCATCGAAGGAGCAGTCATGACCGACATCAACGAGTCACCGCGCGGCGCCGCGCGGCGATTCACCCCGGAGCTGGCCGATCTCGTCGATTCTCCGCTCTACGACAAAGTCTGGAATGACGATCGGCTGAGCCCTCGCGACCGCAGCATCGCCACGCTGAGCGCCCTGATCGCGCTCTACCGGCCCGACGAACTGCGGGCACACCTGCGGCGCGGTGTCGACAATGGACTGACCACTGACGAGATATCAGCGTTGATCACACATCTCGCCTTCTACGCGGGGTTTCCCGCGGCCATCTCCGCTTCGGTGATCGCCGCGGACACATTGCTCTGAGCCGGCCCGCTCTCGGGCATGGCGCGAGCGCGAATACGAAGAGCGCTACCGGCTATCGCGGTGCGGCCTCCATGGCTTGTCGTGCCGCTCGGTGAAGATCGAGGCGCGAATACACCCCGAAGGCGCTGCCGTTGTCCAGGAAGCCGCCGCCCGGCCCGAGGGTCGCCGTCAGGATCGCGTTGGCCTGGTCGAGCGAGAGGTAGGGATACGCGGAGGTGAGGAGGTATCCCGCCTCGGGTGCCACCTTGCCGACGTCCGCGGCGGCATTCTTCGTACTCTCGAACACCGTTGGCAGGCCGTAAGTCTGGGTGGAGTCATAGAACCGGGCGTTGTCCTCGGGCCGTGCAAAGCGGCTCTGATCGTCCCTGGCGCACACTGCCACGGTGTTCCCACAAGCACCGGCGAGTGCGCCAGCGAGTTCGGATCGCGCCGCAGCCAGCGCCTGGCGGAAGTCGTCGATGCGTACCCCGTCGCGTTCCAAGCCGACGTACTCCGGCGTGTTCGCGAGCAGGTGCGCGATGTCGTAGGTGGCCAGCGTCCGTCCGCCGAGCACGTCCATGGCGTAGTGCGCGCCGATGATGACGCGGTCGTTGCCGTACTCGGCGGCGCGGGCCATCATCTCCGGGTAGCGGTCGGGGACCAGGAGGCCGAGCACCAGTGATTCGGTGTATCCGTAGGTGGTGTGGCCGCTGGGGTAGGACGGGCTGTTGACCAAGTTCTGCTCCGGCCCACGCAACCACGACGAACTGTCGGACGGCACCCCGAAGAAGTCTGCACCGCCGTAGGTCAGCAGGTTCGGCTCGGTCTGAAACGGCCGGGAATCGCCGTAGGCGTCGGCACCCGCACTGCCCGCCGGCAGGTCGTAGGCCTTGCCGAAGACGTCGGTGACTCCGCCCGCCTCCTGCAGGATCGCCAGCGCCTCAGCCGAAACCGGCGTCCTTCCATCGGTGGTCGCGTTGGCGAAGAAGTACTTCCCCGCATTGGAGTCGGCCTCGGTGGTGCTCGATGCGAAGGCGATCAGATCGGCGACGGCCGGCGACACGTTGGTGAAGTCCTCGTTGCCATCGGGGTCGCGGGTGTAGGACGTCAACCTCTGGTAGGCGCCACCGAGCTTGGTTCCCAGGCCGTCGGCGAGCTGGTAGGCGTTGCCGTCGGTGATGAAGGCGTCGCGCAGCGCCTGCTGCTGCTGATCGGCGAACGGCAGCAGGGTCGGCTGACCCGACGTTCCGTTCTGAATCGACCCCGTCACCCTGAAGTCGGCCGCCAGTGCGGCCCGGCCCGCGTCGGTGTCGATCAGGGTCGCGACGGGCGTCAACCCCCGCAGCACGCTCAGAGTCGTCACGCTCTGTGCCGTAGCGGTGGCCGGACTCAGCAGCGTGCCCGCGCAGACGATCACGGTGAGCAGACATCCACGCATCTTCATGGGCGATCCTCACGCAGCCGGAGCAGCTCGATTGTAGGGACCGTGACTCGACGGCCGCGAGGCCGCTCGTCGTGGAGTTCGCGACCCTGTTCCATCGGCGTCTCGACGACGTCGGTCATGTCTCGCGACGTGCCTCGGGGTTGGTAGCCCCGGAGTGCATGGTCTGACTCAGCGATACGTGACCCATGAGACTGGCGGGAGTAGTTGGATGGCGGCATGAGAACTCTCACGGACAAGTACATCGATGCCGTGAACAATGCTGACCTGGCCGGACTCGTCGCCTTGTTCACGCCGACGGCGACGCTGTCACAGAAGGACCGCCGCCACGAAGGTACCGATCAGATCGCAGATTTCTACCGAGAGCTGTGGCTGCCCGGACCGTCGGCCCATGAGGTCGAAAGGCAGTTCGCCGACGGCGACGCGCTCATCGTCCAGTTCAAGGCAGTCAGCCCGACGGGCGAAACACGGTACGCCGTCGATGTTTTCATCGTCCAGGACACGCTGATCGAGTCGCTCGAGATCTACTACCGTTGACATCCTCGCGCTCGGAATATGAACCGTCCGGCGTCTCGAGCATCGCGAACTCTGCGCGGTTGACATCCAGGCCAACGGTGGTGTCGGGCCACTCGCCCGCGACCTCGTCACGGCCGACGACCTCAGGACCCAGGTTCGAGAAGTGAAATGACCACGAACAATGGCTCTCGGGCATGGATGTCGGCAGGGCCGCAGTTCGAATGGCGCACGGACCCCAATCCGCGCCGGTAGTCACCGTCGCGAGGTCGGTGACAACGCGATTCTTCGCTGGTCGGGGCGGTGACCGTTTGACCTCAACGCTCATTGTGAGACGCGGTGCGCACACTTCTCGACGCGGTTGCCCCCAAACGGCCACCTCACGGAAGCCGGTCGCAACCACATTCCGGCCCACGCTGGCCAATGACTACCGCACGGCAAGACCGCTAAACCCCATTTCGGACGCCTCTTGGCTCCGGCATGGCGTACGCCGACATCGGGTCCCGTGCATGCCGTGGGGACGGTCCACGATGTCCTCGCGCCCGCGCTCGACGGTCCCGTATGCGTTGCTCCGTTCCGCCGGCGCGCGTACCCGGTGTCCCTCGCCGCGAGTGACTTCCGTGTGCGGGTGTAACGGTAAGCCCGTCTCCGGTCTAGAGGTGTTCGGCGGCGGTGAAGAGGACCAGCCCGATCATTCCCACCACCACGTCCACGATCGTGAGGGTAAGCATCTGCGGCGACACGGGCCGGGTTGTGTCGACGAATTGTGGTGCGATTGCGACAAAAGACGATCAACTTCGGGTTGGTCAGATTGAGACGAACGCATGTCGCCACCCGACGTGGGTGACGGTGTCATCGGCGGCGCCGGCTCGGATGCCGCCGACCCCGAGGTAGAGGAGGTAGAGGGCACCCACCACCTGAATGGCAACCAAGGCCACGGGCGCTGCAGTAAGGAGCGTTGAGACGCCGACCGTCGCGAGTAGCCCATGGCCGAGCAAACCGCCCTGGGTGCCCAAACCCGTACGGACACCGTTCCACGCGCCATCGGTGGCACCGCGCATCACCATCAACCAGTCCGGCCCCGGAACTAGATACGCAATGACCGCTACGCCGATGAAATCCCAGCAGCGACGACGCATCCACGCTCACGTGTGTGCCCCCTCGTCGGTTCTCCACACGCTGGTGCACTGCGCGAGAGCTGACGGAGATCGCGGCACGGCGGGGGCACGCAGCCCGCGCGCTTGTCGGCGCTCTTCGGCCTCGGACCTCGCGGCGTCATTCTGTGCCCAGCGGGTGCGACCAAGCCCCCTGGGTAGCCCCCGGCCGTCACTTGCAGGCGCATACTCAAGTCCTGACCGCCAGCTCGACACCTCTCTCTGCGGGCAGCGGGAAGTCATCTACATGAAGATCCCTCCGATCCAGGACGATGGCCTTTCCTCGGCCATGCACGACGTGGCGAGCAGGATCGATGCCTACCAAGAGATCGGGGACGTACTAGCCGCCGTAACGGCTGCAGCCGTAGACCTGCTCGAACACGTTGACTACGCAGATGTTCTGACGATTGCCGATGGCACGTTTCGATCGGTGAAGCCAACGACACCGGTCATCGTCGAGTTGGACCAGTTGCAATTCGACGTCGGCGAAGGACCATGCCTTGACGCCGCGACGGGCAGCGAAGCAGTCGTTCGCTGCGCCGACCTGAGGGTGGACCGACGGTGGCCGGCATTCTCGGCAGGCGCCGTCGAGAGGGGGGTCCACACCGCATTGTCGTTTCAGCTCTACACCCACAGCAGGGGCGCGGGAGCGCTCAACATGTTCGGCCGTGCACCGCACACGTTCGACCCGCAAGCAGAAACGCTGGGCTCGATGCTGGCGACGCAGGCTGCCATCGCCATCATCGCCGACGACCGAACCACTCAGTTCAATTCAGCTCTCGCCAGTCGCGACGTGATTGGCCAGGCGAAGGGCGTCATCATGGAGCGCTTTGCCATCGGCGCGTTGGCAGCGTTCGAGATGATGCGCCAGCTCTCACAGGACCGGAACGAGAAGTTGACGGTCATCGCACAGCGCGTCATCGACTCCCGTCCGTAAACGGTGCCGTGCCAATCAACCGTCGGCCTTTCGGTACGGTCCGAATCCATGCGAAAGACGTTGCAGCTCAGTGATGACGGTCCCGAGCGTCGATGGACCAGCGGACGCGCCTGCAGAATTGCATTTCGTGAGGCCCCCCGGCCAGCTCACGTGGGCGGCGATTCTCAGCGTGCCGCCAACATACGGCTCAACAGCTGGCGAGCGATTCGGGTCACCAAGGCACGATCATTACTTGCTGCGACATCGAAGAACTGACTCCCGTCATGGTTTGCGTGGTCCTCCGATGGGACCTCACGACAAACGACAGTGGCCGCGATGTTCGCGCCAAGTGCGACGACGATGAATTGACCACGAAGGGAATCGTCGTGGTCGAAACACACGCCCCTTATGCCGAAGTCTAGGGTCTGGGCCACATCGACCCCGAAGACCGCCACCAACGGAGAGCGTTCGGCCAGATGCCCGAGCCGGGCCCGCGTGTCCCCGGTAAAGGACATCGCATTCTGCAGTGCAGATAGCACCATGGGCGGATCGCTGGCCTCGAGTGCCTGCTGCGCAAGAGAATCCGACAGCGCGATCACAGTCGACCTGGGATACCGCCGAACTGCCATTGGTCTCGGCTCGACTCGTGCAATCTGGTAGTTCAGCATCGCCTCGAACGGAGATCCGAAGTCGGCACAGGAATCCTGGGTTCGTATCGGTGGCCACGGAGAGCTGGTAGCGGCGTCCTCGCTCAACGGCTCAGGGTGTCCGAAACGGAAGCCCTGCCCCATGGTGGCGCCTAGCGCAAGCGCCCGATCGAAGTGCTCCTCTGTTTCGATGCCCTCTGCCACCACATGGGCACCTGCACGCTCGTGATGCTCGAGCACGGCTGCCCACGTGCGTGCTTGACGGTAGCGGGGTTGCGACTGGACGACGGTTAGATCGAGCTTGATCACATCCGGCGCCAAGACATCGAGAAGTGCAAGCGACTCAGCCGCTGAACCAACGTCATCGAGCGCCACGGCGAACCCCTCGTCACGCAGTGCGACCACCTTGCGCAACAAGTTGGCCGGGTCGGCGAGCAGATCGCGTTCGGTGACCTCAAAGACGATCTGATAGGTGTCCGCGCCGTAATCGAGGACGCTGCTGTGTGACCGACTGACGAACGGTGCGGCGGCCTCACAATTGATGAACAGCGCGCTGCCCGGGGTCAGACCGGCGTCTCTCGCACCAGTGATGGCCGCTTCGATGCAATTACGCTCCAGTCGTAGAGCCTGGCCAGAACGCGCCGCATGGCGGAAGACGGCTTCGCAAAGTGCGGTGGGGACATGCGTCCAACGGGCCAGCGCCTCGAATCCAACCGTGCAGCCCTCTGGGAGCGAAACGATGGGCTGATAGACGGTTCGAAGCCCATCACCTGCGACCGCCCGGTCGAAGCCCTCGGGGGACGTCGACCTTGAGTCCATCATGGACGGTCTTCTGACCAATGCATCTCGTTCCCACCTGCGTCGTCAATCGCTGATCGACCACTCAGCATTGGCGTCGCCAACTTCCCAAACATAGACCCCCGGGTGGCGTGCGATGTGCCGACTTCGTCGTACTCGTTTCATCGCCCGGTGCGATACCGAGGTGTAGTCCCACCTCAGCCCATCGACACCGTCAGGGATGTGGGGCAGACGAGTCCGCACCGCCCTGGACCGGCCCGGCGTCCGACCGATTCGGACACAGCAATTCACCGTTCGAACTGCGCAACATCGCGCTACTCGACCAACCGCGCGGACGGCAGACTTTCTGGTGCCGGATCTTCGTCGAGGGTACGAAGCCGCGGGAGGTAAGAAGTGAGCAACGCCCACGAGGCGAGGGTGGCCGTGGTGACCGGGGGGTCGGGTGGCATCGGCCGCGAGATCGTCCAACGCCTCGCCGACGACGGATTCGCCGTTGCGGTGCACTACTCGGGCAGTGCCGATCGGGCCGCCGAGGTGGTGTCGGCCGTCACCGAGGCGAACGGTTCGGCATTCGCAGTCCAGGCCGACGTCGCCGACGAAGACGCCGTGTCCGCGATGTTCGACGAGGTGACCAACCGTTACGGGGGCGTGGACGTCGTCGTGAACACGGCCGGAATCATGATCCTCTCGCCCCTGGCCGAGACGTCATTGGACACCTTCGACCGCACGATGCGCACCAATGTTCGGGGCACGTACGTCATCTCGCAGTGGGCGGCGAAGAACCTCCGCGACGGGGGCGCGCTGATCAATTTCTCGTCGTCGGTGGTGAAACTGGCGCTGCCGACCTATTCGGCGTATGCCGCGAGCAAGGGCGCGGTCGAGGCCCTCACCTTGATCCTCGCCAAGGAACTGCGGGGTCGCAACGTCACCGTGAACACCGTGGCTCCGGGGCCGACCGCGACGCCGCTCTTCCTGGAGGGCAAGAGCGACGAACAGATTCAGCACATGGCCGAGATGGCCCCACTCGCCCGGCTCGGTGAGCCCGCCGACGTCGCGGACGCGGTGTCGTTCCTGGCCGGTCCGGCGCGGTGGGTCAACGGGCAGACCATCTACGTGAACGGCGGCGTGATCTGATGGCCAAGACGATCGTGGTCACGGGAGCGTCGAGCGGATTCGGCGCCATGACCGTGCGCGAGTTGGCCTCTGCCGGGCACACCGTCTTCGCCGGGATGCGCAACCTCGAGACCAAGAACCAGAGGGCGGCGGCCGACGCCATCGCCCATGCATCCGAGCATTCGGTGGATCTGCGGCCCGTCGAACTCGACGTCAGCGATCAGCAGTCCGTCGACGACGCCATCGCGTCGATCCTGTCCGACGTCGGTCACCTCGACGTGGTGGTGCACAACGCCGGTCACATGGTGTTGGGTCCGACGGAGTCGTTCACACCCGAGGACCTTGCACAGGCCTATGACGTCAACGTGCTGTCGACGCAACGCGTCAACCGTGCCGTCCTGCCGCACATGCGGGAGCGCGGTGACGGACTGCTGGTGTGGGTGGGCTCGACCAGTACGCGCGGCGGCACGCCGCCGTACCTGGCTCCCTACTTCGCAGCGAAGGCGGCCGAAGACTCGCTGGCCGTGAGCTACGCCGCCGAACTCGTTCGCTTCGGCATCGACACGTCGATCATCGTGCCCGGATCCTTCACCTCCGGAACCAACCACTTCGCCAACGCCGGCCAACCCACGGACGGGGACACCGCCGCCGCCTACGAATCCCGCTACGGCGGGCTCGTCGACCAGGTGACCGAGAAGCTCAACGAATTGTCGCCACCGGACGCCGACCCGTCGGAGGTGGCACGCGCCATCCGTGACGTGGTCGACACTCCGAAGGGGCAGCGCCCCTTCCGCGTTCACATCGATCCCGCCGACGACGGCGCCGAAGAGGTGAACGAGGTGGGCGATCGCATACGGCGGAAGTTCTACGAGCGACTCGGATTGAGCGACCTGCTGCGTCCCGCACCATAGCGCTGCGTGACAGTCTTTCGTCCAGCCGAAGGAGTGCCCTGAGTGCGAGTCGCCACGACGACCGATTGGTGGCGCTGGTGCCGGTCGGTTCGGTGGGACTGGCGGCGGCCGGCACGGCTGGAGCGCGGTGGCGGCGATCACGCCGACCGCATGGGACCCCCACCTGAGGACCCCGACAACCGTTCTGCACGAAAGGCTTTGGGCGTTATGCCGTGATGACGGTGGAACGCCGCTGCGAAGTGACTGGCACTTCGATAGCCGCATCGGGCGGCCACCGAACTCACCGTGCTCGTCGGCGCCGCCAGCAGTTCCGACGCGCGCTGCATCCGCATCTCGATCAGGAAACCGTTCGGTGTGACCCCCGTTGCGGTCTTGAACGAACGGAGGAAGTGGTGCTTGCTCAGCCGCGCCACCGCGGCCAGTTGCTCCAGGGTGACGTCGGCGGCGAGGTTGTCCTGCATGTAGGCCACCACCGCGGTCAACGCCTTGGCTTCCAGACCGCGACCGCGCGGCACGGCCCGACACCTCAGATGCCGTTCCACGACGTGGGCGGCCAGGAACTGAGCGGCCGAATCGGCATAGAGCGACGACGCCTCGGACTCGAGCGCCCAGCCGAGCGCACGTCCCACCGTCGTGATGACGGGATCATCGACGGCGAGTGCGTCGGGCAGGACGGCCAAGGCCCGCTCGTCACCCTCGGAGCGGATACCGGCGAACAGGTCGGGAGACAGATACACCTGAAGAGACGTCAGGGGCCGCCTGCCGATGGAGCGCCACCGCAGGGTGCTTGCACTCCCCGGGGCCGTGAGTCCCGTCGAGCCGGGGCGGTACACCGTGCTGTGACACCGTCCGTCGCTCAGTTCGTCGATGGCGTAGATGCCCCCGGTCACGAAGACGAACAGCAGGTTGTTCGTCGGCAAGGTGGTGAACTCGTCGACGTCGGGCTTCTCCTGGTACGTCCGAGCGAGCACCGAATCCCACCGAAGGTCGTGGCTGCTCGACTGCCTGACCGCCGGCAGTCTGGCCTCGGCCGCGTCGCACGCGGCGAGCATGCTCAGCATCGCACTCTTCCTCGTTGGTTCACGCGTGAAGTCACGGTACCACGGGGGTGGGGAGCCGACACCTGGACAAGGCGTGGAGCTCATCGCCCCTGTCCTCGCGCGGCCATGTTGGCCATCTTCCGTCCGCGGTTCATCACAGCAACTCCCGTGAAGCGGCGGGCTTACGAGTTGGCCGACGTTACACTTCGACACTGATCTGATACGCATGGGTGAAGCCATTTTCATGACTTCAGGAACTTCCGCAGGTCACGAAAGCGGTGTTCTACGACATTGTTGATTCGCCGATAGCTGCGCATGACGTCGCATACGATGCGCCGATGCGAGAACCGGGGGATGCGGTACACCGAGGGTCGGCTTTCGTACGGGCTGTTGGGTGTTCCGCAAACGGTCGCGTAGCGGCACCGCGCATATGACGGCCACCGGTCTATTCGCGATGGCGCTGCAGGTTGCGGAGCATGCAGTCAGGCGTGCTCCGTTCGCCGACACAGTGCTGCCGCTGGTAGCCGATGCCGAGCGACTGGTGGTCAGGGCCGTCCGCGAGCACCTCGCCAATCTTGAGCCGGCGCCCGATGACGCCAACTCCGCCGACGAACATGCACCAGCTACTCCAACCGACGTGCTGCATTCGTTGCTGGACAGATCGATGTACAACAGCCCCACCGACAGCCGGAACACGCTGCACCTTGCACTGCTGACGAATCTCCTCCCCGACGAGGCCCGAATTCTGGCGGCACTTTCGGATGGCTCGGCCTACCCGGTCATCGACGTCGCAGAGCCCGTCATCGGCTCCAGCACAGCATTCGTACTGGTCAACGCCTCAACGGTGGGCCGGGCCGCCGGGGTGTCGCTGCCCGACCACACCCCGCTCTACGTAAGCCGCCTCATCCAGGCGGGACTCGCTGTCACCGGCCCCGAAGGCGGCAATCGGATGTATGACGACTACGAGATGTTGCTGACCGACGCCTCCGTGAATCTCGCCGTTGCGAGTGCCAGGCGCGGTATGCGGTCGGCACGGGTGGTCCGGCGGACCCTGCGCATCACCGAGCTGGGTCAACAGCTCTGGGATGCAGCCAAGTGAACGGCGGCTGGGAAGACATCTTCACCTACCCCGTGTGGGTGTACGTCACCATCCCGCTCGGCGCCGCGCTGGTCGGCTGGGCGACGAAGATCCTCGCCCTGAAGATGATGTTCTACCCGGTGGAGTTCCGCGGCATCAAGCCGTACCTCGGTTGGCAGGGCCAAATCCCCAAGCGCGCACCGAAAATGGCTGCTGTCGCCGTGGATTCGCTCACCTCGGGCATCATCGATCCGCAGGAGATGTTCGACAAGATCGACCCCGACGAGCTGGTCAGGGAGCTTGGCGAACCTCTGCACGAGGCCGCCGCCGAACTCGTCGACACCATGATGATGGCCCTTCAACCCCAGGTTTGGCGGGCCACGCCCGACCAGGTCAAGCAACTCATCGTCGCGAACGTGGACAGTCGCATCCCTGCCGCGTCGCGCAAGATGTTCGAAGGCGTGAAGAGCCAGGTCGACCAGATCTTCGACATCAAGCACATGGTCGTCACCAATCTGGTGCGCGACAAAGTCAAGCTCAACAGGGTCTTTCAGGACATCGGAAAGTCGGCGTTCAAGTTCCTCATCAGGGCCGGGCTCATCTTCGGCTTCATCATCGGCCTCGTCCAGGTCGTAGTGTTCGGCGTGACGGGATGGACCTGGACGTTGCCGGCGTTCGGCCTCCTAACTGGCGGCCTCACCGATTACATTGCGCTGCAGATGATCTTCCGACCGATGAGCCGGCGTACCGTCCTCCCCGGCATCAAATGGCAGGGCGTCTTCCAGGCCGAACGCGAGGATGTGATCCGCGGTTACGCGGCGCTGATGGCGAGGGAGATATTCACACCCAAGGCCATCATGGAAAGTCTCCTCACCGGCCCGATGTCGGACAAGTTCTTCGACGTCATCCAAACGGAGATTCGCACGACCATCGACGACCAGCTCGGCGTCGCCGTCCGCGTCATCGAGGCGGTCGGCAGCCGGCAGTACCAGGACATGAAGCAGCAGATCGCCGAGTCGATCGTCGCGAAGCTGCCGGAGACGTCGAGCTACATCGAGGAATACTTCGCAGAGCGACTCCAGCTCGAGGACATGATGGTCGAGAAGATGTTGCAGCTCGACGCCACGTCATACGAGAACCTGCTTCGGCCGGCGTTCAAGGACGACGAGTGGATCATCGTCGTTCTCGGTGCGGCACTTGGCTTCCTGTTCGGCGAGCTGCAGGCCGAGCTGATCGTGCACTTCGCGTCCCGCTGAGCCGACGCGGACGCGGCAGGAGTGTGCGAACCGCGCCGGCACGAGCACATACGCGTGGCTTGACGTCTCCACTGATGGTGGACCGTCGTCGTTCTCGGTGTGGTCAGGCTCCGGGCACTCCGGCGGCGGCTTCCATGGTGTCGAGAATGCCGTTCAGGTTCTCTCGGGCCGCGGTGAGTTGTTCGATGCGCAGTTCGATGCGAGACATCTGATGGCGTACCAGGTCGAGCATCTCGTCGGTGACCACTTTCGTGGTCTCGCACGGCAGCAGGGCCGCGATGGCCTGGCTCGACAGTCCTGCGGCATAGAGATGCTGGATCAGCTGGACCCGGCCGGCTGCGTCCTCGTCGTACGTGCGTTGTCCGCCAGGAGTGCGATCGGAAGCGAGAAGTCTCTGCTGCTCGTAGTAACGCAGCGATCGCACGCTGGCACCCGTCGTGTGGGCGAGATCTCCGATGCGCATGTGAACCTGTCCGATTGTGGGCTTGAACCTGACACCGGTGTCACATCTTAGTGTTTGGGGAGCCCGCACTGCGGGGTGGTCGGAGCAGAGGACGGCAATGAGAATCAGCGATCAGGTCGCGTTCGTCACCGGTGCCAATCGAGGAATCGGGCGCGCCTTCGTGTCGGAGTTCCTGTCCCGTGGTGTCAGAAAGATCTACGTCGGCGTGCGCGACACGCATTCGATCGACCGGGAGTCATCGCACGACCCACGCATCGAGGTCGTCCGCTTGGACGTCACCAACTCGGACGACATCTTGCGGGCCGCAGGTGCAGCCACTGATGTCTCCATCCTGGTCAACAACGCCGGGATCGTCGCGTTCGAATCGCTCCTCGACGGATCCGTGGCCCAGATGCGACGGCAGTTCGACACGAACGTGTTCGGCGCGTTGGAGATGACCAGGGCATTCGCGCCCGCATTGAGGTCCCGGCAGGGCGCCGTCGTCAACGTGCTCTCGGCCGCCGCCTGGTTCTCCGCGCCCGAGAATGGCGCGTACTGCGCGTCGAAGGCAGCAGCGTGGAGCCTCACCAGTGGTCTCCGCATGGAACTCGAACCCGCCGGGGTGCTCGTTCAGAGTCTCCACTTCGGGGCGGTGGAGACCGACTTCTCCTCCGGGTACGACGGACCGAAGATCGGCGCTGACGAGGTGGCGAGAGCGTCGCTCGACGGCATCGAACACGACGACGTCGAGGTCCTCGTCGACTCGGATGCCCGCGCCGCGAAGGAGGCCTTGACCGGGCCCCCGAACGGATTCCTCGAGCACATGCGCTGAGGATCCTTGGTCGACCAGGCAGTCGACCGGGCTCTCCCCGAGAACCGGACGTGACGACGGATGCCTGGCGACCCCGATGCGTCAGTTGGTCGTCGAAGCGCTGCGGCGAAGTGACGTCAAGCCGAGGTCACTCACGCAGGGCCTCGAAGATCTCTCGGTAGTGCAGGTGGGCCATGAAATGGCCGCCGGATCGCCGACACAATCGGGCGCCCGGAATGCGGTCCGCCAACGCCGTCGGCCATTCCGCATCGATGAGTTCGTCGTGGGTTCCGGCCCACACGTCGACGGCAACCACGAGGTCTTCGGGGGCGAATCCCCACGGCCGCCTCCACGCTCGGTATTCCTCGACGACGCCGGCCGGCCGGCGCAGAGCTTCCCTCGACATCGACGAGAAGGTGCCGAATCCCTCTGCGCGGAGGACGGCGCCGTCTGCGGGGCCCAAATCGCGAGCGGCCAGTCGGCCGTACGTGTTCGGTGCCCACCGAGCCGCCGATCCCATCGCGCGAAAGCACAGTCCGGCAATCCACGGTGCCCGCTCGGACAGGACCGTGTATGCACGATCGATCGCCGGTAGCTCGGGGAAGACGCCCGGCTCGGTGAGCGGCAGGGCGCCCGCGACGATCGCCACCCGCGATACCCGCTGTGGCACCGCGTATCCGATGGCGGCGGCGTACGGCCCACCCATCGACCATCCCATGGCGCCGAAACGGTCGACTCCGATTTGATTCAGCATGTCCGTGACATCGTCGGCCCAGTCCAGAATCGTGCGCCCGGGCTGCGGGTCGGACCACCCGATGCCGGGACGATCCGGTGACACCAGCCGGACTCCGGCGTCGCGCGCTACGGCGTCGGCTGCCGCAACGTCCAGTCGGCACGCCAGGCCGCCGTGCGCACTGACGATGACGAAGCCATTCGGGTCGCCGTACTCCGCGTAACCCATACTTCGGCCGTCCCGGAGCTGAACGACGTGTCCGTCGGGCGGCTCGACCATGGCTCGCTCTTCCAATGTTGCTCGACGACGTGGCCTTCTGATCGCCTGATGATGGCTCATCATCGATCGGTTGCAACGGGTATTCGCCGTGTTGAGCGCGTCTGCCGTCGCCCCGACCTGGGCGCCACCGCGTTCGCGCACCTCGTTCGTGATGTCGTCCGATCGTCGAGGGGATGCCGACGCATCCTCAGCCCTCGATCCCGACGGTTGGCGATGGCCGTCGTTCACTACGACCGTCCCGTTGCGCGGCGGGCTGAAAGTGCGCCTCCGAAGTTTCTACGGACCGGGCCAGGGCGACCGTCATGTAGCGCCGCCACAACGGTTTGAACGGTCCCGCGACGATCCAGCGGCGACCGGGCAAGGGCTTGAACTCGTAGGACCACCGGATCAGCGTTCCCGTGCCATCCGGTGTGAAGGTCCACTCGCCGCGAACTCCGACGGCGAGTCTGGAGAGCGCGTTCGTGAACCCGCTCAGTTGGTAGGCGAAGCTAGAACCCGACGTGTACTCGATCAATTGCTCGGTGGCCTGGGACCCGTCCGTGAACTGCGGGTTCCGGGACGGTCCGGGGTGATCCCACGCCGCGGTCTGGTTGGCGACCCCAGAGACACCGGGAAATGGTGCGACCGGACGGAAGATCATCGAAAGATCAACTGGCGCAATGATACTCATGGACTCGGCGGGTGTCAGGCGCGATCGCTGCTGGACGGTGACCGGCACCGTACGGTCGGCCGACGTGATGAGCAGAGTAATGGGATTGGGGTTTGCCATTACTCGACGATGCATGTTCCGCAAGCTCCCCACCAGAGACCAGCAGTACCACCGAGTGACCCGCGAACCGGTGGCACACTCGTGTGATGACCGAACTCGGTGCCGCGATCAGGGCGTGGCGCGACCGCGCGAGTCCTGAGGAAGCTGGTCTGCCGTCTGGTCAGGATCGCCGCAGCCCAGGCCTTCGCCGCGAAGAGCTGGCTTCACTCTCCGGCCTGTCGGTGGACTACTTGGTGCGTCTTGAGCAGGGCCGGGCGCGCAACCCCTCTCCGCAGGTGCTCGCCGCACTCGCTCGTGCCCTGAGGTTGACTGCCCAAGAACGCGACGTGCTCTTCCGTTCAGGAGGGGTCGCACCGCCATCCCGCGGCGTGATATCGACTCACCTAAGCCCGGGACTGCAGCGGATCCTCGATCACCTGACGGAAACGCCCGTCGGTATCTACACGGCAGCATGGGATTTCATCCTTGGGAACCGGATGTGGCATGCGCTCTTCGGAGATCAGACGGCCCTTTCCGGTCGTGATGCCAATTTGATCTGGCAGGCGTTCGTCAACGAGAACATTCCCCTCGTCCAGTCCGGGGACCAAGCAGACGACTTCGCCCGAGAGATGGTGTCGGACCTGCACGCCGCCGTGAGCGTGTACCCGGACGACCGGGGTTTGATCGACCTCATCGCCGATCTACGGGCCACCAGCCCGACCTTCGAGAATCTCTGGGGCGAGTGGCAGGTCGCGACCCGACGAAGCGATCGCAAGACGGTCGACTCACCTGTCGTCGGACACGTCACCTTCGACTGCGACGTACTCACGACGACCGATTCAGACCTCCGTGTCGTGGTCTACACGGCTGCACCGGGCAGCACCGACGCGGACAAGCTCGACCTGCTCAGGGTCGTCGGCATCCAGAGTCCGTAATCGTCGCTGCTTGAACTGCTCCGCCTCCGGACCAATGCCGCATTCGCGGGCTAACGTCGAGATGTGTCTGACTCCAACTCCGGTGACTTCGAGTTCGAGCGGAAGTTCTACGTCCGCGAGATGCCCGCCGTCACAGCGCTCGATCCGCGGCCGGCGCTCATCCTGCAGGCCTACCTGTTCGCCGCAGACGGCTATGCGGTTCGCGTCCGGTTGCAGGGTTCCGCTCCCATCGAACTCGACGCTTCGCTGCCAGATCTCGTCGACGCACTGGGCCGCGTGGACGCCGACGCGATCGGAACCATGACCGCCAAGGGGCCGGCCGTCGGCGGCACACGCTATGAAGCCGAACGCGAGATCGACCCGACCGTCGCCGGGCAGATCGTCTCCCGTGCGGAGCATGTCGTCGTCAAGGTCCGGTACTCCGCCTGGTTGGGCGAGGACGGCTGGATCGTCGATCGGTTCCTGGGCCGCAACGCGCCCCTGCTACTGGCCGAGGTCGAGCGCAACTCCCCCGTGGTCGACCTCGTGATCCCCGACTTCTGTGCCACCGAGGTCTCCGAGGACGACCGTTTTCGCAACGAGTACCTGGCTCATCAGCCATTCGGCGAGTGGGCCGCCGGCTACCGCGATGAGCTGCAGGAGTTCGGGCCTCGGTTCGTCGAGACCCTCGGCCGTAACGACGTGGAAGGCTCCGAGAGGCGATCGTGACGCTTCGCGTCATCAACCGGTGGGAAGTCCCTTGAAGTTCGGCTCCCACCCCAACGCCGGGGCCACGTGACGGGCGAACGTCTCGAGGATGTGGAGGTTCAGGTCCACCCCGAGCTGGCTGGGGATCGTGAGCATCAGCGTGTCTGCCGACTGGACTGCGGCATCGGCCTTCAGTTGCTCGACGAGGACGTCGGGTTCGGCGGCATAGGTCTTGCCGAAGGTCGAGCGGAACCCGTCGATGATGCCGACCTGGTCTGCCGAATCGTCACCCCGAGGACCGAAGTATTGCCGGTCCAGATCGGTTACGAGCGGGAAGATGCTGCGGCTCACTGAAACTCGTGGGACTCGCAGGTGACCTGCGGCCGCCCAGGCCGCGCGGAACTGGTCGATCTGGTCGGCCTGGAGGTCTGCGAAGGCGTCCCCCGTAGCTTCGGTCAGCAGCGTCGAACTCATCAGATTGACGCCTGCCGTGCCAGCCCACTTCGCGGTCTCTCGCGACGCGGCACCCCACCAGATGCGCTCGGCCAATCCTGCCGAGTGCGGCTCGATGCGCAGCTTTCCGACTCGCCCAAACTGCCGGGGATCGGCGTCGGCGACACCCTCACCACGGACGGCCCGCAGGAACAGGTCGAACTTGTCCCGGGCCAGGTCGGCGCCACGCGGATCCGCGGAACCCCGGTACCCGAAGGCCTCCCACCCGCGTAACGCCGGCTCAGGCGACCCGCGACTGACTCCGAGTGCCACCCGCCCCTCCGAGAGCAGGTCGAGCGCAGCTGCCTCTTCGGCGAGATGCAGCGGGTTCTCGTACCGCATGTCGATGACACCGGTGCCGACCTCGATCCGCTGGGTGCGGGCGGCGATCGCGGCAAGGAGCGGCATGGGTGCAGCGGACTGCCGGGCGAAATGGTGAACGCGGAAGTAAGCGCCGTTGACGCCCAACTCGTCGGCACCTGTCGCTATGTCGACTGCATCGCGCAGCATGTCGGCGGCGTCGGGTCCGCCCGAACCGCCAGCGGATGCATAGTGCCCGAAGCTCAGGAATCCGAAAGCCTTCGCTGCACCGCAAACCTCATTCACCGTTCAGGTATTCCCGGGGACTAGCCGAGGTTGACCCGTCCCCTGCGCGCGACGTCGAGCGACTGCCGAGTGGACGAAGGCGAGGACCTGCGGTAGACCGTCATGTGCGCACTGGATGGCGTCGACATCGAGTGAATCGTGCACGCCCCGTCTCGCCAGGCGCGACTGAGCGTGCACGAATCGCCCACCGTGGGACGTCCTCAGGGGGCCGTCCCGGTTGACCGACGGCGTAACCCGTCGAGCACTACGGGCAGGGCAGTTGAGACTGCGCAGACGCCAAGTGGCAGCGATCCGCATGCCCCGTCGCCAGGCAGTGCGAACCGATTACAGCCGGATGAGATCAGCGGCCTTTTCGGCGATCGCGTACACGGTGGCATTGGTGTTGGCCGAGACGGGCGACGGCATGATCGATGCGTCGGCGACACGCAGCGCGTCGATGCCGCGCACCCGCAGCTCGAGGTCCACCACCGCCATCTCGTCGGTGCCGACCCGGCACGTGCCGGCGTAATGGAAGTAGACCAGCAGACTGCGCCCGAGGTACTGGCGCACCGACGACTGATCCTGAACGGCCGGCCCCGGCTGAACCTCCCCAGCGCGCCATTGCGACAGACCTGCGGATTCGCCGATCTGCCTGGCGATCTCGAAGCCGGCCTCCATCACGGCCACATCGCGATCGTCGCCGAGATAATTGGGGTCGATCAGCGGTCCGATGTCCATCGACGCGCTCGCGAGACGCACCCGACCGCGGCTGAACGGTGTGATTGCCGAGAACGCAACGGCATAGCCATCGTCGGGGCCGGGCAACGTGGAGGCCCGCATCGGCGCAGCGATCACCAGGATCTGCAGGTTGGGCCCTGCGTCGGCGTGCACCGTCTCGATCAATCCGACGGCTTGGCCCATGGGGTTTCGCGGATTGTGTGGCAGCGCTGCCGTCGCCTCGTACAGCACAGTCGACATGGGATGGTCGTGCAGGTTCTCCCCCACCCCCGGGAGGTCGAGGACCACGTCGACGCCGACCTCGCGGAGATGTCGTGCCGGTCCGATCCCAGACGCAAGCAGCAGTTGCGCCGACCCAATTGCTCCAGCGGTGAGGATGACCTCGCGTGCGGCGTGAACGCGCGTCGCGACACCTTCGCGAACGTACTCAATGCCGATGGCGACACCGTCGGTCACCAAGATGCGCTGAACCATGGCGTCGGTGACCACCTGCAGATTCGGACGACCCAGCGTCGCTTCATCGAGGTAGGCGTCGGCTGCACTTTGGCGCCGTCCATCCTTGATGTTGCTGTCGGCCAGACCGAATCCGGTTTCGACGCCGCTGCTGATGTCCCTCGCCGTCTCGTAGCCCAACTCGGCGGAGGCGTTGAGCGCTGCGACCGCGATGGGGCTCGGCTCAGCGGTGGGTCCGACCGTCAGCGGGCCGTCGGTCCCGCGGACGCCGGGGTCGCGGCCCTGCGTGGACTCGGATCGCTTGAAGTACGGCAACAGGTCGTCGAAGCCCCATCCCTTGGCGCCCTGATCGATCCACGCGTCGTAGCTGGCGCGGTGGCCACGAACGAAGGTCAGCCCGTTCGTGCTCGATGATCCACCGAGCGCCCTCCCCCGCGGTGCGGGTACCGAGGTCCCGGAAAAGGACTGCGTGACGGTGATGTCACCCCAATTAGCCTCCGTCGCCATGAGTTCGGGCCACCGAAACGGAACGGCCATCGCGGGAAGCTCGACCGCAGACCCGGCCTCGACGAGGAGGACGCGCGTGTGTGGGTCCTCGGTGAGCCGGGCCGCGAGGACGCTGCCCGCCGTGCCGGCTCCGACGACGATGTAGTCGGTTGCGGCCCTCATGTCGTCGTTGGGGTCGGTCTTGGATGTGGGGTTCGCATGTGTCTGTTTCACGACTCCCATGGTGCCGCCGCGCCGACGATCGAAGTGTTCAGTTCGTGGACAGCTCGTGTGGCGCTGCTCACGCGGGGACGTTCACCACGTTGAACTCAGATAGCAATAGCGCGAACGTATTTCGCCGCGCCGGCACGGGTCGTCAGACGCGAAGGCCGAAGGCCCGCATGTGTTTGTACAGCGTCGTGCGGCTGATGCCGAGGCTGCGTGCCGCTGCTTGTTTGTTGCCACCGTGGGTGGCGAGTGCCGCCTCCACGGTGGCACGCAACGCCGTGTCGATGGCACCGAGGATCGGACCGGCCGCGGCGCGGTCCTTCAGGCGGATCAGATCTCCGTCCGCGATGTCGCCCGTGGAGCGACGGCGGGCGGCCTCCGCCACTTCGGCACGCAGTTCCGAATCGTTGCCAGGCCATTGGTGCGCCAACAGGGCGCGCAGTGCGGCGGGGGTGAACCGGGCGGGAGATCCTAGCTCGTTTAGCATTGCCCGAGCCATTCCGGGGATCTCGTGCTTGCGCAGCCGTAGCGGTAACAGCTCGAGCCGGACCGCCGAGCAATCGACGAGCGCAAAGACGTCCGGCGACAACCGATTCAAGGGATCGCTCGACAAAGCGAACCATACCGACGTCCCCTCGATGGCAACGCGTACGGCGCGTGCCGCCTGAGGGGACAGCAGATGTACGTTCTCGATGATCACCGGACGCGCGTCGTCACTCAGCGCACGAGTGACCCGCTGAAGCCAGGCGGTCTCGGGTTCGTAGACCCGGTCGATGCCGTCGAGCACCAACGGATCGGCGCCGGCCATCAACCGCATCAGAGCAGAGGACCGACCGGTTCCCCGCTCGCCGACGACGGAAAGAGACTTCCGGTGCGCCCGCGCGTCGACTATCTGAGTCTCCACGCGCTCCGCCCGCGAGCGGCTCCTCGTCTTCAGGTCGAGACGTGGTGTCGTCGCGGTCATCCCGAGAGGGTCGATCTCGACGACGAGCCCCGCGCCGGGCGTCGCATGGGTGATTCGCAGACCGACCCGCATTCCAGAACTCAGGACGTGGGTCCCCACCGGCGTCTCGGCGGTGATGGTTCCGAGCGCCGCGTAGTCCACCGCGTCCAGCAGCGCAGTCGCAGCCGGGTTCGCCAGGACCAGGTCGCCCGCGATGCCCACAACCGGCGCACCACGGCGACGCACCGCAATACGTCGGTAGGCATCGATGAGCGTCCGCTCGTCTCGCGGCGACTGTGTCACCAGTTGAGCCTCGATATCTCGGGCGGCGTGCTCGAGCATCGGTTGCAACAGCGGATTTCCTTGGTCGACGAAGAAGGTCAGATCCAGAACGCCTTCCAGGCGACGGGTCAGCGGATGGATGACGGGATGTCCGTGGCAGCTGAACGTCTTCATCGGCTCCAAGAAGTGCTGGTCTCCGAGAACGGTGAGGGGCACCCGCAGCTCGTGAACGGTGGCCACGGAATTGGTTCCAGAGGACTCCTCGGAGAAGAGATTGCCGACCACGGCACCGTTCTCGCCCAGCGCGTCGCGGATCAACGCCGTTCCCGGCCGGAGGTCGACGAGACGTACCTCGCGATCCGCGAGGATGATGCAGACGTCCGTTCCCACGAGGATCGATGCCAGCCGATCGAGGACGGGCCCGGCCGCGCTCAGCAGCCGGCTCTCCGGATCGACCGGAGACGCCGTGCCGTCCCTGCGGCGGTGAGGATCCAGGCCGGACATCGTCATACGACGCGCGGCGGCGGCGATCGAGTCCGGATTCATCAGGTGAACGGGTTCGGCGGCACGGGTGCCTCTAGACGCGATGGAAGGGGTAGGGATCGCCGAACGAGGGGTCGCAGGTCGATCGGTCGTGCCAGACGGCACGGTTGTCCCAGGTCCTGTCGTACAGGGTAACGCGACAGTCGGCCTTGCGACACTGCTTCATACGCCGCCAGGTCATGGTGTGCCGGCTCAAGAGGATCTCACCAACTACGGCGCTCTGCACCCACTGCCATCCGGAGCCCGCCGGCACCCAGTGCATGTCTCCCGTGCGGGTGGTGACGATCTGCGCGTCGGAGGGAGTGCGGAGCCCCAACTCGGGACCATGCCCGTCCATCACGTCGCCCAAGAAATCGCGCAGTCTGCGCAACTCGGTTGCATCGTGTTCTGAAAGCGCCGGAGGCTGCGCTGCGAAACCCCGCCGTGCCGTCCACGCACCCATGGCCGCGACGGCCCACGCGTTCGCGTGGATGGCGTTTTTCAGCAGATCGATTCCGCTTCCGACAACGGCTCGAGTGTTGAGAAAGTCCTGCACCAGTGCCAGGCCGTCCGGGGCCGGGCGCAAGCCGTGGCGCGCGGTCGCCGCCCACTCCGGTTCGTGGGCGCTCTTGTCGATCAGCAAGGTGGATGACGATCCCATTCGGTTCATGTCCTCAACTGTGGGGGGCCTGAGACGGCGGGTGTGTTCGGAATCTGGACATGGCGGGTAATGAGGGTCACTTGCGGGACGCAATCCAGCTGCAGTGAGTCCTTCCACAGTGTCAGGGCGCGCTGGTGGTCGTCGTCGCCCGTTGCACAGGGGCGCCTGATCCTGAACGATTTCTCAGCAAGTCCCAAGGGCCTCAACCCCGGGTGCCCGACGAGTGTTCATGCTGGTCGTTGCGAACTTCCAGCTCAGGCTCGAGGGCCCGGCAACGCGCGTCGGCCCCGCCATATCGCCCGCCGGGAGAGCCTCGATTACTTGCCGTTAAGCCCGAGCCTCTACGCTCGAGCTAACGCTCACGGTGGATTGCGACGCTTTTCATCCCGCACTCACCAGAGGAAGCCCGATGGCGATCGCCGACGTCCCCAGCTACTTGCATCTGAGCACCACGGACGTCGAAGACATCGCGGATGAACTCGACGCGATTCGCCAGGACGTGGAGGACTCGCTCGGGGCGAAGGACGCGGCCTACATCCGGCGGGTGATCCATTTTCAGCGTGCGCTCGACGTCGCGGCGCGGTTGATGATCGCCGGCAGCCGGTCGAAGAAGGGTTGGCTTCTGGGCACGTGCGCGCTGGCGTACTCGAAGTCGATCGAGAACATGGAGCTGGGTCACAACATCTCGCACGGCCAGTGGGACTGGATGAACGACCCCGAGATTCACTCCAGCACCTGGGAGTGGGACATGGTCGGGGATTCCGCTCAGTGGCGCTACTCGCACAATTACCGGCATCACGTCTTCAGCAATGTGCTCGGTATGGACGAGGACATCGGCTACCGCTTACTGCGGGTAACCCCTGACCAGCCGTGGCGGCCGTGGTACCTGGTGACTCCGCTGCGAAACCTGGTGTTGGCAGCGATGTTCGAATGGGGTATCGCCCTACACGGGCTTCACTCGGAGCGTCTCCGGTTGGACTCGTCGAACGCTGTTGCGGTCGAGAAGCGGAAGTTCTTCGGCAAGGTCACACGTCAGTTGGCCAAGGACTACGTGGTCATGCCCGCGTTGAGCACGCGTCGGTGGCGACGGACTCTGGCGGCCAATCTGACGGCGAACACGATCCGGAACCTGTGGGTGTACGTGAACATCATCTGTGGACACGTCCCCGGCGGCGCCGAAACGTTCGACCCAGCGGTGGTCGAGGACGAGACCCGGGGTGAGTGGTATCTCCGGCAGATGCTGGGGACGGCCAACTTCGAAGTCAGCCCGCTGCTCGCGATCTCAGGCGGTCACCTGTGCTACCAGATCGAGCACCACCTGTTTCCTGATCTGCCCAGCATCCGCCTCCCGCAGATCAGTGTCCGCGTGCGGGAGCTGTGCGAGAAGTTCGACCTGCCGTACAACTCGGCTTCGCTTCCGCGCCAATTGTTCCGGACGCAGCGGATCATCCACGGTTTGGCCATTCCGGACCGGCTCCGGACCGCCGGTCGCCGCAGGTAGCGTCGTCACGAGTTCGGTCGAGCGGCCTGGTTCCGGTGAGGACCGGTGCGTTTCCGCTCGTCTCCGAACCCAGGCCGACGACGCCCCGCAGCTACCCCAGTTGACGCTGGGAAACGGCACGGGTCGGTGCGGCGTCAGTAGTCCCAGGTGGCCGGGATCATCTTGAAGCCGTTGCCGGCGACTGCGACGTGGCACACCGACGGGAACGGCAGGTGAGTGGCCACCAGCGCCTCTCCACTGGCGGCCAACTCGCCCAGGAGGCGGATGCGGACGCGGGTCGACTCCTCGGGATCGTGCTCGAAGCCGTTCTGCCACTGGGGATTGTCAAAGCCGGGCTGGAATACGGCGTCACCGGCGAAGGTCAAAGCCTCGCCCTGGGATTCCAGGCGGACGACGCAGTGTCCGGGGGTGTGGCCGCCGGTGCGCCGCAGGAGCACTCCGGGTGCCACCTCGTATTCCGTCTCGAAGGTGCGCAGCTGGCTGCGGTACACGTCCAGGAACTGTGTTGCGGTGCGGCGCAGAACGTCCGGGATGGGTGCGGGCATGACGGTGCGGGAGAAGTCGGGGCTGGCCCAGAACTCGGCCTCGGCGGCAGCCAGATGCACTCGGAGGTCCGGCCTCAACCGGTTGCGCAACCCGTCGACGAGCAGCCCGCCGATGTGGTCCATGTGCAGATGGGTCAACACCACGTCGGTCACGGATGCGGGATCGATGCCCGCGGCGAGCAGCCGCGTGGCCAGCTGGCCCGCCCGCGGGAAGTCGGGGAACTCCGTGCCCAGTCCGGAGTCCACCAGGATCGTCTTGCCGCCACTGCGCACCACCGCGACGTTCAGCGGCCAGTCGGTGATCTCCGGCGGCAGGTACATGTCCTTGAGCCAGGCCGACAAGTCGTCCGCGGGGGCGTTGGTCGCCATGGTGACGGCCGTGATCGGCAGCACCCCGTCGCTGATGACCAGTACGTCGATGTCGCCGACCGCCAGTGCGTAGCGCGACGGGACCAGCTCGTCGAGGCCTCGCGTGGTGATGTCCAGGGTCATGGTGTGCTCCTCCAGAGCGCTCGTCGGATGTGGTGCGATACGGACGTCGTGATGCCGTCCACAGTGAGGACCGAGCGGTGCCCTCGTTTGTGACATGGAGGCCGATATGCCAGTTCGACGAGGCTCGTTGCCTGCTCGTGATCGCCGTTGCCGCCATGAGTAGTGACCACGTCTCCGACTCAGCACGGCGGTCGTCGACTCCCCCTGCAAAGGGTCATGGCACTGACGGCGCCCGGTCTCCTTCGCACCTGATGAGTCGTCGCCATTACGGACCGGACATTCGCCCGGAACCTGACAGCCGACCTCCTGCGGTCACACCCCCCCGACCTCGCGGTATGTGTTTCACTTGCTCGATGACTGACCGGTATCCCGAGCCGGACGACCTCAGGGATGCCGCGGACGTCTTCGGTGCTGTCAGGGGCAAACTGTTCGGCGTTGCCTACCGCATGATGGGCAGCGTCTCCGACGCCGAGGACATCGTGCAGAGCGTGTGGGTCAAGTGGCAGTCCTACGACCGCTCCGTCGTCCGCGACCCCACGGCGTTCCTGGTCTCGGCGACCACCCGCCTGTGCATCACCGAGCTGAGTTCGGCGCGCGTTCGCCGCGAGACGTACATCGGCCCATGGCTGCCCGAACCGGTTGACACGTCCGCTGATCCGGCACTAGGAGCCGAGCGTGCTGAGGCCTTGGAACTTGCGACCCTGATGCTGCTCGAGAAGCTGACCCCGACCGAACGCGCGGCATACGTTCTGCGTGAAGCATTCGACTACCCCTACACCCTCATCGGCGACACCATCCAAACGTCGGAGAGCAATGCCCGCCAGTTGACGCGCCGGGCCCGTACGCACCTGACCGGGGAACGTCGCGCGCTCGTCGACTCCGACGAGCACCACCGTCTCCTCACCGCTTTCGTCGCGGCCGCCAAGAACGGGAACATGGAAGAACTCGAAGAGCTGTTGGCCGCCGACGCGGTGAGCTACACAGATGGAAACGGCGCCCGTCATGCGGCCAAGATGCCCGTCGTCGGCAGCCACACGATCGCTCGATTCGTCGTCGCGTTCCGTGAACGCGTTTTTAAGACCTCCGATCTGCGGTGGGTTTCGGCCAACGGACGGCCCGCGGTCGTGGTGTCTGTCGACGACGGCGTGTTCGAGACCCTGCTTTCCGTCAGCGCCTCGGATCAGGGCATCGAGCAGCTGATGTGGTTCCGCACCGAAGTGAAGGTCGCGCAGTTCATCTAGCCCTGGGCCCAACCCGCGAGTGCGATCTCAGAAAGCCCTATGCCCGGTCCTGGGGTAGACGTGCGCCACGGGCAGATCCGCACGCAAGAACCCGGGCGATCTGTCGCACGCCCCTGACGGACGTAGCGCTCACTTGGTCAGCATCAGCAGCGGTTAGTTGTGTCGAGGTAGGTGCGGGCAATATCGCGCATGCGAGATCCGTCGAACCCGTCGCCATGTCCCGGGTTGACGACGCTGACGTCAAGCTCCATGAGCCGCCGCATGGTGGAGCAATACTTCGAAACGTCTGATCCGATGCAGGCGTCGATGAGAACGTCGTCGTACAGCACGTCACCGGAGAACAAGGTGCCATCCGATTCGTCGAACAGACCGATGCTGGATTCCCTATGCCCTGGCAGATGCAGCACCGTGAACTCACGGTCCCCGAGATCGACCCGCGCCCCCTCCCGCAACCAACGGATTTCGGCCGCCGGTCGCAAGCGATACTCATCGAGGGCGTAGCCACTTCGCGGCAGGGCGTCGATCAGCGCCAAGTCACTCGCACCGAAGTGCTCGACGCAGATGCCCAGCTCTTCGGAAAGTGGCCCCAAGAGCAGGCTGCCCGTCGGCGGATCCTCGAAGGGGTTCCCAGGATGCGCCCAACAGCAGGCGAATTCGTGCGCGCCGCCCATGTGGTCGAGGTGGGCGTGGGTCAGCACAACGACCGGATCCCGCTCGAAGAGCTGCGAAAGGTGGTGGCGCAACGACGCCACGCCGAGCCCCGTGTCGACGACGAGGTCACGGTCGCGGCCCCGCAGATGCCAGAGGTTGACTTGCACGAGTTCATGGACGTGTGGTTCGTCGATCTGGTCAAGAAACTTGTCTACCACCCGTGTTCGAAACCACGGGCCGTCAACGACGGGCGTGTGTGCCATTCTGCCTCGATGCTATTTGAACGGGTTGAGGCTGCGGCCGAGGCGGTATTGAATGCGTTGTGGGAGTGGTCGTATAGCTGCAGCCGTGAGCTTGTTCACGGTACCGGGGATGCAGATGGGTTTGCCGGTCATCACCGCCTCGTATCCCTCGCGCACGACGTCTTCGGGGTTCTGCCAGAGCAGACCGGGCAGCCGGTCGGCGGCCTCGCGGGCGCCCATGACGTCGTGGAACTCGCTGTGGGTGAAGCCGGGGCAGAGCGCGGTCACGTGGATGCCGTATGGCTTCAGTTCCATGTCCAGGGACTGCGACATGTCGAGGACGTAGGCCTTGATGCCGGTGTAGAGCAGACCTTCTCCGGGTGGTGCCATCGCGGCCAGCGAGGACAGGTTGACGATGCGTCCCCATCGCCGTTGCTTCATGCCTGGGATCACCCGGTGTGCGAGTTCGGTTGTCGCGGTGATCATGAGCTGGATTTCTCCAGCCACCGACTCCCACGGGGTCTGTGAGAACTTCGTGCTCGCGGACAACCCGGCATTGTTGATGAGGACGTCGATGGGCATGCCGATGCTGGTCGCGTGCTCGGAGATCGCGGCGGGTGCGGTGGGGTCGGTCAGGTCGGCGGCGAAGACCTCGCAGCGCGTGCCGTGCGTCTGCCGGAGATCGGCGGTGAGTTCGTCGAGCCGCTCGGCGCGTCGCGCGACGAGCAGCACGTCGTAGTCGTGGGCGGAGAGGTGGCGGGCGAAGGCGGCTCCGATGCCGGCGGATGCGCCGGTGATCAGGGCGGCCCGTCGAGGGTTTGTCATGAGCGCTCCCTTCTTCGTTGACGGGTGTCGATCACGCTGCGGTCTGCCGTGCCGTGCGGGTGAGGTAGTCGTGGACGTCGAAAGTTCTGGTGCGGGCGCGGAATCGGAAGGTGAACGTCGGCCACATCACCGAGTTGCGGCCCTGAGAGTCCAGATACCAACTGGAGCATCCCCCGGAATTCCACACCGTGCCCCCGAGGGCGTTGTGGACCCACGCGTTGTAGGACACCTGGGCCTCGGGGCGGACGTCGACCGACACGAGGCCCTCCGTACGCATAGTGCGTATAGCGGCGGCGAGGTAGGCGGCCTGCGATTCGAGCATGTAGACGATGGAGCTGTGTCCCAGGTTGGTGTTGGGCCCGTACATCAGGAACAGGTTCGGGAAACCGGCCACGGTGATGCCCAGGTGCGCCATCGGGCTGCCTGCCCAATGCTCGGCCAGGGTTGCACCGTCGGTGCCGGTCAGCAGGTGCGCGACGGGCGGCTCGGTAGGGGTGAAGCCGGTGGCGAAGATGATTGTGTCGACCTCGTGCAGCGTGCCGACGCCGTCGCGGACCCCGGTGAGGGTGATCTCGGTGAGCGCGCTGGTCACCACGTCGACGTCGGCGCGGGACAGCGTGGGCAGCCAATCGTTGGTCAGCAAGATCCGCTTGCACCCGATGCGAAAGTCCGGCGTCAACGCCGCACGCAGCGCCGGATCAGGCACCTGACGGCGAAGTCGGGCCTTCGCGATCATCTGAACCAGCGGCAGGAGCCAAGTGAGGTGCGCCAGCAGGACGAGGTAGCCCTCCCTGTAGGTGTAGACGGCGCCGCGAACGAGCTTCTGCAGAAAGGGAATTCGGCGGTACAACGCCTTCTCGAAGCGGCCCAGCGTGCGGTCCAGCCGCGGCATCACCCATGCCGGGGTCCGCTGGAACACCGTCAGATGGGACGTCCGGTCGGCGATCTCGGGTACGAACTGCACCGCCGATGCCCCGGTACCGATAACGGCCACCCGCTCCCCGGTCAGATCGTGGCCGTGGTCCCACGTGGCCGAGTGGAACACCGTGCCCGCGAAGTCGTTCAAGCCCGGCACGTCGGGCAACTTCGGGGTGGACAGCGCCCCGGTAGCGGCGACCAGGACCGTGGCGGTCAGCGTGCCCAGGGAGGTGCGAACCTGCCAGCACTGCCCGCCGTCGTCCCAGGACGCTCCGAGCAGTTCACATCCGGTGATCAGGCGGCGCCGCAGCCCCGTCTGGTCAGCGACCGTCGTCAGATAGCGGTGGATCTCGGGCTGGCGGGCGAAGGTGTGACTCCATGTCGCACTAGGGGCGAAGGAGAACGAGTACAGCGACGTCGGGACGTCACACGCACACCCGGGATAGGTGTTGTCTCGCCACGTCCCACCGACCTCGTCGGCCCGCTCAATGATGAGTAAGTCCGCCATCGGCTCCGCGCGCAGCACCGCCGCCGCGGCAGCCAACCCCGCGAACCCCGCGCCGACCACCAAGGTGTGCACTGACGCCGGCAGGGCAGGAGCCGTCTGCTGTGGCACCGTCATCGCCCGGCTCCGACGTGGCGGTCCAGAAAATCGATCTGGTCGGTGATGATCCGCTCGAAGTGCGGGTCCAGGTACGGCTCGAAGTGCGTGCAGTCGTACGACTTCACCTCGCCCTTGGGGATGCGGGACACGATCTTTCGAGCCTTCACATACGGAGTGACGTCGTCACCGGTAGCCAATTGCACCAGCATGGGTGCGGTGATCTTGCTGACGTGTCGGCCCGGGGAATACAGCGGCACGCGTAGGGCGATGCGGGCGGCGACGTCGTTCTCGGCCAGCAGTTCGTCCCGCTTGTCCCCGGCCATCCTCAGCACGAGGTCATAGGCGCCCGGAGAGGTCATCATGGCGACCTCACCCGGGTGTCCGATCGACTTCACCCGATGGGGTGGGCGGCCCAGCCATGCCCCCACCTGATCGCGCACCGCGGCAAGGGCCAGGCGAGCGACCAGCATCGGGGCCTGTGCGAACGCCGATGCGGGACCGGTGACGTGAGGCACCTGCACGATTGCGGCCGCCAGCTGGTGGTCCTGGGCAGCCAGGTCGAGGACGTGTCCGCCGCCGAAGGAGGACCCCCAGCAGACCACCCGGGTGGTGTCGACGCCATCGAGGCCGCGGGCGAATGCCACCGCGGCGCGCCAGTCGGCATGCTGAGCGGCGATGTCGAGCACCCGACGCGGTTGCCCGCCGCTGGCCCCCCAGTACCGATAGTCGAACACCAGCGCGGCGTACCCGGCCTGGGCGAATCGGGCGGCGTAGGCGTCCAATCGCAGCTCGCGGAACGCGGCGAACCCGTGGGCCAGCACCACGATCGGCGGGTTCTCCACGTCGTCGGGGCGATACAGCCATGCCGCGCATGCCACGCCCGCGGATTGGAAGGTGACGTCGTGCCGTGTGTAGGTGTGCGCGGTCATTGGCCCTCCAGGCGACGGCACTCTGTTGATCGTCATTCAAGAAACCGTAGCAGGTCCTTGAACGTCGTTCAAGAGGGTCGTCTAGGCTCGGGTGATGGCGAAGAACAAGCGGCCCCAGGCGTCGCAAGAGAAACGGGCGGAGATCGTCACCGCAGCCCGCGAACTCTTCGTCGAGGCCGGGTACGACGCCACACCGATGGGTCGCCTGGCCGCGGCAGCCGGAGTCGCGCCCAACACCATCTACTGGTACTTCGAGGACAAGGACGCCGTCTTGATCGCCGTGCTGGACGACGTGATGACCGACGCGTGGGCGCAGTACCAGTCGGTGGCCGCCGAACCCATCCCCGTGCGCCTGCTGTGGGTGGTGCGCCAGTTGCAGCAGATGAGCCGTCTGGTCAGTACGGTCCACGCCCGGGCCGAGCGCTCACCGTCGGTCGCAACCTGGCACGACAACTTCCACCTGTTGACCTCCAGCCTGTTCCGCTTCGAGCTGGAGTCCGCCGGAGCAGCCGCGGACGGCCTGGATGCCGAGGTCATGATCGGCGTCTTCACCATCGAGGGATTGCTCATGCACCCCTTGAGCGAGGAGCAGCAACGCGCGATCTGCAACGTACTCTCCGCACGGTGGATTCCGCTGCCCCCGTGAGCACGAACGGCCGGTGTCCACGCAACGTCCATCCCATGTCGAGGACGCAGTTAGCGCCCGCCGACAAATCTAGAATGCGGCGGCCCTGCGCTCGGTAGCGGTACGGCGAGCGACCTGCTGGTAACCGATTACCCTCCGCGGCATCATCTTCGGCAGATCGTCGAGGTTGCCCCCAGAAAGTCCGTGCACGTCGTAGTACGACATCATCCGCACGTAGGTGCCCTGCGCATCTGCCGACCGACGTCGGAAGCCTCGGGTGTTCGGCGCTGCACGCAATCCCCGAACTATGCCGGGAAGGGAACGCAGTTCGGTCGACGGCAACGACTGGGCAATCGCAGAACCGCAGTGTCCCAGCGCCACCAGTGGATCCTTCAGGGACTGCGGGGGATTCGGACGGCAAACATGGACGCCCCAGCACGCGGCTCCAGATTCGCGCCATGTCGTGGCGGGTGAGTTCCACCGTCGACAGGTCGCAGGTCCTGCCGAGGTGTCCCTCCGGTGTGACCAACACGCTGGCCGCGGCGGCGGCGATGTCCTCGACGCCGACCACGCCCATTCGGCTCTCTGGTGAGGTGGGGTATGGGAGGACTCCCGCGCGTGCGGCCGACGGCGGTGGCGGTTTCGCCGATCAAGTTGAAGAATTCGGGGTGGGTGGGCCCTGGCGCGAGGAAGAAGACGGTGAGTCGCATCTCGAGCTGTCCACCCAACCCGTTCAGCAGGAGCTCGCTGCGATCCTCACCGAACCGGCCGCTCGCGAGCACCGACGAGCCCGACGTGAGCCACGGTGACCGAAACCCGTACCGCCGCAAACCGGCTCGGGCAGATGGGCGTGGCAGCCGACGTCGTGTGCGCCACCAGCCTCCGGTCTGCTCCACGAAGCGCAACCGGCGCGCCGGGGGCTCTACGACGGTCCGTCGTGAATCCGCGACCGAGTCCTCCTACCGACCGCGCCGTCCCCATGGGTTCGGGCAGGCAGGTTCTTTCGAAGCGGTGCATGCGCACCACGGAATCGACTTAGCCAGCATCATCCGTGCCGCCTTGGACCGGCTGAACTAGAGCACACGGTGCCCAAGCCGGCGGACCACGTCAACGCATCCTGGCTGACCGGGTTTGAACGACGGGCGCGCCAGGTATCAGCTCCGGAACACAAACGGCGACTTAGGAGATGCCGTGCCTACAGGAATCAGCGCCATGCAGAACTGGTGGGAATCGTTGAGCGACGGCCAACGGGACCAGCTTCGCGCCGGCATCCACCACTACCCGCTCAAGCCCGATGTGTCCCGATTGCTGTTCGACACCGACTGTCCCGGCGCTGCCCACCACGCCGGCCGAAGCACCCGAGGGCATGACGATCGGCATGCCAGGCGAAGTCGCGGAGATCATCAATCAGGAGCAGTGATGAGACCGCTATGTCGCCCCGATGATCCGCCTTCGGGTTCGGCGCCGATGACTCAGGAGTTGAAGTCGGGGAGCGGCGGCTGCTCTGACGGCGCCACGGGAGCGTTCCCGCCCTCATCGGGCACGTCCAAAACCTCTTGCACCTCCACTGGCTGATCGTCCTTCTTGTCGTCGTGATCCGCTGTGCTCATTTGGTCTCCTTCTAATGTGAGTTGACTTGGGTACCACTGGTGGGGTTCTCGTTGGATGGGCATGTGCCTAAGTGGGATACATCGGCTGCGCTTGCGCGCTCTCCTCGGGAGTGGGCTCAGCATTCTCATCGGTCTGGGCGGGGGACGCGTTCTTCTGAGGGTCGTCGGCGTCGGTGTGATCGGGCGTGCTCATGGTTTCTCCTCGGTCCAAGGTCGACTAGGTTCGGTGCTGCCATTCCCGGTGTTGGCCGCTTCCAACCCACACTTGGGTGCGGGACACTCGCCGGCCTTCTTCGAGGTGGGTTTCGTGTCTTCGGCCGGAACTGTGGCTTTCCTGAGCGGGACAGCCCACGCAGGTGTCGTGCAGTGCCATCACCGTCTCGTTCTTACGGCGTCGTGATCGGCAGACGAAGGCAACGCTCTACGCGGGACGGTGCTCGGCCAACGTGCGGAAGGCCTGCACTGGCGAGGCGGTGGGGTCCTCGGCGAATATCTGGATGCCGATGTGGTTCGCACCGGCCGAGAGGTGACCGTCGATCTGCGCGTAGACCGTTTCCGGGGAGCCGTGAGCGACCAGGGCGTCGATGAGTGCGTCGCTGCCTGATCCGTCGACATCCGCCGCGGTGAACCCGTGCCGCAGCAGATTGTTGGTGTAGTTGCGCAGGCCGAGGTAGGGATTCTGGACGGCGGGACGGCCGATCGTTCGGGCCAGGGCACCGTCCTGGATCAGTACCACCTTGTGCTCTGGAGCCAGGAAGGCATTGCCGCCCAGGAGTTGTCGGGCATGTCGCGTATGCGCAGGCACGGTGAGATAGGGGTGCGCCCCCAGCGTCTTCTCGCCGGCCAGTGTGAGCGTGTTCTTTCCCAGGGCGCCGATCACGATCGCTTCGGCCGGCACCTCGCCCTCTAGGAGCGCGTCGACGTAGTGGACCATTCGCTCGTAGGGCTTCTCGTAGGCGTCTCGTTTCTCGGGATGACCAAGACCGATGCCGAGCAGCAGGCGGGGTCCGTAGCGGCCGACGATCCGACGGTAGTGGTGGGCGATGCTGCGTGCGTCGTCCTGCCACATATTGATGATTGCGCTCGCGATGATGGCATGTCGCGTCGCGGCGACCATCTGCTCGAGCAGGTTCATGTCACCCACGGGGTCCGCACCGATTCCCACCCAGATCGTCTGATATCCCAACTCTTCGAGTTGAGGCGCGTATTCGATACGGGGTGCGTCGCCCAGTGCGGGATTGAGCCACGCTCCGTAGGTGCCGAACTGCTCGTACACGTCAGGTGTCTCCTTCGGATGGCGCAGCAACGTGCGCTGAGGTGCTCGCGGTGGGTGCGGTGCCAACGTGCGGGTTCGGTGGGTTGAACGGATGGTCTGCGTTACCCACTGGTTCGCGGTATGAACTGGCGGCGTTGTGCCGTCACTCGGGCGGTGGGGTGGTGCTGAAGATCGGCCAGCAGATCTCTGTGGCGGTGAAGTCGTACGGTTCCGAGGGCGTCGAGCCGACGTAGTGTTCGCGGATCGGTCCCTGGTCGCTGATCAGATGCTCGTTCACGTGTACTCCCAGAGCCCCGTAACTGCGGTCGATACCGTCGTGGCCGCCGGAATGGGTGAGCACCGCGAACTCGGCCTGAGGTAGGACCTCGGCACGGACGCCCCTCGGGGGATGCGCTGAATTTGGCGCGGGTACGAACAGCGATGCCCTTCCCCGTGATTCGAGGAACAACGTCCGGTCGTAGAGACCGCCCGGCACGAACCCGAGAGGTGCGTTGCCGGCCGCCGCGACTGCGTCTCGCAGCGTCCCGAGCGCCATCCCGAACCAGCTGTCGATCTCGGAGACGTCTATGGTGGCGCCCACGGACCACACCGCGAGCGCCGGCTCGTGACGCAGCTCCACGTGGGCGGGAGTGGTTACGGGCGAGAGTAACTCGCGCAGCGCGCCCACGGTGTCGCGGGTCTGCTGCAGCTGCTCCTCCATCTGTGCGAGATGGGTCGTGATGATCTCGGTGCGGGCCGCGGCGTCCTCAGTGCTCAGCAGCGCCTTGATGTCGGGAATGGACATGCCCAGCGATCGGAACCGGCGGATGATGTGGGCGTGATCAACCTGGCTGGTGTCGTAGAAGCGGTAGCCGGTGTACGGGTCGATGTGAGCGGGTTCGAGGATGCCGATGTCGTGGTAGTGGCGCAGCGCCTTCCTACTCAGACTGGTCATCACGGCGAAGTCACCGATCGAGACCTGTGCGCCCATGGCGTCCTCCTCTGCGTCTGCATCGCCCACATGCTGGGACACGACCATCTTCAAGCCTCCCCCTAGGGCAAGGTCAACATCACAACGGAGTTCGAACCGGGGCTTGACCTTCCCCCTACGGCAACTCTCATCGTGGGGTCATGACCAACACCACAGACTGGGATGCACTCCCAGAAACCGTCAGAACGTTCATGGCTGCGGTAGATGCCCGTGAGAAGGATCAAGCGCTGGCCACACTCAGCCCCGATGCCGTGGTGACCGACGAAGGCCACGACTACACGGGACATGACGAGATCGGGGCCTGGGTGGCCACCGCGGCCGCCGAGTTCGCCTACACCACCTCGTTCACCGGTGCGACGACGACCGACGTAGGAGTGGACGTCGGACAGCACCTGGAGGGCGACTTCCCGGGCGGGGTCGCCGACCTGCACTACCGCTTCACCCTCGACGGCACTGTGATCAGCCGGGTGGTGATCGAGCCATGACGCGGCGGTGGTTCATCACCGGAGGCACCCCGGGCAACTTCGGGATGGCGTTCGCCGAGACCGCACTCGAGGCCGGCGACCGTGTGGTGCTCACCTCTCGGCGCCCGCAGGAGCTGGACACTTGGGCGCAGCAGTACGGTGACCGCGTTCTCGTGGTGCCGCTCGAACTCACCGATGCGGCGCAGGTGCGGCGTGCGGTGCATGCCGCCGAGGAGCACTTCGGCGGCATCGACGTGCTCATCAACAACGCCGGCCGCGGTTGGTACGGATCGATCGAGGGGATGGACGAGTCCTCGTTGCGGGCGATGTTCGAACTGAACTTCTTCGCCGTGCTGTCGGTGACACGTGCGGTGCTGCCAGGGATGCGCGCCCGCGGCAACGGGTGGATCGTCAACGTGTCCTCGGTGGCCGGGCTCGTGTCAGCGCCCGGATTCGGTTACTACAGCGCGACGAAGTTCGCCATCGAAGCCGTGACCGACGCCTTGCGCGACGAGGTGGCCGCACAGGGCATCTCCGTCTTGACGGTCGAACCAGGAGCGTTCCGCACGAACGCCTACGCCGGCTTCGCCAACGAGCCCGTCGCGGAGGCGATCCCGGAGTACCACGACATGCTGGAGCAGGTCCGCGCCGCCTTCGTCGAGATGGACGGGACGCAACCCGGCGATCCGCACCGCGGTGCCCGTGCGGTGATCGCGGCGATGGCTGCGGACCCACCGCCCCGCCGGCTGGTTCTGGGCAACAGCGGCTACGACGCCGTGACCGACACGCTGGCGCAGACCCTAGCTGACATCCGGGCGAGCGAAAACCTCTCTCGTAGCGCGGATTTTCCAAACTGACGGGCCGAGCGAGACGAGCACGACCCGACCCGACCCGCCGATTTCACGGCGCAGCTGACCGAGATCAGCGGGTCGGGTCGGCTCTTTGCGGAAGCCGGGCGGGACGTCGTACTGCTGCCAGCGTCCACAGTGGTCGCTCCGCGCGGGCATCGACCAACGAGCGGGTCGTCCCACGGGGGCGCGCTTTCTCTCTTTACTCCGCAGATGCGAGAGATAGGGATGCGGCTCGCTCGTGCAGGGCGCAAAGAGCCCCTTCGCTGCAGGTTGCGTGCACGGCTGGCACGGACTGGAGGGTCACCGATCACCCCGGTGATCCAGTAAGCGCGGCACGGTGAGAATAGCCAATTAACGAATGGCTCGATAACCGTCGCACCACTCGCGCGAAGCAATGATCGAGGGAAGCTGGGGTGGGCACGTGCACGATCGCCGCCGATTAGACCAACCCACCGACCTCGAAGGACTGCTCGGCCACCTGCCTGCGCGGGTGCTGCTCGATCGCATGCCCGGTGCGGTGATGGGCATCGCCCCCGATGCCGTGGTGGCATACGCCAACCCAGCCGCAGTTTCGCTATTCGGATATGTGGACGGCGCCATGATCGGCCTCGACCTCTCGGCATTGCTGGCCGGTCAAGCGGAGGCGACGCCTGCCGACTGCATGAGGCTGTTGGAAGCGGCCAAGGACGGCGACGTCGTCGACTGGCATCACGTCGAGGGCTACGCCGTGCACACGGCAGTGTCCGCGCCACTGCTGCTTCGGGCCACGGATCCCTTCTTGATGCTCTACATCACGGACGTGACCGAGCTGCGCTGGCGCTGAACACCCCCGCGGCGCGTCAACCTCGTCGCCGAGCCGAAGGTCAGTCCTTCTTCAACTCCTCGGCGAGCATCACGATGATCCCGCTGGGACCGCGTACGTAGGTCAGCTTGTACGCGTCCTCGTAGGTCGCGACGCCGCGTAGCGGATGGCAGCCGTGCCTCGCGGCCGTCTCCAGTGCTGACTCGATGTCGTCGACCGAGAAGGCGACGCGGTGCATGCCAATCTCGTTGGGGGCGGTGGGCGTCGAATCGACCGCGGAAGGATGGATGTACTCGAAGAGTTCGAGACGGCCGTGACCATCTGGTGTCTGAAGCATCGCGATGCTGGCGTGGTTGCCATCCAGGCCGACGGCCGTCTCGGTCCATTCACCCGAGACGGTGTCACGGCCGATGACGGTGAGGCCGAGGTCGGTGAAGAATGCGATCGCTGCCTCGAGGTCGCGAACGGCGATGCCGACATTCTCTAGCTTGATGGGCATGCGTCGCATGGTAGCGAGCAGGGGCGAGGAAGGGTGGGCCTCGATGTAGCACTGCGAAATGGTCCACGAAAGCGATACGAAAGCGGCTGCGCCGGGACCATCGACATTCCCTTCGGGCGCGACTGTGGTGAGGACCCCGATCGATCCGCGCCGCGGTGGGTCCTCCGGCTCCGGCCCGGCTCGAACGGGCAGCCACCCTCACCGTGCGCGGTAGGTCGCACCCTTACCGGGTAGATACGACTTGGGCGGAGTCGACGGCGACAGTAATCGGGCTGGGCCAAGCCGTGCAACGGATTTCCGCCGCAATGATCTGGCACGTGTCAAACCACAGTGGCGCATTACCTCACGTCGTACCGTCAATCTCTTGCCGACGGCGGACCCGTCGATGTGGGTCTCGTTGGGACGAAGAGCAAACCGTTAACATTACGCGACCGGCGGGTTTGGTTCTGGTCCCTAGTGGAGTCGCCCTTCGGCGGCTCGTGAGTGGGAAGGTCCGGTGATGCGCCCCATCAGCCAAAGCGAGCGGGACACGGCTCGTCGTCACCTCTTCGATGGGCTGTCGCAATTCAGTGCGTCCTGGTCGGCAGGTCGGCTGGTCGTCGCAGCACCGGAACTCGACGACGACGCTCGCATCTCCATGGTCACCGCGTTGGCTGACGGCGCGTTAGAGCTGTTGTTCCTGACCACCTATGACTTCGGTGAATCTGAGCCCTTTCAGGCAGTGGTCGCAGCGCCGTCGGAGATAAACGCGTGGCGGTGGCAGTTCATTTTCGCTGAGGTCGCAGTAGTACGTTGCGATTTCTCGGCGGCTGTCCTGGAAACCTTGGATGAGTTCGTGCTGTTCGGCGGCGATCGCGAGTCGGTCGAGAGGGCGCTAGGTCAGACGGCGGAGGAAGCACGGGCCGAGTTCGACACCTACGCCGAGGAGATGAAGGGTGCGTGCCGGCATCTCCCGGGAATAGCCGAACAATACCGCTGAACGCTTGGGCCGAACGCACAACCCTCGTCGACGGGGTGCTACTCCCCCACCGTGCAATTCGCTGCAATGACATCGCCGTCACGGGACTCGAGGAAGTCCGTCCCTAACGCTGCCGTGCACGTGCCGCGCGAGGCAGTCTCAACTGCGGCGCAGGAAGTAGTGCCGACGCCAGCGACAGTTCGCGCTCACCGATGATGCCGAACCGTAGGCCGACTACGGCGTGCTGGCCGACAGCACCAGGCCCTAGATGGTAGATGTGAGCCGCTGTGACACAACGGAATCCGGATTACCGGTGCGGGTGACCGCGGACGTGCTCCGTCGGGACCGGATCGTCAGAGCCGGATTCTCGTCCGCCGCGAGGGCTCTCAAACCTGCGCGGCACGCTTTAGGCTTCGCTGCCTCCGGTGTTACCGGGGGAGCCACCGGGGCCGCCGCCGGCGCCCCCGCTTCCGTTGGATTCGCCTCCGTCGCCACCGTTACCACCGCGGCCACCGAGGCTGCCGCTACCGCCGCTACCGCCGTCGCCGCCGGTTCCGACATTGATGCCGTTGTTGTCGACACCGTTGCCGCCGTTGCCGCCGCGACCGCCACCGGTCACGACGCCCCGGCCGTCGCCGCCTGCGCCGCCAGTGCCACCGGTCCCACCGGTGTCGTTGCGAACTCCGTTGCCGCCATCGCCACCTCGGCCGCCGCCCCCGAGGGCCGAACCGCTGGCGCCGCCTGTCCCGCCGACACCGCCTGTACCTACGCCCGTTTCGGTTGTGCCGGTGCCGCCGTCTCCGCCGCGGCCGCCGCTTCCGATGATGGAGCCGTCGGCGCCGGCTCCGCCTTGGCCGCCAGTGGCATCGCCGGCACTGGCGGTCGCGTTGCCACCCTCGCCGCCGCGGCCGCCGTCTCCGACTTGGGCGTTGCCACCGGCGCCGCCTTGACCGCCGGTCGCTGAGTCATCGACGCCTTCACCGGCGCCGGTCGATGCCGAGCCGCCCTGGCCGCCGGCCCCGGCGTTGAACGTCGAGTCGCCGCCGGCGCCGCCGTCACCGCCCCGAACCGCCGTGCCACCGACATTCGCCACACCCGTGGCGCTGCCACCGGCCCCGCCGACCCCGCCGACGCCGAAGATGCCGCTGGTGCCGCCGTCACCGCCATCACTGCCAACCGCGCCGATGCCCGTGACGCTGCCGCCCACACCGCCTGCGCCGCCGTTGCCCACCAGCAGTCCACCACGTCCACCGTCGCCGCCGTCGGAGTTCGCGCCGAAGCCGTCACCACCCCGACCGCCGGTACCGAACAACCCTGCCGCGCCGCCGTCGCCGCCGTCCATGCCGCCGCCCATGCTGGCGCTGCCATCACCGCCGTTACCGAGCAGCAAGCCGCCGCGGCCGCCGGCCACGCCGAAGGACTGCGACGTGAACCCGTTGCCGATCAGCAAGCCACCGTCGGTGTTGGTCGCGTTTCCGTTGCGGACGAAGATGTTGATGATCGGGATTTGGCCGCCGATGTCCCCCAGCAGACCGGCCAGCGCTCCGGGCAGGTCCGCGATCGTCGTGGTGGCCACCTGAAGTGCGCCGGTGGGTGAGGCCACCAGTACGGTGACCGCGGTGTCCGGTGTTCCGCCACCTGCATGCGCGACGACACCGGCGACGACCTCAGGTGTGAAGACGGTAGCGCTGCTGCCCGATGCCGGGCGCGATGACGCTCCGGCTGACGCTGCCGAGCCGTGTGCAGTCGGCGTGATCGAGATGAGCGTGCCACCGGGGTCCGTGGCGCTTCCCTGTGCTGCAGCTTGCGGGGCAGCCGCGTTGAACCGTGCGCCGAGTAGCGCACTGGGTGCCGGGCTGGGCGACGCGACGGCGGCCAGCACTGGCTGCGCGTACATCACGTGCGACGCGACCGTCGGGTTCGCGAATGCTGCCCGTTCACCATCTGCAGCGACGGCGGTGACCCCCGTGGTGGCTAGAACACCGGCCGCCAGAGCGGTGAACATGGTGGTGGGTAGATTTGTCACCCGCGGCGCTCCTTATGTCACTTGTTTGCTGATGACAGCTTGACAGACCCCGCGCAGGAAAGCCACAGTTTGCAACAACTCGGGAGTTGAGGCGCGGCCATCAGCCGTCCGAAGCCAGTAAGGACTGGAAAGCCGCGGAGCCAACGCTCCACTTGAGCGCTTCGAGGCGCACTCCATCCGTTGCCAACCCCGATGCTTCCCACCCGCAACAACGGCATGACGGATTGCTGGTCCGCCCTTAAATTCTTTCCCGCCGCCGGAAGCCGCCTGCGCGTCACTTGACCAGGCCACCGCGCCGTTGCCCATGTCGACGCGACCAGGCCTTCGCAGGACGCGGCCGGGGTGACGGCGGCAGACGATCTCGCAAGGTGCAGGCAAAGATTGCGTCGAGGCATCCGAGCGGCTCGTCGTGGCACGAGGGTCCTGCACTAGCAGTCGAGATGATCGACGCCTCAACGTCTGCCTCTTCGCAGAACGGCGGGATGTCCCGAGCGCGCAGTCATATCAACTCGCACCGGCAAGACGTGAGGAACGCGGTGTGAGACAGAAAGTGAGACAACGCGACCGGGCACTACACGATGTGCAACTGCACCCTGTGCGTGTCTCGTGTCGCTACAAATGAGGTGGCGAGGGCGAAGCAACCGCGGACGCATCCTGGACACGCCGGCCCCCCATGGTGCACCGGTCGCCGACGTCAATAGGGTTCTCTCACTTGACGACCGGTTCGTTCGCACCAGTCGACGCAGCCGGGGTCTTCGCGCCCGCGGCGCCTAGAGAGATGATCAAGTCAGAGACTGCGAGGCGGTGCGTAGTTCGTCGAGTGCCGTCAGCGCGTACTCAGCCAACCCCCGCCCGTCCTGATGCTCGTTCTCCGACCATCGGGCGTAACCCTGCTTGAAGGCCAACACGCCGAGTTCCCCGGCCAGGTGCGCGGTCATCTCTGGAACGCCGCGGTCCCTCAGCGCAGCCGTCATGGCCGCCGCCAGACTGACTGTCTTCAAGGCGTCGCGCTCCTGCAGTTCGGCGCTCGCAGCGACGGCAGCCTTGATGCGGGGGCCGAGTTCTCGATTGTCCGGACCCATCATCGTCGAGGCACGTTCGAGTGCCGCCGCGACCGCAACCATCGCACTCGCGCCGTTGGGCGCCTCCGCTATGCCCTCGGAGAGCAATCGACACAGGCTCTCCTGCCCGGCGACGAGCAGCTCCCGCTTGTCGGGGAAGTGGCGAAAGAACGTGCTCTTCGTGACGCCGGCCCGCTCGGCGATCTGGGCGACGGTGGTGGCGTCGTAGCCCTGCTCGGTGAACAGGTCTACGGCCGCGAGCACCAGTCGCTGACGCGCACCCGGTTCCCAGCGGCCCATGGACCCATCCTAGGCGACGGGACTTTTGTCCCATCACGTAGTAGGTTGACGGGACAAAGGTCTCATCACTACGTCTGGAGAGTCACGTGCGCGTTTTCGTCACCGGGGGAACCGGCACCATCGGTTCGCCCGTCGTCACCGAACTCCTTGGCAACGGGCACACCGTCCTCGCGCTGGCCCGCTCCGACGCCTCGGCGACGTCGTTGTCCGACGCGGGCGCCGAGGTGCTGCGCGGCACACTGTTGGATCTCGACGTGCTGCGGGACGGGGTCCGACGGACCGACGGCGTGATCCACCTCGCCTTCGGGCACGAAGCCGCAACGCCGGACGCGCTGACGCGCGAGATCGTCACGGAGACGGACGCATTGGAGGCAATGGGTGACGAGCTACTGGGTAGCAATCGGCCCATCGTCGTCGCCTCCGGAACGCCGTGGATCGCGGGACGCGCCTCCACCGAGGCTGATCCCCCGCCAACGGAGGGGCCGGTCGGGGGGCGCGGCCGCGCAGTGGTGGCGCTGCTGAGTCTTGCGTCGCAGGGAGTGCGAAGCGTTGCGGTGCGCATTCCGCGCACCGCGCACGATGACGGAAACGGCGGATTCGCAGGCGTTCTCGCCACGACGGCGCGTCGCACCGGTGTCGCGGGCTACCCCGGCGATGGCACGCAGCGTTGGCCCGCCGTGCATGCCCGCGACGCTGCCATCGTCTTCCGGCTGGCCCTGGAGTCAGCGCAGCCGGGCACGTCGTGGCACGCAGTCGACGAGGAGGGCGTCGCGGTGCGTGACATCGCGACCGTCATCGGACGCCGGCTGGGACTACCCGTGCAGTCTGTCCCGCAGGAGGAGTTCGGCCCGTTCGGCGATATCTTCGCGCTGGACCAACCGGCCTCGAGTCGCCACACTCGCGACGTCTTGGGTTGGCACCCGACGCATCCCGGCCTTCTCGCCGATCTCGAGAACCTTCGGCCCTGATACGAACCACTCCGCTCGCCTACGATGCGAAATAGGTCGGAGGTAGCGCCCACCCGTTCGGGGTGTCGACTCTCGGGACCTGCACCCGCCAGCAGCCTCCAGGGCGTTGCATTCTCACGACCCACGTGCAGTGGCCGCTGCGCACCTTTCAAGAGTGGGCCCCCCGGTCTGAATGCGACCGCCGGCCACGTCGATCTCGAGACATGCCTCGGCTGCGTCGAAACTCAGCTGGAAGTCGCCTCTTCAGACGCGCACTCTTCGCTAGCTGAAGGGTCACGTTCGCCGCTGTGAACATGGGAATCACCCCGAGGAAGGTCCGCTCCGAAGGCGTGGCCCCATGCAGGTGCTCAAGGCTTCCGAACACATAGAAGCAGCCAACGCTGAAGATCGCGGCTGGAATCGAATACGCCAGTGGAGAGCCGCGCATGGCGATGACGTCCGCCGCGATGGCGAACTCTTGGTCGCTGAGCGGTTCGCGCCGACGCAGTTTCCTCAAAACCGCGGGCGCTACCCCTACGGTCTCGCCACCCGGCGCAGTCGGCCGGGTCATCCACCGCTGGACGAATATGAGGGCCAGGCAGATGAACATCGCGGCGGCGATCAGAGAGCCGATCGTGAGGGAACCAAAGAGAGCAGTGCCGATCATCGGATCACTCCCGGGAAGTCGGTCGGTTCTCGTCGTGGCCGGGTCCGAACCAAGGTCGGCCACCAGAACCAGGGCCCGAGGATGCGGAGCAGGCACGGCACCACGAAGGACCGCACGACGAGTGTGTCCAGAAGCAAGCCGACACACACCGTCGACCCGACCTGCCCGATGGTCCGCAGGTCACTCATGAGCATCGCCAGCATCGTGAACGCGAACACCAAGCCCGCCGAGGTCACCACTCCGCCGGTGCTTCCAAGGGCGCGGATGAGGCCGGTGTGCAACCCGGCGCCCACTTCCTCCTTGACGCGGGCGATCAAGAGCAGGTTGTAGTCGGACCCGACCGCCACCAGGATGATGAACGAGATCGGCAGTACCAGCCAGTGCAGGTGCAGGCCAATAAGGTGTTGCCACACTAGGATTGACAGTCCGAAGGCTCCTGCGAAGGAGAAAGCCACCGTGCCGGGGATGACGATTGCGGCGATCAAACTCTGGGTCAGGATCAGCATGATCAAGAAGATGAGTACGAAGGCGGCGATTGCCACGATGAGCAGATCGGCGGCGGCCAGTTCCTTGATGTCTTTGTTGCTGGACGCTGCGCCCCCGATGTAGATGCTCGCGCCTGCTAGCGAGGTTTCCTTCAAGGCAATCTTCACCGCGTCGGGAAATTGCTCGACGTGCTGGATACCCTCGGGACCCATGGCATTGCCTTCATGAGTGATGATGAAACGGGCGGCCTTACCGTCCGGGGACATCATCAGCGCCATGTCGGTCTTGACGTCCTCGTTGTCGAAGGCCTCACGCGGTATGTAGAAGAAGTCATCGCTGCGGGACTCGTCGAAGTCGTTGCCCACGTTGATCAAATCGTCGAAGGTCTGCTGAATCTGAGTGGATTGCAGATGTGCGGGACCGTAGGAGTTGACGACGATGGCCTGTAGGGCCCGAGAATTGCTCAACGTGATCTTCAGTTCTGAGATCAGCTGAGGCAGCAGCGCATCAACCGCCTGCAGGTTGGTGACAGCGTTTCCGATCTGCTCACTGAGTGCGTCGATGCCGTCGAGTCCGTCGAAGAGTGACCGGAACGCCCAGCAGATTGGGATGTCGAAGCAGTGCGGCTCGAAGTAGAAGTAACTTTTCAGGGGCCGGAAGAAGTCGTCAACGTTGGAGATGTCCTCGTTGATCTCGTCGGAGATCGCCTGCAGGTTCTCCAGCGTGAGTACCGTGGCATCTAGTTCACGGGACAGTTCCTGGACGAGTTCGATCGTCTTGCCCAACGCTTGGACACTGTCGGCCTGAATCTTGGCCTGCTCGTCGCTATTGGCATTCTGCTGCTGGCTGAACGGCAACTGCTGACCGCTACTACTGCCTTGTGCCGTGAACAGGTACGGGATGCTGGCGTGCTCCAGTGGGCGGCCGAGGGGTCTGGTGACGCCCTGCACCATCGCGATGCCGGGCAGTCGTATGAGCGCCTTCGCCACTCGGTCCAGGGAGATGAAGTCTGCCGAATTCCGCATGTCGTGATCGGATTCCACCATCAACATCTCGGTGAACAGCTTGCTCTGCGGAAAGTGTCGGTCCGCCGCGGTGAATCCCGCATTGGCCGAGGCACCGGCAGGCTGGTAGCTGCGGTCGTCGTAGCTGACCCGATAGGTGGGCACGAACACCGCCCCTGCCATGACCACCGCGCAGCTGGCCGCCAGTATCGGCACCGGCCAACGCACCACGCTGGCCCCTATCCGTCGGTAAAGGTGTGCATTGACGCGGTGCTTCGGGTCGAAGAGTCCAAACGCGCTACCGACGGTCAGGACGGCCGGACCGAGGGTCAATGCGGCGGTGATGGTGAACAACATGCTGATGGCTACGGCCGGACCCATGGTGTGGAAATAGTTCAACCGCGCAAAGCTCAAACAGAAACCGGCACCGGCGATCGTCAAACCTGACCCGATGATGATCGGCGCAACACCCTTGTAAGCGCTGAAATATGCTTCTTCGCGGCTGTCCCCGGCCAAGCGTGCCTCCTGATAGCGCCCCATCAGAAAGATGCCGTAATCTGTTCCCGCTCCAAGCGATAACGCAACGACGATGTTCACCGCGAATGACGAGAGTTCGATGTATCCGAGGTGACCAAGGGTGGCGATGACGCCCTTCGCGACGAGCATCTCAATCAGCACGGAGGCAAGCGGCACGAATACCGTGGACACCGAACGGTAGACCAACAACAGCATTCCGATGATCAAGAAGATCGTCACGATGGTGATGTTGTTCAGGCTGGAATTGGCGATGGCCACTGTGTCCGAAGCCAACGGTGCAGCACCGCTGACGTACGCCTTGAGTCCCGGCGGGGGACGTTGCCCATCGACGATGTTGCGGACGGCGTCTACGGATTGATTCGCTTCCATCTGCCCGCTGTTGCCGGCGATGCGCAACAGGACGTAGGCGGACTTCCCGTCGTTGCTCTGCGCGCCGGCGGCAGTGATCGGCTTTCCCCACAGATCCATCACGTACTGCACGTGGGTGCTGTCGTGCTTGAGCCGCCCTACGAGGTCGTCGTAGAACCGATGGTCGCCGTCGTCCAACGGCCGGTCGGCCTCCAACACCACCATGGTCAAGCTGGTCGAGGTGGACTCCTGGAACTTTTCACCGATGTGGAGCATTCCCGACTGCGATGGCGCATAGGTCGGCACCATCGCGCCTGCGAGTTCGTCGGCGACCTTCTCCACTTGCGGTATGAACGTGTTGGTGCTGACTGCCAGTAAAGCCCAGAACGCCACGATGGGCACTGCGAGAAGTCGGACGGCTCTGGCGAAGAACGGGCGCTTGGCCTGGTGGGCACTCACGCGGACTTCACCCGACAGGTGACGTCGGCATCTTGGCGGGTGGCCGATTGTTCGTCGCGGACGACCCCATTGACCAGGATCCGGCAGATGACCTCACCGCCCTGGACTTGGGCGGAGATGCTTCCCGAAACCACGGTCAGCGTGGTCGTCTCGGTATGCGACCATGGCAATTCGGTCAGGTCGACCCGTTGGGGATGTCCATCGACGTCGATGTAGGACAGCATTCCACGGTCGCCCAGCTCGCCGAACAGCTCGTAAGTGAGCTGCTTGGGGGTGAATTGTTCTGGGGCTTGGGGACCGTTGACGGTGATGACCGCTGCCGGGGCCGACATTTGGTGCACTTTCCACATGCCGCCTGCACCAACACCGACTACGAGTACGGCGGATATCGGAATCCATCCCCTCGTCAGGATGGTCTTGGCGATGGAATCTTTCTTCACGCTCTTACCTTCTCGAAAATTAGGATCAGTGCGTGCGCCCTGCCACCTCAGGCGCCCGGCTGTGCGTCCTTCGCGCCCGAGCGAGCATCTGCTGCGCGGCATCAATGCACTGCCCGGTGTCGCAACGCTCTGACCGCCTACCCACTGATCGTCGCACCTGATACGGTTGCATATGAATCTGTCCGGCGCAACTAGGTCACGGGTGTGACAACAGGGGTCTGGTGAATCGACGGGCTGGCCGAGCGAAGGGATGACCGTTCACAGGCTCGTCAACATTCGCAACGCCTTGACGTCAACGGTATTCAGACGCACGCTCGCAGGACACTTGGGCATACGAGGACCTCCGAGCGGATGAACGCGTTCCAAGCAAGGCTCACGTCACTCGGAGGCCATCGTCGCCAAATCCGCTGCGTGGTGGGCGGCGTGAGTCCCACGCGCTGTGGTGAACGCACTCGACCTGTCGTCAGTAGTCCCAATTGCTCGGGACGAAGCGGAAGGCGTCCCCTGCCTTAGCTACCCGGCACACCGATGGGAACGACAGGTGAGTGGCCACCAGCGACTCACCTGTCGCTGCCAACTCCTGTAACAACCGGATCCGGACGCGCGTCGCTTCCTCGGGATCGTGCTCGAACCCGTTCTGCCACTGAGGATTGTCGAAACCAGGCTGAAACACCGCGTCACCAGCGAACGTCAGCCGGTCGCCGCGGGATTCAAGGCGAACGATGCTGTGCCCGGGCGTGTGCCCTCCGGTGCGGACGACCGTGACACCAGGGGCCACGGCATACTCCCTTTCGAACGGTTTCAGCTGTGTGCGGTAGACGTCCAAGAATCGAGACGCCGTCGTCCGAAGCACATCCGGAATGGGCGCGGGCATCACGGTGCGGGAGAAGTCGGGCGACGCCCAGAATTCGGCCTCGGCAGATGCCAGGTGCACCCGTAGGTCCGGACGCATCCGCGCCCTAAGACCGTCGGCGAGCAGCCCACCTACGTGGTCCATGTGCAGATGGGTGAGCACCACGTCAGTCACCGATTCCGGGGTGACGCCTGCGGCCTCCAGGCGCCTGGCCAACTGACCCGCCCGCGGGAAGTCCGGGAACTCCAGGCCGAGTCCAGAATCGATGAGGATGGTCCGACCACCGCTGCGCACCACGGCCACATTCAATGGCCAGTCGAGTACCTCGGGCGGCAGGAACATGTCTTGCAACCAGGCTGCGAGGTCGGCCGAGTCGGCGTTGGTGGCCAACGTCGAGGTGGTGATCGGCAGGACTCCGTCGCTGATGACCAAAACATCGATGTCACCGACCTTCAGCGCGTATCGCGACGGAACCAGTTCATCGTGTGCCGACGTGGCGGGGCTTGAAACACTGACCGCGTCCATGTTCTTCTCCTCCTATGCTGTACAACGAAGACGGCGCGGATGCCCCGTCACGACTTAAAACGCACCGCGACCAGCGGATTCATCCATCGACGGAGGCGTGACGCGAGTCCGGCATTGGTCCAATACGTGGACGCAAGGATGATCTCGCTGGCGCCGGCGACCTCACGCACCCTTCCCGAACTGTGCCGCCGCGGCCCAGATCACGTCAGCCGATTCAGTCGGCGGATAGATCCATTTCGTGTTGATGGCTTGCTTCATCGCCTTGGCCTCTGGACCAGTCGAATTGACGGTCCGCTCCCAGCCAGTAGTCGTCACGGCGCCTGCGGATCCGAGGTCGATCGCGTTCGCATAGGGATCGGTGGTGAACGACATCTGCGGAAGATCGAGAAGACCCGCGGCGACGTTGTGGCCGGCGCACTTGCCCATCGGCAGGGCATGCTGGCAGCTCTGCATGGTGGGATGGCCCTCCTCGGCTGCCGCGGCCGCGGTGTCCCCTGCCGCATACAAGCCAGGAACGCCCACCACTCGCAGGAAGCCGTCGACCGGCAACCGCCCGAACCGGTCTCGTGCCGCGGGAATCTGCGTGGTCAACGGGCTGGCCATCATGCCTACGGTCCAGACCACGGTCGATGTTGGTATCACCTCACCATTGGAGAGTTCTACCTGATCGGCTGTTGCGGAAACCAGCGTGACGCCGAGTCGCTGTTCGACACCGAGGTCGTCGAGGGCCCTGACGTTCGTCGGGCGTGGGGCGTCTCCGAGTTCGGGACCCGGTACGCCGGCGCGCTCGACGAGGACCACGCGCACACTTTCCTGCGAGCCAGCGATGTCTCGAAGCCGATCAACGAGATCCGTCGCAATCTCGAGACCAGTGAATCCGGCGCCCACCACCACCACGGTGTACCGGGCAGCTGAGCGCGTGCGACTCGGCAACCGGTGTAGGTGGATGTCGAGGGCCGCCGCCGCATCAATGGTGTCGATGCTGAAAACATGTTCTGCGCCAGGGAAGTTGGGGGCAAGGAGCTGGCTGCCGGTCGCCAACACCAAGCGATCGTAGACGGCGGTATCCGGCTCTTCGTCGAGTCCCCGAACCGTGACGGTCTGTTGGTCGAGGGAGATCGCCTCCACATCGGCTTGCAGTCGATCCACTCCAATCGGCCCGAGGACGTCGTCCAATGGCACGCGCATCTCATGGGGATCGCGCTCGTACAACCGCGGCCGTATGACCAGGTTGTCAGTGTTGCTGATGAGACGCACGCGAATGTCGGCTGCTGCCGTCCCGGCGTCGCGTAAGACGCGGGTAGCACCGGCCGCAGTCCACACGCCAGCGAATCCGCCGCCGAGGATGAGTATCTGTTTCATGACGTTGTCCTCCAAAGGTTCTCAAGTTGCATTCCGGGGTCGCCACAGCGAGATCGAGCGCGTAGTCGCCGGCGGACCTCCGACTTCCAGAACGGCTACGGCGTGGCCAATTCATCCACGCGGCGACTCAGATCCAGACCGAGCCCTTTGGTCATCCTCGAGCTAGAGGCGATTCAAGACCGTCGTGGCCACCGCGCACTAGTGCTGCCAACGTTGCGCCGTGGGCTCGCGTATTCGAGGGTCCGCTCCTCCGAGCACACCCTCGGCTCCGACCGGCGTCAAGCCGAAGACGAATCAACTCGCTCGACTGCACCCGCTGGGCAGCTGTCGCAGCGGTTGCTCCTGCTTCGCAGCGGTTGACTCGTCTCAAGCAGACGTCGAACCCCCGGCTGTGCGTATGGCATCACGTAACCGGATCCAACTCGTCTGGGCCAGAGAAGGTTTCAGCTCCCTTGCGGCGAGGTAGGAACTCGTACGCGATGAGTTCACCCAGACGATGCGGCTGCGCGTATCGGATTCAGCCGTCAATCTCTTGCTTCGACTGAGATGGCGGCCGGGGGTAGTTACAGTTCTGGGTAGGTGTAGCGGGTGAGCAGGTCCGCCAGTTGCTCGGCTTCGCCGGGCTCCAGGTGCGCAACCAACATGTCGGCGATACCCCGCGCCTCCAGGTGAGCCTCGTCGAAGACCGTCACTCCGTACTCGGTGATCTGCACCATCCACACCCGGCGGTCGCCTTCGACACCTTCACGCGTGACGAGGCCCGCGATCTGCAGATCGTCGATCGCGCGGCCCACGGCAGCCTTGTCGAATCCGGTTGCCTCGACGAGATCGCGCTGCAACGTCGGTCCGCGATCAACCAGCACGATCAACATCGCGAAGTGGCGCAACTCGAGACCGAAGGGGTGCATCGCGGCGGCGAGTTCGCTGGCGGCGCGGTTGTGGGCCCGGCGCAGGAGCAGTCCCATCGCGAACGGTGAGGTGTCCCCGGGCCGATCGGTAGCTCGATTCGCCTGGGTAGCCCGAGGTGTCGCGCGTGCCATTCGATCAGCTTACCCGTGACCGCATCATTGGATACCTTCTCAGCCGAACCGTTCTGGACCGGTGGCTATATCCGGTCTCCGATGTCTCGACGGGATCGGATCCCGAGCTTGATGAACACCTTCCGCATGTGCCATTCGACCGTGTGCGCGCTGAGGAACATTTGGGCCCCAATTTCCGGGTTGGTCAGACCTTCAGCTGCGAGACGCGCAACTTGCCTCTCTTGCGAGGTCAGCGTCGTCCCGGTGTCCGGTGGCGGCCTGGTCGTCACCACTCCCGTTGCGGCAAGTCCACGCCGCGCCCGCTCGGCGAACCCTCCGGCTCCCATCTGGGTGAACGTTTCGTACGCACCCGCCAGCTGGTCGCGTGCATCGGACTGTCGGTGCTGGTTGCACAGCCACTCGCCGTAGACGAGGTGCGCTCGGGCCGTGAGCATTCCCACGTCGGTGCGCTCAAGCTGCTCGACGGCTTGCCGGTAGCGATCCTCCGAGTGCGAGCCAGCACTCACCAGCGCTGAAACGTAGGCCGCTGTGCCCAATGCCCAGTCGGTCCTCGCCGCTGCTGCCATGTCCTGGATGTGTTGCACCGCCGCGGCTGCGTCACCTGGACGACCGAGCCGTGCGGCAGCCTCGACGAGTTCGACCATGGACCAGGTCGACAGCCCTAGTTCCAGAGGATGGGCAGAGCCGCGGACAGCGGCGGCATAAGCCTCGTCGAACCGGCCCAAGCCGTTGTATAGCACTGCCGCGGACCATTCCGTCGCCGTCATTACCTTGCCCTCACCGCGCAACAGCGGATCACGCACGATGACGTCGATCGCCTGCCGCGCATCCGACTCGTTTCCTCGCCACGGGGTGACCACCACGGCGCCATAGTGGGCAAAGAAGCTGCTCCCGGTCACCTCGCCCAGCGTCGCGGCTTGCGCGGCCAACGACTCGGCTGTCACCAGCTCGCCGGCGTACACCCGGTTGGATAGTCGCAGCAGCAGCGCCGACGGCAGGACCGCAAGCGCTCCGGCGTCGGCAGCCTGCTCGACCAGCCGGGCCGAGAGCACCGACCAGAGGTCGAATTCCCACGCGTCATGCGCCATTCGGCAGGCGAGCGGGAGCCATCCGAGCCCTTCTTCCAGCGAGAGTGGCTCATACTCATACGCTTTCAGGCTGCGCTTCGCCAAGGGCATCCCGGCTGGGTATCCCTCGACCAACATGCGCGATAGACCTTCGAGGAGAAGGTCCGCTCGCGACGGATCCCGTGGGCGCGGCATGGCCAAGACGGCGGTCGCGACTTGCTTCACTCCGATAGCGTCTGGCAGGCGGCCGGCAGTTTGGGCGGCGTAGATGGCGTCACGATAGGTCTCCGTCGCCAGAACGGGATCGAACGACTCGAGTTGCTTAGCTGCATCGAGCAGAAGGGGCAGGCCCGCGCTCGCACTTCGGGAAGAGGACAAGACGCGTCCACGGGCCAAGTCGGCCAACACCTGCTCGTGCTCATCCACCGGTTGTAGCCGGACGGCGTCGAGCAGTTCGAGCGCATCGTCGAACTCGCCTGCTTGGCTCTTCGCCTGGGCTGCAGCCAGGGATCGAGAGCCGCGACGGCCGGGGTCGGGCGTGAGCTGGGCAGCACGCTCTAGGAACGCGGCGGCCGCGGCCACACCTCCGCGGGCGCGGGCGCGGGCGGCGGCATTTTCCAGGCTGACGGCCACTCGCTCATCCGGAACACCGGCAGCGCTCGCCAGGTGCCAGGCACGGCGGTCTGGATCGAGTTCAGGATTGGTCGCCTCGGCCAGCGCGTGATGCACAAGCCGACGCTCGTCGGCGGATGCGGAACGGTAGGCCGCCGAACGCACCAGAGGATGCCGGAACCGGACCATCGTGCGGGCGGTGAACAAGTCCGCTGCTTGCGCTTCGGCGCTGGCGGTGTAGACGTCGATGCCCAACTTCTCCGCGGCCCTCCGTACCAAGACCACGTCACCGACGGGATCAGCCGCGGCGAGGATCACGAAGCGCTGGGTATCGGGCGCCAGACGACGAAGTCGGCGGAGGAAGCCCTGCTCGATCTGGTTGGCAACAGGCTGATCGTCCAACCGAGGGTGCTGTGTCGTCATCTGCGCTGCAGTCAGTTCACGGGGAAGCTCGAGCAGCGCGAGTGGATTACCGTGCGCCTCTGCCAGGATTCGGTCGCGAATGCGCTCGTCGACGCGCCCGGGGGCCGCCAAGGCCAACAGCGTTCGGGCGTCGTGGTCATCCAACCCCCCGATCTGGAGCCGAGGTAGGTCCTGCAGCGGGTGGCCCTCGATCGGATCACGGACGGTGAACAGCAACGCTACTGGCTCCGCCACCAGGCGGCGGGCGACGAACGCCAGCGTGTGAGCCGAGATCTGATCCAGCCACTGCGCGTCGTCCACGAGGCACACGAGGGGTTGGGTTTCGGCGGCCTCGGCCAACAGGCTGAGAACTGCGAGTCCGACGAGAAAGCGGTCGGGGGGACGTCCCGCGCTGAGCCCAAACGCAATCTCAAGCGCTGCGCGCTGCGGTTCGGGGAGGTGGCCAATGCGGCTCGTGAAAGGCGCACAGAGCTGGTGGACTCCGCCAAAGGCGAGTTCCACCTCTGCTTCTACGCCTCCGACGCGGAGTATTCGGCACCCGGACGCGCGACTCCGGGCGTACTCCAGGAGCGCAGTCTTGCCGATGCCGGGCTCGCCGTGAAGAACCAGGGACGCGCTGCGACCGCCCGCTGCATCCGCGATGCGGGCATCGAGGGCTGCGCATTGGCGCCGCCGACCGAGAAGCTGTACCGGCTCTTCATTCATTCTCTGCATGTCCCCCACGGGAGCGTATCGACGGGCGGCTTGCTGAGCCACCGAACCCGTTCGACGTCCTCGTGGATCAGATGGGTGACGGAGAGCTTGCGTGCCCAGGGTCCGCGCCTGGCGGCGCAGCGAGCGCACCCGATAGTTCGCGACGGGAGCTGATCCGCAGCTTCGTGTAGACCTTTCGCAGGTGCCATTCGACGGTGTGTGGGCTGAGGAACATCTCCGCGCCGATCTTGGGGTTCGTCATCCCGCCGGCAGCGAGCGCCGCGATCTGCGCCTCCTGCGGGGTCAGGCTGCTCGCCGACTCGGCGTCTCGTGACCGGACGTGCTCGCCCGTGGCGCGTAGCTCGCGACGAGCCCGCTGGGAGAACGCCGTGGCCCGCATCCCGTCGAACATTTCGTGGGCCATGCGAAGGTGGTCCCGCGCTAGCGTGCGCCGACGAGTTCGACGCAGCCACTCGCCGTAGAGAAGGTGGGTACGCGCCACCTCGACGACCACGCGGTCACGGGTGAACTGCTCGATGGCGGCCCGGTAGAGGTGATCTGCCTCGTCGCCCTTGGTGAGCAGAGCGCGACTGCGGGCACTGACGCCGCGCGCCCATCCAGTGTCGGCTGCGGCGGTCACCTCCACCAGCCGTGCGAGCGAGTGCCGGGCCTGGTCCAACTCACCGCATCTGGTCGCGGCCTCGACGTGCTCGACCAAGGAAAGGCCGGTGAAGTTGAACCCATCGTGCTCGATACCCGAACGTGCCGCGGCCAACGCCTCGTCGTAGCGCGCCAAGCCGTTGTACAGGACACCCTGGATGTATCCGGTAGCTCCCAGCAGCGAGACTTCGCCGCGCTGGGTGGCGTTGGCCTTGGCCTCTGCGATGATGCCGGCGGCCGCTTTCTCATCGCCGCGCCAGGCGGCCAGCACGAGTGCGGCGTAGGTGTGCGGCGCGTTGCCGGTGGCAGCAGCGATCGCGTCGGCCTCGTCGATCATTCGGGCCGCCGCAGCCGAGTCGCCATGGTGGATGTGCACGCCACCGGCGTAGATGAGCGCGGGTGGAAGATCGCCGAGGGCCCCGATGTCGCGAGCCACACGTACCGCGCGAGTGGCGAGAGTCTCCCACGCCGACAGGTCCCAGGCGTAGTGGATGAAGGACTCCAGTGCAACCGGAACGAGGAGGAGCCACCGCAAGATGGCCTCCCGGCTGTTGAGTTCCTCGCGGGCGAACGGCTCGAGAGCGCGACGAAGCGCCGGGACTCCGGTTTCGTAGCCTTCGGCGAGGAGTGCGGCCACACCGTCGAGAAGCAGGTCGGCCGGCTCGGAACTCGAGGGCGGAGCACCAGAAGCGCGGGCGGCGACTGCCACCGCGCGGGCTCCTGACGGACCATGTACCCGGCCTGCGAAGACCGTCGCGCTGATCGCCTCCAGATACGTCTCCCGTGCGAGGGGCGATTCGGCGGCCGCGAACTGTTCGGCCGCATCGAGAAGCAGAGGTGCCGCTTCGTCGCTCCTGCTCCGAGCGAAGAGAATTCTGGCACGTACCCGCGCCAGACGTGCGCTGTCCAAGTGATTCAGTGGGCAGAGACCCGCCAGCGAAGCCAGCTCCGTGGCGCGATCGGGAGAAGCTGCGGAGAAATGCGACTCGGCTGCCGCAAGGGCTCGGCGCCCGCGCTGCCACGGGTCCGGGGTGAGCTCGGCTGCGCGTTCGAGCAACACCGCCTCGGCGGCCATGCCGCCGCGCTGTCGCGCGCGCTCCGCAGCACGCTCCAGGCCTACTGCGACATCCTCGTCCGGCCCGGCGGCCGCCTGCGCGTCGTGCCAGGCCTTCCTATCCGGGTCGAGGACGGCATCCGTCGCGGTGGCAAGTGCACGATGCACCGCTCTACGATCGCGGGGATCCGCCTGGTGGTAGACAGCGGATCGGGCCAAGGGGTGCCGGAACTGGATGAACTCGCCGAACTCGATCAACCCGGCCGCCTTGGCCGGGGCGGCATCGGGCGTGACCTTCAGCGTCGCCGCCGCACGAGAACGCAGTCGGGCGTCGCCGACGGGTTCTGCGGCCGCAATCAGCAACATCGTTCGGGTCGAAGCCGGGAGTGATTCCAGCCGGAGAGCGAAGTCCCGCTCGACGAGGCTCGCCACCGGCCCCGGATCGTTCGTCGTGCCCCCGTCCATGCCGTAGGCGAGTTCTGCAGCCTTGCGGCCTCGGTAGAGCTCCAGGAGCGCCAGCGGATTCCCGTGTGTCTCGGCGACCAGCCGGTCGCGCACGCGCGCTTCGAGTCTCCCGTCCACGGCAGCCTCCAGAAGCTCGCCGGCCGCGGCGGCACCGAGTCCGCTGACCCGGACCTCCGGCAGATCGTGCAGGACTGCGTGTCCCTCGGGATCGCGGACGGCGAACACCATCGTGATCGCCTCGGCCAGCAGTCGTCTCGCCACAAACTCGAGCGTCTGCAGCGATACCCGATCGAGCCACTGGGCGTCGTCCACGACGACGAGTACCGGCCGCGTCTCGGAGGCCCGCGTGAACAAGGTCAACACGGCGAGGCCGACCAGGAAACGGTCAGGAGGATCACCGGCCGCCACCCCGAATGCGACACGGAGCGCATCGCGCTGCGGACCGGGCAACGCGTCGATCTCGACGAGGAACGGCGCGCACAGTTCGTGCAAGCCTGCGTAGGCGAGCTCCATGTCAGCCTCGATGCCTTGCGCTCGGGTGACGGTCACCCGTGACGCCCGGTCAGTCACGTACTGCAGTAGTGCTGACTTGCCGATGCCGGCCTCGCCGCGAAACACCCACACCGCAGACTCGCCCCGACCGAGGCGGGCCAGTACGTCCCTCAACAGCGCGCACTCACGTTCCCGGCCAACGAGGTTGGGCAGCGGGCTGGCACGCATGCGTGAACTCCTGGCGGGGCCGGCTGGGTCGGTTCCGAGACAGCGTCGGGAAAACGGTAGCTGTGATTGTCACAGACCGCGATGCCGAGTGGTCGAATATCACCTCGCCATACCGATGCCGGGGGTCATGTTGACAAGGCCAGCACGTCGTCACCCCGAGACCTCTCCCGGTTCGTCGGCGGATGCAGCCACTCCGCAACGTTGCGGACGTAGTCCTTGAAGATCGCGAGGCGGGTCGGGTCGGTCTTGATCTGCGCACCCGGCGTTTCGGTGACGAACGACGGCGACCCGCGGTCGATGTCCCAGTTGTAGTCGGCGAAGTGATGGAACGTCGATTCGGCGATCACCCTGCCCATCGGCCGGCCGCTGGGTCCGTGCTCGCCCTCCAGGAGGACTGCCAGGTTGAAGCGGTTGCCAGTCGCCGTGCTCCGGCCCTGCGCGAGCACGGTGGCACCAGCAACCGCGGCCGACACTCCACCCTCGTGCGGGTGCGCAGGGAACCACTCGATGCGGCCGCTGGCCGACTTGGCGGTCCGGAGCACTTCGTGCACCGGCTCCTCCGCGAACACCGGTTGATAGTCGCCGTTCGCGCCCGAGTGGTAGTTGGGCCACGATATCGACGGAGTGTCGAGGTCGTCGCACCGCGTGCTCGGATCGACCCGGGCATCGTGGAAATGATTCATCGCGCCGACCGACCCCAGCCGCAGCAGGCAGCGGCCCAGGTGCTCGTGGTCGCGTGCGGTGAGCACCCCGCCGCCGTGCTCGCGGAACCGCGTCAGCGCCTCGGCTTCGGCATCGGTCAGCCCGTCACCGACGTCGACTGCCATCAACCACACCTGGTCGAAGCCGAGTTCGTCGACGTGGCACAGCACGGGATCGTCGCCGGAGCCCGACACCCGGTTGCGAGCGATCACCTCGTGACCCGCGGTGCGCAGCTCGTCGGCCAGCAGTGCGAATCGACTGATGTCCCAGTCGTCGGGATTCGCTGCGATCGTTGTCTGCAACAGAATTCTTGACATCGGATTGAATTGCCTTTCAATGGAGTTCGGCGTAGCCGTCAAGGCCGGGATGCGCAGTTGGAAATGCCTCGCGCGTTCAGATCGCGGTGCCGCCGCCGTCGACGTGCACCGTCGAGCCAGTGATGAAACTCGAACGCGGCGAGGCGAGGAAGAGCACCGCGTGGGCAATCTCCTCCGGGTCAGCGGTTCGGCCCAGCGGTAATGCGCGGCCGAGTTCCTCGTTGGCATCGCCCCATTCCCTAACGACACCCTCGGTATTGGTGGGACCGGGGGCGACGCTGTTGACCCGAATCCCGTGTCGGCCGAACTCAGCGGCCCACGTGCGTGTGAGCGATTCGACCGCGGCCTTGGACGCGCTGTACACCGATGCGCCGGGTATCCCCTTCGACGCCACCATCGTGGTCACGTTGATGATGCAGCCGTTACCCCGTGCGATCATCCCCGGTACCAGGCCGGCGGCCAGGAAGTAGGCGCCGCGGACGTTCGTGTCGAACGTCCTCTCGAACGACGCGAGGTCTTGGTCGGTCGTGGCGGCCGCCGGGAAGCTGGCGGCGTTGTTGACCAGGACATCCACGTTCCCCGCCTGCTGTACGAGCGATCTCACGGACTCCATGTCCGATAGATCGGCCTGAACGAAGCGCACGGTCCCCGCGATCTCGGCGGCCGCGGCCTCACCCCGTCGGGCATCTCGGCCGGTAACGATGACCGAAGCACCTTCTCGTGCGAGCAATCGCGCACACGCGAAGCCGATACCCGCAGTGCCACCCGTGACCAAGGCTGTCGGAATGGTCGAATCCTCTGTAAACATTGCAATATCTCCCTATGCGATGCGCTGTTCGAGCGCGGCGACGTCATCTCTATCGAGGGCCAAGTGGGCCAGCGCGATGCGCATCCGTTGCCGGCTACGCGACACCCGCGACATGACCGTCCCCACCGGGATGTCCAGGATCGCCGCGGTCTCCGCGTACGTGTAACCCTGAACGTCGGCGTAGTACACGACCGCTTGAAACCCCTCTGGCAGAGCGGCCATGGCTGCCTTGACGTCGTCGTTGACCAACGCATCAAGCACCTGCGCCTCCGCCGAGCGATGGGCCGCCGATGAAAGCGCTGTGTCATGGGCCGTGTCGCCCTCGGTGAAGGTATCGATCGAAACCTCCAAGGGTCGGGACTGTTTCGCGCGGTGCGCGCTCACCCACCGGTTGTAGAGAATGCGGAACAGCCAGGCCCTGAGGTTCGTGCCGTCTCGGAACGTGTGCCAACCCGCGAAAGCGTGCAGCAGTGCGTCCTGCAGCAGGTCCGCAGCATCGGCGTCGTTTCGAGTCATCCGCCGTGCTCCCCGCTCGAGGACGTCGTGCAGCGGCATCACTTCACGGGCGAAGCGTGCGGCGGCGTCCTCGTCCGGTGGTGTCTTGCAGTGAACCTGCGTCGTGGTCGTCATGGTGGTCCTCCTCATCGCCGACGCGCTACCGCACCGAAGTGGGGGCGTTGTCGACCAGCCATTCCGCGAAGCGAGTGGGGAACACCGTCGCCGAGGTGGCCGGTAGCAGAGTGTGGTCATCGAGTACCACACCGAAGTAGCGAGCCCGCGGGTCCGCAAGGACACGACGCGTGTCGTTGCTCGCGCGGAGGCGGGCACGGACTATGCCGTCGAGTGGATATCGATCAGGTCCTGCCACTTCGAGGATGCCGCCTTGTGCTTCGGCCACCGCGGCCCGGACGACTGCGGTTGCGACGTCTTCGGCCGCCATCGGTTGGACGGGCGACGACGAGATTCGCACGGTGTCGCCATCGGTCGCCGAATCTGCGATGCGCCCGACGAACTCGAAGAACTGAGTGGCGCGCACGATCGAGAACGGGACGGTCGACTTGGCGACGAGTTCCTCCTGCGCCGCCTTGGCGCGGAAGTAGCCACTGGCAAGCATTCGGTCGGTGCCCACCACTGACAGTGCGACGTAGTGAGAAACCCTTGCCTCCTGTGCCGCGCTGAGCAGGTTGCGCGTACCGGTGGTGAAGAAGTCCAAGGCGGGTCCGTCTTCGAAGGAAGGGGAGTTGGACACGTCCACCACGACGTGCGCACCAAACAGCACCGCGTCGAGTCCCTCGCCCGTGAGGGTGTCGACCCCCGACGCCGGCGAGGCCGCGATTGCCTCGTGTCCGTGGTCGGCGAGCTTGGCTACTACCTTCGAACCTATGAGCCCCGTGCCGCCGATGACGACGATCTTCATGATGAACCTCCAGTTGGTGTGTTTGCCCTTGATGCTGAGATCAGCCTCGCGGGGCTCGGGGCAAAGCGAACCCCTGGACGTCCGTGGTCCGTAGTCCGTGGCGCACTACGGAGTGCGTGGCCAGGGACCGGACTACGCGCCTCGGACGGTCCGGATCGACGTGCAGCTCGGAACGCCGAAAGCTCTAAGACGGCGAAACGGAGGGCCTTGCCTGGCGCCGTGCGTTGGTCAGGCCCCGAAATGCTGAGCCATTGGCTGTGCAAGAGGGTGGTTGCTTCAGCTGGACTCGACATGCCCGGCGGCGTTGGCACACCAAGCGCCGCCGAGCAACTTCGCAACGTCGGAAACAGTCGACGCGTCGACCGCTTCTCATCCGACGGTGGGTGATCGAGTCACGATGGCGGGCGTTGAACTCGTGGGGTACGTGCGGACCACACCCCTTGACACCCGATCTCAACGGTGAGAATTGAAGGGCGGAGCCGGGTTCACACGCGCACGCCGCTAGTCGTTTCCCGCAATGTCGGTTTACTTCTGGTGGGCAAGCTGTCGCTCGGCGCGGGTCTCACTCGGCGAGTTTGCCAGTGGTGTCGACCCTGCTCATTCGAGATTCGATCTCATGCGGTATGTGAGCGATCGCCGCGTGTTCGATGCGGCCGGGACCCGACCAGACGAGGTTGACCCGTAAGGATTGGTTGAGATTCGGGAAGTCCGATCGGTTGTGGCATCCTCGAGTCTCGCGCCGCTCCAGGGCCGCCTCAAGCGTTGCTCGCGCCGCGAGAATCCCGGCTTTCAGGTCGAAGGCGTGCGCTAGGTCGGCAAATCCGGAAATGTCTGGATGGACGGCGATGTCGGTGAAACCCGCTTCGATGTCGGCCACATCGCCGAGACCCGTCTGCAATCCCCGCTCGTCGCGTACGACGCCGGCGTGCTCGGTCATCGTGTCGCGTAGGGCCCGCTGCAGGAAGCGGACGTTTACCGAGCCGTTCGCCGATAGGACCTGATCGATCTCGTCGCGGGCGTCGGACTGCGCCATCTGGCAACGGTTTTGTGCACTGAGGCGCCTCGAGTGGTTCGCCGCTGCGCGTCCGGCGATCTTCCCATATACGAGGAGCTCGATCAGCGAGTTGCCGCCGAGCCGGTTCGCGCCGTGCAGACCGCTGGATGCTTCGCCGATGGCATAGAGGCCTTCGACGTCGGTGCTGTGGTCGGCGGCCCGCACCCAGACTCCACCCATCGAGTAATGGGCAGTGGGTGCGACTTCGATCGGATCCGTGGTGACGTCGCAGAGTTGCAACTCCATCAGCGTCTGATACACCCTGGGGAGGCGTTCCATGATCTGCGCTCGCGGCAGGTGCGACACGTCGAGCCACACCCCACCTCGGGGCGTACCGCGGCCATTCTTGATCTCGGTATAGGCACCCAACGCGACGCGGTCCCGGGTTGACAGCTCCATTCTCTCGGGGTCGTAGCGCTGCATGAAGCGTTCGCCAAGGGCGTTGCGCAAGATGCCACCCTCACCCCTGGCAGCCTCCGACACGAGTGTTCCCGCGGAGTCTTCCGGCTCGATCAAGCCGGAGGGGTGGAATTGAACGAGTTCTGGATCGCGGATGCGGCCGCCCGCTTCGACCGCGAGGCGTAAGGAATCGCCCACGTTCTCGTCTCGGCGCGAGGACGTGCGCCGCCAGATCCTGGTGTGACCGCCGGTCGCGAGAATCACGGCGTCGGCGTGGATGGAGTACCGCGTGCCGTCCTGCAGGTCGAACGCATAGGCCCCGAAAACGACGTTGTCGCGGACGAGAATCTTGGTGACGTACACCGTGTCCATGGTCGGGATGGCAAGCTGAACGGCTCTATTCACCAGTGTCCGTGAAAGTTCCAGGCCGGTGTAGTCACCAGCGAACGCAGTCCGCCGGAAGGTGTGCGCACCGAAGAAGCGCTGCGAGATTCTGCCGTCACGCTCCCTGGCGAAGGCCATGCCCCAGCGCTCCAGCTCCTTGATCGAATCTGCTGCACCTTCGGTAACGACCTGCACGGTGACAGGGTCGGCAAGCATGTAGCTTTCGGTAAGTGTGTCCGCCGCATGCTGCTGCCAGCTGTCCTCGGGATCCATGGTCGCAAGTGCCGCGTTGATGCCGCCGGCCGCCAGCGTGGTGTGCGCGTCGCGCTTCGGACGCTTGCCGACCACGAGGACGTCAACACCCTGCTCCGCGAGTTCTATGGCCGCACGAAGCCCCGAACCTCCCGTCCCGATCACGAGCACCGATGTCGCTACCTGCTGTTCGGGACTCCTCATCACCGCTCCTCGAAGCTGGAAGGTTCTGGTCACTGGACGAAGGTCACCGTCTCGTCGAGTGGCGCCCGGCCAGTTCTCGCGTAACCCACCGTGATGTCCTCATACCCAATGGACATGCCGCAGAACAGCATCAACTCGTCCGGCGGTGACACCGCATCCGCCACAGTCTTGCGCACCATCGACCATGCCATCTGCGGGCAACTGTGCAGCCCTTCGGCACGAAGCAGCAGCATCACGGTCTGGAGGTACATGCCAACGTCAGCCCATTGCGGCCGGCCCATGTGCCTGTCGATGTAGCAGAACAGGGCGGCGGGCGCCCCGAAACAATCCCAGTTCGCGATGGCAGCCCGCTGTCGGGCTTCCACGTCCTGGCGTGCAATGCCTAGCGCACCGTATCGCTGTTCGCCAAATGCCGATTGTCGCGCTCGGTATGGATCTTTCATCGCTGGCGGATACAGTTCGTATTCTCTATCGTCCCAGGGATCGCCGGCCGCAACACGCTCCACGGCGAGTTTCTTGAGCTCGCCGAGCTTGGCACCGGTCAATACGTAGGAGCGCCATGGCTGCACGTTGGATCCGGACGGGGCCCAGGCGGCAGCCTCCAGCACCCGCTCGAGCGTCGTTAGGGGCACCGGTTGATCGGTGAATCCGCGCACCGCCCTGCGGCTTCTTACTGCCTCGTATACGTCCATTGCGTCGCCTATCTTGTAGCTGTTGTGCCAGTGAGCAAGCCGGTGTTTCGTCGAGAGTCCGTCCACCTTTGCTTGCTCGTGCCCAAACGGGTGACCGTGGGGCACCATCTGCCGTGCCCTTCTCAGTCCTGCTCGAGCCAAGCCTTTGAACACCAGAACGGATCGATGATCGCGAATTCATCCACGGGGTCGTGCTTCGTGTCAGCGAGGTGGAACCAACGCGAGTCGCCGTGCAGCGATCCGTCGATCGAGGGGCGGCCCCTCTTGCGCAGTTGTCATCTCGCATGAACACCATCTGCGCCACACCGCAGAATCACCGCACCGCAATGCCACGGGACGTGGGAGGTGTTCGTCGGCACCGGCGAACAGGGCCTCTCGGCCGCGAGGTTTACCGTTGGGGCTGTCTTCGCCTCACCGGCACACTAGATCGAGTGGCGTTTCGCGAAGTCCCACGCGATGGTGCTGGCGTCAGGGCCCGCGTGGTCGGTGAATACGCCTTCGCCGGTCGCACCGGGCCACGCATGACCCAAACCCTCGACGAGATACGACTCGATGAACGAAAACCCCTCGGCAGCAGTGCGAGTGGTCCGCGTGTATGCGAGCGTGTTCGATGTCGATGGCACCACGTGTGTTCTCTCGATCATGCGCAGGCTGCGGTTCAGTAGGCCGTCGTCGATCAAGTCGTTCACTGCAGTCCAGTGCGCGACGAGACGGCTCCCGACCACTGGCGGAACCACCTCGTCGTCGTCACCCTGAATGACGAGCAAGGGCAAATGTCTGGCACGGTCGCCCATTTGGGCCCACGCCTGACGCGCGGTGTACTCCGGCGGTGTGGATCCCGGATCGTCGGGCGACACCTGGTTCAGGCCATATTCGCCGCCGGCGACCGACGTGACGGACGCGAACACGTCGGGGTAGGTCACCGCGAGTATGACGGCTGTGCCCGCCCCCGACGACGCTCCGACGACGTGGACGCGGCGAGGGTCGGCTCCGTACTCGTCGATGACCTGCTGGACGACACCGGCGAGCAGGGCAGGCTCTCCGCTGCCACGGTGTTGTTCCCGCGGGTCCGTCGAGTCCCAACAGTTGACTGCGCTGCGGAACAGTCGCTGTGTCGGATAGACGACGATGAAGCCCTCGCGGTCAGCCAAGCGGTTGAATTGCGTCGTGGCCTTCATCGAGTTCCACCCGAATCCGGTCATGCCGCAGCCATGTATCGCCATCATCACAGGAAGCGCGGTCGTGCCGTCGTAATGAGGCGGGAGATGAACTTGGTAGCGCTGGTGATGGCCGTCGCCGTGGAATACGTGATTGCTGTCGCCTGCACGCATCGACCATGGTGCGCCGAACTGAAACGCGGCGGTCGCCGCCATCATGATCATGGCCAGTGCCATCACAATGGCCGAGAATCTTCGCCGGTGCCGACCCCTCCTGGGTGGCGAGACGCGGATGGCCGTGCAGAGCCGCGTGGGCTTGCGAGCGCGGTGCCAGGCGTTCAACATCTCTCCATCGGTAGCGTTTAGCTCCGTGGCGACGCCGGCTTGACCGTGCAGCGACACCGCGGCACCGCTGTGGCCGTGTTCATGACGCGGTCGCAGATCGACGGCGCGAACGGCCGTCCGCATCGTCGGTTCGCGCATTGGAGGCCAGTAGCATCTCCAAGCTGGCGATAGCCACGTCGACGGCGGCGTCGAGCCGGGCCTGCGGCACTCCTGCGGCGGCTTGGACCGCAAGCCCTTGTCCGATCGTCACGGCGAATCCCGCCAACGCCTCGGTGTCGCTGCATGGCGCATCGTCAGCCGCCGCTAGGGCTTCGGCGATGGCTTCCTCGATCCCCTGGCGATACTCGGCGAGCAGCTGCGGTATGCGCGCGTTGCTCGGCCCGCAGGAAATGCCGCCTTGAATGGACAGACACCCCAACGCGTTCCCCGCACGCACAGCCCTGGCGGTGTCACGCAAATACGACTCGAGGATGTCGTAGGCGCTAGATTTCGCCAGCACCTGACGCAGATGTTCGTGGTAGCGGCGGCCGTAACGCTCCAGCGCACGGACGAAGAGTTCCTCTTTGCTGCCGAACACGGCATACATACTCGGCTTGTTGATTCCCATCGCCTCGGTGAGTTCGGCCAGGGACGCGCCTTCGTAGCCGAGACGCCAGAAGACGTCGATGGCCCCATCGAGCGCCTGGCCCTCGTCGAACGAGCGTGGCCGGCCTCCCGCATGCCGTTGCTCTGCGCCCATGCGGCTCAGTCTATCCCCGCACCTCGGACACCTCTACCGAACGGTACAAAACTGATATGGTGCGACTGCAACCGATCGGTACAAAACTGGAGGAACTCATGTCGGACCTGACCGGAAAGACCGCACTCGTCACCGGAGCCACATCCGGGATCGGCCTCGCCGCAGCACGGGCGCTCGCGCAGCAGGGGGCCTACGTCTTCCTCGTCGGACGTCGCCAAGACGCCCTCGCCGACGCCGTGTCCAGCATCGGCGCAGATCTGGCCCAGGCCATTCAGGCCGACGTGACCGAGCAGAGCGATCTCGACCGTGTCGCGGCCACCATCGAAGCCACGGGCCGCCGGCTGGACGTCGTCTTCGCCAACGCGGGAATCAACGAGTTCGCGACGTTGGGCAGTCTCACGTGGGAGCACCACAGAAAGATCTTCGACACGAATGTCGGCGGGGTGATCTTCGCGGTGCAGGCCGCCCTTCCGCTGCTGCGCGAGGGCGCGTCGATCATCCTGTGCGGCTCCAACGGCGACGTCAAGGCGTTACCCGGCGCCAGCGTGTATGCCGCGTCCAAGGCCGCGATCCGGTCCCTGGCTCGCAGCTGGGCCGCAGAACTCGTCGACCGCAGGATCCGCGTCAACGTCGTCGCTCCGGGACTCACCGAGACACCCGGCCTGGCCGATCTCTTCACCGGGGCCGACGCCGCACTGGCCGACATGACCTCCACCGTGCCCATGAAACGCCGTGCGCGCGCCGAGGAGATCGGCAGTGTGATCACCTTCCTGGCCTCCGACGGAAGTTCGTACATGACCGGCTCCGAGGTCTACGTCGATGGTGGCGTCAGTCAGTTCTGACACGTTGAGCGCTCGAAAGGAGTCCCACACAGGTGACCGACACCACGCATCCACCCGCAGATCCGAACCCGCCCACTCTGGCCGAGGACCTACTTCTCCTTCTGTTCCAGCCGGAGTCAGGAACCATCGCCGGGGAGACCACCCTGTACTACGTACTCGGCGCAGCGGTGCTCGCCGAGATGGCACTCGACGGTGGCATCACGGCCACGACGGAACGCCATGGCACCGTGACCGTGGCTGCCGCACAACGGGACCGGCCGTCAGACGAACTGTTCCACTCGGCGTGGGAATACGTGTCCGGACGACCGCGGGGAGTTCAAGCCGTCCTTGCCTCGATCGGTCCGACGCTGCGGCGTCCCGTGTTGGAGCGTCTGATCGCTCGCGGCGATGTCCGCGAGGAGAAGCGCAAGGCACTGGGCCTCTTCACGATCACCACCCTGATCGACGGCGGAACCCAGCGACGCGCGGATCTCATGAGGAGTGTCCGTGCGGTACTCGTCGACGACGCCACGCCCACACCGCGTGTTGCTGCGCTTGCCGCTCTGCTCTGGGGAAGCGGCGCGCTGCCGCAATTTCATCCGCAGATTCCCTGGAACTCAGCCGTCATCGCCCGCGCGGAGCAACTCGGACGCGGCAACTTCGGCGCAGCGGCGGCTGGCGAGGCAGTGACATGCACGATGACCGCGATCCTCTTCAACAGCGTCATCGTCGCGACCACGGCGCCCCCACCGCAATGACACGACGATTGCAGCGGGGGACGGCGACCCCGAGAAATCGACGAGATGAGCTTAATTGCAACGGAAGTGGTCCGCTTGTGGATCGCGGGCAGTGTCAGCAGGCAGCGGCGGCCCGAAGACTTCACGCCACTGGGCACCCTTGTCGGGTCACAAGACGGCGGCGGATGACTGGCTGAGAGCGAGCACGTGCTCTACTTTCGCGCGCATCAGCGGCGTTTCGGCGATCAACTACGTCCGCCTGCCGGTAGTGGGGACCGGGTTGACCTTCCGGATGCGGTTTGTAGGGATCATCGAGCAGGGCCATCGCCGGCGGCTGAACGGTTCGTGCGCGGACAACGCGACGACACGCCAGGAGGAAGCATGCGCAGGTGCTATGCACACCGGCGAGACGTCCCACAACCTGCCGAGGTCTAGCGTGGGCGCAATGAGCTTGTTCAGCCACGAGGAGTTTCGCGACCCGGACGAGGGCGTCGCTGGCGGCGCTAGTGGTGGGGCCCTTGAGAGGGCTCGCGGTGCTGATGTCGACGTATTCGGATCAGATGATCCGGTGGTCGTTGGTCCGGGGCTACCGCCCGAGGATGGTTCTTGCGGTCAGTTCGCCGTGCAGTTTCACGTGTCGACGTCAATGCTGTTCGGGTTGAGGCGTATTGCTGACATGCGCGGGGTCAGCGTGCCGGAGGTGTGCCGGCAGGTCATCGGTGTGTTCGTCGCCCAGCAGGAGGGCGAATTGAGTGCGTTGCTCGCTGCTGAGGCCGAAGTAGCGGACTATCGGCCGAGTTTGGGTGAGGCGTAGGCGCACCCTGACGCGGTGTACTCCTCCGAAGGAATACCTACCCCCCGTGCGCCATATTCGTGAAGCGCGACAGGTGCAACTGATGGGCAACGGTGATCGTCTTCGTCGGTCCCGCACGGTGTTTGGCGATGATGAGGTCGGCCTCGCCGCCGCGCGGGTCGTCGCGCTCGAACGCGTCGGGGCGGTGCAGCAGCACCACCATGTCCGCGTCCTGCTCGATGGATCCCGACTCACGGAGGTCGGCGAGCATCGGCTTCTTGTCGGTGCGCTGCTCGGGGCCACGGTTCAGCTGGCTCATCGCGATCACCGGGACCTCGAGTTCCTTCGCCAAAAGCTTGATCTGGCGGGAGAACTCGGACACTTCCTGCTGGCGTGACTCGACCTTCTTGCCCGACGTCATCAGCTGCAGGTAGTCGATGACGACGAGTCGCAGGTCGGTCTTCTGCGCCAATCGTCGTGCCTTGGCGCGGATCTCCATCATCGTCAGGTTCGGCGAGTCGTCGATGTAGAGCGGCGCCTCGCTGATCTCACTCATGCGGCGGGCGAGCTTCGCCCAGTCGTCGTCGCTCATCCGGCCCGAACGCATGTCGGCAAGCTTGATCTTCGCCTCCGCCGACAGCAGACGCATGACGATCTCGGTCTTGCTCATCTCGAGGGAGAACAGGATGCTCGTCTGCCGGTTCTTGATCGAGCACGACCGCAGGAAGTCCAGGCCCAGCGTCGAATTGTGCGTCGGGATCATGCCCTCGCCGGCGAGGTACAGGTGCGACTCGTTGTCGACCTGGATGCACCGCACCGGCACGCTGTCGATCGGCCGCACCCACGCCACGTACACCGGCGGCGCGAGCAGCGCCGTGCGACGCCCCGAGCCGCCGGGCGGGGTCGCGGGGATCATCCGGTCGGCGCCGCCGCGCAGCTCCTCCGTCGTGCGGATCCCGGACTCGGTGGGCCACTGGTGCTCGGCGTCGGCGACGATGAACGTCCCGTCGGAGAACTCGACCTCGTAGCAGGGCCGGCCGACCATGACCTCCGTCGCCGCGACCACCCGGGTGGGCTGACCGTCGGCGCCGATCACGTGGTCGTCGACCCGGACCTCGCCCATCGTGGTCCAGCCGGTGGGGGTGGGCAACGGGGTGTCCAGCGCCAGCGCCTTACCCATGCCGGGCCGGGCGGCGATGATGATCATCTGCCCGGGATGCAGACCGTTGGTGCACTCGTCGAACTCGGTGAAGCCGGTCGGCACACCGCGGGCGATACCACCCTGGGAGGCGATGGCGTCGATCTCGTCCATCGTGGGCTGCAGCATCGCCTCGAGCGGCACGAAGTCCTCGGACGTGCGGCCCTCGGTGACGTTGTAGATCTCCGACTGGGCCCGGTCGACCACGTCGGCCACGTCGGCGCCGTCGGCACCCGCATAGCCGTACTGGACGACGCGCGTGCCGGCCTCGACGAGACGGCGCAGCAGCGACTTCTCCGCGACGATGCCCGCGTAGAAGCCGGCGTTGGCGGCGGTCGGCACCGTCGAGATCAGGGTGTGCAGGTACGGGTGCCCGCCGATGCGCTTGAGCAGGCTGCGCCGCTCGAGTTCGGCGGCCACGGTGACAGCGTCGGCGGGCTCGCCGCGGCTGTAGAGGTCGAGGATGACGTCGTAGACGTTCTGGTGCGCGGGACGGTAGAAGTCGCCGGGACGGAGCTTCTCCAGCACGTCGGCGATGGCGTCCTTGGACAGCAGCATGCCGCCCAGAACCGACTGCTCGGCAGCCATGTCCTGCGGCGGTTGGCGCCCGTAGTCCTCGCTCGCCGGCGGTGCCTCCGCGCTCGAACGTCCAAGGTCATCGACGACGGCCACTAGGCGTCCCACCTCCCCTATGCCTGCATCGAACATGCATTCGACGTCACTCCCCCGCGACGATAGAACGACCCACCGACAACCGCGACGTCGCGGTCCGGAGCGGTCCACCTCGCGGGCCCGACGTCGCCACCGAGGTGGCGCCGGGGCACAACGTTAGACGTTGCTGGACCCACCGCAAGGCAGCCCTGTTGATAGACCTGGGGATGGCGTGTGGATAGAACAGGTCGAGCATGTTGGGGCATTGGGGAGAACCTGTGCACAACTCGCGACATAATCGACGTCTGCGCAGATCACGGGGTTGTAGGCACCCGCTACAACTGTGGATGCAAAGTCGTCGGCGTGTCGCCTCCGGGTTGACTTCCCGGGCGTGTTGCGTTGCCGGGACGAGCCGTCGAGGTTAACAGTCGGTTGCTTCGCTGGCGTGCGATTCGCAGCGGAGATTCGCCAGCGGACACAGCAACGCCCGGGTGAAGATCGATCTGGTCTTCACCCGGGCGTATTGACGCTGGGGTAATTATTCCGCGACGACGCTCAGCGACAGCGTCGCGTTCACCTCGGGGTGCAGACGCACGGTGATCGGGTAGGTACCGACCGACTTGATGTGCGCCTTGGGCAGCTCCACGGTGCGCCTGTCCAGGTTCGGACCGCCCGCCTTCTTGATCGCACCGACGACGTCGGTGTTGGTGACGGAGCCGAACAGCTTGCCGCCGCCCTTGCCCGACGTGCGCACCGGCAGCGACACCGACTCGAGCGCCTCGATGGCGGTCTTGAGTTCGGCGGCGTGCTCGTGGTCGCGGACGGTCTTGGTCTCGCGGGCCCGGCGAATCTCGGCTGCCTGACGCTCGGCGCCACGCGACGCCAGGATCGCCAGACCGCGGGGCAGCAGGAAGTTCCGGCCGTAGCCGTCCTTCACCTCGACGGTGTCGCCCGCCGTGCCCAGATGGTCGACCTCTGCGGTGAGAATCAGTTTCATCGCAAGCCTCCCTATCGCGTCGCAGAACTGAAGGGCAGCAGAGCAACCTCGCGCGAGTTCTTCACCGCGATGGCGATGTCACGCTGGTGCTGCACGCAGTTGCCGGTGACCCGGCGGGCACGGATCTTGCCGCGCTCGCTGATGTAGGTCCGCAGCAACGCGGTGTCCTTGTAGTCGATCTTCTGCAGCTTGCCCTTCTTGGAGCAGAACACGCACTTGCGTGTCTTGACCGGCTTCTCAGGAGCCGGCCGACGCTTGCTCGTCGTCTTGGCCATGTCTTTCTCTTTCGTCGTACTCAGTGGGCGTCGTCAGACGCCGGGATTTGTCTAGAAGGGCGGTTCGTCGTCGGCGCCGTTGAACGAACCCGACGCGGGCGCGCTGCCCCACGGGTCGTCCTTGGGCGGCTCGGACGGACGTGAGCCGCCGCCACCGCCGCCACCGCGACTGGCCTTGTTGACCTTCGCCGTGGCGTACTTCAGGGAGGGACCGATCTCGTCGACCTCGAGTTCCACGACGGTGCGCTTCTCACCTTCGCGGGTCTCGAACGAACGCTGCTTGAGCCGGCCGCTGACGATCACGCGCGATCCGCGGGTGAGGCTCTCGGCCACGTTCTCGGCCGCTTCCCGCCAGATGTTGCAGCGGAGGAACAGCGCTTCGCCGTCCTTCCACTCGCTGGTCTGACGATCGAACGTGCGCGGGGTCGATGCGACCGTGAAGTTCGCAACGGCCGCGCCCGACGGCGTGAACCGCAGTTCGGGATCGGCAGTCAGGTTTCCGATGACCGTGATGACGGTGTCACCAGCCACGATGTCCTCCTGGAGATGTGTTGTCGGCTATTCGCACGAAGCACTGTCGCCGGCGTTCGTGCGGATGGGGAAGCAGTCGCAGGTGAGCCTACGGAAGTGCCCCGACGCGCACAGGCCGTCGATGTATCTCAGTGCTTGTCGGTCCGCATCACCTTGGTCCGCAGGACGGACTCGTTGAGGTTGAGCTGGCGATCCAGCTCGGACACCGTGGCCGGTTCGGCCTTCACGTCGACGATGGCGTAGATGCCCTCGGCGTGCTTGCGGATCTCGTAGGCCAGCCGGCGGCGGCCCCAGATGTCGACCTTGTCGACCGAGCCGCCGTCCTTGCGGATGACGTTCAAGAACGTCTCCAACGACGGGGAAACAGTCCGCTCGTCGAGCGTGGGATCGAGGATGATCATGATTTCGTATGGACGCATGAGTAACCCATCACCTCCTATGGTCGTGTGCGGCCACGGACAGTCCGTGGCAGGAGGGTCGCCTGCGTCGGCAACCGGCCCAGCCTACCGGGAGCGGCGCTGACCAGCCAAATCGGTGCTCGCGGTCAGGGCTGCGGGCCGGTGGCCGCAGGCTCCGGCTCGGGCAGCTCGTCGCGCACGGGTCGCCGCCACGGCCGGACGCCGCCGGGCCGCAGCCCCCGCGGCCACCAGGGCGGGAACGCGTCCGGTGCGCGATCAAGCACCCCGCCCGCCGGATCGTCCACCCGGCCGTGCCACCGGACCAGGTCGAGGTCGGGTCGGTAGATCTGCCGGATGACCAGCACGCACAGGCCGGCCACCGCGACGTCGCGTAGCAGCACGGTGGTGGTGAACACCTCCTGCGGCAGCCCCATGTTCTGTTCGCCGAACAGGAACAGCATCCGCGGAATCCACACCAGCGCGTCGATCGTCATCCACGCCAACAGGATTCGCCGGTGCGGCAGTGCGAGCGCCGCCAGCGGGACCAGCCACAGCGAGTACTGCGGGCTCCACACCTTGTTGGTCAGCAGGAACGCCGCCACCACCAGGAACGCGAGCTGCGCGAGCCTGGGGCGTCGGGCCGCCGTCATCGCGACGTAGGCGATGCCGACGCAGCACAGGACGAACAGCACGGCGGTCACCGCGTTCAGCACGGTCGGCGGCTCCCAGAAGCCGAGGTCCCGATCGAAGCCCCGCCAGCCGGTGAACACCTTCACCACGTTGTAGATCGAGTCCATGTCGTCGCCGCGACGGGTGTTGAGCCGGAAGAACTCCGACCACCCCCGCGGGAACAGCACCATGATCGGCAGGTTGACGAGCAGCCACGTGGCGAACGTCGCCAGCGCCGTCTTGCCGAACTCTCGCAGCCGCCCGGTGCGCACGCAGAGCAGTAGCAGCGGCACCAGGAGCAGCAGCGGATAGAGCTTGAGCGCCACGCCCACGCCGATCAGCACGCCGGCGAGCACCGGTCTCTTCCGCGACCACGCCAGCAGCGCGGCCATCGCCGCGGCCGTGGCGAGCGCGTCGAAGTTGGTGAAGATCTGGAAGATCAGCAGCGGGGACGCCGCGACGACGGCCGCGTCCCACACCCGCCGGCCGGCCAGCAGCGACGTCGCCCACACGGTGGCCAGCCACGCCAGCGCGAGCCCGAACGCCGAGATGTTGAAGAACATCACGACTTCGGCGGTCACGGGTACCGACACGAGCTTCGTCAGCGCGGTGTAGGTCTTGGCGAGCGCCATCGACGCGTACTGGTAGAGCCCGGTCAGGACCGGATACTCCATGTAGCGAATTGCCTCGGACCCGTCGTACTGCGTCCGCGGCTCGCCCCGCGAGTCCTTCTCGATCCAGCTGGACTTGTACGGAAACTTGCCCTGATTCAACAACTCCGCGGTGTACAGCGGCACCGTGTCGGAGTAGCAGAGTTCGTAGTAGGCGCGCTGGTTCTCCCACACCGCGACGCGCTGATCGGCCGTTCCGCTGTCGGTGGACTGCAGGCACGCCGCCTTGGTGGAGTAGCCGAACGCCAGGAACAGCAGCGCGATCGCCATCATCACGCGCAGCGGCGTCAGGAACCGCGTCCGTCCGATCACCGCGTGCTTGCCCACCGGGCCGCCGGCGAGCGACGACAACGCGCGCACCGTGACGTCGTTGCGGCTGGGCAGATCCCGGTCGTCGGCCGTCCGCAGATCGTCCGCGAGCGGCGCGGGTGAGACGGTGCCTGCCGGTGGGTGCGCGGGAGTCGTCGACTCGTCCGGTTCCGCGCCGGTCACGGCGGAGGAGGCGGCGCTGTCGCAGTCGGCGTGACGCCGGCGGGTACGAGCGGAGCGTTCGGGTCGACGCCCGGCGGCGGCGGGGGCGGCGCGGCGGGCACCGTCGTCGGCGGACCGAACGGAATCGTGATGCCCGGCGCGATCTCCAGCGTCGGCTGGATCACCGTCTCCGACGGCGGCGGCGGCGCCACCACCGTGGACGACGGCTGCGGCGCCGGGGCCTGCGGCACACCCGCGTAGCCGCCGATCTCGGTGGGCTTCGGGAAGGTCTCGGTGTCGGTGCCCTCGAGGGCGCCGTCCATCGTGTCCTTCCAGATGTCCGACGGCAGGCCCGAGCCGTAGACCGGCGAGCCGTACGAATTGACCAGCGGCTGCGTGCCGTCGGTGGTGCCGACCCACACCGCGGTGGACAGCGACGGCGTGAAGCCGACCATCCAGGCGTCGCGGTTGGCGCCGGTGTCGCCGAGCTGGTTGGTGCCCGTCTTCGCCGCCGACGGCCGACCGCCCGCGAGGTTGTGGCCGTTGGAGTACCCGGCGATCGGCTGCATCGCCGCGGTCACGTTGTCGGCGACGGCCTTGTCGATCCGCTGCTCGCCGTTGTCGACCTGCTCGGCCGCGTCGAAGAGCACCTTGCCGTCGGAGTTCACCACCTTCTGCACGAAGTGCGGCCGGTGGTAAATGCCGGAGTTCGCGAGCGTCGCGTACGCGGAGGCCATATCGATGACGCGCGACTGGTACTGGCCCAGCACGACGCCGTTGTTGGGCGGGCCACCCTGGCCGTCCTCGCTCAACGTGTGCTCGATGCCGGGGATGCTCTCGGCGACGCCCGCGGCGTGCGCGGCGTCGGCCACGTCCTGCGGCCCGTTCTTCAGCTTGAGCATCAGCCGGTAGTAGCTGGTGTTGAGCGAGCGCTTCAGCGCCTCGGCGACGCTGCAGGTGCCGCAGCCGCCACCCTCGACGTTGTTGATAGTGATGCCGTTGACCGTCACCGGCGAGCTGTCCACCTGGTAGCCCAGGCCGATGCCCTGCTGCAGCGCCGCGACGAGCGCGAACACCTTGAACGACGAACCGGTCGGCAGACCGGCCTGCGCGAAGTCGAAGCCGTTGGCGTCGGTGCCGCCGAAGTACGCCTTGACCCCGCCGGTCTTCGGATCGATCGACACGACCGCCGACCGCATGTCCGGCGCCTGACCGTCGAGCGTCTCGGTGACCGCGTCCTGGGCCGCCGTCTGCGCCTTCGGGTCGATGGTGGTCGTGATCTGCAGACCCTCGGTGTTCAAGGTCTGCTCGTCGATGTCGAAGAGGTCGAGCAGCTCCTTGGTGACCTGGCGCTCGATCAGCCCGTTCGGGCCCGTCGTCTGCCCCTCCTGCCGGGCCTGCTCGGGCGGCACCGTCACCGGGAACACCTGCGCGGCGCGGTCGGAGTCGGACAGCGCGCCCATGGTGACCATGCCGTCGAGCACCCAGTTCCAGCGCTCGAGGGCGCCCTCCGGGTCGACGGCGGGGTCGAGCGTCGACGGCCGCTGGATCAGCGCCGCGAGCAGCGCGCCCTCGGAGACCGAGAGCTGCTCCACCGGCTTGCCGAAGTAGGCCTGCGCGGCGGCGGCGACACCGTACGCGCCACGGCCGAAGTAGATGATGTTGAGGTAGGACTGCAGCACCGCGTCCTTGGACCACTCCCGCGACATCTTCGTCGAGATGACCAGTTCCTTGGCCTTGCGGACCAGGCCGCCGACGCCGGACCGGGCGTCGCCGACGAGCGCGTTCTTCACGTACTGCTGCGTGATGGTCGAGCCACCCTGCAGGTCGCCACCGAAGATGTTGTTCTTGAACGCGCGCAGGAAGCCGGTGAACGAGAAGCCGGGGTTGGTGTAGAAATCGCGGTCCTCGGCGGCCATCGCCGCATCGCGGACGTGCACCGGGATCTTGTCGATGTCGACGTCGACGCGGTTTCCCTCGGGCGGCACGATCCGCGCGAGTTCACTGCCGTCGGCGGCCAGGATCGTCGACACCTGCGCGGTGCGGATGTCGCCGGGCTTGGGCACCTCGACGATCAGATACGCCATCGCGAAGGTCACGATCGGCAGCAGGACCGCCGCGATCGCCGCGACGATCAGCCCGCGCCGGACCCACTTCCAATTGACCTGCTTCTTGCCGCCGGACCCCTTGCCGGAGTCCCCCGGACCCTGCGGGCCGCGCGGCCCACCCGGGCCACCGGGTCCACCAGGACCGCCCGGGCCACCGGGGGGTGGCGGGCCGAACGACTGCTGGCGCTGCGGCTTGCGGCCGTCGAGTGCCGCCTTGACGACGTCGACCTGGTCGCGCAGGCGCGGGTCGTTGGCGTCGCGCACCGGCGGCAGGACCATGGTGCGTCGGTCGTCGGGGGTGGCGGGACCACCCGGCCGGCGCGGCGGCGGGGTCTTGCCGCCGGCGGGCGTCGTGGGTCGGCTCGGCGGGGGCTTCTGTCCACCCTGTCCGCTCGGCGCGCTGTGTCCGCCGGGACGTCGGGCCTGCGGGCCACCGACACCGTCAGCCGCGGGCCTCTTGGGCGCGTCGTCGGCTGACCTGTCGTGGCGCCCTTCGCTATTCACTGGCCGTGCGCGCTCCGGAGCGCGCCGTTCGGGTGCGGGTGCCCCTGCTCTTGGGGGCGGCCTTCGGAGCCTTGGGGGCTCCCAGCACGTAGGACTTCACCAGGTGGTTCCAGCTGCACGTACGGCAGACCTCCACGACGTGAACGGCGAACTCGTCGAACCGCGCGGCCAGTTGAACCAACTCCTCGGTGGTGCGGGCGGACCCGGAAACGGCCCCGAGGTGGTCGCCGAACACCCAGGACACCAGGGTCAGCGGTTCCTTGCGGCAGATCGGGCACGACACCGAACTCTGCTTGCCGTGATACTTCGCGGCCCTCAGGAGGTACGGATTTGCGTCACAGACCTCGGTGACGCCGGTGCGTCCCGAGTAGACCTCTGCCAGCAGGGACCGTCGCTTGAGGGCGTAGTCCACCACCTGTCGCTGCAATCGCACGATGACCAGAGTACGTCGGCTGCCACAGGGCCGAGGGGCGACTCCCGTCGGCGGCGCGGGTGGATTTGGCAACTGATCAGCACGAACCGCGCCCCACCTCCTACGATCATCGCGTGGCGACCCGGCAGAGCGCAGGAACCCGAGCGAAGGACACCGATCGCAACGACGCGTGTCAGATCCTCGACAGCGCGCTCGCCGACGGTCAGCTCTCGATGGAGGAGCACCGCACCCGCGTCGCGCTGGCGACCACGGCCGAGACGCTCGGCGATCTGCAGTCGCTGCTCTCCGACCTCCAGATGGCGAACGCGCCGGTGCAGATGGCGGAACTGAAGAAGCCGTCGCCGTTCAAGGCGGGCGGGCCGGGCGCGGGCATCGGGCTGCGCCTCGCCGTCGCCGGGGTGCTGGTGGTGCTCGGCATGGCGATCGGCTGGGGGTTGTACGGCAACACGACGTCGCCGCTGAGCTTCACCTCCGACCCGGGCGCCAAGTCCGACGGCATCCCGGCCAAGGTGTTGACCCCGCCCCGACAATTGCAGTCCCTGGGCGGACTGAACGGCCTGCTCGAGCAGATGCGGCAGCGCTTCGGCGACACCATGGGCTACAACCTCACGATCTACCCCGACTACGCGGTGCTCGACCGGCCCGATCCGAGCGACGACCGCCGCTACCTGGCCTACTACTACAAGGGCGGCTTCGACGACCCGAACGCCAACACCAAGTCCGACGACGACGTGCTGGTGGACCTGGGCGCGTTCGACGTCGAGAAGGTCGTCGGCCTGCTGCGCGGCGCACCGGAGACGGTCGGGCTCAACCCGAAGGACGTCGAGCCCGGTGACGTCAACCTCAGCATCGACCCCACCCGCGACCCGGTGACCCCGGGCGAGATCACGCTGCGGATCGGCGTCAACAGCGACTTCGGCAGCGGCTACATCACGCTCGCCGGCGACGGCACGATCAAGCGGATCGACGCCGCGACCGACTGATCCCGCAGCACCCGGCGTCTGCGGCTTCCGCCCGGATGGCCACCGTCAGGTGAGCGTCGGGTGAACCCCGTCTGAACCCAATGTGGCCCCGCTATAGCGCTACATATATCGGCGCGATACAGTTGGCCGAGGTGTTGAACCGCTGTAGCGAAAACGCGCGCCGTCGTCGGAGGAGGTGATTCGGGTGCTTGAACTGGCCATTCTGGGCTTGCTGCTCGAATCGCCCATGCACGGCTACGAGCTGCGCAAGCGGCTCACCGGTCTGCTCGGCGCGTTCCGGGCGTTCTCCTACGGCTCGCTGTACCCCGCCCTACGCCGCATGCAGGCCGACGGGCTCATCGTCGAAGACGTGGCACCCATCGGGACCGTGAAGGTCCGCCGGGCGCGCCGGGTCTACCAGCTGTCCGACACCGGCAAGGCCCGCTTCGCCGAGCTGGTCGCCGACACCGGTCCGCAGAACTACACCGACGACGGCTTCGGCGTGCACCTGGCGTTCTTCAACCGGACGCCGGCCGAGGCCCGCATGCGCATTCTCGAAGGCCGCCGCAGGCAGGTCGAGGAGCGCCGAGAGAGTCTGCGTGAAGCCATCGCGCGGGCGAGCAGCTCGTTCGACCGCTACACCAAGCAACTGCACCAGCTCGGCCTCGAGTCCAGCGAGCGCGAAGTGAAGTGGCTCAACGACCTGATCGCAGCCGAACGCGGGGCGCAACGCCCCGACACCACCACTCCCTGAAGTAATAGCCCGAATCGGAACCGAAGGTCCGTACCAAGAAGGAGAAGTCCCATGTCGAACGAGGTTCGCGTCGCAATTGTCGGCGTAGGAAACTGCGCGTCCTCGCTGGTCCAAGGTGTGCAGTACTACCAGGACGCAGACGAGAACGCCAACGTCCCCGGCTTGATGCACGTCAAGCTCGGCCCGTACCACGTGCGCGACGTGAAGTTCGTCGCCGCGTTCGACGTGGATGCCAAGAAGGTCGGCTTCGACCTGTCCGAGGCCATCTTCGCCTCCGAGAACAACACCATCAAGATCGCTGACGTGCCGCCGGCCGACGTCACCGTGCAGCGCGGCCCGACCCTCGACGGCATCGGCAAGTACTACGCCGAGACCATCGAGATCTCCGACACCGACCCCGTCGACGTCGTGAAGGTGCTCAAGGACGCGAACGTCGACGTGCTGGTGTCCTACCTGCCCGTCGGTTCCGACGAGGCCGACAAGTTCTACGCCCAGTGCGCCATCGACGCGAAGGTCGCCTTCGTCAACGCGCTGCCCGTGTTCATCGCCTCCGACCCCGAGTGGGCGAAGAAGTTCGCCGACGCCGGCGTGCCGATCGTCGGCGACGACATCAAGAGCCAGGTCGGCGCCACCATCACCCACCGCGTGATGGCCAAGCTGTTCGAGGACCGCGGCGTCACGCTGGACCGCACCTACCAGCTCAACGTCGGCGGCAACATGGACTTCAAGAACATGCTCGAGCGCGAGCGTCTCCAGTCCAAGAAGGTCTCCAAGACCCAGGCCGTGACCTCCAACCTGACCGGCTCGCTGGCCGACAAGATCGAGGACCGCAACGTCCACATCGGCCCGTCCGACCACGTCGCGTGGCTCGACGACCGCAAGTGGGCCTACGTCCGCCTCGAGGGCCGCGCCTTCGGCGACGTGCCGCTGACCCTCGAGTACAAGCTCGAGGTGTGGGACTCGCCGAACTCGGCCGGCATCATCATCGACGCCGTGCGTGCGGCGAAGATCGCCCTGGACCGCGGCATCGGCGGACCCATCGAGGCCGCCTCGGCGTACCTCATGAAGAGCCCGCCCAAGCAGCTGGCCGACGACGTCGCGCGCGTGCAGCTCGAGACGTTCATCGCCGGCGAGTAGGACCGCAGCGACTCGGGTGCAAGCCAGGCCGAGTAACTCCCGGCTCGACCTCTGCACCCGTAGCCGCGCTCAGCGCGGTTGCGGGTGCACACTTCGCTGTCGGTAGTGTCCGAATCGTGGTCGACCCGAACATCTCAGACGACGAACTCCTTGGCCTCGACGAATTCGCGCTGCTGCCCGAGAACGCGGAGCAGATCGGCGCCGAGCGGATCCCCGACGTCACGCGCATCGAGTCCGGCCCGATCAGCGCGCTGAAGTGGGGAACGACGTCGCCCGAGGTCGTCTTCCTGCACGGCGGCGGCCAGAACGCGCACACCTGGGACACCGTCATTCTCGGCCTCGGCGTGCCCGCGCTCGCCATCGACCTGCCCGGCCACGGCCGATCGGCGTGGCGCGAGGACGGCGACTACGGGCCGAAGCTCGCCGCCGAGACCCTGACGCCGGTGCTCCGCGAGTGGGCGCCGTCACCCCGCCTGGTCGTCGGCATGTCGCTGGGCGGGCTGACCGCACTGCGCCTCGCCGCCACCGCACCCGACCTGGTCCCCGAACTCGTCCTCGTCGACGTCACGCCGTCGGCGCCGGAACGCCACGAGGAGATGACCAAGGCGCAACTCGGCGCCGTCGCGCTGGTGCGCGGCGACCGCGAGTTCCCCAGCTTCGAGGCCATGCTCGACGTCACCGTCGCGGCCTCACCGCACCGCGACCGGAAGTCGTTGCGCCGCGGCGTGTTCCACAACAGCAAGCAGCTCGACGACGGCAGCTGGACCTGGCGGTACGACTCCTTCCGCAAGGGCGACGGGTTCGAGGGACTGTGGGACGACGTCCCCGCGATCACCATGCCGACGACGCTGGTGCGCGGCGCCAACTCCTTCTTCGTCAACGACGAGGACGCCGAGGCATTCGCGGCGGGAGCGCCCGGCTTCCGCACCACCCACGTGGTCCCCGACGCCGGGCACTCCGTGCAGGGCGATCAGCCGCGGGCACTGGTCGAGATCCTGCGCGGCGTGCTGGGCGGCTGAGCGCTTGGCCTTCCGGCGATTCGGGTAGCCCCCCGGCATGACTGCACCAGCAGAACCAGCAGAGCCGTTGACCCCCGCCGAGACCCCCGAGCGCCTGACCCCGCACGAGACCCCCGAGCGCCTCGTCCCGGTCGACCCGCCGGAGCCTGCACCGGCCACGGAGCCCGCCCCCGCTTAAGACTGGGTTCAACCACCCGTCGCTCCGCTCGCCCCGGGCGTTCACCCATTCGTCGGCGAATGCTTCCCTCGCCTCGATAGGTTCACGAACGACGCGGTCACAGCCCTGACCGCGTCGCTTCGCGAAAGGACCATCGACGATGGCGCTCGTCCCACTGAACCTGTTCGTGTCGCACGACGGAAAGTCGAAGCGGCAGCACATCACCTGCCGGTACAAGTGTGGCGACGCGTGCTCGAAGCCCGTCCCCAACACGAGCGACAACGAATACTTCGGGGACATCGTCAAGGCCATGTCCCGGCGATCGGTGCTGCAGGCCAGCGGTGTGGCCGTGCTCGCCGTCGGTGCGGGATCGGTGCTGGCCGCATGTTCGCCGAGCGAATCCGGCACGGCCGCAACGTCGTCCGTGGGACCCGCCGAACCTCGCACGATGCCCGGCATGAAGTTCGACGCCGTGGCGCCCAACAGCGACGACGCCGTCGTCATCCCCGGTGGGTACAACCAGGGCGTCGTGATCAGTTGGGGTGACCCGGTCCTGCCCGGCGCGCCGATGTTCGACGTCACCAAGCAGACCGCCGCCGCCCAGCGCCAGCAGTTCGGCTTCAACAACGACTTCGCAGGCATGTTGCCGATCGAGGGACAGCCCGGCCGGTTCCTCCTGGTGACCAACTTCGAGTACGCCACGCCGCAGTTCATGTTCCCCGGCTATAAGGCCGACGCCCCGACGCGCGAGCAGTTCGACATCGAGATCGCCGCAATGGGCATGGGTGTGGTGGAGGTCGAGCGCACACCGCAGGGTGGCCTGCGCCCGGTGATGGGCCGCTACAACCGGCGCATCACCGCGGACACCCCGTTCGCGTTGACCGGACCCGCCGCGGGCACGGACTTCGTCAAGACCGCCGCCGACCCGACCGGCCGCACCGTCGCGGGCACCTTCGCCAACTGCTCCGGCGGCGTCACCCCGTGGGGCACCGTGCTGTCCGGCGAGGAGAACTTCCACAGCTACTTCGGCGCGGCCAAGGGCGCACCCGCGGTGAACCCCGCGGACACCGAGCGCCAGGACCGCTACGGCGTCAAGCTGGAACCCTCCGAATTGCTCTGGGAGACATTCGATCCCCGCTTCGACGCGGCCAAGTCGCCGAACGAGCTGAATCGCTTCGGCTACGTCGTCGAGGTCAATCCGTGGGACCCCAACTCGACACCGGTCAAGCACTCCGCGATGGGTCGCCTCAAGCACGAGGGCGCCAACGTCTACGTCACCGGCGACGGCAGCGTGGTCGCCTACACCGGCGACGACGAGCGCTTCGACTACATGTACAAGTTCGTGTCGGCCAGGAAGATTCAGCCCGGACGTGATGCCCCGGCGATGGCGAACAACATGGCCATTCTCGACGAGGGCACGCTGTACGTAGCGAAACTGACGAGCGACATTCCCGCGTCCGAGATCGACGGCTCGGGCACGCTGCCCGCCAAGGGATCGTTCGCGGGCAGCGGCACGTGGCTGCCACTGCTCAAGTCCGGCCCCGGCGGGCAGGCCGAGTCACTGGTGCCCGGCTTCAGCCCCCAGGAGGTCGCGGTGTTCACCCGCCTCGCCGCCGACAAGGCCGGCGCCACCAAGATGGACCGCCCGGAGGACTTCGAGGCCAATCCGAAGACCGGCAAGGTGTACGTCGCGCTGACCAACAACGACGAGCGCGGCGCTCCCGGAGAGGCGCCCGTAGACGCGGTCAACCCCCGCAACGACAACAAGAGCGGCCAGGTCCTCGAGATCACCGACGACCACACGGGAACCGAGTTCACCTGGGACCTCCTGCTGGTGTGCGGTGACCCCGCCGCGGCCGACACGTACTTCGCCGGGTTCGACAAGACGAAGGTCAGCCCGATCTCCTGCCCCGACAACCTCGCCTTCGACAGCCACGGCAACCTGTGGATCTCCACCGACGGCAACGCCCTGGACTCCAACGACGGCCTGTTCGCCGTCGCGCTCGAGGGACCCAACCGCGGCGAGACCAAGCAGTTCCTCACCGTCCCGCTGGGTGCGGAGACCTGCGGTCCGGTCATCACCGACGACTTCGTCACGGTGTCCGTCCAGCACCCGGGTGAGAACGACGACAACAGCATCGACGATCCGATGTCCCGCTGGCCCGAGGGCGGCAACGGCACGGCGCGGCCGTCTGTGGTCGCGGTGTGGCGCGACGGCGGCAACATCGGCGTCTAGTTCCTCCGCCACCTTCTCCCGGCGAGCAGTCGCAAACTCCCTTGTTTTCGCCCGATTGAGGGGAGTTCACGTCTGCTCGCGGGAGAACTGGAGGGAGAAGGGGTATGGGTAGGGGTATGACTTCTTCGAGCCTTCCCGTCCGCATCGCGGTCCAGCTGCAGCCCCAGCACTCCCCCAACTACGGCCTGATGCGCGACGCGGTGAAGCGCGCCGAGGACATCGGCGTCGACGTCGCGTTCAACTGGGACCACTTCTTCCCGCTGTACGGCGATCCCGAGGGCGCCCACTACGAGTGCTGGACCATGCTCGGCGCGTGGGCGGAGCAGACGTCGCGCATCGAGATCGGCGCGCTGGTGACCTGCAACTCCTACCGCAATCCGGAGCTGCTCGCCGACATGGCCCGCACCGTCGACAACATCTCCGACGGCCGGCTGATCCTCGGCATCGGCTCGGGCTGGAAGGAGAAGGACTACGACGAGTACGGCTACGAGTTCGGTACCGCCGGTGGCCGTCTCGACGACCTCGCCGGGGCGCTTCCCCGCATCACCTCGCGGCTGGGCAAGCTCAACCCGCAGCCGGTCCGCGAGATCCCGATCCTGATCGGCGGCCAGGGCGAGAAGAAGACGCTGCGGATGGTCGCGGAGTACGCGCACATCTGGCACGGCTTCACCGACGCCAGCACCTACCCCGCCAAGGCCGAGGTACTCGACCGGCACTGCGCCGACGTCGGCCGGGACCCGTCGGCGATCGAGCGCTCGTCGGGCGTCCCGGAGAAGGACGTCGACACGATGCTCGCCGGCGCCGAGTCGCTCGTCGGCCTGGGCGTCACGCTGCTGACCATCGGCGTCAACGGCCCGGACTACGACCTGGCCCCCGCCGAGGCGCTGGTCCGCTGGCGCGACGACCGCGCCAAGGGGTAGTCGCGAGGCGATTCCCCAGGACGTGGCAGCGTGAGACACTTCACCCGCCATGCCCAAGAAGTACGGGGTCAAAGAGAAGGACCTGGTGGTCACGCACGTCGTGAACCTGGTCCTGACGGGCAAGCTGCGCTCCGGTGACCGGCTGGACCGCGGCGAGATCGCCGACGAGTTGGGCCTGAGCCGAGTTCCGGTGCAGGAGGCCCTGGTTCAGCTCGAGCGCGACGGCGTCGTGTCGACCCAGTACCACCGCGGCGCCTACGTGGAGCGCTTCGACGAGAACGCCGTCCGCGAGCACCACGAGCTGTACGGCGTGCTCAACGGCATCGCGTCGGCGCGCGCCGCGGACCGGCCCAGCACGGAGCTGACCGACGAACTCGGCGCCGTGCTGGACGGTCTGCGCGCCGGGCCGGAGTCGAAGGGCTTCCGGGAGGGCGCCGTCCGGTTCCGGCGGGCCGTCAACGACCGGCATGCCGGGCCCCGCCTGCAGGCCGCCATCCGGGCGTCGACGACGCTGATGCCGCGCACCTTCTGGTCGATCTACTTCGACGGCCACCGCCCCGAGTTGGTGGACCTCTACGAAGCGGAGTTCGCGGCGATCGCCGGACGCGAGCCGGAGGCCGCGCGTGACGCGTGCGTCCGCCGCGCGACGGTGATGGGCCAGACGATGGTGACCGAACTGGTTCGGCGGCGGGTGATCCCGCCCTCGCACTTCCCGTCCGTTTCGTTCTGAACGCGGGTAAGTGGGCGGACGTCGCGGCTCGACCGATACGTTCTCCTGATGACACGCGACGGGTTGCTCAAGACCACCGTCCTGTTCCTCGTCCTCGCGACGCTGTTCGGCCTCGGCATGGCCGCGCCGAGCGCCCGCGCGGACCAGTGCGCGCCGCCGGGCGAGCAGAGCGCCAGCGCCCTGCCGACCAACCTCGCGGAGGCCGCGCAGGGACCGGGGGCGGACAAGTACACGACCCCCACCGTCGAACCGCTCGCGAGCGTCGACGTCAACCGGCTGGGCCTCGGTACTCCGGGCGTCCTCACCGTGGGAACCCTGTCGGACGCACCGCCGAGCATCTGCATCGATTCGAGCGGCCAGTTCACCGGCTTCGACAACGAGTTGCTCCGCGCCGTCGCCGAGAAGCTGGGGTTGCGCGTCAACTTCGTCGGTACCGACTTCTCGGGCCTGCTCGCGCAGGTGGCATCGCGTCGCTTCGACGTGGGGTCGTCGTCGATCACCACCACCGACGCGCGCCGCCAGACCGTCGGCTTCACCAACGGTTACGACTTCGGCTACTTCTCGCTGGTGGTGCCGGGCGGCTCGCCGATCAAGGGGTTCGGTGACCTCACAGCAGGGCAGCGGATCGGCGTCGTGCAGGGCACCGTGCAGGAGGCCTACGTCGTCGACACCCTCGGCCTGGATCCGGTGAAGTTCCCCGACTACAACACCCTGTACGGCAGCCTCAAGACCGGACAGATCGACGCGTGGGTGGCCCCGTCGCAGCAGGCGCAGGGCACCATCCAGGCGGGCGACCCGACCGAGATCATCGAGAACACGTTCAGCCTGGACAACTTCGTCGCCTACGCGGTCGCCAAGGAGAACAAGCCGCTGATCGACGCGCTCAACTCGGGTCTGGACGCCGTGATCGCCGACGGCACCTGGGCGCGGCTCTACACGGACTGGGTGCCCCGCGCGCTGCCGAACGGGTGGAAGCCGGGCTCCAAGGCCGCGCCGGTGCCCCAGCTGCCCGACTTCACCGCGATCGCCGCCGCCGGTGCCGCCGAGGCCGGGCCGCGGGCCGCACCGCCGGCGCCCAAGTCGACACTCGCGCAACTCAAGGACACGTTCCTCGACTGGGATCTCTACCGGCAGGCCATCCCCGACCTCTTCAAGACCGGCCTGCCCAACACGTTGATCCTGACGTTCTGCGCCAGCATCATCGGCCTCGTGCTGGGCATGGGACTCGCGGTCGCGGGCATCTCCCGATCGCGGTGGCTGCGCTGGCCCGCCCGCATCTACACCGACGTCTTCCGCGGGCTCCCCGAGGTCGTCATCATCCTGCTCATCGGGCTCGGCATCGGGCCGATCGTCGGCGGTCTCACCGGCAACAATCCCTACCCGCTGGGCATCGCCGCGCTGGGACTGATGGCCGGCGCGTACATCGGCGAGATCTTCCGCTCCGGCATCCAGAGCGTCGAGGCCGGCCAGCTCGAGGCCTCGCGCGCACTGGGATTCAGCTACACCAGCTCGATGCAGCTGGTGGTGATCCCGCAGGGCATCCGGCGGGTGCTGCCCGCTCTGGTCAACCAGTTCATCTCGCTGCTGAAGGCGTCGTCGCTGGTGTACTTCCTCGGCCTGATCGCCAGCCAGCGCGAGCTGTTCCAGGTGGGCCGCGACCTCAACGCGCAGACCGGAAACCTGTCGCCGCTGGTCGCCGCCGGCATCTTCTACCTCGCGCTGACCATCCCGCTGACCCACCTGGTCAACTACATCGACAACAGGCTGCGCAGCGGCCGCACCCAGACCGAACCGGACGATCCGCTCGACCCGGCCAGTCCGCCCCGGACCCAGGAGATGGTGTGAGTACCCCCACTACCAAGAGCACCGCGTTCGAGCCGGTGTCGCTGTCCGCCACCGACCTTCACCTCGCGTTCGGGCCGAACAAGGTCCTGCGCGGCGTCGACGTCGACGTCCCCGCCGGCACCACGGCCGCAGTGATCGGCCCGTCCGGCTCGGGCAAGTCGACGCTGCTGCGCACCCTGAACCGGCTCTACGAACCGGACCAGGGCGACATCCTGCTCGACGGAAAGTCGGTGTTGGGCGACAACCCCGATCAACTGCGGCAGCGCATCGGCATGGTGTTCCAGCAGTTCAATCTCTTCCCGCACCGCAGTGTGATCGACAACGTCACGCTGGGGCCGCGCAAGCTGAAGAAGCTCAGCGCCGACGCCGCACGCGACCTCGGCATGGAACACCTGGAGCGAGTGGGCCTGCGGCACAAGGCCGAGGTGCGGCCGGGCACGCTGTCCGGCGGTCAGCAGCAGCGCGTGGCGATCGCCCGGGCGCTCGCCATGTCACCGCAGGTGATGTTCTTCGACGAGGCCACCTCCGCGCTGGACCCCGAACTGGTCAAGGGCATCCTGGCCCTCATCGCCGACCTCGCGAGCGACGGCATGACCATGGTCGTGGTGACGCACGAGATGGGGTTCGCCCGGTCGACGGCGGACTCGCTGGTGTTCATGGACCACGGCCGCGTCGTCGAATCGGGACCGCCGGAGCGGCTGTTCGAATCCGCCGAAACCGACAGACTGCGCCAGTTCCTCTCCCAGGTTCTCTAAAGCTGAGTCTTCGGGTGCTGACAGCCGCTGACAGGTTAGACTAGCGAATCATGGTGGAAACCGAACCGCAGGTCACTGAACTGGCGGGAGAGCTGCAACAGGTGCTCTCCAAGCTGTTCTCGGTGCTCCGGCGCACCGGCGACACCCACAAGAGCGACGATCAACCCGGCGCAGACCTGACCCTCGCGCAATTGTCGATCCTGTTGACGCTGCTCGACCTGGGCCCCATCCGCATGACGGAACTGGCCGCCCACGAGCGCGTCCGCACGCCCACCACCACCGTCGCGATCCGCCGGCTCGAGAAGCTCGGTCTGGTGAAGCGCTCACGGGATCCCTCGGATCTGCGGGCCGTCCTCGTCGACGTGACCCCGCGCGGACTCGTTCAGCACCGCGAGGCGCTGGCCACCCGGCGCGCGGCGCTGGCCGCCATGCTCACCAAGCTCACCGCCGAGGAGCGCGACGCGCTCGCCGCCGCACTGGCGCCGCTCACGCGGCTGTCCGAACAGGCCGTGAACTAGCTCAGCCGAGCCAATCCAGCACGGCCGCAGCGGTCCACGACTGCTGCATGCTGCCGAGCGGCTCACCGGTGAACGGTTCGTAGTACTCGGCGAACGTCCCGTCGCTGGCCTGCCGCAGGCCCTCGCGACGCAGCATCGCCGACCGCTCGGCCCAGCCCCGGCGGGCGAAGCACCACGAGAACAGCCACGTCATCACCGGCCACACCGGCCCACGCCAGTACTCGCGGGCCCGGAAGTCCCGCGCCACCGGTGACGTCGACGGGATGACGCTGTACTTCAGGTCCGGGTGGCCGCAGAACCGCGGGCCCTCCAGCAGCTTGAGCAGCGTCCGTTCCCGCTCGTGCGGGAGGCCGCCGCACAGCAGCGGGGCGAACTGCGCGACGGTCTCGGTGGCGATCCAGCTCTCCGCGCGGGTGTCGTAATCCCTTGCGGCGCCGGTCCGTTGGTCGGTGGTCTCGACCACGCCGGTACGGAACCGCTCGGCCCAGGCGTAGAGGTCGCGCACGTCGGCCTGGGGCCGCTTGTAGTCCTCGCCGATCTCGGCGAGCACCGTGCACGCCACCGACAGGATCGCCGAGACGAACACGTCCTCGACGGCGAAGCTCATGACCTTCTGCAGCAGCTCGTCGTCGTAGCGCGCCGACTTCATCTCCTCGACGAGCCACAGGTAGCGGTCGTACTCGAGGTCCGACGGGCGCTGGGTGGCGTCGGTGTTGATCTTGTTGTCCTCGCGCTGATACGGCGGCACCTCGCCGGGAATCACGTTGGCGTAGGCCGTATCCCAGCGTGGCGAGTTGTCCATGCCGGACTCCCAGCCGTGGTACAGCGTGACGCGGCCGCGGGACTGCGGGTCGCGCGCCTCGGCCAACCAGCGGTGCCAGCGCACCAGGTCCGGCCAGCGCCGGTCCAGGAACGCCTCGGCGACGGCACGGGTCGACCGGCCGCGGGTGCGCGCGTTGTCGAGGATGCGCTGCACCGCGATGGCGTGCACGGGCGGCTGCGTGATGCCCGAGGTGTGACGGCCGGCCGGGGCGTTGGGCGTCAGCGCGGAACACGCCCAGCGGGCCGGGCCGGGGAAGTAGCCGTCGACGCCGTTGGCGAACACGATGTGCGGGATCATCCCGTTGCGCCACTGCGCCGAGAGCAGCGTGTCGAGTTCGACGACCGCCCGCTCGACGCTCAACGGGGCCAGCCCGATCGACACGAACGCCGCGTCCCAGCTCCACATGTGCGGGTACAGCAGGGGTGCCGCGGTGGTCATCGTGCCCAGGTCATTGCCACGCAGCAGGTACGCGGCGCGGGCCGCCAGCTGGGTGGGCGCGAAGGTCGGATCGGGGGGCATCGGAACAATCATGCGACGAAGCGGGCGAGTGTGCAGGTCGGTAACCTCTGACGGGTGCCTACCGCGATGATCACCGGCGCCTCGGCGGGCCTTGGCAAGGCCATCGCCGCCGCCCTGGCGCCCACCCACACGCTGTTCCTGGCCGGCCGCCCGTCACGGCGCCTCGACGAGGTCGCCGAGCTGTACGGCGCCACCACGTGGCCGATGGACCTGGCCGACACCGAGGACGTGGAGACGGTGGTCGAGGCCATCACCGAACTCGACGTGCTGATCCACAACGCGGGCGTCGCCTACCCGGGCCGCGTGGCCGAGACCGTGCCCGAGCAGTGGCGGGCGACGCTCGAGGTCAACGTCGTCGGACCGGTCGCGTTGACGCTGGCGCTGCTGCCCGCGCTGCGCGCCGCCCGCGGGCACGTCGTGTTCATCAACTCCGGGTCGGGGATCAACGCCTCCCCCGGCCTCGCGTCGTACTCGGCGAGCAAGTTCGCGCTGCGATCGTTCGCGGACTCGCTGCGCGCCGACGAGAAGGACCTGCGGGTCACCTCGATACATCCCGGCCGCATCGACACCGACATGCAGCGCGACCTGATCGCCTATGAGGAGCGTGACTACGTGCCCGAGCAGTTCCTCACCGCCGAGACCGTCGCACAGTCGGTCGCGCAGGCGATCGCGACGCCGCCGGACGGGCACGTCCACGAAGTGATCATCCGGCCGCGATGACCATCGACGTCCACGAGGCCTCGATCGCCGCGCTCCGCGACGCGCTGGACACCGGCCGGACGAGCGCGGTCGGGCTGCTCGACGCCTACCTCGCCCGCATCGACGCCTACGACGGCGACCTCAACGCGGTGGTGGTGCGCGACCCCGGCGCCCACGCCGCAGCCGCCGCCTCCGATGCCCGCCGCGCCGCGGGCCGCACCCTCGGTCCGCTCGACGGCATCCCGTACACCGCGAAGGACAGCTACCTGGCCCGCGGGCTGACCGTCGCCGCGGGCAGCCCCGCGTTCGCCGACCTGGTGGCGCAGCACGATGCGTTCGTGATCGACCGGTTGCGCGCCGCCGGCGCCGTGCTGATCGGCCTGACGAACATGCCGCCGATGGCCAACGGCGGCATGCAGCGCGGCGTGTACGGCCGGGCCGAGAGTCCCTACAGCGCCCACCATCTCACCGCGCCGTTCGGTTCGGGCTCGTCGAACGGCTCGGGCACCGCGACCGCGGCGTCCCTGTGCGCGTTCGGGATCGGAGAGGAGACGTGGTCGTCGGGCCGCGGTCCCGCGTCGAACAACGCGCTGTGCGCCTACACCCCGTCGCGCGGCCTGATCTCGACCCGCGGCGGCTGGCCGCTGGTGCCCACCATGGACGTCGTCGTGCCGCAGACCCGGTCGATGGCCGACCTCCTCGAGGTGCTCGACGTCGTGGTCGTCGAGGACCCCGACACCCGCGGCGACTTCTGGCGCGCGCAACCGTGGGTGCAGCTGCCCCGCGTGGACGACGTCCGACCGGCCTCCCTCCGCGACCTGCCCCCGCGGGACCTCACCGGCGTACGGTTCGGCGTCCCGCGGATGTACGTCGGCACCGACTCCGACGCGGGCGTGGGTGCGACGGGCATCGGCGGGCCGACCGGGCGGCGGATCGACACGCGCCCATCGGTTCTCGCGCTGTTCGACGCCGCACGTCGTGACCTCGAGGCGGCCGGCGCCACGGTGGTCGAGGTCGACTTCCCGGTGGTGAGCAACTACGAGGGCGACCGCGCGAGTGCGCCGACGATCGGCACCCGCGGCCTGATCGACCCCGAGTTCCTCAGGCGCGAGATCTGGGACCTGTCGGCGTGGGCGTGGGACGACTTCCTGCGTGCCAACGGCGATCCCGTACTGTCGTCCCTCGCCGACGTGGGCGGCACGATCTTCCCGCACCCGGACGGCGCACTGCCCGACCGGTACACCGGCTTCGACGACGACATCAACGAGTACCCCGCGTTCCTGCGCGAGCACCCGATCGACTCGTTCCTGGCCATCCCCGGTCTCGCCGACGGACTCCGCGGACTGGAGGAGACCCGCCGGGTCGACCTCGAGGAATGGCTCGCCGCAGCGGGTTTGGACGCGGTCGTGTTCCCGGCGGTCGCCGACGTGGGCCCCGCCGACATGGACGTCAACCCGGACTCGGCGGACCTCGGCTGGCGCAACGGCGTGTGGGTGGCCAACGGCAACCTCGCGATCCGCCATCTCGGCATCCCGACCGTCACCGTGCCGATGGGGACGATGGCCGACATCGGCATGCCCGTGGGGCTGACGTTCGCGGGCCGCGCCTACGACGACGTCGCGCTGCTCGGCTACGCCGCCGCGTTCGAGGCCCTCGGCCCGCGCCGCACTCCCCCGCCGCGGACGCCTCCGCTCTAGCGACCTGTGCACGCGCAACCGCGCTCACCGCGGCTGCGGGTGCACGAATCGCGAGTCAGACGACGATGTTCACCAGGCGGCCGGCGACCACGATCAGCTTCTTGGGCGTGGCGCCCGCGAGGAACGCCGCCACCTTCTCGTCGGCCAGCGCGGCGGCCTCCACCGCGTCGGCGTCGGCATCGGCGGCCACCGTGATCCGCCCACGCACCTTGCCGTTGACCTGCACCGGGTACTCGACGGTGTCCTCGACGAGGTAGGCCGGATCGGCGACCGGGAACGGACCGTGTGCCAGCGACGTGTCGTGGCCGAGGCGCTTCCACAGTTCCTCGGCCAGGTGCGGCGCCAGCGGGGCGACCATCAGGACGAGCGGCTCGACGGCCGGACGCGCCGTCACGCCCGCCTTCGTCAGGTGGTTGGTGTACTCGATGAGCTTGGCCGCCGCAGTGTTGTTGCGCAGCGCCGCATAGTCTTCCGCGACCCCGGCGATGGTGCGGTGCAGCAGCCGCAACGTCTCGTCGTCGACGGCCTCGTGGTCGGCGACCTTCTCGACGCCGGTCTCCTCGTCCACCACCACGCGCCACACGCGCTGCAGGAAGCGGTACGCGCCGACGACGTCCTTGGTGGCCCACGGCCGCGACGCCTCCAGCGGACCCATCGACATCTCGTAGACGCGCAGGGTGTCGGCGCCGTAGCCGTCGCAGATCTCGTCGGGCGACACGGAGTTCTTCAGGCTCTTGCCGATCTTGCCGAACTCCTGGAACACCTGCACTTCTTCAACGTCCCCCCCGCGCTCCTCCGGGTAGAAGAACCTGCCGTCGCGCTCGATCACCTTCGACGCCTCGACGTACGAGCCCCGCGAATCGGTGTACGCGAACGCCTGGATGTACCCCTGGTTGACCAGCCGGCGGTACGGCTCACGCGAGCTGACGTGCCCGAGGTCGTGGAGCACCTTGTGCCAGAACCGCGAGTACAGCAGGTGCAGCACCGCGTGTTCGACGCCACCGACGTACAGGTCGACGCCGCCGGGATCGCTCGCGCCGTGCTCGGCGGGCCGCGGGCCCATCCAGTACGCCTCGTTCTCCTTGTCGCAGAACGTCTCCGAGTTGTGCGGGTCTGCGTAGCGCAACTCGTACCAGGAGCTGCCCGCCCACTGCGGCATGACGTTGGTGTCGCGGGTGTAGGGCTTCAGGCCGTCGCCCAGGTCGAGTTCGACGTTCACCCAGTCGGTCGCCTTGCCCAGCGGGGGTGACGGCTCGCTGTCGGCGTCGTCTGGATCGAACTGCACGGGCGCGTAGTCGGGGATGTCCGGGAGTTCCACCGGCAGCGCGGCGTTGGGCAGCGGGTGAGCACGGCCGTCGGCGTCGTAGACGATCGGGAACGGCTCGCCCCAGTAGCGCTGACGCGCGAACAACCAGTCCCGCAGCTTGTATTCGATGCGGGCCCGTCCGCGGCCCTCGGCCTCCAGCCGGTTGATCACGGCCTCCTTGGCCGACGCGATGCTCAGGCCGTCGAGGTCGCCGGAGTTCACGATCGTCCCGTCACCGGTGTACGCCGCCTCGGTGACGTCGCCGCCGGAGATGACCTCCACGACCGGCAGACCGAACGCGCGCGCGAACTCCCAGTCGCGGGGGTCGTGACCGGGGACCGCCATGATCGCGCCGGTGCCGTAGCCGGCCAGCACGTAGTCGGCGATGAAGACCGGAACGCGTTGCCCGTTCACCGGATTGGTGGCGTGCGCGCCGGTGAAGACGCCGGTCTTGGTCTTGTTCTCCTGGCGCTCGAGGTCGGACTTGGCCGCGATGGCGGTGCGGTAGGTCGCGACGGCCTCGGCGGGCGTCGCCGCGTCGTAGGTCCAGCGCTCGTCGGTACGGTCGGGCCACTGCTCCGCCACCAGCGCGTCGACCAGGTGGTGCTCCGGCGCCAGCACCATGTACGTGGCGCCGTACAGCGTGTCGGGGCGGGTGGTGAACACGTCGATGTCGCCGGCATCGGTGGCGAACCGGACCTCGGCACCGGTGGAGCGCCCGATCCAGTTGCGCTGCATCGCCTTGACCTTGTCCGGCCAGTCCAGGACGTCGAGGTCCTCCAGCAGCCGATCGGAGTAGGCGGTGATGCGCATCATCCACTGGCGCAGACGCTTCCGGAACACCGGGAAGTTGCCGCGGTCGCTGCGGCCCTCCGAGGTGACCTCCTCGTTGGCCAGCACGGTGCCCAGACCCGGGCACCAGTTGACCATCGAGTCGGCCCTGTACACCAGGCGGAAGGAGTCGACGACGTCGCGCCGCTCGCCCTCGGACAGCTCGGACCAGGACCGGCCGTCGTCCAGTGGCCTTGCACCCGAATCGAACTCGGCGATCAGCTCGTCGATCGGACGGGCCTTCTGGACGGCCGGGTCGAACCAGGCGTTGAAGATCTGCAGGAAGATCCACTGCGTCCACTCGTAGAAGTCGACGTCGGTGGTGGAGAAGCTGCGCCGGGCGTCGTGGCCCAGCCCCAGGCGGCCGAGCTGGCGACGGAAGTTGACGATGTTCGCCTCGGTGCGGGTGCGCGGATGCGTGCCCGTCTGCACCGCGTACTGCTCGGCGGGCAGACCGAACGCGTCGAAGCCCAGCGCGTGCAGCACGTTGCGCCCGGTCATCCGGAAGTAGCGGGCGTAGACGTCGGTGGCGATGTAGCCCAGCGGGTGCCCGACGTGCAGTCCCTCGCCCGAGGGGTACGGGAACATGTCCTGCACGAACATCTTGTCCGCGGGTACCGCGGACCCGTCGGTCGGGGCCAACGAGCCGACCGGATTGGGCACGTGGAACGTGCCGCGCTCGGCCCAGGCCTCCTGCCACTGCTGCTCGATCACCCCTGCGAGGTCCGCGTTGTAGCGGTGCTTGGGGGTGTCCGAGGCGTCGACGGGCAGGTCAGTCACGGTGAACAGGGTAGTCATCGCCGGCCGCCGCGGGCCCACGAGTACCCCCGCACGTGCCGGGAGCGGGCATCGGCCGGCCCGGCTTGGTATCGGTTCCGTTGCAGACCGGTGAGGGGTCGGTTGCAGGTGGGTTCCGGCCGTAGAGCCCGGGCCTCGGACGCGGTTATGGTCGGCGCCTGACCAGCGTCGGATCGCGCGTGACGAGCGCGGCCGACGCACCGTTTTTTCGGAAGGACCGCCACGAGATGTTCTCCAATGCCCGCCGTTGGGGGCTCGTCACGGGAGGTGTCGCCGTAGGCGTCGCCGGCGTGCTCGGCTTCGCAGGCACCACCGCCTCGGCCGAACCCAGCCTCCCGATCCCCCCGCAGCCCGCCCCCGCCACCGTCACCCAGACGGTCACCGTGCAGGCAGGCGTCCCCGCGGCACCCGCCGCCGCCGGCATCTCCCCCGTGGTGGCCGCCCAGGGCCCGGCTGCGACGGGCCTCGCAGGGACCGTCCCCGCACCGGCCCTGCCGGTCGCGCCCCCGGTGCCGACCATCACGCCCGCCACGTCGGGCACCATCGCCGACTTCCTGCGGTCCAAGAACGTGGCGATGGAACCGCAGGTGAGCAACGGCTTCACCGCGCTCAACATCGTGCTGCCGCTGCCGCAGGGCTGGAGCCACGTGCCCGACCCCAACGTGCCCGACGCCTTCGCCGTGATCGCCGACCGCCTCGGCGGCGACGGCCTCTACACCTCCAACGCCGCGCTGACGGTCTACAAGCTGGTCGGCGACTTCGACCCCAAGGAAGCGATCAGCCACGGCTTCATCGACAACCAGCAGCTGCCCGCCTGGCGCTCCACCGACGGCTCGCTCGCGGACTTCGGCGGCATGCCGTCGTCGGTCATCGAGGGCACCTACCGGCAGAACAACATGACGCTCAACACGTCGCGGCGCAACGTCATCGCCCAGTCCGGCCCCGACCGCTACCTGGTGTCGCTGTCGGTGACCACGAGCGCTCAGGTGACGGTGGCGGCGGGCAACGCGACGGACGCCATCGTCAACGGCTTCCGCGTCACCTCACCCGACGCGCCGCCCGTACCGCCCGCGCCGGCCCCGGTCCTCCCGGCGCCCGCCGCGGTCCCGAGCTAGCAGCGGCCGTCCCCGGATGTGACGATCCGGGGGCGGGGCTCGTATTGTCGACGGCGTGATGATCGCCGCGGTGCTGTGCCTGTGCGCGGCCGTCGTGGTCGCCGGTGCAGGCCTCTGGTTGCTGTCGCGTCCCCGCACGGGTGACGTGGTCACCCAGGTGCTGCGGGCCGTCGCACCCACCCAGCTGGCCGGGGCCGTGATGCTCGCCGCGGGCGGTGCGGCCGCACTCGCCGGGGCGTCGGTGCTGCTGCTGGTGATCTGCGCGGTCGGTGCCGTGGGCACCATCGGCGCGGGGTGCTACCAGGCCGCCCGGTCGGTGGCGCGCCTCGAGGCGGCCCAACCCGCAGGCGGCGGCTGCGGCAGTGGCGGTGCCTGCGCGTCGTGCACGCTGTCCTGCGACGCGGGCTAGTTCCGGCTGACGTCGATCGGGTGCGTCGCCAGCATCGACAGCGGCAGCGGCTGGCGCCGCAGCACCCGTGACCACAGGTCGACGCGCGGCTCCACCTGCACGTCGGCCGGCAGCGCCGACAGCACGATCCAGTCGTCGCGCTCGATCTCGCCCTCCAGCTGACCGATGGTCCAGCCCGAGTACCCGGCGTAGATCCGCAGGCCCTCGACCACCGCGGCGATCGAATCGGGGTCGATGTCGAGGTCGACCATCGCGATGCGGCCCTGGACGGGTCGCAGCCCGGGCACCTTGTTGGCGTCCATGCCCACCCGCAGCGTCGCCAGGCACAGCGCGGCGTCCCGCTTGACCGGTCCGCCGACGAACATCGTCTTCGGCTTCGACGCCAACTTGGTCCACTGCGGGAGGACGTTGTAGACCGGCGTCTCGCTCGGCCGGTTCAGCACCACGCCGAGGGTGCCGCCGTCGTTGTGCTCGACGACGTAGATGACGCTGCGACGGAACGTCGGCTCCAGCAGGTCGGTGTTCGCCAGCAACAACGTCCCTGCCCGGACCCGCTGCGCCGCAGGCGCGAGGTAGTCGTCCGGATCGTCTGACTGCGCCACCCGCCCATCATGTCACCAGGGGCCGTCACCGGAGGCGAACATCCACGGCGTCGCCACCGAGTGTCCGCGACGTTTGTAGGGTGGATCTGGTCGCCGATCGCCGGTCGAACAATCGTCGTGTCCCACGGATCGGAACCGGAAGTGTCAGGAATGCAGAGTCGCCCGGGTAGGCACGTGGCCCTCCTGCGGTCGCTTCGCGTCCTCCCGGAGTTCAAGCGCCTCCTCGAACTGCGGGTGGTCAGCCAGTTCGGCGACGGCCTGTTCCAGGCGGCCCTGGCCGGAGCGCTGCTGTTCAACCCCGAGCGCGCCGCCAGCGCATCCGCGATCGCGGGTGCCTTCGCGGTGCTCTTCCTGCCCTATTCGCTGCTTGGCCCGTTCGCCGGCGCGCTGCTGGACCGCTGGGACCGGCGGCTGGTGATGGTGGGTGCGAACTCGGTGCGGCTGCTGCTGATGCTGGCGGTCGCCACGCTGCTGGCCTTCGGAGCCGGCGACCTCGCCATCCTGTGCGGCGCGCTGGTCGTCAACGGGTTCACGCGGTTCGTCTCGTCGGGCCTGTCCGCGGCGCTGCCGCACGTCGTCCCGCGCGAACAGGTCGTGACCATGAACTCGGTCGCGACGGCGGCGGGCGCGGTCGCCACCTTCGCCGGGGCCAACTTCATGCTGCTACCGCGATGGCTGTTCGGATCCGGCGACACCGGCGCCTCGGTGATCATCTTCAGCGCCGCCGTGCCGGTCGCGCTGGCGCTGTGGTTCTCCATCCGGTTCAAGCCGCACGCACTCGGACCCGACGACAGCGGCCGCGCCGTGCACGGATCGGTCGCGTACGTGGTCGCGACGGGCTGGGGCTACGGCCTGCGCACCGTCGCCGCGGTGCCGACGGTGGCGGCCACCCTCACCGGCCTGGCGTCGCACCGCGTCGTCTTCGGCATCAACACCCTGCTGGTGCTCATCCTGGTCCGGCACAGCGGGACGACCGACGTCGCAGGGTTCGGCACCGTGGTGCTGTTCGTGGCGGCGACGGGCCTGGGCTCGTTCCTGGCGACGCTGCTGACGCCGACCGTGGTGGGCCGGTGGGGGCGGTTCGCGACGGCGAGCTGGGCGCTCGGCGCCGCGGCCGTGGTGCAGCTCGCCGGCGCCGGACTGCACCTACCCGTGATGACGGTCTGCGGCTTCCTGCTCGGCGCGCTCGGACAGGTGGTCAAGCTGTGCGCCGACACCGCCATGCAGATCGACGTCGACGACGCCCTGCGCGGACACGTGTTCACCGTGCAGGACTCGCTGTTCTGGGTGTCGTTCATCGGCGCCATCAGCGCCGCCGCCACCGTGATCCCCGACGACGGGGACTCGCCGGGCCTCGCGATCGCCGGCGCCGTGGTCTACGTGCTCGGCCTGATCGGGCACCTGACCATCAGCAGGCGAGCGCGACCCGCCGCACCGCCCGTCTAGGGTGACGCCATGGCCGACGCCCTGACGAGCACCGTCGCCGACCTGCGGGCCGAGAGCGACGAACTGGACGACATCGTCGCCGGACTGTCCGACGAGGGCTGGCACACCCCGACACCCGCAGCCGGCTGGACCGTCGCCCACCAGATCGCGCACCTGCTGTGGACCGACCGGGTCGCGGTGGTCTCGGTGACCGACGAGGCCGGGTTCACCGACCTGCTGACCGAGGCCGCCCAGAACCCGACCGGTTTCGTCGACGCGGGCGCCGAGGAACTGGCCGCCATGCCACCGGCCGAGCTGCTCGCCGACTGGCGCGCCACCCGACGCACCCTGCACGACCAGCTTCCGCTCGTCGAGTCCGGCCGCAAGCTGCCGTGGTTCGGACCGCCGATGAGCGCCACCTCGATGGCGACCGCACGTCTGATGGAGACCTGGGCGCACGGCCTCGACGTGGCCGACGCCGTCGGCGTACGGCGCCCGCCGACCGCCCGGCTGAAGTCGATCGCACACATCGGCGTGCGCACCCGCGACTTCGCGTTCACCGTGCACGGCCTCACTCCGCCGCAGGTTCCGTTTCACGTGGAACTGAACGCTCCCGACGGCGACACCTGGTCGTGGGGGCCCGACGACGCCGAGCAGCGCGTCACCGGCTCGGCCGAGGACTTCTGCATGCTGGTGACCCAGCGTCGTCCGCCGGTCGACCTCGACGTGACCGCCGTCGGCGACGACGCCGCACGGTGGCTGACCATCGCGCAGGCGTTCGCGGGTCCGCCCGGGGCCGGGCGCTAGGGCGCTCGCCGTCAACTAGGGCGAGCCGGCCGAATCCGCCGCGCCGTCGCCATCGGAGTCCGACAGCCTGACGTCCCACCGCCCGTCGCCGTCGGCGTCCACGAAGGCCTCGGAGCCGGCGACCGCACGGTCGGCGAGCCCGTCCCGGTCGCCGTCGAGCACGCGGTCGTCGGTGGCGCCGTCGCCGTCGAAGTCCACCAGCGGCCCACCCACCGACTCGGCGCCGTCCAGCGCGAACCACCGCAGTTGGGCTCCCCGCTCGGCGCTCACCGCCCAGGTGCCGGAACCGTCGTCGGTGAAGCGCCGCTCGCCGTCGACCCCGGCGTCGAGCACCGCGTGGTCCACGACGCCGTCGCCATCGAGGTCGGCGAGCGCGTCGTCGACCAGGCCGTCGCCGTCGAAGTCCAGGCCGAACGCGTCCATCGCGCCGTCCCCGTCGACGTCGAGTCCGGGGTCGACCGTCCACATGGTCGCCGAGCCGTCACCGTCACCCAGGCAGTAGTCCATGCAAGTTAGGACGCGCCGCTAGCTCCTGGCGTTCCACCACCGGTGAAGTTCGGCCACCGCCTCGTCGTGATCGAGCGGCCCGCGGTCCAGCCGCAGCTCCTTGAGGTGGTTCCACGCCTGGCCGACGAGCGGCCCCGCCGGGATGCCGAGGATCCGCATGATCTCGTTGCCGTCGAGGTCCGGACGGACCCGCGCGAGGTCCTCGCTGGCGGCCAGGTCGGCGATCCGGTGCTCGAGGTCGTCGTAGTTGGCCTGCAACCGCGCCGCGCGCCGCTTGTTGCGGGTGGTGCAGTCCGCGCGCACCAGCTTGTGCAGCCGGTTCAGTAGCGGGCCGGCGTCGGTGACGTACCGGCGCACCGCGGAATCGGTCCACTTCCCGGAGCCGTTGCCGTCGGCGTACCCGTGGAAGCGCAGGTGCAGGTACACCAGCTGGGAGACGTCGTCGACCATCTGCTTGCTGTACTTCAACGCGCGCATCCGCTTGCGCGCCAGCTTGGCCCCGACCACCTCGTGGTGGTGGAAGCTGACGCCGCCGTCGGGCTCGTGGCGCCGGGTGCCCGGCTTGCCGATGTCGTGCAGCAGCGCCGCCCACCGCAACACCAGGTCCGGGGACCCGCCGGGCTCCTCGAGGTCGATCGCCTGCCGCAGCACCGTCAGCGAGTGCTGGTAGACGTCCTTGTGCTGATGGTGCTCGTCGATGGCCATCCGCATGTCGCCGACCTCGGGCAGGACGACGGCGCCCAGTCCGGTCTCGACCATCAGGTCCAGGCCCGCGGTGGGATCGGCACCGAGCAGCAGCTTGTCGAGTTCGGCGGCGACCCGCTCCGCGGTGATCCGACCGAGCTGATCGGCCATCCGCTCCATCGCGTCGCGCACCCGGGGTGCCACCGTGAACTCCAGCTGCGAGACGAAGCGCGCCGCCCGCAGCATCCGCAGCGGATCGTCGCCGAACGACACCTCCGGCGCCGACGGGGTGTCGAGCACCCGGTCGCGCGCCGCGGTGAGCCCGTTCAGCGGGTCGTGGAACGCGCCGATCCCGGCAGTGGTGAGTTCGATCGCCATCGCGTTGACGGTGAAGTCGCGCCGGACGAGGTCGTCGTCGAGGCGCTCCCCGAACTCGACCGTCGGATTGCGCGACACCTGGTCGTAGCTGTCGGCGCGGAACGTGGTGATCTCGATGCGGTGCTCGCCCTTGGTGGCGCCGATCGTGCCGAAGTCGATGCCGGTGTCCCACAGCCCGTCGGCCCAGCGCCGGATGGTCTTCTGGATGTCGGCGGGGCGGGCACTCGTGGTGAAGTCGAGGTCGGTGACCTGCCGGTCGAGGACCGCGTCCCGGACGCTGCCGCCCACCAGGTACAGCTCGTGACCCGCCTCGGCGAACAGCGTGCCCAACTCGGTGAGCAGGGGCCCGTGGGGCGCCAACGCGCGCATCGCGGCGGCCAGCAGCGCGGCATCGGCGCTTACGTCGTTCGGCACGTGCGATGAGCTTAGTGCCTCGCGGGCGGCCCACCGAGCGAGCGCGCAGCGTAACGACTGGGCATCAGCCAGGCACCAACGGCGAGTGGCGGGAGGGTGGAAGGCAGGTGGCAACTACTATCGCTTGGGTGTCGGAGGGCGAACGGGCCAAACCGCGACGGCGCCGGGGAAGGCGCCGCGGCCGACGCTCGGCAGGGCCGCCCGAGGCCGGCACCCCCGGCGACGTGACGACACCCACGTCCGACACCCCCACGCCCAGGCCCCCGATCCGCGCCGTGCCCTCCCCCACGCCCGCATCCGTACCGACGCCGATCCCCTCCCCTGCCGGCCACCGCAACGCCCCGCGCCGCCCGCCCGAGCGGCTCCGCACGGTCCACGAGACGTCGGCGGGCGGCCTCGTCATCGACGGCATCGACGGCCCGAAGGAGCGCCAGGTCGCGGCGCTGATCGGCCGCATCGACCGGCGCGGCCGCATGCTGTGGTCACTGCCCAAGGGCCACATCGAGATGGGTGAGACCGCCGAGCAGACCGCGATCCGCGAAGTCGCCGAGGAGACCGGCATCGAGGGCAGCGTGCTCGCCGCGCTGGGCAGCATCGACTACTGGTTCGTCACCGAGGGCCGGCGCGTGCACAAGACGGTGCACCACTACCTCATGCGATTCCTCGGCGGAGAGCTGTCCGACGAGGACATGGAGGTCACCGAGGTCGCCTGGGTGCCGCTGCGCGACCTCCCCTCCCGACTGGCCTACGCCGACGAGCGCAAGCTCGCCAAGGTCGCCGGCGAACTGATCGACAAGCTGCACACCGACGGACCGGGATCCCTGCCGCCGCTGCCGCGGACCGCACCGCGGCGCCGACCGCAGACCCACTCGCACACCCGCCGTCGACCCGACGACGCCTCGCAGCAGCCGCGCACGGCGGACCGAGGCGACGCCACCCCCGCCGTCGAGCGGGGCGACCGCGGGAAGATGCGGCCCGGTCGGCGGGCGAACGGCTGCGGCCAGAGCCCATGACTCCGCCGTTCCGGGCGAGGTCCCGGGAGGCGAACCCGGCCGCTCGATCCCGCACGGCGCGCGCCGCCGTCGCCCGCCTCGTGGCCGCGCTCGTCATGCTCACCCTGGTGTGCGCGCCCGCCCTGCTGCCGCACGCCGCCGCCGGTGAACCCGGCACCACCCAGTTCCTCAAGATCAGCGTCGACGGCGTCACGCCCGAGATCGTCGACACGGCCAGCGGTCCACTCGTCACGGTCACCGGCCGGGTGGCCAACGTCGGCGACCGCGCGGTGCGCGACGTGGTGGTGCGCCTCGAACACGCCGACGCGGTGTCCACCTCCGCGGGCCTGCGCACCAACCTCGCCGGCAGCGGTGACCAATACCAGCCGGTGGCCGACTTCATCACCGTCGCACCGGAACTCAACCAGGGCGAGAGCGTCCCGTTCACGCTCACCTACCCGCTGCGCTCGGCCGCGGGCCCGTCGCTGCGGATCGCGCAGCCCGGCGTGTACCCCGTGCTCGTCAACGTCAACGGCACCCCCGACTACGGCGCTCCGGCCCGACTCGACGACGCCCGCTTCCTGCTGCCGGTCCTCGGCGTGCCGCCCGACCCGTCGGCCGAACCCGCCGATCCGGTGTCGGCCGTGGTGCCCCCCGACACGTCGCGACCGGTCCAGGTGACCATGCTCTGGCCGCTCGCCGACCGGCCGCGGCTGGCCGCGGGCGTCCCCGGCGGCACCACCCCCGTGCGGCTCGTCGACGACGACCTCGCCGCGTCGCTGAGCGCCGGCGGCCGTCTCGACACCCTGCTCGGAGCCGCCGACTTCGCGACCAGCCCACCCGTCGACCCCGACGGCAGGGTGCGGGCCGCAACGTGTCTGGCCGTGGACCCCGACCTGCTGGTCACGGTCAACGCGATGACCGCGGGCTACGTGGTGGTCGACACCCCCGACGCGGGAATCGCCGGAGCCACCGTGCCGGGCACCGGTCAGGAGGCCGCCGTCAACTGGCTGGGCCGGCTCCGGACACTGGCCGAGCGGATGTGCGTGACGACGTCGACGTACGCGCAGGCCGACCTCACCGCACTGCAGCGGGTCGGCGACCCGGGCCTCGCCGCGATCGCGACCACCGAGGCGGCCGACGTGGTCGACCAGATCCTCGGCGTGCAGTCCGTGCGCGGGGCGACGCTCCTCGGTGACGGTCCGCTGACCGGCCCGGCGGTGCGGCTGCTGTCCGCTCGGGGGCCGACGGTCGCGGTGGCCGCGCCGCAGTACGTCGCGCAGGACTCGGCCTCGGGCGAGCAACCGGACGCCGACCTCGCACCGCGCCGGTACGGACCGCAGGTGGTCACGGCGCCGTTCGACCCGACGGTCGGCGCCGCCCTGGCCGGCGTCGGTCCCAAGCCCGCGTCGCCGTCGTACCTCGATGCATCCCTCGAGGTCCCGCTGCAGCACGACTCGCTGATCGCCCGCCGCCAGGACGCGCTAGCCGCGATGCTGTGGCGCGGCCTGAGCCCGGCGGCCGGCCCGCGCACCGAGATCCTGATGCCGCCGCTGACGTGGGACCTGCAGCCCGACGACGCCGGCGCGCTGCTGTCCGCGCTCAGCACGTCGATCCGCGCCGGACTCACCGCACCGCGGCCGTTCGCCGCCGCGATCGCCGACACCCTGAACACCGCCCCCGCCGCCGATGATTCGCTGCCGCCCGACGGCCTCGGCAACCCGCGGTCGCAGATCAGTGGCGCCCTGACCGGCGACATCTCGGGTGCCACCGCACGGCTGTGGGGGCTGACGTCGGCGCTCACCACCGACGAGCGCACCGGCCTGACGGGGACGCAGTACACCGCGCCGCTGCGCGAGGACATGCTGCGGGCGCTCAGCCAGTCGGTGCCGCCCGACGCCCGCAACGGGCTCGGCGAGCAGCGGGTGCGCCGCGCCGCCACCACCATCGACGACCTGTTCGGCGCGGTGTCGATCGTCAACCCCGGCGGCTCCTACACCCTCGCGACCGAGCGCAGCCCGCTGCCGCTGGCGCTGCGCAACGACCTGCCCGTCCCCATCCGCGTGCGGCTCGACGTCGACGCCCCACCCGGCATGACGGTCACCGACATGGGCGAGATCGAGTTGCCGCCCGGATATCTGCCGCTGCGCGTGCCGATCGAGGTGCACTTCACCCAGCGGGTGGCGGTCGACGTGGCGCTGCGCACCGTCGACGGCCTCGAGCTCGGCGAGCCCGTGCGCCTGTCGGTCCACTCCAACGCCTACGGCAAGGTGCTGTTCTTCATCACGCTGACGGCGGGCGCCATCCTGTTCCTGCTCGTCGGCCGACGCCTGTGGCACCGGTTCCGCGGCCAGCCCGACGTCGCCGACCTCGACCGTCCGGGACGCGCGGACGCCGACCCCGCGTTCGCCGAGCCGAAACGGCTGGGTGCCGGGTCCGATCCGCTCGACGTCGCCATCAAGCACGCCCCGGGCGACGAGTGAGCGCGCCCCGGCGGTCACCCGCGCCGCCGCGGCAACGGATTCCGCGCGGCCCCGCCCCCCGCAGGCGCGCCGGTCAGGCCGCACCGACCACCGTCCGCAAGGAACTCTCCGACGCCGCGGTGGTGTCGCGGTCGTGGGGCATGGCGCTCGCGACGCTGGTCAGCCGCATCACGGGGTTCATTCGGATCGTGCTGCTCGCGGCGATTCTCGGTGCGGCACTGTCGAGTTCGTTCACCATCGCCAACCAGCTGCCGAACATGATCGCCGCGCTGGTGCTGGAGGCGACCTTCACCGCCATCTTCGTGCCCGTCCTGGCCCGCGCGGAACGCGACGACGCCGACGGCGGCACGTCGTTCGTACGTCGGCTGGTCACGCTCGCCACGGCGCTGCTGCTGATCGCCACGCTCATCTCCGTGATCGCGGCGCCCGTACTCGTCCGGCTGATGCTGGGCGACGATCCTCAGGTGAACCGGTCGCTCACCACGGCCTTCGCCTACCTGCTGCTGCCGCAGGTGATCTTCTACGGGTTGTCGTCGGTGTTCATGGCAATCCTCAACACCCGCAACGTCTTCGGACCGCCGGCGTGGGCACCGGTCGTCAACAACGTCGTCGCGATCGCCACGCTCGGCCTGTACGTCATCGTGCCCGGCGAACTGTCCCTGAACCCCGTCGAGATGGGCAACGCCAAGCTGCTGGTGCTCGGCATCGGCACCACCCTCGGCGTCTTCGCCCAGACCGCGGTCCTGCTCGTCGCCATCCGCAGGGAGCGCATCAGCCTGCGCCCGCTCTGGGGCGTCGACGACCGGCTCAAGCAGTTCGGGACGATGGCGTCGGCCATGGTGCTGTACGTCCTGATCAGCCAGATCGGGCTCATCGTCGGCAACCAGATCGCCGCGCACGCAGCGGCTTCCGGCCCGGCCATCTACAACTACACCTGGCTCGTGCTGATGCTGCCGTTCGGCATGATCGGCGTGACGGTGCTGACCGTCGTGATGCCGCGGCTGTCCCGCAACGCCGCAGCGGACGACACCCCGGCGGTGCTCGCCGACCTGTCCCTGGCCACGCGTCTGACGATGGTGACGATGATCCCGGTGGTCGCGTTCATGACCGTCGGCGGTCCGGCGATCGGCAGCGCGCTGTTCGCGTACGGCAACTTCGGGTCGACCGACGCCGGCTACCTCGGCATGGCCATCACCCTGTCGGCGTTCACGCTGATCCCCTACTCACTGGTGCTGCTGCAGCTGCGGGTGTTCTACGCGCGCGAGCAGGCGTGGACGCCGATCAGCGTGATCCTCGTCATCACGGCCGTGAAGATCGCGGCCTCGCTGGCCGCACCGCACCTGACCGACGACCCCGACCTGGTGGCCGGATACCTGGGGCTCGCCAACGGCCTGGGCTTCATCGCGGGCGCCACGGTCGGGCACGTGCTACTGCGCAACAAGCTCAACCCCGCCGACGGCCGGCTCATCGGGCTACCGGTGATCCGAACGATCCTGGTCACCATCGCGGCCTCGATGGGCGCCGGACTGCTCGCGCACGTCGTCGATCAGCTCCTCGGGCTGGAGTCGCTGACCGACGGCCACGGCGGCGCAGGCTCGCTGCTGCGACTGGTGGTGCTGGGGTTGATCATGCTCCCGATCATCGCGGGCGTGCTGCTGGCGGCGAAGGTGCCCGAGGCGCAGTCCGCCGCCGCCTTCGTGCGCCGCCGCCTCGGTCGCGGAACCCCTGCCCCGGCGGCGCCCGCGAGCCCCGCGCCACTGGCCGTCCGGCCGGGATCTAACGCTCCCGTCACGTACTCTGAGCACAGAAATCAACCCCGCCCGCCGTACCCACCCGGGCCGGTGACGCGAGGCGCCCCTCCGGTATGGCCCACCGGAGGCCGACCTTGGCAGGGACCCCTGAAAGGACCAGCGGTGACCGACGAATCCACCCGTGGTTCCGCGGACGGTGTCGACGCCGGCGCGACCACTCGCATCCCGCGCCCGTCCGCCGACGACTTCGAACCCGACGTGGCGACCGATCTGCCCCCGGTCTCGGGTCGCCCGCCCGCCGACTACGGCGGCGACCCCACCCGCGAGGCGCTGTCGTTCGGCATGCTGAACGAGCCGCCGATCGAAGCCGCGACCGACGACGAGGAAGTGCACCTGATCCCCGGCGCCACCATCGCCGCCGGGCGCTACCGGCTGCTGGTGTTCCACGGCGGGCCGCCGCACCTGCAGTTCTGGCACGCCCTCGACACGGCCCTCGACCGGCAGGTCGCGCTGACCTTCGTCGACCCCGAGGCCACCCTGCCCGACGAGGAACTCCAGGAGATCCTGGCGCGCACGCTGAAGCTGAGCCGCCTCGAGATGCCCGGTGTCGCACGGGTTCTCGACGTGGTGCACACCGGCTCCGGCGGCCTGGTGGTCGCCGAGTGGATCCGTGGCGGGTCGCTGGCCGAGGTCGCCGAGACCGCACCGTCGGCGATCGGTGGCGCACGCGCCATCCAGTCGCTGGCCGCCGCCGCCGAGGCCGCCCACCGGGAGGGCGTCGCCCTGTCGATCGACCATCCCGGCCGCGTGCGCGTCAGCATCGACGGTGACGTCGCACTGGCGTTCCCCGCGACCATGCCCGAGGCGACGCCCGAGGACGACATCCGCGGCATCGGCGCCGCGCTGTACGCACTCCTGGTCGACCGCTGGCCGCTGCCCGAGACCGGCGTCGCGAGCGGAATGGCCGCGGCCGAAAAGGATTCGGGTGGTCATCCCGTGGAACCGCGGTCCGTCGATCGCGACATCCCGTTCCAGATCTCGGCCGCGGCCGCACGCGCGGTGCAGGAGAACGGCGGCATCCGCACCGCGGGCACGCTGCTCAACCTGCTGCAGCAGGCGACCGCCGTCGCCGACCGCACCGAGCTGATCACCCCCGTCGACGCCCCCGAGGACGAGGGCACCCCCCGAGCGCGGCGGCCGCGCGGTGACGGCGACCCGGAGACCCGCACCCGTCGGCGCAAGGGCCTCGTCATCGGCATCAGCGTCGGCGCGGTCATCGTGATCGTCGCGCTCGCCGCGCTGGCGATCGGTCTGCGCGGGCTGTTCGGCGACGTGGGCGGCCCCCTCGACCGGCAGGAGCTGGGGCTCAACGCACCCGGCAGCGAGTCCGCGCCCGCGAACACCGGAGTGGTGAAACCCGTTCGTGCGACGGTGTTCTCGCCCGGCGGCGAGGCGGACAACCCGGCCGATGCGCCGCTGGCCATCGACGGCAACCCGGCCACCGCCTGGCCCACCGACACCTACAGCGACCCGGCGCCGTTCCCGTCGTTCAAGAACGGCGTCGGTCTGCTGCTGCAGCTCCCCCAGCCGACCACGCTGGCATCGGTGACCTTGACGCTCAACAGCACCGGCACGTCGATCCAGATCCGGTCCGCGCAGACGGCCAACCCGACGACGCTGGACGACACCACGGAGCTGAGCCCGCCCACCCCCATGAAGACGGGGTCCAACACCATCGACATCGCCGACGCGGCGCCCACGTCGAACGTGCTGGTGTGGATCACCACCCTGGGCTCCGTCAACGGCGACAGCGAGACCGCACTGTCGGACATCACGCTCACGGCGGCGTCCTGACCGTCATCCCCAGCGCCTGAACCGCGCCGGCACGGCGTCCGGCCTGGTCAGGGGGCAGAACCGCGCGCCGCCGAAACTGGTGTCGGGAGGGCCCTCCGCGTCTGCTTAGGGTGTGGCTGTGAGCACCTTCGCAGGCGTTGCCGACGGCGACCGGTCCGATGCGGAACTGCTCGCTGCGCACGTGGCGGGCGATCGGCACGCGTTCGCCACGCTGTTCCACCGGCATCGCCGTCAGCTGTACCGGCTCGCGCAGCTCACCAGTCACAACCCCGACGACGCCGCGGACGCATTGCAGGACGCCCTGTTGAAGGCGCACCGCAACGCGCCGACGTTCCGGCACGACTCCTCGGTGAGCAGCTGGCTGTACCGCATCGTCGTCAACGCCTGCCTGGATCGTCTGCGCCGCAACAAGTCCCACCCCACGGTGCCGTTGGCGGACGACGTGCACCCGGCGACCGATCCGACGTCGGTGCTGGACACCGCGCTGATGATCGAAAGGGCGCTGCTGCGGTTACCCGTCGACCAACGCGCGGCGATCGTGGCCGTCGACATGCACGGCTACTCGATCGCGGAGACCGCCCGACTGCTCGGGGTGCCGGAGGGCACCGTCAAGAGCCGCTGCGCCCGGGGCAGGGCAAAGCTGGCGGAGTCCCTGCGCCCCCTGGGGCGCGAGGCCGCGGTGGGTCAGTAGCCGCGACCGCCGAAGCCATACCCCGGGCCGCCGTTGACGACCGACGACAGGCACCCGGGGATGTTGCGGCACGCGATGATGGCGCCGGCGCCCGGCGACGCCCCGCGCACCACCGGTGGCTTGTTCGGGATGCCACAGGTCTGGATGTACGGGTTGTACGGCTGGATGAACTGGCTGCACGGCGCTGCGTCGGCAGCGGGTGCGGCGGCGATGCCGGCCGCGGCGGCGAAGGCACCCAGCCCCATCACGGCCGCAGAGCCGATCGTGGCGATCCTTCGATTGAACATCGTGGTGACGACCTCTCCGGGCGGCACGTGACGTTCCGCCTACCCTTCATTGAACGCCGTGCCGCACCCGTGGATTCCGGATTGGACGGGTGATGCACGGCAGGTGTCCAGGAACACGCCGACAGACATGGGAGGACCCGTGACCGAGGACGACGCCGTCGACCGGGTGCGTCGGGAACTCGCCCAGCTGCACCGGGCCGACACCGCCCCCGAGGTGCCGCCCGAGGTGACCGCACGCATCGTCGCGGCCCTGACCTCGGCGCCACCGGTGTCCACCGCATCCGCCGCGCCGGTACCGGGGGCGAGGATCGTCGCCGCCGTCGCCGCCGCGGTGACCGTCGGCCTGCTCGCGGCCGCACGTCGACGCAGGCGTCCGGCACGGTAGACCGGGGTACCCGACACACCAGCACGGCCTGCACACGGGGGAACACCGCACCCTACGCTGGTGTTATACGCGTGCCGGACCGAGACGCTCGGGACGGCTAGACATGACGAGGACGGATATGACTTCAGCTTCCACGGTCCACGACCTGATCATCATCGGTTCCGGACCCGCCGGCTACACCGCAGCGGTGTACGCCGCGCGCGCCCAGCTCAAGCCCATCGTGTTCGAGGGCGTGCAGTTCGGCGGCGCGCTGATGACCACCACCGAGGTCGAGAACTTCCCCGGCTTCAAGGACGGCATCACAGGACCCGAGCTGATGGTCCAGATGCGCGAGCAGGCCGAGCGCTTCGGCGCCGACCTCCGCATGGAGGACGTCGACGAGGTGTCCCTCGACGGCCCGATCAAGACGGTCACCGTCGGCGACGAGACCTTCTCGGCCCACTCGGTGATCCTCGCGATGGGTGCGGCGGCGCGCCACCTGGGCATCCCGGGTGAGCAGGAACGCATCGGCACCGGCGTCAGCACCTGTGCCACCTGCGACGGCTTCTTCTTCCGCGACCAGGACATCGCCGTGGTCGGCGGCGGCGACTCCGCCATGGAGGAGGCCCTCTTCCTGACCCGCTTCGCCAGCCACGTCACGCTGATCCACCGCCGCGACGAGTTCCGCGCCAGCCGCATCATGCTGGACCGCGTCCGCGCGAACGAGAAGATCACGGTGCTGACCAACACGGCGGTGACCCAAGTCGAGGGTGAGCCCAAGGTCACCGGCCTGCGCCTGCAGGACACGGTCACCGGCGAGGAGTCCAAGCTCGCCGTCACCGGCGTCTTCGTGGCCATCGGTCACGACCCCCGGTCGGACCTCGTCCGCGGACAGGTCGAGCTGGACGACGAGGGTTACGTGAGCGTCCAGGGCCGCACGACGGCCACGTCGCTCGACGGCGTCTTCGCCTGCGGCGACCTCGTGGACCACACCTACCGCCAGGCGATCACCGCCGCAGGCAGCGGCTGTTCGGCCGCGATCGACAGCGAGCGGTGGCTCGCCGACCACGAGGTCATCGCCACCGACCAAGAAACCTCCGCACCCGTCTAACAAGGAGATCCCATGAGCGACAACACCAATACGGTGAAGGTGACCGACGATTCCTTCTCGACCGACGTGCTGTCCAGCAGCACCCCGGTCCTGGTGGACTTCTGGGCATCCTGGTGCGGGCCGTGCAAGATGGTCGCCCCCGTACTCGAGGAGATCGCCACCGAGAAGGCCGGCGAGCTGACCGTCGCCAAGATCGACGTCGACGCCAATCCCGCCACCGCGCGGGACTTCCAGGTCGTGTCGATCCCCACGATGATCCTGTTCAAGGACGGCCAGCCGGTGAAGCGGATCGTGGGCGCGAAGGGCAAGGCCGCGCTGCTGCGCGAGCTCGCCGACTAGGAGCGGTCAGACCCCCGCCACGCGGCGCGGCTGGCCTCTTGGTTTCCGGATTTTCGCGGCCGTCTGCGACAATGCTGGCTAGCTGATCTGCGCCGGCCGGCGTGGTTCTGGTCGCGATCCGAGACCGAAGGGCCTGGTTATGTCGAGTCTGCGCCGTGGTGACCGAGGGGGTGCGGTCACCGAGATCCGTGCCGCTCTCTCGGCGCTTGGCCTGGTCGACAGCCCCGACGACGATCTGACGACCGGCAAGCACTTCGCGCTGGACGTCTTCGACGAGGACCTCGACCAGGCCGTCCGCGCCTTCCAGCAGCACCGCGGGCTGCTCGTCGACGGTGTCGTCGGCGAGGCGACCGCCCGGGCCCTGCGGGAGGCGTCCTACCGCCTCGGCGCCCGGACGCTGGCTCACCAGTTCGGCGCGCCGATGTACGGCGACGACGTCGCAACCCTGCAGGCCCGCCTGCAGGACCTCGGCTTCTACACGAACCTGGTCGACGGGCACTTCGGTCTGCAGACGCACAACAGCCTGATGTCCTACCAGCGGGAGTACGGCCTGTACCCCGACGGGATCTGCGGGCCCGAGACGCTGCGCTCGCTGTACTTCCTCGGCTCCCGGGTGACCGGCGGTTCCCCGCACGCGATTCGCGAGGAGGAGCTGGTCCGCCGCTCCGGTCCCCGCCTGTCCGGCAAGCGGGTCATCATCGATCCGGGCCGCGGCGCCGACGATCACGGGCTGATCATCAACGGACCCTCTGGCCCGATCAGCGAGGCCGACATCCTCTGGGATCTGGCGAGCCGTCTCGAAGGCCGCATGACGGCGATCGGCATGGAGACGTTCCTGTCGCGGCCAGTGGCCCGCAGCCCGATCGACGCCGAGCGCGCCAACACCGCCAACACCGTCGGCGCCGACCTGATGATCAGCCTGCGCTGCGCCACCCTGCCCGGCTCGCCCGCCAACGGCGTCGCGTCGTTCTACTTCGGCAACGCGCACGGCTCGGTGTCCACGATCGGCCGCAACCTCGCCGACTTCATTCAGCGGGAAGTGGTGGCGCGCACGGGATTGCGTGACTGCCGCACGCACGGCCGGACGTGGGATCTGCTGCGTCTGACCCGCATGCCCACCGTGCAGGTGGACGTCGGCTACATCAGCAGCCCGCACGACCGGGACCGTCTGGCCTCCCCCGAGATCCGCGACTCCATCGCCGAGGGCATCCTCGCGTCGGTGAAGCGGCTCTACCTGCTGGGCAAGAACGACAGGCCGACGGGCACGTTCACGTTCGCGGAACTCCTCGCGCACGAACTGTCGGTCGAGCAGCAGGCCGCCAACGGCTGACCCGTTCCGTCAGGAACAGGGATTGGCGCCGGCGCCCACGGGCTCCCGCAGCTGCGCCGTCTCCAGCAGTCGCTCGAGGGCAGCCTCGACTCCGGCCTTCCACCCGAGACCCTGCTCGAGTTCGAGCCGCAGGCGCGGGAAGTACTGGTGTTCGGCGACGACCACGAACCCGACGTCGGTGAGGAAGTCCGCGTCGAGGATGCACTGCTCGGTCGAGCAATCCCCCAGAGCCGCGACGACCGCCCGCAACTCGGGCGTCACCTGACTGGGATCCGTGAGGTCGGCGGCGTCGGCGGTGCGGCCGAACGCCTCGAGCGCGCGCACACCGCGGCGCACCAGATCCGCTACGACCGCGGCGACGAGTCCCCGCGGCAGGACGTCGCCGTCGTCACCCGCCTCGACGCCGATCGTCGTCAGTAGGACGGCGTCGGCACTGACCGGTCCGGTCGGAAATAGGCCGGCGCGAGGGACGGCGCGCGGCGGGGCGTAGAAGGCGTAGCCCAGACACGGCGCTTCCGTGTCCGGCTCCGCGTCCTCGCCGGGTCCGCACGGGATCGCGACCTGGCCGCAGGACCCCCACTCGAGCATGACCATCGACAGCCATGCCTCTTTCTCGAACTCGGGATCGGCGAGGTGGTCGTCTCCCGGAAGCGTCGCCGGGTCGACCTCCCAGAACACGCAGCGGCGGGCGTGCTTCGGCAGCTGCTCGAAGCCCTGCAGCCGCAACGGGGCGATGCGCGCGGACACTAGACTCCCCTGCGTTCGGATGACGGCCAGTGATGCCCCTCCAGGATAGGAGACGCCGGAGTGTGCGGCCCGGAGAGCGGTCCGATGCTCACCGCGACGCCGTCCTCAGACCAATCCTTCTGGCGGACAAGGGTTTTCCTCCTGGAGCGGGTCGCGAGCCGGTGATCGGGCGGGTCGAGTGTCACAGTGACGTAATTACGTGGTGTGGCTGGTCATGCCTTCGCATCGTTCATGAGGTCAACTATTCGCTGCAGATCGTCGACCGACCCGAATTCGACCACGATCTTGCCCTTGCGTTTGCCGAGGCTCACCGTGACGCGGGTGTCGAACGCCGACGACAGCCGTTCGGCCACGTCTTGGAGTCCGGGCATCTGGATCGGCTTGCGGCGGGGGTTGGCCGGCGCCTTCTCGTCCTCGCGGTTGGCCAGCGTGACGGCTTCCTCGGTCGCGCGGACCGACAGGCCCTCGGCCACGATGCGCGCCGCGAGCTCCTCCTGCTTCTCGGCACCCGCTTCGAGGGACAGCAGCGCCCGAGCGTGGCCGGCCGACAGCACGCCCGCCGCGACCCGGCGCTGCACCGCGACCGGGAGCCGCATCAACCGGATCATGTTGCTGATCACCGGACGCGAGCGCCCGATCCGCGTGGCCAGTTCCTCGTGGGTGACCCCGAACTCGTCGAGCAACTGCTGGTACGCCGCCGCCTCTTCCAACGGGTTCAGCTGCGCGCGGTGGATGTTCTCGAGCAGCGCGTCGCGCAGCATGTTGTCGTCGGCGGTCTCGCGCACGATCGCGGGCAGCGTCGTCATCCCCGCCTCCTGTGCGGCACGCCACCTCCGCTCCCCCATCACCAACTGGTAGCGCGGACTGCCCTCGACCGACTCGATGGGCCGCACCACGATCGGCTGCATGAGCCCGAATTCGCGGATCGAGTGCACCAGTTCGGCGAGCGCCTCGCCGTCGAACACGGAGCGCGGCTGCTTCGGGTTGGGCTCGATGGCGGCGGGATCGATCTCCCGGTACACCGCGCCGACGTCCTTGCCGGGGTCAACGATGGGTCCACCCGGCGCGCCACCGATCACCACGTCGGCCGCCGCGGACCCCATCCGCAGGTTGCCCTCGGAGCCGTCGGCCGGACCGGTCGGGATGAGCGACGCCAGCCCACGGCCGAGGCCCGTGCGCTTCCGCTGCGGCTGTGTCATTCCCGCTCCTCCGTGTTGGTCCGGGTGTCCGCGCGTTCGGCGATCTCGCGGCTGGCATCCAAGTAGCTCATGGCTCCGCGCGAACCGGGGTCGTAATCGAGGATCGTCATGCCGTAGCCCGGCGCCTCCGACACCTTGACGCTGCGCGGGATGACCGTGCGCAGGACCTTGGGCCCGAAGTGCGAGCGAACGTCCTCGGCGACCTGATCGGCCAGCCGGGTGCGCCCGTCGTACATCGTCAGGATGACGGTGGAGACCTCGAGGCTCTGGTTGAGATGCGCCTTCACCATCTCGATGTTGCGGAGCAACTGGCCCACGCCTTCGAGCGCGTAGTACTCGCACTGGATCGGGATCAGCACCTCGGGTGCGGCCACCAACGCGTTGATGGTCAGCAGCCCCAGCGATGGCGGGCAGTCGATGAAGACGTAGTCGAAGTCGTGCTGCTTGAGGCTCGCGAGCGCGTTGCGAAGCCTCGTCTCGCGGGCCACCATGCTGACCAGTTCGATCTCGGCGCCGGCGAGATCGATCGTCGCCGGCACGCAGTAGAGACGCTCGTTGTGCGGACTCCGGTGCAGCGCCTCCTCCAGGGTGATCTCCCCGATCAGCACCTCGTACGACGACGGCGTGCCTGGGCGGTGCTCGATGCCCAGCGCGGTGCTCGCGTTGCCCTGCGGGTCGAGGTCGATGACGAGTACGTTCAGCCCCTGCAGCGCCATCGCCGCGGCGACGTTCACCGCGGTGGTCGTCTTGCCGACGCCGCCCTTCTGGTTGGCGATCGTGAACACCCGCTGGCGCCGGGGCCGCGGAAGTCCCTGCCCCTTCGCGCGGTGCAGGATCTTCACGGCGCGCTCGGCTTCCTCCCCGATGGGCGTACCCATCGCGGGGTCCTGCCAGTCCGGCTCAGCCGGAGGCAGCCATGTTTCACGTGAAACATTGGCGCCGTCAGCGGCCCGGTCCCCCGGACGTCGAACGGCCGGGCGGTCAGTACGTGTCATTGTTCGCTCCTGTTCGGGCGCGCCATTCGGCTCGTCCGTGATGACCGCGTTCCGCGTCGCGCCACGACCACGGTTGCGGGTGGAGTCAAATAGTTCACGCCACATTTCACCACCCTTACGTCGGCCACACCCAACGAGTTCATGACCCGGCGATGCTCGACGACTTCCTCTTCTGCCCGCTCGCCCTTGATCGCCAGCATCCGTCCCCCGTCGCGGACCAGCGGCAGGCACCACCGTGTCAGCTTGTCCAGCGAGGCGACGGCGCGCGACGTGACGGCATCGATCTGGCCGACCTGCTGCCGCACTGTCTTCTCCTCGGCGCGGCCGCGGACGACCGTCACCTCGAGCCCCAATTCTTGGGTGACCTCCGTCAGGAACTCCGCGCGCCGCAGCAGCGGTTCCACCAGAACGATGCGGGCGGCCGGACGGGCCAAGGCCATCGGGATGCCGGGGAGGCCGGCTCCGCTACCGACGTCGACAACGGTCTCGCCGTCCTCGATGAGTTCGGCCACAGCGGCACTGTTGAGCACGTGCCGCTCCCAGAGCCGGTCGATCTCCTTGGGACCGATCAAGCCACGCTCGATACCGGCACCGGCGAGGACGCGGACGTATCGTTCCGCGTCCTCGAGCCGAGCACCGAAGACCTCGACCGCCTCGGGCGGTGCCGGTGGCGCTTCGCCATGTTTCACGTGAAACATTCCTCCGCCACCGACTCGAGGGAACTACAGGGATGTAACTCTGTGCGCGAACCCCGCGTGTGCGGGGTCAGCCCGGAAGGACGACGACGCGACGAGACGGCTCTGCGCCTTCGCTCTCGCTGCGCACACCATCGACCGCAGCGACCGCGTCGTGCACAATCTTGCGCTCGAACGGGGTCATCGGCTCCAGCTCCTCGCGCTCGCCGCTCTTCAGCACGCGCTGCGCGATCTTGTCGCCCAGCGCCGCGAGTTCGTCACGGCGGCCACGACGCCATCGCGCGATGTCCAGCATGAGCCGGCTGCGCTCCCCCGTCTTCTGGTGCACGGCGAGACGGGTCAGTTCCTGCAGTGCGTCGAGCACCTCCCCCTTGCGGCCGACGAGCTTGTTGAGGTCTGTCCCGCCGTCGATGCTGACCACCGCGCGGTCACCCTCGACGTCCAGGTCGATGTCGCCGTCGAAGTCGAGCAGGTCCAGGAGTTCTTCGAGGTAGTCACCGGCGATCTCACCCTCGGCGACCAGATGGTCCTCCAGGTTCCCGGTCTTGGCCTCGTCCGCGTCCGCCTCGGCGGGGCGCTCGGTGGTATCTGCGTCTGTCATGTTGTCGTCCTTCCTCGTTCACCGCCCGACCCGTGGGGTGTGCCCACGGGACGTGCGGTCAGGGCCGACGCTTGCGCGGCCGGTTGGGGTTTCGGTTGGGCTGGGTCTGCTTGGCCCCGGCCTTCTTCGCGGCTCCGTTGCGGGTGCCCTTCGCCGGCGGGGCCTTGGCCGGTGCCTTGGCCGCGGGCTTGGGCGGCTGGACGCCATCGCCGTCGGACTGGACCTCGTCCTCGAAGACCGCCGAGGTCTCGGCGTCGCCGGCCACCGTTGGCTCACCCGGCTTGGCGCCGACGACGGGCTTCGCACCCGGAGCGGGCTTCGACCTGCGCTTCGGACGGGCGCCCGGGGTCGGCGCGTTCGACGAGGCGCGTTCCTTCGCTTCGAGCTTGGCGGCCTCTTCGCGCTTCTCGATCTTGCCGAAGACGTAGTGCTGCTGACCGAAGGTCCACACGTTGTTCGACACCCAGTACAGGATGATCGCGATCGGCAGGAACGGACCACCCACGACCACGCCGAGCGGGAACACGTAGAGCGCCAGCTTGTTCATCATCGCGGTCTGCGGGTTGGCCGAGGCCTCCGGGCTCTGGCGGGCGACCGAGGCGCGGCTGTTGAAGTAGGTGGCGACGCCGGCCAGGATCATCAGCGGGACGCCGACGGCGATGACCGCCGCCCGATCGAACTCCGTGAAGGCACCGAGGCCGACGGTCTGGATCATCGACGCACCCAGCGGTGCACCGAAGAGGTTGGCGTCCAGGAAGTGTCCGACGTCGGTGGCACTGAATACGTAGTTGCCGATCGAGCTGTTCTCCTCGACGCTCAGCCCGAGCCGGCCGAACCCGGTCTGCGTCCGGTTGAAGGACATCAGCACGTGGTAGAGGCCGAGGAACACCGGCACCTGCGCGAGCATGGGGAGGCAGCCGAGGATGGGGTTGAACCCGTGGTCCTTCTGCAGCTTCTGCATCTCGAGCGCCATGCGCTGGCGGTCCTTGCCGTACTTCTTCTGCAGCGCCTTGATCTGCGGCTGCAATTCCTGCATCTGCCGGGTCGTCTCGATCTGCCGGACGAAGGGCTTGTAGAGGATCGCGCGCAGGGTGAAGACCAGGAAGACGACCGAGAACGCCCAGGCGAAGAAGTTCGCGGGCCCCAGCACGAAGGCGAAGAGTTTGTACCAGAGCCACATGATCGCCGAGACCGGGTAGTAGATGTAGTCCAGGCTCGCCCAGTTAAACAAGTGAATCGCTCCTCAACGTCGCGGCTCCATCAGCCGCGGGTATGCCGTGATGGTGCCGCGGTTCGGGTATCGGGTCCCATCCTCCCCGATGCCACGGTCCGCACTTCGCGAGCCGCACGATCGCGAGCCAGGTGCCGCGCACCAGACCGTGCCCGCGGAGCGCGTCGACCGCGTACTCACTGCAGGTCGGGGTGAAGCGACACGACGGCGGCCGGTACGGCGAGATCATGTTCCGGTACAGCTCGATGGCGTAGATGGCGGCGCGCGCCAGAGCCCTCGACGGCGACCAGCGACTCATCGCCGGGCTTTCCGCAGCGCGGTCTTCAGTTCGCGGTCGAGTCGGGCGGATGGCGCGTCGCAGCTCCTGGGGAGTGCGCGGATCACCAGTCGGTCACCGGGCTCGAGGTCCGGGATGACGTCTCGGGCGACGTGCCGCAGCCGCCGGGACACCCGGTGGCGTACCACGGCATTGCCGACGCTCTTCGACACGACCAGACCGACCTTGGGTGCCGTCGTCTGATCGTCGTCGGACCGGAGTGCATGGACCACCAGACATGGCTGTGCCGCTCGCACGCCCCGATTCACGGTCATCCCGAAGTCGACCGACCGCGTCATCCGGTACTGAGCCGGAAGCACCGCTAGAACCTGCGGCTAATCACGCAGTGAGAGAACGGCGACCCTTGCCGCGCCGCGCGGACACGATGGCCCGGCCGGCACGGGTGCGCATCCGAAGCCGGAAGCCGTGCACGCGTGCACGACGCCGGTTGTTCGGCTGGAACGTCCGCTTGCCCTTGGCCACGGCTGTCACTCCTCAATACGTGTTGCGGCGCATACCCTTGGTGGTACGGACCGCTTGCTAGCCCCGGCGCGTAAAACCCCGAGGTTCCAGGTCGCAGCCGTGTCACCACGTTCGGGCGACTGTTCGAGGGTACTGACGAGATTTCCCTAGGTCAAACCACTGCCGTCGGGTGCGGGACACGCCACACGAGTCACATCCTCCACCCCCGCTCCACGTCGTTTTCGGACTCCCGCAGATCGCGTCGGACAATGTTGCAGAACGGTTGGCACCCGCGAGGAAAACTGTTAGCTTCTGGCAGTGCCGTTTCGGAGACGACCGGCGAAAGACCACTGAGAACCACGAACGAGGATGGCCACCACCCGCGAGCCCACGGTCCGTCGACCACTGTGACGAGCTCGCAGACCACGTCCGTCCCACCGATAGACATCGACACGACACCGCTGTCAGTTGTCCACAGACTGTGGATAACGTTGTGGACAGTTTTGGCATCGTCATATTCGGCCACCTGCGCTGACTGGCCGCTAGGGGGAACGTCTCGTTGACCACGGACCCCGATCCTCCGTTCGTCGCCGTCTGGAACGACGTCGTCGCCGAACTCAACGGTGACGCGAATTCGTCCGACTCCGGCAACGGCGCGGCCACGCTCTCGGTCCTGACGCCCCAGCAACGGGCCTGGCTCAAGATGGTCAAGCCGCTGGTCATCACCGAGGGCTTCGCCCTGCTGTCCGTTCCCACCCCGTTCGTCCAGAACGAGATCGAACGGCACCTTCGCGAACACATCGTCACCAGCCTCAGCCGTCGGCTCGGGCAGCGCGTCGAGCTGGGCGTGCGGATCGCCGATCCCGAGCCCATCCTCGAATCCGACTCGGACGATCACCCGTCGGTGCCCAATCCCGACGCCGACGAGGTGGACGAGGACGGCGAAGCACTCGCGAGCGCGGAAGCCAGCTGGCCGAGCTACTTCAACCGCAAGCCGGCCGATCCCAGCGCCGACGTCAGCCTGAACCGGCGCTACACCTTCGAGACGTTCGTCATCGGAGCGTCCAACCGCTTCGCCCACGCCGCCACCCTCGCGATCGCCGAGGCGCCGGCCCGCGCCTACAACCCACTCTTCATCTGGGGTGAGTCCGGTCTGGGCAAGACCCACCTGCTCCACGCGGCGGGCAACTACGCGCAGCGGCTCTTCCCCGGCATGCGCGTGAAGTACGTGTCGACCGAGGAATTCACCAACGACTTCATCAACTCGCTGCGCGACGACCGCAAGGCGTCGTTCAAGCGGAGTTACCGCGACATCGACGTGCTGCTGGTCGACGACATCCAGTTCATCGAGGGCAAGGAAGGCATCCAGGAGGAGTTCTTCCACACCTTCAACACGCTGCACAACGCGAACAAGCAGATCGTGATCTCCTCCGATCGGCCGCCGAAGCAGCTGGCCACACTCGAGGACCGGCTCCGCACGCGTTTCGAGTGGGGCCTGATCACCGACGTCCAGCCGCCCGAACTCGAGACCCGGATCGCGATCCTGCGCAAGAAGGCGCAGATGGATCGCCTGGACGTGCCGGGCGACGTGCTGGAACTCATCGCCAGCAGCATCGAGCGCAACATCCGCGAGCTCGAGGGGGCGCTGATCCGCGTCACCGCGTTCGCGTCGCTCAACAAGACCGCGATCGACAAGTCGCTGGCGGAAATCGTGCTGCGGGACCTGATCTCGGATTCCAGCACCATGCAGATCAGCACCGCGACGATCATGGCGACCACGGCGGACTACTTCCAGATCTCGGTCGAGGAGCTCCGCGGGCCCGGCAAGACGCGTGCCCTGGCCCAGTCCCGTCAGATCGCCATGTACCTGTGCCGGGAACTCACCGATCTTTCCCTGCCGAAGATCGGCCAGGCCTTCGGCCGCGACCACACCACGGTCATGTACGCCGAGAAGAAGATCCGCGGCGAGATGGCCGAGCGGCGTGAGGTGTTCGATCATGTCTCCGAGCTGACCACCCGGATCCGCCAGCGCTCCAAGCGCTGATCTCCCCTTCCAATTCACCCCGCCCGCGCCGCGTCAAATCGGCCGCGGTCGTCGTCGTGGCGCCCGTGCACGCCTCGATCCCCCGGCGTGTCATTCCGCCGACACGCGCTGCCGGCTGACATACTCCTCGCCGGTTCCGAAAAACTTCAGCACCGTCGGCACCACTGGTCACAGCCGGACCTCGTGGACCGACCTGTGCACAGCCGTGGGGCAACCCGCCGTCTGGAAGCGGCGCCGGTGTACCCAGGGGCAGTCATCCACAAACCACTCGGCGTGCGCCGAATTCGGTGCACGAGCAGTGCACACCCCCGCACCGCGTCCCACCTGCCGATCCGGCCCGTCATCCACAGACTGCACAGGCCCTATTACTAATACTCATTTATCTTCATCTTCTTCTTCTAGAACAAAGGGCTTGGGGACACACCGTCGGAGCACCGGCCCGACGCCCTCGGAAACGCGGCCGGACGGCCGCGCCGATCGGCTTTCAAGTTCACGTGGAAGGCTCTACGGTGAGTCGGCGACGGTCGGTAGGCTCGTCACACCGCAGCGGCACGATCGATCGCGAGAACATCGCCGATCTCGCTGCTCAGCGCTTGTTGGGGTTTCAGCGAAGGGACGCTATGGACGTGGCGACGACGACTGCGGGTCTGACGGATCTGAAGTTTCGCCTGGTGCGCGAGGACTTCGCCGATGCCGTGGCGTGGGTTGCGCGGATCCTGCCGACCCGGCCCACCGTGCCGGTGCTGTCGGGTGTGCTCCTGACCGGAACCGACGAGGGTCTGACGATCTCCGGATACGACTACGAGGTGTCCGCCGAGGTCCGCGTCGCCGCCGAGATCGCATCGCCCGGGAGCGTTCTCGTGTCGGGCCGGCTGCTGTCGGACATCACCAGGTCGCTGCCGGCCAAGCCGGTCGACGTGAGCGTCGAGGGCACCCGGGTCGCACTGAGCTGCGGCAGCGCCCGCTTCTCCCTGCCGACCATGGCCGTCGAGGACTACCCGACGCTGCCGAGCCTTCCCGAGGAGACCGGCCTGGTCCCGTCGGACGTCTTCTCCCAGGCCATCAGCCAGGTCGCGATCGCCGCCGGCCGTGACGACACCCTGCCGATGCTGACCGGCATCCGCGTCGAAATCGCCGGAGACAAGGTCGTTTTGGCGGCCACCGACCGGTTCCGCCTCGCCGTCCGCGAGCTGACGTGGTCGACGCCGTCGGCGGACATCGAGGCCGCCGTGCTGGTTCCCGCCAAGACGCTGTCCGAGGCCGCGAAGGCCGGATCCGACGGCAACGAGGTCCACCTGTCACTCGGCTCGGGTGAGTCGGTCGGCAAGGAGGGCCTGCTCGGCATCCGCAGCAACGGCAAGCGGACCACCAGCAGGCTGCTCGACGCCGAGTTCCCGAAGTTCCGTCAGCTGCTGCCGTCGGAGCACACCGCGATCGCCACCATCAACGTCGCGGAACTCACCGAGGCGATCAAGCGCGTCGCCCTCGTCGCCGACCGCGGCGCCCAGGTGCGCATGGAGTTCGACTCGGACGTACTGCACCTCTCGGCAGGTGCCGAGGACGTCGGTCGTGCCGAGGAGGACCTGCCCGTCGAGTTCTCCGGCGACCCCCTGACGATCGCCTTCAACCCGACCTACCTCACCGACGGTCTGGGTTCGTTGCACTCCGAGAAGGTGACGTTCGGCTTCACGACACCCAGTCGCCCCGCGGTATTGCGGCCCGCGGGAGATGATGGTGGGAACGCGGGCTCCAGCGGACCGTTCCCCGCTGGCCAGACCGATTACGTCTATCTGTTGATGCCGGTGCGCCTACCAGGCTGACCGGCCCCGAGTTCAGGAGAGCGCACATGCAATTGGGGTTGGTCGGGCTCGGCAAGATGGGCTTCAACATGCGTGAGCGCCTGCGCGAGGGTGGCCACGAGGTGGTCGGCTTCGACCCGCGCCCGGAAGTCACGGACGTCCCCACGCTCGAGGCCCTCGCGGAGGCACTCGACGCGCCGCGCGTGGTCTGGGTGATGGTCCCCTCCGGTGAGATCACCAAGACCACCATCGTCTCGCTGTCGGAGGTGCTCTCTCCCGGCGACCTGGTGATCGACGGCGGCAACTCCCGCTACACCGAGGACGGGCCGCACGCGAAGCTGTTGGACGAGAAGGGAATCGGCTTCATCGATGCCGGTGTGTCCGGTGGCATCTGGGGTCTGACCGAGGGCTACGGCCTGATGATCGGTGGCTCGGACGAGAACGTCGAACGTGCCATGCCGATCTTCGACACCCTGCGTCCGCCCGGCCCGAAGGAGGACGGTTTCGTCCACGCCGGCGAGGTCGGTGCCGGGCACTTCACGAAGATGGTGCACAACGGGGTCGAGTACGCGTTGATGACGGCCTACGCGGAGGGCTACGAGATGCTCTCGGCCGAGCCGCTGGTGACGAGTCCGCAAGCGGTGTACCAGGCGTGGACCAACGGCACCGTGGTGCGGTCGTGGCTGCAGCAGCTGCTGGCCAAGGCCCTGAAGGACGATCCGGGACTCAACGACATCTCCGGCTACACCGAGGATTCCGGCGAGGGCCGCTGGACCGTCGAGGAGGCCATCCGGCTCCGTGTTCCGGTGCCGGGCATTGCGGCATCGCTGTTCGCGCGCTTCCTGTCCCGCCAGGACGACTCGCCGACGATGAAAGCCGTTGCGGCGCTGCGTAATCAGTTCGGTGGTCACGCCGTCAAGAGGATCAGCGAGTCGGGGTGACCGGCGCTACCTCGGCGCGACGTCGGTGGGGCCGGTACTAGTTGTACGTCCGGCGTCTCGTACTGAACGACTTCAGATCATGGCAGCGGGTCGAGCTGGACCTCGAGCCGGGTCGCACCGTGTTCGTGGGATCGAACGGCTTCGGCAAGACCAACATCGTTGAGGCACTCTGGTATTCGGCGACGCTCGGCTCGCACCGGGTGGCGTCCGACGCCCCGCTGATCCGCGAGGGCGCCGAGCGTGCCGTGGTGTCGAGCATCGTGGTCAACGAGGGTCGCGAACTGGCGATCGATCTCGAGATTACCGCCGGCCGCGCCAACAAGGCCCGGTTGAACCGCTCCCCCGTGCGCAGTGCGCGCGAGATCCTCGGGGCGCTGCGCGCCGTGCTGTTCGCGCCGGAAGACCTGGCGCTGGTCCGTGGTGATCCGAGCGAACGCCGCCGCTACCTCGACGAACTCGCGACCACCAGGCGGCCGTCCATCGCCGGCGTCCGCGCCGACTACGACAAGGTGGTCCGGCAACGCACGGCGCTGTTGAAGACCTCGTCGGGCGCCAGATACCGCGGCGACTCGAGCGCGCTGGAGACCCTCGACGTGTGGGACGGCCACCTGGCTGTCTACGGCGCACAGCTCATCGCCGCGCGGGTCAACCTGGTGACCCAGCTCGGACCCGAGGTCGAGAAGGCCTATCAGCTGCTGGCCCCGGCATCGCGGCCCGCGTCGGTGCGCTACCGCAGCGGGGTCGAGATGGTCGAGGCCGAGGCCGCGGCGGGCACCGTCGACGTCGACCTGTACGAGTCCGCGCTGCTGGCCGAACTGGCCCGCCGCCGCACCGCCGAACTCGAGCGCGGGGTGTGTCTTGTCGGACCCCATCGCGATGATCTGGAGTTGCGGCTCGGCGAACAGCCCGCGAAGGGCTTTGCGAGCCATGGGGAGTCGTGGTCGATGGCGCTGTCCCTGCGCCTGGCCGCCTACGAACTGCTGCGCAGCGAGGGGAGTGATCCGGTGCTGTTGCTCGACGACGTGTTCGCCGAACTCGACGAGTCGCGGCGCCGGGCGCTGGTGGGCGTCGCGTCGACGGCCGAGCAGGTGCTGGTGACCGCCGCCGTGCACGACGACATCCCGGCGGACTGGGATGCCCGCCGCATCCAGATCGGGATGCGGGACGACGAGGACGGACGAATGTCAGAGGTGATGGCGTGACCGGCGAGCGTCCGGACGACGAGCGGTCCGGACCGCCCGACCACCTGGCCCACCTGAAGGGCATGGACCTGGTGCGCCGCACCCTGGAGGAGGCGCGCGGCGCGGCCAAGAGCCAGGGCAAGGACGTGGGCCGTGGCGGAGTCGGCCGCAGCGCCCCGTCGCGCAAGGTCGCCGGCCGGGGCGGTCGCCGGTCGTGGTCGGGGCCAGGTCCGGACGCCCGCGATCCGCAGACCCTGGGATCGGCGACGTCCGACCTCGCGCGTCGGCGCGGATGGACCACCCGCGTGGCCGAGGGATCGGTGCTGGGTCAGTGGCCGTCGGTCGTCGGCGAGCAGATCGCCGCGCACGCCGCACCGAAGTCCCTGCAGGACGGCGTGCTGACCGTCGAGGCGGAATCCACCGCGTGGGCGACCCAGCTGCGGATGGTGCAGTCCCAGCTGCTGGCGAAGATCGCGGCGGCGGTCGGCGACGGCGTCGTGACGACGCTGAAGATCGTGGGACCGTCCGCGCCGTCCTGGCGGCACGGGAAGTACCACATCGCGGGTCGCGGACCCCGCGACACGTACGGCTAGAGCGCCTCGTCGACCGGCGGCTCAGCGCCGCGACAATCTCGAAAGTCGGGTCCTCCGGCGTCGGGACGCGATTCTGGTCGAGAAATTCCGTGCAGGGCGTAAATAGGTATCCGAAAACGCCGCCTGAGAGTCAGTGTGGACCGTAGCTGACGGTAGACTGGCGTGGAGATCCGCGAGGGGCCTCGTGCCCCTTAGTCGCCGATCCCCCGAAAAGACCAAGGAGACGCGTCCAACGTGGCTGCCCAGAAGAAGACCGAACCCAAAGAGTATGGCGCTTCCGCGATCACCATTCTGGAGGGTTTGGAGGCCGTCCGGAAACGTCCGGGCATGTACATCGGCTCGACCGGTGAGCGCGGCCTGCACCACCTCGTGTGGGAGGTCGTCGACAACGCGATCGACGAGGCCATGGCGGGTTACGCCAGCCGCGTCGACGTCACCATCTGCTCCGACGGCAGCGTCCAGGTCACCGACGACGGCCGTGGCATCCCCGTCGAGATGCACGCCAGCGGCGCCCCGACGGTCGACGTCGTGATGACCCAGCTGCACGCCGGCGGTAAGTTCGGCGGCGAGAACAGCGGCTACAACGTCTCCGGTGGTCTGCACGGCGTCGGCGTCTCGGTGGTCAACGCGCTGTCCACGCGCCTCGAGGCCACCATCCGGCGCGACGGCCACGAGTGGTTCCAGTACTACGACCGCTCGGTGCCCGGCACGCTCGCCCAGGGCGGGCCGTCCAAGGAGACCGGGACCACGATCCGGTTCTGGGCGGATCCCGACATCTTCGAGACCACCGTCTACGACTTCGAGACCGTGGCGCGTCGCCTGCAGGAGATGGCGTTCCTCAACAAGGGGCTCACCATCGAGCTGACCGACGAGCGGGTCAGCGCCGAGGACGTCGTCGACGAGGTGGTCAGCGACACCGCCGAGGCGCCGAAGACCGCCGACGAGGAGGCCGCCGAGAAGGCGACCGAGGCCAAGGGCGTCGGCAAGGTCAAGCACCGCACCTTCCACTACCCCGGCGGCCTGGTCGACTACGTCAAGCACATCAACCGCACCAAGACGCCGATCCAGCAGAGCATCATCGACTTCGAGGGCAAGGGTCCCGGCCACGAGGTCGAGATCGCGATGCAGTGGAACGCCGGCTACTCCGAGTCGGTGCACACCTTCGCCAACACCATCAACACCCACGAGGGTGGCACCCACGAAGAGGGCTTCCGCAGCGCGCTGACGACCGTGGTCAACAAGTGGGCCAGGGACAAGAAGCTGCTCAAGGAGAAGGACCCCAACCTCACCGGCGACGACATCCGCGAAGGTCTGGCCGCCGTCATCTCGGTGAAGGTCAGCGACCCGCAGTTCGAGGGCCAGACCAAGACCAAGCTCGGCAACACCGAGGTGAAGTCGTTCGTGCAGAAGATCTGCAACGAGCAGCTCAGCCACTGGTTCGAGTCGAATCCGGCCGAGGCGAAGACGGTGCTGAACAAGGCCGTCCAGTCGGCCCAGGCCCGGATGGCGGCCCGCAAGGCCCGAGAGTTGGTGCGCCGCAAGAGCGCCACCGACATCGGCGGCCTGCCCGGCAAGCTCGCCGACTGCCGCTCGACCGACCCCGTGCTGTCCGAAGTGTATGTGGTGGAGGGCGATTCGGCCGGCGGCTCGGCCAAGAGTGGTCGCGACTCGATGTACCAGGCGATCCTCCCGTTGCGCGGCAAGATCATCAACGTCGAGAAGGCCCGCATCGACCGCGTCCTGAAGAACACCGAAGTCCAGGCGATCATCACCGCGCTGGGTACCGGCATCCACGACGAGTTCGACATCACCAAGCTGCGCTATCACAAGATCGTCCTGATGGCCGACGCCGACGTCGACGGCCAGCACATCTCGACGCTGCTGCTGACGCTGCTGTTCCGATTCATGAAGCCGCTCATCGAGAATGGACACGTCTTCCTGGCCCAGCCGCCGCTGTACAAGCTCAAGTGGCAGCGCAGCGAGCCCGAGTTCGCGTACTCCGACCGCGAGCGCGACGGTCTGCTCGAGGCGGGCCGCGCGGCCGGCCGGCGGATCAACACCGAGGACGGCATCCAGCGCTACAAGGGTCTCGGCGAGATGGACGCCAAGGAGCTGTGGGAGACCACCATGGATCCCAGTGCGCGCGTGCTGCGTCGCATCACCCTCGACGATGCCGCCGCGGCCGACGAACTCTTCTCGATCCTCATGGGCGAGGACGTCGAGGCGCGCCGCAGCTTCATTACCCGCAACGCGAGAGACGTTCGCTTCCTTGACGTCTGAGGTCTGACGACCTCTTCCCCCCTTCCCGAGCTGCTCATAGACGAGCGAGGAGCACATGACAGACACCACCCTGCCCCCGGGCGAAGACGGCGCGACCACCGATCGCATCGAACCGGTCGACATCCAGCAGGAGATGCAGCGCAGCTACATCGACTACGCGATGAGCGTCATCGTCGGTCGCGCGCTGCCCGAGGTCCGTGACGGGCTCAAGCCCGTGCACCGCCGAGTGCTGTACGCGATGTACGACTCGGGCTTCCGTCCCGATCGCGGGCACGCGAAGTCCGCACGGTCGGTCGCCGAGACGATGGGCAACTACCACCCGCACGGTGACTCGTCGATCTACGACACCCTCGTCCGCATGGCGCAGCCGTGGTCGCTGCGCTACCCGCTGGTCGACGGGCAGGGCAACTTCGGCTCGCCGGGCAACGATCCGCCGGCGGCCATGCGGTACACCGAGGCACGCCTGACGCCGCTGGCGATGGAGATGCTTCGCGAGATCGACGAGGAGACAGTCGATTTCATCCCGAACTACGACGGTCGCGTGCAGGAGCCGACGGTCCTGCCCAGCCGGTTCCCGAACCTGCTGGCCAACGGCTCCGGCGGCATCGCGGTCGGCATGGCCACCAACATGCCGCCGCACAACCTCCGCGAACTCGCCGAGGCGGTGTTCTGGTGCCTCGACAACTACGAGGCCGACGAGGAGACCACGCTCACCGCGGTCACCGAGCGCGTCAAGGGCCCCGACTTCCCCACGTACGGACTGATCGTCGGGTCGCAGGGCATTCACGACGCGTACACGACGGGCCGCGGCTCGATCCGGATGCGCGGCGTCGTGGAGGTCGAGGAGGACGCGCGCGGCCGCACGCTGCTCGTCATCACCGAGCTGCCGTACCAGGTGAACCACGACAACTTCATCACCTCGATCGCCGACCAGGTGCGCGACGGCAAGCTCGCCGGCATCTCGAACATCGAGGACCAGAGCAGCGACCGCGTCGGTCTGCGGATCGTCGTCGAGGTCAAGCGCGACGCCGTCGCGAAGGTCGTGCTGAACAACCTCTACAAGCACACCCAGCTGCAGACGAGCTTCGGCGCCAATATGCTGTCGATCGTCGACGGCGTCCCCCGCACGCTGCGGCTCGACCAGCTGATCCGGCTGTACGTGGTCCATCAGCTCGAGGTCATCGTCCGGCGCACCCGGTACCGGCTGCGCAAGGCGAACGAGCGGGCCCACATCCTGCGTGGTCTGGTCAAGGCGCTCGACGCGCTCGACGAGGTCATCGCGCTCATCCGTGCGTCGGCCAACGTGGACGTCGCCCGGGCAGGCCTGATCGAGCTGCTCGACGTCGACGAGATCCAGGCGCAGGCGATCCTCGACATGCAGCTCCGGCGCCTCGCGGCACTGGAGCGTCAGCGCATCGTCGACGACCTGGCGAAGATCGAAGCCGAGATCGCCGACCTCGAGGACATCCTCGCCAAGCCCGAGCGGCAGCGCGCGATCGTCCACGACGAGCTCGCCGAACTGGTCGAGAAGTACGGCGACGACCGTCGCACGCGGATCATCCCCGCCGACGGCGACGTCGCCGACGAGGATCTGATCGCGCGCGAGGAGGTGGTGGTCACCATCACCGAGACCGGCTACGCCAAGCGCACCAAGTCCGATCTGTACCGCAGCCAGAAGCGCGGCGGCAAGGGCGTGCAGGGTGCGGGTCTCAAGCAGGACGACATCGTCAACCACTTCTTCGTCTGCTCGACCCACGACTGGATCCTGTTCTTCACCACGCAGGGCCGGGTCTACCGTGCGAAGGCCTACGAGCTCCCCGAGGCGTCGCGGACCGCACGTGGTCAGCACGTCGCGAACCTGCTGGCGTTCCAGCCGGAGGAGCGCATCGCGCAGGTGATCCAGCTGAAGTCCTACGAGGACGCGCCGTACCTGGTGCTGGCGACGCGCAAGGGTCTGGTCAAGAAGTCCAAGCTCACCGACTTCGACTCCAACCGCTCCGGCGGCATCGTCGCGGTCAATCTCCGCGACGGCGACGAACTCGTCGGTGCCGTGCTGTGCTCGGCCACCGAGGACCTGCTGCTGGTGTCCGCGAAGGGCCAGTCGATCCGCTTCTCGGCGACCGACGAGGCGCTGCGGCCGATGGGCCGCGCCACCTCGGGCGTGCAGGGCATGCGGTTCAACGAGGAGGACCAGCTGCTGTCGCTGAACGTCGTCCGCGAGGGCACGTACCTGCTGGTCGCGACGTCGGGCGGCTACGCCAAGCGCACCGCGATCGAGGAGTACACGGCACAGGGCCGCGGTGGCAAGGGGATCCTCACGATCCAATACGACCGCAGGCGTGGCACGCTGGTCGGAGCGTTGATCGTGGACGACGACACCGAGCTGTACGCGATCACTTCCAACGGTGGTGTCATCCGGACCGCCGCACGTCAGGTGCGCAAGGCCGGCCGGCAAACCAAGGGGGTGCGCTTGATGAACCTCGGTGAGGGCGACACACTGATTGCCGTCGCACGCAATGCCGACGAAGATGCAGCGGAGGACGTCGTTGAGGACGAGGCGCCCGAGTAGACGCCACGCCGTTCGTTTCGTCCGGCGTGAGATGAGGAGCCGAGCGTGAGCTCACCGAATGACCCGGGGTATCCGCGTGCGGGTGACGGGCCGGCCAACGGCAACGGCTCGACGGGTGGCCCCTCGGACGGTGGCTCGGCGGGAGGACCGTCGCGCAACGGGCCGCAGAACGAGGGCGGCGACGTCCCACCGTGGCAGCGCGGCACGGCCCGGGCCCGCCAGGGTCAGGGCACGGCCGAGCGTCCGGCGCCCGAGGGCGTGCGGACGGGATCGCCTGCCGGGCGTGCACCCGGCGTCGACGACCGGATCAATCGGTTCATGTCGGGCGGTCCGGCCACTCCCCCGCCCGCGAACCGCGATGCCGCAACCACCCGTGAGGTGCCGGCTCGCGAGTCGTCGACGCCGCGGGAGGGTGAGGCACCCCGGTCCGAACAGCCCCGGTCCGAGCAGCCGCGCTCGGATCAGCCCCGGCCGGACCAGACGCGCTCGGAGACGTACGCCAGTGAGCTCCCCGACCTGTCGGGTGGCGCGCCGCGCTCGGGCGCGCGCAAGCCCCCGAGCCCGGATCAGCCGGCCAGGCCCGCGACCAGGCCGCAGGTGGCCACCCGGTCGCAGGGTCCGGTGCGGGCCAGCATGCAGATCCGGCGGTTCGATCCGTGGAGCGTGCTGAAGGTCTCGCTGGTGCTGTCGGTCGCCCTGTTCTTCGTGTGGATGATCGCGGTGGCGTTCCTGTACCTCGTGCTCGGCGGCATGGGCGTCTGGAGCAAGCTGAACAGCAACGTCGGCGACCTCCTGACCAGCGCCAGCGGTAGCGGCGGCGAGCTGGTGTCCAGCGGCACGATCTTCGGTGGCGCCGCACTCGTCGGCCTGATGAACATCATCCTGCTGACGGCGATGGCGACCTGCGGGGCGTTCATCTACAACCTCACCACCGACCTCGTCGGTGGCGTGGAGATCACACTCGCCGACCGGGACTGACCGTCCCGTCCGGCGCGGTTTGGGCGCATGGCCGCCGTTGGGGTAATCTCGGCGCTCGGTTCACATGCGATTACGGGCCTATAGCTCAGGTGGTTAGAGCGCTTCGCTGATAACGAAGAGGTCGGAGGTTCGAGTCCTCCTAGGCCCACGGTTTTCCTTTCGAGGAAGGTGCGACGTGAGACTGCTCGTAGTGCTGACCGCCCTGGCGGCGGGCGCGCTGGTGATCCGAGCGCGCACCTGTGTCGAGGTGTGGCACGTAGCCGCGGACCAGCCCGACTGATCCGTCCCGAGGGGGCCTTAGCTCAGTTGGTAGAGCGCTGCCTTTGCAAGGCAGATGTCAGGAGTTCGAATCTCCTAGGCTCCACACTTCTTCTCCCCCACTCGACTGGCCGGTTGCGGCCGCGAGATCTGCACGAGCGTCGTGGACGCATCCGCTGAACGACGCTGACGCAGATCTCGGCGCACGTCACGCGAGATCTGCACCAGCGTCCCCCGAAAGCTACGGCTTCGGCGTCACGTCCACGCTCGGCGGCAGCGGCGACGGGTCGGGCTGCGTCGAGCGCCGGATGATCGAGAACGACACCCCGCCCACCACCAGGACCGCCGCGCCGGCAGCCACCAGCACCAGCGGACGGGGCCGACGCTTGGCGCGACGCGTCCCCTGCAGCGTCTGCGGCAGGTTGGCCACCGCCTCCTGGGCCGCGGCCAACTCACCGGCGATCGCGTTCTGCGCGGCCCGGAGATCCTTGCGCAGGCGTCCACTGCGGTAGCGGTCGCGCACCCAACCCGCCGACGACCCCACGGAGTTCACGCCGACCCCCACGGCGCCGCGGGTGACGTCGAGCGGGCCGACGGCCGAGTACTTCAACCCACGGGTGAGCCGCTCTCGGGGCGTCAACCGGGTGACGGTCGTCTTGGCTCTCATCGTTCGACTCCTCTACGCGCGGGCGGTACTTCCAGCCATGACCCTATTCATGCGGGGGCGGCGACTGCCGCGGATCCGAGAATGGCAGACTGATTTTCGTGACCAGCCCAATTCAGACCGCGACCGCGACGCTTCACACGAACCGCGGCGACATCAAGATCGCACTCTTCGGCAACCACGCCCCGAAGACCGTCGGAAACTTCGTCGGCCTGGCCCAGGGCACCAAGGACTACAGCACCGAGAACGCCACCGGCGGCGCCTCGGGCCCGTTCTACGACGGCGCGGTGTTCCACCGCATCATCTCCGGCTTCATGATCCAGGGCGGCGACCCGACCGGCACCGGCCGCGGCGGACCGGGCTACCAGTTCGACGACGAGTTCCACCCGGAGCTCCAGTTCGACAAGCCCTACCTGCTGGCGATGGCCAACGCGGGCCCCGGCACCAACGGCTCGCAGTTCTTCATCACCGTCGGCAAGACGCCGCACCTGAACCGCCGGCACACCATCTTCGGCGAGGTCGTCGATCCGGAGTCGCAGAAGGTCGTCGACGCCATCGCCTCGACGTCGGTCGATCGCAGCGATCGCCCCACCGAGCCCGTCGTGATCGAGTCCATCACCATTTCTTGATCGGGACCGACTGACCGCACACAGCTGCGCGCCCACCCATCATCGGGGGGCGCGCAGTGTCGTGTCAGGGGACGTAGCCGGCGCCGGTGAGCGCGTCGAGCACGTCGAGGGGGTCGGTCCCCAGATCCCAGCGGGTGAACACCAGCAGGCGGTCGTCGGGCACCGTGTCGATCTCGAGCATCTTGACCTTGCGTCCGATGCGGCGGAACTCCGTGATGCGGACGGCGCCGACGTCGCCGCGCCGGACGACGTGGGTGCTGAACCAGCCGCGCACCACGAGCCCGTCGTCGGTGATTGCCAGTTTCGGCCGGGCCCGCCACGACATGATGGCGAACAGCAACAGCCCGGCGCCGGCAACGCCTGCGAGGAAGCGGCCCGGAGGGTCTGTGACTACGGTCACAGCGGCTATTCCCATGAGAACACCGAAGACGCCGCAGGCAGCGATGCCGCCGGTCGGCGGAGCCCACGATGTTTGCTGCATTGACTATTCACACCCTCTATGCGTGGTCAATCCGGTTATCCACAGGCGCTATGCACAATGGGGATGAATCACATCGATGTGATTGGGTGACGCACAGGTTGCGATTCGGGTAACGCAGCGAGGCCAAGATGAATTCATCTCGGGGCTCGATGAGGTCATCGCCACCGCATGGTGAGCAACAGACCGGTGATCATGAATGCGAAGGCGATGGCGTAGTTCCACTGCGCGAGATCGGCCATCCAGGTCAGGAAGCTGGGCGCGTCCACCGGGTTGGTGGCGGCGAGCTGGAAGACGAGCAGCCACATCAGGCCGAACAGCATCAGACCGATGAACAGCGCGACGAACCACATGGGTGACGGCCCGGCCTTCACCTTCACCGGAGTACGGCTCACCGGGTTGGCGGTGAAGTCGTTCTTCTTGCGGACCTTCGACTTGGGCATGCGTACCTTCGGCTGACTGCGATGTTGGCGGTGATCTGGTGCGACGATGGAACCGACGCACCCGTGAGCCTATCGCAGCGGGCGGGAGTCCCGGGAGGACTCCGGACGGCAGGAGGGGGAACCGATGCAGCGGCAGACGTCGCCGACGGACGGCCACGCCCCGCGCCGTTCCGTATGGCGGTTCGGCGTCCCCGTCGTGTGCCTGTGCGCGGGCCTCCTGCTCGCGACCACGCACACCGTGTCCGGCGGCGACGAGATCCGGCGCAGCGACGCCCCCCGCCTGGTCGACCTGGTCCGCGAGGCGCAGCAGTCGGTGGACCGGCTGTCCGCGCAGCGCGACGCGCTGGTGAACGACGTCGACAACCACCACGGCGGCGGCTCCCCCGGCGCCGACGCCGCGCTGTCCGCGCTCACCGATCGGGCCGACGCGCTGGCCGTCGACGCCGGCGTCGCCCCGCTGCGCGGCCCCGGGCTGGTGGTCACCCTCAACGACGCCCAACGCGACGCCGACGGTCAGTTCCCGCGCGACGCCTCCCCCGACGACCTCGTCGTCCACCAGCAGGACGTGCAGGCGGTGCTGAACGCGCTGTGGGGCTCGGGTGCGGAGGGCATCCAGATGCAGGATCAGCGCATCATCGGCACGTCCGCACCCCGCTGCGTCGGCAACACGCTGCTGCTCAACGGCCGTACCTACAGCCCGCCGTACGTCATCACCGCGGTCGGCGACGTGTCCGCGATGCAGTCCGCCCTGGCCGCCGCTCCCCTGGTCACGCTGTACCGGCGCTACGTCACCCGGTTCGGCCTCGGCTACACCGAGGAGGCACGCGACGAGGTCGAGGTCGTCGGCTACCAGCCCCCGGTGCGGCTGCGCTTCGCGACGCCGGCGGGTCCACTCGGGTACTGATCGTCGGCCGTCGAGTGTGGGCCCGTGTGACGCGGATCGTCGGTGGACCGTGGCGGTAACCCACGTTCGGCAGGGCGGTAACCTGGGGTGATGCAGGTCCTCGTCGTCGACAACTACGACAGCTTCGTGTTCAACCTCGTCCAGTACCTCGGTCAGCTGGGGGTGGACGCCGAGGTGTGGCGCAACGACGACGAGCGTCTCGGAGATCCGGACGCCATCGCGGCGGGTTTCGACGGCATCCTGCTGAGCCCCGGCCCCGGTACCCCCGAGCGCGCGGGGGCCTCGATCGGCCTCGTCCAGGCCTGTGCCGCGACCTCGACGCCCCTGCTGGGCGTGTGCCTCGGCCACCAGGCGATCGGCGTCGCGTTCGGCGGCACCGTCGACCGCGCGCCGGAGCTGCTGCACGGCAAGACCAGCACCGTGCACCACGACGACCTCGGGGTGCTCAGGGGTCTGCCGGATCCGTTCACGGCGACGCGGTACCACTCGTTGACGATCCTGCCCGAGACGCTGCCCGGCGCACTGGTGGTCACGGCCAAGACCGACGGCGGCGTCATCATGGGCGTCCAGCACGAGTCGCTGCCCATCCACGGCGTGCAATTCCACCCGGAGTCGATCCTCACCGAGGGCGGGCACCGGATGCTGGCCAACTGGCTGACGATGTGCGGCGAGCCGCCTGCCGAGGCGCTGGTGGCTCAGCTCGAGCAGGAGGTCGCCGATACCGTTCGGGCGGCTACTGCGCGAAGCTCAGCGTGATCGGGTCGCCGTACTTCAACGGTGTCCCCGTCGCCGGGCTCTGATCCACGATCCCGTTGCTCGGCACGCCGCTGTTCTGGGCGTTCGGCAGCTTGATCAGCTCACCGGTCCAGTTGTACGAATTGCGCAGCAGCGGTTCGGCATCCACCCAGAACTGACCGCGCAGGTTCGGCATCACGAACTGGTTGCCGCGCGACACCTGGATCTGGATCAGCGTGTCCAGCGGAAGGTTCTGTCCTGCCGCGGGATTGGTGCCCAGCACCTGGTTGACCGGACGGGTGCTGTCCACGTCGACGCGGAACGTCTGCTGGAATCCGGTGCGCTTGAGCAGACCGTCGCAGTCCTCGAAACTCAGTGAGTTGCAATCGGGTACGAGCTTCTGGTCCGGCCCGGTGCCGACGACGACGGTGATCTCGTTGGTGATCGCCGAGGTCGAGTTGGCGGGCGGGTTGGTGAGGATGACGCGGTCGCGCTGCTCGGGCAGCGACGCGGAGTTCGACGTCCGCACGGTCCCGAAGCCGGCGGCGCGCAACGCGTCGATCGCCTGCTGCGGCGTCATGGTGGTGACGTCGGGGACCTGCTGCTGGCGCGGTCCGGACGACACGTTGATCGTGATCAGGTCACCGGCGGCGACGGCGGTGCCGGCCTCCGGCTCGGTGTCGATGACGCGGTTCGGCGGCACCCGGGAGTCGGAGTTGTTCTCGACGCGGGTCTCGAAGCCGCGGTTCTGCAGCGCGGCCGTGGCGTCCTCGGCGGACTGCCCCTTCACGTCCGGCACCTGCTGGTCGCGGGGGCTGCCGCCGACCATGTTGATCGCGACGGTCACCACGACGGTCAGCACGGCGAGCACCGCGACCACGGCGAGCCAGCGTCGCACCGACTTGTTCCGCTCGGAGTCCCGGTAGCTCGGCCGGTGGGCCGGGATGTGCTCGGTGGGCGCGTTGCGGCCGCCGGGCGGCGTCGCCGACAGCATCGACGTGCGTTCGGCGTCGGTGAACACCTTCGGCGCCTCGGGCGCCTCGCCGCTGTGCACGCGGATCAGGTCGGCGCGCATCTCGGCGGCCGTCTGATAGCGGTTGTCCGGATTCTTGGTGAGCGCCTTGAGCACGACGGCGTCGAGTTCGGGGCTGATGCCGGCGTGGCGCTGCGACGGCGGGATCGGATCCTCGCGGACGTGTTGGTAGGCCACCGCCACCGGGGAGTCGCCCACGAAGGGCGGTTCACCGGTGAGCAGCTCGTAGAGCACGCAGCCCAGCGAGTAGACGTCGGAGCGGGCGTCGACCTTTTCGCCGCGGGCCTGCTCGGGTGACAGGTACTGGGCGGTGCCGATGACGGCGGCGGTCTGGGTGACGCTGTTGCCCGCATCGGCCAGCGCGCGGGCGATGCCGAAGTCCATGACCTTCACGGCGCCGGACTTGCTGATCATGATGTTGGCGGGCTTGACGTCGCGGTGCACGATGCCGTGCTGGTGGCTGAAGTTCAGCGCCTGGCAGGCGTCGGCGATGATCTCGATCGCGCGCCGGGGCTCCATCGGGCCGTCCGCGTGCACGATGTCGCGCAGCGTGACGCCGTCGACATACTCCATGACGATGTAGGGCAGCGGCCCGGTGGAGGTCTCGGCCTCCCCCGTGTCGTACACGGCGACGATCGCCGGGTGGTTCAGCGCCGCGGCGTTCTGCGCCTCACGCCGGAAGCGGAGGTAGAAGCTGGGGTCGCGGGCCAGGTCTGCGCGCAGCACCTTGACCGCCACGTCCCGGTGGAGCCGGACGTCGCGGGCGATGTGGACCTCGGACATGCCGCCGAACCCGAGGATCTCACCGAGTTCGTAGCGGTCGGACAGGTGCTGGGGGGTAGTCATCTCAACGTCTGCTCGTGTGGGGCGCCGAGGTGCGCCGCCATCTCTAATACCCCGGCGACGTCGTCGTCACTCGGATCGGCCACGTCCGGACCGCCCGGTACCGGCATCGCCGACGGCGAGGGTGGGGGCGTGACGATCGTCGTGTTGGTGATCGTGGGCGGCGGAAGTTGGGTGTCCTTGCGGTCCTGGGCGTTGAGCACGATGAGGATCGCGATCACGATCGCCAGGGCGCCGAGGACGCCGGCGGCCCACAGCAGCGCGCGCTGCCCCGACGAGAACGTGCGGCGCGGCGCGACCGGCGGCCGGTGGGTGCCCGCGGTGGGCCGGGGCCTGGCCTGGGTGACCGGCCTGCTAGCGAAGTCCGCGGCCGAGCGGGCCTGGGTCACCGACGGGATGGCGGCGGGTGCGGCGCGGCCGATGACCGGCGCCTGGTTCGGGCGGGGTGGGCGGCGGCCCGCGCGGACGGCGGCGACGGCGTCGGCGAACGCGCCACCGGTGCGGTACCGCAGACCCGGTTCCTTGGCGAGCGTGATCTCGATGAGTTCGCGGACGTTGGGCGGCAGATCGGCGGGCAGCGGCGCCGGCTGCTCCTTGATGTGCTTCATCGCAACGGTCAGCGCGCCCTCGCCGGTGAACGGGCGTCGACCCGAAACCGATTCGTAGCCAACGACTCCCAGGGAGTACACGTCACTCGCGGCGGTCGCATCGTGGCCGAGTGCCTGCTCGGGCGCGATGTACTGGGCGGTGCCCATCACCATGCCGGTCTGCGTCACCGGGGCGGCGTCGACGGCCTTCGCGATGCCGAAGTCGGTGAGCTTCACCTGCCCGGTAGGGGTGATCAGGATGTTGCCGGGCTTGACGTCGCGGTGCACGAGGCCCGCGGTGTGCGCGACCTGCAGCGCCCGGCCGGTCTGCTCCAGCATGTCCAGCGAATGGCGCAGCGAGAGCCGGCCCGCGCGCTTGATCACCGCGTTGAGCGGCTCGCCGTTGACGAGCTCCATGACCAGGTACGCGGTGCGTCCGTCACCGTCGAGTTCGGTTTCGCCGTAGTCGTAGACGCTGGCGATGCCCGGGTGGTTCAGCATGGCGACGGTGCGGGCCTCGGCGCGGAAGCGCTCGACGAACTCGGGGTCCGTCGAGTACTCGGCCTTGAGCACCTTGATGGCGACCTGGCGGCCGAGGCGGCTGTCGAGCCCCTCCCAGACCTGGCCCATACCGCCCGTGGCGATGAGTCGCTGCAACCGGTAGCGGTCGGACAGCGTCACTCCGACGCGTGCACTCACGAGCCCTCCCGCAGTGCGGCGGCGATGGTTGCCCGGCCGATCGGGGCGGCCAGTGCCCCGCCGGTGGCGGACAGTCGGTCACCACCATTCTCCACGAGGACCGCGACGGCCACCTTGGGCGCCTTGGCCGGCGCAAAGGCGATGTACCAGGCATGGGGCGGTGTGTTGCGCGGATCGGAGCCGTGCTCGGCCGTCCCCGTCTTGGAAGCGATCTGCACGCCGGGGATGGCTCCCTTCTGCTGAGTCACCTGTTCGGCGCCAATCATCAGTTCCGTAAGTGTAGTTGCGACCTGCGAGGACACGGCTCTGCGCGCCTCGCTCGGGGCGGTGGTGCTGATGTTGGCCAGGTCGGGGCCCTTGAGATCAGCTACCAGATGGGGGTTCATCTCGACGCCGCCGTTGGCGATGGTGGCGGCCACCATCGCGTTCTGCAGCGGCGTGAGTGCGACGTCCTTCTGCCCGATGCTGGACATGCCCACGGCGGCGCCGTCGCCCATGGGACCGAGGGTGGATGGCACCACTTGGAGCGGGATCGGCTCGGGGGCCGAGTCGATCCCGAAGGCCTTCGCGGTGTCGCGCAGCTTGTCGGCGCCGGTGTCGATGCCCAGCTGCACGAACGCCGTGTTGCACGACCGCGCGAACGCCTCGCGCAGGGTGGTGGTGGCGCCGTTGCCGCAGGACGAGCCGCCGTAGTTCTCCAGCGATGCCGTGCTGTCCGGCAGCGGGATCCGCGACGCCGCGGTCACCTGCGTGTTGGGGTTCGCGCCGGCCTGCAGGGCGGCGGCGGTGGTGATCACCTTGAACGTCGACCCGGGCGGGTACGTCTCGGAGATCGCGCGGTTCACCAGCGGCGACTCGGGGTCGTCGCGGAGCCGCTCCCAGGCCGCCGACTGCTCGTCGCCGTCGTGGCTGGCCAGCAGGTTGGGGTCGTACGACGGTGCGGACACCATCGCCAGGATCTTGCCGGTCGACGGTTCCAGCGCCACCACCGAACCCTTGCACGGTCCGTTGCAGCCGGTGGACATCGCGTCCCACGCGGCTTCCTGGACCTCGGGGATCAGGGTGGTGCCGACGTTGCCGCCGCGGGGGTCGCGGCCGGTGAAGAAGTCGGCGAGACGCCGGCCGAACAGCCGCTCGTCGGAGCCGTTGAGGACGCTGCCCTCGGCGCGCTCGAGGCCGGTGCTGGAGTACTGCAGCGAGTAGAAGCCCGTCACCGGCGCGTACGCCATGGGGTTCGGGTAGACGCGCAGGAACCGCAGCCGGCCGTCGGTGGCCACGGAGTAGGCGAGCAGCTGCCCGCCCGCGGTGATCTGGCCGCGCTGGCGGGAGTACTCGTCGAGCAGCACGCGCTGGTTGCGCGGGTCCGACCGCAACCCGTCGGCGGTGAATACCTGTGTGAGGGTGGCGTTTCCGAGCAGCAGCACGATCAGCACCATGATCGTCACGGAGATGCGGCGCAGGGAGGTGTTCATACCTTCGAGATCACCTCCGTGCCGGCGGAGGCGATCGGCGCCGGGGGCGCGGCCTTGGTGTCGATCGGGCGGCGCGCGGAGTGCGAGATGCGGACGAGGATCGCCAGCAGCACGTAGTTGGCGAGCAGCGACGAGCCGCCGTACGACATCCACGGGGTGGTGAGCCCGGTGAGCGGGATCAGCTTGGTCACGCCGCCGACGACGATGAACAGCTGGATCGCGAGCGTCGACGCGAGGCCCGCGGCGAGCAGCTTGCCGAAGCTGTCCCGCACGGCGATGGCCGTGCGCAGGCCGCGGATGATCACGATCGTGTAGAGCATGAGGACGCCCGCGAAGCCGACCAGGCCGAGCTCCTCGCCGACCGCGGCGATGATGAAGTCGGTCGACGCGGCGGGGACGGTGCCGGGCTGGCCGTTGCCCAGTCCGGTGCCGAAGATGCCGCCGGTGGCGAAGCTGAACAGCGACTGCACCATCTGGTAGCCGGCGCCGTCGGGATCGGCGAACGGGTCCAGCCAGGTCTGCACGCGCACCCGGACGTGTCCGAACAGGTGGAACGCCACCACGCTGCCCACGGCGAACAGCCCCAGGCCCAGCAGCACCCAGCTGATCTTCTCGGTCGCGACGTAGACCAGCACCAGGAACGAGGCGTAGAGGAGCAGCGACGTGCCGAGGTCCTTCTCGAACACCATGACGCCCACCGAGGCGATCCACGCGACCAATAGCGGGGCGAGGTCGCGCGGGCGGGGCAGGTTCATGCCGAGGACGTGCTTGCCCGCGCTGGTGAACAGGCTGCGCTTGGACACCAGCACCGAGGCGAAGAAGATCAGCAGCAGGATCTTGGAGAACTCGGCGGGCTGAATCGAGAAGCCCGGCAGGCGAATCCAGATCTTCGCGCCGTTCTGCTCGGACATCGACCGCGGCAGCACCGCGGGGATGACGAGCAGCACCAGGCCCGTGAGGCCGAACACGTAGCCGTAGCGGGTGAGCATCCGGTGGTCGGTCAGGAAGGCGATCACCAGCGCGAAGGCGACGACCCCGAGCAGCGTCCACAGCATCTGCTGGTTGGCGCTCGGGCCGCGGTCGGCGCCGGGGGCGACCGAGAGGTCGAGCCGGTGGATCATCACCAGGCCGAGGCCGTTGAGCAGCGCGACGACCGGCAGCAGCAGCGGGTCGGCGTACGGGGCGAACCGGCGGATCGCCAGGTGCGCGCCGGCGAACAGCCCGACGTACCCGACGAGGTACTGCAGCAGATCCCAGCTGAGGCCCTGTTCCTGGTTGGCCTCGACGATCAGCAGCGCCACCATGGTGATGACGCCGGCGAAGCACAGCAGCAGCAGTTCGGCGTTGCGCCGGGTGGGCATCGGCGGAGCAACGGTGACGGCCGCCTGCGGCGCGGTGGTCATGACGCAGCCCGGCAGTTGGTGCCCGGCTCCTGCGGGGGTGGGGGCAGGGCCGTCACGGTGGGCGACGGCGCGGGCGAGGTGACGGTGGTCGGCGTTTCCGGGGCCGGGCCGGGCAGCGGTCCGCGCGACGGCGTGGTGGTGGGCGTCCCGCTCGTCGGGGGCGGCGGCGAGGTGCTGGTGGCGACGGGCGCGGCGGCCGCGCAGATCGGGAGCAGCGAGTCGGTCCCCAGATCGCGCAGCTGGCGGATGGCGTCGTCGACGGATCCGGTGGGCAGCCCCGCGCTGACCTGGGCGCGCTCGGACTCGCGCAGGTCGCCGATCTTGAGCGTCTGGCAGCCGCCGCGGTCGTCCCCGGCGCCGATGATCTTCAGGTCGCCGCGGTCATCGAGGCAGGCCACCAGGAACGGCTCCTGCAGCGGCATGCCCAGCAGCGATCCCTGCACGCCGCGCAGGACGTACACCGCACCGTCGTGTTCGGCGACGTAGTAGTTGTCACGAATGATCGTGCGGCCCACGAAGAGTCCGGCGCCGAGCAGCAGGACCAGGACGACGGCGGCGATGAGCATCATGCGGCGCGACCGCTTCTTGGGCGGCGGCTCCGGCTCGATCGCCGGCCGCTTCGCCGCCGCGGCCGTACGTTTCGGGTTGAACGCCGCCGCGCGTCCCGCCGCGGTGTTGGGTGGCGCCGTCTGGTCGTCGTCGCCGGAGACCGCGCCGGCGAGGATCGGCTGGGTCTGGCCGTAGTCGTAGTCGACGACGTCGGCGACCACCACGGTCACGTTGTCCGGTCCGCCGCCGCGCAGCGCCAATTCGATGAGACGGTCCGCGCTTTGGGCCACGTCCTCCATCTGCAGCGCCTCGGCGATGGTTTCCTTGCTGACGGGGTCGGACAGCCCGTCGGAGCACAGCAGGTAGCGGTCGCCGGGCTTGGCCTCGCGGACGGTGAGGGTGGGCTCGACCTCGTGGCCGGTGAGCGCCCGCATGATCAGCGACCGCTGCGGATGGCTGTGCGCCTCCTCGGCGGTGATTCGTCCCTCGTCGACCAGCGTCTGGACGAACGTGTCGTCCTTGGTGATCTGGTTGAGTTCGCCGTCGCGGAGCAGGTAGCCGCGCGAGTCGCCGACGTGGCAGAGCCCAAGCCGGTTGCCCGCGAACAGGATCGCCGTGAGCGTGGTGCCCATGCCCTCGAGTTCGGGGTCGGACTCCACGTGCGCCGCGATCGCCGAGTTGCCCTCGTGCACCGCGTCGTTGAGCTTGCTCAGCAGATCGCCGCCGGGCTCGTCGTCGTCGAGGTGGGCGAGCGCGGCGATCACCAGCTGCGAGGCCACCTCACCCGCGGCGTGGCCACCCATGCCGTCGGCGAGCGCCAGCAGGCGCGCACCGGCGTACACGGAGTCCTCGTTGTTGGCGCGGACCAGACCGCGGTCGCTGCGCGCCGCGTAGCGGAGTACGAGGGTCACGGGCGCAGCTCGATTACCGTCTTGCCGACCCGTACCGGCGTCCCCATCGGAACCCTTACCGCCGTAGTCACCTTCGCCCTGTCAAGGTATGTGCCGTTGGTCGATCCTAGGTCTTCGACGTACCATTCCGACCCCCGCTGCGACAGCCTGGCGTGCCGTGTCGACGCGTAGTCGTCGGTGAGCACCAGCGTCGAGTCGTCGGCCCGGCCGATCAGCACCGGCTGCGTGCCGAGCGTGATGCGGGTGCCGGCCAGCGCGCCCTCCGTGACCACCAGCTGCCGCACGACGTTCCGCTGCCGGTTCGGCAGCAGCGTGCCGCGCAGGGCCAGGCCGCGCTTCACCATCACCGCGCCGGTGGGCGCGTAGATGTCGGTGCGCAGAACCCTGAGCACAGACCAGATGAAGAGCCACAGCAGCAACAGGAAACCGACACGCGTCAGCTGCAGAACCAACCCCTGCATCCGACGTCCTCTCCGTCACCGTCCCGATGTAGCTCTCCGACCCGCCGACCAACCCGCAGGCAACGTCACGATACTTGGACGTCGACCGGCGTGAAGAGGCTGCGCCGAGGCCGTGACCCGTTCGAGTCCTCTGCGACTAGTGGACGCGAACGATGATCTCGGAGTGGCCGAGTCGGATCACGTCGCCGTCGGCCAGCTGCCACTCCTGCACCGGGGCGTTGTTCACCGTGGTGCCGTTGGTGGAGTTGAGGTCCGACAGCAGGGCGACCTGGCCGTCCCAGCGGATCTCGAGGTGGCGACGCGAGACGCCGGTGTCGGGGAGCCGGAACTGTGCGTCCTGGCCGCGTCCGATCACGTTGGCGCCCTCGCGGAGCTGGTAGGTGCGGCCACTGCCGTCGTCGAGCTGCAGCGTGACGTTCGCGCCGGCCACACCCGCGCCTGCGCCGTAGCCGCCGCCGTATCCGGCCTGCTGGCCGTAGCCGGCGTCGCCGTAACCGCCCTGCGCGCCGTAGCCCTGGTCGCCGTAGCCCTGCTGGGCGGGCGGCTGGCCGTAGTCGTAGCCCGCGGGGGCGCCGTAGCCGCCTTGCGGCTGGCCGCCATAGTTCTGGCCGTAGCCACCCTGATCGCCGTAGCCGCCCTGCTCCGGGTAGCCGCCCTGGTCGGGGTAGCCGCCCTGGTCGCCGTAGCCACCCTGGTCGGGGTAGGACGGACGCGACTCGGGGCGACCGTAGTCGTCGTGGCGCTGCGGGGCGCCCTGACGGCCGTAGTCGTAGTCACCGGCGGGCGGGCCGGGAGGGGCGCTCGGAGGCGCGTAGCCGCCCTGGTTGTAGCCGCCGCCCTGCGCGGGCGGGTAGCCCTGGCCGCCGGGGTTGTAGCCGCCCTGGGGCTGGTCGTAGCCGCCGGCCGGGGGACGCTGCTCGTACGACGGCGGCGCGTAGCCCCCGTCGGAGTAGCCGCCCTGGTCCTGGTAGCCACCCTGCTCGGGGTAGCCGCCCTGGTTGTAGCCGCCCTGCGCCGGCGGGTAACCGGGTGCGCCGGGGGGAGGAGGCGGATAGCCGCCCTCGGGGGGCTGCGGGCGGCGGGGATCGTCGCCCTGGCCGCGGCCGTAGTCGTAGTACTCGTCGCCGGGCTGCTGGCCCTGGCCGCCCTGGCCCTGGCCGCCGCCGCGGTACGTCGGGTTGTCAGTCATCGATGCAACTCCTGGTTCTGCGGTGTGCTCGCGGTCTGGTGTGGCAGGGGCGGATGCGCCCGCCGGGTCAGAACGAGTATCGGGGTTGACCGCTCCGCGGACGCGAAACTGGCCTGTGTGCAGGGTCGGTGATGGTTCGAATCTGACGACCACCTCACCATACGTTTGCCACCCTTGGTCATGGATGTATCCCTCCAGGTGTCTGGCAAAACTGGTCGACGTGAGGTCGGGGTCGGCGCTCACCTTCTGATGGTCGGGCACACTGAGGGTAATGACGTACTCGTTCGGTGCCAAAATGTGGCGACCGCCGAGTTCCCTGGTCTTGGCGTCGGCCTCGCGCTGAAGCATCACCTCGACCTCCTGCGGGACGATCGACCCGCCGAAGACCCTGGCGAACGCGTCGCCGACACTCGACTCGAGTTTGCGTTCGAAGCGGCCCACCAGACCCATCGCCCTGCACACCTCGCTTCGTCGTCTCGCCGGTTCGCACCGCCCCGCGTGTCGCGGAGCGGATCTCTTGAGGGCATGGTATCGGCCGAGGCCCTGTCGGCGTGACCACCAGAACTCTGAGAATCCGATCGCGGCTGGTCAGCGGCTTACGGCCAGGCTGATCGGCGCGGTTGGGGGAGGAGCGCCGGTGCGTGATAGCCTTTCCCGGTTGTTGGGGCGAGTGGCGGAATGGCAGACGCGCTGGCTTCAGGTGCCAGTGTCCTTCGGGACGTGGGGGTTCAAGTCCCCCTTCGCCCACAATGAGTTCGAGCGCGACGGCCGCGAATCCTCCGGGGTTCGCGGCCTTCGTGTTTTCCGGGGTTCTGCGGATGCGTTGAGACTGCGGCGAGGGTCGCGATGCGGCCTCGCTCACGGCCGTGGCGGCAGTCTCGCGTGAGAGTCGCGTTGTGGCGGGGATGTGCGAGTGGGCGTCTACAGAACGCAACTCTCGCGACGGGCCAGGGGCGGGCGCGCCGCGCGAGATAGCGCTGACGGTCGCTACGCGGGCCACCTGACAGCCGTGAGCGCTATCTCGCGACAGGCCCTCGCCGAGACGGAAGCCACTGTCGCGATCGCGCCCGCGCAGCGACGTGACTCTCCGGTTCGGCGCAACACCCCAAATACGAAGGAGGGGCACCCGCCGTAGCGGATGCCCCTCCTATCAAGCTGGTGCTTAGCGGCCGTTGCCCACGGTGGACTGGGCGGAGCCGACGGTGGCCTGCTGCTGGATGTCGTTGATCCAGGTGTGGTGGTCGATGCCGGCGGAGGCCGGGGCTGCCAGAGCGAACATGGCGGCGGCGAAACCTGCGGCGATGGTGCTGGCGAATCCGAACTTCTTCATGGTCTTCCTCTTTCCCTCATTCGCTCTAGGTGAGCGTTCTGATGGGCATAACCGGCAGGTCAGGGAAAGAATTTCCGTTGGCAGTGATTGAGCGGAGCGTGGCAGTAATGGACTACCGGAAGCGCGCGTAGCAGAGGTCGCGGTCACCGAGGAGGCCCGAGCGGTAGGCGACGATCCGGGTGAACCCCGCGGGCACGGTCTGGCTGTCGACGTTGCTCGCCGCGAGGCCGTTGGTCAGCAGGCCGGCGACGGCCTCGTCGAGGTCGCCCGCGGTGAGCGCCAGGCTCTGGCCACTCGGCAGCGTGACGGTGTCGGCCATGGCGGCCTGTGCGACGCCGGTGAGGCACGCCGTGCGCAGCGCCGCGACGGGCGTGTCCAGGGCGTCGCCGCGTTCGTGCTGCACGGCGAGGGCGTACCGCGACGTCAGCACCGACAGCGCCGTGTTGTCGCCCTGCAGCAGAACGTAATTCGACTCGTCGGCTGCCGCACCGAGCTGTTGCATCGCGCCCAGGTCGACCGAGATCGTGTTGGTCGACGGGCAGTAGGACGCCGGCGGACTCGGCTGCGCGTCGGCACAGGCGACCGGGTCGAAGGACAGCGTCGGCGGCTCGGCGGGCTCGTACACCTGGCCGAGGACGTCCATCAGCAGGCTCAGGGTGCCCTCGTCGAGCGCCACCTCGCCGGCCTGCACCTCGCCGTACTCGTCGGTGGGCAGCGCCATCGGCAGGTCGCCGCGGCGCTGCTCGATCTCGCCCATGTCGATGGTGGTGCACTCCGATGCGCCGGCGACGAAGCCGATCTGGAAGGCGCTCACCCGGTCCAGCGCGGTGCCGTGACCCTCCTCGAGCAGTGCGTCGTCGCCGGGCCGCAGGATGGGGTCGCGGAGCGTAACCGCAGCTGCCAGAACGTGATTGAGGCCGTCGCCGGTGCTCAGGTCGAAACGCGGCGAATTGCCCTCGGCGACCCACCGGATGTAGGTGCCGGCGAAGCAGTCGGCCTGCTGCTCCATGACGATGACGGGGGTGTCGTCGTCGGCCAGTCCCGCCATCTGCTGGATGGCGTGGCCGTACTCATGTGCCATGAGCGCCGCGATCGACACGTCGCCGAAGAACTGCCGGCCGATCGGCACCATGACGCTGCGATCCCACGCCATCGTGTTGCGGCTCGGGCAGTAGAAGGCGTTGGGCTCGCCGTAGGTGTCGGCGCCGCAGACCGCGGGGCTGGACGGATCCTCCGAGTCGTAGGACCGCAGCGTCTCGATCGGGACGAACTGGCCGCCGAGCGACGCCGCGTAGTTCTGCTGCCAGAAGTCGGTGATGTCGTTGACCGACAGCAGGGCGAGCTTGTCGATGTCCCCGCCGTCACTGCCCTCGACCTGGCCGGTCGGGGCGGGGGAGTCGTCCCGCACGCCGCTCGGACCGTCCTGGGCGGGCAGGCCGCCGGCCCGGAACGGGTCGTACAGCGTGGACACCGCACGGCCCTCCGTGACCGTCGAGCAGCCCGCCATGAGGAGGATCGAGCAGACGGCAACCAGCGCTGCCACCACGTGAGAGGGTCGATTCATGTCCTGACGATCTGGTGAGGCGGGCGCGGTGCTTTTCCGAGATTAACCCGTACCAGCGTCGGGGGGAGGGCCGCGATCGACGACGGCGCGCTCGAAGGCCGTCGGGTATACCCAGCCCGTCGCGCGTCAAACATTCGGGTCGGGATTGCCGGCGATTCCGAGATCGGGCGAAAACCCTTTCTCAACAATCCATTAGAGCACCGCGTCCGTCGCCTTAGATTTGCGGCATACGTTGAGGTCAACACACCACGACGGAGGGACCCGAGATGGCTCACACGACCACTCAGACCGTGACCGCGATCCGCTCCTTCCGCGACGGCAACCCGGCCCAGGAGTTCGACGGCGCGGTCATCCGCGCCTACAGCCGCCGCCTGGCGACCGTGGTGACCGTCAGTGGATCCATCACCGCCGCCAACGTCGACCGGGTTGCCGCCCGCGTGCTCCGCCACGTCCTCGACGACAGCGTCGTCCTGGACCTGGGCGGCGTCGACGGGGTCGACTCCCGCTGCGGCGCGCTGGCCGACGAGGTGCGCACCGCGTGCGAGGCGGTGGGTGTCGAGTTCGCGCTGGTGGCGTCCGACGAGGTCACCGTCGCGCTCGGCGTCGACGAGAACGCGTGCGCCGTCGCCCGCTCGGTGCCGGAGGCGCTGCGCTACTTCGCCGACGTGTCCTGCGCCCGCCAGCGGGTGCTGCTGCCGCTGCTCGGCCGGATCGCCTGACTTCTCCCGCAGGACGGCCGCGCAGCACCGGGTCGTGCGCGGCGGCATCCCGGTGATGGTCGCAGCCGCGGTCTCCTGGTAAGGATGGACCGTGGGTAGAAACGAACGCTCGAAGATCGTCATGTCCGACGACGAGATCGTCGAGTTCATCGATCGCAGCCGCACGGCCACCATGGCGACGCTGTCGCCCGGAGGACGGCCGCACCTGGTCGCCATGTGGTACGCCGTGCTCGACGGCGAGATCTGGTTCGAGACGAAGGCGAAGTCGCAGAAGGCGGTCAACCTCCGGCGCGATCCCACCGTCACCGTGATGATCGAGGACGGTCTGACCTACGACACCCTGCGCGGCGTCTCCATCGACGGCACCGCCGAGATCGTGGACGACGACCCGGATCTGCTGCACCGCGTCGGCGTCAGCGTCTGGGAGCGCTACACCGGCCCGTACACCGACGAGATGAAGCCGTTCGTCGACCAGATGATGAACAACCGCATCGCCGTTCGCGTGGTGCCGTCGCGGTTGCGCAGCTGGGATCACCGCAAGCTCGGCATGCCCGAGATGCCGGTCGGCGGCACCACCGCGCAGTACCTCGGCTAGCCCGTCGCCCGCGGCGTGAAGCCGGGGTTCGCCAGTGCGGTGGCGGTCGCCGAGCCGATCAGCCCGCCGCGGTCGAACATCGCCGCCGTCCCCGTGCCGACGCCGTCGTCGCTGGTGTGCGACAGGGCCATCAGGCCGACGTCGGATCCGACGGGCAGCCGGCTGAGCGTCAGGGTGTAGTCGGCGTTGATGTAGTGCAGGCCGTCGGTGCCGAAGTGGGTGAGGGAACTCGCGACGTCGCCCGCCATCGCGGCGCGGACGAACGGCGTCGTGTGTTCGCCCTCGACCAGCGGACCGAGGTCGCGCAGCCAGACCGATTTCGGACCGTCGTGCTGCCACTGGGTCAGGTCGAAGCTCCGGCCGGCGGCATCGGGGTCCTTGCCGTACGCCCACACCATCATCGACGTCCCCTCCGGAGCGTCGACGGTCTCGGGCGGGGCGGGCGGCATCGCGACGGGCGCGGTCCACACCGCACCGGGCGGCTGGTCGCCCCGGCGGAGGAACAGGGCGCTCGCGCGGGAGACCACGACATCGTCCTGGCTCAGTGCGACGTCGACCAGCACGAGTCGGCGGCCCTCGCGAACCACGTTCGTGCGCAACAGGATCGGAGCCATCGCCACGGGCCGCAACAGGTCGACGGTGAGCCTGGCCGGCTGCAGGCCGGGGTCGACGGCGCGTTCGGCGGCACGGCCGAGCATGCCGCCGACGAAGTTGCCGCTGATCGAGGAGCCCCACGGCCCCTTCGCCATCGCGGTGGGCACGAAGGCATCGCCGTCGGGGACGAAGTACGCCTGGGCGGGAGGTGTCGTCATCGCGTCCGACGATAACGGGGCGGGTGGGCGCGCCCCGTCGCCGTCCCGCGCTACGCCGCACTCATCCGGGGCGGCGCCAGCACCACCGCCGAGTTCTGCCCACCCATGCCGAGCGACGTCTTGAGCGTGACCCCGCCGTCGATGCGGGTCGCGCCGTCCAGCAGGCGCGGGTGGCCCGGTGCCACGGTGGGCGGCGCGGGGATGACGCCGTGCTCGTAGCCCAGCGCCGTCGCCGCCACCTCGACGGCCGCCGCCGCGCCCTGGCAATGCCCGGCCAGCGGCTTCACCGAGAAGATCTCGGGGCGGCCCTCGAAGATCTCATCGAGCACGCCGGCCTCGGCGGTGTCGCACTGCCTGGTGCCGGGACCGTGGGCGTTGATGTAGCGAACGTCCTCGGGCCGGACGTCCGCGGCGCGCAGGGCCTCGCGGACGCACTCGTCGACCTGCGTGCGGGCGGGGTCCACGGAGGTCACGTGGAAGGCGTCGTGGGTCATCGCGCCGCCGCGCAGCTCGGCGTACGGCGCGTCGCCCCGGCCGGAGAGCACGAAGCTCACCGACGCCTCGCCGACCGCGAACCCGCGGCTGCCCTGCTGGAACGGCCGGCACGCGTCGAGCGGCTCGACGTCCACGATCGCCACGCCGAGCTTGACGAAGTGCTCGACGTTCTCGGGGGTGAGGGACAGGTCGGTGGCGATGAAGACGACGTCGTCGACCATGCCGGTGTCCAGCCACGTCTTGGCGGTGATCAGGCCGGCGTTGCCGGAAGCGCACATCGCGGACACGTTCATCGCGGGACCGTGAAAGCCGTACTCCTGCATCAGCATCGACACGGGCGTGGACGGCATGAGCGCGAGGTACTCGCGCACCTTCCGCTCGCCGCCGTCGTCGAGGTAGAACTGACGCCATTCCTCGATCTCGGGGATGACGACGGCGTGCAGCAGTCCCACCCGCCGGCCGGGCGTCCAGCCGCGCCGGGTGGCGCCGGCGATGGCCTCGCGCGCGGCGAACCGCATGGCCCGCGCCGACCGGCTGGCGCCGTCGCGCTGGTCGCCGCCCGCGGGCACCCGGGCCAGCCACGCCGACTCGCCCTCGGCGCCGTAGCCCGGGACGAGGTCGGCCGCGGGCTTGCCGCTGAGCAGCCCCTCCCACAGCGGCTCGACGCCCCACCCGTATCCGGTGACGGCGCCGACGCCGATGATGTTGGTCGCGCTGTCGGCAACGATTGGTGCACCCATGTCCTGTCCTACCTTCGAGTCGTCGAGCCCCGGCGGGGCGTCGTCTCCTCTGATTAACCGCCAGCGCGGCCATATTGACCAGTCGGGTGAATCGAAAATCACTGCACTGGAGACCAGGTAGATCGGTGTTACCGTGGTTGCTTGGACGCCGAGCTAACTCGCTGAGGACCGTGTGACACTGGACGCTGACGAGGGCAACGCCGCGGCGGACGTCAGCACGACCGACGACTCCCCAGCGGAACTGTCCGAGGCCAGCAGAGAGTCCGCCGACGAGCGGTACCGTCGCCTGCTCGAACACAGCCCAGACGCCATCTGCGTGCACCAGGCGGGCCGCGTCGTCTACGTCAACAAGGCCGGCATCCGGTGGATGCGGGCCGAATCCGCCGAACAGCTCGTCGGCAACCTGATTACGACCTTCGTTGAGGCGCAGTCCATTCCGGCGATGCTCGATCGCATCTCCGGCCTGCGGCGCCAAGGTGACATCTCCGAGTCGTCGGAGGCCGTCATGACGCGGCTCGACGGAACCCGCCTCGACGTCGAGGCGGTCAGCGTGCTGACGGTGTGGAGCGGCGAGCCCGCCTACCAGGTGATCTTCCGCGACGTCTCCGCGCAGAAGGCGGCGCAGGCGTCACTCAGTTACCAGGCGGCACTCGTGCATCACGCCTCCGACGCGATCATCGCGACCACCAGCGCCGGCGACGTGACGAGTTGGAACCCCGCCGCCGAGACCGTGTACGGCCGGACCGCCGCCGAGGTGTTGGGCCGTCCGGTCAGCGAAGCCGTTGGCGCCGAACTCAATCCGCAGAAGATCCTGATGGAGAGCGGGGTCGTCACCGACACCCACTACGCCGCCGACGGGACGCCGCGGACGGTGCGGGTGTCGGCCGCCGCGATGGACGACGGCTACGTGCTGCTGTGCACCGACCAGACGGCGCTGCGGCGTGCCGAGCAACACTTCGAGAACGTGGTGAGTTCGCTCGACGAGGGCGTGCTGGTGCTCGACCCCACCGGGCAGGTCCTGTCGGTGAACCCCGCCGTGCGGCGACTGCTGGGGATCGCGGGCGACGAGCTGGTGGTGGGCTACCGCGAACTCACCCGGCACTGGGCCGAGAACTGGGAGTACGCCGTCTTCGACGTCGACGGCCATCCGATCCAGCCGCCCAGCGAGCCGCCGGTCATCAACACGATCAAGTACGGCACGCCGTTCCACGGGGAGGCCCGCAAGGCTGCACCGGAGGGCGGCGAGGCCCGCTGGTTGTCGATCAGCACGCGTCGGCTCAACCCCGAGGAGGGTCGTAAGAGCGCGGTGCTGATCTCGTTTCGTGACGTGAGTTCGGAGCGGCTCGCCCGCGACCGGTTGGCGCAGCAGGCTCTGCACGATCCGCTGACGGGTCTGCCGAACCGGACCCATCTGATGGACAGCGTGGCCGAGCTGCGCCGGGAGGGCAGCCTCGCCGCCGTCCTGTTCATCGACCTCGACGACCTCAAGGGCGTGAACGACTCGCTCGGTCACGACGCGGGCGACCTGACGATCCAGGCCGCCGCGCAGCGCCTGCGGAACGCCGTCCGCAAGGAGGACGTGGTCTGCCGGTTCGCCGGAGACGAGTTCGTCGTGCTGCTGGTCGGCCGGTTCACCGCCGACGAACTGCGGTCGATGACCGAGCGCATCCGATCGCTGATGGCCGAGCCCGTCATGCTCACCGGGTTCGCGGTGCAGATGGGTGCCAGCATGGGCGTGGTGGAGACCGGCCCGGGCGACGTCCGCGACGACGCCGCGCTGCTGCGGCTGGCCGATCGCGCCATGTACGAGGCGAAGGCGGGCGGCCGGCGCACGGTGGTGTTCTCGACCACCACGGAGTAGCGCCGGGCTAGGCGTCGAGTGCCTGCTTCGCCGCCCACGCGTCGGCGGCGCCGATCACGGCCAGAACGCCCATCGCGAAGGCACCGCGCCTGCGGTCGGCGCCGGGTGCGGCCAGGGCCCTGGCGAGCAGCGTCACGTCGAGCACGTCGCCGACCACCCGGGTCCACACCAGCTTCGGCGACCCCGCCAGGATCGCTGCGCCGTGCCCCCACTCGCGGACCCCGAGCAGGCGGAGTGCCCGACGCGTTCGGTCGGTGGGGACGACGCCGGCCAGCCGGGCTACCGCGTCCGGGGAGGCGATCTCCGACGCGCCGACGGCGAGGCTGGTGACGCCGAGCGACGTCGTCAGCGTGCGGGCAGGGATGTGGGTGGAGACGGTCATGCCTGCGCCGTACCCGGGGTGCCGACGATCATGCGGCCCGCGTCGGGTCAGTCGACGTCGGTGACGTCGGCGTACTCGGGATGCTTGTCGACGTAGTGGGCGACCATCGAGCAGGTGGGGACGATGCGCAGCCCGGCGGCCTTCGTCGCCTGTAGCGCGTGCGCGACCAGGATCGTCCCGAGCCCGCGGCCCTCGAAGGCGGTGTCGATCTCGGTGTGTGGGAAGACCCGGGCACCGGCGCGGTCGTGGAAGTCGGCGAGGCCCACGGTCTCGCCGTCGACGGCGATGGTGAACCGGCCGGGCTCCTCGGTGACGGTGGCGGTGGCGCCGGTCTTGTCGGTGGTCTCGGAACTCATCGGGCTCCCTCAGTGGCCGGGATTCGGACGTGGTCGCAGCCTGCCGTTGGGCAGGGGTGGAGCGGAAAGGCTCGGGCCCGGGTACCCGGACACCTCGCCGAAGCGCTCTCCTCGATGGTGCCACTCGTCGCGGAACTCGACGATCTCGTCGTGGGTGCGGCCGACGAAGTTCCACCACATGACGATCTCCTCGGCGAACGGCGGGCCGCCCAGGATCAGGACCCGTGCCGGTGCGTCGCCACGGTTGACCAGGGTGATCTCGTCGGCACCGGGGGACTGGTACCAGAGGTCGCCGGTGCCGAGCGCGTCGCCGCGCGCCTCCACGTCACCCTGGTCGAGCAGCACGCCGTGCTCGAACCCGCGGTCGACGTCGAAGGTGACGGTGCTCCGCGGCGCGACGTCGACCTGTGCGCCGAGCAGCGGCGTGAACGCGTGGACGGGGGAGCGGTCGCCGGCCAGTTCGCCGAGGAAGACGCGGACCGTCGCGTCGCCCACGGTGCGGGGAGTGGGGACGTAGTGGGCGAAGTCGCGCGCGGTGTCGCGATCGGAGTCGGGCAGGGCCACCCACAGCTGTGCCCCGTGCAGCGTCCGGGTGTCCGCCGTCGACACCTCGGAGTGGCAGATCCCCGCGCCGGCCGTCATCAGATTCAGCTCCCCCGGCCGCACCATCGCGTGCACGCCCGAGCTGTCCCGGTGCTCGATCTCGCCCTCGAACAGCCAGCTCACCGTCTGCAGACCGGTGTGCGGATGCGGCGGCACGTCCATCCCGGTGCTCGACGCGACGGAGTGCGGACCGTAGTGATCGGCGAAGCACCAGGCACCGACCATGGACCGCTCCCGCTGCGGCAGCGTGCGCCGCACCCGGATGGCGCGCGGACCGCCGAGCGGTACGTCGCGCGGGTGCAGGATGCCGGTCGAGACCGCGTCGAAGGGCGATGCGCCGCAGGCGACTTCGTCGGGTGCCGCCTCGGTGTTGCTCACCGCTCCAACAGTAGTTCCGCGGCGTGGCGCCTACCCGGTCATCGCCGCGCGGATCACCTCGAAGTCGTGCTCGTCGATCGCGAAGGTGCCCGCGCGGAAGCGGTAGCCCCAGCGGGTCTTGTCGACCACGAAGTCGAGGTCGTCGAGGAGCGGCCGGATGGGCGTCTCGACGCACGGCTCGAACCGCATGCCCCGCCGCCACGGTTGGAACTCCGGATCGAGGTCGGCCTGATAGACCTCGTCGTCGGTGACCTGGCCGATGGCGGTGAACGCCTGCAGCGGCGCGCCGTCGGGATGGTCGGTCTTCGGCGAGTAGAAGACGATCCAGTCGTCCTTCGCCATCTTGCGCAGCATGTGCGGCTTGCCGTGGTTGGCCTGAGTGAAACCGCCGGCCACGCCGCGTTCGACGTGTCCGCGGCTGACCGTGTTGATCCAGTACGTCATGCCCGAAACGCTAGGAGCGGCGGGTGACAGATCCGGGGATCCATCCACAGTCGCGATTTCATCCACAGGCGGGACCCGTTGGTGCCCCAGAAACGAGGAGAGCCGCCGACGCGTGAGCGTCGGCGGCTTCCAAGTACGACTCCGCCTATGCGCCTCTCGGCAAGTGGTCGCTCTCGGCGACTTAAGGGGTGGTACCCGGGGCATTGTCCGGAGCCGTACGGATAGTTTAACGGCCCGACGCCGAAAGTTGTTCCTGCGGCGGGCACCAATTTCGCGACCCCGCTGCCGTCCCCTCGAAACCGGCAGCGAGGCGCGTTGCTAGGCGGACTCGAGGAAGAGACGGCGGGCCCGTACCGCGTAGCCGTTCTGCTCGGCGAGCGAACGCAGCTGACGCAGGGCGAACGTGCGTCCGCGCCCGCCCTCGGGGATGACGATGCCGGCCCACAGACCTTCGGCGCGAGGCAGCTCGACGGCTTCGCGGGCGCAGGCCCAGCGGCGCGGGCACAGCCGGCAGATGGTCTTGGCGTCCTCGTCGGCGGTCGTCACCCAGCGGTCCGGGTCGTGGGTGCACTCGCCGACCGGCAGTCCGTCCAGTCCCACTGCGTTCATTCGTAGCTCCTCGGGTCGGGCGCCAGATGTTCCGTAGCGCGATGGGGCAAAGCTATAGCAATAACCGTAGCGATGCAACAGTTTGTTCGTGGAGCAGCGGCGGCGTTGACCGATAGCGCACGTACGCGCAGCTAGGCGTGCGTTCCGCGGGAACCTGACAAGCACTCATGAGCAGCTCTAGACGTGCCGAACCGTTGCATTACACGCGTGTAAGCAACCGCGTGCAACGGTTTCGCCACGGCATCGCGACGACTATGGTGGACTCGAGTCGTAGCGGTGCAGCGGTATGTGCGGATGGGAGTGAAGTCGGTGACGAGCGTCGAACCGGAGTCCGTCGGACCGGACGCCGCCGACGAGCCCGACGACGTCGATCCCGGCATGGCCCGCGCGGGCGCTGCGGCCGCCGCCCGCCGCCGCGAACTGGACATCAGCCAGCGCAGCCTTGCTGCCGGCGGCATCATCAACGCCGGTGCACTGATCTCGTTCGAGAAGGGCCGGAGCTGGCCGCGGGACAAGACGCGCGCGAAGCTCGAGGAGGTCCTGCGCTGGCCTCCGGGCACCATCACCCGACTGCGCGAGGGCGATGCGGCGGCGGTCGAACCGCAGCGCCCTGCGCGACCGGTCGGCGGCGCCGACGAGGGGTCCCTGATCGCGCAGGCGGTCGACGCCGCCGCGCACACCCTCGGCGCCACCGTGGACGCGCTGCCGCCGACGGACGATCCCGGCTTCACGCCTCGCGTCACCGCGATGCTCGCCGACCTGCGACAGCTGGAGGCGGTCGCATCCCGCGCCGCCAGGATCGGCAGGGTCACCCCGCCGCTGCTCAGGTCGCTGAGTGCGGTGCGGCGTCAGATCGACGAGCTGACTCGCCTGGCCGCGACCGCCCCGACGGCGACGCTAGGACAGCGGCTGTACGCCGCGCGCCGCAACGCGAACCTCACGATCGGGGAGACCGCCCAGGCGGCGGGTGTCCCGGACGACGCCGTAGTCGCCGCCGAGTCCGAGCAGCCGGTTGCCGCGGACGCCGCCGAGGCGATCGAGTCGTTGATCGCCCAGATCGATTGGCGCTGAGAGTCAGAAGCGGTCGCGACCGCGTTCACGGTCGTCGCTGGTGGGGAAGAACTCGGCCAGCGCCGCGGTGATCTCGATGAACTTGCGCCGGGTGGCGGGCGCCATCTCGGCGGTCCGGCCGATGACGCCGCCGGGGCGCAGGTGTCCGTCGAACGGCACCTCGACCACCCGTTGCCCCTGCCCGGCGAACTGCTGGGCCAGGATCCCGCGGGTGCGCTTGTCGGCATGGCCGTCGGAGTCATTGAGCACCACCACCGTTCGCTGCAGCAGCGTGGTGAGGTTGCGCGACGCGAGCCAGTCCAGCGTCTGCCCGGCGGCGGCGGCCCCGTCCACCCACGGCGAGGAGACCACGACCATCGCGTCGAGGTCGCGCAGCACCTCCTGGGTGACGGGGGTGTCCATGGTGGAGCTGCAGTCGACGATCGAGATGGTGAAGTACCGGTCGAGCCGCGCGGTGGCTTCTCGGTAGATCGCCGGGTCGAGCACGCGCCTTCGGGCCGGGCTCCCCTCGCCGGCGAGCACGAACAGGCCGGCGGCGTTGTTTCCGACGCGACTGCGCACGTCCGCGAAGGTCTCGAGGTGCTGATCGGCCGCGAGTTCCCAGTAGGAGCCGATGGCCTTCGGATCGACCCGGCTGCCCAGCTTGCCGAACGCGGTGTCCGCGTCGATCGCGACCACGCGGTCGTCCTGGCGCAGTTCCGCGAACACCGAACCGATGCTCGCGGACACCGTCGTCTTGCCGACGCCGCCCTTGCCCATCACGCCGATCTTGAAGTGCCCGCGCAGGGTTCCCCGGATGCGCGCCTCCATCTCGGCCTCGCGGATCTCCTCCGGCGACTGACCGAGGTTCACCAGCCCGAACGTCGCGCGGAACAGGGCCAGGCGCCAACCGCGTGACGGCGGCGTCCGCTTGGCCGGGACGAGGTCACCGACGCGGATGCGGTCGGCGTAGGAACCCGGCGGCGGGGGTGCCGCGGTGCGGGGATCCTGGGCGTAGGGCTGGCCGGGCCACTGTCCCTGCGGGGGCGGGCCCTGCGGCGGACCACCCGGTCGCGGCGGGCGCGGGGGCTGCTGGTGTGGCGGGGGCGGCGGCTGCTGCCAGCCCTGCTGCTGACCCCACACCGGCTGCTGACCGGTGAACTGGCCGGTGTTGCCGCGCTGTCCTGGATCGCGGGCCAACCCGGGCGGGGGGCCGTAACGCGGCGGCGGGGGAGGTGGTGGCGGTGGCTGGACGGCGTCCTGGCGTCCCGGGTCCCCGGGGGGCGACGACTCGTCCGGCTGCTCCGGCCCGTGCGGCGGGAACTCCTGGGTGGAGACGGCGTCGACCGGTGGCCGGGTGGGCAGCGGCGTCGCCGCGGGCGTGAACGTGGGTTCGACGGTGGCGGGCTCGTAGTCGGTCTCCTCGGGGCCCGTCCAACCGAGTTCTCTGCGCAGGGCATCGTCGCGGTCGCTCACGGCACCGGGCTCCTCTCCATCCACGGACGACGCGACTGTCGACGTCGCACCAAGTATCAACCACCCGACTGACCCGCCGCGGGAGTTGCGGCCCGCGGCCGTCGACCGACACCGGTCAGCAAACCGTCCAGCATCACCCGGACAGCACGTCCGGGCAACAGTTGCGTGCCTGGCCACGCCGCCGACGCGGGCGCCGGTGACTGCATCGCTCGTCGCCCGAGGACCGGGCCCGTAGCAGGTCCGCGGGCCGAAATTGGTGCGCCGAGGGGGGTCCGGCCGCTGGTAACGTCGCTGGCGGCGAAGGGGATTGGGTGCATGGGTCTGCTCGGGGACATCAAGGACGTCGGCGATGCGATGCTCGGGGTGGGCAAAGTGGGCAAGGAGTTGATCGACAACGCCGACGACCTCGTCCGGGGGGCGAAGGCCGCGGGAAATCTCCTGCAGCGCTTCTCGCCGGTCGGTCGACTCTCCGACCTCGCGAGGCTCGGCCGCGCGCTGTCGGGCCACGCCGCGGACGCCACGACGTTCCTCGCCAGGCCGGACGTCGCGCGGTTCCTGCGACGGGCCAAGACGCCGATCCTGGCCGGTGGCCAGGTCGCGATCTCGGGGATGCGACTCACCACGGGCCTCGGTGATCCGGAGGACGGCGCGCGCTTCGGCGACGGTGCGACGCGCTTTCTCGAGGCGCGCAGCACGCTGTCGTCGGCGTACCCGGACGGAACGTGGACGGGCAGTGCATCCGATGCGTACGAGTCCACCAATTCCGCGCAGGTCGGCCGGATCGCGGCCGTCTCCGCGGCCGATCAGTCGGTGAACGCCGTACTCGCCCGCGAGGCGGAACAGATCCTCGCGGCGCGCCGGACGCTGGACGATCAGAGTGACTGGCTCGCCGACGTCGGCGTCGTGGCCATGCTCATCGCGGCCACGCCGTACGTCGGCGTCGGCGCCTCGGTCGCGATGCAGACCGCGGCGGTCACGAAGGCGCTCGGGGTGTGTACGTCTCGGCTGACCGAGCTGGCGCAGCAGGTCGACGGAAACGCCGCCGAGATTCAGCACACCGTCGGCCAGTACGGCGCCGCGACCGTCATTCGCAGGCCGGCACCGCCGGAGGTGGGTCCCGACGCCCCGCCCCCGCCGGGCGAGGAGGACGGCGCTCCCAAGGACGACGGCGCTCCCAAGGAGGATCCCAAGGACGAGGACGCCTCCGGGTGCGAGGAGCCGACCCCCGCGGGCACGGCACCCACGAGTCCGGGTGCGCCCGGTGGCGGCGCATCGGGTGGTGCCGCGGCCGGTGGCGGCGCACCCGCGGCAGGCGCCGCTCGAACGGGTGCGCCGGTGGCTCCCACGCCGACCGCGCCGGCCGCACCCGTCGCCTCGGTCGGGCCCGCGGGGCCCGCCCCGGGATCACCGATGAGTGGCGCGATGCCCCCGGCGTCGATGGGGGCCATGCCCGCAGCCGCCGCCGGAATGGGCGCTGCGCAAATCTCGAGCCTGGTCCAGTCGATGGTGAAGCAGGCCCTGGATCAGAAGGCCCAGCAGGACGCGGCGCAGGAGGCGACGCAGGCCGCGGAGGCCCGGGCGAAGGACACCGACCGCGACGGGGTGCCCGACGTCGCGGATGATTCCGACGGCGACGGTGTGTCCGACGCCGAGGACGACGAGAACGCCGACGGGGTGGCCGACATCGAGCAGGACCGCGACGGGGACGGCAGGGCGGATCTGATGGGCGCAGGCCCCGGCGTCGTGGTGGGCGAGCGGGCGCCGGTGGAGCCTCGGTTCGACGCCGGTCCCAACCGGTCGAGCACGCCGATCGCGTTCATGCCTGACCGGGATGACCGAATCGGCTCACCGGCTCCGGCGTCCGTGTAGCAGGATTGATCGAGGAGGGGGTTCCACATGTCAGACGATCTGAAAGTCGCCACGGCCCACCTGCGGGCGTTGTCCGCCCGGCAGGGGCAGGCGGCCACCGAGATCCAGGCGGCGACGCAGGTCACGCGCGGCGTCGACACGTCGGTCCGCGTCAGCCACGGCGTCATCGCCGCCTCGACCGCAGCCGCGGTGGACGCGGCCAACCGGGCCCGGGAGGCGGCGGGGACGTCGATCGGACGGACGTCGGCGGCGTTGGACGACGATCTGGGTGCGGCGGGCTCCCGCTACGACGGAACCGACGGATGCGCCGGCGATCTGCTCGGCGCCAGGATGCGGAGGTGACCATGACCGGTGCATTCGGCTCCAACCACGGCGGGACGCACGTCGACGACGTCGTCGCGGTCGAACTGACCATCGACGGCCTGCTCGTCGTCGCCGACAAGCTGAACCTGACGGACTTCCCACCGTCGATGGGCATCCGGCCCAACATCCCAATTCCCGAACTCCGCGACATCGTGTGGGAGCAGGTGGAGCGCGACCTGACCGCACAGGGCGTGCTCGACGTCTTCGGTGAACCGCACGCCGAGGTCGCGGGCATGTTGGACACCCTGAGCCGCGCCGATCGCACGCTCGAAGGACGGTGGTGGCGCCGGGACGTCGGTGGCAAGATGATCCGCTTCACCGTGTGCCGCAAGGGGGACCGCCATGTCGTCGCTGCACGGGACGGGGACCTGCTCGTCCTGCAACGCGTCGCGCCGCAGGTGGGGCTCGCGGCCATGGTGAACGTCGTCCTCGGATCCGGAACCCCCGCCGACGTCGAGCCCCTGACCGGCCAGGCGAGCCAGCTCGGCGAGTCGGCGACGGCCAACGAGCTGGGCCGGTTCGGCATCGCGCCGCCGTCGGCACGGATCTACTCCGACGCGATCGCCGCACCCGACAGCTGGGTCGAGATCACCGCCATCGAACGGCATCCCGGTGGCACCGTCACCACCACCGACGTGGCGGCGGGCGTCCTCGACTCCCGGCAGGGGCGCATCGTGTCCATCCCGCGACGGGTCAACGGCGACCTGTACGGCAGCTTCCTGCCCGGGACCAAGGAGAACCTGCAGCGCGCGCTCGACGGGCTGTTGGACTTCCTGCCGTCCAAGGGCTGGTTCGACGCAACCGAGACAGATCACTACGCCGACTGAGAACGGACGGAGACAGACCACCGGTGGACGACCGATCGCCTCACCACTACGACGACGACGGGGACGACGAGTACGACGCCCTGTCCGCGTTGGACTTCTCCGTGCCCGACGACGGGTCGGGCTCCGAACTGGCCGGACTGGACGACTTCGTCAACGTCTCGGCCCCCGTCGATGCCGCCGACCTCGCGACCGAATCGGACGTGGTCGACGAGGCGTGGATCGCCGGCGACGTCGGCCTCGTCGCGGAGACGCCCGCGCAGGACCCCGACGCGCTGCCGGTCCCGCTGTTCACCGTCACGAACCCGCCCGGCACCGTGACGGTGTCGGCGTTCCTGGACGGTCGGATCAACATGGTCGAGCTGTCCCCGCGCGTCACGCGGATGAGCGAGTCCCAGCTGGCCGAGGAGATCGTCGTCATCGCCCGCCTGGCCACGCAGGACGCCAGGTCCTCGCAATACGCGTTCATGCTCGAGGGGATGCGGCAGCAGGGTCACGACGACGCAGCCACCCGGGACTTCCTGAACCGCGACCTGGACCTGCCGTCGCCGGAGGACGCCGACCGGGCACGTGCCTCGATCTTCTCGACCCGGTATGCAGGTGACCATGACTGACCAGTTGGCAGGACTCTTCGGCAGCGCCGTCGGAATGCTGGGCAACTCTCCGGCCCGCTCGTTGGAGCTCTTCACCGAGATCACCTCGTACGACGAGACGGCGTGCGACGCGTGGGTGGGCCGCATCCGCTGCGGCGACACCGACCGCGTGACGCTGTTCCGCGCCTGGTACTCGCGGGGTAATTTCGGCCAGCTCGCCGGTGCGGCCGAGATCTCGATGAACGCCGTCAATGCGCGGGTACCGATCGGCGGGCAGTTCGGCGACATCACCTACCCGGTGAACTCGCCGCTCGCGATCACGATGGGCTTCGCGGTGAACGAGGCCAAGGGCGGCAACTTCGCCGACGCGATGGAGGCCCTCGAGGACGCGCAGTCGACCGGTGCCGAACACCTGGTGTCGTGGATCAAGGCCGTCATCTACGCCGCCGCCGAGCGGTGGACCGACGTCATCGACGAGGTACGCGGCGCGAGCAGCTGGCCCGACAAGTTCCTGGGTGCGGCGGCGGGTGTCGCGCACGGTGTCGCCGCGGCGAACCTCGGCCTGTTCACCGAGGCCGAACGCCGGCTCACCGAGTCGAACTCGTCGCCGGCGGGCGAGGCGTGTGCCACCGCGATCGCCTGGTTCCTGGCGATGACGCGCCGCAGCCAGGGTAACGAGGAGTCGGCGATCGCCCTGCTGGAGTGGCTGCAGGCGACCCATGCCGAACCGAAGGTGACTGCTGCACTTCGTGATCCGAACTACCGCCTGGTCACCACGACGCCGGAGAAGATCGCCTCCCGCACGGACCCCTGGGATCCGGGCAGCGTCGTCGCCGACACGTCGGGGCGTGAGCGGCTGCTGGCCGAGGCGCAGGAGGAACTCGACCGGCAGATCGGCCTCGCCCGGGTCAAGGATCAGATCGAGAGATACCGCGCCGCAACGCAGATGGCGAGGGTGCGCGCCGCGCGGGGCATGAAGGTCGCCCAGCAGTCCAAGCACATGATCTTCACCGGTCCGCCCGGCACCGGCAAGACGACGATCGCGCGGGTGGTGGCCAACATCCTGGCCGGCCTGGGCGTGATCGCCGAGCCGAAGCTCGTCGAGACCTCGCGCAAGGACTTCGTCGCGGAGTACGAGGGCCAGTCGTCGGTGAAGACGGCGCGCACCATCGACCGCGCGCTGGGCGGCGTGCTGTTCATCGACGAGGCGTACACCCTCGTTCAGGAGCGCAACGGTCAGGCCGATCCATTCGGCACCGAGGCCCTCGACACGCTGCTGGCCCGGATGGAGAACGACCGCGACCGACTGGTGGTGATCATCGCCGGCTACGGCGCCGACATCGACCGGCTGCTCGAGACCAACGACGGCCTGCGCTCGCGCTTCTCCACCCGCATCGAGTTCGACTCCTACGCACCGGAGGAGATCGTCGAGATCGCGAAGGTGCTTGCGGCGAACAACGACTCGCAGCTGAGCGACGAGGCCGCCAAGCAGATCCACGAGGCTGCCACGCTGCTCGACCAGCGTGCGCTGAACGGCAAGCCTGCGCTCGACATCGCGGGCAACGGCCGGTATGCGCGCCAGCTGGTGGAGGCGGGGGAGCAGTACCGCGACATGCGGCTGACGCGTTCGGTGGACTTCGAGGCCCTCGACGTCGACCAACTCAGTGAAATCGGGGGGCAGGACATGGCGGAAGCCATCGAGGCCGTACACGCACGCCTGAACATCGGCGCCTAGACGATGGCAGGCTTTCGGCTCACCACCAAGATCCAGGTCAGCGGCTGGCGCTTCCTGCTGCGACGCGTCGAGCACGCGATCGTGCGCCGCGACACCCGGATGTTCGACGATCCGCTGCAGTTCTACAGCCGCGCAGTGTCGTTGGGCATCGTGCTGGCCGTCGTGATCTGCCTGGGCGCAGCGCTGCTGGCGTACTTCAAGCCGTTGGGCAAGCGCAGCGGCGACACCCTGCTGGTGGACCGGACCACCAACCAGCTCTACATCGTGATGCCGAACAGCGACCAGTTGCGACCGGTGTACAACCTGACGTCGGCGCGCCTGGTGCTGGGCAACGCGGGCACGCCGTCGGCCGTGAAGTCCGACGAGCTGAACAGCATGTCGAAGGGACAGCCGATCGGCATCCCGGGCGCCCCGTACGCCACGCCGGTGTCCTCCGTCGGCGAGTCGACGTGGACGCTGTGCGACACCGTCACCAAGGCGGAAAGCGTTGCGCCGAAGATCGATACGTCGGTCATCGTCCTGCCGCTGATGACCGACGCCTCGACCGGCCCGATGCGTCCCGACCAGGCGATGCTCGTCACCTACGCCGGGGATGACTGGCTGGTGACCGCGGCGGGCAGGCATGCCATCGACCTGTCCGACCGGGCCGTCACCTCCGCCGTCGGGATTCCGGTGACCGCGAAGGCCACGCCGATCTCCGAGGGCCTCTTCAACGCGCTGCCCAACGTGGGGCCGTGGCAGCTGCCGCAGATCGTGGCCGCGGGCGCACCGAACGGCGTCGGCCTGCCGCCGAACCTGGTGAACGGCTCGGTGTTCAAGACCGTCACCGAGTCCGGCGAGCAGCTCTACGTGGTGCTGACCGACGGCGTCGCCAAGGTCAACGACACCACCGCCGCCGCGCTGCGCGCGACCAACTCCTACGACCTGGTGGCACCGCCGGCGATCGAGTCGAGCGACGTCGCGAAGATCGCCGAGCAGGTGTTCGTCTCGCCGCTGCCGGACAAGCCGCTCCAGACGCTGCTGCGCCAGGAGACGCCGACGCTGTGCTGGGCATGGACCCGCGAGGCGGGAGCGCAGGCGCCGAAGATGACCGTGATCGCCGGCCGCCGCCTGCCGATCCCGGTGACGGCGATCAACAACGGGATCGACCAGATCGGCGGCGACTCGACCGTCTACATCAACGGCGGACAGTTCATCCGGCTGCAGTCACCCGATCCGCGGTACGGCGAGAGCCTGTACTACATCGACCCCCAGGGCGTCCGGTACGGGCTGCCCAACGAGGACACCGCGGGCACGCTCGGTCTGTCGGGACCGGTGACCGCACCGTGGCAGGTGGTCAGCCTGCTGGTGGACGGGCCGGTGCTGTCGAAGGAGGCGGCGCTGCTCGAACACGACTCTCTCCCCGCGGATCCCAATCCGCGGCCGATCAACACCGGCCCGGGCGGCGCCCAGCCCGCGGCGAACACCGGAGGTGGCGGATGACCACGAAGAAGTTCACGCCGACGATCAAGCGCGGCCCCCGGCTGACGCCGGGCGAGATCAACGTGACGGCGCCCGACGACCTCGGCGTCGAGATCCCGCCGTCGGGCATGCAGAAGGCGCTGCCCTACGTCATGGGCGGCTGCATGCTCGGGATGATCGCGATCATGATCTTCACCGGCGTGCGCCAACTGTCGCCGTACATGCTGATGATGCCGCTCATGATGGTCATGGGCACGGTCGGCATGATGGCCGGTGGCGGTTCGGGTGGCAAGAAGGTGCCCGAGATCAACGCCGACCGCAAGGAGTACCTGCGGTACCTCGCCGGTCTGCGGACCCGCGTCACGTCGTCGGCCGCCGCGCAGGTCACGTTCTTCAACTACCACGCTCCGCATCCCGACGATCTGCTGTCGCTGATCGGCACGCACCGGCAGTGGTCGCGGCAGGCGAACTCGGACTTCTACGCCGCGGTGCGCATCGGGCTCGGAACCGAGCCCGCCGTCGACCGTCTGCTGAAGCCGTCGGTGGGCGGCGAGCTCGCCGGGCCGCAGGCTGCGCCGCAGCCGCACCTCGAACCGGTCAGCCACATGTGGGTGACCAAGTTCCTGCGCACCCACGGTCTGATCCACGACTGCCCGAAACTCGTTCAGCTGCGCACCTTTCCGACGATCGCCATCGGCGGTGACGGCGACAGCGCGGGCCTGCTCACCGCGATGATCTGCCACCTGGCGGTGTTCCATCCGCCGGACCTGCTGCAGCTGCGGGTGCTCACCGACAACCCCGAGGACCCGCAGTGGTCGTGGTTGAAGTGGTTGCCGCACACGCAGCACCAGACCGACACCGACGCGGCGGGCGCGACGAGGCTCGTCTTCACCCGTCCGGACGGACTGGCCGACCTGACGGCGCGCGGGCCGCACACCGCGGACTCGGCGCCCGCGGGCCCCTACGTCGTCGTCATCGACCTCACCGGCGGTAAGGCCGGCTTCCCGGTCGACGGCCGCGCCGGCGTCACCGTCATCACCCTGGGCAACCACCGCGGGTCGGCCTACCGAATCCGGGTCGACCCCAAGGGAACTGCCGACGACCGGCTGCCCAACCAGACGTTCCGGCTGGTGACCAGCTCGACCGACACCATGCGACCGGCGCAGGCCGCGCGGATCGCCCGCAAGCTCGCGGGCTGGTCGATCACCGGCACCATCATCGACAAGAGCACGCGCGTCCAGAAGAAGGTCGCCACCGAATGGCACCAGCTGGTGGGCGCGCAGACCATCGAAGAGGTCACGCCGAACCGCTGGCGGATGTTCACCGACACCGACCGCGACCGCCTCAAGATCCCGTTCGGGCACGAGCTGAAGACCGGCGACATCCAGTACCTGGACATCAAGGAGGGCGCGGAGTTCGGTGCCGGTCCGCACGGAATGCTGATCGGCACGACGGGTTCGGGCAAGTCGGAGTTCCTCCGCACGCTGATCCTGTCGCTGGTGGCCACGCACCACCCCGATCAGGTCAACCTGCTGCTGACCGACTTCAAGGGCGGCTCCACGTTCCTCGGCATGGAGAAGCTGCCGCACACCGCGGCGGTGGTCACCAACATGGAGGAGGAAGCCGAACTCGTCAGCCGCATGGGCGAGGTGCTGTCCGGTGAACTCGATCGACGCCAGTCGATCCTGCGGCAGGCCGGCATCCAGGTGGGCGCCGCGGGTGCGCTGTCCGGCGTCGCCGAGTACGAGAAGCACCGGGAGCGTGGCGCGGACCTGGCGCCGCTGCCGACGCTGTTCGTGGTGGTCGACGAGTTCGCCGAGCTGCTGCAGAACCACCCGGACTTCATCGCGCTGTTCGACCGCATCTGCCGCGTCGGCCGGTCGCTGCGCGTGCACCTGCTGCTCGCCACCCAGTCGCTGAACACCGGCGGCGTCCGCATCGACAAGCTCGAGCCCAACCTCACCTATCGAATCGCGTTGCGCACCACCAGCTCCGCGGAGTCCAAGGCGGTGATCGGTACACCCGAGGCGCAGTACATCACCAACAAGGAGTCCGGCGTCGGCTTCCTGCGGGTCGGCATGGAGGACCCGGCGAAGTTCAAGAGCATCTACACCGGCGAGCCGTACGTGCCCACCGCGGCGCTGTCCGACAACGGCGACGCCGCGCCACGGCATGCCGCGGTGAGCCGCGTGCACATCCGGCCGTTCACCGCCGCACCGATCGCCGAGCCGGTGACGCCGTGACGACGATGGATCCCGAACAGCGGGTGCTGCGCGAGGTCGTGCTCAACCAGCTGGCGACCGGCGAGGCCCGTGCGTACCGGATGTGGTTGCCGCCGTTGACCGATCCGACGCCGGTGAACGAACTCGTCGAGCGCGACCAGCGTCAGCCGCTGCGCTTCGGGCTGGGCATCATGGACGAGCCGCGACGGCACCGCCAGGAAGTCTGGGGCATCGACACGTCCGCCGCCGGCGGCAACATCGCCGTGGGCGGTGCGCCGCAGACGGGCAAGTCGACGTTCCTGCAGACGCTGATCCTGTCGGCGGCCGCCACCCACACGCCGCGCACCGTGCAGTTCTACTGCATCGACCTCGGCGGCGGCGGCCTCATGTACCTCGAGGACCTGCCGCACGTCGGTGGCGTGGCCACGCGCTCCGAACCCGACCGGGTCAACCGCGTCGTGGCGGAGATGAAAGCCGTTCTGCGCGGCCGTGAAGCGATGTTCAAGCAGCACCGCGTCGGGTCGATTGCGACCTACCGGCAGCTGCGCGAGGACCCGAGCCATCCCGCGTCGGCCGACCCGTTCGGCGACGTCTACCTGGTGATCGACGGGTGGCCGGCGTTCGTGTCGGAGTTCCCCGACCTCGAGCCGGTGGTGCAGGACATCGCGGGCCAGGGTCTGGCGTTCGGCGTGCACACCATCATCTCGACACCGCGGTGGACCGAACTCAAGGCCCGCGTCCGCGACTACCTCGGCACCAAGGTGGAGTTCCGGCTCGGTGACGTCAACGAGACGCAGATCGACCGCATCACCCGCGAGATACCGGCCAACCGGCCGGGCCGGGCGGTGTCGATGGAGAAGCACCACTTGATGATCGGCGTGCCGCGCCTCGACGGCGTGCACAGCGCGCAGGACATGGTGCCCGCCATCACCGAGGCGGTGGCGCACATCGCGTCGCTCACCACCGTGCAGGCGCCGCAGGTGCGGGTGCTGCCCGAGCGCATCTACCTGCACGACCTGGATCCGAACCCGCCCGGGCCGGAGAGCGACTACCGCACCAGGTGGACGGTGCCGATCGGTCTGCGCGAGTCGGACCTGTCGGTTGCGTACAACCCGATGCACGCGACGCCGCACATGCTGATCTTCGGCGCCCCGAAGTCGGGCAAGACCACCATCGCGCAGGCCGTGGCGAAGGCGATCTGCGCGCGCAACGACCCGTCGCAGGTGCGGTTCATGCTGGCCGATTACCGCTCGGGCCTGCTCGACGCCGTTCCGCAGAGCCACCTGCTCGCGGCCGGCGCGGTCAACCGCAACAACTCCTCGCTGGAGGAGTCGATCAAGGCGCTGGCGATCAACCTGCAGAAACGGTTGCCACCGCCCGATCTGACCACCGCCCAGTTGCGGGCGCGGTCGTGGTGGACCGGTCCGGACATCGTCCTGCTGGTCGACGACTGGCACATGATCGTCGCGGCGGGTGGGGTGATGCCGCCGATGGGTCCGCTGGGGCCGTTGCTGCCTGCCGCCGCGGACATCGGGCTGCACATCGTCGTGACGTGTCAGATGAGCCAGGCGCACCGGGCCACGATGGACAAGTTCGTGGGCGCCGCGTTCGGTGCCGGGTCGCCCACGATGTTCCTCTCAGGCGAGAAGACCGAGTTCCCCTCCAGTGAGATCAAGCTGAAGCGCAGGCCCCCTGGCCAGGCGTTTCTCGTCTCGCCGGAGGGCAAGGAAGTCGTCCAGGCCCCGTACGTGGACCCCCCCGAAGAAGAAGTGTTCGCAGCACCTCCGGAGGCCCGGTAACATTCGATGCAGTCATTCAGCAATGCTCGCGGGTAACCGCTAGCAAACGGATCGGGGGATCTACATGGCGGGGATTGGTAAATCTCGCAGTGCCGCCGAATCGTTGGCTTTCCAGTGTGTTCGGTATAGGTGAGGAGAGACCGCAAATGGAACCCATGTCCCACAACCCCGCAGCAGTCGGAGTCGGCTCGCAGGTGATCGCGAACGGTGCTCGCGGCCTGGCCGGTGGAACCGCTGCATCCGCCGAGGTCACGGCCCTCGCGCCGGCCGGCGCGGACGAGATTTCGCTACAGGCCGCGATGGCTTTTGCGATGGAGGGTGCACAGACCCTCGCGCTGAACGCCCTCGCACAAGAGGAGATGTCGCGTACCGGCGCCGCCTACATGGAAATCGGCGCCATTTATACGACCGTCGACGGCGAAAACGCCGCCGTCTTGTCGTAATAACAACATCAACTCAGTGAGCTGAAACCGGACCCAGCAAATCATGGTCGCTATCGCTGCAATTCCCACGATGCTTTGGCACGCCGTGCCCCCGGAGGTCAACACCTCACGGCTCATGCTTGGCGCCGGTCCTGCACCCATGCTGCAGGCCGCCGCCGGGTGGGAAGCGTTGGCGATCCTGCTGGAGACCCAGGCCGACGAACTGATGTCGAGCCTCTCGGCGCTGACGAGTTCGTGGTCGGGCGCGGCGAGCGAACGTGCCGTCGCATCGACCATGCCGCTGGTGACGTGGCTGCGGACGACGGCCATGCAGGCGCAGAAGCGGGCGATGCAGGCCGCGGCGCAGGCAACCGCCTACACGGGGGCGATGGCGACCACGCCACCGCTGGTGGAGATCGAGCAGAACCACGTGACCAACGCGGTTCTGAACGCCACCAACTTCCTCGGCGTCAACACCGTCCCGATCGGGATGAACGAGGCGGACTACTTCATCCGGATGTGGAACCAGGCGGCGGGCGCGATGGACGTCTACCAGGCCGAGACCACGATGAACACGCTGTTCGAGCCGATCCTGCCGCTCAAGCCCGTCGTCATCCCCGGCGTCGGCGAGGGCGCGGTGGCGGCGGCCTCGGCCCGGGCCGCGGCGATGGCGCCGGGCGCACTGGTCCGCGAGTTGTCGATCGCGACCGTCAGCACCCGGGCGAAGCTCGAGTCGGTGGGGCTGACGGCCGGTCGGATGGCGGCCATGGGCAACCAGGCCAGCACGCAGGCGCAGGGCCACGAGCAGAAGGCGGAGAACGCGGCGCAGCAGAACCCGATGCAGCAGGGCACCCAGATGGCGATGCAGGTCGGATCGCAGATCGGGTCGATGGCGATGCAGATGCCTCAGCAGGGCATGCAGATGGTGACGCAGCCGCTGCAGCAGCTCACCGGCCCGCTGCAGCAGATGACGTCGATGTTCAGCTCGATGGGCGGCAACTCCAATCCGGCCCAGATCGGTCTGATCGGGGCGAGCCCGTTCTCCAACCACCCGCTCGCCGGTGGGTCGGGGCTGAGTTCGGGCGCCGGACTGGTGCGGGCCGCGTCGCTGCCCGGCCTGGGTGGATCGATGGCCCAGACGCCGATGATGGCGAACCTGGTCGGCAGCACCGACAAGGCGCCGGTGGGTGCGGGCGCCGGATCGTCGGGCGCCGGTCTCGCGCCGGTCAACAGCGGTGCTGGCGGCGGCGGACCGATGGGTCACATGGCCCAGCACAAGAAGGGCGGCGGCAACAAACAGGGCCTGCAGGCGCCGTCACCACTCGCTCAGGACCTGAGCGAGGACGAGGACGACGACTGGTGAGTCGTCCCCGACACAAGACTTCCCGGCCCGAGGGGGCGGAAGGACTCGCCATGTCCCATGGTGAGGACACAGGAAAAGAGAAAAGGTAAACACCGATGGCACAGATGAATACCGATGCCGCTGTCCTCGCCAAGGAGGCAGCCAACTTCGAGCGCATCTCCGGAGAGCTCAAGGGCGTCATCGCACAGGTCGAGTCCACCGCGGGCTCGCTGGCCGGCCAGTGGCACGGTCAGGCCGGCACGGCCGCCCAGGCCGCGCTGGTCCGCTTCCACGAGGCCGCTCAGCAGCAGATCACGCAGCTGAACGACATCTCGAGCAACATCCACCAGTCCGGCACGCAGTACACGTCGACCGACGAGGATCAGACCTCGACGCTGTCGTCCGCGATGAACATCTGACCTAGCTCAAACAGACACGGAAACGGAGAAAATCAACATGGGTGAACAGCTGTGGAACTTCGCAGGAATCGAAGGCGGCTCGGGCGAGATCCAGGGGTCCGTCGCGACCACCGCCGGCCTGCTCGACGAGGGCAAGCAGTCGCTCGGCGCACTGGGCGCCGTCTGGGGCGGCTCCGGTTCGGAGGCCTACCAGGCCGTGCAGATGCGCTGGGACGAGGCATCTCTCGAGCTGAACAACGCGCTGCAGAACCTGGCGCAGACCATCGGCGAGGCCGGCCAGACCATGGCGCAGACCGAAGCCGGCGTCACCGGGATGTTCGCGTAGCACCACGAAGCGCGAAGGTGGGCGGGTTGGTCGCAGTCACGGACTGGACCATCTCGCCCACCTCACTTCGTGTTCATCATCTTTCGATCAGCTGAGGGGTTCCCATGTCGGCCGACTATGACCGGCTCTTCCACTCGTCGGATCCCGCGGAAGCGGGCGACGACGAGACGACGACCGTCGACCCGAAGGCCGTGCAAGCCGCACTGGCCGCCTCGGCGACCCCGATGCCCACCGGCACCGGGCGCACTGCGCCGGCCGATCCCATGCCCGTGACGCCGACGGCCACGCAGTCGAGCACGCCGCCGCCGCGCGCCACCGAGGTCACCACGCAGATCCCGCCGACCCGGGCCGCCGGGCCGCAGCACGGTGCGCAGCCCAACGGCATGATGCGTTCACCGCAGAGCCAGGGCCAGACCGGTGCGCGCTACGACCAGCAGCGTCAGGCGCCCGCACCGCACCAGCAGCGCCCGGCCGCCGCGCCCGCGCCGTCGCAGCACTACCTCGAGCAGACCGAGAACCCGGGTGCGTGGACGGGCGGCCAGCCGGCCGTGGCGTCCGCCGCATCGATGGGCAATCACCGCGCGATCGACGCGCTGTCCCACGTGGGTGTCCGCTCGGCGGTGAAGATGCCGTCGCAGAAGGGCTGGCGCCGGTTCCTCTACCTGTTGACGCGGATCAACGTCGGACTCTCGCCCGACGAACTGTACGAACTCGACCTGTTCGCCCGGATCCGCCGCAACGCCCGGGACTCGTACCAGATCGGCGTGTTCGGTCTGAAGGGCGGCGTGGGCAAGACCGCGACCACCGTGGCGCTCGGCTCCGCGTTGAGCAAGATCCGCGGCGACCGGATCCTGGCCGTCGACGCCGATCCCGATGGCGGCAACCTCGCCGACCGCGCGGGACGTCAGTCCGCCGCCACCATCGCAGACCTGTTGTCGGACAAGGAACTTGCCCGCTACAACGACATCCGCGCGTACACCAGCATGAACGGCTCCAACCTCGAGGTGCTCTCCTCCGACGAGTACAGCGGTGCGCGTCGCGAGTTCAACGAAGAGGACTGGTCGTCCGCCGTCGGCATTGTGTCGCGGTACTACAACCTGGTGCTCGCCGACTGCGGCGCCGGGCTGTTCCAGTCCGGCTCGCGTGGCGTGCTGTCCACGGTGTCGGGCCTCGTGATCGTGGCGAGCGCATCCATCGACGGCGCCCGTCAGGCCGCCGTCACCATGGACTGGTTGCGGCAGAACGGCTATCAGGACCTGCTGGGCCGGTCGTGCGTCGTGATCAACCACGTGGTGCCCGGCAAGCCCAACATCGACGTCGAGGACCTGGTGCAGCAGTTCGAGCGCCACGTCGCGCCGGGACGGGTGATCGTGCTGCCCTGGGACAAGCACATCGCCGCGGGCACCGAGATCCAGCTCGAGCTGCTGAGCAACACCTTCCGCCGCCGGATCGTCGAGTTGGCCGCGGCGCTGTCCGACGACTTCGACCGGCTCGAACGGCGTTGACCACCACAGCGGCTGCACCCAGCACGTCGGGCGTGACGCCCGGGCGGCCGTCGACCACGCGTGTCACGATCCTGACCGGCAAGCGCATGACCGACCTGGTGCTGCCTGCGGCGGCACCGGTCGAGGCGTACATCGACGAGACGGTGGCCGTGCTGGCCGACCTGCTCGAGGATTCGCCGAAGGACGTGCTGGCGGGCTTCGACTTCAAGGCCCAGGGCGAGTGGGCGTTCGCGCGCCCGGGTGCGCCGCCGCTGAAGGCCGCCGAGTCGCTCGACGAGGCGGGCATCGTCGACGGGTCGCTGCTGACGCTGGTGTCGGTGAGCCGCACGGAGCGGTACCGGCCGCTGGTCGAGGACGTGATCGACGCGATTGCCGTGCTCGACGAGTCGCCCGAGTTCGACCGCACCGCGCTGAACCGGTTCGTCGGCCTGGCGGTCCCCGTCGTGACCACGGTCCTGACGATCGCCGCGATGCGCGCGTGGACGGCGACCGGTCACAGCTGGTGGTGGACCATCGCGGTCGCCGTACTCGGTCTCGGCGTCCTCGGCGGCAGCATGCTCGCCAAGAACCGCTACGGCAACGTCGACATGTGCGAGAGCCTCTTGGTGGCGGCGACACCGCTGCTGGCAGGCGCTGCGGCACTGGCCGTTCCGATCCCGCGGGGCATCGAGGGACTGGGTGCGCCCAACGTCGCCGGCGCGTCCGCCGTACTGCTCCTGCTGGTCCTCGCGACGCGCGGCGGGCCCCGCAAGCGGGCCGAGCTGGCGTCCTTCTTGGCGGTGACGGCGGTGGCGATCACCGCCGCGGCGATCGCCTTCGGCTACGGCTGGGCCTACTGGGTGCCGGCCGGCGCGATCGCGTTCGGGCTCATCGTCGTCACGAACGCGGCGAAGCTGACCGTGGCGGTCGCGCGCATCGCGCTCCCCCCGATCCCCGCGCCCGGTGAGTCCGTCCACAACGACGAGCTGCTGGATCCCGTCTCGACGCCCAACCCCACCGATGAAGAGACGCCGACGTGGCAGGCGATCATCGCGTCGGTGCCCGAGTCGGCGGCGCGCCTGACCGAGCGCAGCCATCTGGCCAAGCAACTGTTGATCGGCTTCGTCAGCGCGGGCGCGCTGGTGCTCGCCGTCGGTGCGATCACGGTCGTGGTGCAGGGACACTTCTTCGTGCACAGCATGATCGTCGCCGGCCTGGTGACAGCGGTATGTGCGTTCCGGTCCCGGCTGTACGCCGAACGCTGGTGCGCCTGGGCGCTTCTCGCGACCGTCGTCGTGATCCCGACCGGTATCACGTTCCGGCTGTGCAACTGGAACCCCGACGGTGCGTGGCTGGTGCTGACGATCTACGCGGCGCTAGGGGCGCTGGCGCTGATCGTCATCGGGGCCACTGACAGCGTGCGGCGCGTGTCACCGGTGACCAAGCGGATCCTCGAACTGCTCGACGGCATCGCGATCGCCGCGGTGATCCCGCTGCTGCTGTGGATCGCAAGCGTGTACGACGTCCTGCGGAACCTGCGTTTCTAGAGGTGGTCTGAGATGGGTGTAGGCGACAGCGCGGGTGGCGGCGGCAACATCCTCCGAGTCGATACGGGCATGCTGTCGGACCTCGGGTCGCAGCTGCAGACGTCCGCGAATGCGCTGCCGGACCCGCCCGCGCCGTTCTCGGTGACCGGTGCGGATGCGATCTCGGCGGCCATCAGCGCGAAGCTGCCCGCGTTGGAGACACCGATCATCGAAGGCCTGCCAAAGGTGAAGGCGGAGGCCAGTGAGACGGCCGGGAACATCGTCACCTCGGCGGCGACCTACCTGACCACCGACGAGGAGATCGCGGCCAGGATCGAGAAGGGCCTGTTCGACGGCGCGGGTACTGCGGCTTCGGGCGGTGGCTCGGGTGCGGGTGGTGGCGCGGGTGCCGGTGGCGGCGCGGCCGGCGGCGGTGCAGCGGCTGCGGCCGGCGGTGTGCAATCGGTCTCCAGCGCAGCGGGTTCCGCCGCGGGAGCCGGTGGTGCGGCCGGTCAGATGGGCCAGATGATGAGCATGCCGATGCAGATGGCGAGCCAGGCCGCCCAGGTGCCGCAGCAGGCGATGGGCGCGCTCGGCGGCGCCGTGCAAGGCGGCATGCAGGGCGCGCAGCAGATCACCCAGATGGCGACCAAGGGTTCGGAGGACTCCGAGTCGGCCGAGAAGTCTGAGCGGGACGCCGCCGCCGGCGGTCAGCATCGGCCCGAGCGGGCGCCCGTTGCCGAAGCGCCGCAGTCGGATTCGGCCGTGCCAGACCAGAAGCCGTCCGGACCGCGGCACGCTGCGCCGGATCCGACGACCAGCCTGTAGCCGCTCGTCGGGTCAGGCGTTGGCGTCGGCGCCGGCGGCTTCCCACATGAGCACTGCGAGGTGCTGCCAGTAGACCCAGTCGGCGATCGCCGCACGCTGCTCTTCGGTGTCGACGGCGACGTGCGCACGGTAGAGCGCCTGCTCCTGGGCGTGTTCGGCGTAGGTGACGAATGCCTCGAGGTGGACGGCGGCGCGTTCGGGCTGCGTGCTCATCAGCGGCTTGATGAGTTCGAACCACAGGGCGTTGGTGTTGTCGACGGGTGCGCTGGTGTCGGCCGGCGCGGGTGGGAGCAGGTCGGTCAGCGACGCCGCGGGGAACGACGCGAGGTGTGCCGCGGCGTTGGGGGCGATGACCTCGAGGCGGCTGCGGCCCTGCATGCGGCCGGACTCGGGGATGTCGTCGGGGCGAAGGATGACCTTGGCCGCGCCGGGATCGAAGCTGGCGAACTGTTCCTCGGTGGCGATGACGGCGCGCAGCTTCTGTTCGTGGGCGCGTGCCCATCCCTGCAGTGCGAGCACCGGGTAGGTGGCCCACTTGGCGCGTTCGGTGGGTGGGATCGACTCGTCTGCGGTCGCCATCGTCACCTGCTTGGGCAGGTTGACGTGGTCGGGGATGTAGGCCAGACCGTAGCTGTTGGCGACGACGATCGAGCCGTCGGCGGTCAGGCCGGTGACCCAGTAGAAGCCGAAGTCGGCGACGCCGATGTTGAGTGCGGCGGCGATGCGGCGCGCGATGATGAGCGCCGCGCTGCCGGTGCCGGACTTGCGGCCCATTGCGCCGCCGGCCGCCGAGGAGGCGATGGCGTCGCGTTCCATGCGGGCGGTCGACACCGGGATGGGTGCCGCGCCGATCGCGCCCTGGTCGATCTTGCCCGCCGAGGCGGGGTTGACGCCGGGTCCGCCGGGGACGTTGCTGGCCGCCGGGTTGGCGCCGGTGCCGCCGCCTGCGCCCGGTGCGGTCGGGGCCGCGGGCGTCGGGGTGGCGGGCGCACCGAGCGGCATCGGTGGGGGAGGTGCGCTCATCGGAGGCGGCGCGGACGGCGTACCGCCGCCACCACCTCCGCCTCCACCCGGGCCGCCGCCACTACCCATGCCCCCGAGGTTGCCCAGACCGCCGCCGCCGGACCCGCCCGCCGCGCCACCGGAGTGGTTGCCGGCGTTGGCGTTTGCAGCGGTCGAGGGGTCGATGGACAGGGACGGCGGGGCGACGGGTTGCATCGGGGTGGACGCCGCCGCGGGTGAGATGGGCTGCTGCGAGGCGGGAATGGTGTGCGCGGACTCTGCAGCCTTGGCCGCGTCGGTCGGAGCTGCGCCGCCGCCAGCGCCCTTGCCGGCCTCGGCGCCTGAGCCGCCGGCCTGGGTGTCCTTGCCGACTTCCATCGTCTGGGACTTTGAGTCCTGGCCGGCGGGGGAGCTGGTGCTTTGGGAGGGGGAGGAGGGGCTGGCGCTGCTGCTGCTGCCGCCAGGGCTGCTTGAGCCGCCGCTGCTGGAGCCGCCCGAAAGTACTTGGGGATTTCCAGCGGATAGCGGTGAGCGGGACGGCGCGCTAACTGCGTCGGCTGCCACAGAGCTAGGTTGGACGGGACTAACGCTGTTACGGGAAGATCCGTTAAGTAATCCACCGGTTGGCGGCGCAGTGTTGCCGCTCGCCGATCCTGACACCGCGTGTTGAACTCCGCTGTTCGCACCAGGCGCAGCGTCCTTTGCTGAAGACGTTCCAGCAGTCGATCCGTCAATTACATTTCCAGGACTTCCGCCACCCGCGGTCGCGCTGCTTCGGGACCGATCGTCCTGTTGTTTGGACGTGGTGTTTTCAGGGTCTCGCTGTTTTACCGCATTCGAGTCAGAACGAGGCGAACTCCCGCCCGTCTGCGATCCACCAAGGGCATTCTTTGCGCCATTGCCCCCTGGGTTGCCGGGATTCGCCGCCATGATGGCATGACTTGACCGTTCCTCTGAAGATGTCACAGCGGCCCAAACTCTGCCGGCAGTCAATGCTGAGCCCGCAGCAGACACAATAGACCTATTGATTTTTACAGCCGCCTCTATGAGCCGCGAAATTGTTGCCGTCTTGTCTTGGTCATCGATGTCGGTCGAGGCTTGAACATCGTCTATTGCGTTTTGGAACATGGTGCAGACATCAGCGATCTCATTCTTCGCGTTGATGATGGTCTGTTGCGCTTGCGTACAGAACTTCTTGGCGGCTTCCAATTGCTTAGTTTGCGAATCCATTTCGAGGATGTGAGAAGTAGTTCGCTCTTTTGCGCCCAACGCAGCAAGCCCGGCCCACACTCGGCCGTGGAATAAGAATGGAGACACCCGTCGCCATGCGAAAAGACTCTCCTCAACAAGGGCTTTTATCCGCGCTAGTTCGGCGGCTTGTGCCGCCAGCAGATCTTCATTGAGCAGCGGCCACGCACCTGCCGGCTCTGTCATCTGAGGCTTGTGTCCTCCGGCGGGCCGATTGATTGTCATTGCGGGCCTAGCCGCCCTCTGCGCGACAAGCGTCAGTAACGATGTTGATTAAACGCAGCCCAGCGCTGCTTAACCAGCTGTCCGCCGGCACGTAGGTTGTCCCAGCGGAGGCGTACGCGGTGAGGTACAAGTCGGAGAGGGTTCCGAAGTCCTCGAGCAAGGGATTACCGCTTTCCCGTGCTGCGCTCGCCGTTTCCTCGCCGAGTTGTTGGAGCCGGGGTATGGCGGCCTCTTCAATGGCGCGATGCTCCGGCGTCCACTCAGACGCAGCGATATTTGTGTCTAACTCAGACCATGCACCAAGCTCGCTCTTCATACTGTTCTCGCGTTCTACCCAAGGTGAGCAGATGGCAATGGGTTCAGTGAGAAGACGAGTCGGATCTGCGAGATTTACAGTTTCGGCTACTTGAGTCGGGGATTTGGCCTCCTCGACAGCAATAGTCCGGCCGGCCGCACCATTCTCGATAGACGTACAGATTGCGAGAAGCGCATCACCAATATTGACGTTTACGCTGGCAAGGTAATTGTCGACGGGCTGATATGCCGATATGCTGCCCGCGTACGCTCGTCCATAAGCTACAAACTGCTCGTATAGCTCACGAACCACCCGATGGGGAGTTTGCTTGGCGAGGTCGACCATCTGATCTGCTGCCCTCGAGGTGGCTGTTGCCACCGTGTCCACCATTTTTCGCTGCTCGGGGGTCCACGACGTCGATGGTCCGAGATTCGCGCGTTGGTCGCCCCATCCTTGCATGCGCAGGTTCACAAGGCTGTCGTTGAGCGAGATGAATGCGTTGCAGGTTGGATCACTTGTGGGGATAGACACGGGGCCAGTGTCACCGCTGCTTGCGATGTCGGAGGGTGTCGTAGGGATCGATGACGATCCAGGTTCATCATCACGAACGAACAACAGAGTGGCACCAATGGTTATCGCGACGACCAGCAAGCCCGCAACGGTCAGCAGCAGCCACTTGAGCGTGGATTTCTGGGGTGGCGGCGGCGGTTGGGCCCACGGCATAGTTGGTGGATTGCCCTGCATCGGAGGCTGCTGGTAGTTGTGAGCTGGTAGGCCGTAGAACGCCGGATTGCGCGGAGGCTGATCGGGCGTGCGCGGCTGCCACTCGTTGGGCGGGTTTGGAGTACTCACGTTGGGATTGCCAGCGATCTTGACTTCACCTTTGGGCCCCCGCTCGTTGACTCCGCACCCGATGCAGTTTACCGATGCTGGTAAAGACCCTAATCCATGATCGGCACAGGTACTTGCGGCAATGTCTCGTCGAGACGGCTGCAAAAGCAAGACTGCATGCGACGTCCGATCTAGGTGCGCGAATGCCCGCAGAAGCGACGTCCGTGCCTTGGCTGTTCCAGTTCGGGGCCTATGAGTACGGCAGCGACAAAGGTCGCAACTCACGCCGGCTCCCATAGAGGAGGTGACTACTCGCCAGTACGAAGCGATCGATCGATGATGTGCCCTAGGCGAGCACGTCGCTGGTTCCCGGAGACACACTTACCGGCCGCTCAGCAGCACTTCGCGTTCCCTGTCCAGTTGGTCATCGGCTCGAAGCTGTATAGACTCAACCACCCGATTGACAGGCGGCCGCGATGAGATTCGAAATTCGAAAACCGGTGTACTGCAACCAACTATCACCCTGTACGTACTGCTCAGACGCAGCGGTGTACGAGCGAATATAGAGAGCTGCGGTTTCGGCCAAGTCCTCGAACACGGGGTTACCGCTGGCCCGCCCAGCCTCGGACGCCTGACTCGCATACTGCTCCAAAAGCGGAACCGTAGACCGCTCGAGTGCGACACGCTCGGCTGTCCACTGCGATGCTGGGATTGAGCCATCTCGGGTCTGCCAGTCCGGTGTCGTCGCGATGAACTGGTCCAGTCGAGCCACCCAATCCCCACACTGCCCGTTTGTGTCCGACAGGAATGGTCCTGCGTCTGCAGGATTCCTAGCCCGTGACAGTTCGCTCGGCGGCCTTAAGGGTTCGACGGCGATCGATCTGCCAGCGGACTCGTACTCAATTGAATTGCAGATCCCAATTAAGGCTCCGCTTGCGCTCACGTTGGCTGACGCTAAGTTGTCGTTGCGTGGAGTGTAAGTCGCGACGCTGTCGGCATACGCTCGACCAAATGCGATGAATTGGTCATATATCTCACGCACTACCCTGTTCGGAGTTTCACGAGCCAGCGCAACCGCTTGATCTGCGGCGTTCCGCATAGCAGCAGATACCGCTTGCACCTGTTCGCGCTGCCGGGGACTCCATTCGGACAGAGAACCAAGTTGCGCGCGGTTCTCGGCCCAACCGTTCGCCACGATGTCCGCCAAACTGTTGTTGATCGTATTGAATGCCTTGCACGTCGGCTCCTCCATGATGATCGCGACGGGCCCAGTGTCATTGGCACTAGCGATATCCGACGTACTCGCATCAGCAGCCTGCGACGGCTCATCTCCGTCCTCCCGCGTGACGATCAACGTCACCCCGACGCTGATGCTGATCACCAGCAGCACCGCGACCGCAACCAACAGCCACTTCAGTGATCCACCGCCCTTGGCCGGAGGCGGCTGCTGCGGCCACTGGCCGGGCGGGAACCCCGGGGGCTGCGGGCCCGGATAGCCCTGCGGCGGACCGTACTGCGGCTGCCCATGCGGCGGCCGACCGTGCGGGTCGGGCTGCCATCCTCCCTGTGGCGGCGTCGTCATGCCGGTCCCCCTATCCGCCCACCGCGGCGCAGGCGTCGTCGATCGCCACCACGATGCCCGATGCCGTCCGGATCAGATTCGCGTCGGCAGGTACGTAGGTCGGCAGCGCGGCGGCGTAGGCCCGGCGATACTGCGCGGCCAGCGTCGCCAGGTCCTGCAGCACCGCGTTCGACGTTCCCCGCGCGACGGCCTCGGACTCGTTGGCGAAGGCCACCATTCGCGGCGCCACGGCGTCGTTGATCGCACGCTGCTGCGGGCTCCACCGATCGGCCGCCACGTTCTGGTCGGTGGCCCGCCAGGCGGCGAAGTCGTTGGTGTAGTTCGACACCAGCGATCGCCACTGGGTGCACATCGGGTCGGCCTGACCCATGAACGCGACGGGCTGGTCGGTCGGTTCGGGGGCAGCGACCGTCGGTGGTTGCGCGGCCGGGGCGAGGCCGGCCCGGGCACTCGCCGATCCGGTCCCGAGCGCCTGGCACACCGATGACAGCGCCGCGGACAAGGACGTCGTCACGCGGGCCGCCACCTCGTTGGGTGCTTGCGGATTGCCGTCGGCGTACAGCCGGAGATAGGCAACGTTCTGCTCGTACAGATCGCGCATCGCACGACTCGGCGTCTGCTCGGCCAGCGGCAGGATCTGCTCAGCCGCGGTCCGCATGGCGTCCGATCGGGTCGCGAACGTTCCGTTCTGGGCGTCGGTCAGCGCGGCCCCGATCGGAGTCCATGCCTCGCAGGTCGGATCCTCGGTGACGATCGCGACCGCGCCGGTGTCGCCGGCACTCGCCGCGTCCGGTCCGGCCGCCGCAGACGACGCCGTCACCGACGGCACGGCTGCCGAGGTGTCCGTCGTCCCGGCTGTTGCATCGCCCGAGTCGCCGCTGGAGATCACTGCGATCGATCCGACGACCACCGCCACGACCGCGAGGACGGCGAGCGCGATCAGTGCGACGCGTCGTCGGCTGCCGCCGGCCTTACCCGACCACGGTTCCTGAGGTCCCCACCCGGGCGGCGGCTCGAAGCCGTCGGGATCGGAGGGACGGTGGGACGTCGGCTTGGAACCATCACTCATGTCGGGTCAGATCCTCACGTCCAGCGTTCGTCGCGATCGGCATCGCCGGTGATCTCGGCGACCACCGAATCGATGTACTCACGGTCGGCTTCGATCGACGTGCCGGCCTCCGCCATGGCCTTCTGCAGGGCCTCGTTGACCCGCGCCTCGACCACCTGCGCACCCGATCGCAGAATGCCGTCCTCGAGGTACACGTTGGTCAGCCAGCTGTGCCCGTTGAGGGTCACCTCCACGGTCCCGGTCTCGTCGGTCGCCGTGAACTCCTGGGTCTTCATCTTCGCGAGCTGATCGTCCATCAGCGACTGCAGGCGCTGCGCCTGCGCGAGCACCGCCGCGACCTGCGGGTGCATCTCGTCGGTCACTTCGAGTCCTTGGCGTCACCGGTGTCCTTGCGGCGCGGACGGTTTCCGATCACGGCCTCGGTCCACGCCCGGTCCTCCTTGTAGAGGTCCTCGTCGGGACTCAGCCCCGGTGAGCGCTTCTTCTCCGAGGCGCCGCCCTGGCCATGGCCGGCGCCGTGCATCGGCATGCCGCCACCCATGCCGCCCATGCCGCCGGACGCGCCACCTGCCGACGGTCCACCGGCAGGCCCGCCGGGAGCGCCGACACCGCCGGCGCCGGGACCGACGGATACGCCGCCGATGTTCGGCTGCAACGGCATCGGCCCGCCGCCGCCGCCCGCACCGCCACCGGAGCCGCCGCCCGATCCGCCACCGCCCGCCGAGGCGGGGCTGACACTGGGATCGTCGAGGGCTGGCAGGTCGGTTGACGGTTCGCCGCCGAAGTTGGGGAGGCTCGGCATGCCGCCACCGGCGCCGCCCGCGGGTGAACCGCCTCCACCAGACGGGGCGCCGCCACCACCGGACGGTGAGCCGCCGCCAGCGGGTGAACCGCCCGAGGACGGCTGCGGCTGGGCCGAGGCGGGTGAGACCGGAGCCGTCGGGGCAGTGGGCTGCGGCTGCTGCGCGGGTGAGGCCTGCGGGTTTCCTCCGCCGCCACCTCCTCCGCCGCCGCCGGTTTCCCCGGCTCCTCCCTCGCCTTCGCCGCCCTCACCGGGCCGCTTCATCTTCTTGAACTTTCCGTCCGACTTCCTGTCATCGGTGGACGCGGGCGGCAGGGGGCTCGTACTCGGAGGCTTCGGGAGGTCGATCGGCTTACCCGCCGATCTGCCGACGTAGCCCTGTAGGACTTCCTCCGACTTCACCTGCAGTTGCTGTCGGATTTCGAGCAGCATGACCTTCTGCGCGATGTCCGTCGCCAGCAGGATCTGACCGTCGAGCTTCGCGATCTCGGACAGCTTCGGGTGCGCGTCGGCGGCGCTGCGGTGTGTCTCGGCGAGCGTGCCGGCCTGCCCGGCGAGCTCGCGTGATGCGTCGGCCATCTCCTGCAACCACTGCTGGTGCAGCTTTAGGGATGCGCCGGCCGCCTCGGCGGCGCCGCCGTCCCAGGACATCCCGCCCGTACTGAAGGAGGCCTTGCGCGCCTCCAGCGCGGACGCGTAGCTGTTCCAGGCACCCTTGAACGCCTCGAGGGAACTCGCCTGGTCGGGCGCCTCGATCTGCGCGGCAGCTTGCTCCAGCATCACGAACGGCGCGGCGTGGCACTGATAGTTCGGACTGGGTGGGAGGGGCATCGACTGCGTCGTGGGCGGGGTCGGCGTGACCGGCGGAATGTCCGGCGCGTTCTCGCCGTTCTCGACCGCGACTCCCGCCTGCTCGTCCACCTTGCGGTACGCCGCTGCGGCGGATCGGAAGGATTCGGCGAGGATGGTCGCCTCGACCTCGCCGGCGGCGGCGTACCCGCGCATCGCGGACGCCGACTTGTTCAGCTCGCTCGTCGCGCTGATTGCCACCTGCAACGCGCACGGCGGCAACGGCTCACCCGGCGCCTTCGGCATCGGCTCGCTGATCTGCGCCGCCTTGGCGTCCAGCTCAGCCGGATCGACCTTCACTTCCCCCGCCACGAGCCCTCCTCGACGTCCCTCACTGCTCAAGCACCATCTGGTAGCGACTCTCCTCGCGCGGATTGATCAGCCGGATCGGCAGCTGACGGTGGCGCGGAGTGTCGATGAAGTTGTGTCGCAACACGACTCGGCCGACCCCGGGATGCGGGCCGAGGTACGTCGTGGCGTTGGGCCAGCCGATCTTGGCGACCTTGCCGACCCGGGCGTTGATGAAGCCCGCGAACTCGGTGAACTGCGGACCGAGCGTCACAATCGCGCCCGCGGCGGCCGACCGGATGACGAACTGGGTGAACAGCCGCGAGTCGCCGAGGTTAATGCTGACGTCGACGTCGTCGAACGGCATGTACACCGGGTAGCGGTCGGCGGTCTCGCCGATCAGCACGCCGGCCGATCCGATCGGCAGGTCGTAGTGCTGGTCGGTGACGGGGCTCTGCCCCAGCATGGCGGCGCGCTGACCGCCGAAGAGGCACGAAAAGCCACGTGGCGTCGAGGGATTCGACAGGGTGGTCAGCAGCACCGTGGTCGTCGGCGCCATGCCCGGACGCACCCGCACCTGGGTGATGGTGTGGTCCGCCCGCGCCGACCACCACACGTTGGGCCCGCCGGGCGCCGTGTACGCCGCGGTGAACGTGCTGCGGCCCTTGATCGAGGACCAGCTCTCGCGCTCGAAGCTGATCTCGGTGGCCTTGTCGAAGTCGTCGAAGCTGCGGCTGCACCGCGCGTCGACGCCATTGCTGGCGAGCTGGTCGGCGATGCGCGTGGTCGACGAGACCAGGTAGCGCGCCAGCCCGGCGACGCCGACCTCGCGGCGCAGCGCCGACTTCCGCGTCTCCTCGGGCAGCGCACGCAGCACGATCCACGTCCGCCGGTTGGCCGGCGCGGGATACGGTCCGACCACCTGGTCATACAGCGCGACCAGGCTGGCGGGCGCGGTCCGGCCGACGCGGTGGCCGGCCGAGACGATGTCGGCCTCGAGGTCCGGGCAGTGCGCCCGGATCAGCTGCTCGACGAGCTTGGTGCTCACGACGTCGTCGGTGATCGCCTCGCCGCCGACGAGCACGGTCGGCGTGAACGGCCGCGGCACCAACTCGATGACCGACACCAGGTGATCGCCCTGCCACCGCACGGCGACGTGGTCACCGGGTTCGACCGTCGCCCCGACCGCGGGCTCGGACGGCGGTGCGGGAGCCGCCTTGTGCCGCCTGCGCCAGGAGAAGATCGCGACGATCCAGCCGGCAAAACGCCTGCCGCGCACGGTCAGCACGGCCGCGATCGCGATCAGCACCGCGAGCGTGATCCCCACCCACAGCAGCTTCAGCTGGATGAACAGCAGGATCATCGCGGGGATCAGCACGGCCGCCCACAGCAGGTGCCCGGTGGTGGCGCGCACTCCGAACTGGCCGAAGAACTCCTTCATCGGCGCCTCAGCGCACGTCGCGCCATGGCGCCGATACCCAGTGCGGCAGCAAGACTCACGCCGACGATCACGACGATGGTGATGGGGCCGCGGTCCGGCGGCGGGACGTACACCGGCGGCGGCAGCTGCTTCACCTCGTAGGGCACGCTCTGCGGTCCCTCGGGCACGTCCCACGTGAGCGCGGCGACCGGATCGATGACGCCGGCGCCGACGTAGTTGTCCACGCCACCACCGGGATGGCGCGACGTGGCGGTGATGCGGTTCATGATCTGCGCGGGCGTCAGGTCGGGGAAGCGCTGCTTGACCATGGCCGCGAGACCGGAGACGAAGGCCGCCGAGAACGACGTGCCGTTGATCGGGATCAGTCCGTCCTGGCCGGCCAGCGCGTTGACCGGGTTGCCGTCATAGCCGAGGGCGGTGATGTTCTCGGCCGGTGCGGCGGCGCCGACCCACGGTCCCGACATCGAGAAGGTGCTGGGCTGACCGTTCTCCCCGATGCCGCCGACGGTGAGCACCAGCGGCGAGTACCAGGCCGGCGACACGATCGTCTGGACGCCCTCCCAGCCACGCGGGTCTGCGGGCAGCGCGGGGTTGGGCGGCGGGTTCTGCGTGCAGTCGCCGCCGGTGTTGCCCGCGGCCACCACGACCACGGCACCCTTGACGTTGACGGCGTACTCGATCGCGGCGCCGAGGCTGGTCTCGTCGATGCGGCGGGTCACCTTGTAACAGGCGGCCTCGCTGATGTTGATGACCTGCGCGCCCATGTTCGCGGCGTGCAGGATCGCCCGGGCCAGGCTGCGCAGTGAGCCCGCCGTCTGGGTCGAGTTCGGGTCGTTCGGGTCGGTACGGGCGCCGACGGGCTGGAAGTTGTCCGAGGTCTGCCGCATGGACAGCACCCGGGCGTCGGGTGCGACGCCGATGAAGCCGTCGCCGGGCGATCCCTTGCCGGCGATGATCGCGGCGGTGAGGGTTCCGTGCGAGTCGCAGTCCGACATTCCGTTGCCGGCCTTGTCGACGAAGTCGCCGCCCGGTTCGGCCGGAACCCGGGGCGATCCGGTGACGCCGGTGTCGATGACGGCGACAGTTACCCCTGCGCCCGTTGCGAATTTCTGCGCGTCGGCGATCCGCAGGTAGTTGTTGGCCCACGGCTTGTCGGCGAAGTTGGAGTTCGGGAAGACCATGGGTCCCGAGCACTCGCGACGTTGCTCGGTGGGCTGATCTGGTCCGGTCTCGTCAGGTGGCAGGGCACCCTTGTCGATCACCGGCGGCTCGATCGCCACGGCCGGCGGCGCGCTGAGCAACGTCAGGCTCAGCACGGCGAACAGCACCGCTACGCGCCGAACCATCCGTCACCCCCCGTCGTCCACGACCCGCTCGAGATGTGCTGACTCGCCAGCAGCAAACTTCTTCTCAGCTGTTTGGCTGCGCATCCCATGACGTCACGCCCCCGATCCACATGCACGGGGCAATCCTACGGGTGCGTGACTGGGGCGGAACGCGGTTTCTTTCGCGACGAAGGCCCGCCCGGCTGCACTCTCGCAGCTCAGGCGGGCCTGGTCGTCAGCTAATCAAGGTCAGGCGTCGAGGTCCTTCTGAACCAGGTCGGCGATCGTCGCGAGTGCCGCCTCGTCGTCCGAGACGACCGTGACCTGCGCGGCGTTGCCCGCGCCGAGAGTCATGATCATCAGCGCCGAGCCGGCGTCCACCGGCTCACCGCCGTCGACGGACAGGGTGACGTCGGCACCGGAGGCGACGACGGCCTCGGCGATGATGGCGGCGGGGCGGGCGTGCAGGCCGATGGCGGAGCCAACGATGACGGTCTTGCTGGGCATGAACTCTCTCCTTCTAGGGACGTGCGTGGGTGGTGAGGTGGATCAGGCGTTCGCCAGCTCGGCGTCGGCCTCAACGGTGGCGTCCTTCTTGGCGAACTGCTTGGCCGCGACCACCGCGGCGGCGGCCACGATGGTCCCGAGTGCCAGGGCCAGGATGAACCACACCAGGTTGCCGATCGCGAAGAACACGAAGATGCCGCCGTGGGGTGCCTTCAGCGTCACGTCGAAGGCCATGATGAGCGCACCGGTGACCGCGCCGCCGGCCATCATCGAGGGGATGACGCGCAGCGGGTCGGCCGCGGCGAACGGGATGGCGCCCTCGGAGATGAACGACGCGCCCAGAAGCCATGCGGCTCGGCCGTTCTCGCGCTCTGGTTCGGTGAACAGCTTCGGGCGCACGGTGGAGGCCAGTGCCATCGCCAGCGGCGGCACCATGCCCGCGGCCATGACGGCGGCCATGATGCGCAGCGACGAGGGGTCGGCGACGTTGAGGCCCGCGGTGGCGAAGGCGTAGGCCGCCTTGTTGACGGGTCCGCCGAGGTCGAAGCACATCATCAGGCCGAGGATGACGCCGAGCAGGATCACCGAGCTGCCGGACAGGCCGCCCAGCCAGCTGGTAAGGCCGGAGGTGATGGCGGCCAGCGGGCGACCGAGCAGCAGGAACATCAGCAGGCCGACCGCCAGTGAGGCGCCGAGCGGGATGATGACGACCGGCATGAGGCCGCGCATGGCCTTCGGGACGGCGATCTTGCTGATCCACAGTGCGGTGAAGCCGGCGATCAGGCCGCCGACGATGCCGCCGATGAAGCCGCCGCCGACGAACACCGCGACCGCACCCGCGGTGAAGCCGGGGGCGATGCCGGGCCGGTCGGCGATGGCGAACGAGATGTAGCCGGCCAGTGCGGGCACCAGGAACGAGAACGCCAGCCCGCCGAGCGTGAACAGCACCGCGCCGAGGTACTGGGCGAGACCGCCGCTGGGCAGGTCGGTCAGCGAGTTGGCGGCAGCGATCAGGTTGCCGAGGCTCTTGGTCTCGCCGTCGGGGGTGTTGGCGATGTCGTAACCCGCAAGCAGGAAGCCGAGTGCGATGAGCAGACCGCCCGCGGCGACGAACGGGATCATGTAGCTCACGCCGGTGAGCAGGATCTGCCGTGTCCGGGTGCCCCAGCCGACGCCGCCCGACGATCCGCCGGAGGTGGCGGCGGGTGCGCCCGCGGATCCCTCGACGCGCGCGGCGTTGGGATTGGTTGCGGCGCTGAGTGCTTCGGCCACCATCTTGGCCGGCTCGTTGATGGCGCGCTTGACGCCGGAGGCGATGACGGGCTTGCCGGCGAAGCGGGCGCGGTCCTTCACGCCGACGTCGGTGGCGAAGATGACCGCACCTGCGGCGGCGATGACGTCCGGTGACAGCGGCGTGCTGCCCGACGATCCCTGCGTCTCGACGTGCAGCGTGACGCCGGCCTCCTTGGCGGCGGCGACGAGCGAGTCGGCGGCCATGTAGGTGTGGGCGATGCCGGTGGGGCAGGCGGTGATGGCGACCAGGGTGCGGGTCTCGGCGACCGCGGCGGGAGCGGGTGCGGTGGCCGGGGTCGCCGGGGTGGCGGCGGGTGCAGCGGTCGGGGTGGGATTCGCCGGCGCAGGGTTGACCACGCCCTCTACCAGCTCGACGATCTCGGCATCCGACGACGCGGCGCGCAGCGAGGCCACGAAGTCCTTGCGGACCAGTGCGCGGGCCAGGCTGGAGAGCAGCTTCATGTGCTCGGCGCCGCCGGAATCCGGTGCGGCGATGAGGAACGCGAGATCGGCCGGGCCGTCGGGGGCTCCGAAGTCGACCTTGGGCGACAGCCGGGCGAACCCGATGGTGGCCTGGTCGACGTACGGCGACCGGCAGTGCGGGATGGCGATGCCGCCGGGCAGGCCGGTGGCGGACTGCGCCTCGCGGGCCATCGCCGCGGCTATCAGGCCGTCGCGGTCGGAGGATCGTCCGGCGTCGGCAAGGCGGCCGGCGAGGAGCCGGATGACCGACTCCTTGTCGCCGCCGGCGTCGACGTCGAGGGCGACCAGGTCGGTGGTGATGATGGGCATCTCGCTACTTCCTCGTAGTTCGGAGTTCAGGGACGGGTGGACGCGGGCGTAATGGCATACACCCGAACGGCTTCGAGGTCGATCTGGTGGGGCGCCGGGAGTGCCGACCCCGGGAGTGCTGCCGCCGCGCTGCCGTAGGCGACCGCCATCTGGAGGCGCTGCGGCGGTTCGGCTCCGCCCACCTCGGCGCGGAGGTAACCGGCCAGCGAACTGTCGCCGGCGCCGACCGTGCTGCGCGGGGTGATGGGCGGCGGCGTCGCCATCCAGCTGCCGTTCTCGTCGACCAGGACGGCGCCGGCGGCGCCGAGGGTCACCAACACGGTGCGCGCGCCGCGTTCGATGACCTCTCTGGCCGCTGCGACGACGGGCTCCGGATCGCCTGCGGCGGCGGCTCTCTCGAGGTCGTCACCGGAGGCGCCGACCAGGCCGGCCAGCTCCTCGGCGTTGGGCTTGATGACGTCGGGTGCCGCGGTGCGGAAGGCCGCGGCCAGTGCGCCGAGCGGTCGTTCGGAGGTGTCGATGGCGACCTTGCAGCGGCCGGGGGCGAGGGTGGCGGCGATCTCGGCGTACCAGTCGTCGGGCAGGCCCGGCGGGAGCGAGCCGGACAGGACAACCCAGGCCGCGCCGGCGGCGGCGTCGAGCACCGTGCGGGTGAGCGCGTCGCGCGCGGCGGCGTCGAGCAGCGCGCCCGGTTCGTTGAGCTTGGTGGTGGTGCCGTCGGGTTCGGTGATCGCGACGTTGGTGCGGACGGCACCCGTCACGGGCACGCACCGGAAGTCGACGCCGCCGGTGCGCAGCGCCGTCACGATCGGGTCGGTGTCGGCGGCGGGCAGGATGGCGATCGCGTCCACACCGGCCAGCGCCAGCGCGCGGGCGACGTTGACGCCCTTGCCGCCCGGCTCCGACGTCGCCGACGTGATGCGTTGCACCGCACCGCGGGTCAGCCGCGAGCCGAGGGTGACGGTCCGGTCGATGCTCGGATTCGGAGTGACGGTGACGATCACGGCTGGCCTCCCGCTTGGATGATCTCGACGCCCTCGCCCTCGAGGACCAAGCGGTCGTCGTCGGCGATCTCGGTGTCGGTGATGAGGGTGTCGACGCTGGAGATCGGCGCGAAGCTGACGAAGTCCTCCCGGCCGACCTTGCTGGAATCGGCGGCGACGACGACGTAGTTGGCGCACTTCACCATGGCGCGCTTGACGGCGGCCTCCTCGCTGTCCGGGGTGGACAGGCCGTGGCGGGCGCTGATGGCATTGGTGCCGATGAAGGCGATGTCGACGCGGATGGTGTCGAGCACCCGTAGCGCCTGCTCGCCGACGGCGGCCTGGGTGACGCCGCGGACCCGTCCGCCGAGCATCTGCAGCGTCACCGTCGGCACGGTGGCCAGGCGCGCGGCGATCGACACGGAGTTGGTGACGACCACCAGCTCGCGGTCGGTCGGCAGGTAGGCGGCGATGCGCGCCGTCGTCGTCCCCGCATCGAGCAGGACCGACGCCCCGCTGAGGGGGAAGAACTCGGTGGCGGCCGCGGCGATGGCGTCCTTGTAGTCGGCGCGCGTGGACTCGCGCTCGCCGACGCCCTGCTCGACGAGGTGCAGGGCCCGGGCCGGAACGGCGCCGCCGTGCACCCGGCGCACCAGGCCCGCCTTGTCGAGGGTGGCGAGGTCGCGGCGGACGGTCTCGGTGGTGACGTCGTACTCCTGGGCCAGTTCGGTGACCGACGCGCGGCCCTGGCTCATCACCAGCGCGGCGATGGCCTGCTGACGCTCTTCTGCGTACATGGCCCTCCGCCCGTGTGGGAAATGTGTGCTTTGAATGTTGATATGTGTTGTTTTACTCCTGAACGTGTTGACTTGTCAATGATTTCTTGTAACCTCAATCACATGAGCACAACGACGTCAGCCACCTCACTCTCGACCGGTCGCGTCCTGCAGGGCGTTCCCGCGGTCGGCGGCGTGCAGTACGCGCCGGTGATCCGGCCGGGCGCCCGCCCGCACGTCGACGATGCTCCCGTGTCCGACCTCGCCGAGCCCGACCGCGCGGCCGAGGTCGAGCGATTGCTGGCCGCCTCGGCCGCCGTCGCCGACCGCCTGCGCGCCCGCGCCGCCCACGCCACCGGCGTCGCCTCCGAGGTGCTGGCCACCACCGCGCAGCTCGCGCAGGACCGCGCCTGGCTACGCGATGCGCAGAAGCGGATCGAGGCCGGTGCCCCCGCCGCCCGAGCGACCAGCGGTGCGATCGACAAGGTCGCCGACGCCCTGTCCAAGGCCGGCGACCTGATGGCCGAGCGCGTCACCGACCTACGCGACATCCGCGACCGCGTGATCGCCGAAATCAGCGGCCTGCCCGAGCCCGGGGTGCCGGTGCCCGACCGGCCGTCGATCCTGTGCGCCGAGGACCTCGCGCCCGTCGACACCGCGGGTCTCGACGCGTCGCTCGTCGTCGCGCTGGCCACGTCACTCGGTGGGCCGACGAGTCACACCGCGATCATCGCCCGCCAGCTCGGCATCCCCTGCGTGGTGGCGGTCGACGGTCTCGACGACGTGCCCGCCGGCACGATGATCATGGTCGACGGCACGCTCGGCACCGTCACCGTCGCACCCGACGAGGAGGCCGCGACCGACGCCGTCGCCACCTCCCGGCGCGACGCCGACCTCGCCCGGCAGTGGACGGGGCCGGGCCGCACGGCCGACGGCCACCTGGTCGCCGTGCTGGCCAACGTGCAGGACGGCGCCGCCGCTCGGCTCGCCGCCCAGAGCCCCGCCGAGGGCGTCGGCCTGTTCCGCACCGAGCTGTGCTTCCTCAACCGCGACACCGAACCCGACGTCGACGAGCAGGCCCGCATCTACGGCGAGGTGCTGGAGGCGTTCGGTGAGCGGATGGGCGGGCGAAGCGGGGGCGGGAGTTACAAGGTCGTCGTGCGCACCCTCGACGCCGGATCCGACAAGCCGCTCAAGTTCGCGGGCCACCCCGACGAGGCCAACCCCGCGCTCGGCGTCCGCGGCATCCGCATCGCCACGGGCAATCCCGGCATCCTCACCCGTCAGCTCCAGGGCATCGCCGACGCCGCACGCAACACCGGCACCACGCCGTGGGTGATGGCCCCGATGATCGCCACCGCCGCCGAGGCCAAGGCGTTCGCCGACGAGGCACGCTCGATGGGCCTGACTCCCGGCGTCATGATCGAGGTGCCCGCCGCCGCGCTGCTCGCCGACCGCATCCTCGAGCACGTCGACTTCCTGTCCATCGGCACCAACGACCTGACGCAGTACACGATGGCCGCCGACCGGATGTCCGCCGAACTGGCCACGCTCACCGACCCGTGGCAGCCCGCCGTGCTGGCGCTGGTCGCGATGGCGGCGCGCGCGGGTGCGGCCGTCGACAAGCCCGTCGGCGTCTGCGGTGAGGCCGCCGCCGATCCGGCGCTCGCGTGCGTGCTCGTCGGCCTCGGGGTGACGTCGCTGTCCGCGGCGGCGACGGCGATCGCCGGGGTGGGCGCCAAGCTCGCGCAGGTCACGCTCGCGCAGTGCGAGGCTGCCGCCGAGGCCGCGCTCGGGACGGCGACCGCCGCCGATGCCCGTGCGGCTGCGATGGCCGCCCTCTCCTGACCTCGCGCGAGCCCGGCCAGTCCACCCGCGAGAAGACGTCAACTCCCCTGTTTCCCGGTAAAGGAGGGGAGTTCACGTCTGCTCGCGGGGAGAAGGTGACGGGCCGGAATACAATCGGACCGTGGTCCGGTTGAAGCGGGTAGTTCCGAACCCAGGAGGTACCGATGCCCGCAGTCACCGCCGACACCCTGACCTTGACCCGCGTCAGCGCACCCGCGCCGAGCGACATCGAGCGGCCCGTCCGCTCCATCACGACCGGCCCGCGCGGCTACGAGGGCGAGGGCTTTCCCGTCGTCCGCGCGTTCGCGGGCGTGAGCGCCGCCGCCCTCGACCCGTTCATCCACATGGACCAGATGGGCGAGATCGAGTACCAGCCGGGTGAGCCCCGCGGCACCGACTGGCATCCGCACCGCGGCTTCGAGACCGTCACGTACATGATCGACGGCCGCTTCGCCCACCAGGACTCGCACGGTGGCGGCGGCCTGATCACCGACGGCGCCACGCAGTGGATGACGGCCGGCTCGGGCATCCTGCACATCGAGACGCCGCCCGCCGAACTCGTCGAGAGCGGTGGCACGTTCCACGGCGTCCAGCTGTGGGTCAACCTGCCGAAGAAGGACAAGTTCGCGGCGCCGAAGTACCAGGCGATCGAGGGCGGCGAGGTGAAGCTGCTCGCCTCCGAGGACGGTGGCGCGCTCATCCGCATCATCGCCGGCGGCCTCGACGGCCAGGAGGGACCGGGTGCGACGCACACGCCGATCACGTTGGCGCACGCGACGATCGAACCCGGCGCGCGGCTGAACCTGCCGTGGAACCGCGATTTCAACGCGCTCGTCTACGTGCTGTCCGGCCAGGGCAGCGTCGGCCCGCTGAAGCGGTCGATCCAGCAGGGGCAGCTCGCGGTGTTCGGCCCCGGCGACCGGATCAGCGTCGACGCGGCCGCCGGCCAGGACTCCAATCGGCCCGCGCTCGAGGTACTGATCCTCGGCGGCCAGCCGATTCGCGAGCCCGTCGTCCAGTACGGACCGTTCGTGATGAACTCGAAGTCCGAGATCATCGAGGCGATGGACGACTTCAACGCCGGCCGGTTCGGGTCTATCCCGCCGGACGCACTGCGCCCGCACACCTCGTCCTAACCGACGTCGTAGCCGATTCGTGCACCCGCAGCCGCGCTCACCGCGGCTGCGGGTGCACGAATCGCTCGTCGGGCGTCGCGTAGAGCAGCTCCAGCTCGCCGATGTTCGCCGCGACGGTCACCAGCGGTAATGCTGCCGACACCGCCAGCTTCTCGGCGCCCGCCTCGGCCCGCAGCGCGAGCACGAAGTCGTCGCTGATCGGGGCGTGGTCGGGGCCGGCGGTGCCGGTCAGGCGCTCGCACACGGCCGCGGCGTGGGCGTCGAGGATGTCGCGCACCCGCGGATACGCCTCCAGCGGCGGCGGCACCACGTCGGCGATCAACTCGGCGGCGTTGCGCAGCCGGATGGCCCGGTTGGCGGCATGCACCACCGGCGCCCGCCGATCGGTGGAACCGCCGCTCTCCGAGAGGTATTGCCGCACCGCGTCGTCGAGCGTCCGCGACGCCGTCATGGCCTCGTGGCCGAGCGCGAACACCCGGTCGGTCGCGGACTCGGACGCGCCGGAGGTGACCCGCCGCACCGCCGCCGTCAGGTAGGTGGTGCCCACCGCGAGCGACGCGTCGACCGCCCGCGTCACCGAGTTCGCGGCACCCCGCGGCCACAGCAGCACCGACACGATCACGCCGACCAGTGCGCCCACCACGACGTCCTCGACGCGGATCAGCCCGACGCTCCACCCGGTCGGCACGATGAGGTTGAAGATGATCAGCACCATCATCGTGAACATCGCCTGGCCCGCGACGAATGACGCGACCTCGGGGACGTACGCCGAGCCGAACGCGACGATGGGCAGCGCCAGCCACATCACCACGGGCTCCACGCCCAGCACCTCGATGAACACGATGCCCAGCAGGAAGCCCAGCACCGTCCCCGCGACGGCGCGGACCACCCGGGTGCCGGTGGTGAGCGCGCTGCTGCGCAGCACCGACATCGCTCCGAGCACCACCCAGAAGCCGTGCTCGACGGGGAAGACGTGGGTGACCGCGACGGCGAGTGCCAGCCCGAGGCCGGTGCGCAGGCTGTTGCGCACCACCACCGCGCGGGTCGCGACGAAGCCGGTGGTGAGGTAGGCCAGCGCCTCCGACTCCGACAGCAGGCGGTCGGCGGCGCCGGTCTTCGGCAGCCGACGGCCGAGCACGCGGGCCCAGACGGGCCGGGCGTCGGCCGCGGCGGCGATGCCGATGATGCGGCCCGTCGCGCCCGCGCACGCCGATATCGTGCGACGCGTCAACAGCTTTCGGCCGACGCCGATCGCCGCGGCGTCACTGGGCTCGCCGAGGATTTCGACGATGTCGTCGCGGTAGCGGCTCTGCGCCACCCGGCGCTGCTCGGCCAGCGCGTTGGCGAGGTCCTCGCGGAAGACGTCCCGGCCGGACGACGGCGACGTCGTCAGGACCCGCGCCGCATCGCGCAGGACCCTGGTGACGGGGCCGCGCATCTGGGCCAGCAGGTCGCCGCTGCCGTCGGTGATGCGGTCGGACAGCCACTGCAGGTCGTCGACCACCCGCACCAGCGCGCGGCTACCCGCCGTCAGCGCGACCGGCCGGAAGTCGGCACCCAGGAAGTTGGCGCGCAGCGCGCCCATCGCCGACGACACGTCCTCCGCGGTGGCGGCGCCGTCGAGCCGGTCGGCCATCGTGCGGCACACCTGCGCCGCGTGCCGCCGCAGGTCGTCGTGATGGCGCGGCGGGAACAGGAAGAGCGCGGCCGGCATCGCGACGGCCAGCGCGATCGCCCAGCCGAGCAGCCGGTCCGGAATGGGGCCCGGCGGCGTGCACGCGGGCAGGACGAACGTCAGCAGTGTCGAGCGCTGGCCCGCGGCGACGATTTCGGACAGCACCCCGGAGAAGGTCACCACGACGCCGAGCACGAACATCGTGGCCACCGCCAGCCACGGGATCGGCGCCACCAGCGAGCCGACCGTGATCAGCACGGCCCCGTTGAACGCCAGCCCGCCGTACGCCACGGCCCGGGCGGCGCGGTTGCCGGGGAAGTCCACGATGATCAGCAGGGCGACCGACCCGAAGATCGCGAACATCGGTGTCTGCGAGCCACTTCCGAGCAGGAAACCGATGGTCGCGGCGATCGGCAGCGCGATCGCCGCGCGCACGGCGCGCCGCAGCGCGTCGCGTTCGGGATCGCGTCTGGTCAGCCGACCGGCGGCTCTGCGCCACAGGCCGGCCGGGGTCAGCATGTCCCGGATGGTAGACCGGCCGGGACGGTCGCGCGGCTACCCGGTCGTGTCCGGCTGCGTCGGTGAGTTGGCGAAGACGCCGAGGTCCAGCGCGGCAAGGAGACGACTCGCGACCCACTCCAGGTCCTCGGGCACGCGCGGCAGCGTCGCCTGCTCGCATCCGACCAGCAGGTACATCGCGATGGTCGCGAACCGACGTGCCTGCTCCTCGTCGCCGAGGATCGCCAGAGCCGACGCGAACAGCAGGTCGAAGCGCCGCTGGTCGACCTGGGACTGCGTCTCGTGGACCGAGGCGTCGATCGAACTCCACACCCGGATGGCGGCCTCGGCGCCGTAGGGCAGCGTCAACGCCTCTTGGAGGAGGATGTCGATGCGCCGCCGAGCGTCGGACTCGGCCATCACCTTCGAGATGATGCTCTCCGTCTGGGTCTCGACCCAGTGCGCCAGGAGTTCCTCGCCGTAGACCGACCAGCTGCTGAAGTAGTGATAGAACGAGCCGGTCGTGACGCCGAGCCGAGTGCATACCTCGGCGAGCTTCAGTCCCCCGTAACCCTGGTCGGACAGCACGTCCAACCCGGTGTCGAGATACGACTCCCGTGAAATGGTTCCCCCCATGGAGGTGAACCTTAGTTCGCTTCGGGGACACGTCCGTACACAGGCGTAGTGGCTAACTCCAGTAATGAGTCAGACATTCGTCATCTATGCACTAGAGCACCGCACATTCCGGACCTGGCAATTTGCTGAAAGCGGTTTCCTTACGCTTCCGCAACCAAACCGCCATGAGGCGGTGGAGTGCGTATGGCACAATTTGACCGTGCCGTATACCGCGACCAGAGGTCCAGGACGTCCGCCTGCAGCGAAGGCGGCCGAGACCAGGGAGCGCATCGTGCGTGCGGCGCGCGAGGTCTTCAGCGAACTCGGCTATGACGCGGCAACGTTTCAGGCGATTGCTATCCGCGCCGATCTGACCCGGCCGGCCATCAACCACTACTTCGCCAGCAAGCGGGTGCTCTACAGCGAGGTCGTGGAGAAGACCAACGAGATGGTGGTCGCCGCCGGGATGGCGAAGGCCGAGACCGAGACGTCGATCCTCAAGCGACTGTCAGCGTTCTTCTCCGCGGCGATGCAGGCCGATTCCCGCGATCGCTCGGGCGCGGCATTCCTGGTCACGTCCGTGCTGGAGTCGCAGCGGCATCCGGAGCTGAGCCGCGACGAGCACAACTCGCTCAAGACGTCGCGCGCGTTCGTCACCTGGGCCGTCACCGACGCCATCGAGCGCGGCGAGCTGACCACCGATACCGACGTGCCGACGCTCGTCGAACTGCTCGTCGCCGTGATGTGGGGCATGGGCTTCTACGCCGGTTACGTCGGCGGCCACGACGAGCTCGGGATCATCGTCGAGAAGTTGGAACTGCTTCTAGCGAACAAGCTCTGGACGCTGTCGCCCTAGTTCGTCGATCGGTGCGACCCGTCGCGCCGCCGTCCCACCGCTACGAACTCGCCATTCCGCATAACGCGGCATCTAGGTGAGCTAACTGATTCGGTAGCATCGCAAACGATCGCTACTCAGCCCTGCGTAGCGCCTTCGGACGGACCACACATGAGTTCACTTCGTTCCAACGACGATTCCTGGGACATCGCGACCAGCGTCGGCTCCACCGCCGTCATGGTCGCGGCCGCCCGCGCCGCGGAGACCGCACGCGACGAACCGCTGATCCGCGACCCCTACGCCAAGGTGCTCGTCGACGGCGCGGGAACCGGTGTCTGGGAGTTCATGCTCGACGACGCGTTCATCGCCAAGGTGGCCGACGCCGACGCCGAGGTCGCGCAGATCTTCACCCACATGGGCAACTACCAGGCCGTCCGCACGCACTTCTTCGACGACTTCTACGCCACGGCCGCCGCCTCGGGCATCCGCCAGGTCGTCATCCTCGCGTCGGGACTCGACTCGCGCGCCTACCGGCTGGACTGGCCCGCGGGCACCGTCGTCTACGAGATCGACCAGCCGCTGGTGCTGCAGTACAAGGCGGAGCGGCTGGCCGAGCACGGCGTCGAGCCGACCGCCGAACGCCGCGAGGTGGCGGTCGACCTGCGCAACGACTGGCCCGCCGCCCTGCGTGACGCGGGCTTCGACGCCACGGCGCCGACCGCCTGGCTCGCCGAGGGCCTGCTGATGTACCTGCCCGCCGACGCCCAGGACGGGCTGTTCGAGCGGATCACCGAGCTCAGCGCGCCGGGCAGTCGCGTGGCCGCCGAGACCGTTGGCGTGCACTCCGAGGAGCGGCGGGCGCGGATGAAGGAGAAGTTCGACGCGCTGCGCACCACGATGGGCGACGAACTCGGTGCCGCGTTCGACGGGGCCTCGCCGACGGACGTCGCCGAGCTGATGTACAACGATCCCGACCGCGCCAACGTCGCGACCTGGCTCAACGAGCACGGGTGGACGGCGTCGGGCGTCACCTCGGAGAGCGAGATGCAGCGCCTCGACCGCTGGGTGCTCACCGAGGAGGTCGACGAGGACGCCTTCTCCGACTTCGTGGTGGGCGAGCGCCGCTGACGGCGGGGTCGTCCGGATTCGCGGGCCTGTTCACCAACCAGGTGGTTGGTTAGGATCGTGGCGCAGAGCACACTCGCTGCCCCCGGCCCGTAGGTCCAGGAAGGACACTCCGTGACCACAGAATCCGTCGCGCCACCCACGTCGGGGACCGGCGCCGCCGACATCCCGGCCATCGTCGCCGGGCTCCGCGCGACCTTCGCGAGCGGCCGGACGCGCAGCGTCGACTGGCGGCGGCGCCAGCTCAAGGCGCTCGAGGCACTCATCGTCGAGAACGAATCGGCCATCGCCGGCGCGCTCGAGCAGGACCTGGGCCGCAAGCCGTTCGAGGCCTGGCTCGCCGACATCGCCAGCACGGCGGCCGAGGCGCGCGACGCCGCGAAGAGCGTCGGCAAGTGGACCAAGCGCAAGCACCGGATGCTGGAGTTCTCGCAGCGCCCCGGCCGCGGCTGGGTGGAGTACGAGCCGTACGGCGTGGTGCTCGTCATCGGCGCATGGAACTTCCCGTTCGCACTGACGCTCGGCCCCGCCGTCGGCGCCCTTGCTGCGGGAAATGCGGTGCTGCTCAAGCCATCCGAGGTTGCGCCCGCATCGTCGGCGCTGATGGCCGAGCTCATCCCGAAGTACCTCGACCGCGAGGCCGTCGCCGTCGTCGAGGGTGACGGGGCCGTCAGCCAGGAACTCATCGCGCAGGGCTTCGACAAGCTGTGCTTCACCGGTGGCACCGAGATCGGCCGCCGCGTCTACGAGGCCGCGGCCGCGCACCTGACGCCGGTCACGCTCGAACTCGGCGGCAAGAGCCCGGTGATCGTCGCCGCGGACGCCGACATCGACGTCGCCGCCAAGCGCATCGCGTGGACCAAGCTGATCAACTCGGGCCAGATCTGCATCGCGCCCGACTACGTGATCGCCGAGGCGTCCATCCGCGACGAACTCGTCGACAAGATCCGGGCGGCGGTCGAGACGTTCGAGGCCGGCGACCCGTCGGGCAAGCGGATCGTCAACGAGCGGCACTTCGACAGGCTGGTGTCCTCGCTGGCCGCCACCAAGGGCACCGTCGCCGTCGGCGGTGGCTCGGATGCCGCGACCATCAAGATCCAGCCGACCGTCGTGGTGGACCCCAGCCTCGACGAGCCGCTCATGCGCGACGAGATCTTCGGCCCCATCCTGCCGATCGTCACCGTCGGAAACCTGGACGAGGCAATCGCATTCGTGAACTCGCGGCCCAAGCCGCTGGCCGCCTACCTGTTCACCAAGACCAAGGCCGTACGCGAGCGCGTCATCAAGGAGGTGCCCGCCGGCGGCATGCTGGTGAATCACCTGCTGTTTCAGTTCTCCACCACCAAGCTGCCGTTCGGCGGCGTCGGCCCGTCGGGCATGGGCGCCTACCACGGCAGGTTCGGCTTCGAGGAGTTCAGCCACCGCAAGTCGGTGCTCACCAAGACGACCCGACCCGACTTAACCGCACTGATATACCCGCCGTATACAGATAAGGCGTGGAAGCTGGCGCGCAAGCTGTTCTAGGCGCGTCCAGCAGCCAGACCCGTTAGAGACCGACCCCTTTCGAAAGAGGAGTGCAATGCCCGGAGTACAGGATCGCGTCGTCGTCGTCACCGGAGCCGGCGGTGGACTGGGTCGTGAATACGCCCTGACGCTGGCCAGGGAGGGCGCGAGCGTCGTCGTCAACGACCTCGGCGGCTCGCGCGACGGATCGGGTGCCGGACACAACATGGCCGACCAGGTGGTCGACGAGATCAAGGCCGCCGGCGGCCGTGCGGTCGCCAACTACGACAGCGTCGCCGAGCCCGAGGGCGCGGAGAACATCATCAAGACCGCGATCGACGAGTTCGGCAAGGTCGACGGCGTCGTCAGCAACGCGGGCATCCTGCGCGACGGCACCTTCCACAAGATGACGTTCGAGAACTGGGACGCCGTGCTGAAGGTGCACCTCTACGGCGGCTACAACGTGATTCGCGCGGCGTGGCCGCACTTCCGTGAGCAGAGCTTCGGCCGCGTCGTCGTCGCGACGTCGACCAGCGGGCTGTTCGGCAACTTCGGCCAGGCCAACTACGGCGCCGCGAAGCTGGGCCTCGTCGGCCTGATCAACACCCTCGCCCAGGAGGGCGCGAAGTACGACATCAAGACCAACGCGGTGGCGCCCATCGCGGCGACCCGCATGACCGAGGACATCCTGCCCAAGGAGGTCTTCGAGAAGCTGACGCCGGAGTACGTGGCGCCGGTGGTGGCCTACCTGATGACCGAGGAGCTGGTCGACACCGACTCGATCTTCATCGTCGGCGGCGGCAAGGTGCAGCGCACCGCGCTCTTCCAGAACGAGGGCATCACCTTCTCCGACGGCGTGCCCACGGTCGACGACGTCGCGAGCAAGTGGGGCGAGATCACCGACCTGTCGGCGGCCAAGTCGGCCAGCTTCTCGCTCGGCTGATACCGGGTGAAGGCGCTTGTCGCACAATCCCTCACCGGACCGGCAGGTCTGACCTACACCGACGTGGACGACGTCGCGGGTGACTCCGCGGTGATCGTCGACGTCGGTGCGGCGGGCGTCTGCTTCCCCGATCTGCTGCTGATCCGCGGGGAGTACCAGCTCAAGCTGGACCCGCCGTTCGTCCCGGGTACCGAGGTCGCGGGCGTGGTGCGTTCCGCGCCCGCGGGCTCGACGGTGACCGTCGGCCAGCGGGTGTCGGCGTTGTCGATGCTCGGTGGGTGGGCCGAGACGGTGGCGGTGTCACCGGACAGCGTCGTGCCGACGCCCGACGACGTCGACGACGCCTCGGCCACCGCGCTGCTGGGCAACTACTACACGATGTTCTTCGGGTTGGAGCGCCGCGCGGCGTTGCAGCCGGGGGAGACGGTGCTGGTGTTGGGCTCGGCCGGCGGCGTGGGGACGGCGGCCATCCAGATCGCCAAGGCGATGGGCGCACGCGTGATCGCGATGGTGCACCGTACCGGCGCGGACGAGTTCGTCCGGTCGCTCGGTGCCGACGTGGTGCTGCCCCTGACCGAGGGGTGGGCGCAGGCGGTCCGCGAGCACACCGAGGGCCGTGGCGTCGACGTGGTGGTGGACCCCGTCGGCGGCGACGCGTTCGACGACGCCATCCGGGTGCTGGCCACCGAGGGTCGGCTGCTCGTGATCGGATTCGCCTCCGGCGGCGGCATTCCCACGGTCAAGGTCAACCGGCTGCTGCTGCGCAACGTGTCGGTGGTCGGCGTCGGTCTCGGCGAGTTCGTGAACCGGACGCCGGGCGCCCAGGCGAAGATCGGCAAGGGGCTCAACCGGCTCGTCGCGGCGGGCCTGCGTCCGCCGCCCCCGGTGCGGTATCCGCTGTCGGATGGTCGTGCGGCGCTGGAAGCGCTTGCGGCGGGCGAGATTCGGGGGAAGCTGGTCCTGGAGCCCTGATGAGCGCCTGCGCGAAGAACATCGAGCAATGACGATTCGCGCGCTGGCGTTCGACGTCTTCGGCACGGTCGTGGACTGGCGCGGCAGCGTCATCCGCGAGCTGACGGCGTTCGGCGCGGCCCACGGCGTCCAGCGGGACTGGGAGAGGTTCGCCGACGACTGGCGGGCGGGCTATCCCGCGGCGATGGACCGGGTGCGCACCGGCGAGCTGCCGTGGCTGCGGATCGACGCCCTGCACCGGATGATCCTCGACGACCTGCTCGCCGACGCCGGCATCACCGACGTGCCCGACGCCGACCTCGCCGACCTGAACCGGGCCTGGCATCGGCTGGACCCGTGGCCGGACGCCGTCGAGGGCCTCACCCGGCTCAAGGCGTCGTTCACGATCACCACGCTGTCGAACGGCAACGTGTCGCTGCTGACCAACATGGCCAAGCGCGCCGGGCTGCCGTGGGACTGCGTGATCTCGGCCGAGCTGTTCCGGCACTACAAGCCCGACCCCGAGGCGTACCTCGGCTGCGCCGATCTGCTGGACGTCGACCCCGGCTCGCTGGCGCTGGTGGCGGCACACCCCAGCGATCTGCGTGCCGCGCGCGACGCCGGACTGCGGACGGCGTACGTCTCCCGTCCGCTCGAACGCGGGCCAGGCCGCGCGCCGCCACGCGTGGGTGTCGGCGAGTTCGACCACGTCGCCACGGACTTCCTCGATCTGGCCCGTCAGCTCGCCTAGGCTCGGGTCGTGGACACCGGCGGCCTGATCCTGGTGGCGGTCGCGATCGCCATCGGCGTGGTGGGCGTCGTCATCCCCCTCCTGCCCGGGACGCTGCTGGTACTCGCGGCGATCGGCGTGTGGGCCTTCGTGGAACAGACCATCGCGGGCTGGGTGACGCTCGGCGTGGTGACGGTGATCCTCGCGGCGACGCTGCTGATCAAGTACCTGTGGCCCGCCCGGCGGATGAAGCGCGCCGACGTCGGCACGGGGACGTTGTTCGCGGGCGCGGTGTGCGGCATCGTCGGCTTCTTCGTGATTCCGGTCGTGGGCCTGGTGATTGGCTTCGTGCTGGGCATCTACCTGGCCGAGCTGGCTCGGCGGCGCGACCAGCGGCGGGCGTGGGCGTCGACGGTGCACGCGTTGAAGGGCGTCGCGCTGTCGGTGGGCGTCGAGCTGACGGGCGCGCTGTTGGCGACGGTGGTGTGGGTCGTCGGCGTGCTGGTGAGCTAGGGCCGCGCGCTCCGGGGGACGGGGCCGCGCGGCTCTGGGCCGGGGGCACCGCAACTGCCCACCTCTGAGCGACAACTCGCGACAACGAGGGACTGCGAGGGGCGCGGGGAAGGCGCCCACGGGTTCTGTGCCTCGGCGGATCACCGGCGGCGACGGGATTGTCGCGACTTGTCGCTCAGAGGCGGGCACGCGCGAACATGCTTCTCGCCAGGGCACGCGCGCACGTGCTTCCCGAACGGCAGGAGCACCGCGGAGCCAAGCGGCCGGACCCCACGCAGACCATGATGGAGACGGCCCAGCGCGCCGGCCGCCCACGGAACCCCGAAGGAGCAGCATGTCCGAAACGAAGATCACCGTCATCTACGACAACCCGACCGACCCGGCGGCGTTCGAGGCGGCCTACGAGGCCGAGCAGCTCGAGGCGGCCCGCAAGATCCCCGGCCACATCCGCGTCGAGACGTCGAAGGTGTGGCCCAAGGAGGACGGCTCCCCGACCCCGGCGTACCGGTCGATCGACCTGTACTACCCCGACTACGACGCCGCCAGCGCCGCCGTCACGACCCCGGAGGCCGGGGCGTTCTTCGAGGCGATGGGACGGCTGTCCACCGGCGGGGTGCGAGTGTTGTTCTCCGACATCGAGATCGCCCAGGACCGCGGTTAGTCCTGCAGCGCCGCCCGCAGTCGGGACACCTGCTCGTCGGTGACGCCGATCGCCGACAGGTAGGCCGGCAGCGAGCCGAACTCCGTGTCGATGGTGCGCCGCGCCGCGTCGAGGTACTCCTCGCGGACGCCGAGCACCTCCTCGGTGAGCCGGGCCTCGGCGAACGTGACGATCTCCGGCGTCGCATCCTCGCCGGCGCGGGTGCGGATGGACTCCAGGATCCGCTCGCGCAGCTGTGGCACCGCGTCGTTGCTGCGCAGAAAGTCGGCGAGGATCGCGTCGCGGTCGACGCCGACGGTCTCGAGCACCGTCGCGACCGTGAAGCCCGTCCGGTCCTTGCCGGCGAAGCAGTGGGCGATCAGCGGCCGCTCGTCGCCGAGCGTCGAGATGACCTCGCGCAGCGCCAGATGCGCGCCGGGCAGCGTCGGGAACCGCAGGTACTCCTCGGTCATGAACCGGGTGGCCGCGACGGAGACGTCCTCGTCGTCGGGCTTCTCGGTCATCATCCGCTCGAAGCTCTGCTCGTGCGGCGCGCCGGCGGCCGCGGCCCCCGCGGCCGACAGCTCGTGGAACGGCAGCAGGTGCACCGACACCCCGTCGGGCACCTGGCCGGCCCCGCGCCGCTCCAGCTCGCGCACCGACCGCAGATCGGCGACGTCGGTGATGCCGTAGGCGGCGAGCGCCGCGCGCCCGGCGTCGTCGAGCGCGCTCAGCTCACTGGACCGGAAGAACCGGCCCGGCCGGATGCCCGTCGACTCCGCGACGTCGCGGAAGTTCCATGCCCCCGAGAGTTCGTGCCCGGTCGACACCACTACGACGTGACCGCCGCGGCGAAGGGCGACTTCTCCGCGCCGATCGACGTCCGCGCGATGGTCCGCATGTGCACCTCGTCGGGCCCGTCGAACAGGCGCATCGCACGGTGCCAGCCGTACAGCCGGGCCAGCGGCACGTCGTCGGAGATGCCCGCGCCGCCGTGCACCTGGATGGCGCGGTCGAGCACGTTGCACGCCATCTGCGGCGCGACGGCCTTGATCTGCGCGACCTGCAGGCGCGCCTCGACGCTCTTGTTGCCGTACTTGTCGATGGTCCACGCGGCCTTGTGACACAGCAGCCGCGACTGGTCGATCTCGTTGCGGGACAACGCCACCTGCTGCTGCACCACGCCCTGCTCGGCGAGTGGCTTGCCGAACGCGATGCGCTTGGTGACGCGGTCGACCATCAGCGCGAACGCCCGCTCGGCCACGCCGATCGCGCGCATGCAGTGGTGGATGCGGCCCGGGCCGAGCCGGGCCTGCGCGATCGCGAAGCCGCTGCCCTCCTCGTGCAGCAGGTTGGCGACCGGCACTCGGACGTTGTCGAACGACACCTCGCAGTGGCCGTGCTGATCCTGGTAGCCGAACACCGGCAGCGACCGCTCGACGGCCACGCCGGGCGTGTCCATGGGCACCAGGATCATCGACTGCTGCTGATGGCTCGCGGCGTCGGGGTTGGTGCGCCCCATGACGATCAGGATCTTGCACCGCGGATCGGCGGCGCCCGAGATCCACCACTTGCGGCCGTTGATGACGTAGTCGTCGCCGTCGCGCAGCATCGTGGTCTCGATGTTGCGGGCATCCGACGACGCCACCGCGGGCTCGGTCATCGCGAAGGCGCTGCGGATCTCGCCGGCCAGCAGCGGCTCGAGCCACTGCTTGCTCTGCTCTTCGTTGGCGAACAGGTGCAGCGTCTCCATGTTGCCGGTGTCGGGCGCCGCGCAGTTCAGCACCTCGGGCGCGATCTCCATGCTCCAGCCGCTGAGTTCGGCCAGCGGCGCGTACTCGAGGTTGCTCAGGCCGGACTCCGACGGGAGGAACAGGTTCCACAGCCCCTGCGCCTTGGCCAGCTCCTTGAGTTCCTCGACCACCGGCGGGACGGTGTGATCGTCCCGGCCCTTCTCGTGCCGGTAGGCGTCGTAGGACGCCTCGGCGGGGAAGACGTGTTCGAGCATGAAGGCCGACAAGCGGTCGTGGTAATCCTGACCCTTGGCCGACATCGAGAAGTCCATGCCCGCCACGATATGACACCCGTCGAGTCGGGCTCCGGGCACGTCAGAGATCAGGTATCGGCGACGACGGTCACGTCGCCGGTGGTGCCGTCGACGTCGATCAGCGTGCCGTTCGACAGCCGGGACGCGGCGCCCCGGGCATTGACCACGCAGGGCACGCCGAACTCGCGCGCGACGATCGCGGCGTGCGACATGTGGCCGCCGAGTTCGGTGACGACGGCCGCCGCGTAGGCGAACGCCGGGGTGTAGCCGACGTCGGTGACCTGCGCGACGAGGATCTCGCCGGGCTCGAGGTCGTCGATGGTCTCGGGCGTCACGACGCGCACGCGGCCGCGGGCCACGCCGGCGCAGACGCCCATGCCGTGCAGCACCTCGCCACCGCACAGCGCCGCGGCGACCTCGGTGGGCGCCCACCGGCCGCTGAACGCCTCGGGCGGGACGATGCGCTCCAGCTGGGTCTGCTCGGCGCGGCGCCGGGCGACGACGTCGGCGAGGCCGGGCGGCGGCGCGTCGAGTTCGTCGACTAGCAGGTAGAACACGTCATCGACGGCGGTGAGCGTGCCGGCCTCGACCAGCCGGCCACCGTACTCCCGCAGCAGTCCGCGCAGCAGCCAGATGGTGCGGACCATGCGGTCGCGGCGCACCTCCCGGTCGCGCATCTGCCCGGACGCCGCCGCGGCGATCGGCCGCACCAGCAGCGGGATCTCGGGCGGCGCGGGCGGCTCCCACGGCGGCAGCTCCATGGTCTTGGCGACCATCCGCAGCAGCAGGCGGGGATCGTCGGCGAACGACGCGCTGCGCATCTCGACCTCGCCGGGTCCCCGGTGGCCGATCGCGCGGATCTCGTGGGCCAGGTGGGCGGCGAAGTCGGGTGCGACGTGCGCGAGCGTCTGCGGGTCGGGGTCCTCGGCCTTGAGCAGCGCGCTGAGTGCGGGGTCGCGGCGGGCGGCGGCGGCCAGGCGGTGCACCGCGGCGAGGGACTGCGCGCTCGCGACGTCCGGTCCCGCCGACGGCAGTACGTCGCGGCCGCACAGGATGCGCAGGATCACGCCGTAGGCCGTGCACACCAGGATCGACGCCGATGCCAGCACCCAGGCGTGCACCACGTGGTCGCGGGCCAGCACGATCAGCTCGCGCAGCTTCTGGTCGTCGACGTCGGCGAGGTGGGTGGCCGCCACCTCGAGCCGGTCGACGTCGCGGACCAGGTCGCGGGTGTCGCGCCCCGAACCCGCCGTCAGCCCGAGCAGGTTGTTGGCGAACGTGAGGACGCCGCGCACGTGCCCGGGTAGCGAGCGCTTCTCGACGGGCGGCAGCTCGTCGCCGAACAGCGACAGGCCCTCGACGGTCTGGCCGAAGAAGCCGTTGATGATGAGGTCGGGGTCCACCAGCGGCACGGTCTGCGCCATGAAGTGGCCGGACGTGATGCCCGCGTACAGCCGGTGGCCGAACACGCCGGTGGTGCGCTTGGCCATCTCGCGCTGCACCGCGCCGCCCGGGCGCAGCCGCTGCGAGATCACCAGCGCCGCGGCGCGGGTGCCGCGGACGGTCACCGACGCCGACGACGGCGAGAACGGGCCGGGCAGCGCCTCGGACAGGTTGGTCGCGACGAACGCGGGGAAGCGCGGGTCGATCGGGGTGTCGAATTCGCCGCCGGCGCCGGTGGTCTCGGCTGGCACGGGGACGACGCCGTCCTCCGACGGGGTGTCGACTGCGGGGATCTCGCGCACGCGGGGCAGCCGCCACGGCAGGGCGACCACGTGGCCCGCCGTCCCCGGGAACCGGATGGCGAACCGGGCGCGGACCACCAGCGCGAAGTCCTCGAGGCACTCGGCGGCGGTCCAGGTGGGCCGGATGAAGCTCGCGCCGTCCAGCCACGGGCCGAACTGGACCGGCGCCGCCCCGCGCCCGAGCGGCACCCGCACCAGCGGGCGCCCCACCGCGGAGGCGATCGCGCGGAACGTGGTCTGACCGGCAGCGGCCACCTCGACGGGTTCGGTGACGCCGCCGATCACGGCCTGGACGTAGGCGCGCTCGAGGTCGTGCGGGTGCACCACCTGCAGCGGCCGGTCGACCTCGTCGCCGGAGTAGAGGTGTACGGGCCGCGCGAACGCCCGCAGCATCGAGTCGTCGACGTCGCGGCCGAGCACCAGCGGATGACGGACGACGACGCGCCGCACCGGTCCGGCGGGCAGGTCCACGTCGGCGCACATCGCGACGGCGTCGAAGCCGGTGACGTCGGCAACCGACGCCACGAATTCCACTGAGCCCGGCCAACTCTCGGGCCGCCGGGCCCCGACGCCGACGACGTCGTGCCCCAGGCTGACGAGCCGCAGCGCGACCCCCCGGCCGAGGGGCCCGTCGGCGCCCGCGACGAGGACCCTCATGGCGACCTGGTCGTCATCGTCTCAGTCGTCATCGTCGTCGAACGCGTTGAGCAGATCCTGCAGGTCCATGTCCTCGATGCTCTGCGCCCCACGGTCGCCCGCCGAGTCCTCGGCGACGTCGGACTGGCCGGCGAGGTTGAGCAGCATGTCGAGCACGCCGGCCTGCCGCAGCCGCTTGATCGGGATCGACGACACGACGCGCTGCAGCTCGGCCTCGACGGCGTTGACCGCCGGGGCGTCGTCGGTCTCGCCGCCGAGTTGCGTGCGGAAGTACTCCGCCAGCGACGTCGGGTTCGGGTAGTCGAAGATCAGCGTCGGCGACAGGGTCAGACCCGTCGCGGCCTTGAGCCGGTTGCGCAGCTCGACCGCCGTCAGCGAGTCGAAGCCGTGGTCCTGGAAGGCCAGGTCCGCTCCGATCGCGTCCGGTGACGGCAGGCCCAGCACGGTCGCCATGTGCGAGCGCACCAGGTCCAGCAGCACGGCCTGCTGCTCGTCGACCGGCAGTCCGGCCAGCCGCGACACGAGCGCCGACCGCGACTGTGCGGCCGCCAGCGAGTCCCCGACCTGGCGACGCGCCGGTCCGGAGATCAGCTCGTTGAACATCGGCGGCAGCGTGCCCGCCGACGACTTGGTCCGCAGCGCGGCCCGGTCGATGCGGGCGGGCACCAGGAACGGCTCGTCGACCACCAGCGCCTTGTCGAACAGCGTCAGCGCCTCCGGGACCGACATCGCGAGGATGCCGTCGCGTGCGAGCCGGGCGATGCCGGCCTCGTCGAGATCGCCCGCCATGCCGCCGGTCTGATCCCACAGACCCCAGCCCAGCGACATCGCCGGCAGTCCCAGCGTGCGCCGGTGCGTGGCGAGGGCGTCGAGGTAGGCGTTGGCCGCCGAGTAGTTGGCCTGACCTGAGCCGCCGACCAGGCCGGCCATCGAGGAGAACAGCACGAACACCGACACGTCGAGGTGACGGGTCAGCTCGTGCAGGTTGTCCGCCGCGTCGACCTTGGCCCGCAGCACGGTGTCGACGCGCTCCGGCGTCAGCGACGTGACGACGGCGTCGTCGATCACGCCCGCGGTGTGGAACACCGCCGACAGCGCCCGCGGATGGTCGATCTCGGCCAGCACCTTGGCCAGCGCGTCCCGATCGGACACGTCGGCCGCGACGACGCGCACGCTGGCGCCCGCCTCGGTGAGTTCGGCGACGAGGTCGGCCGCGCCGGGGGCGTCCGGACCGCGACGCGACACCAGCAGCAGGTCCCGCGCGCCGTGCTCGGCGACGACGTGCCGGGCCACCGAGGCGCCCGCCATGCCGGTGCCGCCGGTGATCATCACGGTGCCGGTGGTCCACGCGTCCGGCATGGTCATGACGACCTTGCCGATGTGCTTGGCCTGGCTGAGGTGCCGCAGCGCCGCCGGTGCGCGGCGGACGTCCCACGTGTCGACGGGCAGCGGCTTCAGCACGCCGGTGCGGCTCAGATCCGAGACGCCCGACAGGATTCGGGCGACGCCGTCGGCGCCGGCCTCGAACAGGTCGAAGGCCCGGTAGTGGACGCCCGGGTGAGCGGCCGCCACCGTGTCCGCGTCGCGGATGTCGGTCTTGCCCATCTCGAGGAACGCGCCACCGCGCGGCAGCAGCCGCAGCGACGCGTCGACGAAGTCGTTCGCCAGCGAGTCGAGCACCACGTCGACGCCGCGCCCGCCGGTGACGGCGAGGAATTTCTGCTCGAAGTCCAGGGTGCGCGAGTCGCCGATGTGATCGTCGTCGAAGCCCATGGCGCGCAACGTGTCCCACTTCGGGCGGCTGGCGGTCGCGAAGACCTCCAGGCCCCAGTGCCGGGCCAGCTGCACGGCCGCCATGCCGACGCCGCCGGTGGCGGCGTGGATCAGCACCGACTGGCCGGGCTGGACGTCGGCGATCTGGCGCAGCGCGAAGAACGCCGTCGCGAAGCCGACGGTGAAGCCCGCGGCTTGCGCGTCACGCCAATCCGACGGCACCGGCAGCACGACCCGCGCGTCGGTGGTGGCGACGGTGCCCGTGCCCTCCGGGAACAGACCCATGACACGGTCACCGACGGCGACGCCCGCGACGTCCGGCCCGATCTCGGTGACGACGCCGGTGGCCTCGATGCCCATGACGGCCTCACCCGGGTAGAGCCCGAGCGTGATCATGACGTCGCGGAAGTTGGCCGCGATGGCCTTGATCGAGACGCGGATGCGGCCCGCGCCCAGCGGTTCGTCGGCGTCCGGGATCGGTTCGAGCACCAGGTCGTCGAACGTCCCGGGGGTTCCGACGGCGAGTCGCCACGGCGACCCGTCGGCGGGCGGATCCAGGACCGCGTCGGCGGCCCGGCTGGGCACCACCCGGGCGGAGTGCAGCGTGCCGGTGCGGATCACGATCTGCGGCTCGCCGGTGGTGACGATCGCCGCCAGGTCGGCCGCGTCGAGGTCGCCCTCGGCGTCGGTGTCGACCAGCACCACCCGACCGGGATGCTCGGTCTGCGCGGCGCGGACCAGGCCCCAGGCCGCCGCACCCGGCAGGTCGGTGAGGTCTTCGCCCGGCAGCGCGACCGCGCCGTGGGTGACGACCACCAGCGTGCCCGCCGGCTCGGCGAGCCACGACTGCATGCGTGCGAGCGCGTCGTGGGTGGACGCGTAGACGCCGGGCACACCGGCCTCGTATGCGACCGGACGCGTGTCGTAGACGCCGATCTCGCCGTCCACCGTGGGCGCCTCAGCGGGCGGGGTCAGCGGCGTCCAGATGACCTCGAACAGCTCACCGCCGGTGGTGGTGCCGACCGCGGCCGCGAGCTGCGCGGCCGTCACCGGCCGGGCGACCATCGACTGCACCGACAGCACGGGCAGGCCGAGACCGTCGGCGAGGTCGATCGACATCGAACTCGGGCCGTTCGGCGCGATCCTGGCGCGAACCGCGGACGCGCCGGCGGCGTGCAGCGACACCTTCTGCCAGGAGAAGGGCAGGGCCAGCTCGTCGGAGTCCATGCCCAGGATCACCGCGTGCAGTGCGCCGTCGAGCAGCGCGGGGTGCACGCCGAGTCCGGTGACGGACGCGTCCCGGCCCAGCTTCACCTCGGCGAAGATCTCGTCGCCGCGCCGCCACATGGCGGTGAGGTTCTGGAACGCCGGGCCGTACTGGTAACCCCGTTCGGCCAGCACCGCGTACGCGTCGGTGACGTCGACCTCGCGGGCGCCGACCGGCGGCCACACCACCAGTTCGGTTCCCGGCGCGGTGGTCTCGACGCCCAGTTCGCCCTCGGCGTGCAGCGTCCACGGCGGGTTGTCGCCGTCGGGCCGCGAGAAGATCGAGAAGACCCGCGCACCGCCGGCGTCGGCGGCACTGACGACCACCTGGACGGCGACGCCCTCCGACGGCAGCACCAGCGGCGCATGCAGCATGAGTTCGTCGACGGTGTTGCAGCCGACCTCGTCGCCCGCCCGGATCGCCAGCTCGACGAACCCGGCGCCGGGGAACAGCACGACCCCGCCGACGGCGTGATCGGACAGCCACGACTGCGTCGACGCGGTCAGGCGGCCGGCCAGCGTGACGCCGCCGGTCTCCGGCATCTCGACGATCGCCCCGAGCAGCGCGTGCTCGGCGCCGCCGAGGCCAAGGCCGACGGCGTTGGTGGCACCGGAGCCGTTGCCGGACAGCCAGAACCGGCGGCGCTGGAAGGCGTAGGTGGGCAGGTCGACCAGGCGGCCGCCGCCACACACGTTGCGCCACGCGACGTCACCGCCCGCGACGGAGTACTCCGCGAGCGCGGACAGCAGCTGCGCCGGCTCCGGACGGTCCTTGCGCAGCAGCGACGTCGCGACCGGCTCGACCACGGCATCCGGATCGGCGAGGGTCTGGGCGATCGACGCCGTCAGTCCGCTCGCGGACCCCAGTTCCAGGAAGCGGGTGACGCCCGCCGCCGACAGCGCGCGGACGCCGTCGGCGAAGCGCACCGCCTCGCGGACGTGCCGCTGCCAGTAGGCCGACGTCCCGAAGTCGGGACCCGCGACCGCACCGGTCAGGTTGGAGACCACCGGGATGGTGGGCGCCGAGACCGGCATGCCGCTGGCGACCGAGTTGAACTCCAGCAGCATCGGCTCCATGAGCGACGAGTGGAAGGCGTGCGACACGGCCAGCTGATGCGTGCGGCGGCCCTGCCCGCGGAGCGTCTCGGCGATCGCCGTCACCGCGTCCTGGGGTCCGGAGATCACGACGGAGCCGGGTGCGTTGACCGCGGCGACGGAGACCTCGCCGGTCAGCAGCGGGGTCACCTCGTCCTCGGTCGCCGCGACGGCGACCATCGCGCCGCCCTCGGGCAGCCGCTGCATGAGCCTGCCGCGCGCCACCACCAGGGCGGAGGCGTTCTCGAGCGACAGCACACCCGCCACGTGCGCGGCGGACAGCTCACCGACCGAGTGACCGATCAGGAAGTCCGGTCGCACGCCCCACGAGTCGAGCAGGTGGAACAGCGCCACCTCGATCGCGAACAGCGCCGGCTGGGCGAACTCCGTGCTGTCGAGCAGCGCGTCGTTGGCACCCCACATCACGTCGCGCACGGGGCGCAGCAGGTGGCGGTCCAGCTCGCGGGTGGTGTTGTCGAAGGATTCGGCGAACACCGGGTAGGCGGCGTACAGGTCGCGGCCCATGCCGAGCGTCTGCGATCCCTGGCCCGGGAAGACGAACGCGGTCTTGCCCGCGCCGACCGCCCGGCCGCGGATGACGCCCGCCGGGGACTCGCCCTCGGCCAGCGCCTTCAGCCCAGCGAGCAGTTCGTCGCGGTCGGCGCCGACGACGACGGCCCGGTGGGCGAACGCCGAGCGGCCGCCCAGGGTCCAGCCGACGTCGAGCGCGTCGATCTCGGGACGGGACTCGACGTGCTCGGCGATGCGGCGTGCCTGCACCGCGAGGGCGTCGGGGTTCTTCGCCGAGAGGGCCCACGGCACCACCGGCGGGTGCTCGGTGACGACCACCGGGGCGTCGACCGCCGGCGCCTCCTCGATGATGACGTGCGCGTTGGTGCCGCTGATGCCGAACGACGAGACGCCGGCACGGCGCAGGTGGCCGTTGGCCTTCCACGGCCGGGCCTCGGTGAGCAGCGCGATCGACCCCATGGTCCAGTCCACGTGCGGGCTGGGCTCGTCGACGTGCAGCGTCGCGGGGAGCATGTCGTGGCGCAGGGATTCGACGACCTTGATGATGCCGGCGACGCCGGCCGCGGCCTGGCTGTGTCCCATGTTCGACTTGATCGACCCGAGGTACAGCGGCTCGGAGCGGTTCTGGCCGTAGGTCGCGAGCAGTGCCTGCGCCTCGATCGGATCGCCCAGGGTGGTGCCGGTGCCGTGCGCCTCGACGGCGTCGACGTCGCTGGGCACCAGGCCCGCGTTGGCGAGTGCCGCCCGGACCACGCGCTGCTGCGAGGGGCCGTTGGGGGCGGTGAGACCGTTGGACGCGCCGTCCTGGTTGATCGCCGATCCGCGTACCACGGCGAGGATCTCGTGGCCGTGGCGCTTGGCGTCGGACAGCCGCTCGACGACGAGGATGCCGCCGCCGTCGGCGAAGCCGGTGCCGTCCGCGGCGCCCGCGAACGACTTGCAGCGGCCGTCCGACGACAGGCCGCGCTGCCTGCTGAACTCCACGAAGACGTCCGGCGTGGCGTTGATGGTGACGCCGCCCGCGAGCGCGAGGTCGCACTCGCCGAGGCGCAGCGCCTGAACGGCCATGTGCAGCGCGACAAGTGACGACGAGCACGCGGTGTCGACCGAGACGGCCGGCCCCTCGAGGCCCAGCACGTAGGACACGCGGCCCGACGCGACGCTGGAGGCCTGCCCGGTCAGCCGGAAGCCCTCGGCGCCGTCGACGCCGATGCCGTAGCCCTGCGCGTAGATGCCCGCGAACACGCCGGTGGCGCTACCGCGCAGCCCGGCGGGATCGATGCCGCCGCGTTCCAGTGCCTCCCAGGCGAGTTCGAGGAACAGCCGCTGCTGCGGGTCCATGGCCAGCGCCTCGGTGGGGGAGACTCCGAAGAAGGCCGGATCGAAGTCCGCGGCGTCGTAGAGGAAGCCGCCGGTGTTGGCGTACGACGTGCCGACCGCGTCGGGGTCGCTGTCGTAGAGGTTGGCGAGGTCCCAGCCGCGGTCGGTCGGGAAGTCCGACACCACGTCGCGACCTTCGGCCACCATCTCCCACAGCGTCTCCGGCGAGTCGACCCCGCCGGGGTAGCGGCACGAGATGCCGACGATCGCGATGGGCTCGTCGATCACCGACAGCGCCGTCGGCACCTGCTCGAGCGTCGGTGCCTCACCGGCCAGTTCGGTGCGGATGTAGCCCGCGAGCGCGGCGGGGGTGGGGTAGTCGAAGATCAGCGTCGGCGACAGCGCGAGCCCGGTGGCGGTCTTCAGCCGGTTGCGCAGCTCGACCGCGGTCAGCGAGTCGAAGCCGAGGTCGGAGAACGCCAGCTCCGCGACGATCGCGTCCGGATCGCCGGTGCCCAGCACCGTCGACATGTGCGAGCGCAGCAGGTCGAGGATCAGCGCCTGCTGGGCGGGCTCGGTGAGCCCCTGCAGACGCTGCGCCAGAGCCGACTTCGACTTGGCGGCGACCAGCGAGTCGTCCACGCGGCGCCGGGTGGGCGCGCTGGCCAGGGCCGAGAACATCGGCGGCAGCACGCCCTGGGCCGACCGCTTGCGCAGTGCGCCACGGTCGATCTTGGCCGGCGCGAGCAGCGGCTCGCCGACGACGAGCGCGGAGTCGAACAGCGTCATGGCGTCGGCGCCGGACATCGCGAGGATGCCGTCGCGGCCGAGCCGGGACAGGTCGGCCTGCTCGAGGTGACCGGTCATGGCGCTGGCCTGATCCCACAGACCCCACGCGAGCGACGTCGCGGGCAGGCCGTGGGCCCGGCGATGTGCCGCGAGGCCGTCCACGAACGTGTTGGCCGCGCAGTAGTTGGCCTGACCGGCCGAGCCCACCACACCCGCCATCGACGAGAACAGCACGAAGGCACCGAGATTGGCGTCGCGGGTCAGCTCGTGCAGGTTCCACGCGGCGTCGACCTTGGCGCGCAGCACGGGGTCGACGCGCTCGGGCGTCAGCGAGCCGAGCATCGCGTCGTCCAGCACGCCGGTCGCGTGGATCACCGCGGACAGCGGCACCGCGACGTCGGCGAGGACGGCGCGCAGCTGGTCGCGATCGGCGGCGTCGGCCGCGACGATCCGGACGTCGGCGCCCAGTTCGGTGAGTTCGGCGGCCAGTTCGGCGGCGCCGGGGGCGTCGGCCCCGCGGCGCGACACCAGCAGCAGGTGCTGGACGCCGTGCTTGGCGACGACGTGCCGGGCGACCGTGGCGCCCGCCATGCCGGTGCCGCCGGTGATCAGGACGGTGCCGGTGGCCCACGCGTCGGGCATGGTCATGACGACCTTGCCGATGTGGCGGGCCTGGCTCAGGTACCGCAGCGCCGAGGCGCCGCGGCGGATGTCCCACGTGGTGACCGGCAGCGGCGTCAGGGTGCCCGCCTCGAACATGCCGGCCAGCTCGACGATGTACTCCTGCATGCGCGGCCGGCCGGGCTCGAACAGGTCGAAGGCGCGGTAGTACACGCCCTCGTGCGCGGCGGCGATGGCGTCCGCGTCGCGGATGTCGGTCTTGCCCATCTCCAGGAAGACGCCGCCGCGGGGCAGCAGACGCAGCGACGCGTCGACGAACTCACCGGCCAGCGAGTCGAGGATGACGTCGAAGCCTCGGCCGCCGGTGACGTCGAGGAACTTCTGCTCGAACTCGAGCGTGCGCGAGTCGCCGATGTGGTCGTCGTCGAAGCCCAACTCCCGCAACGTGTCCCACTTGCCGCGGCTCGCGGTGGTGAACACCTCGAGGCCCCAGTGGCGGGCCAGCTGGATGGCGGCCAGGCCGACACCGCCGGTCGCGGCGTGGATCAGGATCGACTGGCCGGGCTGGACCTTGGCGAGTTCGCGGAGGCCGTAGAAGGCCGTGGTGAACACGACGAGTGCGGCGGCGGCCTCGGCGTCGGACCAGCCGGTCGGGATCGGCGTGATCAGGCGCGCGTCGGCGGCGACGCGGGTGCCGGTGCCCTCGGGGAACAGGCCCATCACGCGCTGGCCGACGGTGAAGCCCTCGACGTCCGGGCCGACCTCGGTGACGACGCCGGCGGCCTCGCTGCCGATCAGCGCGTCGTGGGTGAACATGCCGAGCGTGATCATGACGTCGCGGAAGTTGGCTGCGACGGCGTGGATCTCGACGCGGATGTGTCCCGGCGGCAGCGGCTGGTCGGAGTTCGGGACCTCGATCAGTGCGAGGTTGTCGAACGTGCCGGCCTCCGTGACGCCGAGGCGCCACGGCTTCCCGCTCTCCGGCGGGGTCAGGACGCCGTCGGTGCCGCGGCTGCGCGTCACGCGCGGGGCGTGCAGTGCGCCGTGACGGGCGGCGAGTTGCGGTTCGTCGACCGCGAGCAGTGCGGCGGCGTCCAGGTCGCCCAGGACGTCGGCCAGCACGATGCGGCCGGGGTTCTCGGTCTGCGCGGCGCGGACCAGGCCCCAGACGGCGGCACCCGCCAGGTCGGTGACGTCCTCGCCCGGCAGTGCGACCGCACCGCGGGTGACGACGAGCAGCGTGCCCGTGGGCTCGGCCAGCCAGGTCTGGACGAACTCCAGGGCGCGGTTGGTGGCGGCGCGTACCGCCGCGGGCAGATCCTCGGAATCGACTGCGGCGGGCTCGGATTCGAACGTGACGACACCCTCGGCCGGGGCCGGCGCCGTCTCCGGCCCGGTGACCGCGGACCACTCGACCTCGAACAGTTCGCCGTCGGCGTGGCCGGCGCCCTTGAAGGACGCGGCGATCTGGTCGGCGCTCACCGGCCGCGCCGTCATGGTCCCGACCGACAGGACGGGCAGGCCGAGGCCGTCGGCCAGTTCGATCGACACCGAGTTCGTGCCGGTGGGCGTGATCTTCACGCGGACCGCGGATGCGCCCGCGGCGTGCAGCGTGACCCGCTCCCAGGAGAACGGCAGGGCCAGCGCGGCGTCGTCGGCGGCCAGCGCCACCGCGTGCAGCGAGGCGTCGAGAAGTGCCGGGTGGACGCCGAAGTCGCCTGCGGCGAGGTCCTGCGGGAGGGCGACCTCGGCGAACACCTCGGCGCCACGGCGCCACATCGCGGTCAGGCCGCGGAAGGCGGGGCCGTACTCGTAGCCGCGGGCGGCCAGCGAGCCGTATGCGTCGGACACGTCGACCGGCACGGCGCCCGCGGGCGGCCACGCGGCCAGGTCGGTGGCGGGGGAGTCGGTCTCGGCGGTGACGACGGCCTCGGCGTGCAGCACCCAGGCGTCGTCGTCGGTCGGACGCGAGAACACGCCCACCGCACGGGATCCGGACTCGGCGGCCGCACCCACGACGACGCGCAGCGGCACGCCCGTCGGCGGCACGATCAGCGGGGCCTGCAGCGTGAGTTCCTCGATGGCGGGGCAGCCCACCTCGTCACCCGCGCGGATGACCAGGTCGACGAAGCCGGCGCCGGGGAACAGCACGGTGCCGCCGACGGCGTGGTCGGCCAGCCAGGACTGCGACGACGCCGCGAGACGGCCCGTCAGCACGATCTGGTCGGAGTCGGGGACCTCGACCACGGCACCGAGCAGCGCGTGGGAGGTGCCGCCCAGGCCGAAGCCGCTGGCGTCCCCGGATCCTGCTGCGCCACCGGACAACCAGAACCGGCGGCGCTCGAACGCGTAGGTGGGCAGGTCGGACAGCGCGCCGCCGGGGCACGTCGCGCGCCACGCCACCGGGACGCCGGCGACGTGCGCCTGCGCGACCGAGGCGAGAAAGCGGTCCAGGCCGCCGTCGTCGCGGCCCAGCGAGGGCACGACGATCGGGTCGGCGCCCTCGATGGCGTCGGCGGCGGTGTCCTCGACGCCGGCCATCAGCACCGGGTGCGGGCTCGCCTCGACGAACGCGCGGTAGCCGTGCTTGCACGCCGCGCGGATCGCCTTGTCGAACTCGACGGTCTGCCGGATGTTGCGGTACCAGTACTGCGCGTCCAGGCCGGCGGTGTCCATCGACTCGCCGGTGACCGTAGAGATGAACGACGTTCGCGTGGAACGGGGTTCGATGTCGGCGAGCGCCTCCAGCAGTGCCTCGCGGATGGCCTCCACCTGCACCGAGTGCGACGCGTAGTCCACGTCGATGCGGCGGGCGCGGATCTCGAGTGCCTCGCACTGGCGCACCAGCTCGTCGAGCTGCGCGCTCGCGCCGGACACGACGACGGCGGAGCGACCGTTGATCGCGGCGATGCTCAGGCCGTCGAAGCCCAGCAGCAGTTCACGGGTGCGGTCGGCACTGCACGCCAGCGAGACCATGCCCGCCTGGCCGGACAGTGCGACCAGGAGCTTGCTGCGCAGCGCGACCACGCGGGCGGCGTCGCGCAGGGACAGTGCGCCCGCCACGTAGGCGGCGGCGATCTCGCCCTGCGAGTGCCCGATCACGGCGTCCGGCGTCACGCCGTACGACCGCCACAGCTTGGCCAGCGACACCATGATCGCGAACAGCACGGGCTGCACCACGTCGACGCGGTCCAAGCTCGGCGAACCGTCGGCGCCACGGAGCACGTCGATCAGCGACCAGTCCACGAACTCCGCGAGCGCCTCACCGCACGCGGCGATCTCGTCGGCGAAAACCGGTGAGCTGTCCAGCAATTCGAGACCCATGCCGAGCCACTGGCTGCCCTGACCGGGGAAGACGAACGCCGTCTTGCTCGTCGGGGTGGCGTGTCCGGTGACGGAGTGCTCGGGTGTCTCGGACTGCGCGGCGAGTTCGGCGAGGCCGGCCAGCAGCGACGCGCGGTCGGTGCCCAGCACCACGGCGCGGTGGTCGAACGCGGCGCGACCGGCGAGCGTGAACGCCACGTCCAGGTCGCTGACGTCGTGCGTGCCGAGGTGTTCGGTGAGGCGGGCGGCCTGCCCGGCGAGCGCGCCGGGGGTCTTCGCGGTCAGCACCCACGGCAGTACGGCGGGGGCGGCCTCGGCGGCGGGGCGCTCGACGGCGGCCGGCTCCTCGACGATCACGTGGGCGTTGGTGCCGCTGATGCCGAACGAGGAGATGCCTGCGCGCCGGGGTGCGTCACGCGCGGGCCAGGGCTGCGGCTCGGCGAGCAGGGAGACCGCACCCGCCGTCCAGTCGACGTGCGGGCTGGGCTGGTCGACGTGCAGCGACTTGGGCAGCACGTCGTTGCGCATCGCCATGATCATCTTGATGACGCCCGCGACGCCCGCCGCGGCCTGCGTGTGACCCATGTTGGACTTCACCGAACCCAACCAGAGCGGCTCGGTGCGGCCCTGGCCGTAGGTCGCGAGCAGCGCCTGGGCCTCGATCGGGTCGCCCAGCGGCGTGCCGGTGCCGTGGCCCTCGACCACGTCGACCTGCGAGGTGGTCAGACCGGCGTTGGCCAGCGCGGCGCGCACCACGCGCTGCTGCGACGGGCCGTTGGGGGCGGTCAGGCCGTTGGAGGCGCCGTCCTGGTTGACGGCGGTGCCCTTCACGACCGCCAGCACCTGGTGGCCGTTGCGCAGCGCGTCGGACAGTCGCTCGACCACCAGGACGCCGCCGCCCTCGGCCCAGCCCACGCCGTTCGCGGCGTTGGCGTAGGGCTTGCAGCGGCCGTCGGGCGCGAGGCCGCGGTGACGGCTGAACTCGACGAAGATCGTCGGCGTCGCGTTGACGGTCACGCCGCCCGCGAGCGCCAGGTCGCACTCGCCGAGGCGCAGCGCCTGGACGGCCATGTGCAGCGCCACCAGCGACGACGAGCACGCGGTGTCGACCGAGACGGCCGGACCCTCGAGGCCCAGCACGTAGGCGACGCGGCCCGACGTCACGCTCGACGTCATGCCGGTCAGCCGGTAGCCCTCGATGGCGTCGTCGGACATGCCGTAGCCACCGGCGATGACGCCCGCGAACACGCCCGTCGAGCTGCCGCGCAGCGAACTCGGGTCGACGCCCGACCGCTCCAGGGCCTCCCACGACAGCTCGAGCAGCATGCGCTGCTGCGGGTCCATCGCGAGCGCCTCGTTGGTGGCGATGCCGAAGAAGCCGGCGTCGAAGTCGGCGACGCGGTCCACGAAGCCGCCGGTGTTGGCGTACGACTTGCCCGGCGCGTCCGGATCCGGGTCGAAGAGGTTGGCGACGTCCCAGCCGCGGTCCTCGGGGAGATCGGAGATGACGTCGCGGCCCTCGGCCACCATCTGCCACAGGTCCTCGGGGGACTCGACGCCGCCTGGATACCGGCAGGACATGCCGACGACCGCGATCGGTTCGCCGGACCGTTCCAGCAGAGCGCGGTTCTGGTTCTTCAGGCGCTCGACCTGGGAGAGCGCCTTGCGTAGCGCTTCGGTGGCGTGCTCGAGTTGATTGACCATGCGGTGTGTCCCTTGTCGGCCCGTGTCAGACGCCCGTGGTGGGCGACGCTGAAGTTTTCGGTGCCGGGCTCGCCCAGGACGCACTGACTGGCATCTTTCGACGCCCGGTCGTCGTCGGCCCTGTGTGGGAGCCCGCTGTGCGCACCGGGACGACGATGTCACGGTGCAGTTCTCGTCCCCGACGATTTCGCGCTGCCAAGCGGGTCATCGCCGCAAATGTACTGATGGCGTGGCCCGCGCGTCGCGCTTGGGTGACCATATCCGAATCGGCCCGCCAAGTGGTCATCGGACGGGCCCGCAGGCGCCTGACGTGGGCGGGGTTGAATGGTCCCTCGACAGCGAACGGCCAGGGAGACCCGGCCCGACCCGACGGCGGAGGTGGTGATGACCCTGGACCACGCCGTGGTGACCCTGGACGAACGCACCGACCTGCCCAGGTCGGTGCTGGGCGCCAAGGGGCACGGGCTGGTGCGGATGGCGCGGCTCGGCCTGCCGGTGCCGCCGGCGTTCTGCCTGGCGGTGCGCTGGACGCCGGAGCTGGCCGCCGACCCCACCGGACTGCTCGACGCCGCCTGGGCGGACGTACTCGCCGCCCTGGCGCGGCTCGAGGAGCGCGCCGGCGCCACGTTCGGCGCGGGACCCGACCCGCTGCTGGTGTCGGTGCGCAGCAGCGGCGTGACGTCGATGCCCGGGATGCTCGAGACGGTGCTCGACGTGGGCATCGACGACGCGGTCGCCGAGGCGCTCGCCGCCGCGCACTCGCCCGAGTTCGCCGCCGACACCGTGGCCCGCTTCCGGCGCGGCTACCGGCGTGCCGTCCACGCCCCGCCGCCCGACGACCCGCGCGACCAGCTGCGCGGCGCCGTCGCCGCCGTCCTGACGTCGTGGTCGTCGGACCGGGTGCGGGCCTACCGCCGTCACCACCGGCTCGCCGACGCCGACCGCGCCGCCGTGCTGGTGCAGGCGATGGTCTTCGGCAACCTCGACGCGGACTCCGGCACCGGCGTGCTGTTCACCCGCAACCCGTCGACCGGGGCCCGCGAGCCGTTCGGCGAGTGGCTGTCCACCGGCCAGGGCGAGGACGTGGTGTCCGGGGCGCGCGACTGCGAGTCGCTGGACAGCCTGCGCGCCCACCTGCCGCGGGTGCACGACGAGCTGCTCGCGGCGGGCGCGCGACTCGAGGCCGACGCCGCCGACGTGCAGGACGTCGAGTTCACCGTCGAGGCGGGCAGGCTCTGGCTGCTGCAGTCGCGGGTGGCGCAGCGATCGGCCCGGGCCGCGGTGCGGCTGGCCCTCGACCTGCACGACGACGGCGCCATCGACGCCGCCGAGGTGGTGGCCCGCGTGACGCCCGCCCAGCTGCGCGCCGCGATGGCGCCCACGCTGTCCCCCGAGGCGCGTGCCGCGGCCCCGCTGCTGGCCACCGGGCTGCCCGCGAGCCCCGGCGTCGCGACCGGCCGGGTGTGCACCACCAGCGACGCCGCGGCCGACGCCGCCGACGAGGGACACGACGTCATCCTCGTCCGCCCGACCACCAGCCCCGACGACATGGCGGGCATGGTCGCCGCGCGCGGCATCGTGACCGAGGTGGGCGGCGCGACCAGCCACGCGGCGATCGTCGCCCGCGAACTCGGCCTGCCCGCGGTCGTCGGCTGCGGCCCCGGCCTCGGCGAGTGGGACGGCCGGATCGTCACCGTCGACGGCGCGGCGGGCGAGGTCCGCGAGGGCGCCCTCGAGCTGTCCGAGTGGACCGCCTCCGACACCCCCGAACTGCACCGGCTCGACGGCATCGCCCGAGGTCTGAGCCCCCTGTGCGTGCACGCCGCCGGTGCGCACCCCGTCGTGGAGGCAGACGAGGCTGCCGTCGCGGCGGCGATCGCCGCGGGCCGGGTGGACGTGGTGTCGCCCGAGCCCCTGGTTGCGACGCTGATCGCGGCCCGTCGAGGATCGACGGCATGACCGACCTCGAGGTGCTGCAGACCGTGCGACTCAAGGGGCGGGTCGCCGTCGCCGACGTGGCCGCCGCGACCGGCGCCGATCCCCAGGCGACCGTCGACCGGCTGGTCGCCGACGGGCTCCTCGTCGCCGGGCCCGCGCTGCGCCTCACCCCCGACGGCCGGACGCGGCTGGCCGAGCTGCTGGCCGCCGAGCGCGCGTCCGTGGACGCCGCGGCGGCCTCGTCCGTCTACGCGGACTTCACGCCCGTCAACGCCGACTTCAAGGCCGCGCTGTCGGAGTGGCAGCTGGGGCGAGCGGAGCGACGGGAGGAAGGACTGGGGCGGGCGGAGCGTCAGGAGGACCCGGCGCGCGACGCCGAGATCGTGGCCGCCGTCGAGGACGTGCACCGGCGCGTGGCGCCCGTCGTCGCCGCCGCGTCCGACGTCCTGCCCCGGCTGCGGCGCTACGGCGCCCGGCTCGAGGCAGCGCTGGACAAGGCCCGCGCCGGCGACCTGACCTGGCTGAGCCGGCCGCTCGTCGACTCGTATCACACGGTCTGGTTCGAACTCCACGAAGAACTCATCGGCCTGGCCGGGCGCACCCGCGACGGCGACTGACACCGGATTCGTCGATTCCGTCGATTATCGCAGTGACCTTGAAAGTGATCTTGCACGCTTGAACCACTCATGAAATGAGGAAGGTTCGGCCCGCTGCAATTCATCGCCCGCCTCGCGTGCAAGGCACCTCGTCTGATCCTCGCCGTCGCCGCGCTGCTCGCCGTCGGAGCAGCCGTCTTCGGCATCCACGTCACCAAGTCGCTGTCGGCGGCCGGCTTCCGGGACCCCGGCGCCGAGTCGTCCCGCGTGGCCGACCTGATGGCCACCCGGTTCGGCCAGGGCGACCTGCAGATGGTCTTCACCGTCGACGGCCCGGGCGGAGCGCGTAGCCCGGCCGTCCGCGCCGTCGGCCACGACGTCGCCGACCAGCTCGACTCCTATCCGTTCGTCGTCGGCGTGCAGTCGGCGTGGACGCTGCCGCCGGCGAGCGCCGATGCGCTCATCAGCTCCGACGGCTCGACCGGACTGGTGATCGTCGGCATCACGGGCGGCGGCAGCCAGTCGCAGCGCCACGCCGAGGAGCTGGCCCGCGAGTTCGCCGGTGCGCACGGCGAGGTGATAGTGACCGCGGGTGGGCCCGCGATGGCGTACGTCGAGATCAACCAGCAGTCCGAGCGGGACCTGCTGATGATGGAGGCGCTGGCGATCCCGTTCACGTTCCTGGTGCTCGTCGGCGTCTTCGGCGGACTGCTCGCCGCGTCCATCCCGCTGCTCGTCGGCATCTGGGCGATCGTGGGGTCGACCGCGCTGCTGCGGCTGCTCACGCAGGTGACCGAGGTGTCGACGTTCGCGCTGAACCTGACGATCGCGATGGGGCTGGCGCTCGCCGTCGACTACACGCTGCTGATCGTCAGCCGGTACCGCGAGGAGCGGGCCGCGGGCTCCGACGTGGACACCGCCCTGTGCCAGACGATGGCCACGGCGGGCCGCACCGTGCTGTTCTCGGCGACGACGGTGGGGCTGTCGATGGTGGCGCTGGTGCTGTTCCCGATGTACTTCCTGAAGTCGTTCGCGTACGCGGGGCTCACCGTGGTGGCGCTGACGGCGTTCGCGGCACTCGTCATCGCGCCGGCCGCGATCGTGGTGCTCGGCGATCGCATCGACTCCCTGGACCTGCGGCCGTTCGCGCGGCGGGCGATCGGCAGGCCCGCGCCGGCGCCGCACCTGAACGGGACGTTCTGGTACCGCACCGCGCGGTTCGCGACGCGGCGGTCGGTGGCCGTCGGCATCGGCGTCACCGTGCTGCTGCTGACGCTCGGTGCGCCGTTCCTGCACGTGAAGTGGGGCTTCCCCGACGAGCGGATGCTGCCGGAGACGGCGTCGGCGCGGCAGGTCGGCGATCAGCTGCGCGACGAGTTCGGCTACAACCCGGCGACCGCGATGACGATCGTCGTGCCCGACGCGAACGGTGTCGGCGGCGCCGAGATGTCGCGCTTCGCGCGCGACCTGTCGGCCACCCGCTACGTGACGTCGGTGTCGGCGCCCACGGGCACGTTCGCCGGGGGCGCGCTGCGCGGGCCGCCGTCGGCGCCCACCGGAATCGCCGACGGCAGTGCGTATCTCACCGTCGCCAGCAGCGCACCGACCGTCAGCGACGAGATGCCCAGCCCGCTCGACTGGATCCACTCCGTCATCGGGCCGGACGGCCGGGACTTCATGGTGGGCGGTATCGCGCAGGTCACCCATGACAACGCCGAGGCGATCAGCGCGCGGCTGCCGCTGGTGCTGGCGGTGATTGCCGTCATCACGTTCGCGCTGCTGTTCCTGTTGACCGGCAGTCTGCTGCTGCCCATCAAGGCGGTGGTGCTCAACGTGCTGTCGCTGACCGCGACGTTCGGGGCGCTGGTGTGGATCTTCCAGGACGGCGCGCTCGGCGCGTTGGGGACGACGGCGACGGGGTCGCTCGTCGCGCACGTGCCGGTGCTGCTGTTCTGCGTCGCGTTCGGGTTGTCGATGGACTACGAGGTGTTCCTCATCTCGCGGATCCGGGAGTACTGGCTCGAATCCGGTCGGCAGTCGAAGGCCGACAACGACGAGGCGATCGCGCTGGGGCTGTCGCGCACCGGCCGCATCGTGACGGCCGCGGCGCTGCTGATGGCGATCTCGTTCGCGGCGCTGATGGCGTCGGAGGTGTCGATCATGCGGATGTTCGGCCTCGGCCTGACGCTGGCCGTGGTGATGGACGCGACGCTGGTGCGCATGCTGCTGGTGCCGGCGTTCATGCACCTGATGGGCACGCGGAACTGGTGGGCGCCCGAGGGACTGGCGCGCTGGCACGACAGGTTCGGGTTGCGCGAGTGCGGGCGGTTGGCGCCGCCGCGTCGCGCGCTCGGGGGGAGGCACCGGTTGCCGCGAGCGTTCGCGCGCTAGTCCTGCGATTCGTGCACGCTGAGCCGCGGTGAGCGCGGTTGCGTGTGCACGAGTCGCGGTGGGCCCGGCGCCGGACCATGTGTGCTGCTGGGTGCGTCATCATTCGTTGACGTGTGGGGGTGCGGTGTGTGCGGGTGGGGTCCGGCGTCGGATGGTGTGCGCTGCTGGGTGCGTCATCATTCGTTGACGTGTGGGGGTGCGGTGGGTGCGGGTGGGGTCCGGCGTCGGATGGTGTGCGCTCCTGGGTGCGTCATCATTCGTTGACGCGTGGGGGTGCGGTGGGTGCGGGTGGGGCCTGGCGCCGGACGGTGTGCGCTCCTGGGTGCGTCATCATTCGTTGACGCGTGGGGGTGCGGTGCCTGCGGCTGCGGGCCCATCGCCGGACCATGTGCGCTCCTGGGCGCGTCATCATTCGTTGACGCGTGGGGGTGCGGTGCCTGCGGCTGCGGGCCCATCGCCGGACCATGTGCGCTCCTGGGCGCGTCATCATTCGTTGACGCGTGGGGGTGCGGTGCCTGCGGCTGCGCGCCCATCGCCGGACCATGTGCGCTCCTGGGCGCGTCATCATTCGTTGACGCTTGAGGGTGCGGTGCCTATGGGAAGCTGACGCCGTGACCGACAGGGTGCGAGTGGTGGTGGGCGACGACCACCCGATGTTCCGCGACGGCGTGGTCCGCGCGCTGACGGGCAGCGGGCTGATCGACGTGGTCGCCGAGGCCGACGACGGCGTCTCGGCGCTGCAGGCCATCCGCGATCACTCGCCCGTCGTCGCTCTGCTCGACTACCGGATGCCCGGCCTCGACGGCGCCCAGGTCGCCGCCGCCGTGGTCCGCGACAAGCTGCCCACCCGCGTGGTGCTGCTGTCCGCGCACGACGAACCGGCCATCGTCTTCAAGGCGCTGCAGGACGGCGCCGCCGGGTTCCTGCCCAAGGAGTCGAGCCGCTCCGAACTCGTCAACGCGGTCCTCGAGTGCGCCAAGGGCCGCGACGTCGTCGCTCCCAGCCTGGCCGCCGGGCTCGCCGGCGAGATCCGCAAACGCGGTGACCACGATGCGCCGACACTGAGCCCGCGCGAACGCGAGGTGCTGGTGATGATCGCCGCCGGCCGCAGCATCCCGACCATGGCCAAGGAGCTGTTCCTCGCACCCTCGACGGTCAAGACCCACGTGCAGCGGCTCTACGAGAAGCTGGGCGTGAGCGACCGGGCCGCAGCCGTCGCCGAGGCGATGCGGCGCGGACTGCTGGAGTAGCCGTGTCAGCGCAGCGCACCGGCCAGTGGAACCGGGCCCTCGGGTACTTCGCCGCGGAACCCGTTCGCGTATCGGCCTTTCTGCGGCTGCCGCTGATCGCACTGATCGCGGTGCTGGTGTGGATCTGGGACGTCGACTCCTGGCTACCCGAGGTGTACGCCACCGTGCTGGGCGCTTACGCCGTCGCCGCCGCGGTGTGGGTGGTCATCGTGCTGCGCGGACCGGTACCGCGGTGGGCCGACTGGGCGTCGACCGCGATCGACGTGCTGGTGGTCGTCGTGCTGTGCGTCGTCTCGGGCGGCGCCACCACCGCGCTGCTGCCGGTGTTCTTCCTGCTGCCCATCTCGGTGGCCTTCCAGGATCGGCCCGCGCTGACCGCCGCGCTCGGAATCACCGCTCCCATCGGCTACCTCGCGGCGTGGATCGTGTACTCCAAGCGCGACGACACGATGGGCCTGCCCGACATCGTCTACACCCAGGTCGGCTTCCTGCTGTGGCTGGCGGTCGCGGTCACCGCGCTGTGCTTCTTCCTCGCCCGCCGCCAGGCCCGCGTCGACGCGCTGCAGGAGGTGCGGCGGCAGCTGGTCGCCGAGGCGATGGCCGCCGACGAACGCCACAACCGCGAGATCGCCGAGCACCTGCACGACGGGCCGCTGCAGAACCTGCTCGCCGCGCGCATGGAGGTCGACGAGCTGCGCGAGCGATCGCCCGACCCGGCACTCGATCTGGTGTACGACGCGCTGCAGCAGACCGCGGCGAGCCTGCGGTCGACGGTCACCGAACTCCACCCGCAGGTGCTCGCCCAGCTCGGCCTCGAGGCAGGGGTGCGAGAGGTGCTGCGCCAGTTCCAGTCCCGCGGCGACCACGTGATCGAGGCCGATCTCGCCGACGTCGGCAAGCCGCCGTCGCAGGCGCTGATGCACCGGGCCGCCCGCGAGCTGCTCGCGAACGTGCACAAGCACGCCCACGCCACCCGCGTCGACGTCGGGCTGCACCGCGTGGGCGACCGCGTGGTGCTGACGGTCGCCGACGACGGCACCGGCTTCGACCCCGAGCGGATCGCCGAGAGCGTCGCCGACGGCCACATCGGCCTGGGCTCGCTGCTGGCCCGGTTCGACGCGATGGGCGGCTCGATGGACGTCGACTCGTCGGCCCGCGGCACGACCGTCACCGTCACCTCACCCGCGGAGCCACTCGCGCGGGAGATGGGCTAGCCCGCCAGTCCGCGGGCGATGACGAGTCGCTGAATCTGGTTCGTGCCCTCGAAGATCTGCGTGATCTTCGCCTCGCGCATGAACCGCTCGACGCGGTAGTCGCGGGTGTAGCCGGCGCCGCCGAACACCTGCACGGCGTCGGTGGTGACCTTCATGGCGGCGTCGGTGGCGATCAGCTTCGCGACGCTGGCCTGCGCTCCATATGGCAGGCCGCGGTCACGCCGCCGGGCGGCGTCGAGGTAGGTGGCACGCGCGCTGACCGTCGCCGCGGACATGTCGGCGAGCAGGAACCCGAGTCCCTGGTGGTCGATGATCTTGCGGCCGAACGTGGTTCGCTCGTTCGCGTACCGCGTGGCCTCGTCCAGCGCGGCCTGCGCGATGCCGACGGCGACCGCGGCGATGCCGAGGCGTCCGGCATCCAGCGCGCTGAACGCGATCTGCAGGCCCTGGCCCTCGGCGCCGATGCGGCGGTCGGCGTCGACGCGCGCGTTGTCGTAGAACGCCGACGTCGTCGGGACGGCGGCGAGGCCCATCTTCTCCTCGGGCTTGCCGAACGTCAGCCCCTCCAGGTCGCCGGGGACCAGGAAGCACGAAATGCCCTTCGAGCCCTCGCCGGTGCGCGCGAACAGCGTGTAGAAGTCGGCGATGCCGCCGTGGGTGATCCACGACTTCGACCCGTTGAGCACGTAACCGGTGTCGTCGCCCACGGCACTGCACCGCAGCGCCGCGGCGTCGGAGCCGGCCTGCGGCTCGGACAGGCTGTAGGCACCGATCCTGTTGCCCGACAGCATGTCCGGTAGCCAGCGCTGCTTCTGGTCGTCGGTGCCGAACGCCAGCAGCGGGTGCGACGACAGGCTGTGCACGCTGACGGCGACGGCGACGGCGGCCCACCGGGCGGCCAGCTCCTCGAGCACCTGCAGGTACACCTCGAACGGTTGCCCGCTGCCGCCCCACTCCTCGGGCTGCGGCAGGCTCAGCAGCCCGGCGGCGCCGAGCTGGGCGAACAGGCCCTCGGGGTAGGTCTCGGAGCGCTCGTGCTCGTCCACGATCGGATCGAGGAGCTTGTCGGCGACGTCGCGGGTGAGCGCGATGAGTTCGGCGGCCTCATCGGAGGGGAGCAGGCGGTCGACCGGCATGGTTGCATCTCCTAGTTTCCGTTGGAGGCAACTGTATCGCCGCGGCGCAGGCCTACCGCCACGGTGGTGGTGGTGCAGGGAACCAGTCGATCGTCACGGGGCGAGCAGGATGCTGCCGGTCGTCCTGCGGCCGCCGAGTTCGACGTGGGCGCGCGCCACCTCGGCGAGCGGGAAGATCGTGGCCGGGGTCTCGCCGAACACGCCGTGCCGCAGGGCGTCGAAGACCGCGGCGGAACCCTCCTCGACCAGCGCCGGAGTATTCACGTACTCGCCGGTGCTGGGCTGGACGAACCGCACGCCCGCGGCCTCCATCGACGGGACGTCGACGTCGGGATAGCCGGCGGCGCCGCCGTACAGGACGGCGGTACCGCCTCGCTTGACCAGCGGCCACGAGCGGGCGAAACCGGTGCCGCCGACGCCGTCGAACAGCACGTCGACGCCGCGGGGTCCGACGAGGTCGGCGATCGCGTCGACGGCGGCGCCCGGGGTCGGTGAGACCAGGACGGTGTCGATGCCTCCGGCACGCACGAGTGCGCGCTTGTCCTCGGACCCCACGGTGGCGATCACGTCGGCACCCATGGCCGTCAGCCAGCGGGAGAGGATGGTGCCCACGCCGCCGGCGGCAGGCCCGACCACGACGGTGTCACCGGGCTCGACCGCGACGACGAGCCGCACGAGGGCCCACGCGAGGAGTCCCTTGGTCAGCACCGCCGTAGCCGCCTCCGTGGTGACGTCGTCGGGAACCGCGACCAGTTGGTCGGCGGCGATGAGCCGCTGCTCGGCGTACGCGCCGAGATTCGTCCAGTAGGCCACCCGATCACCGACCTGCCAACCGTCGACCCCGGCACCGAGCGCCGACACCCGGCCCGCGCCCTCCAAGCCCAACACGATCGGGAAGTCGCGCAGGGGGAATGTGCCGTCCCGGAACATGGTGTCGACGAAGTTCACGCCGACGTGGTCGTGGACGAGGACGACCGCGCCCGTCCCCGGCGGCGGCAACGTCTCGTCGCCGTACTCCAGCACCTCGGGGCCACCCTGGCGGTGGATCCGGACCACGCCGCTCACGCGCTGAGACCGCCGTCGACGTTGATCGTGGCGCCGGTGATGAAACCCGCCTCCGGCCCCGCGAGGAATGCGACCAGGGCTGCGATCTCACTCGGATCGGCGAAGCGGTGCAGCGAGTTCAGTGACTTCTGCAGCTCGCCGTTGGGTCCATCGGCAGGGTTCATGTCCGTGTCGACCGCGCCGGGCTGGACGATGTTGACGGTGATGCCGCGAGCACCGAGGTCGCGCGACCACGCCCGGGTGTACGCGGCGAGCGCGGCCTTCGTGGCCACGTAGTCGCCGATGCCCGGGAACGGTGCCTGCGCCGCGCCGGTCGTCCCGATGGAGACGATGCGGCCGCCGTCGTTGAAGTTGAGGACGGCGGCGCGGGTCGTGGCCACGACGCCGACGACGTTGGTCTGCAGTTGTTCGGCGAAGACCGCGTCGTCACGCTGGGGATCGTCGATGGTCCCGGTCTTGTAGATGCCTGCGCTGTTCACGAGGACGTCGAGTGGACCGAACGTCGCGACGACCTCGTCGACGAGGCGGGCGCAGGACGCGGGGTCCGCCTGATCGGCCTGAAACGCCTGGACGCGAAAGCCCCTGTCGCGCAACGTCTCCACCAGGTCGGCCGCGACACCGGATGCGCGGGCGTAGCTGAACGCCACGGTGGCACCGTCGGCGGCGAGGCGGGCGGTGATGGCCGCGCCGATCCCCCGCGATCCTCCGGTGACCAGTGCGGTCCGTCCTTCGAGCGGCTTCGTCACGGGCATCCTTCTCGGGTCGACTGCTCGCTGCGGCCGTCGGTTCGGCGTCAGCACGTGTTTTGTAACAACGTTGATAAAACCACATCCCGACCGTCGCCGTCGGGCACGCCGCTCGACCGGGTCGAGTCAGCTGCGGGCAGACCGCGACCGCGGCCAGGCGCTGAGCGCCACGTCGGCGGCGGCTCGAAGCGCGTCGGGGTCGGCGCCGTCGCGGGCGAGCGAGGACAACCCCCGTAGGACGACGTCGACGTAGTCCGTCAGGGCGTCGACGCCGGGCTCCGCGGGTAGGTCACCGTCGTCGTGGGCCATTTGCAGCCGTTCCCGTATCGCGTCACGACCCAGCTGACGCTCGTCGATCAGGACGGGGTCGGAGATGACGAAGCACCCCCGTGGCTGCGTGGAACTTCCGTACTCGCGGATCGCGATGTCGAGGATCTTCGCGAAGACGGCGCGGGCGGTGCGTTCCCGGAGTCCCGGCGGGACGACGCGCGTCGGCGCGCCGGTGTAGGTGGCGACGGCTTCGTCGAAGAGCTGCTGCTTGCCGCCGAAGGTGTTGTAGAGACTGGGCGCCGAGATGCCCATGGCCTCGGTGAGGTCGCGGACGGTGGTCCGGTCGTAGCCGCGCTCCCAGAACAGGTGCAGGGCACGGGTCAACGCCTGCGCACGATCGAACTCGGGCGGGCGGGCCATCGAGCCATCCTACGGAGACGCCACCACCAGAGCCGCCATCACGAGCGCGATCCCCGCCGCCTCGGCGAGCGTCGGCCGCTGCGCGAGCGCGACGGCACCGACGATCGCGGCCGTCGCGGGCAGCAGCGCCAGCAGCAGTGCGAATCGCGACCGGCCGATCCGTCGCAGCACCACCTGGTCGAGGCCGTACGGCACCGCCGTCGACAGCAGGCCGACCGCGGCGCCGAACGCCCAGGTGCGCGGATCGGTGAACACGGACGCATCGGAGGCGAGCTGCCCGGCCAGCAGCGGGCCGGCGAGCACCACGGCCGCGAACGCCATGCCGACGGCCAGCGAGTCGAGCCCCGCCCCCGCGTCGGCGACCCGCTTGCCGAGCAGGATGTAGCCGGCCCACAGCCCCGCCGCCAGCAGGGCGAAGCCGACGCCCGCCAGATCGGCGCCCGCCTGCACGCCCGCGCACAGCGCCACGCCCGCGGCGGCGAGCAGCACGGCGAGCAGGTCGCGGAACCGCCGCGAGCCCAGCGCCGCCACTGCCACCGGACCGATGAACTCGATGGCCACGGCCGTACCCAGGGGGATGCGCGCGATCGACTCGAAGAACGCGACGTTCATGCCGACGGTGACGACGCCGAAGCCGCCGGCGACGGCGATCGACCGCCGTGTCCACCGCATCCGCCACGGCCGTCGCCAGGCGAGCAGCGCCACCGCAGCCGCCGCCGCGCGCAGCCACGCCACGGCCGCCGGATCGGTGGTCTCGAAGAGGAAGACCCCGACGGCCGCGCCGACGTACTGCGACACCGCGCCGACGACGAAGAACAGCGGCACCGACCACGCGGGGACGCGGGTCATGGGGCTACAGCGCGGCGTTGATCGCGTCCACGCGGTCCTTGGCGTCGCCGAACAGCATCTGCGTGTTCTCGCGGAAGAACAGCGGGTTCTGCACGCCCGCATAGCCGGACGCCATGGAGCGCTTGAACACGATGACGTTGTCGGCGTTCCAGACGGTGAGCACGGGCATGCCGGCGATCGGGCTGCTGGGGTCCTCCGACGCCGCCGGGTTCACGGTGTCGTTGGCGCCGATGACCAGGACGACCGACGTGCCGTCGAAGTCGTCGTTGATCTCGTCCATCTCGAGCACGATGTCGTAGGGCACCTTCGCCTCGGCGAGCAGCACGTTCATGTGGCCGGGCAGGCGGCCGGCGACGGGGTGGATGCCGAAGCGGACGTCGACGCCGCGCTCGCGCAGCTTGCGGGTCAGGTCGGCGACGCCGTACTGGGCCTGCGCCACGGCCATGCCGTAGCCGGGCGTGATGATGACCGAACTCGCCGAGGTCAGCAGTTCGGCCGCACCCTCGGCGGTGATCTCGCGGTGCTCGCCGTAGTCCTTGTCCTCGGCAGGCCCGGCCTCGATGCCGAAGCCGCCGGCGATCACCGAGATGAACGACCGGTTCATGGCCTTGCACATGATGTAGGACAGGTAGGCACCGGAGGAGCCGACGAGCGCGCCGGTCACGATCAGCAGGTCGTTGGACAGCAGGAAGCCCGACGCCGCGGCGGCCCAGCCCGAGTAGCTGTTGAGCATCGACACCACGACGGGCATGTCGCCGCCGCCGATCGACGCCACCAGGTGCCAGCCGAGCAGCAGCGCCAGCACGGTGACGGCGATGAGCAGCCACAGCTGCGGCGTGATCACGAACCACACGGTGAGTGCGACGAACAGGACCAGCGCGCCGACGTTCAGGAAGTTCTTGCCCGGCAGCATCAGCGGCGTCGACTTGATGCGCGCCGAGAGCTTGAGGTTCGCGACGATCGACCCGGTGAACGTCACCGCACCGATGAACACGCCGATGAAGACCTCGGCGGAGTGGATGCCGAGCAGGCCCTGGCCGTCGAGGACGGCGGCCTCGGTGCCGGCGAGGTCGTGCTCGACGTGCAGGTAGCCGTTCCAGCCGACGAGCACCGCGGCGAGGCCGACGAAGCTGTGCAGCAACGCGATCAGCTCTGGCATGCCGGTCATCTCGACGACGCGGGCACGCCACAGGCCGATCGCGGCGCCGATCACCATGGCCACGGCCAGCAGGCCCAGGCCCAGCGGTTCGATGTGCCGGCTGATGGCGAGCGCGACGGTGGCGACGAGCGCGACCGTCATGCCCGCGATGCCGAACGAGTTGCCGGCGCGCGACGTCTCGTGCTTGGACAGGCCGGCCAGGGCCAGGATGAACAGCAGGGCCGCGACGACGTACGCCGCGGTGGCAGTGGTCTCTAGGGTGAACATGCGATCCGTTCCGGTCTCGGGAAGGGCTTGGCGGAGTGGCTGGGTGGCGTCAGCTGCGCGAGAACATCGCGAGCATGCGGCGCGTCACCGCGAAGCCGCCGAAGACGTTGATGCTGGCGAGCAGGATCGCGACGGCGGCCAACCCCGTGACGACGGCGTCGCCGTGCCCGATCTGGAGCAGGGCGCCGACGACGATGATCCCGGAGATCGCGTTGGTCACCGACATGAGCGGCGTGTGCAGCGCGTGGTGCACGTGCCCGATCACGTAGTAGCCGATGACGATCGCCAGCGCGAAGACCGTGAGGTGTACCTGCAGCGCGGCCGGGGACAGCGCGATCAGCAGGAACAGCACCGCGGCGGCGGCGAACGTGATGCCCAGCCGGCGGCCCGCGGTCATGGGCTCCTTGGCGGGCTTCGCCTGGACCGGCGCGGCCGCGGCTGCGGCCGCCGGGGCGGCGGACACCTGCACCGGCGGTGGCGGCCACGTGGTCTCGCCGTCGCGCACGACGGTCACCGACCGCTGCACGACGTCATCGAAGTCGAGGGCGAGCCTGCCGTCCTTCTCGGGGGTGAGGAGCTTGAGCAGGTTGACCAGGTTGGTGCCGTACAGCTGCGACGCCGTGGCGGGTAGCCGTCCGGCGAGGTCGGTGTAGCCGATGATCGTCACGCCGTTGTCGGTGACGATCGACTGGTCCTTCACCGTGCCCTCGACGTTGCCGCCGTTGGCCGCGGCCATGTCGACGATGACGCTGCCCGGCTTCATCGACGCGACCATCTCGGCGGTGATGATGCGGGGTGCGGGCCGGCCGGGGATCAGCGCGGTGGTGATGATGATGTCGACGTCGCCCGCCTGCTCGGCGTACAGCGCGGCCTCGCGGGCCTTGTAGTCGTCGCCCATCTCCTTGGCGTAGCCGGTGGCCGACACCTCGGCGGCCTCCTTGTCGACGTACAGGTACTCCCCGCCGAGCGACTTGACCTGATCGGCGACCTCGGGCCGCGGGTCGGTGGCGCGCACGATGGCGCCCATGCTGCCGGCAGCGCCGATGGCGGCCAGCCCGGCGACGCCCGCGCCGACCACCAGCACCTTGGCCGGCGGGACCTTGCCCGCCGCGGTGACCTGGCCGGTGAAGAACCGGCCGAACGCGTGCGCGGACTCGACGACGGCGCGGTAGCCGGCGATGTTCGCCATCGACGACAGCACGTCCAGCGACTGCGCGCGGGAGATGCGGGGGACGGCGTCCATCGCCAGGACCGTGATGGGCCGCGCGGACAACTTCTCGACGAGTTCCGGGTTGAGCGCCGGCGAGATGAGGCCGACCAGCGTCGCGTGGTCGGCGAGCGCGGCGATCTCGGCGTCGTTGGGTGCGTTGACCTTGAGGACGACGTCGGCCGTCCACGGGTCGGCGATACCGGCGCCTGCCTCGACGTACGCGGCATCGGCGAAGCTGGAGGCGTCGCCGGCGCCGGACTCTACGACGACGGAGTATCCCAGCTTGATGAGCTGTCCGACGGTCTGCGGCGTGGCGGCGACACGCGTCTCACCCGCGTGAGACTCGCGGGGAATCCCGATCTGCATCCGAAGAGTCTCGCATTTGCTCACCGGCGACGCGTACACCCCTCCGGTCGGTGAGCGGTGTGCTTAGGGGCGGTGAACGGCGGGTGCGGCGGGGTGAACGGCCCTCGGTGGCCTACAGCCAGTCGCGGCGCTTGAACGTCACGTACAGCAGCGAGACCAGCAGCACGATGATCAGGCTGCTCACGACGAACCCGTGCACCGTCTCGAGGCCCGGGTACTGGACGTTCTGGCCGTAGAAGCCGGTGACCGCCGTGGGGACGGCGATGATGGCCGCCCAGCCGGTCAGCTTCTTCATCACGACGTTGAGGCGCGCGTCCTGCAGCGAGAGGTTGGTCTCGAACACCGTCGTCACCATGTCGCGCAGCGACTCCGTCCACTCCGAGGCGCGCAGCACGTGGTCGTACAGGTCGGAGTAGAGCGGATCCAGCTCCGGCGAGGTCTTCGCGTCGAGGCGGCGGTGCTGGATGGCGCTGACCACCTCGCGCATGGGCAGCACGACGCGCCGCAGTTCGACCAGGTCCTTGCGCAGCCGAAAGGTCCTGCGCTGCAACTCACGTGAGGGCCCCGACTCGGCGAACAGCTCGTCCTCGAGCGCCTCGATGGCGTCGTCGAGCTGCTGCACCGCCTCGAAGTGCCCGTCGACCACGACGTCCAGCAGACCGTGCACCAGCGCACCGACGCCGTGATCCTGGCCGCCGAGTTCGTCGAACCGCTGCGACACGGCGTCCATGTCGACGTCGTCGGTGCCGTCCGGCGGTGGCAGTCGGACGGTGATCAGGCCCCGCGGCAGCACGAAGGCCGAGATGCGGTGCTTGACGAGCATCGACGTGGTGTCGTCCACCGGGGCCACCGCGTCGACGGCGTAGACCGTGAAGAACGTGTGGGTGGGGTAGACGGTGGCCTTCGCGCGTTCCTTCGGCGCCGTCGCGTCCTCGACCGCCCACACGTTGAGGCCCAGTTCCGCCGCGAGGTCGTCGAGCGCCGCCTGGTCGGGGTCGTAGACGTCGGCCCACACCAGCGCACCCTCGTCGTCGAGGCAGTTCGAGATCTCGTGGAAGGAGAAGCCCTCCTGCGGCCGGCCGCCGTGCCACACCCGACCTCGCACCTCCGTCACGCCACCATCATGCTCCCCCCACTGATCTCGATTCGGCCGCGGAACCGCAACGACATGGACCGAGGTGCTGTGTCCGGGCGCGACGAGGCGGACGATCCATGCATGAGCCTGGTGGTCGAACGTGGCAAGACCCGCTGTCCCAGCTGCGTCGCATTCGCCGACTATTCGTTCGTCGAATGTGGCCCGGACACGATCGAGTACGAGGTGCGCTGCGGACAGTGCGGCGAGGTCTACCGCGAGGTGACCTCGACCCAACTGCTGCCGCTGTTCACCGACGCCGAGATCTACTCGTACACGCCGTACAGCGAGCGCGTCCGCGCCCAGCCGTGGCTGCTCGTGGTGGCGGCGGGCCGGCGCGCCCGGGTGTTGGCGGTCGAGGCCGCCACGGCGGCGCGCGGCGCACTGGGCGACGCACGGGACGCCCTGGGCGAGCTGCCCAGGCGCCTACCCCAGTCCCCGCTGCGCGAACTCGAGGCCGGACCGGGCGCGGCACCCGCAGTCTGACGACGATCCCGCAGCGGCCGAAACCGTTCGGCCACTGCGGGATTCACGTCAGAGCTTGCTGCGCAGCTCCTTGAGCGTGCGCTCCAGGATGCGCGACACGTGCATCTGCGAGACGCCGATCCGCTCGGCGATCTGGCTCTGCGTCATCGAGTCGAAGAACCTCAAATACAGGATCGTCCGCTCGCGTTCGGGCAGCGCGGCGATGAGCGGCCGCACCGACTCCTGGTCGGTGATGCGGGCGAACGCCGGATCCGGCCCACCGACCGTGTCCTGCAGCATGCGGGCGTCGCCGTCGTCTCCGCCGCCGACCGGCGCATCGATCGAGTGCGTGCGGTAGGCCGCCGACGCGACGAGGCTCTCGACGACGTCCTGGCGGTCGATCTCCAGGTACTCCGCCAACTCGCTCGGCGTCGGCGCACGTCCCAGTGACTGGGTCATGTCGGACATGGCCCGCGTGAGCTGGACGTGGCGGTCCTTGAGCCGACGGGGGACGTGCATCGCCCACCCGTGGTCGCGGAAGTGGCGTCGGACCTCGCCCATCATGGTCGGCACCGCGAAGGACAGGAAGCCTGCGCCCTTCTCGGGGTCGAACCGCTTGACGGCGTTGACCAGACCCAGGCGTGCGATCTGGGTGAGGTCTTCGAGGTCCTCGCCACGCCTGTCGTAGTGCCGGGCGATGTGCTCGGCCAGCGGCAGGCAGCGGGTGACGATGGCGTCGCGCTGGCGGCGGTACGCCGGCGAGTCCTCGTCGAGGCCGCCGAGCACCTCGAACATGCCGATGACGTCGCCGTACTCGTCATTGCCCGAAGGACGTTCGGCGGCGGCACGGGTGGGCCGCTGGTCCTCGAGGGTGTGGATGTGGGTGACCGCGATGGATGTCTCCGCGGTGTCCACGGCTTCGAGTTCGATGGTCATGACAGCCCCCCGACGACGTCGGTGGTGGCGGTCTTGGCGGTGATGCGGATGTGCTTGTGCATGGGCGGACCCTCACGAGTGTCCTGAATGCAGCCTGATGGAGCGCTCGGCTACATCAATCCGTCAGTAACGGAACCGGCAATCTGCCGTAGTCGCGTGTCGATGACGGGCGCCAGACCTCGCAGGGGACTCTATGAGGTGCTCGCCTCGCAGGAGACTCTACGAGGTAGGCGCTGCCGGACCATCGGGCGCGGCGTGCGTTGTCCGCTTCTCACTAAACGGCGAAGTGTCCAGGAGGACTCGTCCCACGATACGCCTCGGGCCCCGATAGGCATAGCCCCCGTGTTACCGGCAGGTTTACTTCCCTGAGCAGGGGGCATTGATTTCCTCGACGCTGTAGCCCGACGGCGAGGACATTCTTTCCGCGAAAGGCCAACGTGACCACTGCGATCTCCAATCCGGTCGAACTCGTCCCCGCCGATGTGTATCGGCCTCAGGAGGACTCCCAACTGCTCGTCGACGTCATGGAACGGCACGCGCCGCCCGCCGGTCTGCGCGTCGCCGATCTGTGTACCGGTAGCGGGTTCGTGGCAATCTCCGCGGCGTTGCGCGGGGCCGCCTCGGTGACGGCCTTCGACCTGTCCCATCAGGCGGTGCGCACGGCCCGGGCCAACGCCGTCGCCGCCGACGTCGAGGTCGACGTCCACCTGGGCCACTGGGCGCGTGCCGCCGAGTTCACGCCGTTCGACCTCGTGCTCAGCAACCCGCCGTACGTGCCGGTCGACGACGAGGAGGCCGCCTCGGAGCACCTGCCCGAGTCGGCGGGACCATCACTGGCGTTCGACGCGGGCCCCGACGGCCGCCTGGTGCTCGACCCGCTGTGCGAGCACGCCCCGAAGCTGCTCGCCCCCGGCGGCACGTTGCTGGTCGTGCACTCCGAGTTCGCCGACATCGACCGGACCGTCGAATGCCTGCGGGCTGCCGGTCTCCGCTCAGAAGTCGTGACGGGGCAACGCATCCCGTTCGGACCGGTCATGACGGCCCGTGCCGAATGGCTGGAGCGCACCGGTCGTCTGGAGCGTGGCCGCCGCATCGAGCGGATCGCGGTCGTGGCCGCGGTCAAGCCGTGACCGACGAACCTCGCGTGGTGCGCATCGGCCGGACCGGGCCGATGCTGGTGCAGGGGCCGGTGCGCATCGAGACCGACGACGGCGAGGTGGTCGAGTCCGACCGCTTCATGGTTGCGATCTGCACGTGCAAGCGCAGCAAGATCTATCCACTGTGCGATACCAGTCACCGAAAGCGCCTGCGCAACAAGGCACAGTAGACACAAACGCCACGGTCGACGACGAATCCTCTCGGACTCCGTCGTCGACCGTGGCGTTCGTGCGTGTCAGTCGTCGAGTGGGCGCCGCAGCGACGTCTGGCCCGCGGTCCACGACGCCACCATGTGATCGGCGAGGCGGTCCTCGACGAACTCGAAGGCGCGCATGCCGAAGACGACGTCGTCCTCGAGGTCGGGTTCTCGCGCCACCAGATCGCCCACCACGTCGGTCCGCACGATCTGCTCGTGAACGGCGTCGGCCTCGACGTGCTCGGCGTAGAAGCGGATGGCTTCGGCTGGCGCGCCCAGTCTTTCGAGTGCGCTGACCATCCGCTGCGAGCCGGACGGCGAGGTGATCTCCGTGGCCGCGAAGTGTCCGATCGTCGATCCGCGCAGCGCGCGGTGCAGACCGAACATCGACATCAGGTTGACCGCCACCAGTGACTCCGCCACCGCGTAGTCCAGGTAGCCGAGGTACGAGTCGTCCAGGCCCACCGCGGCGAGCAGATCGGCGAACAGCTGCTGGTGCACCTCGGTGGGGCGGCCACCGCCGAACTCGTCGAACTCGACGGCGACGAACGCCGCCTTCGCCCGGCCACGCAGACGCGGGATCGCCCACGCGTGCGGGTCGCCCTCCTTCAGGTGGTAGATCGAGCGGTGCACGAAGTACTCCTGCATGTGCTCCCAGGTGCCCTCGCTGCCCAGGAACCAGGTGGGGCCGTTGCCGGTGGTCGGCTCGAGCGACAGGCGTGCCATCTCGGCATCGGCGGTGTCGTCGGCGTCGATGGCGCCCACGTCGCGGCGCAGGGCCGCCAGAAAGGCGTCCTCCATGCGGCCGCGCAGGTGCAGCAGGCCGGCGTTCCACTCCCAGCGGGAGTCGACGCCGGCGAAGCCCTGGTAGTGCAGTTCGTAGCAGACGGCCAGCGCCAACTGCAGGTCCAGGCCGTACGGGTCGGCGTCGCCGAGCGAGGTCTCGATGCGCTGCAGGTGCCCGTGCGGGGCGCGCTCGGCGACCAGATCGATCACGGTCGACGACAGGGGCCCGCGGGCGCTGGGCAGGCGCGGTTGCGTGGTCGGTTGAGCAAGTGTCACCTTCCGGTACTACCCGGGCCGGTCCTCCCAAAACCCCGCGGAGAGCGACTAAAAATCGCCACGAGTGCAGGTCTACGCCTTTTCCGGTGCATCGGATTGGATACCGAGGTGCCCGTGACACCGCCTGCCGACCCCTGCTGTCGCTGACCGCGTTCCCGTCCAGCCCCAGCTCCAGAAAGTCGCAGGTAGGCAGTGTCCGTCTTCGTCGACATCACCCCCGACGAGTCTCGTCTCGACTCGCCGGGCGGATCCGCGTCGTCCCGACGCCGCGGCAGGTCGCTCCTGACCAAGGCCGTGCTGCCCCTGCTGTCGGTGGTCGTGTTCGGTGGCGTGTGGCAGCTCGTCGCCGCCAGCGGCATCTGGAATCAGACCTTCGTGCCCTTCCCGAGCACGGTGTGGAGGGCCTTCATCGACGTCTCCACCACGCACGACGGCATCCGCGGTTACGCGGGCTACCTGCTGTGGGAGCACCTCTACATGACGATCCGGCGGGTGCTCGCCGGTGTCGTGATCGGTGTCGTGCTCGGCGTGCTGCTGGGCCTGGTCATGGGGTCGGTCGGCTGGGTGCGCAGCGTGCTCGAGCCGTGGCTGACGTTCCTGCGCGCCCTGCCGCCGCTGGCGTACTTCTTCCTGCTGGTGATCTGGCTCGGCATCGACGAGGCGCCGAAGATCACGCTGCTGGCCCTGGCTGCGCTGCCGCCCGCAGCGGTCGCCACCACCGCGGCAGTCGTCTCCGCGCCGGTCGGCCTGCAGGAGGCGGCCCGCGCGCTCGGCGCCACCCGCATCCAGGTGATCCGCGACGTCGTGATCCCGTCCGCGCTGCCCGAGACGTTCACCGGCATCCGCCTGGCCGTGGGCATGGCCTACTCGTCGGTGGTCGCCGCCGAGCTGTTCAACGGTCTCCCCGGCGTCGGCGGTCTGGTCAAGGACGCGAGCAACTACAACAACACCCCGGTCGTCCTCGTCGGCATCTTCGCCATCGGGTTCTCGGGACTGATCATCGACGGTCTACTCCGCGCCGCTGAACGGCGGGCCGTTCCCTGGAGAGGAAAGATATGAAGTTCAAAGCCCTACTGGCAGTGGCCGTCAGCGCTCTCGCGCTGGCCGGCTGCGCGGTGGACAACTCGGGCAGCGATTCCGAGAAGGAGACCATCCGGATCGGCTACCAGTCCTTCCCGAGTGGCGACCTGATCGTCAAGAACAACAAGTGGCTCGAAGAGGCGCTGCCGAACTACAACGTCAAGTGGATCAAGTTCGACTCCGGCGCCGATGTCAACACCGCGTTCATCGCCAAGGAACTCGACTTCGGCGCGCTGGGCTCGAGTCCCGTCGCCCGCGGCCTGTCCGCGCCGCTCAACATCCCTTACAAGGTGGCGTTCGTGCTGGACGTCGCCGGCGACAACGAGGCGCTGGTGGTGCGCAACGAGTCGGGGGTCAACGCGATTCCCGAACTGCGCGGCAAGCGCATCGCGACCCCGTTCGCGTCCACCGCGCACTACAGTCTGCTGGCAGCGCTGGCCCAGAACGGGCTGTCCGCCAACGACGTTCAGCTCGTCGACCTGCAGCCGCAGGCCATCCTCGCCGCGTGGGACCGCGGTGACATCGACGCCGCCTACACCTGGCTGCCGACGCTCAACGATCTGCGCAAGACCGGGAAGGACCTGATCACCAGCCGCCAGCTCGCGCAGGACGGCAAGCCGACGCTCGATCTCGGTGCGGTGCGCACCGAGTTCGCCGACGCCCACCCCGACGTCGTCGACGCATGGCGTCAGCAGGAGGCCCGCGCCCTCGACGTGATCTCCGGTGACCCGGCCGCGGCCGCCAAGGCCATCGCCGCCGAGGTGGGTCTGACCCCCGAGGACCTCGCCGGTCAGCTGAAGCAGGGCGTCTACCTGACCCCCGCCGAGGTGGCCTCGCCGGAATGGCTCGGATCCGAGGGCAAGCCCGGCAACATCGCCGCCAACCTGGAGAGTGCCTCGAAGTTCCTCGCCGAGCAGAAGCAGATCCCGGAAGCAGCGCCGCTCAAGACCTTCCAGGACGCCATCTACACCGAGGGTCTGCCCGATGCCCTCAAGCAGTGAGGCGGTCAGCACGCAGCGCGGCGGTCTGAGGATCGCGGGCGTCGAGCACCGCTACGGCGAGGGCCGGGACCAGGTGACCGCTCTCGGCCCCGTCGACCTCGACGTCGAACCGGGCGCGTTCCTGGTGTTGGTCGGCGCGTCCGGCTGCGGCAAGAGCACGCTGCTGCGCCTGATCGCCGGCTTCGAGGAGCCGTCGTCGGGGGAGGTGAAGATCTCCGGCGGCGCACCCACGCCCGGCGTGACGTCCGGCGTGGTCTTCCAGCAGCCGCGGCTGTTCCCGTGGCGCACGGTCGCCGGCAACGTGGACCTGGCGCTGAAGTACGCGGGGGTGCCGCGCGAGCGCCGCACCGAGCGGCGCGACCAGCTGCTGCAGCGCGTCGGCCTCGAGGGCACGGCGGGCCGCAAGATCTGGGAGATCAGCGGTGGCCAGCAGCAGCGCGTCGCGATCGCCCGCGCACTCGCCGCGGAGACGCCGCTGTTCCTGCTCGACGAGCCCTTCGCGGCGCTCGACGCGCTCACGCGCGAGCGGCTGCAGGAGGACGTCCGCCAGGTGAGCGCCGAGACGGGCCGTACGACGGTGTTCGTGACGCACAGCGCCGACGAGGCGGCGTTCCTCGGGTCGCGGATCGTGGTGCTGACCCGGCGTCCCGGCCAGGTGGCGCTGGACCTCCCGGTGGACCTGCCCCGCACGGGCGTCGATCCGGACGAGCTACGGCGCTCGCCGGAGTACACGCGCCTGCGCGCCGAGGTCGGGCGTGCGGTGAAGGCCGCGGCAGCCTGACCCGTCGGCGCGTGGATCATGGGATGTGTGCACATCCTGGGACGACGATGACCGACACCACGTTCGCGACCCGCACGGGTGACCTGCCGGGGTACCTGGCGGTGCCCGACGGGCCGGGGCCGTGGCCCGGGGTGGTGGTCATCCACGACGTGGGCGGCCTCACCGACGACATCCGTCGGCACGCCGACCGCCTGGCGACCGCCGGCTTCCTCGCCGCCGCACCGAACCTGTACCGCGGCAACGCCATCCGCTGCGTGGTCGGCATGATGCGCTCGCTGAAGACGGGCGTCGGTCCGGCGGTCGACGACGTCGAGGCCGTCCGCGACCTGATCGCCGCGGACCCGAGGTGCACCGGCCGGATGGGGGCGGTCGGCTTCTGCATCGGCGGCGGCATGTGCCTGGTGCTCGCACCGCGCGGATCGTTCGACGCGACCGCGCCCAACTACGGCAACTGGCCCGCCGACGTCGACTCGCTGCGCCGGGCGTGCCCCGTCGTCGCCAGCTACGGCGCCGACGACCCCACGCTGAAGGGGGCGGCGGCCAGGTTGTCCGCGCTACTCGAGGACGCCGGCGTCCCGCACGACGTCGAGGAGTATCCGGGGGTGGGCCACTCGTTCATGAACGACTGGCGCAACGCCCCACTGCGACTGCGCATCTTCGAGATGCTGCCCGGCTTCCGCTACTCCGAGGCCGCGAGCGACGACGCCTGGCGTCGGATCACCGAGTTCTTCGGCGCGCACCTCTCGGACGCTCGGCGATGAGGGTCGTGGCGATCCACACCGCGAAGGGGCGGCGATTACCCGTGCGGGCGGTCGAATCGGTGGTGGCGGAGGAGGGTCGCGGGCTGGTCGGCGACCGTTATCACGGGACGAAGCACCGCCACGTCACCATTCAGTCGCGCGAGATGCTGGACCGTGCGGCGGCCGACCTGGGCCGCGAGATCGACAGCGGCGGCACGCGCCGCAACGTGACGGTGGATGCCGGCGAGATCCCGACCAAGCCGGGCACGCGGATCATGATCGGTGACGTCGAGTTGGAAGTGGTGCGGGTGTCGGCACCGTGCCGACTGCTCGACGACGACATGGGTCGCGGGGCAGCCGCGGCGCTGAGCCGCCGGGCGGGATCGGTGTGCCAACTGCTGTCGTCGGGGACGATCAGCGTCGGCGACGAGGTGACGGTGGCGGCTGCGGATCAGACCGGCGGGTAGGCCGGGGGCGGGTAGACGCCGCGCAGGCCCCAGGGGAGGAACTGGAAGAAGTACTCGATCTCGTCACTCGCGTCGTAATCCGGATTCGGATCCATCAATGCCTCCCAGCAACGGCCTCGGTCACCGGAAGTCTAGACCTCCGGCAGGTGCCGCGGGTACCCGATTTGGACCTGTGAATAAACTAGCGGCCAACCAGTTGATTGGCCCCCGGTCACCACCCCGGCCTACCTATAGTGAGACGCCATGCCCGCCGAACGATCAGACGCAGTTCGCGCCAGCGCCGCGCGTCCCGATGCCGTTCGCGCAAGCGGCTCATCGGCGACCAGCGCGAACGGCTCGACCCGACGCGACGAACTCCTCGCCGTCGCCACCAAGCTGTTCGCCGCCCGCGGCTATCACGGCACCCGGATGGACGACGTCGCCGACGCGGTCGGCCTCAACAAGGCCACGGTCTACCACTACTACGCGAGCAAGTCGCTGATCCTCTACGACGTGTACAAGAGCGCGGCCGACTTCACCGTCGGCGCCCTGCACGACGATCCGACGGCGTCCGCGCGCGAGACGATCTACCACTTCACCCGCCGGCTGCTGGTGGGCATCGCCAGCGACATCGAGCGCGCCGCCGTCTACTTCCAGGAAGGCCCCTACATCTCGGAGTGGTTCACCGAGGAGCAGGTCGCCTACATCCGGACTTCGGAGACCACGGTTTACGAGCACGTGCGCGACGTGATCGACCGCGGCATCGCCAGTGGCGAGTTCAACGACTGCGACTCCCACGTCCTGGCCCTCGGGTACATCGGCATGACGCTCGGCGCCTACCGCTGGCTGCGGCCGCAGGGCCGGCGCAGCGCACAGGAGATCGCCGTCGAGTTCAGCACCGCGCTGTTGCGAGGGCTCATCAAGGACGAGACCGTCCGCCTCGAGTCGCCGCTGGGCATCGACGTCAAGACGGCGGCCGCTCGTGAGTGACCTGTTCCGGCTCGATGGGAAGGTCGCGGTCGTCACCGGCGGCGGTCGCGGCATCGGCGTGATGATCGCCCGCGGTCTGCTCGACGCCGGTGCGCGCGTCTACCTCTCGAGCCGCAAGGCCGCCGAACTCGACGCCGCCGTCGCCGAACTGTCGCCGCTGGGCCAGGTCGACGCGGTACCCGCCGACCTCGGCACCGCCGACGGCGTCGCGACGCTGACGTCCTACCTCACCGAGCGCGAGGACGCGGTCCACGCCCTGTTCAACAACGCGGGCGCGGCGTGGGGCGCGACGTTCGAGGACTTCCCGGAGTCCGGCTTCGACAAGGTCTTCGACGTCAACGTGAAGGGCGTGTTCCTGCTGACCCGGGCGCTGGTGCCCCTGCTCACCGCCGGCGCCACCGACGGCGACCCGGCCCGCGTGGTCAACACCGGCAGCATCGACGGCATCGTCGCCCCCGAGAAGGGCCGCGACAACTTCTCCTACAGCGCCAGCAAGGCCGCGGTGCACATGCTCACCCGGCACCTCGCCGGCGAACTCGCGCCGCGAATCCTGGTGAACGCCATCGCCCCCGGACTCTTCCAGTCCCGTATGACCAAGGAGCTGCTGTCGGCCGGCTCGGAGGCGGTGGGCTCCGCGCTGCCGCTCGGTCGCATCGGCGCACCCGACGACATGGCGGGCATCGCCGTCTTCCTGGCCAGCCGAGCCAGCGCCTACATCACCGGCGCCGTCATCCCCGTCGACGGAGGAGTGAGCACGATCCGATGAAGTCGACCATCCTCTCCCGCCGCGACCTGGACTTCCTCCTCTACGAGTGGCTGGGGGTGGACGACCTCACCAAGCGGGACCGCTTCGCCGAGCACTCCCGCGAGACGTTCGACGGCGTCCTCGACCTCTGCGAGCAGCTCGCCACCCGGTACTTCGCGCCGCACAACAAGACCAGCGATGCCCACGAGCCGACGTTCGACGGCACCACGGTCACCGTCGTCCCCGAGGTCAAGGAGGCGATCGACGCCTTCGCTCAGGCCGACCTGCTCGGCATGACCGCCGACGAACGGCACGGTGGCGCACAGCTTCCCGTGTGCGTCGCGCAGGCCGGCTTCGCGTGGGTCGCGGCCGCCAACGTCTCGACGTCGGGCTACCTGATGCTGACCATCGCCAACGCGAACCTGGTCGCCCACTTCGGCACCGACGAGCAGGTCGACGCGTACGTGCGGCCGATGCTGTCGGGCCGGTTCCTCGGGACGATGGCGCTGTCGGAAACGCAGGCCGGGTCCTCGCTCGCCGACATCACCACCCGCGCCGAACCGCGCGACGACGGCACCTACCGGCTGTTCGGCTCGAAGATGTGGATCTCGGGCGCCGAACACGAGATGAGCGACAACATCGTCAACCTCGTACTCGCCAAGATCCCGGGCGGCCCGCCCGGCACCAAGGGCATCTCGCTGTTCCTGGTGCCGAAGTTCCTGGTCGGGCCCGACGGCTCGATCGGCGAACGCAATGACGTCGCCATCGCCGGCCTCAACCACAAGATGGGCCAGCGCGGCATCACGAACACCGTGCTGAACTTCGGCGACGGAACACACACGCCTGCAGGCGAACCCGGTGCGATCGGCTACCTCGTCGGCGAGGCGCACCGCGGCCTGGCACACATGTTCCACATGATGAACGAGGCCCGGCTCGGCGTCGGCATGGGTGCGGTCGCGCTCGGCTACACCGGCTACCTGAAGTCGCTGCAGTACGCCCGGGAGCGTCCGCAGGGCAGGCTCGTCACCGCCAAGGACCCGTCGACGCCGCAGGTGCCGATCATCGAGCACGCGGACGTCAAGCGAATGCTGCTGGCGCAGAAGGCCTACGTCGAGGGCGGCATGGCGCTGGAGCTGTACTGCGCGCGGCTGATCGACCTGCAGCACACGGCGGATTCGTCCGAAGAGGCCGAGCACGTGACGCTCCTCTTGGACATCCTGATCCCAGTCGCGAAGGCCTGGCCGTCGCAGTGGTGCCTGGCGGCCAACGACCTGGCCATCCAGGTCTACGGCGGGTACGGCTACACCCGCGAGTACGACGTCGAGCAGCACTACCGCGACAACCGGCTCAACCCGATCCACGAGGGCACCAACGGCATCCAGAGCCTGGATCTGCTGGGCCGCAAGGTGACCCAGCGCGGCGGCGCCAGCCTGGCCGAGCTGGGCAGGGCCGTCTCGGCGACCTGCGACCGTGCCGGAGCCACCGGCGGTGAGGCCGCCGACCTCGCGGCCGACCTGCGGGCCTCGTGGGAGCGGCTGGTCGGCGTGACGGCAGGCATGTTCGCCGCGGGCGACGCCGAGGCCGCCATGGCCAACAGTGCGGTCTACCTGGAGGCGTTCGGACACGTCGTCGTCGCCTGGCTGTGGCTGGAGCAGTACGTGACCGCCGAGGGGCACGCGGGCGACTTCTACGACGGCAAGCGCGCCGCCGCGCGGTTCTTCTACCGCTACGAGCTGCCGCGGACCGCACCGCAGCTGGACCTGCTGGCCAGCCTCGACCGCACCACACTCGACATGCGCGACGCCTGGTTCTGACCCGCCGCGGTGCCTCGACGAGCAGCGATGCTCGAACGGCATCAAAGGATGCTAAAAGAGGCTTGGACAGGTATTGCCTCGCCTACCTACGTTGAGTGACGACCGACACACCCACCGCGGTGTTCGTGCAGATCACACAACGAGGAGTGATTCATGTCCAGCATCGTGCGCACGCGGCGGCCCATCCGCGCAGGACTCGCCACCGCGGCCGCAGCCGGCCTCATCCTGACCGGGTGCGGCGGAGTGCAGACCAGTACCGGTGGCAGTTCCGGCGGCGACTACCCGTCGGGCACCGTCGAGATGTACGTGGGCGCATCGGCGGGCGGGTCCAGCGACCTGATCAGCCGCGCCGTGTCCAAGGGCCTCTCCGACGACCTCGGCGCGTCGTTCCCCGTGATCAACCGGGAGGGCGCCAACGGTGCGCTCGCCGCCGCCGAGATCGCCAACGCCGCACCGGACGGTGCCAAGATCGCCATCCAGAACGCCTCGCTGTTCACGATCACCCCGCTCGCCGTCAGCCCCGACGAGGTGACGACGATCGACGACTTCGACGTCGTCCACGGCGTCTCCCGGGACGACTACGTCCTGGTGACCAGCCCCGCCAGCGGGTTCCGCAACCTCGGCGACGTAGAGAAGTCCCCCCGCGTCGTCCGCTACGGGACGACCGGCGTCGGCACCGGAGCGCAGCTGTCCGCCGCGCTGATGTTCAAGACCAGCGGCGTCGACTCGCAGGCCGTGCCCTTCGACGGGGGAGCGCCCGCGCTGGCCGCGGTGCTCGGCAATCAGGTCGACGTCGCCAGCATCCAGGTCGGCGAGGCCATCGAGAACATCCAGTCCGGCAAGCTGACGCCGCTCGCGGTGTTCAGCCCCGAGCGCATCGAGTACCTGCCCGAGGTGCCGACCGCCAAGGAGCAGGGCCTCGACGTCGAGGTCACCCAGTACCGCTTCATGACCGTGCCCAAGGGGACCCCGCAGAACGTCAAGGACGCGCTGGTCAAGGGACTCGAGGCCACCTTCGCGACCGACTCCTACAAGGACTTCAACAAGCAGAACAGCCTGACGCCCATGGAGGTGTCCGGCGACGAGGTCGTGACCCGGCTGAAGGACGACCAGAAGCGGTACACCGACCTGGTCGCGGAGTACGACATCAACCTGCGCAACGAGGGCTGACCCGTGAACGAGGTGACCACCGACGCGGACAGGGATCGCGAGCCGACCCCCTCGACCACGACGCCCGAACCCGTTGTCGCACATCCGCACACGCGTGACATCCTGGCCGAACTCGAGGCCGAGGTGGCCCAGGAGATGGAGGAGGACCGCCCGCCGTCGGGTGGACCCGTCTACCAGATCGTCGGTGCCCTCGTCGGGGCCGCGATCGGCATCGGCGGGGCGGTGCTGTCCTTCGGTTACGGACTCGGCTCCCTGCGCGAGCCCGGCCCCGGACTGTGGCCGTTCGTCGTCAGCGTCCTGATCGCGGCGTTGTCGGTGGTACTCCTCGTCGTCGGACGCGGGCTCACCGACAGCGAGGCGTTCACCCGCAGCAGCGTGCTGCCGGTGGTCGGCATCGTCACCTTCGTCGCGTTCGGACTGATGTTGCCGCTCACCGGGTTCGAGATCCCCGCACTGCTGCTGTGCGTGATCTGGCTGCGGTTCCTCGGCAGGGAGAGCTGGCGCAACACCGTGGTGATCAGCCTGGTGACCGTGACCGCCTTCTACCTCCTCTTCCTCTACGGGCTGAGCATCCCGCTGCCCCATCTGATCTCGATCTGAATCGACGGCCATGGACTTCAACGCCTTCGTCGACGGGTTCGCGCTCGTCGTCCAACCGACCAACCTGCTGTACTGCCTCGTCGGCGTCCTGATCGGCATGGTCATCGGCGTCCTGCCCGGCCTCGGCCCGGCGGCGACCATCGCGATCCTGCTGCCGATCACCTACACCATCGATCCGGTGTCGGCGATCATCATGCTCGCCGGCATCTATTACGGCGCCCAGTACGGCGGCACCATCACCTCCGTGCTGCTCCGCCTGCCCGGTGAGGCCTCGTCGGTGGTCACCGTCTTCGACGGCTTCGCGCTCGCCAAGCAGGGCAAGGCCGGCACGGCGCTCGGCATCGCGGCCATCGGATCGTTCGTGGGCGCGACCATCTCGATCGTCGGCCTCACCCTGCTCGCACCGGTGGTCGCAGAGGTGGCGCTCGACTTCGGGCCCCCCGAGTACGCGGCGCTCGCCCTGCTCGGCGTCCTGCTGGTCGCCACCATCGGCAGCGGCAACAAGCTCAAGGCGATGATCGCCGGCGCCGTCGGTCTGCTGTTGGCGACCGTCGGTCGCGACAGCTTCAGCGGCGCAGAGCGATTCACGTTCGACAGCCTGCAGCTCGCCGACGGCATCGACTTCGTGGTCGTCGCCATGGGCCTGTTCGGCGTCGGCGAGATCCTCTACAACCTCGAGGCACGCCACGGCAAGCCGCACGTGCCGGCCAAGGTGGGCAACGTGTGGCCGTCGCGCAAGGAGCTGCGACAGTCGTCGGGTGCCATCGGTCGGGGCTCGATCATCGGCTTCGTCCTGGGCGTGCTGCCCGGCGGCGGCGCGGTGCTGTCGTCGATCGTGGCCTATGCGACCGAGAAGCGTCGGTCGAAGACACCGGAACGCTTCGGCCGCGGCGCCATCGAGGGCGTCGCCGCCCCCGAGACCGCGAACAACGCGGCGGCCACGTCGTCGTTCATTCCGCTACTGACCATCGGCCTGCCCGCCAACGCGACCATGGCCATGCTGTTCGGGGCGCTGCTGATCCTGGGCGTCTCGCCCGGACCGCAGCTCGTCACCGAGCACCCCGACGTGTTCTGGGGCGTCATCAACTCGATGTACATCGGCAACATCCTGCTGCTGATCCTGTCGATCCCGCTGGTGGGCCTGTTCGTCCGGATCTTGCGGGTGCGGCCGGCCATTCTCGCGCCGATCACGGCGCTGATCACGATCCTCGGCGTCTATACGATCAACAACTCGGTGTTCGACATCTTCCTGATGGTCGTGTTCGGCATCATCGGCTACCTGATGAAGAAGGCCGGCTTCGATCCCGGGCCGATGGTCCTGGCGTTCGTGCTCGGCACCATCATCGAATCGAGCACGCGCCGTTCACTGTTGATCTTCGGCGGCGATCCCACGGGGTTCGTCACCCGCCCCATCTCGGGCACCATCCTGGCGATCTTCCTCGTGCTGGCACTGCTGCCGGTGATCCGGCACGTGATGAAGCTGCGCCGGGCGCACGCCGCACCCGACCGCGAGACGGAGAAGCTCGGCGTGTGACGCGTCAGTGCGCGGTGTCGAGGCGCCTGCGGGTGTTGCCGAGGTGCACGCGCATCGCGGCCCGCGCGGTGTCGGGGTCGCCGGCCAGGACGGCGGCGGCCACGTCGTCGTGCTCCCGGCGCAGCCGCTCGACCTGCCCGACGTCGGCCTGAGAGTGCTCGTCGCCGAGCCGGGTCCGGGCCAGCATGATCACCATCGGTCCGAGCGAGTCGAGCAGTTCGAGGTAGAACCGGTTGCCGCTGGCGGCCGCCACGGCGCGGTGGAACAGGAAGTCCGCCTCCACCGCGTCCTCGGGCGCCGCCGCGATGAACGCGCCGAGCGCCGCGCGGATGGCGGCCCGGCCGGTGTCGTCCACCCGGCCGGCCGCCAAAGCCGCCGCCTCGCACTCCATCCCGATCCGGAAGTCGACCATGTCGAGCACGTCGCGCTGGGTGCGGATCGCGGCCGACTCGACGGTGAACGACGTCGGCTCGGGGACGGCCAGCACGAACGATCCGCGACCCTGGAACGTCTCGACCAGTCCCTCGGCGCGCAGCCGGGTCACCGCCTCGCGGATGACGGTCCGGGAGACGCCGAACTCGTCGATCAGCTCGGCCTCGGACGGCAGCTTGTGGCCGGGCGGCAGGTCACCGGCGAAGATCTTGTCCTTCAGCCCGGTGACGACCTTCTGGGCGAGCGTCGTCGTCACGGTGTCGCGACTCTACCGCGCGAGCAGTCGCGAACTCCCCTCAACCCGCGGGATCGAGGGGAGTTCATGACTGTTCGCGGACGGGGTGTTGTCAGGGCTTCCCGAACGACGCCGTCTCCACCGTCCGCGCCCGCATCTGGTCGCTGAGCGTGAAGCCGAGCCCCGGGCGATCCGCGAGCCACATGCGACCGTCGTGAATGTCGATGCGCTCGTTGAACAGTGGGTTCAGCCACTCGAAGTGCTCCACCCACGGCTCGGTCGGGTAGGTCGCGGCCAGGTGCAGGTGGATCTCCATCGCGTAGTGCGGCGCCAACGCCAGGCCGGCGTGCGCGGCCAGGGTGGCGAAGCGCAGGAACGGGGTGATGCCGCCGATGCGCGGGGCGTCCGGCTGCACGATGCCGCGGTAGCCCGCCTCGACCAGTGCCATGTGCTCGGGCACCGACGTCAGCATCTCGCCGGTGGCGATCGGGGTGTCGAAGGTGTGGCTGAGGTCGGCGTGGCCCACCGCGTCCCACGCGTCGAGGGGCTCCTCGATCCAGATGAGGTCGAACGCCTCGAGTTCCCGGCACATGCGGCGGGCGCGGGCGCGGTCCCACTGCTGGTTCGCATCGACCATCAGCGGGGTCTCGCCGAGGTGTTCGCGCATGGCGGTCACCCGCTCGAGGTCCTTCTTCCAATCCGGCTGTCCCACCTTGATCTTGATGCCGCCGATGCCGGATTCCAGGGAGGCGTCGGCCTTCTCCTTCATCTCCTCGAGCGAGGCCTGCAGGAAGCCGCCCGAGGTGTTGTAGACGCGGCAGGAGTCGCGGTGTGCACCGATCAGCTTGGCGAGCGGGAGGTCGGCACGGCGCGCCTTGAGGTCCCAGAGGGCGACGTCGAGTGCGGCGATGGCCTGCGAGGCGACGCCCGACCGTCCGACGGACGCGCCGGCCCACAGCAGCGACTGGTAGATGCGGTCGATGTCGGACGGGTCCTGGCCGATGGCGACCTCGGCGATCTCGGCCAGGTGCGCGTACTGCGCCTTGCCGCCCGCGCGCTTCGAGTAGCTGAAACCCATTCCCGTCAGGCCCTGTTCGGTGAGGACCTCCACGAACAGGAGCACGGTCTCGGTCAGTGGCTTCTGGCGACCGGTGAGGACCTTCGCGTCGCTGACGGGGTTGTCGAGCGGCAGCACGACGTGCGACAGGGTGAGGTGGCGGATGCGGTCGGACATCAAGACTCCTATGATAAGCGTTCAACTCATCATACAAGTTGCGAGACGTATGACAACCCCTCGACGGGGCCGACCTTCGGCGGCGTTGGCCGGCGCTAGAACTCGATGATCTGCCGGACGGCGTTGCCGTCGGCGAGTTGGTCCATGCCCTCGTTGATCTCGTCGAGCGTGATCGTCGACGACACCAGCTGCTCGACGGGCAGCCGGCCCGACCGCCACATGTCGACGAACTTCGGGATGTCCCGGGCGGGCACCGCCGAGCCCAGGTAGCTGCCGATCAGCGTCCGGCCCTCGGCGACCAAGGCCAACGGCGACAGGCTGATTCGCGCGTCGGGATGCGGCAGGCCCACCGTGATGGTGCGGCCTCCCGGTGCCGTGACGGCGACCGCGGTCTCCAGGGCGGACGGATGGCCGACGGCCTCGATCACCACCTCGGCCTTCAGGTCGCCGACGTCGTCGGGCGTGACGGCCGCGTGCGCGCCGAGTTCCCTTGCTCTGTTCAACTTCTCGGGCAGGCGGTCGACGGCGACGACGCGGACGTCATCATGTGCGAGTGCGGTGAGGATGGCCGCCATGCCGACGCCACCGGCCCCGACCACCGCCACCGTCTGTCCGGCCAGCGGCTTGCCGGCGTTGAGCACCGCGCCACCACCGGTCAGCACCGCGCACCCGAGCAGCGAGGCGACGACGGGCGGCACGTCGTCGTCGACCGGCACCACCGAGCGGCGGTCGACCACGGCGTGCGTCGCGAACGCGGACACCCCGAGGTGGTGGCGGACCTGCTCGCCGTCGCGGGTCAGCCGGACGTCACCCGACAGCAGCGTGCCGGCGCCGTTGGCCGCACTGCCCGGAACGCACGGAGCGAGGCCGTCGGTGGCGCACCCCGCGCATTCACCGCAGCGCGGCAGAAACGTCATCACCACCCGTCGTCCCACCGACAGGTCCGACACCCCGGAGCCGACGGCTTCGACCACGCCCGCGGCCTCGTGGCCCAGCAGCATCGGGATCGGGCGCACCCGGTTGCCGTCGACCACCGACAGGTCGGAGTGACACAGGCCGGAGGCCTCGATGCGCACCAGGATCTCGGTGTCCCCCGGAGGCGCGAGGTCCAGCTCGGCGACCACCAGCGGACGCGACTCGGCGTAGCGACGCGGCGATCCGATGTTCTCGAGGACGGCTCCACGAATCTTCATGGCACCAGCCTGCCCTGCCGGACCACGCCGCAACAGCGCGAGTGGCCACTTACGGCGCGGTCGACGACCGAACGCGCGTCGTAACTGGCCACTCGCGGCCTGAGAGACTGGCCGCATGGCCGTCGAGGAGCGCACGCTGACCAGTCGAGACTTTCCGGTGCACTGGCCGGTGCTGACGCGGTGGACCGACAACGACATGTTCGGCCACCTCAACAACGCGGTCTACTACGAGCTGTTCGACACCGCGATCAACGCCTGGATCAACACCAGCGCCGACGTCGACCCCGTGACCGCGCCGTGGCTGGGCGTCGTCGCCGAGTCCGGCTGCCGCTACTTCGCCGAACTGGCCTTCCCCGACCCGCTCGTCGTGGGTCTCGCGGTGACGCGGTTGGGCACCAGCAGCGTCACCTACCGGCTCTCGGTCTTCGCGCCGGACGTCGAGGCCGCGCCCGTTGCCGCGGTGGGGCACTGGGTGCACGTCTACGTCGACCGCACCAGCCGCCGGCCCGTCCCGATTCCGGACGCGATCCGCGCCGTGCTGGCGACGGCGGTGGTGGAGTAGGGGGTCAGGGGGCCGAACCGTCGAGCCACGCCGCGATCGCCGCGACCCCGTCCCGGAAGAAGATCCGGTAGGCCCGGTCGCCCACGTAGCCGATGTGCGGCGTGGCCGTCACGTTGGCCATCGTGCGCAAGGGATGCCCCGCGGGCAGCGGCTCGGTGTCGAAGACGTCGAGGCCGGCGCCCGCGATCGCTCCGGAAGCCAGGGCGTCGATCAGCGCGGCCTCGTCGACGATCGGGCCGCGGGACGTATTGATCAGCAGGGCAGTCGGTTTCATCGCCGCCAGCTCCGCGGCGCCGATCAGGCCGCGGGACCGTTCGCTCAGCTTGAGGTGGATTGTCAGCACGTCGGCGCTGGCGAAGAACTCGTCGCGGGGCAGGTAGCGCGCGCCGGCCTCGGCGGCGGCGTCGGGGGTGAGGTTCTGGCTCCACGCCACGACGTCCATGCCGAACGCCGCCCCGATGCGCGCGATCCGCGACCCGATCCGGCCGAGGCCGAGAACGCCCAGCACGCGACGGTCCAGCTCGCGGCCGACCGTGGTCTGCCACCCACCGTCGGCGACGGAGCGGCTCTCGGCCACCAGGTGCCGCGCCGACGCGAGGATCAGCGCCCAGGTGAGTTCGACCGTCGACGCGACGCTGCCGCCGGTGCCGCTGACGTGGATGCCCAGCTCGTCGGCCGCCGCCATGTCGATCGACGCGTTGGCCGGACCCGTGGACGCGATCATCCGCAGCCGGGGGAGTCGCTCGAGGACGTTGCGCGGCAACGGCGTTCGCTCGCGCATCACGAACACCACGTCGAACGGCGCGAGCCGCGTCACCAGCTCGTCGGGATCGGCGACGTGGTCGTCGAACACGGTCACGTCGGCGCGGGCGGTCACCGGCTCCCAGTCGGCCGAGGCCAGCGCCACGTTCTGGTAGTCGTCGAGCACGGCGATGCGGGTGCGACCGCCCGTCGCCGTTCCGTGGATGCTCACCAGGGCGACGATATGCTCGCCCGATGCCCATCGTGAGCAAGACCGTCGAGGTGTCGGCGTCGGCCGAGGCGATCCTGGCGATCGTCGCCGACTTCGAGGCCTACCCCCAGTGGAACGAGGAGATCAAGGGCTGCTGGATCCTGGCGCGCTACGACGACGGCAGGCCAAGTCAGCTCCGGCTGGACACCTCGGTGCAGGGCATGGACGGCATGTACATCCAGGCCGTCTACTACCCGGGGCCCAACCAGATCCAGACCGTCATGCAGCAGGGCGACCTCTTCTCCAAGCAGGAGCAGGTGTTCTCGGTCGTCGAGATGGGCCCCACCACGCTGCTCACCGTCGACCTGGACGTCGAGACCACCATGCCGGTGCCCGCGATGATGCTGAAGAAGGTCGTCAACGACGCCCTCGATCACCTCGCGGAGAACCTCAAGAAGCGCGCCGAGCAGCTGTCGGCGGGCTGACCTCCGCCCGCCGAGTGTGGGCTCGAGCCACGCGTTTCTCGACGAACCGTGGCGGTAACCCACGTTCGGCGAAGGGGGGCGCAGCGGTCAGCGCCACAGCCCCAGGTGGTCGAGCCGCGCGGTCAGGCGGCGGGCGCCGTCGGCGTACTGCTCGGCGGTGAGCCTCGCGACGGCGTGCTCGTCGCGGCTGCGCAGGGCTGCGACCAGCGCCCGGTTGTTGACGACGGCCTGCGCGCCCCAGTCGGGATCGTCGGCGTACATCGTCGACGGCAGGTAACGGCTGGCGTGCAGCAGGAACCACGCCAGCTTCATCCGCCCGGCGGACCGGTTGAGCGTGCGGAAGAACGCGAACTCCGCCTCGATCACCAGGTCGCCGTCCTGCGTCTCGACGCCGGCGGCGAGGAGGTCGATGTGGTGGTCGAGTTCGTCGAGTTCGGCGTCGGTGACCCGCTGGGTGGCGGTCCGGACCAGCCGGTTGGCGATCGCGGCCTGCAGCCAGAAGATGTCCTGGATGTCGTCGCGGGTGAACGGCGCGACCACGTGTCCGCGGTGCGGTTCGAGGTGCACCATGCCCTCACCGCGCAACGTCCGCAGCGCCTCGCGGACCGGCGTGATGCTGACGCCCAGCTCGGTGGCGGTCTCGTCGAGCCGGATGAAGGTGCCCGGTCGCAGCGTGCCGGTCATGATGCCCATGCGCAGGTGGGCGGCCACCTCGTCGGCCAATTGCTCCCGGCGGCGAGCGGGCCGGGTCGCGGCGGCTGCCTTCACGTTCTTCCCACTCTCCCGAGCAAACTGGCGGGGCTTGTACCCGGGCCGCCGAGGCCATAGTGTGACCCGGGCAACACCATGTTTGATCAAATATCAACACAGCGCAAGCCGCGAAGCGAAGACCAGGGGGCACCAGCAGTTGACCGCCTCACCCGTCGACCCGTCACCGGGATTCGGGAACCCCACCGAGCAGCCCCACCTGGCCCGCCGGAACAACTGGACCAACCAGCTCGCGCGGCACGCGCTGATGCAGCCGGACGACGTCGCACTGCGCTTCCTCGGCCGCACCACCACGTGGGGTGACCTCGACCGACGCGTCCACGCGCTCGCGGGTGCGCTGAGCCGGCGCGGCGTCGGCTTCGGCGACCGGGTGCTCATCCTGATGCTCAACCGCACCGAGTACATCGAGTCGCTGCTGGCGGCCAACCTGCTCGGCGCCATCGCGGTGCCGGTCAACTTCCGCATGACGCCGCCCGAGATCGCCTTCCTGGTCGCCGACTGCGAGGCCCGCGTCGCGGTCACCGAACCCGTCCTGCTCGGCGTCGCCACCGCGGTCCGCGACCTCGACGCCTCGCTGGCCACCATCGTCGTGGCCGACGGCCCCACCGAGGACGGCCTGCTGGGCTATGAGGACCTGCTCGCCGAGGGCGGGCCCGCCCCCGAGCAGGTCGACATCCCCAACGACTCACCCGCGCTGATCATGTACACCTCCGGCACCACCGGCAGGCCGAAGGGCGCGGTCCTCACCCACTCGAACATCGCCATCCAGGGCATGTCGAGCATGTTCACGATCGGCGTCGACCTCAACAACGACGTCGGCTTCATCGGCGTCCCGCTGTTCCACATCGCGGGCATCGGCAACCTGATCGTCGGCCTCGCCCTCGGCAGGCCCACCGTGCTCTACCCGCTGGGCGCCTTCGATCCCGGCGAGCTGCTCGACGTGCTCGCCGCCGAGAAGGTGACGGCGATCTTCCTGGTCCCCGCGCAGTGGCAGGCCGTGTGCGCAGCGCAGCGGGCCAACCCGCGCGACGTCCGGCTGCGGGCGCTGTCCTGGGGGGCCGCCCCGGCGTCGGATACTCTGCTGCGCGACATGGCCAGCACCTTCCCCGGTACCCAGATCCTCGCGGCGTTCGGCCAGACCGAGATGTCCCCGGTGACCTGCATGCTCCTGGGCGAGGACGCCATCCGGAAGCTCGGCTCGGTGGGCAGGGTCATCCCGACCGTCGCCGCCCGCGTGGTCGACGAGGACATGAACGACGTCCCGGTCGGCCAGGTCGGCGAGATCGTCTACCGGGCACCCACGCTGATGGCCGGCTACTGGAACAACCCGGCGGCCACCGCCGAGGCGTTCCACGGCGGCTGGTTCCACTCCGGCGACCTGGTCCGCCAGGACGACGAGGGCTACGTCTGGGTGGTGGACCGCAAGAAGGACATGATCATCTCCGGCGGCGAGAACATCTACTGCGCCGAGGTGGAGAACGTCCTCGCCGGCCACCCGTCGATCGCGGAGGCGGCCGTCATCGGCCGCCCACACGACAAGTGGGGCGAGGTCCCGGTGGCAGTCGTGGCACTGGGGCCGGCCGCGGCGCCGCTGGAGCTGGCCGACATCGAGGATTTCCTCGGCGAACGGCTCGCCCGCTACAAGCATCCGAAGGCCCTCGAGGTGGTCGACGCACTGCCTCGCAACCCCGCGGGCAAGGTGCTGAAGACGGAACTGAGACAGCGCTTCGGAACGGCCGCCTCGGTTGACGCGAACGAAAGTTCTACGGCCTCAACGGTTTCTAGCAGTACCGGGAAGGCCTGACCTGTGACGATGAGTTTGCCGGGTGCGGCGATCCCAAGTTTGCCGATGCGGTACGGCGGCCCACGGGTATCGGGTACTCTCCTGTGGTCCGCCTTACTACCAACCAGTAGGGAGATGGGCATCACACACGCGGGGTATTGGCAAGGAGGGCGAGTGCGACGGGTTCCAATGGTCCGCCGCAGCGGCTACGGCACGACCCTCCATGATGTAGAGGCTCGAGCATGACCGCCCAGCAGCCAGGCCTCGTCAGCTACGTGCGAGGCCAGATCACTCCTGGCCTCACCGCGGTCGGCGGCTTCGTCAAGATGTGCGTCCTCACGGCCAAGGCCCTGTTCCACGGCCCGTTCCAATGGCGGGAGTTCATCCTCCAGGGCTGGTTCCTGATGCGGGTGGCATTCCTGCCCACGATCGCGGTCGCCATCCCGCTGACCGTCCTCATCATCTTCACCCTCAACATCCTGCTGGCCGAGTTCGGTGCTGCCGACATCTCGGGCGCCGGAGCAGCTCTCGGTGCGGTTACCCAGCTCGGTCCGCTGGTAACCGTGCTCGTGGTCGCCGGCGCCGGATCGACGGCCATCTGCGCCGACATCGGCGCCCGCACCATCCGCGAGGAGATCGACGCCCTCGAGGTGCTCGGCATCGACCCGATCCAGCGTCTCGTCGTCCCCCGCGTCCTCGCCTCCACGTTCGTCGCCCTGCTCCTCAACGGCGCCGTGATCACGATCGGCCTCGTCGGCGGCTTCGTCTTCGGCGTCTACATCCAGAACATCTCGGCGGGCGCCTACGTCTCGACGCTGACCCTCGTCACCGGCCTGCCCGAGGTCCTCATCTCCGTGGTGAAGGCCCTGACGTTCGGGCTCATCGCCGGCCTGGTCGGCTGCTACCGCGGCCTGACGGTCTCCGGCGGCGCCAAGGGCGTGGGCACCGCGGTCAACGAGACCCTGGTCCTCTGCGTCATCGCGCTGTTCGCGGTCAACGTCGTGCTGACCACCATCGGCGTCAAATTCGGAACGGGGAGCTGACATGTCAACGGCATCAGTCGTCCGCAGTCGCTTCCCCCGGGCCGTCGCCCGCGGCGAGCGCTTGGCCGGAGCGCCCGCGCGCGGCCTCGACAGCGTCGGGCACATCGCCTGGTTCATCGTCACGGCCGTCGGTTCCATCGGCCACGCCGTGCGGTTCTACCGCAAGGAGATGCTCCGGCTCGTCGCCGAGATCGGCATGGGAACCGGCGCCATGGCCGTCATCGGCGGCACCGTGGCCATCGTCGGCTTCGTCACCCTGTCGGGTGGCTCGCTGATCGCCATCCAGGGCTTCGCCTCGCTGGGCAACATCGGCGTCGAGGCCTTCACCGGCTTCTTCGCCGCGCTGGTCAACGTCCGCATCGCCGCCCCGGTGGTCGCAGGCCAGGCCCTGGCCGCCACGGTCGGCGCCGGCGCCACCGCCGAGCTGGGCGCCATGCGCATCAGCGAGGAGATCGACGCCCTCGAGGTCATGGGGATCAAGTCGATCAGCTACCTGGTGTCGACGCGCATCATGGCCGGCTTCGTCGTGATCATCCCGCTGTACGCGATGGCGATCATCATGAGCTTCCTCTCGGCGCAGGTCACCACGACGCTCTTCTACGGGCAGTCGACCGGCACCTACGAGCACTACTTCCGCACGTTCCTGCGGCCCGACGACGTGGCCTGGTCCTTCGTGCAGGCGATCATCATCTCGGTCATCGTGATGCTCAACCACTGCTACTACGGCTTCTACGCCAGCGGCGGGCCGGTGGGCGTGGGTGAGGCCGTCGGTCGCTCGATGCGCGCCTCCCTGATCGCGATCGTGCTGGTCGTCCTGTTCGCTTCGTTGGCGCTCTACGGCACCAACGCCAACTTCAACCTGACGGTGTAGCGCGATGACGAGACCTGATCAGACGGCGTTGCCGATCAACAAGCCCAGGACCCCGCCGTACAAGATCGCCGGGCTGGTCCTGCTGGTGGTCTTCGCCATCGTCTTCGTCCTGGTGGCCGTGCAGTTCCGCGGTGGCTTCGCCGATCCGGAGAAGCTCACGCTGATCTCGACGCGGTCGGGCCTGTCGATGGATCCCGGCTCCAAGGTCACCTACAACGGCGTGGAGATCGGCCGGGTCACCGACGTCGAGGCCGTCGAGGTCGGCGGCCAGCCCAAGGCCAAGGTGCTGCTCGACGTCAACAAGCAGTTCGTCGACCTGATCCCCTCCAACGTGGACGCGGAGATCAAGGCCAGCACGGTGTTCGGCAACAAGTACATCGCGTTCTCGTCGCCGAAGAACCCGAACCCGCAGCGGGTCAGCAGCTCCACCCCGATCGAGTCGACGGGCGTGACCACGGAGTTCAACACGCTGTTCGAGACCATCGTCTCGATCACCCAGCAGGTCGACCCCATCAAGCTGAACCAGACGCTGACCGCCACCGCCCAGGCGCTGGACGGGCTGGGCGACCGCTTCGGCGAGTCGCTGGAGAACGGCAACGAGGTCCTGGGCGAACTCAATCCCCAGCTGCCGCAGCTGCGTCGCGACAACCAGCTGCTCGCCGACTTCGCGGACGTCTTCTCCGACGCCGCGCCCCCGCTGTTCGACGGACTGGAGAACCTCACCGTCACCGCGCGCACGCTCAACGAGCGGCAGGGCGACCTCGACCAGGCGCTCATGGGTGCGGTCGGATTCGGCAACACCGGCGGCGAGATCTTCGAGAAGAGCGGGCCGTACCTGACCCGCGGCATCAAGGACCTGCTGCCCACGTCGGCGCTGCTGGACGAGTACAGCCCCGCGCTGTTCTGCACCATCCGCAACTTCCACGACGTCGAGCCCAAGGCGCGTGCCGCCTTCGGTGGTGGCAACGGCTACTCGCTGAACACCCGCACCTCGATCATCGGTGCCGCCAACCCCTACGTCTTCCCGGACAACCTGCCGCGCGTCAACGCGAGCGGTGGCCCGGAGGGACGGCCCGGCTGCTGGCAGCCCATCACGCGTGACCTGTGGCCGGCGCCGTACCTCGTCATGGACACCGGCGCGAGCATCGCCCCGTACAACCACTTCGAACTGGGTCAGCCCATCGCCATCGAATACGTCTGGGGACGCCAGATCGGGGAGAACACGATCAACCCATGAGAATCACCGGTACGGCAATCAAGCTCGGCGCCCTGTCCTTGGTGCTGCTGATGTTCACCGCGATCATCATCGTGGTGTTCGGTCAGCTGCGGTTCGACCGCACCTCGACGTACACGGCGGTGTTCAAGAACGCGAGCGGCCTGCGCTCGGGTCAGTTCGTCCGCGCGTCGGGCGTGGAGGTCGGCAAGGTCGCCGACGTCCGCCTGCTGCCCGGTGGCGACCGGGTCGAGGTCGACTTCGACGTCGACCGGACGCTGCCCCTCTTCCAGGGCACGACGGCATCGATCCGCTACCTGAACCTCATCGGCGACCGCTACCTGGAGCTGAAGCGCGGCGACGACGAGACGCGTCTGCCCGCCGGCGGCACCATCCCGGTCGAGCGCACCGAGCCCGCCCTCGACCTCGACGCCCTGCTCGGCGGCTTCCGCCCGCTGTTCCGGTCGCTCGAGCCCGAGAAGGTCAACAACATCACCCAGTCGATCGTCACGATCTTCCAGGGGCAGGGCGGCACCATCAACGACATCCTGAACCAGACGGCGCAGCTGACCTCAGCGCTCGCCGACCGCGATCAGGCCATCGGCGAGGTGGTGAAGAACCTCAACACCGTCCTCGACACCACGGTCAAGCACCAGGTGCAGTTCGACGAAACCATCCAGAACTTCGAGAAATTGGTCACCGGATTGAAGAACCGCGCCGATCCGATCGCGGACGGGGTTGCCGACATCAGCGATGCGGCGGGCACCATCTCCGATCTCCTGGCGGACAACCGGCCGTTGCTGCGCGACACCGTCAACTACCTCGACGCCCTGCAGCAGCCGCTCGTCGACCAGCAGAAGGAGCTGAACGACCTGCTCGTCAAGTTCCCGCAGGCCGTCCGGATCCTGGGACGCGCCGGTGGCATCTACGGTGACTTCTTCAACTTCTATGCCTGCGACATCTCGCTGATCCTGAACGGTCTGCAGCCGGGTGGCCCCGTGCGAACCGTCAAGCTCACCAGCCAGCCATCGGGTAGGTGCACGCCGAAATGAGAACTCTCGAGGGCGACAACCGGATTCGCAACGGGCTCAAGGGCATCCTGATCCTGATCCTGGTGATCGGCGTGGGGCAGAGCTTCGCCAGCGTGCCGATGATCTTCGCGCAGCCCGTCTACTACGCGCAGTTCTCCGACACCGCGGGCATCAACCCCGGCGACAACGTCCGCATCGCGGGCGTCGACGTCGGCGTGGTCCGCACCGCCGGGATCGAGGGCGACAAGGTCGTGCTCGGCTACACGCTGAACGGCACCAAGATCGGCACGGAGAGCCGCGCGGCGATCCGCACCGACACGATCCTGGGTCGCAAGAACCTGGAGATCGAGCCGCGGGGTTCGACCGCCCTGAAGCCGAACGCGACGCTGCCGATCGACCAGACGACGACGCCGTACCAGATCTACGACGCGTTCTCCGACTTGACCAAGGCCGGCGCGGGCGTCGACACCAAGACGCTCAAGGAGTCCCTGAACGTCCTGACCGAGACGATCGATCAGACGTACCCGAACCTGAGCGCGGCCCTCGACGGCGTCGCACGGTTCTCGGACACGATCGGCAAGCGCGACGAGGACATCCAGAAGCTGCTGGCCAACGCCAACAAGATCGCCGGCGTGCTCGGCAATCGCAGCGGTCAGATCAACGACCTGCTCGTCAACGCGCGGACCCTGCTGTCCGCCATCAACGAGCGCGCCTCGGCGGTCAACGCTCTGCTGGAACGGGTTTCGGCCTTCTCGCAGCAGGTCGCCGGGTTCACGAAGGACAACCCGAACCTGAACCGCACGCTGGAGCAGCTCCGGACGATCAGCGACACCCTGGTCGAGCGCAAGTTCGATCTGATGGACGTCCTGAGCAACGTCAGCAAGGTGGCGACGGCGCTGGGCGAGGCGGTGGCCTCGGGCCCCTACTTCAAGGTCATCCTGATCAACATCCTGCCGTACCAGATCATCCAGCCGTGGGTCGACGCCGCCTTCAAGAAGCGTGGCATCAACCCCGAGGAGTTCTGGCGGAACGCAGGCCTGCCGGAGTTCCGCTACCCGGATCCGAATGGCCAGCGGTTCGACAACGGCGCACCGCCGCCGGCGCCCACGCCGCTCGAGGGCACGGCCGAGAACCCCGGCCCCGCCGTCATCGCCGGCTCGCCGTGCTCGTACGCGCCTGCCGCGGGCAACTTCCCGACGCCCGCCAACCCGCTGCCCTGCACCCAGGCACAGGACGGTCCGTTCGGCCCGAATCCGTACGGCGCCAACAACTACGGGCCGCCGAACGTCATCGGTCTGCCGCCCAACCCGGATGCGCCGCCGCCGGCACCCGGCGTTCCCAGCGCCGCGTTCCCCGGTGAGTTCTCGCCGCCGGTCCAGGGCGTCCCGCCCGCGCCGTTCGCACCCGGTCAGCCCGGAGCGCGCACCGTCCCGGTGACGCCCGGTCCGTCCGACCCGTACATCGCGCCGGGATCACTGCAGGGTGACGGAACCTCGCCGCCCCCACCGGCTTTGACCGGTCCGCCACCGCCTCCGGGACCGGGACAGCAACTCCCGCCCGTCGGCACGCCGCCGCTGCCCGGCAATCCGCCGTTCCTGCCGCCCGGCTCACAGGGATAGGAGGCCGCTGACATGTCGACGATCTTCAACGTCAGAAGTCTGAAGCTGCCCGCCCTCTCCCGGGCGTCGGTGATCATCGGAACGATCGTGGTGGTCGTCGCGATCGTGCTGGCCTTCCTCGGCTGGGGTCTCTACAAGAGGCTGACCACCCACACCGTGGTCGCGTACTTCCCGCAGACCCTTGCGCTGTACTCCGGCGACAAGGTTCAGATCATGGGCGTGCGCGTCGGCCAGATCGACGAGATCGAGCCGGCCGGTGACCGGATGAAGGTCACGTTCCACTACGAGAGCAAGTACAAGGTTCCCGCCGACGCGAGCGCGTCGATCCTGAACCCCAGCCTCGTCGCGTCGCGTGCCATCCAGCTGTCCCCGGCGTACACCGGCGGCCCGGTCATGGAGAACGACGCCGTGATCCCGCTCGAGCGCACGCAGGTGCCGGTCGAGTTCGACGAACTGCGCAACTCCGTCGACCGGATTCTCACCGATCTGGGCCCGACGCCCGAGCAGCCCAAGGGTCCCCTCGGCGACGTCATCGAGTCGTTCGCCGACGGTCTGCAGGGCAAGGGCCAGCAGGTCAACACGGCGCTCAACAACCTGTCCGAGGCGCTGTCCACCCTGAACCAGGGCCGCGGCGACCTGTTCGCCGTCGTGAAGAGCCTGGCGTTGTTCGTCAACGCGCTCTACAAGAGCGATCAGCAGTTCGTCGCCCTCAACGACGATCTCGCCCAGTTCACCGGTGCGTTCACCAACACCGACCAAGAGGTGTCGAACGCGGTCCGCGACCTCAACGTCCTGTTCACGAACACCCGTGAGTTCTTCGACGAGAACGGCGGCGTGCTCGCCGCGGACGTCGACAACCTGGCCGAGGCCACCAACGCGATCCTGCAGCCGGAGCCCTTCAAGGGTCTCGAGACCGGCCTGCACGTGTTCCCGAACCTCGCGGTCAACGCGCTGAACATCGCGCCGCCCGTCCCCGGTGGCGTCACCGGCATCCCGGTGATCGGCAACTTCGCCAACCCGATGGAGTTCATCTGCAGCTCCATCCAGGCGGGTAGCCGGCTCGGATACCAGGAGTCGGCCGAGCTGTGTGCCCAGTACCTGGCGCCCATCCTCGACGCGATCAAGTTCAACTTCCTGCCGTTCGGCCTGAACCAGTTCAGCTCCGCGCTGACGCTGCCCAAGCAGATCGCCTACTCGGATCCGCGACTGCAGCCGCCGCCCGGATACAAGGACACGACGGTGCCCGGCATCTTCTCGCGGGACACGCTGTTCTCGCACGGCAACCACGAGCCCGGCTGGGTGGTCGCACCCGGCATGCAGGGCGTCGAGGTGCAGCCGTTCACCGCGAACATGTTGACGCCGGACTCCCTGGCCACGCTCATGGGTGGCGCCGACTCGGCGATCCCGCCGGCGCCGCCGGCGTTCGGGACCACCCGCGGTGGCAACCTGCCCGGTCCGCCGAACTCGTTCGATCAGAACAACCCGCTGCCACCTCCGTGGTACCCACAGCCGGGCCCGCCGCCGGGACCCGCACCGGGCGTCGTCGCCGGTGACCCGCTGTCCGCAATCGCACCCGCAGTCGCACCCGCGCCTGCCGGGGCACCTGCTCCGGCACCCGCCGGGCCGCCGCTGCCTGCCGAGGCAGGACCGTGATGAAAGTGGCCAAGTCGTTGAAGGTTCCCAACGTGCGCCGATTGGCGAAGCGGGCGGGCGTGCTGTCCGCCGCGGCGGTAGTGCTGACGTCGTGTGGCTGGCAGGGCATCGCCAACGTGCCGCTGCCCGGCGGCCCCGGTGGGTCCAAGGGCATGACGATCTACGTCCAGATGCCGGACACGTTGGCGCTCAACGTCAACAGCCGGGTGCGCGTCGCCGACGTCTTCGTCGGCAGCGTGCGCGCCATCGAGCTGAAGAACTGGGTGGCGACGCTCACGCTCGACGTGGAGCCCGGCGTCGAGCTGCCGGAGAACACCACCGCCGCGATCGGCCAGACCAGCCTCCTGGGCAGCCAGCACGTCCAGCTGGACTCGCCGCCCGACCCCGAGGGTGAACTCAAGAGCGGCGACACCATCCCGCTCGACCGGTCGACGTCGTTCCCCACCACCGAGCGGACGCTGGCCAGTATCGGCACGATCCTCAGCGGCGGCGGCATCCCGAACCTGGAAGTGATCCAGACGGAGCTGGACAACCTGCTGACGGGACGCGGCGAGCAGATCCGTGAGTTCCTCGGCCGGCTCGACACGTTCACCGCTCAGCTCAACGAGCAGCGACAGGACATCACCCGGGCGATCGACTCGACCAACCGGCTGCTGTCGATCGTCGCGCAGCGCAACGAGACCCTCGACCGGGTGCTCACCGACGTGCCGCCGCTGATCAAGTACTTCGCGGACACCCGCGACCTGTTCGGCGACGCCGTGGTGTCGCTCGGCCGCATCAGCAAGGCGGCCGACGAAGCGCTGGCACCGATCAGCGGTGACCTGAACACCAACCTGCAGAGCCTGCAGCGGCCGCTCAAGCAGCTGGGCAAGGCGTCGCCGTACCTGATCGGCGCGCTGAAGTTCATGCTCACGGCGCCGTTCCCGATCGAGTCGGCGGACAAGGCGGTACGCGGTGACTACATCAACGTCTCGCTGAACGTCGACCTCACGCTGTCGTCGGTCGACAACGGCCTGCTGACGGGCACCGGCTTCTCCGGCGCCCTGCGAGCACTCGAGCAGTCGTGGGGCCGCGACCCGGCGACGATGATCCCGGACGTTCGTTTCACGCCCAATCCGCATTCGGTGCCGGGTGGACCACTTGTCGAAAGGGGTGAGTGAGCGGTGCTGACACGTTTCATCAAGATCCAGCTGATCCTGTTCACGATCCTCACGCTGATCGCGCTGACGGCCCTCGGGTGGTACTACCTGCGGCTCCCCAGCCTGATCGGCATCGGCCAGTACGAACTGAAGGCCGAACTGCCCAGATCGGGTGGTCTGTACGCCACGGCGAACGTGACCTACCGCGGCACCGAGATCGGCAAGGTGACCGACGTGGTCCCCACCGAGACCGGTGCGCTGGCCACGATGAGCATCGACAGCCAGTACAAGATCCCGGTCGACGTGTCCGCGAACGTGCACTCGGTCTCGGCGATCGGTGAGCAGTACCTGGACCTGGTCCCCCCCGAGGGGGCACCGGGGCAGTACCTGTCCAGCGGCGCGACCATCACCAACAGCACGGTGCCCAGCGAGATCGGTCCGGCGCTCGACGCTGCCAACCAGGCTCTGACGGTCCTGCCGAAGGAGAAGATCGACTCCCTGCTCACGGAGACGTCGCTCGCGGTCGGTGGCCTCGGCCCGGCGCTGCAGCGGCTGGTGGACTCGACGACCAACATCGCCCAGGGGCTGAAGGACAACCTGCCCCAGGTCAAGGACATCATCAACAACTCGGCGCCCATCCTGGAGAGCCAGGTGCAGTCGGGCGACGCGATCCAGCAGTGGGCGAACAACCTCGACACGATCGCCGCGCAGGCGGCCCAGCAGGACCAGGCCCTGCGCACCGGTCTGCAGCAGGCGGGCCCGACGGCCGATGAGGTGACCGGCTTCTTCACCAGCGTGAAGGACTCGCTGCCGCAGACGCTGGCCAACCTGAGCGTCGTCATCGACCTGCTCAAGCGCAACAACAAGGGCGTCGAGCAGCTGCTCGTGGCGTTCCCGCAGGCCGGCGCCGTCGGTCAGATGGGCACGATCTTCCCGGGCCAGGCGCTGCTGCCACTGGCGCTGTCGATCAACCAGCCGCCGCCCTGCTACACCGGCTTCCTGCCGGCGTCGCAGTGGCGCTCGCCCGCCGACACCACCACCGCCGAGATCCCGGCCGACGTCTACTGCAAGATCCCCAAGGACTTCCAGGGCAACGTCGTTCGTGGCGCCCGCAACTACCCCTGCGTCGACGTCCCGGGCAAGCGGGCCGCGACGCCGACGGAGTGCCGCAGCAACGAGCCGTACACCCCGGCGGGCACCAACCCCTGGTACGGCGATCCGAACCAGATCCTCACCTGCCCGGCGGCGGGCGCGCGGTGCGACCAGCCGGTGAAGCCCGGCTACGTGATCCCCGCACCGTCGGTGAACAACGGCATGAACCCGCTGCCCGCGAACAAGCTGCCGCCGTCGCAGTCCCAGACGCCGATCAGCGACCCGCTGACGGCACCTGGCCAGGGCAGCGTCAGCTGCAGTGGACAGCAGCCCAACCCGTGCATCTACACTCCGGCATCAGGTCCGTCTGCGGTCTACAACCCGTCGAGCGGTGAGGTGGTCGGACCCGACGGCGTCAAGTACTCCGTCGACAACTCGAGCAACCCAGGAGACGACGGATGGAAGAGGATGCTGGCTCCGGCCAGCTGAACCCCACCGATGCGCAGGACAGCCTTGACCAGCCGTTGACGGAGTCGACGGAGACGCCGAAGGACCAGCACTCGATCGACGGTGACGAACTGCGTCACTCCGACGAGGCGAGCCCACGTCGGCAGGAGCGGTTCGGTCCCGCATGGGTCGCCGCTGTCGCCGTGGTGCTGCTGCTCGCGGCGGCAGGCGTCGGGGTCGGCGGCTACTTCGCTCTCCACTCGCACGACCGGAGCAAGGCCATCGCCGTGGCGGACGAGGCTGCCGTCGCGGCGGCCAAGGACTGCGTGACCGCGACGCAGGCGCCCGACACCACCGTCATGAGCGCCAGCCAGGCCAAGATCGTCAACTGCTCCACCGGCGACTTCGGCACCCAGGCCGCGCTGTACAGCGGCATCCTCGCCGAGGCGTACCAGGCGGCGAACGTCAAGGTGCAGGTCACCGAGATGCGCACCGCCGTCGAGGGACACAACGACGACGGCTCTGTCGACGTCCTGGTCGCCATGCGCATCAAGGTGAGCAACCTCGAGGTCGCCGACCAGGAGCAGGGCTACCGCCTGCGGGTGCAGATGGTGCCCGAGGACGGCACGTTCAAGATCGCCAAGCTCGAGCAGGTGACGTCGTGACCGCCGTCCTCGACGCGGACCGCGGCGTCGCGACGAGCGACGCGCAGGACGTTCCGTACGCCGGCTGGTTCGCCCGCGCCGGTGCCCTCGCCGCCGACGTGCTGCCCGCGGTGGCGGTCATCGCGACCATGGCACTGCTCGCTCTCACCACCCCGGTCCGGGGTGCGCTCTGGTGGTTCTTCACGGTCGTCGCGGTACTGGCGTTCGTCGCCGCCGTGGTCAACCGCTGGCTGCTCCCGGCGCTGACCGGCTGGAGTCTGGGCCGATCGCTGTTCGGCATCCGGATCGTCACCAGCACCGGCGCACCGGCCGGCGGCGTCCGCCTGTTCCTCCGCGACGTCGCGCACCTGCTCGACACCCTGAGCCTCTTCATCGGATGGCTGTGGCCGCTGTGGGACAAGCGGAACCGGACGTTCGCCGACCTGCTGGCCCGCACCGAGGCCCGCCGCGTTCCGGCCCCGGAGCGCAACGTGCGCCCGATCGCCGGCGCGGTGTTCCTGATCGCGGCGCTGCTCTGCGTGGCGGGCGGCGGGATCGGCTACCTCGAGGTGTACCGGCAGGATCGGGCCGTCGAGACGGCGCGCACCCAGATCGCCGAGCAGGGTCCCCGCATCGTCGAGCAGTTGCTGAGCTACGGCATCGCCACCATGCCCGCCGACTTCGCCCGGTCGCAGGACCTCGCGACGGACGCCTACCGGCCGCAGCTGGCCGCGCAGCAGCAGGTGGTGCAGCAGGGCGGCGCCACCACCAACGAGTACTGGTCTACCAACAGCGCCGTGCTGTCCGCGTCTCCGACCGAGGCCGCTCTGCTGCTGGCCCTCCAGGGTCAGCGGGGCAATGACCCCAAGGCGATGAAGTTCATCTCCGCGACGGTGCGTGTCGACTTCCAGAAGTCGGGCGACGACTGGCTCGTCAACAACCTCACCGTGCTGAAGAAGCCCACCGCGAGCGAGGCCGGCGGATGAGCCCCCGTCGGAAGATCGACGCCGCCGACCGCGACTACTTCACGACGCCGGTCGTCGAGCCCAAGCCCCCGCGCCGCTGGGGCCTGCCCGTCACCATCGCGATGTCGGTGCTGCTCGCGGTGGCCGCCATCGCCGGCAGCGTCGTCATGCTGGTCGGTCACGAGAGCCAGCGGCGCACCGACCTCCGCGACGTGGCGGCGCTCGGCTACGTGCGGAACTTCATGATCGAGTACACGTCGCTGGATCCGTTCCACGCCAACGACTACACCGAACACATCTACGCGCAGGCGACCGGCGACTTCCAGACGTCGTTCAAGGAGAAGATGAACGAGGTCACCATTCAGGTGGCACGTGCCGAGCCGACCGTCGGCTCGGTGCTGGAGGCCGGCGTGCAACGGTGGAACGACGACGGCAGCGCCCAGATCCTGGTCGCCGCGAACGTCACGACACCGGGTCGCGATGGAAGGCCCACCGTCGAGAGCGCCAGCCGATGGGTGGCAACGACGATCGAGGAGGGAGAGCAGTGGAAGATCAGCCAGCTGATTCAGGTGATCTGACCGCCTCCGCGGTCCCCGAGGGCAAGTCCGCGCGGCGCCACCGGTTGCCGCGGCAGAAGCTCCGTGAGACGGATGCGCCGAAGGACGATGCGACGCAGGCACAGTCGGAGTCGGAGTCGCACGATGCAGCGTCGTCGGACGACGTGACGCCGGCTGACGAGGTGGCCGCGGCCCCCGAGTCTTCTGAGGAGCCCTCAGTATCCGAGGCCGCGACCGCGGAGCCCTCGGCGTCCGAACCCGTCGCGTCCGAGGAACCGGTCGAGCCTGAACCCGTCGCATCCGAGCCCGAGGCCGTCGCCTCGGAGCCGACCCGTCGGCGTCGCTTCCCGTGGGGTCGGACGAAGGCCGCTGCTCCGGTGACTGTTACCGAGCCCGCGGCGCCGTCCGCTCCCGCCGAAGCCGAAACCGATTCGGCTGCAACCGAGCCCGAGGCCGAACCGGTCGTCGACGAGCCGGTCGAGCCGGTCGAATCGCAGCCCGAGGTGGCGGCTGAGGCAACTCCCGAACCGGTCGCAGAGACCGACGTCCATCCCACCGCGGATGCCGACGCCGATCCCGACGTGCCGGCGGATGACGCCGCAGCAGAACCGGAACCCGAGCCGGTCCTGGTGCCGCACCGCACGGCGGGCCGCGGACTCAAGGTCGCAGCGGTGACGGCGGGCGCACTGTTCGTCGGCGCCGCGGCCTTCGCCGGCGCGACGCTGCAGCCCTACCTGGCCGATCGGGCCGAGGTGCACACCAAGTACGAGGTCGCCGAGATCTCGGCCGATGCGATCACGACGCTGTGGACCTACACGCCGGACGACATGGACACGCTGCCCGACCGCGCCGCCAAGTACCTCGGCGGCGACTTCGCGGCCGAGTACAAGCGCTACATCGACTCGATCGTCGAGCCGAACAAGCAGGCACAGGTCAGCAATGCCACCCAGGTGCTGGGTTCGGCGGTCGAGACGCTGACGCCTACGGAGGCAACGGCTCTCGTCTACACCAACTCGGTGGCGACGAGTCCGGTGACCAAGGGCATCCCGTCGCTGCGGTACCTGTCGTACCGGTTGTCGCTGGAGCGCAGGGACAACGACTGGCTGATCACCCGGATGACGGCGGTCACGTCACTGGACCTCACGCCGCGGCTGTAGCCGCACGCGGCCGACGGCGATGAAGTCTCCCGTCTCGCAGCGAGCCACGGTGACCGGGCTGCTGCTGTTGACCTTCGCGACGGGTCTGGTGGACGCGGTCAGCGTGCTGGTGCTCGGGCACGTGTTCGTCGCGAACATGACCGGGAACGTGATCTTCCTGGGCTTCTGGTTCGTCCCGCACTCGGGCGTCGACATGCTCGCGGCGGTGGTGGCCTTCGTCAGCTTCGTGGCGGGCACCGTGCTGGGTGGACGGTTGTCCCGACACCACGCGACGAACGTCCGCCGGTGGTTGGTCGTGACGCTCGGCTTCGAGGTGCTCGCCCTGGCGGTGCTCGCGATCCTCGCCGGCGCGGGCGTGCTGGAGTACCACGACAACGGCAAGCTGATCCTGATTGCAGGTCTCGCCGTCACCTTCGGAAATCAGAACGCCACCGCACGTCAGTTCGGCATCCAGGAGCTGAGCACCACCGTGCTGACGTCGACGATCGTGGGAATCGGGTTCGACAGCCGGTTGGCGGGTGGCACCGGGCAGCGCGAGAAGCTTCGCTACGGCGTGGTGGCCACGATGCTGGGCGGCGCGGTGCTGGGCGCGACGCTCACCCGGTTCTGCGTGGCACCGATCATCGGCCTCGCGGCACTGGTCGTCGCCGCGAGCGCCGCGGTGTTCTGGCTCGGACCCGCGGTCGAGTGAGCGTCCACCGGAAGCGGAACGCCGACGCGCCGCCGGGGTCGTTCGCCTGCGAGGCCAGTGGTCTCCGCTGGCTCGGCTCCGTGCCGGGCGGCGTGCCGTGCGCCCGCGTCGTCGACGTCGACGAGACGACGCTGACCATCGAGTCGTTGACCACCGCGTCGCCGACGCGAGCGGCGGCCGTCGAGTTCGGCGGCCGCCTGGCGGTGACGCACGCTGCCGGTGCCGTCGCGTTCGGGGCTCCCCCCGACGACTGGTCGGGGCCCGGGTACTTCGGCCCGTCGGCGCGCCCACTCCCGATGGCGTTCGGTGCGTACGAGCGGTGGGGCGAGTTCTATGCGGAGGCTCGTCTGCGGCCCGCGCTCGACGCGGCCGAGGCGCTGCCTGCGTCCGTCGCGCACCAGGTGCGAGACGTCATCGCGCGGTGCAGGTCGGGCGACTTCGACGACGGCGAGGCGCCGGCTCGCCTCCACGGCGACCTGTGGAGCGGAAACGTCATGTGGACGCCGCGGGGCGTGGTGCTGATCGATCCGGCGGCTCACGGCGGACACCGTGAGTCGGATCTGGCAATGCTCGCGCTGTTCGGTTGTCCGCATCTCGACGACGTCATGTCCGGCTACCAGGCCCGGCAGCCGTTGGGCGTGGGATGGCAGGACCGGCGGGGGCTGCATCAGCTGTATCCATTGCTGATGCACGTTGCGCTGTTCGGTCACACGTACACCGCCAGTGTGGCGGAGGTCACGTCCAGCGCACTCCGCATCGGTCGCCTCGACTGATCCTCGATGCACTATTCGACGTCGTCGAACATTCCAGCAAATGCGGCACTCGCCGTCGCGGACGACCCCGTGGGTAGAACCACTAGCTAACTGCGCCCGGAAATTCGGACGCGGATGTTTGCCAGCGTTGGGCCTCGAAAACGCCGAGGTGACGGCGCTGTGCGCGTCCTCAGTGAGCGGGCTCGGCCCGGGCTGAGATTCGCTCAGCAATCTGTACTATTGCCGTCGGCGTAAGTGTTAGCGTCCTGTGAAACTGGTTGGAATCACCCGAAGGGACTGGTCAGATGGCGGTCGAGCACCGTAAGAGGAGCCGGCAGGCGAAGAGGGTTGCGATCGTCGCCACCGCGACAGCGACCGTCTCGGCTTTGACGGTGGGAGCGGCTCCTGCCCCGGTGCCCGAGAAGCGTGCGAGCGACGCTGCGGTCGATCTGAGTGCCGTCATCAGCTTGCTGCCGAAGAGCGACCAGGTGCCCGACATCACCGGCGGACTGGGCACGGCCATCTACGACGGGAACCAGGCGATCGCCGATTCGCTCATCCGGGCGGTCGTGAACGGCATCAACATCGCCGCCCTGGCGCAGGCGGCGGGCCTCGACCCGCAGAGCCTGCTGACCGGCCTGCTGGCCGACATCCCGTCCAGCCTGTTGCCCGGCATCCTCGCGCAGCTGTCGGTCGACCTGCCCATCCTCGGTCCGGTGCTGCAGGGGGTCGACCTGTCGATCCTGACCGGCCTCCTGAGTTCCTTGGGGTTGGACGAGGTCACCGACGCCACCCTGACCGGGCTGCTGGCGCTGATCGGCTACAACCTGTCCGATCCGCTGAACCTCGGGAATCTCGACATCCCCGGTCTCAACATCATCACCGCGGGCCCGACCTTCTCGGCTCTCAAGATGCTGGGCCTCGACCTGGGCTGGGTGCCGGCACTGCCCAACTCCGTCGCCAACGAGATCAACAACTCCGACTACCTCGAGGTCGGCGCCGCGGGCGTTCTGCAACTCATCCGCGATCGCCTCGGGACGCTGGGCGGTGGACCGCTCGACCCCATCCTCGGCGGTTTGCTCGGGGGTGTGCTGACCAGCCTCAACCTGCCGAGCCTCGACGCACTGCTCGGCGTCGTGGACGAGCTTATCGGCTCCGCGGACCCCATCACCGGTCTCATCCCGGACCTCGTCCACCTCCGCATCACGCCCACTATCGGGATCGGCATCGGCGCCTTCGCGGCGGCGATGGCGTACGAGAAGGTAATCGCCGACCTGCCGTTCCAGCCGGGCGGCGCATCCCATCCGTTCGGCGAGAACCCGCTGCTCGGCAGCATCACCCTGCTGCCGATGGTGCTGATCAACAACCCGGCCCGCCCCGACGGCGGTGCCCTCGCGCGGTTCGGTGCCCTCGGTGCGCTCTTCGGCATCAACACCGTCAACCCGCGGACGGAGGTCACCGGCAGCGGTGGCTTCCTCGACGGTCCGCTCGGGCTGCACATCGGTGGATCGAACGTCATCCCGATCCTGGTGGACGCCACCTACGAGTACCAGCCGCTGTCCGACCTCGCATCCTGGCCGAATGCCTTCACCCTCACCAACAACCTGGCCGCCGCGCTGTCGCCGACCTACATGCTGCGTGGGCTCAGCCTCAACGGCCTCGCCGATCAGCTCCTCGCGGGCGTCGGCGACGCGGTGGACCTGTCACTGCTCACCGGTGACCCGCTGGCGATCAACCTGTACCTCACGTTGCAGTCGAAGACCCTGCCGATGCTGGAGCCGCTGTACCTGGCGTCCGACTTCCTGAACCTCATCGGTCTGGCACCGCTCGCCCAGATCCCGATGCGGATCGCCAACGCTCTCGCCCCGGCGCTGACGATCCTGACGAACATCGGCTACTCCAACGTCGTCCAGAATCCCGACGGGACGTACACGCGCGACTTCACGAACAGTGGCGTCGAGACCCCGTTCCTCTCGTTCGCGAACATCGACTACGGCAGAGCACTCAGCGATTCCTTCAACGCCCTGATCGGCGGCATCCAGAAGGAACTCGGTCCGAACCCGACGCCGGGCACCCCCAACGTCCTCAAGACGCTGCTCGACGCGATCCTCGGTGGCGGACTCGGCGGCGTCCTGCCCGGCACCACCCCCGCGCCGGGAACGGGAACGGGCACTCCGTCCACCGGCAACCCGATCACCGACCTGCTCGGCGGACTGCTGGGCCCCGGCGGACTGCTCGGCGGTCTGTTCGGCGGGTTGGGTCTTCCGACCGCTGCTTCCAGCACGCTCGCGGTGCAACGTTCGGCGAGCGAGATCCCCGAGGCGAACGCCCGGTTCTCCACCCTGTCGATCTCCGCTGGAGCCGAGGACGAAAGTCTCAGTGCTGCAGAGGGTTCAGGCGAGCAGACCGGCGCCGAGTCCCAGGCAGATGCCGAGGGCGAGGGTGACGCAGGCAAGGCCGCAGACGAGGCCGAGACGCCTCCGGCGGCGGAGGGTGAGGGCGCCGGTGAGCAGGGTGCCGGCGACGAGGCCTCCGAGGAAGCCGCTCCGGCCGCGGAGAAGCCTGCTGCGGACGAGCCGACCGGGTCGAACGGGACTGAGTCGCAGGAGCAGCAGAAGGACGACGAGCCGTCGGTCGACGAGGTGAAGACGCCGAAGCACGCCAAGGAGGACGACGGCTCCGCGCCGCCGCCGGCGTCCACCACGCCGCCGAAGCACGCCAAGCCGGAGAGCCCGAGCAAGCCGTCGCTCAACGTCGTTCGGGATACCGCGAACGCGTTCTCGCCCAAGGACAAGCCCGGCCCCTCGGCCGAGGCCGGCGGCGCGGGGGACAAGGACAACGGAGCGGCTGACGCCGGTGCCGCGGACGCTTCGGCCGGTGCCGGGTCGGCGTCCGACGGCGGTGCCTCGGACGCCGCCTGACGTCAGTTGAACGCCAGCCAACTCGGCAGCGCCCGCTCACGGGAGTCGCACAGCACCTCGTAGGTGTCGCACGATCCCTTGGGAACGCCTGCGCCGGCCCACATTCCGCCGGTGTCGCGGCGTAGCACGATCGCGGACGAGCCGCCGCCATCGAGCAGGATCGCCGTGTCGCTACCCAGCCCGCGGAACAGGTCCTGGACGTGGTCGGGGGTGTAACTGCCGCCCTGGAACACGTACATCTCGTCCTTGGCGCGCGAGTAGGCCAGGGCGGTGCGCGCGGCGCTCGGACCGCCGTCGTTCAGCTGCGAGGTGTCGCCGGGCGCGAGTAGGCCGAGGCCGGCGACGGCGACGAACCGACTGCCCTTGTCCATCAGGTCGGCGATCACCGGGGTGGCCGCGTGATAGTCGTCGGTCGACTTCGGCGCCACGACGTACGGCGCTCCGCCGACGGGCAGGATCATCGTGCTCAGCGCGGTCCAGGTCTCGTTGCCGTTGGACAGACCCTGCTTGCCGGCGTACGCGGTGGTGCCCGTGACGGCCTCGTTGGCGCGACCGGCTCCCCGAGTGTTGTCGACGTAGGCGCCCAGTGGGGAGCTGCAGCCGGTCGTCTTCCAGGATCCGCCCGTCTGACCGCGGACGTCGAAGAAGTTGGCGTTGATCGCGATGGTCGGCCGGCCGAGCGCCTGCCACGCCTGCAGCGGACTGAAGATCTCCGAGGCCTGCACCAGCCCCTCACCGGTCCGCGCTCGCGGATCCCGTTCGCACCGCGACTGATAGCCGCGGTGGGAGTCCACCAGAAGGCGAGGCGTGAGACGCGTCGAGGCGCTCTTGATGATCATCAGATGTCCGCCGCTGGTGAGGTCGTACCACTCACCCGCCGCGTTCATCATCGGCGCGGGATTGCCGCCGCCGAAGTTGTAGACGAGATACGACCCCTTGGTGGTGGCGATGGCGCCGGCGAGCAGTTCGCGGGCGTCCGCCGCTTGGGCCACCGGCGCACCGGCGGTCGACGCCAGCGTGGCGCACAGCACGGCGATCGTGGCGGTCGAGACCAGGCGCCGGAAGTTTGCGGCTGCGTTGCCCACCGGCGGTCCTCCCAAAGATCCTCACAGGATGAGACCACAATAACCACAGGTGACACACTGTCAACTTTCGTCACGGCAGCATCACGGGCGCGTGTCGGCGCGGTTGCGCAGGCGCAGGTCGCTTTGCCACCGCGGCACGACCGGGGAGTGGTCGGCCCCGACGTGGCCTCAGCCGGCTGATGGTGCGAGCCGGTAGATGGCGTTGGCGTAGTCGTCGCTGACGTAGATAGCGCCGTCGGGTCCGGCCACCGCCGCCACGGGCCGGCCCCAGCGGGTGCCGTCCTCGGACTGGAACCCGCCGACCAGCGTCTGCTGACCGCCCAGGCTGCCGTTCTGCCACGGGAAGAACGAGACGTCCGGCGCCTGCGGGTTCTGCCGGTTCCAGGAGCCGTGCACGCCCACCAGGGCGCCGCGGTCGTAGGGCGCGGGCAGGCCACCGTTGGTGAAGCTGAGGCCGAGCGGTGCCGAGTGGGCGCCGAAGCTCTGCTCGACCGGGGGAAGCGACGCGCAATCGAGGAACTGTCCGTCGGCGTTGGTCTGGACGTCCCGAATGAACGGCAGGTCCGCCGGACCGCCGTCGGGATTGCAGTAGGGCCAACCCAATTCGCGTCCCGGCGTGAGCTTGGCCAGCGACTCACGCGGATGGTCGTCGACGTAGTCGGGGACCACCTTGCCGTAGTCCGGTCCCTCCCCGGGGAACGCGATGTTGTCGCGGTTGTTCACCGCCGTCCACACCGAGCCATCCGGAGCGACGGCCAGGCCGGTGCCGTTGCGGACGCCCGTCGCGAACGGCGCGGCGGGACCGCCGCCCGGTGGAATGCGCATGATGGTCGCCCGTGGCGGATTCGCCGTGCGGTCCTCGACGGAGACGTTGCCGGTCGAGCCGATCGAGAAATACACCGCCCCATCGGGTCCCACGGCGACGCTCTTCAGGGCGTGCGAGTAGGCGCCGCGCAGATCGGGACTCTTGGCGTCGGGCAGGCCGGGCGCGACGGTCCGCGGCGCGGTGGCGGCGCCGTTGGCGTAGTCGTAGGCGTCGATCTGGTCGCTCTCGGCGACGTACAGCGTCGGGCCGGCGAACGTCAGGCCGTGCGGCTGATCGAGCCCCGACAGCAGGGTGTTCTCGAGCGGTCCCGCGCCGGTGGGCTCGAAGCTGAGCACCTGTCCTGCGCTCGGCACCGAGACGAGCAGTTTGCCGTCCGGCGCCCAGGCGAGCAGCCGGGGCTTCGTGGTGCGGGCGAAGACCGACATCGTCCATCCCTTGGGCACCAACGCCTTTCGCGGCTCGTCGAACGGCGCGGAGGCGGTGTCGTCGGTGGTCTGGACGTCCACCTCCTCGAGTTCGGCGGCGGCGGGCGCGGCCGTCGACTCGGCGGACCCGCTCGAACTGCTCGACCCGCTCGTCTCGCTCGACTCGGAAGCGGACGGCGGGGGCGCCGAGGAGCACGACGCCACCACCATCGCCACTGCCGCGAGTGCTGCGGCCTCTCGACTACGCCGCTGCCAGACTCGCATGCATCTCCCATATCAGGATCTCGGATGGTTCGACGGCCGTGACCCGCTGGCCACCCGACGCGGTGAACCGGACCGCATCGCCTTCGGTCAGTTGGCCTGCGCCCTCCAGCGTGACCTCGCCGCGGGGGACGAACAGGTGCAGGTAGGGCGCGCTCGGCAGCTCGACGGAGTCGCCCGGCTGCAGGCGAGCGCCCTTCAGCGCCGCGTACTTGTTGCGGATGGTGATCGCGGTGTCGTCGGCGTGCTCGGGCATGCCGGACGCGATGGTGGTCAGCTTGCCGCGCAGCAACTCGTCGTCGATCTCGAGCTGCTGGTAGCCCGGCGTCACACCGGATTCGTCGGGCACGACCCACATCTGGACGAAGTGCACCGGCTCCTTGTGCGTCGGATCGCCGGTCAACGTCCAGGAGTCGTTCTTCTCGGAGTGCAGGATGCCGCGGCCCGCGGACATGCGTTGCGCCAGGCCGGGATAGATGACGCCGGTGTGCCCGGTCGAGTCCTGGTGCACCAGGGATCCGCGCAGGACCCAGGTGACGATCTCCATGTCGCGGTGCGGATGGGTGTCGAAGCCGGAGCCCGGCGTCACGACGTCGTCGTTGTTGACCAGGAGCAGTCCGTGGTGGGTGTTGCCCGGGTCGTAGTTGCCGCCGAAGGAGAACGAGTGCTTGGAGTCGAGCCAGGAGATCTTGGTTGCGGCACGATCTGCGGCGCGCCGGATGTCGACGGATTCGGTGACTGTCATGGTCGATCACTCCTCGGGAGTTCTTCGCCAGCCTAGGTGCCGGCACTGGACACGACAACATGAATGATGTGTCATGTATTCCGTGTGGCTCACCGAGGACGAACAGCGGGCGTGGCGGAACTACCTGACGATGACGAGTCGGCTGCAGGCCGCCATGAACCGTCAGCTGCAACGCGACTGCGGGCTGTCGCTCGCCGAGTACGAGGTGCTGGTGGCGCTCGACGAGCGGGCCGGGTGCCGGATCTCCGAACTCGGCGAACGCTTGGGCTGGGAGCAGAGCCGGCTCTCGCACCAGCTGACACGCATGCGACGTCGCGACCTGGTGACGCGCAGTGGCTCGTCGGACGACCGCCGTGCGGCCACCGTCGACCTCACGCCGGCGGGTAGGCAGGCTCTCGACACCGCCGCCCCAGGCCACGCCGAGCTGGTGCGCGAGGTCGTCTTCGACGGGGTCTCGGCGGCTGACCTCGAGGCGATCGACCGCTGGACGAGCGGCGTGCTCGGTCGGCTGGACGGGGCGTGAGGGTCGCCGCGAGTGGCCAGTTACAGCGCGTCTGGCTGCCCGAACCGCGCCGTAAGTGGCCACTGGAGTGGGCCGAGCCTGTGGACAACCCTCTCCGAGACGCCGCTTTTCGTCGGAGGCCGGCCGCACCGTTGGGCCATGTCGACGCCTCGGCCGTTCCTCGGTAGTGACGCACTCGCGCGAGGTGACGTCAGCCCACGCACGCTGCGCAGCGGGTACGACCGGATCTATCGCAACGTCTACGTGCCGCGGGGAAGCGACGTCACGGCCGCGACGCGCGCACGGGCTGCGTGGTTGTGGTCCGGGAGACGTGGCACGCTCGCCGGCAACTCGGCCGCCGTCCTGCACGGCTCGAGATGGGTCGACGCCAGATCCCCCGCCGAGATGTACCGGGTTAACGGCAAGCCGGTCGAGGGCATCGTCATCCACCGCGACTCGCTGCCGGAGGACGAGCGTCAGATGATCGCGGGCATGTGCACGACCACCGCGGCACGCACGGCGTTCGACCTCGGCCGTCGTGGCGGACGCACACTCGCGACCGTCCGCGTGGACGCCTTGGCTCATGCCACGGGCCTCACGCCCGCGTCCGTCCACCGGATGATCGCTCGCCATCCCGGCGCCAGGGGACTACGCCAACTGCGTCAGGTGGTCGAGCTGATGGATGGCGGGTCCGAGTCGCCGCAGGAGACGCGGACCCGACTGGTCCTGATCGATTCCGGACTGCCGCGACCTCGAACGCAGGTCGTCGTGGACCGCTGGCGGATCGACATGGGGTACGAGGACTTCGGCGTTGGCATCGAGTACGACGGCGTGCAGCATTGGACTGATCCCCGTCAGCACCGTCGCGACATCGACCGGCACGCGGAACTCTCGGCTCTCGGCTGGCGCATCGTTCGCGTCAGCGCGGACATGCTGCGTTACCGCCGAGACGTGATCGCGACGCGAACCTGCCTCGCGTTGCGGCAGGCGGGCGCAGAGTGGCCAGTTATCGCGCGAATCCTCGGCTAAGGCGCCACGTAAGTGGCCACTCGGCGACTAGCGCGGGTCGGGTATCGACCGGATCGCCAAGAAACCGGTCGGCTCGCTCGTCAGACGTCGATACGCGTCGGCATTCATCGCGGCGGCCTCGGGTCGGGGCCGCGGCTCGATCAGCCGCTCGATGAGGAAGCCTGCCTCCCGGAGTTCCGCGCAGGTCTGCTCCAGCGGCGACAGCCAGTAGCGGACCTGCCAACCCCGGCTCCACACCTCCTCGACCACGCGTGCGTCGAAGTAGTTGCCACCGTGGCGCAGCCAGTCCCCGGTCGGATGCAAGCGGGAAAGGACCAGGGCCCCGCCGGGGCGAAGCACCCGTCTTAGCTCGGTGAGCGCGCCGACCCGGTCGTCTACGTACTCGAGTGCGAGCGCGAACAGCACCAGGTCGACCGACCCGTCGGGGAGCCAGACGAGCGGGTCGGCCAGATCGTGCACGCGGAACGTCCCCGCAGGGACGCGCTGCCGGCTCAGCTCGACCATGCGCGGACTGACGTCGAAGCCGATCACCGAAGCTCCCCGGGCCTCCAGTTCCGCGGCGTAGAGGCCGGGTCCGCACGCGGCGTCGAGGACGGTCCTCCCGTCGACGTCGCCGAGCAGGTCCAGGCATGCGGGGCGGTCGTAGTGCGCGTTGTATAGGCCGTCGCGTCCGTGCTCGAGGAACTCGTCGGCGAAGACGTCGTACTGCGGTTCCGGACCCACGCGATCTGGCACGGCGACTACAACGCGGCGGGCAGGCCGAACTTCTCGAACAGGCCGTCCGCGTGGAAGGCCACCACGTGCGAGACGCCGTCGGAGCGGACGGCGAGCACGTGCAGCTGGAACTCCTCGTGGCGACCGGTCTCGGGATTGCGCATGTAGAGGGCGGCCGCCGGCTGGCCGTTGGCCGTGGTCGTCAGGAATCGCATGTCGCCCGGTCCGTCGGCGGGGCAGTGCGTCTTCGACAGGGTGACGATATTCTCCGGGCCCTGGTACCAGCCATCGAACGGGGGCATCTCGAAGATGGCGTCCGCGGTGAACATCGCGACGAGCTTGTCCATGTCGTAGGTCTCGAAGGCCTCGACGTACCGGGCCAGCTGATCCTGCGCCTCGGGCGAGTCCGGCGGGGACAGGTCGTCGTCCTGCGTCGGGTGGGCAGCGTCGAGCTGCGCGCGGGCCCGCTGCAGCAGGCTGTTCACGGCGGCGGTGGAGGCGCCGATCGCCTCACCGACCTCGGAGGCCTTCCACTGCAGCACCTCGCGGAGCACCAGTACCGCCCGTTGCCGCGCCGACAGGTGCTGCAGCGCGGCCACGAAGGCCAACCGCACCGACTCGCGGGACTCGGCGATCACCGACGGGTCCGACGGATCCTCGCGCGGCGCATCGGGCAGGGGTTCGAGCCAGGTGATCTCGTGGTGCTCGGCGATGTCGGCGGTCGGATCGGAGGCAGGCGCACCGAGACCGGTGGGCAGCGGCCGGCGCTTGCGGCCGTCCAGCGAGGTCAGGCAGGTGTTGGTGGCGATCCGGTAGAGCCAGGTGCGGACCGACGAGCGGCCCTCGAAGCGGTCGTAGGACTTCCATGCCCGCAGGTAGGTCTCCTGCACCAGATCCTCCGCGTCGTGCAGGGATCCGGTCATCCGGTAGCAGTGCGCCAGCAACTCGCGCCGGTACCGCTGGGCATCGGCAAGGAACGCATCTTTGGAGTCGAACGACTCCGGGGCCAGGGATACCTCGGTGAGAACGCTCACATGCGGGAGCCTACCGAGTGCCGCCGACAAGCACCTGCGGACGACGCGGACGACGTGAAAGGTCCGACCGTTAGTCTCGCGTGATGCCCACAACCCGCGAGGAACGCAGCTTCGACGGCGTCGGAGGGGTGCGCATCGTCTACGACGTGTGGACCCCGGCACCGGAGGGCGGGAGCGGAGCGACGGGGGATTCGGCACCGGCAGCCGAGCCGCGCGGAGTGGTCGTGCTGTGTCACGGCTACGGCGAGCATGCCCGTCGTTACGACCACGTCGCCGCCCGCTTCGGCGAGGCCGGACTCGTCACCTACGCCCTGGACCAGCGCGGCCACGGCCGTTCCGGCGGCAAGCGCGTCTACCTCAAGGACATCTCGGAGTACACCGGCGACTTCGATCGCCTGGTCGGAATCGCCGCGGCCGACCATCCCCTGCTGAAGCGGATCGTGCTCGGCCACAGCATGGGCGGCGGTGTCGTGTTCGCCTACGGCGTCGACCACCCCAGTGACTACGCGGCGATGGTGCTGTCGGGCCCGGCGGTCTACGCGCAGGACGCGGTGTCGCCGGTCATGATCGCGGTCGCCAAGATCGTCGGCAGCGTCCTGCCGGGGCTGCCCGTCGAGAACCTGCCCGCCGACGCGGTGTCCCGCGACCCCGCCGTCGTCGCCGCCTACGAGGCCGACCCTTTGGTGCACCACGGCAAGCTCCCCGCCGGTATCGCGAAGGCGCTGATCGGCGTCGGCGAGTCGATGCCGCGCCGCGCGGCGGACCTCACCAAGCCACTTCTGGTGGTGCATGGCGAGCAGGACAAGCTGATCCCGGTCGCGGGAAGCCGGCGCCTGCTGGAGTGCGTCGGCCCGCTCGACGCCAACCTCAAGGTATATCCCGAGCTGTACCACGAAGTGTTCAACGAACCCGAGCGTGACCTGGTGCTCGACGACGTCGTGTCGTGGATCGAGGTTCACCTGTGATCCGCGTGGCCGCGACGCTGATGCTGCTGGTCGCACTCGTCGGCTGCTCCTCGTCGACCGCGGAGGAGCAGAAGCAGGCGTCCTCCGACGGCAGCGGGTGGGTCGACGAGGACGTCACGTTCACCGCCGACGGGTTGACCCTGCACGGCACGTACCGGCACCGCGACGACTCCGCCCCCGGGCCCGCCGCCCTGCTGATCTCGGAGAGTGGCAACACCGACCGCAATGGCGACAACTCGGTGGCCGGCCCCGTCGGCAACATGCGCCAGCTCGCGGAGTACCTGTCGGAGAAGGACGTCGCGACGCTGCGCTACGACAAGGTCGGCACCGGCAAGACCGGCCTGGGCCCGTACGCGAAGAACCCCGCCGACGTCGGCAGCGCCGTCTACACCGCGGGCGCCAAGTCGGCCGCGCGGTTCCTCGCCGGCGAGGCGCGGACCGACACGTCGCGGATCTCGTTGTACGCCTTGGGCGAGGGGACGGTGCACGCGATGGCGCTTGCCACCGACGACTCGCCCGACGCGCTGAAGGTGCACTCACTCGCCCTGTTCCAGCCGCTGTCGGGCCGCTACCTCGACATCATCACCGGCCGGGTGCGTGCCGACGTCGACTCCGCGGTGTCCTCGGGCGCCAAGACCCGCCAGCAGGGCGACGACGTGATGGCCGCGTGGGCCGCCGCGGTCGACGAGGCGCGCACCAAGGGCACCGCGCCGGCCAAGCTGCCGGAGGGCCTCAGCGCGATCCTCAACGCGGGCAACGTCAAGGCCGTCGTGGAGGCCGACGCGATCGATCCGCAGGCCCTGGCCGCGAAGATCCCGGAGGGAACGCCGGTCCTGGCCACCTGCTCGGACGCCGACGCGCAGGCCAGCTGTGCCGGTGAGAAGCCGCTCTTCGACGCGCTCGGCCGCACCGACCTCACCGTGGTTCAGCTCAAGGGCGTCAGTCACGTCCTGCGCGACGATCCGACCGACAGCGTCGCCAACTATGCGAAGCAGGATCCGCTGTCGCCGCAACTGATCACGGCACTCGACGGGTTCGTCACCAAGTAGCGCCGACTAGAATTTCGGGCGATGACGCGAACCATCGGGGACGGCGCGCACCTGTGGACGAATCCCGCACTGGGGATGGATCGTCCGATCCGGATTCGGCGCCGATGGACCAGTCGGACCCGCTCCCTAGCGTGGCGCCCATGACGAACAAGCGAGAAGCCCGTGAGTGACGACAAGATGCTGGCCCGCATCGCCGCACTCCTGCGGCAGGCCGAGAACACCGAGAACCCGCACGAGGCCGAGGCGTTCATGACGGCCGCCCAGCGGCTGGCGACCACGACGTCCATCGACCTGGCGGTGGCCCGCGCGCACTCCGCCACGCGCACCGCCGCGCAGGAACCGGTGCAGCGCACCGTCACCATCGGCAACGCCGGGTCCCGGGGATTGCGCACCTACGTCCAGCTGTTCGTCGCGATCGCGATGGCGAACGACGTGAAGTGCGACGTCGCCTCCAACTCGACGTTCGTCTACGCGCACGGCTTCGCCGAGGACATCGACGCCACCCACGCGCTCTACGCCAGCCTGGTGGTGCAGATGGTCAAGGCCGCCGACGCGTACATCGCGACCGGTCAGCACCGGCCGACGCCGACCATCACGGCCCGGCTCAACTTCCACCTCGCGTTCGGCGCGCGCATCGGACAGCGCCTCTCGGACGCGCGCGACGACGCCCAGCGGCAGGCGCGGGTGGACGCCGACGAACGGACCGGCACCGAGATCGCGTTGCGCAATAAGGACATCGAGCTGAAGTCGTTCTACCGGCAGGCGTCCAAGGCGCGCGGGACGTGGCGGGCGACGAACGCGTCGGCGGGATACTCCTCTGCGGCCAGACGGGCGGGCGACCGAGCCGGCCAGCGCGCGCGGTTGGGGCCCAGCACCGAATTCTCCGGTGCCCGCTCGGCGCTGGAGCACTGACGGGTCGCGATGGCACGCGACGCCCAGCGCTCCAAGGTCTACGCCGCGGAGGAGTTCGTGCGCACGCTGTTCGACCGCGCGTCGTCGCGTGGTACCGCCACCCTGGACTTCTTCGGCGCGGCGATGACGCTGCCGCCGGAGGCACGGTTCGCCTCGGTGGAATCGGTCCGGCGCTACGTCGACGAGGTCCTCGCGCTCGACTCGGTTCGCCGGTCGTGGCCCGAGGCCGGGCCGCTCGCCGTCCGTAGCCGACGCGGCCGCACCGCGGCGCACTACGAGCGCGTCGACGACGAGGCCACGATTGCCGTGCCGGACCAGAGCACCACGTGGGCACTGCGCGAACTCGTCGTGCTGCACGAGATCGCCCACCACCTGAGCCCGGTCGAACCGGCGCACGGGCCGGAGTTCACGTCGACGTTCTGCGCGCTGGCCGAGGCGGTGATGGGGCCCGAGGTGGCCCACGTGCTGCGCGTGGTCTACGCGAAGGAAGGTGTGCGGTAGGCGTTCTCGCCGGCGTCGACGACACTGACGAGTTGGTGACGTCGGGCCGCGCGAGGGGCTCCTCACAGGTTGGCGATATAGACAGACGCCATGGGAGCACTGGCCAAGCGGCCCGACGACGGACCCGGCGGCCGAGCACCCGCCAAGAAGGCCGCGAAGAAGGCGGTCAAGAAGGCTGCGAAGAAGGCACCGGCGAAGAAGGCGACGACGGCGCCTGCCAAGAAGGTAGCCAAGAAGGCGGTGAAGAAGGCCCCCGCGAAGGCGGCGAAGAAGGTAGCGAAGAAGGCGGCCAAGAAGTCACCGCCGACGAAGAAGGGCACGAAGACGTCTGCGGCCAAGGGTGCGTCCATGGGCCTGCCCGAATTACCCGCCGCACCAACCGATCCCTTCGAGATCCTTGGGATCCGCGGACCGCTGACGACGTCGACGCTCAAGCGGGCATGGCGCGAGTACGCGGCCAGGCACCATCCCGATCAGGGCGGTGACCCGGCGACGTTCTCGAGGGGCCGCGGCGCCTTCGAGGCGCTGCGCGACCAGGTGGACGCGACGTGAGCGCGCCCGTGTCGACCCCGTCGACGCAGTCGCTGCGCGCACTCGACGCGTTGAACTTCTTCCTGGCCGACGTCCGCGACGGACTGGGCCCGTACCTCGCGATCTACCTGCTCGCCGTCCGCGGCCCCGACAACGGTTGGAATGAGGCGACCGTCGGCGGCGTCATCACCACGGCCGGAATTGTCGGCCTGCTGTTCCAGACACCGCTCGGCGCCCTCGTCGACCGGGTGGTGCGCCGTCGGCTCGTCGTCGTGGTCGCGGCCTCGGCGGTCACCGTCAGCTGTCTGCTGCTGCCCTTCGTCAGCGGCTTCGCGCTGGTCACGGCGACGCAGTCGATCGCGTCGATCGCGGGTGCGGCGGTGGCACCGGCGATCTCGGCGATCACGCTCGGCCTGGTCGGACCCAAGATGTTCTCGCCGCGGATCGGTCGCAACGAGGCGTTCAACCACGCCGGGAACGCCGCCTCCGCCGGTATCGCGGCAGGGTTGGCGTACTTCTTCGGCCCGGTGGTCGTGTTCTGGATGATGGGCGTCCTGGCGCTGTGCAGCGTGGCGTCGACCCTGAAGATCCGCGCCGGGGAAATCGACGAGCGGCAGGCCCGCGGGCTCACCGACTCGACGCCGGACGAGGGCGGCAGCGGCGCGAGCGGCTTCCGCGCCCTGCTGACCAACCGTTCGCTGCTGATCTTCGCGGTGATCGCGTTCACCTTCCACCTCTCGAACGCGGCGATGCTGACCTCGGTGAGCCAGCTCCTGACCAGGGTGGTCGGGAAAGACAGCGCCACCTCGCTGGTCGCGCTGTGCGTGCTCGCCGCGCAGCTGGTAATGATCCCGGTGGCGATCGTCGTCGGACGCAAGGCCGACGTGTGGGGCCGAAAACCGATCTTCCTGACCGCGTTCGTCGTCCTGGCGGTGCGCGGCGTCCTCTACACGGTGTCCGACAACGGGGTGTGGCTGCTGATTGTGCAGGCACTCGACGGCATCGGGGCGGGCATCTTTGGCGCGCTGTTCCCCGTCGTCATCGCCGACCTGACCCGCGGCACCGGTCGCTTCAACGTGGCGCAGGGCGCCGTGGCGACCACGCAGGGGCTCGGCGGCGCGCTGAGCGCGGGCATGGCCGGCGCGATCATCGTGACGCTCGGCTACAACGTGGCGTTCTGGACCCTGGCCGGCATCGCGGTCGTCGGGCTCGTCCTCTACGCCACCCTCATGCCGGAGACGAAGGAGTCGTCCGGCGAGGAGTTCCTACCCGCCAAGGAAGGCGTGGGGTAGCAGAGCGCCGGTTAACGTGGGTCTGGTGAACGAGCCGGACCCCATCGCCCTGGACGCCATGTTCGGCCGCCTGCTGCGGACCGAGGACGACGCGCTGGCTGCGGCGCGCGAGGCGGCCGACGCCGCAGGCATGCCCCGCATCGAGGTGTCGGCTCAGCACGCGAAGTTGCTCACGCTGCTGGCGACAGTGTCGCGGGCCGAGAGCGTGCTCGAGATCGGCACGCTCGGCGGCTACAGCACGATCGCACTCGCGCGTGGCGTCGGGCCCGGCGGCACGGTCGTCACGCTGGAGTACGACCAGAGCCACGCCGACGTCGCGCGCCGAAATCTCGACCGCGCGGACGTCGGCGAGCGGGTGGAGATCATCGTCGGCGCAGCGCTCGACACCCTGCCGCGACTGGTAGGCCGGGGCGACCGGTTCGACTTCTTCTTCATCGACGCCGACAAGGAGAACAACTCCGCCTACGTCGACTACGCGGTGACGCTGGCCAACCCCGGGGCGCTGATCGTCGTCGACAACATCGCACGGATGGGACGCGTGCTGGACCCCGCGCCCGACGATCTGCAGGCACGGGCGGTGCACGACATGTTCGTCATGATGGGCGAGCACCCGCGCCTCGACACCGCCGCGATCCAGACGGTAGGCACCAAGGGCTGGGACGGGTTCGCGGTCGCGCGGGTGACGTAGCGCGAAAGATCAACCGGCGGGCAGCAATTCGTCGGCGGCGGGCGTCATCGAGCCCACGGCCTCGGACAGTGCGCCGGACGTCGCCTGCTCCGTCATCCCGAGGTGCTCGGAGGCCTGCGTGACCGTCATGCCGCGGTAGTAGGTCAGTTCGACGCACTTGCGCTGCACGGCGGACAGCGACTCCATCGCGGGGGCACCGTCCGAACCGCGGGCGTCGACGGTCTCGTCGTCGCGGGCGTCGGTCACGGCCATCTGGTGAGCGAGCGTGATCAGCCAGGCGCCGGGGGAGAACACGTCGGGGTCGAAGTCGGCGGCGGTGTTCCACACTTCGAGGTAGATGCGCTCCATCAGCGCCTCGCGACGCACGCGATCGGGTACGAGGTTGCCGATGACGCCGAACACCCGCGCCGAGGTGCGGTCGTAGAACTTCAGGAGGGCTTCGGAGTTGCCTCGGGCGATGCCCTCGAGCAGTGAAGTCAGGTTCGCGTCCACTGGTGTCGCCGTTCTCTCAGCGTTGTCGTGCCGCCGGACGCTCGCGTACCGGCAGAGACTTGTTACCCGTTTGCCCGTGTGGGAAAACCCCGTGGACGTTTGCCGCCGTCCCGCCCAGGGCATGGACGAGCAGTGGGCATCTCACTCAAGGGCACTGACATCGCGGTCGATCGCGTCATCGCCGCTCCTCCCCAGACCGTGTGGGACATCCTCACCGATCTCGAGGCGTGGCCCAGGTGGGGTGCGACCGTCAGCGCGGCGCAGCTGGACGAGGGCGAGCTGCTGACGCTCGGCTCGACGGGTCTGGTGTGGACGCCGGTGGGCGTGCCGCTGAAGTTCACCATCGACGGGTTCGTGCCCGGCCGGTCGTGGAGCTGGCGGGTCGCCGGCGTGCCCGCGACCAAGCACGGCGTCGACCCCGAGGGCGACGGGTGCCGCGCCTGGATGACCGCGCCGCTGTGGGCGCCGGCCTATCTCCCGGTCCTCGCCAACGCGCTGTCGCGCATCGACGCGATGGCGACCGCCTAGCCCCGCGAACGTGGAGTACCGCCACGCTGTTCGCGAAAAAGCGTGGCGGTAACCAACGTTCGGCGGTACGGGCGAGCTAGCTGCAGACCGCGCCCGTCGCCGCCGAGTGCACCAGCTTCGTGTACTTGGCGAGCACGCCCGTCGTGTAGACGGGGGGCAGCGGCTCGAAGCCGACCTTGCGGGACTCGAGTTCGTCGGCGTCGACCAGCAGGTCGAGCGTGCCCTTGCCGACGTCGAGCCGGATTCGGTCGCCGTCGCGTACGAACGCGATGGGTCCGCCGTCGACGGCCTCGGGCGCCACGTGGCCCACGCAGAGGCCGGTGGTGCCACCGGAGAAGCGGCCGTCGGTCATCAGCAGCACGTCCTTGCCGAGACCCGCGCCCTTGATCGCCCCGGTGATGGCGAGCATCTCGCGCATGCCGGGACCGCCCTTGGGGCCCTCGTAGCGGATGACGACGACGTCGCCGCCCGTGATGGTGCCGTCCTCGAGCGCGTCGAGTGCGGCGCGCTCGCGCTCGAAGACCCGTGCGGTGCCCTCGAACACGTCGGAGTCGAAGCCCGCGGACTTGACCACGGCGCCCTCGGGGGCCAGCGATCCGTGCAGGATCGTGATGCCGCCGGTGGGGTGGATCGGCGACGTCAGGGCGCGCAGCACCTTGCCGTCGGGATCGGGCGGGGCGATGTCGGCGAGGTTCTCGGCCATGGTCCGGCCCGTGACGGTGAGGCAGTCGCCGTGCAGCAGCCCGGCGTCGAGCAGTGCCTTCATGACAACGGGGACGCCGCCGATGCGGTCGACGTCGAACATGACGTGCTTGCCGAACGGCTTCACGTCGGCGAGGTGCGGCACCTTGGCGCCGACGCGGGTGAAGTCGGCGAGGGTGAGTTCGACACCCGCCTCCCAGGCGATCGCGAGCAGGTGCAGCACGGCGTTGGTGGAGCCGCCGAACGCCATGACGACGGCGATGGCGTTCTCGAACGCCTCCTTGGTCATGATGTCGCGGGCGGTGATGCCGCGCTTGAGCAGCTCGACGACGGCCTCGCCGCTGGCCCGGGCGTAGCCGTCGCGGCGACGGTCGCTGGCGGGCGGGGCGGCGGACCCGGGCAGGGACATGCCCAGCGCCTCGGCGGCCGAGGCCATGGTGTTGGCGGTGTACATGCCGCCACAGGCGCCCTCGCCCGGACAGATGGCGCGCTCGATGATGTCGACGTCCTCACGCGACATGAGCCCGCGGGCGCAGGCGCCGACGGCCTCGAACGCGTCGATGATCGTGACGTCGCGCTCGGTGCCGTCGGTCAGCGTGGCCTTGCCGGGCATGATCGAGCCGGCGTAGAGGAACACGCTCGCCAGGTCCAGGCGGGCCGCGGCCATCAGCATGCCGGGCAGCGACTTGTCGCAGCCGGCGAGCAGCACGGAACCGTCGAGGCGCTCGGCCATCATGACGGTCTCGACGCTGTCTGCGATCACCTCGCGGCTGACGAGGGAGAAGTGCATGCCCTCGTGGCCCATCGAGATGCCGTCGGACACCGAGATCGTGCCGAACTCCATGGGGAAGCCGCCGGCGGCGTGCACGCCGTCCTTGACGGACTTCGCCAGCCGGTCCAGCGACAGGTTGCACGGGGTGATCTCGTTCCACGACGACGCGACGCCGATCTGCGACTTCACCCAGTCGTCGTCACCCATGCCCACCGCGCGGAGCATGCCGCGGGCGGCCGTCTTCTCGAGGCCGTCGGTGACGTCGCGGCTCCGGGGCTTGACGTCATGTGTGGTGGTTGCGTCGGTGGGACCTGAGGGCATGCGCTCGATTATGCGCCTGACCGGTTAGGTGACCAAAACGCTTTTAATACCCCATGGGGGTATCGGGTACAGTGGGCCGGGTGAAGACGCCGCTGACCCGCCTCCTTGCCCTCGCGGCCGCGTTCGCCGCGGTCCTGTTCGTCTCGGGCTGTACCGAGACGCCCGCGTCCGACGGTCACACCGATCACGCGCACGATTCGTCGGAGGCCGGCGGTCAACCGGCGTCGCACAACGACGCCGACGTGGCGTTCGCCAAGGACATGATCCCGCACCACGAGCAGGCCGTGGAGATGTCTGCACTCGTCCCCGATCGCTCGTCGGATCCGGCGGTCGTCGAGATCGCCGCCGCCATCTCGAAGGCCCAGGAGCCCGAGGTCGGTCAGATGCAGGCGTTCCTGAAGGAGTGGACCGGCAGCTCGGAGACCGGGCACGAAGGCCACGACATGGGCGCGATGAACATGCAGGGAATGGTCGATGGGGCCACGATGGAGAAGCTGGAGACGCTGAAGGGCGCCGACTTCGACACGCTGTGGCTGCAGTCGATGATCGGCCATCACGAGGGGGCCATCGCCATGGCCAAGACGGAGATCGCCGAAGGTGCCAACGCCGACGCCAAGGAACTCGCCGAAGAGATCATCGATGCCCAGCAGTCGGAGATCACCCAGATGAAGTCGATGTTGGGAGGCTGACGTGACCGAGGCCGACATGGTCGAGGCGAATGAGACTGCACTGCATGGCTATTCGCCGAACAAGGACAACTACGCGAAGCGCCTGCGGCGGATCGAGGGGCAGGTCCGGGGCATCGCGAAGATGATCGAGGACGACAAGTACTGCATCGACGTGCTGACCCAGATCAGCGCCGTCAACAGCGCGCTGCAGTCCGTGGCGCTGGGGCTGCTCGACGAGCACCTCGGACACTGCGTCTCGCACGCCGTCGCCGAGGGCGGTGACGAGGCGGAGCGCAAGCTGGCCGAGGCGTCGGCCGCCATCGCCCGACTGGTGCGTTCCTGATCCGCGTCGTCCCCGCGACGGTCCCGGCTCTGGAGGCCCTGCATCGCGGCGGGGACGAGTTCGCCGCGCTGGTGGGCAGTCCCGCACCGGCGGGCTGGCCGGAGTCCGACGGGGCAGTCGAGTTCGGCCTCGACACGCTGCGCAAGCGACCCGACGAGGCCGGGTGGTGGTTGCACCTCTTCTTCGACGACGGCGTCCTGGTCGGCTCGGGCGGGTTCGTCGGTCCACCCGACGACGGGGTGGTCGAGATCGGCTACGAGATCGCGCCTGCCTTCCGTGGCTGTGGCCGCGCCACCGGCGCCGCCCGCGCACTGGTCGCCACGGCCCACGCCGAGACCGAGGTACACACCGTGCTCGCGCACACCTCGGCGCGCCGGAGTGCGTCGACGTCGGTGCTCGAACGGGCCGGGTTCGCGTTCGTGGGCGAGTTTCCCGACGAGGAGGAGGGCGCAGTATGGCGCTGGGAGTGCGTCGATCCGGCCGCTCGCTGAGCCCGGTCTCAGCGGCGCAGACGTAACGGAACCCGCGCGTCCGTCGAACTACACAGCAGATCAGCGACGTCTTCTGGCCCGATTCCGCACGTCTGGACGGGTGTCCAGGGGTCGTCGCCGGCAGGGATGGATGCCGGCGCTGTGACACACTGGGGTCAGATTTTGGGTTATGGAGGTGGCGCAATGCCGCAAGGAACGTCGTACGGATTGCCGACGAAGGCTCTCAAGAAACTGGGCATCGCGGTCGTCGCCGGTGTGCTGGTCGGCGGCATGGCCGTCGGCAGCCCGTCGGCCTCGGCGGAGCCCGCACCCGACCCCGCGGTCATCGACGCGCCACCTGCGCCCGCGCCGCCGCCACCGTTCCAGATGCCGCGGATGCCCTGGGATCCGCCGTTGGCGCCGGCTGCCGACCCGCTGGCGCCCGTCGATCCGATGGTGCCCGCCGCCCCGGCGACCCCGGTCAACAACTACGGCGCACCGGCCGCGGTCCCTGAGGGCACGCCCGCCGGCCAGAACCCGCTGCCCTACACGGGTGAGCCGGTGTTCGCGCCGCCGACGTTCAACCCGGTCAACGGGTCGATGGTCGGTGTCGCCAAGCCGATCTACATCAACTTCGCCCGGCCGATCGCCGATCGTGCGATGGCCGAGCAGGCCGTCCACATCTCGTCGAGCCCGGCGGTGCCCGGTCGCTTCTACTGGACCAGCGACACGCAGCTCCGGTGGCGCCCGATCGACTTCTGGCCCGCCAACACGACGGTCAACATCGACGCCGGCGGCACGAAGTCGAGCTTCCGCACCGGTGACTACCTCGTGGCCACGGTCGACGACGCGACGCACCAGATGGAGATCCGTCGTAACGGCCAGCTCGAGAAGACCTTCCCGGTGTCGATGGGCAAGGAAGACGGCAAGCACGAGACCAAGAACGGCACCTACTACGTGCTTGAGCGCTTCGCCGACATCGTGATGGACTCGTCCACCTACGGCGTCCCGGTGAACTCGTCGGAGGGCTACAAGCTGAAGGTGCAGGACGCGGTCCGCATCGACAACAGCGGCATCTTCGTGCACGGCGCGCCGTGGTCGGTCGGTGACCAGGGCAAGCGCAACGTGAGCCACGGCTGCATCAACCTCAGCGCGGCCAACGCCCAGTGGTTCTACGACAACTTCGGCAGCGGCGACCCCGTCGTCATCAAGAACTCCGTCGGCCTCTACAACCAGCCCGACGGCGCGTCGGATTGGCAGATGTTCTAGAGCCCTCGAGGCTGCAACGGCGCTGAGTCGGCCACCGGATTCCGGTGGCCGGCTCAGCGCTTTTGTGCGACCGGACACTTGTCGGTGGTCGAATGTATGTTCGAATCATGCAGGCGGATGAGGTCCAGGATGTGATGTCTCAGGACATGGGTGACAGTTCTGTGTCAGGACATCGGTGACAGTTGGTGTGTCAGGACTTCGGTGACGGTCCGGTGGTTGTGGGGTGTGGGCCGCGGGGTCGTCCGTTGCCGACGTAGGTGATCCCGGGTGCGGGCCGGGTGTGTTCGATGAGGACTTCGCCGTCGAGATCGGCCGCGATGATGTTGTCGCCGTCGATGACGACCAGGATCTGCTCGAAGCTGCGTCGTCCATCGACTTTGTAGGTGACGCCGGCGAGGACGAAGGCACCGGCGGTGTTGAGGGTCTTGACCGAGGTTCCGTGGGGGAGGTCGGCGGGCGCTGGTGCGGGCCGGTGTGGCTTGACTACGGCATGGTCGAAGGACAAAGGGGCGGGCTTGGGGTGAGGCGCTGGCGCTTTCGGGGTGGCTTCCCATGCCGTGCGGGGAGTGACGCGTCCCGGTAGCCCTTGGTGGGGGCGCTCGGTGTTGTAGATGTGGTCGAAGGCGTCGACGTGGTGTTGGAGTTCGGTCAGCGACTCGGCGATGGGCTGCTTGTCGAGGTAGCGGAACAGGGTTTGGTGGAACCGTTCGTTCTTTCCTTGGGTGGTCGGCTTGTAGGGCTTGCCGGTGATCGCCTCCACGCCCAGGGCAGCCAGATGGGTGACGAGTTGGCCGACGTGCCCGCGGCGCGACGGGTTCAATGCATGTCCGTTGTCGGACAACAGTCGTTGTGGCACTCCATGTTCGGCGATGGCCTTGTCGACCACGGCGATCGCCGCCGTGGCGGTCTCGCTGAGTGCGACGTGGGAGGCGAGCGCGTAGCGGGAGTGGTCATCGAGGAGCTGAAAGATCACGCACCGCCGCCCACCGCTCAACACGTACTCGGTGGCGTCGAGTTGCCAGCATGCATTGGGGGCCGGATAGACGAACCGGCGCCACGCCGAGCGGGGCTTCTTCTTCGGCTCGAGGCGAGCCACGCCGGCCTCACGGAACACCCGCGCCAACGACGCCGTGGACGGGACCTGCTCTAGGCCCATCGCGTGCATCTTGTCGTGCACACTGATCGGCCCGTGATCCAGCCCGGTGGCCTCCAGCGCGGCGCGTACCGCAAGGGCCTGGTCCTTGGCCTCGTCACTCAACTTCGACGGGCTCGACTTCGGTCGCCGCGTCCTGGGTTCGAGTACCGCTGCCGGCCCGTCGGTCGCCGCACGCTTGCGCAACTCGTAGAACGATTTACGAGAGATTCCGTACTCGGCACAGAAGGTCGACACCGCACCCCGAGGAGCGTCATCGGGCCACTGCGAGATCGCCAGACGGACCAAAGGATCGATCGGTTCATTGACAGCCACCACCGAAGCCTTGGCGCACGAGTGTCACCACCAAGACCAATAGAACTGTCACCGATGTCCTGATGCAGAACTGTCACCGATGTCTTGGGAGATGACAGATGAGGTCCAGGAGGCAGCCGAACGGCTGCTCGCGGACTACGAGGTGTTCGCCGCGCTGCCGGTGGATCTGCTGACTAGCCGCCAGGTCGTCGCCGTTTTGGACGCGATGGAACTGCTGACCAATCTGCTGCCCACTCAGCGCCACCGGCTGCTGGCCCGCCTACAGGGCGAGACCACTCCACGGGAGATGGGCGCGAAGTCCTGGAACGAAGTCCTGCGGATCCGCTGGCGGATGTCCTCGAGTGAGGCGAGCCGCCGCCTCGCCGAGGCCGGGGACCTCGGGCCCCGCCGGGGGCTGACCGGCGAACCCCTGGAACCGGTGTTGCCGGCGGTTGCCGCCGCCCAGGCCGCCGGAGTGATCAGCGCCGAGCACGTGAAGGTCTTGCGGGACGCGATGGCCAAGCTCCCCGCGTGGGTGGACGTGGTGACCCGCGGGCAGGTGGAGGTCGACCTGGTCCGCATCGCGGCCACCGTGGGCCCCAAGGACCTCAAGGACGCCGCGGAGTTCCGGCTGGTCCTCATCGACCAGGACGGCCCCGAACCCGACGACACCGAACCTGACCGGTCCCGCGGCGCCGACCTGAGCCCGCAGGGCCGTGACGGGATCACCGATTTCGACGGCCGGTTCACCCCCGAGTTGGTCGCGGTGCTCGAACCGTTGTTCGGCAAGTACGCCGCGCCGGGGATGTGCAACCCCGCCGACCCCGAACCCTGTATCTCGGGCACCCCCACTCAAGCCCAGATCGACAACGATCACCGCACCGCGTCCCAACGCCGCCACGACGCGTTGGTGGTGATCGGGCGGTTGGCGTTGATGAGCGGCGACGCCGGCCAGCTCAACGGGCTGCCGGTGTCGATCATCGTGCGCACCACCCTCCAAGAGTTGGAGTCCGGCGCCGGGGTCGGGGTCACCGGCGGCGGCACCAAGCTGCCGATCAAGGACGTGATCCGGTTGGGGGCGCACGCCCACCACTACCTGGCGGTGTTCGACAAGGCCACCGGGTCGGCGTTGGAACTGTTCCGCGCCCGCCGCACGGCGTCGCCGGCGCAGCGGATCATGCTGATCGCCCGCGACGGGGGCTGCACCAAACCGGGCTGCACCGTCGGCGCGTACGGCTGCCAAGTCCACCACGCCGTGACCGACTGGGCCCGCGGCGGGAACACCAACGTCGACGAGATGGCGTTGGCATGCGGCGCCGACAACCGCCTCGTCGGCGATGGCGGCTACACCACCACCATCACCGCCCGCGGCGACGTGGAATGGCAGCCCCCACCTGACCTCGACCACGGCCAGACCCGCCTCAACTTCCACCACCGACCCGACCTCCTCCTGCGCCCACCCGAGGACCCACCACCACAGCCCTCGACCGCCGACCTGCGACCAGCACCACCAGACGTCGAGGCGGATGCGGGCGCCGAGCAGGAGGTCGCCGAGCCCGAAACCGTTGCCGACCCCGAAACCGGGCCGCCTGCAACCGGATCCACCGTGGACAACCGTGCCTCGGTGGCTGCCCGCCGGCTCGCAGCGACCCCACCACCGCCCACCCCGGACAGCAACACCGATACCACCGGCACCCTCCCCGACGCCGGCCTCACCGATGCGGAACAGACCCGCTCCGGCATCGCCGCCGACACCGGCGAACGCGGACCACCCGACACCGCCGCGGCCTGACGCCGCACCCCCCCCACCGGCGCTACGCCAACCGCCGGATCACCACCGCGCACCGGCGCGGCGGCCCTACCGCTCACCACCGCGCCGGCCCAGCCCCGACCGCGCCCGAACCGAGCGGTTGATTTGCCGCGCCGCGACCGGCCCACGCCGGACGACGCGGCCAAGCCCTCGGGCCGCCAAGTCCTTGCCGACGCACGCACCCGCGATCCCGCGCCCGATCTTTGCCATTGCTGCGTGCAGTAGCGGTTTGCCGGGGTTAGAGTGTTCGCGGGGGTGGGGGGTCACCATGGCTGAAGTTGGATCGAAGGGTGCCCGAACGGGCGGACGCAAACGCGGCCGACCCGTGGGTAGGGCGTCGGTGACGACCCGGGACGGGATCGTCCGGGCGGCGCGCGTCGTCTTCGGCGCCCGCGGCTACGCCGCGACCACGCTGACGATGATCGCGCGCGAGGCGGGCCTGTCGAACACCGCCGTCTACTACTACTTCAGCTCCGTGGAGGACATCTACGGCGAGGTGGTCGCGGACACGGTGGGTCTGGTCGGGGCGTCGCTCGCCGACGTCACCACCCAGCGCAGCCTGCCGGCGCAGCTCGGCGCGTACGTCGCCGCGATGCACCGGCTCGACTTCCAGGACCGCTCGATGATGGGCTTCATGATCCACGAGTATCTCGACGCCGCCCGCGGCGCGCGCCTGGGTCGCGGCAAGGGTCCGCTGATGTCGAGTACCGAACGCTTCCTCGGCTCGTTGGTCCGCGCCGCGGTGGAGCGCGGGGAACTCGCCGCCGACACCGACGTCCGCGCGATGATCGGTCTGCTGTCGTCGATCATGTGGGGCGTCGGGCTCTACGCCGGCTTCGTCGACGAGGAGGAGACCATGGCGCGTGTCGGCGTCCACCTCGGCGCCGTGCTCAGCCGGGGGCTACCGCTGTCCGGAAGGCCGACCAGGCTGGTGGGGTGACGAGCGCGCGCCGAGACGACGGTATCGGTCTGCGGATTCGGGGGGATACCCGCAGACTTCCGAGGTCTCGGCGCGGCCGTCAGGCGCGGGACGCGTCAGCGCACCCCGCGACGATCATTGCGCGGCACCTTCACCCGGGTGAGGATCGCGACGTCGCCGTCCCCGAGCATGGTGGCCGCAGTGCTGGCCGCCTCGTCCACGGCGGTCACCACGTCGTCCAGCCGCGACGTCGAGTCGACGGTGGCGCGCACCACCACGGTGGGCCTGCCGCGGTCCTCGATGGCGACGGCCTTCGCGGACCGCACCGCCGGATGTGCCTGCACCGCAACGGCTGTCGCGTCGGCGAGGGAGCCGAGGTCGGCCGTGAAGTGCTGGTCGCCGCCGGGGGTGCTCAGGGTGAAGTCCGAGATGCGCCGTGCCGGCCGGTGCGTCGCCAGCCAGCGCAGCCCGACCAGTACGAGTAGCACGCCGCCGACCAACAGGCCGATCGGCCACCACCCCTGGCCGCTGGCATCGAGAACCGGCTTGGCCGACAACTCGCGCGGTGCACCCGACAGACGGTCGAGGGACCACAGGATGGCCAGGGCGGCCGCGGCGAGCAGCAGCGCGCCGATGACGAACGAGGCCACCCGGTCCAGGGTGACGGCGGTGCGGGTCACGAGCGTCCTCCGATCTTCGTGCGAACCTTGACACTCGGCTGACGGGTCAACGGCTGCAGGGCATCTCGCACGGCAGCGGTGATGGTCTCCGAGGAGATGGCCGTGGTGGTGACGTCCGCCTGCACGACGACCTTCGAGCGCGACGCACGAACGTGCGCCTTCAGCACCCCGGGTACGCCGCGCACCGCGTTGCCGGCCAGACGGGCCACCGCGTCGTCCTCGAGGTACACGGACGTGCGGGCGGTCACCTCCCGGCCGATCTTCGTGCGCGGCTTGAGTGCGGCGATGACGCAGACGAGACCGACGATCGCGACCACCACGGCGGCGGGCAGCAACCAGGGCTCCGGCTGGAGTCCGTCGATGGCGTCGATGGCCGCCCCGGACCACGGCTGCCCGGCGGTCCAGTCGAACATGACGGCGGCGTCGCGAATGGCGATGGCGCCCAATGCGATCAGGACGACGCTCGAGGCGACGCCGACGTAGCTCGCGCCGGAGGATGCGACCGGCGCATGGGCCTTCGCGGGTTCGACGGCGGGGGTCGCGCCGACTGACGTGGTCACAGCAGGGTCCTCTCGGGGCGGGCGTCGTCCGCCACGATGCGATCGATCCGCACGGTGACGCCGTCGACGTGCAGTCCGGCCATCTCGGTCAGTGCGGCGGTGACGTTGCGGTGCACCTCGGCGGCCACGACGGGCAGCTGGTGGGACCACGCGACGGCGATGTCGACCTCGGCACGGATGCGGTCACCGGCGACGGCGACGTGCGTCCGCGGCAGGTCGCGTCCCACCAGCCGGCCGACGGCACCGGAATGGCTGCGCACGCCACGGGTGTCGAGTGCCGCGCGGGTGGCGATGCGTTCCGCGACGCGGTCCTTCAGGGTCAGGCGCCCGCGTGCGGCGACGTCGTCGTCGCGCGGCTCGCCGGATTCGTCAGCCACGGCCCCGTCCCCGTAGCAGCGCGGTCGCGTCGAACTCGCCATCGCGGTGTCCACCGATGACGTAGCCGATGGCGCCGAGCACGAGTGCGACGAGGAAGCCGGTGAAACCGCCTGCGGCAGCGGCAACGCCGAGCAACAGGCCGGCCAGCAGGCCCACGGTCGAAGTGGTCATGTCGATCTCCGTATCGGTTGGATGGTGCAGATGTTCGGGTGAAGCAGGTGGTTCGGCGAGCGGGTGGTGCTAGAGCGTGATGTAGCGGCGCGTGGCGCGGTGTCGCAGCCAGCGCCGCAGTGCGGCCCGCCGTCGGCTCCCGGTGGCGCGCACGATCACGGTCGGCTCGGAGCGTCGCGCGTCGATCTCGGCCAGGGCCGCGATGAACGCGGACGCAGAGCCGCCGGCGTCGGGATGGTGAGCCCTGGCGGCGGCCCTGCGGGCCGCGGTCCGGCCGAGATCGTCGCGCGGGTGGGTCATGCCGGTTCGATCACGTCTTCGACGGTGACGTCGACCGCGAGCCCCGGGTACTCCGCGGTCACCGCACGGCGCACCGCAGCGGCGACGTCGCGGATCGGCGATCCGACGAGCGCGCTGAGGTGGATCTGCACGGTGTCGTCGGTGAGGCGGATGCCTGGGACGCGACGGCCCGGGAGGTAGGTGCCCACCTCGCCGAACATGCCCGAGTGCAGGTCCGCCACGCCGGGGATGGCCCGCACGACCGCTGCGAGGCGATCGGCGGGCTCACCCGCGGTCGAGGGCTCGGTCCCGGTCACTGGACGCGAGCGGCGTGGGACTCGTCGTCGGCCTTGGTGTCCGAGTCGTCGTCGACGTGGATGTCGTGGACGGTGATGTCGACCTCGATGACCTCGAGGCCGGTCATGCGCTCGATCGCGGCGATCACGTTGCGGCGGATGCCACCGGCGAGATCGGCGATGGAGACGCCGTACTCGGCGACGATGTCGATGTCGATGGCGGCCTGCTTCTCGCCGACCTCGACCGAGACACCCTGGGAGAAGTTGGTGGTGGCGCCCGGGATGCGCTCACGCAGCGAGCCGACGACGCGCGAGGTGTTGCCACCCAGGTCGTACACGCCGTGCACCTCGCGGGCGGCCAGGCCGGCGATCTTCGACACGACGGTGTCGGCGATCACGGTCTTGCCGTGCGTGGTCTGCAGGACGCTCGGGCTGGAGGGGGCTACGGTCGACGCGGTGGTCTGGCCGTCGGAGGTCTTGGCACTCGTCATGATTTCTCCTGTGAAAACTCGTTACGGGGTTGGTCTTTCGTACATAGGGTTGGACGCAGGCCGGATGGCGAACCGAACGTCGTGAGGATGTGGTGTACAGCACAGGGGAGTCCACCGACGAGGACGCCGGTGACGACCGCTATCTGGCCGCCGCGGCCGCTGCGGGTGACCGGACCGCGTTCGAGGTACTGGTCCGCAGACACGGTCCCGCGCTGTTCCGCTACGCGCGCCGGATGGTCCGCGACGAGGGCACCGCGGCCGACGTCGCCCAGGAGACCTTCGTTGCCGCGTGGCGCCGGATGGCCGACTTCCGGGCCGATTCGTCGGTCCGGACCTGGCTGTTCGCGATCTGCGCCCGCAAGGTCGTCGATTCGCGGCGGGTCAAGGTGGCACAGCCCATCGACGACCGGCTGGTGGACCCGGCGGACACCTCGGCGGGCGCCGACCCGTTCGAATCGGTGTCCAACCACGAGTTTCTCGCGGCCCTCGACGTCGCACTGTCCGAGCTGCCCGTGCGTCAACGTGAGGTGTGGATCCTGAGAGACATTGAGCGATTGACGTTTCCGCAGATAGGGGAGATCCTGAAGTTGAGTCCCGACGCGGCGCGAGGACATCATCATCGTGCGCGCACCACCCTGGCCCAACGACTGCAGCGATGGCGATGACTACCGACCCGATCTCCGAACGGATCCTCGAGCGTGCGCGCGACGTCCTGCGCGACACCCCCGAGCCGGGGTGGGACGCCGTCGTCGAGCAGGTCCTCGCGCGGGTGCGGGCGACGCCGCGGCAGGGCTGGCCCATCCGCGCCGAGGACCCCGCCCCCGACGTGGCACCGGGTGGCATCGCCGTCAGCGACATGGCGCTCAGCGGTGAGATCGCCCGCACCGTCCGCCGCCTGGCCGACGTCGAACTCGACGGCGTCGACCTCGCGATCGAGGACGAGCGGCTGACCGGTGTCCGCGTCGAACTCGCGGGCCACTACGGCGCGCGCCTCGGCCCCACCGGCGGAGTGGTGCGCACCGCGATCGAGGACGTCCTCGCGGACGCACTCGGCATCCGTGCGGTGGGCGTCCCGATCGACGTCGTCTTCACCGACGTGGCGGACCCCACCGGCGCTGCGACCGATGACGACCCGACCCACGACTGATCCTCTCGCCGGCGTTCTCCCGAGAGGCTATCGCCAGATGCGGACCCGCGCGGCAGGCTCGAGATAAAGCTCGTCGGACTCGCTGACGTCGAACGCGTCGTAGTAGGCGTCCATGTTGCGGATGACGCCGTTGCAGCGGAACTCCGGCGGTGAGTGCGGGTCGATCGCGAGACGGCGGATCGCCTCGGCGTCGCGGGACTTGGTCCGCCACACCTGCGCCCACCCGTAGAAGACGCGCTGCACACCGGTGAGCCCGTCTAGGACCGGCGCCTCCTTGCCGTCGAGGGACAGCTCGTAGGCCAGCAGCGCGATCGACAGCCCGCCCAGGTCGCCGATGTTCTCACCCACGGTGAACGCACCGTTGACGTGCTGGCCCTCGGCCAGCTGCCGGGGCACGAAGTGCTCGTACTGCTCGATCAGCGCCTGCGTGCGCTGGCCGAACTCGGCGCGGTCGTGGTCGGTCCACCAGTCGACGAGGTTGCCATCGCCGTCGTACTTGGCGCCCTGGTCGTCGAAGCCGTGGCCGATCTCGTGGCCGATGACGGCACCGATGCCGCCGTAGTTGGCCGCGTCGTCGGCCTCGGCGTCGAAGAACGGCGGCTGCAGGATCGCCGCGGGGAAGACGATCTCGTTCATCCCCGGGTTGTAGTAGGCGTTGACGGTCTGCGGCGTCATGAACCACTCGTCGCGGTCGACCGGCCCGCCGAGCTTGGCGAGTTCGCGGTCGGTCTCCACGGCCTGGCCACGTACGTAGTTGCCGTACAGGTCGTTGCGGTCGATCACCAGCTCCGAGTAGTCCCGCCACCGCGCCGGGTAGCCGATCTTCGGGGTGAACTTGTCGAGCTTGGCCAGCGCCCGCTGACGGGTCTCCGGCGTCATCCACTCGAGGTCGCCGATGCTCACCCGGTAGGCCTTGCGCAGGTTCTCGACCAGCTCGTCCATCCGCGCCTTCGACGCAGGCGGGAAGTGGCGCTCCACGTAGAGCTTGCCCACCGCGTCGCCCATCAGACCCTCGACCAGGGACACGCCGCGCTTCCAGCGGTCCCGGATCTCCTGGGTGCCCGACAGCCTGCGGCCGTAGAAGTCGAAGTTCTCGGCGATGACGTCGTCGGTGAGCATGGCGGCGCGGCCGTTGATCATCCGCCAGCGCAGCCAGCGCTTCCAGTCCTCGAGGTCGCGCTCGGCCCACAGTGCGGCGAACGCGGTCAGGTAGTCGGGCTGCCGGATGACGATCTCCGCGACCTGCTCGGGCGTGGTGCCCAGCGCGGCGACCCAGCCGGTCCAGTCGAAGCCGGGGGCCTCGTCGGACAGGTCGGCGAACCGGCGCAGGTTGTAGGTGAGGTCGGCGTCGCGGCGCTTCACGACGTCCCAGTGCGCGGCGGCCAGCGCCGTCTCGAGGGCGACGATGCGCTCGGCCGTCGCCTGCCACTCGCCGGGCTGCGGCTCCTCGCCGAACACCAGGCCGAACATCCGCGCGACGTGGCCGGGGTACGCCGCGAGGATCTCGGCGTGCTGCGGATCGCGGTAGTACGACTCGTCGGGCAGTCCGAGGCCGGACTGCGAGAAGTGCAGCAGGTAGCGGGTGGAGTCCTTGGAGTCAGTGTCGACGTACACGCCGGCGCCACCGCCGATGCCGACGCGCTGCAGCCCGCCGAGCACCGCGGCCAGCGCCGCGTGGTCGGCGGCCTCGTCGACCGCGGCGAGTTCGTTCAGCAACGGCCGAACACCCGCGGTGGCGACGGCGGCCTCGTCCATGAAGCTCGCGAACAGGTCGCCCACGCGCTGCTCGTCGGTGCCCTCCGGAGCGTTGGCGGCGGCCGACTCGTTGATCAACTCGCGCACCTGCTCCTCGGCCCGGTCGGCGAGCGTGCGGAACGCGCCGTCGGTCGCGCGGTCGGCGGGGATGTCGTACTCCTCGAGCCAACGGCCGTTGACGTGACCGAAGAGGTCGTCCTGCGGGCGGGCGGAGTCGTCGACGTAGGTGAGGTCGATACCGGATCGGATGGCTTCAAGCGTCACGCCTCCATCCTGCCATCGGACGGCGACTGCACGCCGGGACGACGTCAGTCGAGCGAATTCGGCTGCCGGGTACCCTCACGCCCATGCCCGACGAGCCCGCAGACGCCAAGCGCGAGCCGACCGTGACGACGTCCGAGGACACCGGCGGCGGCATCACCGGCTACGGCATCGGCTCCGCCGTCCTCGGTGCGCTGTGCGTGGTGGCCGTGGTGCTGGCGACCATCGTGTGGTCGGGCCATCGCAGCGACGCCTCCGAGCGGACCCATCAGACCGAGGTGCTGCAGGCCGCGGTCGACTGGACCAACGTGCTGGTGAACATGAACAAGGACACCGTCGACCAGAGTCTCCGGACGCTGCACGACGGTACGGTCGGCCAGCTCAATGCCGACTTCGACTCGACGGTCGAGCCGTTCCGGCAACTCGTCGCGAAGCTGCAGTCGCAGACCACCGGTCAGGTCGAGTCGGTGTCGATCGAGTCGCTGCACCACGACCCGCCGGGACGGCAGCAGACCGGCCCGCAGCCCGAGCTGTCCACCGTCGCGTCGCGCACCGACACTGTGATCGTCGTCGCCACCTCGGTGAGCGAGAACGCGAGCGGCGCCGCCCCGCAGTCTGTGCGCTGGAACCTGCGCCTGGGCATCTCGGACGTCGACGGCAAGCTGCTCGTCTCGACGCTGGAGGCGATGCGATGAGGAACACGCTGCGCGTCGCGCTGTTCGACGTCCTGGCGCCGCTGGCCGCGATCGCCGCGCTGATCTACCTCGGCGCCGCATTGTCCTGGCCGCTGTGGTGGGTGGCCGTCACGTCGGTGCTGTGCCTGCTGATCGTGCAGGCCATGATCGTCGACTTCGTGCTGTACCGCCGCGACGGCGTGACGATGGGCACCGACGACGACGGACCCGGCCTGCGCCTCGTCGTGGTGGGCCTCACCGCCGCCGCACTGATCGCCGCGGTGGTGGTCGGCTACACGCAGTGGACCGTGCCGGACCGCACCATGAATGCCGACATCGCCGAGGTGACGGGCATCGCCAGCAGTGTCGCCGAGGCGTCGGCGACGTTCACCCCGCAGGACCCCGACGCGTCGATCAACCGCGCCACCGGCCTGATGACGCCCGAGCGTGCCGAGGCCTATCGCAGCGAATTCGCCGCCGTCGCAAGGGAATTGACGAGCAAGAACATCTCCGGTCAGGCGGCGACCATCTCGGCGGGCGTGGAGGCCATCGGCCCGGCCGTCGCCAGCGTGGCCGTCGTAATGCGGGGCACGCAGAACGCCCCGGGAAAGCCCGCGGACGTCGCCGTCTACGCGCTGCGGATCACGCTCACCAAGGACGACGGCACCTGGCGCGTGGTCGACGTGACGCCGGTCAACTCGCGCTAGTAGCTCAGCGCTCGGCGCGCTCGTCGTGGATCTTGGCGAAGCGGTCCGAGAGTCGCCGCATGCGGATCATCAGTGATGCCGGAGGGCAGTCCTTGCCCTCGAGGTAGGTGGCGAGCGTGGTGGGCGGCAGCCCGATCCGCGACGCGAACTCCTGCTGGCCCAGACCGGAACGCTCGAGCAGCAGCCGCACGTGGCGGGCGACCTCGGCGCACTCGTTGGCCTCGAGGTGGGCGCGGGTGCGCACCAGCACCTCGGCCAGCGCCTTGGACACGCCGTAGGGCGGCGCCGTCTCCAGGACCTCCTCGACCTGCCGGGCGGTTCTGCCGTAGGGGTCGCGCTTCACCGCGACGACGATGCGCTGCCAGACGGTGAGGTCGTCGGTGTCGAGCGCGGCGCGGATCGACGACGTCGGCCAGAACTCGACGGGACGGTCGTCGACCTGCGGGCGCTGCGGCGGGGAGGTGGGAGGACGCGGACGGCCGGAAGCGGCGTCGCTGCGCGTGTTCCGCGTATCAGCGGACAACGTCACCTAGCCTCCTCCAGCATCGCCACCGCCACGGATAGGCAGCGACTCCTCACCCGCTCCCAGTCTGCCTGCCCGTCGGGGTCCGGCGCCTGACCGTCGGTCGGTGCGTCGTCCACGTCCGACGGGTGGGGGTCGGCCAGCCGCCGGATCAACTGCGTGGCCACCCACTGTCTACGCGAGCGGTTCCCAGAGTAATACCGGTCCATCCGGGCCAGCACCTCCGCGGCGGTCTGGGTCTCCATCGAGTCGACCAGATCGGCGAACTCCGCGAAGTCGCGTCGTGAGTTGCGGCACATGATCAGGTAGCTCTTCAGCCGCAGCGTCTCGGCGCCGGTGGGGATCTGCAACCGGTCGCCGGTGGGCAGCAGCACGTTGGTGGTCTCCATGGGCTTGCGCCGCTCGACCACGGGTTCGTCGGCGTCGGCCGTCGTCTGCAGGGCGTCGAGGGCCACGGCGAGCCGGCCGCGCCACATGGTGACGGGGTGCACGGTCGCGGGCGCGGTCCGCTTGCCGTTGCCCCCGCCGGAGCCGACCCGGGAGGTGAACCGGCTGCCGCTGCGGGTGCCGATCCGGACGGTGTCGGCGGCCGCGCCGTTGGGGACGTCGGGGCGAGCGGAGCGACGGGAGGGAACGTCGGGGCGAGCGGCGCGACCGGAGGGGATCGCGCCCGGGGCCTGCGCGCGGGCCACCGATCCGACGAGCTGCGGTTCGTCGCCGCCCTTGATCCAGGGACCGCAGCCGCTGAAGGCCAGCGGATCGGCGACGATGATGCTCTGCGGCGCGAGGTTCTTCAGCTTCGCGGCGGTCCTGACGACGGTGCGGATGTCGCTGCCCGACGGGCCGGTCTCGGAGATGTTCTCCGGGATGATCACCAGGTCGCCGATGTCGATCTTGGGCAGCGGCTTCTCGAAGTCCACCGACGGCAGGATGCGATCCAGCCAGCGCGGCAGCCACCAGTTCCACTCGGCGAACATCGCCATCAGTGCGGGCACCAGGACGAGGCGGACGATGGTGGCGTCGACCGCGATCGCCACCGCGCACGCCACGCCGAGCTGGCCGACGAGCGGCATGCCCGCGAACGCGAACCCGACGAACACCGCGATCATGATCAGCGCGGCGCTGGTGATGGTCCGCGCGCTGGTGCTCACGCCGTAGGCGACGGCGTCGCGGGTGTTCTGGGTCTGGACGAAACGTTCCCGGATGCGGGTGAGCAGGAAGATCTCGTAGTCCATCGACAGACCGAACGTCATCGCGAGGACGAGCGGCGGGATGGTGCTGTCGATCGACGTCAGCGGCTCGAACCCGAGCGACTCCAACCAGCCCCACTCGAAGACGACCACGAGGCTGCCGTAGGCCGCGGCCACCGACAGCACCGTCATCAGCACGCCCTTGAACGCCAGGAACACTGATCTGATCGAGATCAGCAGCATGACGAACGCGATCAGCGCCACGAACACGAACACCAGCGGCTGACTGGCCGAGACGCGGTCGTCGAAGTCCTTGAGCAGGGCGGTCGGGCCGCCGACGTCGATCGTCGCGCGGTCACCGGCCGCCTCGGGCACGTTGGCCCGCAGCCAGTCGATGGTGTCGCGGGCGCCGGCCTCCTCGGGGTCGATCGACAGGACCACCGACGTCAGCGCGCTGCGGTTGTCGTCGCCGAACACCGGCGGTGACACGTTGACCACGTAGGGCGCCTCGGCGATCCTCTGCTCGATCGCCGTCAGCGTCGGAGCGTTCGCGGGCTGGTTCGCGCCGCCGTCCGGGAAGGTCACCAGCACGCGGATGGGCCCCAGCGCGCCGGGGCCGAGCGCCTCGGCGGCCGCGTTGATGCCGCCGCGGATCTCGTGGGTGGGCTCGAACTGGCGCTGCAGGCTGTTGCCGAGCGTCATCGCGAACGCGGGCGCGGCGAAGGCAAGCAGGCAGGCGGCCGCGGCGATCGCCGAGATCCACGGCCTGCGCATCACCCACGTGACCCAGCGCGTCCAGAACCGGGACTGCGTGACGTCGGGGCGGCGGGACATGTGCAGGTACGTCGACCGCTTCGCGGCGTGCTTGCCGAACGTGCGCAGCACGGCCGGGGTCAGCGTGGTCGAGGTAAGGACGGCGACGGCCACGGCGAGGATGGCGCCGGTGGCCATCGACGACAGCACCGGCGTGTTGATCAGGTAGATGCCGGTCATCGACGCGATCACCGTCAGGCCCGACAGCAGCACCGCCAGGCCCGACGTGCCCATGGCGGCGTCCGCCGCCTGCTCGGCGTCGCGGCCCGCCCGCAGCTCCTCCCGGAACCGCATGAGGATGAACAGCGAGTAGTCCACCGCGAGCGCGATGCCGAACATGGAGACCGTCGACGTCACGAACACCGACATGGTGGTGACCGTGGACAGCAGGAAGACCAGGCCCATCGTCACCGCGACCGTGCACACGCCGAGCAGCAGCGGCAGGGCGGCGGCTGCCAGCGACCCGAACACGGCCAGCAGCACGATCAGGACGATCGGCAGGTTCCACTTCTCGGCCTGGGCGATGTCGTGCTTGGTGGCCTCACCCGCCGCCGCGCTGAGCGCACCCTGGCCGATCACGTACAGCCGGACCTTGCCGTCCGCCGTCTCGCCGGGCTCCTCGCCGTCGATGCCGATGTCCTTGCGCAGCTTCTTGGCGATGTCGGTGCTGCCGCTGTCGAACCCCGTCTGCAGGGACAGCACGTAGGGCCGGTCGGGCTGCGGCGGCGGCTGCTGCGGGTTGCGCAGGATGGTGACGCGGGGCTCGCCCGCGGCGATGCGCTCCAGTTCTCCGACGGCGGCCGTCATGTCGGCGAAGGACGCGTCCGCGCGGGGGGCCGCGACCAGCGCCAGGGGCGATGCGCCCTGGTCGGGGTAGTGGTCCTCGACCTGGTACTCGACGTTCAGCGACTGCGACCCGGAGACCTCGAAACCGCCTCCGACGAGGTTGCCGGAGTTGGTCAGCGCGAGGTACACCGACGGGAGGAGAAGGAACAGCCACGCCGCGAAGACCGCCCAGCGGTATCTGCGCAGGTTGCTGCTCAAGCGCATCATGAACTGCTGGATGACGAACCTCGGCCTTCTCCCCGGCGTTTCGTAGACTGGAGCGTACCGCAGCACCGTGTACGGTTGCCCGCCCGAGAGTGGCTTTCGGCTGGTGGGGGGCGTCTTCGGACCCGCTCGTCGGCCACCACCGACCGGCGTGTGCCGCGCGTGGCCCACCGCCCGGCGCCGCATCGGGCTGAGGATTAGCTGAGTGGATTGTGCGAGCGGTGCGGGTCGATGGCAATATGACTCGAATCGGCGATGGGTCGGGGATTCGATCGCCGCCCGATAGCGAGCGTTCACGCAGCCAGGAGCGTGCGTGGACCGTGAGGAGCAACCCATGACCCATACCACCGGAGCCGTCCGACGAGGACTGCTCGGCGTGTTCGCTGTGACTGCAGCCGGAGGTGCCGCCGTCGCGGCGCTCGCCGTGCCGGGCGGCCTGTCCGCCCCGTCGGCGACCGCGGCCACGGACCCGTGCGCGGCCAGCGAGGTGGCCAAGACGATCGGCTCGGTCGCGACGTCCACGGGCGGCTACCTCGACGCGCACCCGCAGACCAACACCGCGCTGACCACGATCTCGCAGCAGCAGGGCGGACCCCAGTCGCTGGTAGCTCTGAAGACCTACTTCGACGCCAATCCCGAGGTCGCCGACGACATGAAGGCGTTGCAGGCGCCGCTGGTGTCGCTGTCGGGCCGGTGCAAGCTGCCGCTTACGCTGCCGCAGCTGATGGGTCTGATGCAGACCGCCCAGTCGCAGGGCGGCGCGGTCGCCGGAACGGTCCCCGGTGGTTTGCCGGCGGGCTCGCCGTCGGCGCAGACGGTCGCCGTCCCGGGCGCCGTCGCACCCACGGTGCCGACCCCCCGCACGGCACCGCGACAGGGCGCGGGCCCGCTGCCCGGACCCCCGTCGATCACCGCCGGATAGCGACTGCCGTCGCGAACGGCACCGAGGCGAAGAATTTCACCTGGGCTTTTACGGTTTCTCACAGCTGATTGACCGCAAGGCAAGAAACTCGTCGGGGATTCTGCTTAGCTTTTCGATGTCGGTAACCGCCTGGGGTTACGGCCACTCCGTTTTCGAAGAAGGAGCTTGATCATGTTGCTCTCGGCCAATGCTGGGCGACGTGCGGTAGCCGGCGTCGTGGGCGCCGGCGCGATCGCAGGCGCAATGCTGTTCGGTGCGCTGCCCTCCGCCATGGCGGAGCCCGCGCCCAACCCGCCGAACTGCACCGCCGCCGATCTGGCGGGCGTGGCCTCCGGCGTCTCGGCGTCGACGTCGGCCTACCTGTTCACCCACCCGGACGTGAACAACTTCTTCACCGGCCTCGAGGGCAAGAACCGCGACGAGGTCCGCGTCGAGGTCGATCGCTACCTGAACGACAACCCGCAGACCAAGGCCGAGCTGACGGGCATTCGCCAGCCGCTCGTCGACCTGAAGAACCGCTGCGGCTCGGCACCGGCGCCCGCACTCCCGTAGGCCCCGTGCCGCTGAGGCAGGGGGCACCGCTCACCGCGGGGGACGGGATCGGTCAGGAGCCGTCCTCGGACGGCTCCGGCCGGATGGTCCTGATGGTCGACGACGATCCGGACGTGCGCACCTCGGTGTCGCGCGGTCTGCGGCACTCGGGCTTCGACGTGCGCGTCGCATCGAACGGCAAGGAAGCGCTGCGTCTGCTGTCCACCGAGACGCACGACGCGCTGGTGCTGGACGTGCAGATGCCCGAACTCGACGGCGTCGCCGTGGTGACCGCGCTGCGCGCCCTGGGCAACGACATCCCGATCTGCGTGCTGTCGGCGCGCGACACCGTGAACGACAGGATCGCCGGGCTCGAGGCCGGCGCCGACGACTACCTCACCAAGCCGTTCGACCTCGGTGAGCTCGTCGCGCGCCTGCACGCGCTGCTGCGCAGGTCGGCGCACTCGGAGCAGGCGTCGGACACCATGACGGTGGGTCCGTTGACCATCGACACGGCGCGCCGCCTGGTGTTCGTCGACGGCGAGCGCGCCGAACTCACCAAGCGTGAATTCGACCTGCTGGCCGTGCTCGCCGAGAACGCGGGCGTGGTCCTGTCCCGTCAGCGTCTGCTCGAACTGGTGTGGGGCTACGACTTCGACGTCGACACCAACGTGGCCGACGTGTTCATCAGCTACCTGCGACGCAAGCTGGAGCGCGAGGGGCAGCCGCGGGTGATCCACACCGTGCGCGGCATCGGCTACGTCCTGCGCCAGGATCCGTAGCGGCTCGCAGGTGCCGCTCCCACGCTTCCTCCGCTCCGCGTCGCTGCGCACCCGCGTGGCACTGGCGTCGGCCGCCGCCGCGGCGGCCGTGGTCGCGGTGTTCACCGTGCTGACGTCGGTGGTGCTGGCGAACAACGATGCGGCACAGCTGGATCGACGGCTGGACTCGATCGTCGACGCCAGCATGTATCCCGAGCAGCTCAGCGACCCCAGCCGCGGCGTCCTGACCACCGGACGGTCGCGCTCGTCGGGACAGGTGGTGTTCCAGCGCGGGTTCCAGCTCCCGCAGCTGGTGCCGGGCACCGAGACCGTCGAGGTCAACGGCATCGAGTACCGGGTGCGCACGATTCCGATGGATCAGCGGGGCGGCGTGCTGATGTCGGTGGGCATCCGCGCCGACAGCATCCTGCTGAGCCCGGCCAGGATCCCGCTGTACACCGCGGTCGGCGTGGGCACGGTGCTGATCGCCGGCGGCTTGGGCTGGCTGCTCGCGGGCCCGGCGATCCGGCCGCTGCGGCGGCTGACCGTGCAGACGATGCGGCTGGGCAAGGGCACCGACAAGATCGAGGCCGTCACGGGAGTCCGTGAGGCCGAAGAACTCTCGGATGCGATGGTCGGCATGCTCAGCCGGTTGACCGCAGCGCAGCAGGCGACCACCAACAGCCTGCAGGCGGCACAGGACTTCGCCGCGAACGCCGCCCACGAGCTGCGGACGCCGCTGACCGCGATGCGCGCCGACCTCGACACGCTGCGCATCCACGACCTTCCCGCCGACGAGCGCGAGGAGGTCGTCGCCGACCTGTCGCGGGCGCAGCGGCGCGTCGAGGCGATCATCACTGCACTGGGACAGCTCGCGTCCGGGCAGCTGGCACAGGCCGAGGACCGCGAGGCGATCGACGTCACCGACATGCTCGACCGCGTCGCACGGGAGAACACCTACGCGGTGGGCGTCGAGATCGCAGTCGAGACCGACGACGACGTCGGCACCGTCTGGGGGTGGCCCGGTGGACTGCGGCTCGCGGTGGACAACCTGGTGCGCAACGCCATAGCGCACGGGGAGGCGACACAGATCGTGCTCGCCGCGCACCGGCGGGACCGATCCATGGTGATCGTGGTCGACGACAACGGCAAGGGACTGCCCGCCGAGGAGCACGGTGCCGTCATGGGCCGCTTCGCCCGAGGCAGCACCGCCGCGCCCGGTGGGTCCGGACTCGGTCTGGCACTGGTGGCGCAGCAGGCCGCGCTGCACGGCGGCACCATCGAACTCTCCGACGGACCGCTCGGTGGGCTACGGGCAACGCTGACCGTGTCGACCGGTCAGGACGGCGACGAGATCACAGACCGGGTCGAACTCCTCGGCGCCGAGCCAGGATCGCTGCGCCGCCGCGCCAGCCGAGTAACAGGATTGCGGTCACGAGGGAAGCGACCACCACGAAGCTGACGGCGGTGCCCTGGGACGTCGCCTTGCGCAGCGCCATGCCGACGACCACGGTGGCCACCCACACCGCGACGCCGGTGGGCATCAGCGCGCTCGGCCGGCGCCAACCGCGAATCACCAACCAGCCCAGCGCCGTTCCCGACAGGAAGGGCCATGCGGTCTCGAACACGCCCGTGAGAGTGAGGCCCTCTTCGTGACTGCGCCTGCCCACGGCGGCGAACGCCAGCACGCACGCGGCGTCGGCGATCAGGGCCAGCGCAGCGGCGCGGCGGTCCCGCTCAGCCGACGTCATAGGTCATCACGTCGAGGACGAGCGGGCTGACGTTGGTGTCCTCGCGGGCGGTGATCCCGGGTTGCATGGCGGCGGGCCTTCCGTCGAGTATCGGGCCGAGGGCGTCCATCGTAGCCAGGCGCCCGGTGGTCTCGAACGACCCGAACACGAACGGCAATCCCTCGGCCATCAGCGGGTCGGGGCCGTCCATCAGGTGGAAGTGCAGGTGCGGGGCGTCGGTGTTGCCACTGTTGCCGAGGTTCCCGAGCACCTGTCCCGCGGTGAGGCGGTCGCCCGGCTTCACCGCCACCGTCCCGGTCTTCAGGTGTGCGTAGAACGCATAGTTCCCGTCCCCGATGTCCTGTACCACGTGATTGCCCCCGTACTCCTCCAGCTTCAGGCCCTCGGGGTTGCGGCCTGGGACCTGTTCGGGCAGGCCGTCGAGCACCGACACGACGGGTCCGTCGGCCACCGCGTGGATCTCGTCGCCGAAGTAGGGATACGACTCGGTCCTGGTCTGGTCGCCGCGGAACACCGTGCCGTCCGGTGCGAGCCGCACGTAGTCGATGGCGAATCGCTCTGCAGCGTAGAGGCTTCCGTTGAGCGGGTTGAGGGCCATCCGGTGCGCGGTCATGTCGCAGCAGCCGTTGCCGTCCAGCCAGCCGGGTCCATCGAGCGGCGGCGCGATCGTGGCCGGCTCGCGGGTCGAGACCGTCACGGGCGCGACGTCCTCGGTCATCGTGGCGGGTAGCAGGGGAGGCATCGGCTTGGTGAGGCCGACGACCAGGGTGTGCGAGAGCTGCTGCGGCACAGCGGGAGTGGCACCCTCGGCGCCGTCGATGACGACGTCGAGCCAGACCGTGGCGGCCTGTGCCGGACCGAGACGCGTGGTCGGCGTGTCACCCGACCCGAGGATCCTCGTCCAGTAGGCCAGCCCGGCGCCAGACAGCTCGAGCAGGGTGCGATCGCCGGCCGTGACGGCCACCGACCGGAGGTCGACGTCCTGACCCATCGCGTTGGTGAGCGACAGCTCGTAGGCGAGGTGCACCTTGCCGTCGGTCATGGGCACCGGGACCGGCGGCGACGCCACGCGCGCCAGCACCGGGGTGGCCGCGACGGGTCCCGCCTCGGCCGGGGCCGAGGTCGACGTGGCGGCGGATTCGTCGGTCTGCGAGCGTGTTTCGCTCGACCCGGAACAGGCCGTCAGCACTGCCAGCGCGGCGAGGACGGCGACGATGCGGGGCACCGGTGCGCTCATCCATCGATCCTAGGGCTCGGGATCGCGCCGCGACTCGGGTTCGTGAACCACCTCCGGATCGGGGCTGAACGGCGGTTCCCCGTCGGCGGGTTCGGCGTCGATGCCACCCGCGAGGGCGGCGTCGGGGTCGATGTCCTTCTCGGTGCGGAACATGAAGAAGAACACCACCCAGCCGATCGCCGAGATGAAGATCCAGCTGACCATCCGGTAGATCAGCATCGCCGAGATGGCCGAGGCCAGCGTCATCCCACTCGTCACCAGACCGGGCACCAGCACGGCCTCGACGACCAGCAGGCCACCCGGCATCAGCGGGATCGACCCGACCGCGCGCGCCGCGGCGTAGGCCACCGTCAGGCCGGCCAGCGACGGGTGCCCGCCCGCGGCGTAGGCGGCGAACGCGAGACACGCCACGTCGGCGATCCAGTTGAACAGCGACCAGCCGAACGCCGTCCCCAGCGCCCGGCGGCCGAGACTCACCGACTCGAGCTGCTCGAGGGTCTCGCGCCACTTGGCCAACCCGGTGTCGGCGGGCTTGCCGCGGATCGAGTTGACCCACGTGAGCACCCGGACGCCGATGCCGTCGATCTGCTGGGGGTTGGACGCCACCGACTGCGCGAGCAGCAGCAGCGCGACGAACCCGCCGAGCGTGAAGATCAGCGACAGCGGGTTCTTGCTGGCGCCGAGCAGGAAGGCGCCGCCGAGGCCGAGCAGCGCCAGGCCGACGGCCTGCAGCACGCCGGACATCACCAGCTGCCAGGATGCGACCACCGGCGTCGCACCCCAGATGCGCTGCTGGCGGTAGATGAACGTCGCGGACAGCACCGGGCCGCCGGGCATGGTGGTCGACAGCGCATTGCCCGCGTAGAAGGCGGCCTCGGAGCGCCACTGGCGGACGGTCACGCCCGCCGACCGCAGCAGCGTGCGCTGGATCTGCGCGAAGCTGTGCATCGAGAGCATCGACGCGACCACGCAGGCGATCACCCACCGCGGGTCGGCCGTCCGCAGGCTCTTCCACGCCTTGGCCAACTGGTCCCAGACCAGCACCACCTCGACGGTGAGCACGATGACCGCGAGCGCGATCAGCGCCCACCTCACCCACCAATACTTGCCGCGTGGGCGGCCCTCGGGACGAGCGTCGCCGGCCGGCTCCTCTAGCGACACGCCTAACAGGGTAACGGCGGACGTGTCCAGGCAAAGCGTCCCTCGTCGTGCCGTGTCGACTCGTTACGCTTCCGCCATGTCTCGAGGGATGCCGCTGGACGCCGCGGCCGATGCGTCGGTCAGTCCGCTGGTCCGCAAGGCGGCGGCCTGGTCGTGGCGGCTGATCGTCATCCTCGGTGCCCTCGTCGCGCTGCTGTGGGTGGTCGGCCACCTCGAGGTGATCGTGGTCCCGGTGCTGCTCGCGACGATGGTGGCGGCGATGCTGCTCCCCGTCGTCGACCACCTCGACGGCCGCGGGCTGAACCGTGGCGCGGCCGTCGCCCTGGTGATGCTCGGCAGCCTGGTGGTGGTCGGCGGGCTGCTCACGTTCGTCGTCAGCCAGTTCGTCGAGGGTGCGCCTGCGCTCATCGAGCAGGTCACGCGCAGCATCGCCGGTGCACGGGAGACGCTGTCGACGGGCATGCTGTCGCACTTCAGCAACGACCAGGTGAAGAGCGCGACCGACGCGGCGATCGAGGCGCTGAAGAACAACCAGGCCAAGCTCACCAGCGGCGCGTTCTCCACGGCGGGCACCATCGCCGAGATCGTCACCGGCGCGCTGCTGATGTTCTTCACGGTGATCTTCCTGCTGCACGGCGGGCGGAACATCTTCGCGTTCGTGAGCCTCGTCTTCCCCGTGACGGTCCGCGACCGGGTGCGTGACGCCGGGCGAGCCGGTTTCCATTCGCTGATCGGCTACGTGCGCGCCACGTTCCTGGTGGCGCTGGTCGACGCCATCGGCATCGGCACCGGGCTGGCGATCATGGGGATCCCCCTGGCGCTGCCGCTGGCGTCACTGGTGTTCATGGGTGCGTTCATCCCGCTGGTCGGTGCGGTGCTGACCGGTGGGATCGCGGTCATCGTCGCGCTGATCGCCAAGGGGTGGGTCTACGCCGCGATCACCTTCGGGCTGATCATCGCGGTGCAGCAGCTGGAGGCGCACGTGCTGCAGCCGCTGGTGATGGGCCGCGCCGTGTCCATCCACCCGCTCGCGGTGGTGCTCGCCATCGCGACCGGCGGCGTGCTGGCCGGGATCGTCGGGGCGCTGTTGGCCGTCCCGATCGTCGCGGTGCTCAACAGCGCGGTGCGGGTGCTGATCGCCGAGGACCACGGCGCCACGGCCGAAGGGGTCGCGGCCGCGGTAGGCGGACCGATCAAGGGGCCGGCCGCCCAACCGGACGAGCCGGAGCCGGACACGGGTCCCGAGCCTCGCTAGCCCTCGGCCCCGGACGCACCGAGCCAGTCCACCAGGGCGTGCAGCGGCATGGGTTTCGCGAGGAAGTAACCCTGAGCCAGGTCGACGCCGAGCGCCCGGACCCGTTCCCACATCGCCTCGTCGGACACGCCCTCCATCACCACCTGGGCGTCGAGGGCCCGGGCGAGCTGGACGGCGGCCCGCAGGATGTTGGCGCCCCGGCCGTCCACCGCGGTCGCGGCCCGCTCGAGCAGCGACCTGTCGATCTTGATGATGTCGGGTTGCAGCCGGTCGAGCGCCTCGAGGTTCGAGTAGCCGGTGCCGAAGTCGTCGATGCTGATCGTGGCACCGAGGCGACGAAGGACCGTCACGGTGTCCACTGCCCGCCCACCAGGGGCCAACAGCACGGACTCGGTGACCTCTGCGATCACCCGTTCGAAGCCGCCCGGAGGGTGCCATGCCACCAGCCAGTCGATGATGTCGCGCTCCTCGAGTTCGGCACCCGAGAGGTTGACCGCCACCCGCGGCCCGGCGTCGCCGAAGCGGCGGTGCAGCTCGGCGATGTCGGTGTCGAGGAGCCCCAGGACGATGCGGCCGATCCCGCGCAACTGGCCGGTCTCCGCGGCGTGGCCGAGGAAGGTCTCGGCGGTGCGGATCTCTCCGTGTCGCCGCCACCGGACCAGCGCCTCCACGTGGGCGACCTTGCCGGTCGCGACGTCCAGCACCGGCTGATAGTGCAGTTCGAACTCCCTGTTGCGAACGGCACCCGCCAGTTCCCGGCGTATCTCCGCGCGCTCGTCGGCGCGCCGGTTCATGTCGCCGGCGAAGTAGACGTGACGGTCGCGGCCCTGGTGCTTGGCGGCGTACATCGCGGTGTCGGCGTTGTGCAGCAGCTCGTCTGCGGTCACGCCATCGTGCGGATGCAACGCGATGCCCACCGATGCCGAAACGTAGGCGAGCGTGCCGTCGATGTCGATCGGTTCGCGTACCGCAGTAAGGATGCGGTGGACGAGGGTCTCGATCCCGTCGAGGTCTTGGACCCGAGTGATCAGCATGGCGAACTCGTCGCCGCCGAGGCGACCGATCACGTCGTAGCGCCGCGCTGCGCGCCGAAGTCGGGACGCGATCGTGGCCAGCAGGATGTCACCAGAGCGGTGCCCGAAACGGTCGTTGATCTCCTTGAACCCGTCGAGGTCGATCCACAACACGGCGAACTCCGCTGAGCCGGTGCGTACCTGGTCGTCGGTGCGGGACCGGAAGTACGTCCTCGTGAGCAATCCGGTCTGCTGGTCGAACTGCTCGTGGGCTGCCAGATCCGCCGAGATTTCCCGCATCTGGGTGACGTCGTGGATCAAGGCGACCCGTCCGGGTACGTCGTGGGCGCCATCGGCGGTCGCGAGTGCGACCGGCAGCAGCTCGATGGTGACGGCGCGGTAGGTGCCGTCCGGGCCGAGGATACGGCGGGTGTCTCGGCCGTGAGGCGCGCCGGGCCCCGGCGTCGGAGTGGGCTCGGGTTCCATCAGGACGCCCAGGGGCGTTCCGATCAGCGTCTCGGCCTTGTGTCCGGCGATGGCGGCGACGAGTTCGCTGACCTGAAGAATCCGGTCGTCGGCGTCGAGGATCAGCATGCCCACGGTGCGGGTGGTCAGCAGCGCATCGAGCACCGCGCCACGTTCTGTCGCGGCTTCCTGTAGGTGGTGTCGGTCGGTGACGTCGAGTGCGCTACCCGTGATCAATTCCGAATCAGGTGCAGCGGAGGCTGACTCGTCGATCCAGCGCACCGATCCGTCGGGTCGGACGATGCGGTACTCCAACTGCCACCGGCGGTCTGAGTTGGCCATCACCGAGGCCACCCGGGCACGGTCGGCCGGATGTATGGCGGCGGTGAGGAGCGTCGGATCGTCGAGCACCTTCTGCCGGTCGAGCCCGTAGACGTCGGCGATGCGGCCGTTGAGAAAGGTGAAGCCGTCCGATCCGTCCCGCTGCCAGACGAGCTCGCGGACGGATCCCGCGACGGTCTCCAGGGTGGTGAGCGCCCGCTGCCGCTCCCGGCGGGCCTCGGCGACGTCGCCGACGTCGATGACGATGACCAGTGCGCCGAGCACCTCGCCGTGCGAACCCGTGTAGGGCTGCAACTGAAGCAGGAGGTCGCGGGTGGCGTCGCTGAGTTCGAACAGCTGGGGGGTGCGCGTGAGGATCGTCTGATGGAGGTCGGCGGCCAGCGCTGGGACCGCGATCGTCGTGGGCACGGCAGGCAGGGGGCGGCCGACGTCCTCCGGGATCAGCGAGAAGAGCCGCACCGCGATCGGCGTGTAGCGCAGCACCCGCAGGTCGCGATCGACGATGATGAGCCCGCTGGTCAGCGACGCCTGGATGTTCTCCAGATCCGAGTTGGCCACCGTCAACTCGGCGCTTCGGGCCTGGAGTTCCTGATTCAGGGTGACGAGTTCCTCGTTGGCGGCCTCGAGTTCCTCGTTCGAGGCCTGCGCCTCCTCGGTGGACGCCTGCAGTTCCTCGGTGGACGCCTGCAGTTCCTCGTTGAGGGCCTGCAGTTCTTCGTTCGAGCCACTCAGGTCCTGGATCGTGGCCTGCAACGCGTCCTGCGCCGACTCCAGGGCCTTCGTCATCTGCGGGTCGGCGACGGACACGACGGCGGCCACCTCGGAGCCGGTCGTCGACGCCAGGGGGACGTCGAAGCTCACCACGGTGCTGATCCCGTCGGCCGCCACCCGTGCGGCGCGGAGCGTGACCGGACCGTCGGGTCCTGCCACCGTCCGTTCCATCACCTCGGCGCTGCCGTGCCGCAGTTGGCTGAGCAGGATTCGCACCGCCAGACGGTAGGGCTCTCGAACCAGTTCGGCGGCGTACCCGAAATGGCGGCCCTCGCCGACCGCGCACCATGGCGAGACGTCGCCGACCACCTCGAGCAGACGGTCGTCGCCGTCGAGTACCAGGGACGGCGCGGCGAGGACGCGGAGAAGACGCCGGTACAGCGCGGCGTCGTGGTCATGGCGCTGCACGGCAGCGGATTTGGCCACGGCCGCGGTCATCGGGGCGAACCGGCCCGCCGGCGCCCGCACGGGGCCGTCGACGCTGCGCCGCCGGTAGATGCGGTGCTCGGCCGCCACCACGGCGAATCGCAGGCCGAGGCGCGGCACGTTCTCCGACTTCCCCAGGATCAGGAGGCCGTCCGGCAACAGCGCGAACCTGAACAGTTCGAGCACCCGCTCCTGCAGGTGGGGCTGAAAGTAGATCATGGTGTTGCGCAACGAGATCAGGTGCAGGCGGGGGAACGGCGGGTCGAAGGCCACGTTGTGTCGGGCGAACACCACACACTCCCGCAGGTCGGGGGCCACCTCCCAGTCCTGCCCCACCCGCGTCAGCCAGCGCTCGCGCAGCATCGCCGGGATGGCCGCGGTCGATCCGTCGGAGTAGCGGCCACGGCGCGCCGCGGAGAGTGCGGATTCGTTGAGATCGGTCGCGAAGATCTTCAGGCGGTCGGACAGCGCGTGGGTGTCCCGGCCCAGTGCCTCGGCGGCCAGCATGGTCAGGGTGTAGACCTCCTCGCCGCTGGCGCAGCCGGGCACCCACATCCGCAGCTGCATGGTCGGGTCGAGGGTGCCGACGACGTCGCGTAGCTGCACGGCGACCTCGTCCCATACGGCGCTGTCCCGGAAGAACGCCGTGACGCCGACGAGGAGGCCGTGGGTGAGGGCGGTTGCCTCACCGGGGCTGGTGGCCAGGACGCTCGCATACTCCGCCGGTGTTCGGTCGGTGACGCGCAGTCGGCGTTCGATTTGACGGCGCAGGGTCGTCCGCTTGTAGCCCGAGTAGTCGACGCCCGTCGCCGATCGCAGCGCGGCGACGGTCGCCTCGACGGCCTCGTCGTCGAGCCCCATGTCGTCGTCGACGTCGGCCGGCTCGAACTCCGGTACGTCTACCGCGCCGGAGAGGATGCGGACGAGTGCGGCCGGGATTTCCTGCGGCGGAAGCCGGAGGTCTGCCGCACCCGTGGCGTCGGCCGCGTCGGGCATGGACTCGAATGCGGCCGACGAGTGGTCCTGGGCGATGACCACTCCGCCCGCCATGCCGATGGCGGCCACCCCTGCGGCACCGTCGTGCCCGGTCCCGGACAGCACGATGCCGACGGACGCCTCGCCGAAGGACGTCGCGGCGGAGGCGAACAGCCGGTCGATGCTCGGCCACGGCCGGCGTTCGCCGTCGGCCGACATCAGGCCCACGGTGCGATCGTTCACCACGATGTCGGCGCCGGGCGGAGCGACGAACACGACTTCGGGTTCGAGGAGGGAGCCGTCGCGCGCTTCGACGACCCGCATCGGGGTGATCCGCTGTAACAGATCGACCAGCATGCTCCGGTCCGTGGGTCCCACGTGCTGTGCGATGACGAAGCACCAGCCGGTTCGGTCCGGAACGGCGCCCAGTAGCGCCGTGAGGGGGTTCAAGCCGCCGGCCGACGATCCCACCACGATCGTCCGCGGCGGTACCCGTTCGGACTTACCGATCATCCCGCATCAGACCCCCCGACGCCCATGGCCGACGAGCGTGTCCGGGCGGACGTCGGGCAACGTCGAGCCTACGTCAGCGGGCGTTGCCGCGAGGGCTACATGCGCCCTTCGCGACGCAGCAGATCTGCGGCACTCACGCCACCGCCACGCCGCTTGCGCTCCTCCTCGAGCGCCGCGTCGCGGAGGTCGATCTTCTCGGTCGAATCGGCGTCCTGCTTGCGCGGCGTGGGGATGGCGGTGGTCGGCTCGTCGCGGCCGGAGGACGCCGATGTGCCTGAGCCGGCCTCCTCCTCGGCCGGCGCGGACCGCTGTCCGGGCATCGCGCGGGTCGGCTCCGCGGAGGGCTGCGCGGGAGTCGGACCCGCCGCCGGACCGCTGGGCGCCGCACCCCGCAGCTCGCCGAGCCAGGACTCGATCTCGCGGTTCGCCGCACGCGCCGGTTCCGGCGTGCGAGCGGGCGTCGGCTCGGGGGCACGGGGTGCGCCACCGCGCGGGGGAGCTGTACGGCCGGGGTCGACGCGCGGCGTCCGCTGCGTGGCGGCCGTCGCGTTCGCCGACGGCACCGGCTCGGTGGGTGCGGAGAAGCGCGTCGTCGGCGCTTCGCCGGAACCCGCACCCGCAGGCGTCGGGATCCGCGTCGTCGCCGACGCGGACGGCTGGCTGACCCGGGCCGGGACGGCCTGCGGCTGTGCGCGACCACCGGACGGCCCGGTCGGCAGACCCGGTCGAGGTGCCACGGGCAGGCCACCCTCGGGATGCCCGGGATCGTGCGGCGGGCGCGGCCGGATCGGGGCGCCGGCGCCGACCAGTGCGGCCGGGTCGTTCTCCTGCTCGCGGACCACGGGCCGCCGCAGTTCGTCGGGCAGCTCCGTCTCGCCGAGGCCCAGGCGCTCCTGCAGACGCTTCATCCAGCGCGGCGCCCACCAGCAGTCGTCGCCGAGCATCTTCATGATCGCGGGCACCAGGAACATGCGGACGACCGTCGCGTCGAGCAGCAGCGCGAGCAGCAGGCCGAACGCCAGGTACTTCATCATGACCAGGTCGGAGAACACGAACGCGCCCGCGACCACCGCCAGCACCAGCGCGGCGCCGGTGATCAGTCGACCCGTGGTCGCGGTGCCGATGCGGATGGCCTCCGCGGTGGACATGCCGCGCGCTCGCGCCTCCACCATGCGGGAGACCAGGAACACCTCGTAGTCGGTCGACAACCCCCAGATCACCGCGATGATCAGACCGATCATCGGCGCCATCAGGGGCTGCGGCGTGTAGTTCATCAGGCCCGACCCGTGGCCGTCGACGAACATCCACGTGAGGACGCCCATCGTCGATCCGAGGGTCAGCGCGCTCATCAGCGCCGCCTTGATGGGCAGGACCACCGACCCGAAGGCCAGGAACATCAGGATGGTCGTGGTGGTGATGAGCAGCAGACCCATCAGCGGCAGCTTGTCGAACAGGCTGTGGATCGAGTCCTGTTCCAGCGCGGGCGTACCGCCCACCGACACCGTGATGCCGCGGGGAGCGGCCAGCGCGCGCAGCTCCTCGATCTTCTCGGGGGCGTCGGCGCGGTTCACCAGGCCGTTCTGGATGACGCGGGTGTCGGGATTCTTCGACGCGCCGTCGAGGTAGGAGCGTTCCTGCCACATCTTCGACGGGTCGTCGTCGGGTTCGATGAAGCCCGGGATGGCCGTCGCCTTGGCGCGGACCTCGGCGATCTGCTGGTCGGTGACCGGCTCGCCGTTCTGGCTCTCGAGCACCATCGTCAGCGGTTCGGTGCGGAAGCCCGGGAAGGTCCGGTCGAACGCCTCCTGCGCCTGGCGGACGGAGTTGTCCGGCGGCAGGTACTTCTCGCTGATGCCGGCGAGTGCCAGCTGACCCAGCGGGATGATGAGGATGATCATGAAGATCACGATCGGCGCCGCGAAGGCGATGGGCCGCTTCATGACGCGGTTGACGAGCTTGCCCCAGAAGCCCTTCTCGACCTCGGCGCGCGTCTTGTTCTTCTGCGTCTTCTCCGCCAGCCAGTGCAGCCACCACACGATGGGCTTGCGGGCCAGCGGCACGTAGCGGGCCAGTGCCAGGCCGAACGTCACGACCACCAGGAAGATGACGATGCCGAGCAGCATCCAGTAGACGGCGCTGCCGATGACGTCGGCGTCCTTCATCGCCATGATGCCGTAGGCCATCGCGCCGTACAGCGCGGTGTAGCCGAGCACCTGGCCGATGAGCGCCAGGTTCGCGCCCTGCTCGCCGCTCTGCTTGATGCGCTTGCGCGCGATGTGTCCGAGCGCGATGCCCACGGGCGGCAGCAGCACGCCGAGCGGGATCGAGGCGATCGCGAAGACGTTGGTCTTCTTGTTGTCCGGGTCTGCCACGACGGGGTCGGGGAGCGCGAACTTCACCAGGGTCTTGACGCCCAGCGCGTCGACGCGCGGGCCGAGGATCGCCAGCGCGGCTGCCAGCACCGTGATCGACAGGATCGCCGCGATCATGACCGACGCGATGATCGCGTAGGTGATCGACTTCAGGAAGCCCTGCGGGAACAGCAGCAGCGGCACCGAGGATGCGACCAGGATGACCGCGGAGAACATGACCGTCCGGCCGGACGTCATCACGGTGCGGCGTACGGCCGCCTCGGTGTCGTAGCCCTCGGCCAGTTCCTCCCGGAATCGGCTGACCATGAAGAGCCCGTAGTCGACGGCGATGCCGAGCCCCATCAGCGTCACCACCGGCTGGGCGAAGAAGTGGACGGGGATGAACTCCGCCGCGAGGCGCATGACGCCCAGGGCGCCCGCGATGGTCAGACCGCCGATGACGCCGGGCAGTGCCGCGGCGATGACGCCGCCGAACACGAAGAACAGCACGACGCAGACCAGCGGGATCGCGGCCACCTCGGCGCGCTTCTGGTCCTCGCCGATCGTGCCGGTCAGCTCGCTGGCCAGCGGCTGCAGACCGGCCTGCTGGACCTCGATGCCGGGGATGTTCAGCGCTTCCTTGACGGTCGTGCCGTCACTACCCACGTTCTTGTTGTAGTTGTTCAGGATCGCGTCGTCGTTGTCGCCCTTGAGCTGCACCGACATGAAGGCGTGCTGCTTGTCGGCGTCGGCCATGGTCTTCAGGACCTCGGGGGCCTTGAAGTAGCCGATCGTCCGGAGGATCTGGTCGGGGTGCGTGCGTTCGACCTCGGCCAGGTTGTCCAGGACCTTCTGCTTGAAGGTCGGATCGTCGACGGTCTTGCCGTCGGGTGCGGTGTACAGCGCGACGATGTGGCCGGACGTGTCACGTCCGTACGCCGCGTCGGCCGCCAACGAGGCGTGCACCGACTGGCTGCCCTCGTCGTAGAAACCACTCTGAGTAACGTGCGCGCCGAGACTCATCCCGTACACGCCGCCACCTAGGCACAGTGCGACCATGATTCCGATGACTGCGTATCGGAATCGGTACACCGTTCGACCCCACCAGGCGAACACGTCAACTCCTTTGGATCTGCGTCAAGTCGTTTCGGCCTGAGCTGCTTGTAATTGTCAGGCGCGCGAGGCGAGTAACGCGGACAACGGCCGGAACGGCTGAAGCCACGCCCCATGCTCGGGCAGCGAATCAAGGCCGATTCGCGGTAGCGATTCTCTGAAGACGCCGGGAATGTCCTCGAGGTCGACGAACTCCAAGGTATCCGACGCTAACGCCCAACTGGCATGTTCACGAAATCCCAGGACGTGTACGCCGATGCCCTCGCGAGCGATGTCCTCGAGTGGGAGCCGGAACGCCTGGCCGTCCGCGGAGGCGACGTAGACGCTGGCCAGGCCCTCGCTGTGACGCAATGCGATGTGTGCGAGCATGTCGGAGTCGACGTCGCTGTCGTCGTCGATCTTGGGCTTCGCGAACACCGCGAATCCGACGTTGCGGAGCGCCTCGACCCACGGCCGGACGACGTCGGCGCTGCCCGGCGCGATGTTCGTGAACACCGTGGCCTCGGGCTCGAGCGCGGCCGGGCGGCCCTCCTCGGCCCGGGCGGCGGACAGGTCCGCGGTCTGGGACAGCAGCCAGCGGCCCAGCGCGTCGAACCGCGGCCGGTGCGCGGCGGTGGGCCTGCCGCCCAGGATGGAACCGAGGCCCATGTCGAGGTTGGGTGCGTCCCACACCAGCAGCACGCGCTGCGGCGCCGCCGGTGCGGCGTCCGGATCCTCGACGAGCGGGACGTCCTCGGTCAGGCTCATGTGCGCTCCCACAGCAGCTCGGTGATGGCACTACCCATGCGCAGGCCGCGGGCCTCGTACTTCGTCTCCGGCCTGCGGACCGACATCGGCAGGTCGGTGCGGTCCGGGTCGACGCGGCGGAGCAGCGGCTCGCCGTCGCCGACCTCCGCGATCTGCTCGGCGTACTCGGCGTGGTCGGTAGCGGCGTGCAGCAGACCGCCCGGGCGGAGGCGGTCGGCCATCAGGGCGACGGTGGCCGGCTGCAGGAGCCTGCGCTTGTGGTGGCGCGCCTTCGGCCAGGGATCCGGGAAGAAGACGCGGATGCCGGTCAGCGATCCGGGGGTCAGCAGGTACTCGAGCACGTCGACGCCGTCCCCGCGGACGAACCGGACGTTGGTGAGCCCGTCGCGGTCCACGGCGCCGAGCAGCTGGGCCAGTCCCTTGCGGTAGACCTCGACGGCGATGACGTCGATGTCGGGCTCGTCGACGGCCATCGCGTGGGTCGAGATGCCGGCACCGCAGCCGATCTCCAGCACCAGCGGTCCGCTGCGGCCGAACCAGGCCCGGGCGTCGAGCGGTGCGGCGGGGGTGCCATCGTCGTTGCGGGCCGCCGCGCCGAGTTCCGGCCACCGGCGGGTCCAGGTCTCCTGCTGCCGGTCGGACAGGCTGGAGCGGCGCGATCGGAAGCTGGTGATGCGGGGATACGGGTGCGCGAGTGCCGGAGCCGAGGCGTCGACGTCCTGAGCGGCGTCCTCGCGCTGGGCATGCATTTGTCCATCGTCTCTCGTGACGGGCGCCGAACTCGCATCGTGGTGCGGATTGATACCCAATGGTTGCCTTCCGCGGGGCGGCGAAATCGCCGCTCGGGAGGGGTGCCCGAGGGTGCGACGATGGCCTTCGGGGGGATTCCATCGTGACACAGACCTTCATCGACCACCTCGCGCGGTTCGCCGCGACGCGCGGGCATCCGGGCTTGACGCCGGTCATCCACCGTCTACGCCGGCCGGTCGGGGTTGCCGTGGTGGGGCGTGACGGCGTGGGGAGGCGTACCGCGGCGACCGCGCTGCGGCGGGCCGGCGTCGAGGTGGTGTCGCGCGACGCCGGGGAGGTCGGCGCCGTCGTCATCGCCGAGGACGCCAAGCGGGAGGACGTCGATCTCGCCCGCGCGCTCGGACGGCCGGTGGTGCTGCTGCTGACCAAGGCCGATCTGGCCGGAACGGGTCCCGGCGGGCCCCTCGCCGTCGCACGGCGCCGCGCCGCGGCCATCACCGCCCGCTCGGGTCTGCCGACCGTCCCGATGGTCGGGCTGCTCGCGGCGCTGGGTCCGAGCGGTCTGGACGACGCCGTCATCGGCGCGCTGCGCGCCCTCGCCGCCGATCCTCCGAACATGACCGACGTGGACGCCCTCGTCGACGACCCCCATCCCGTCGGCCGCGAGGTCCGCAGCCGGCTGCTCGGCCTGCTGGACCGGTTCGGCCTCGCGCACGCAATCCTCGCGCTGGAGCGCGGGGTGGCACCCGACGCGCTGACCGCCCACCTCGCCGGCCTGAGCAACGTCGCGGAGGCGCTGGCGGCGCTCGACGCGGCCGCGGCACGGGTGCGCTACCGGCGGGTGGTCGACGCCGTGGCCGAACTGCGTTGTCTCGCAGACGGTCCGGTGGACGAATGGCTGTCGTCCGACGAGGTCGTGCTGGCGGTGATGACGGCCGCCGTCGACGTCGTCGAGGCCGACGGCGGGTCCGTGGACCGCGGGGATACGCCGGCCGCCCACCTCGCCCGGGCGGTCCACTGGCGCCGCTACGGCCGTGGACCGGTGAGCCCGCTGCACCAACGCTGCGGCGCGGACATCAGCAGGGGATCGCTGCGCCTGCTCGGCGGGCGGTCCGGGTGACCACGGTCCTGGTGGTCGGGCCGCCGCTCTCCGGTGCCGACGGTGTCGCCGCCGCGCTGCGCACGGCGCTGCCCGACCACGCGGTGATGACCGACGACGCGCGGGTGGTGCCGGACGTCGTCGTCGCGGTGGTGTCGGCCGTCGCCCCGCTGACCCGCACCGACTGGGAGCAGCTCGAACGGGCGGCGACGCGCACCGAGGTCGTCGTCGGGGTGGTGTCGAAGATCGACGCACACCGCGGCTGGCGCGACGTGCTGGACGCCGACCGGCGGCGGGTCGAGCGGTGGAGCCCGCGCCGTGCGGCGATGCCGTGGGTGGGCGTCGCCGCGGCACCCGACCTCGGCGAGGCGCGGATCGACGCGCTGGTGGACCTGCTGACGCACCCGCCGGCCCGCGGTGTCGGAGTCGCCGACCGTCGGCCGGCCCGCGACGCCCTCGCGCTGAAGAGCGTGCTGGCACGCACGCGGATCGATCTCCTGCGTCTCGTGCGCGACCGGTCTGCGGCGCTGCACGGCGAGCTGCGTGACCGGGCCGCCGCGCTGCCGAGCGGAGGTGCGGCGCCCTTCGAGGCCGACGTGCGCGACCGGGCCGTCGAGTTCCTCGCCGACGTCGACGCCGAGGTGGACCATGCGCTCGCCGGCGCCGCGGCGGAACTCGGCGTCGGAGCCCCCGCCGCCGGCCGGCCCGCGCCGATCGCCCCACCGGCGCCGGCGCGATCGGCGTCGCGCCGGCTCGAGGGCCGCCTGATGGCCGTGCTGGGCATGGGCGTCGCGCTCGGGATCGCCGTGGCGGTGAGCCGACTCCTCGTGGAGCTGCTGCCCGGCTCGCCGCACCTCGGGCCCGCCGCCGGGTTCGCCGTCGGTCTGCCCCTGGTGGTCTGGGTGGTGCGGACCCGCCGCCTGCTGCACGACCGCGCCCTGCTGGACGGGTGGGTGACGGAGGTCGCCGCGGCGCTGCGATGGCATGCCGAGTCGGTGGTGGCCGAACGCGTCCTCGCCGCGGAGGTCGAGTGGGTGCGCCGCCGGTGACCACTCCTTCCTGGCCGTGCCCCAATCGACGTCCACGGCGACGGCGTGATCACGTGCCGGTCCCTGGCCGAACGCCCGTCCGACGAAGCTCGCCGCGGTCCGCGCGGGTGGTCGTCCGCAGGGGTCCGGGAAACGTCCGCCGAGGGCCACGAGAACTCGAAAAGCGGTTACTGACCAGTACGAATGGTGCACGACGAAAAACGCCCGAATCTCGCGGTCTCTGAATCGTTCCTGTGAGGGATCGGACATACTCCCGATTAACTGCGGGTACGTCACCCGCGTTAACCTTCATCAAGCGACCACCGTGACTGCACGCAGGAGAAATAAATGACCTCAGCGACCATTCCCGGATTGGACAACGCGCCGACCACACACGAGGGCCTGCTGGCCTGGGTCCGCGAGGTTGCCGAACTCACCCAGCCGGACCGGGTCGCGTTCGCGGACGGGTCCCAGGAGGAGTACGAGCGGCTGGCCGAACAGCTGGTCGCCGCCGGCACCTTCCAGAAGCTCAACCACGAGAAGCAGCCGAACTCGTACCTGGCGCTCTCGGATCCCTCGGACGTCGCGCGCGTCGAGTCCCGCACCTACATCTGCTCGCAGCGCGAGGTCGACGCCGGCCCGACCAACAACTGGATGGACCCCGCCGAGATGCGCGGGATCATGACCGAGCTGTACCGCGGCAGCATGCGCGGCCGGACGATGTGGGTGGTCCCGTTCTGCATGGGGCCGCTCGGCGCCGAGGACCCCAAGCTCGGTGTCGAGATCACCGACTCCGAGTACGTCGTGGTCTCGATGCGCACCATGACCCGGATGGGCAAGGCCGCGCTCGACAAGATCGGCGACGACGGCTTCTTCGTGAAGGCGCTGCACTCGATCGGCGCTCCGCTCGAGGATGGCGCCAAGGACGTGCCGTGGCCGTGCAACGACACGAAGTACATCACCCACTTCCCCGAGACCCGTGAGATCTGGAGCTTCGGCTCGGGCTACGGCGGCAACGCGCTGCTGGGCAAGAAGTGCTACTCGCTGCGCATCGCGTCGGCCATGGCCCACGACGAGGGCTGGCTGGCCGAGCACATGCTGATCCTCAAGCTGATCTCGCCGGAGAACAAGGCGTACTACATCGCCGCGGCGTTCCCGTCGGCGTGCGGCAAGACCAACCTCGCCATGCTGCAGCCCACCATCGACGGCTGGCGCGCCGAGACCGTCGGCGACGACATCGCGTGGATGCGGTTCGGCAAGGACGGCAGGCTCTACGCCACCAACCCCGAGTTCGGCTTCTTCGGCGTCGCGCCGGGCACCAACTGGGACTCCAACCCCAACGCGATGAAGACCATCGCCGGCGGCAACACCGTCTTCACCAACGTCGCGAAGACCGACGACGGCGACGTGTGGTGGGAGGGCCTCGAGGGCGAGCCCGACCACCTGATCGACTGGAAGGGCAACGACTGGAACCTGCGGGAGACGGAAACCAAGGCGGCGCACCCGAACTCGCGCTACTGCACCCCGATCTCGCAGTGCCCGACGCTTGCCCCCGAGTGGGACGACCCGCAGGGCGTGCCGATCTCGGCCATCCTGTTCGGCGGTCGCCGCAAGACCACCGTCCCGCTGATCACGCAGGCGCGCGACTGGCAGCACGGCGTGTTCATCGGCGCCACCCTCGGCTCCGAGCAGACCGCCGCCGCGGAGGGCAAGGTGGGCACCGTCCGCCGCGACCCGATGGCGATGCTGCCGTTCCTCGGCTACAACGTCGGCGACTACTTCCAGCACTGGATCGACCTGGGCAAGAACGCCGACGAGTCAAAGCTGCCCGCGGTGTTCTTCGTGAACTGGTTCCGCCGCGGCGACGACGGCCGCTTCCTGTGGCCGGGCTTCGGTGAGAACAGCCGCGTGCTGAAGTGGGCCGTCGAGCGCATCGAGCACCAGGCCGACGGGAAGAGCACCCCCATCGGAATCGTGCCCACCGCAGCCGATCTCGACCTGGCCGGGCTGGACGTGGACCCCGCCGACGTCGACGAGGCGCTGGCCGTCAACCCGAGCGAGTGGCGCGACGAACTGCCGCTGATCGAGGAGTGGTTCGAGTTCGTCGGCGAGAAGCTGCCGACCGGCATCAAGGACGAGTTCGACGCGCTCAAGACCCGCCTGGCCGAGGCCGAGTAGACCGCCCCTTACCGCGAGCAGACGCGAAATCCCCTGAAACCAGCTGGTTCAGGGGATTTTGCGTCTGCTCGCGCAGCAGGTCTGTCGTGGTCAGGCGGCGTCGGGGCGCAGCGTGGCGACGCGGTCGCACGCCCCGTCCAGGATGAGGTCGGCGGCCCGCCAGGCCACCGCCATCGCCGGTCCATTCGTGTTGCCCGACAACATGATCGGCCATGCCGAGAGGTCCGCGACGCGCAGCCCGTCGATGCCGCGGACGCGCAGCTGGTCGTCCACCACGTCGTCGTCGTCGGGGCCCATGCCGCACGTGCCGATCGCGTGGTGGCCCGTGGTCCCGGTGGCGAGTGCGGCGGCAACCAGATCGTCGTCGCTCTGCACGTCGGCGCCGGGGCAGGTCTCGAAGTCGATGCGATCGGCGATGGGGGACTGTTCGAAGACCGCACGCATGGTGCGCAATACGCCGGCGCCCACTCGGCGATCGTGCTCGGTGGCGAGGTAGTTGGGGTCGATCAGCAGCGGTGCCTCGGGGTTGGGCGAGGTGACGCGCACGCTGCCCTCCGAGGTGGGGCGCAGGATCTCGCCCATGCACGTGATGCCCGCGGCGTGCTCGACGGCCGAGCGTCCCCCGCCGCTCGGATCGGTGACGGTCAGCAGCGTGGCGAGCATCTGGCCGTCGACGCGCGACGACGCGGGGTCGGTGCTGAACAGTGCGAGCACGTCGGCGGTGGGCGTGGCCAGCGGTCCCCTGCGGGTGGCGAGGTAGTGCAGTCCGGTCTTCACCTTGGCCAGCGGGGTCGCCAGTTGGGCGTTGTAGCCGCCGTCGCCCAGGAGGCGGTAGGTGTTGACGAGCGTGCGGTGGTCGAGCATCCGGCGACCGACGTTGGCGCTCTCGAGGTACAGCTTGACCCCGGCGTCCGCGAGCACGTCGCGGGGTCCGATCCCGGACAGCTGCAACAGCTTCGGTGACTCCAGCGCGCCGAGGCACACGATGACCTCGCGCCGGGCGCGCACCACGGAGAAGGACGTGCCGGTGCGGATGACGGCGCCGACCGCGCGGCCGTTCTCGATGACGAGCCGCTCGGCGTACGAGTGGGTGGCGACCTCGAGGTTGGGGCGCCGGACGGCGGGCCGCAGGAACGCGGTCGCAGCACTCACCCGTCGGCCGCGATGGATGGTCGCCGGCGGCAGGCCGACCCGGGCATCCCCGGTCGCGTTGACGTCGTCGACGTGGCGCATGCCGAGTCGCTCGCCGGCCGCGATGATGTCGCGTGCCAGCTCGGTGGGATCGGTCGGCACGCTGACGTGCAGCGGACCCCCGGCGCCGCGGGTCGGGGAGGCGCCGAGCTGGTGATCCTCGACGTCGCGGTAGACGGGCAGCATGTGGTCCCAGCCCCAGCCGCGGTTGCCCAGGGCCTCGAGGTCGTCGTAGTCCCGGCGATCGCCGCGGTTGTAGACCATGCCGTTGACCGCGCTGGATCCGCCGAGCACCCGCCCACGGGGCCACGCCTCGCCGTCGGTGTGCGGCCCGAACGGCGTGGTCCGGTACTGCCAGGCGTGGCGCGGGTCGTTCAGGAGCCGGCCGGCCAGGCGTGGGACCTGGAGGTAGGGGCTGCGGCCGTGCCCGCCCGCCTCGACCAGCAGGACGCGGTTCGTCGGGCTCTCCGACAGACGGTTGGCGATGACGCAGCCGGACGCGCCGGCGCCGAGTACGAGGTAGTCGAACTCCGCCATTGCAAACCCTTCGTCCGACTCGTTTCCGGAAAACCGACCGGAAGTATGTTTCTAGTGAAGCAAAGGTTTGCTGAAAGTGCAAAGGCAAGACACGCAGAGGTGCGAAGCAATGCGTTTGTACTGGTACATCTGACGTCGCTGGACTCATGAAGCGAAGCAAAGATCGTTCGCGATGTGGACCACGTCACGACGGGTTCAGTGAGCCACGACACAGCCATGGCACCCTCTTGACACCTGTCAAAAGTGGCCGTCGTAAAGTTCTGGCATGCAGATCCGTGACCACCTGGGCTCCGACAAGCCCGCCATCGTCCTGTATCCCTCTGGCACGGTCGTCACGTTCGACCAGCTCGAGGCGCGGGCGAATCAGCTGGCGCACTACTTCCGCAGCCGGGGGCTACGCGAAGGTGACGTCGTCGCGATCCTGCTGGAGAACAACGAGCACATGCACGTCGTCATGTGGGCCGCCCGCCGCAGCGGCCTCTACTACGTGCCGATCAACACGCACCTCACCGCTGCCGAGGCGGCGTACATCGTCGACAACTCCGGTGCGTCGGCGATCATCGGCTCCGAGGCGCTGCGCGAGACGTGCCAGGGTCTCGCCGAGGAGCTGCCCCGCGGTCTGCCCGACGTCCTGCTGATCGCGGACGGCTCCCTCGACGGGTGGGAGCGCTACCCCGAGTGTGTCGCCGACCAGCCCGAGACCCCGATCGACGACGAGTGGGAGGGCGATCTGCTGCAGTACTCGTCCGGCACCACCGGCCGGCCGAAGGGCATCAAGCGCGCGCTGCCGCACCTGCCGCCCGCCGAGGTGCCCGGCATGATGTCGGCGCTCGTCGGCTTCTGGATGCACCCCGACGCCGTGTACCTCAGTCCCGCGCCGCTGTACCACACGGCCCCGTCGGTGTGGTCGATGAACGTGCAGGCCGGCGGCATCACGACCGTCGTCATGGAGAAGTTCGACGCCGCAGGCTGTCTGGACGCCATCGCCCGTCACCGTGTCACCCACGGCCAGTTCGTGCCCGCGATGTTCACCCGCATGCTCAAGCTCCCCGAGGACGTCCGCGCCTCCTACGACGTCGCCAGCCTCGAGCGGGTCATCCACGCCGCGGCGCCGTGCCCGGTCGAGATCAAGAAGCAGATGATCGACTGGTGGGGCCCGATCGTCGACGAGTACTACGCCTCCTCCGAGGCGCACGGGTCCACGCTGATCAGCGCCGAGGAATGGCTCGCCCACCCGGGCTCGGTCGGCAGGCCGATGACCGGCGGTCTCCACATCCTCGACGAGGACGGCAACGAGCTGCCGCCAGGCCAGGCGGGCGAGATCTACTTCGAGGGCGGCCGGGACTTCGAGTACCTCAACGATCCGGGCAAGACCGAGTCGTCGCGGGACAAGCAGGGGCACGGCTGGATGACCGTCGGCGACATCGGCTACGTCGACGAGGAGGGCTACCTCTACCTCACCGACCGCAGGCACCACATGATCATCTCGGGCGGGGTGAACATCTACCCGCAGGAAGCCGAGAACATGCTCGTCACACACCCGAAGGTGATGGACGCGGCCGTCTTCGGCATCCCGCACGACGAGATGGGGCAGAGCGTCAAGGGTGCGGTGCAGACCGTCGACCCGGCCGACGCCACCGACGAGTTCGCCGAGGAACTGATGGCGTGGCTGCGGGATCGCCTGGCGCATTACAAGTGTCCGCGGTCCATCTCGTTCGAGGCGGCGCTGCCGCGGACCGACACCGGCAAGCTCTACAAGCAGACGCTGATCGACAAGTACTCCGCACCGGCGAGCTGACCGATGGCGCCGACGGTCGTCGACCTGGCCGACGAGCCCCACCCGACGACCGGCATCGTGATCGCCACCGGCGACCCGGCGGCGCCGCACGCCGAATCCTGGTTGGAGCGTGCGATGTTCACGCTCGTCGAGACGCCGACCGGTGATCGACGGGCGGTCACCGTGCGGTCGGTGCCCGACGCGGTGGCCGCGATCGGCGAGCGGGTGGACGCGTGTCCGCAGGCTGCCGCCGTGTGCGACGACGTCCTGCGATCGGTCGACCCCGCCGCGCCCGCCTTCCCAGGCGTAATCGCCGAATCGCTGGCGTACTCGACGCTGCAGGCCGGCGGCGAGTTCGCGCGCTGGCTCCGCCACCGCGGTCCGGCCCGGGTGCCCGACGATCCGGACCCGGTGGTCGCCGACCGCCACGGCGACGTGCTGCACGTCCGGTTCAACCGGCCCGGCAGGCACAACGCGTTCTCCACGCCGGCGCGCGCGGCGCTGCTGGAGGCGCTGGAGGTGGCGCGGGTCGACCCGTCGGTGACGGAGGTGGTGCTCGGCGGCAACGGCCCGTCGTTCTGCAGCGGGGGCGACCTCGCCGAGTTCGGCACGTTCGACGACCCCGCGACGGCGCACCTGGCCCGCACCCGGCACAGTCCCGCACTGGTCCTCGACGAGATCACCCGGCGACTCGGGTCAGCGTGCCGAGCGGAGGTGCACGGTCAGGTGCTGGGCAGCGGTCTGGAGATGGCGGCGTTCTGCGGGCACGTGACCTGCGCGCCGGACACGACGCTCGGGCTCCCCGAACTGGTGCTCGGGCTCATCCCCGGTGCGGGCGGGACGGTCAGCGTCACTCGGCGGATCGGCCGCTGGCGGACCGCCTACCTGGTGCTCTCGGGCGCGACGATCACCCCCGCCACGGCACTCGAGTGGGGACTGGTCGACGCCGTCGGCCGGTGACGCCTCGGGTCAGCGCGACCGGCGCAGCGTGACCCGGTAGGTGTACTGCTCCGGCAGGAAGTGGCTGACCGCCAGCTCGACGGGCGTGCCGGCGGCGTCGGCGTAGAGCCGGTCCACCCGCAGCATCGGATGGCCCGCCGCACATCCGACGCCGGCGGCGACCTCGTCGTCCGCCGGGCCGACGGTGATCGACTGCGCGGCCTCGGCGATCGGCTGCGCGAGGTGCGGCTCGATCAGGCCGATGATCGTCGTGGTGCTCACCGCGCCGTCGGCGGTCTCGGCCGCGTCCAGCACCGGGCGGGCGACGTGCTCGGGTAGGAACACCCGCGTCACCACGAACGGGACGCCGGAGTGCAGCCGGCGGAACGTCACCGCATGGACCACGTCCTCGTCGAGCCGCAGCCGGCTGGCGGCGTCGACGTCGACGCGGCGGCGCAGGCCCGTCAGCACCTCCATGGTCGTGTCGTCGGACAGGCTCATCAGGTCCTCGATGGAACCGAGCTGACGGAGGTAGCGGCCGGCGTCGTCGGCGTAGGTGCCCCGACCCGGCACCCGGTAGACGGCGCCCTCGGCGACCAGTTCCTGGAAGGCGCGGCGCACCGTCTGCCGCGACAGTCCCAGTTGCGCGACGAGTTCGGACTCCGTGGGCAGGCGGACGCCGTCGGAGTAGGCCCCGGCGGCGATCTCGTCCAGGAGTCGCCTCCGCAGTGCCTGATACGCCGGTGGGGCGCGCACCGGTCAGATCCCGCCGCGCGCCACCAGCTGGGCGGCGATGACGTTGCGCTGGATCTCGTTGGTGCCCTCGCCGACGATCATCAGCGGAGCGTCGCGGAAGTACCGCTCGACGTCGTACTCGGTGGAGTAGCCGTAGCCACCGTGGATGCGCACCGCGCTCAACGCGATCTCCATCGCGGTCTCGGAGGCGAACAGCTTCGCCATGCCAGCCTCCATGTCGGCGCGTTCGCCGCTGTCGTAGCGGTCGGCGGCGTGGAAGGTCAGCTGGCGCGCGGCGGTGAGCTTCGTGGCCATGTCGGCGAGGTAGTGGCCGATGGCCTGGTGCTGCCAGATCGGCCGGCCGAAGCTCTCCCGGTCCTGCGCGTACGCGAGTGCGTCCTCCAGCGCCGCGGTCGCGACGCCCAGTGCCCGCGCAGCGACCTGGATGCGGCCCGTCTCCAGCCCCTTCATCATCTGCGGGAACCCTTGTCCGGCAACCCCTCCCAGGATGGCCGAGGCAGGGGCGCGGTAGCCGTCGAACGACAACTCGCACGACTCGACGCCCTTGTAGCCCAGCTTGGGCAGGTCACGGGAGACCGTCAGGCCGTCGCTCGACCGGAGGTCGAGGCCCGGGGCGGCCTCTCCGTGCTCGGCCAGCACGATCGAGATGCCCCGGTGCCGGGGCGTCGCGGCCGGGTCGGTCTTGCACAGCAGTGCGATCAGACCGGAGCGGCGGGCGTTCGAGATCCAGGTCTTGGCGCCGCTGATCACCAGGTCGTCGCCGTCCGGGCGGGCGACCGTGGTCATGCTCTGCAGGTCCGATCCGCCGCCGGGTTCGGTGAGCGCCATCGTGGCGCGCAGTTCGCCGGTGGCCATCGGCGGCAGGTAGCGCTGCTTCTGCGCGTCGGTGCCGAACAGGTCGAGCACCTTCGCCACCACGGTGTGGCCGCCCATCGCCCCGGCCAGGCTCATCCAGCCGCGGGCCAGTTCCTGGGTCACCAGCGCGTAGCAGCGCGTCGACACCGGGGTGCCGCCGTACTCCTCGGGCACGGCCAGGCCGTAGATGCCGAGCTGCTTCATCTGCTCGATCCACGCCTCGGGATAGGCGTTGGCGTGCTCGACGTCGCGCACGGTCGGTTTGACGTCGCGGTCGACGAAGGCGCGGACGGTGTCGACGAGCATCGCCTCGTCGGCGTCCAGATCACGAGTTGTCATATGTACGGCCATATTGACACGTCGATCCAGGGAGTGCCAGCATCAGCGCTTGTGACAATGTCCGGCCAAATCACCGGTGGCCCGTACTTCGACGATCTGCACGTGGGCCTGGTGTTCGATGCCGCACCGGCGGTGACCCTCACGACCGGGGCCGCGGCGGTACACCAGTCGATCATCGGTGACCGGCTGCGGCTGCCCCTCGACGCGACGCTCACGCACGCGGTGACCGGGGCGCCCGAGGTCCTCGCCCACCCGGGCTACGTGACCGACGTGGCCATCGGCCAGTCGACGCTGGCGACGCAGCGGGTCAAGGCGAACCTGTTCTACCGCGGGCTGGGCTTCCACCGGTTCCCCGCGCTCGGCGACACCCTCTACACGCGCACCGAGGTGGTCGGGCTTCGGCAGAACTCGGACAAGCCGGGCCGCGCCGCCACCGGGATGGCCGCCCTGCGCATGACGACCATCGACCAGGCAGACCGGCTGGTCCTCGACTTCCACCGCTGCGCGATGCTGCCGTTGAGCGACGGTGCGGGCCACACCGGCCACGCCGACGACCTCGGCGAGATCGGCGCCGACACCCCCGCGCCGCCCGACCCCACCCTCGACTGGGACGCCGAGGCGTACCGCGTCCGCGTCCCGGGTGCGGGCTTCGCCCCCGACCTCGAAGGCGCGGTGTTGACGGGAACGGCCGACGTGGTGAGCAGTGCGCCCGAACTGGCCCGGCTGACCATGAACCTCGCTGCCATCCATCACGATTCGCGGATCAGCGGCCGCCGGCTCGTGTACGGCGGACACACCATCGGACTGGCACTCGGCCAGGTGAGCCGGGCGCTGCCCGACCTGGTGACCGTGCTCGGGTGGCAGTCCTGCGATCACACCGGGCCGGTGTACGAGGGCGACACGCTGCACAGCGAGATCCACGTCGAGGGCGCCCGGCCGCTGCCCGACGGCCGCGGCGGCGTGCTGAGCCTGCGATCGCTGGTGTACGCCGTCGGTGACGACGGCACGGATCGCCCGGTGCTGGACTGGAGATTCACCGCCCTGCAGTTCTAGCCGAGGGGATGATGGCCGGATGGACGACGACGCCGGCGCGTGGGGCGCCAGCGGCCTGGCGCATCTGACCGGCCCGGCCGACGGCCACCCGGACTTCACTCGGGCCGCCGTCCTGACCGAGGCGCGGGCCACGGCCGCGAGGTTCACCGCGCTGACCGGCGTCCCCGTCGACGCCGCCGAGGCCCTCGCGGGCCGCGCCGCGCTGCTCGGCCTGACCCGCCGCGGCCGGATCTCCGCCGGCGGGGCGAGCCGTCTGCTGCCCGCCGCCGACGGCTGGTTCGCGCTCACCCTGTCCCGCCCCGACGACGTCGACCTGGTGCCCGCGCTGGTCGAGGCCGACGGCGTGCCCGATGCGTGGGACGCGGTGCGGCGGTGGGCCCGCGATCGCGACCCGGCCGACGTCGTCGAGCGCGCCCGTCTGCTCGACCTGCCCGCCGCCGTGCTGGGGGAGGCGACGCCCGCGGCCCCGTCGATACGGCGGGTCGGCCCACGGACCGCGCCGCGCACCCCGGCCGGACTCCTGGTGATCGACCTGTCGTCGATGTGGGCGGGTCCGTCGTGCGCGCAGTCGCTGCGGCGGGCCGGCGCGACGGTCGTCAAGGTCGAGAGCCGCGCCCGACCGGACGGCACGCGAGCCGGCCCGCGCGCCTTCTTCGACTGGGTGAATGGCGGAAAGCTCAGCTACGCAGTCGACTTCGACGACGTGGCCACGCTGTGCCTGCTGCTCGAGGCGGCCGACGTCGTGATCGAGTCCAGCCGTCCCGCGGGCCTGCGCCGGCGTGGCCTCGGCCCCGACGGCGTCGCGGCGCGCGACGGCAGGGTCTGGCTGAGCATCGCCGGCTACCGGGACGCCCCCGACCGTGTCGCGTTCGGCGACGACGCGGCCGTCGCGGGCGGACTGGTCGGCCGCGGACCCGTGTTCTGCGGTGACGCCGTCGCCGATCCGCTCACCGGCCTGCACGCCGCGCTCGCCGTCGCCGAGGCGCTACACCGCGGCGGCGGCGAGGAGATCCGGGTCGCGATGGCCGACGTGGCCGCCACCTACGCGGCGCTGCCCAGAACCGAGTGGACCGGCCCGGCCCGCGCGCCCGTCGCACCGGACGTGCCGGTGCCCGCCGCCGACCTCGACGCCGACCACGGGCGCGTCGACCGGCTGATCGACGAGAGGAGCCCGGCCCCATGCTGATTCAGCGTGCGCGTCTGATGGACGGACGGGTGTGCGACGTACGCGTCGGCCACCGCATCGTCGAACTCGGCGCGGGCCTGACCCCCGCCGCGCACGAGGACGTCCTCGACGCCGGGAACCGGACGCTGCTGCCGGGCCTGCACGACCATCACGTCCACCTGTACTCGGCCGCCGCGGCGCTGACCTCGGTGCGGGTGGGTCCGCGCGACGTGGCGGGCCGCGACGATCTGGCCCGGGCGCTCGCCGCGGCGCCGGTCGGCGAGGACGGCTGGATCAGGGCCGTCGGCTATCACGACGCGGTGGCCGGGCCGCTGGACCGTGCCGCACTCGACGCCGTGTCACCGCCGGTCCCGGTGCGCGTCCAGCACCGCAGCGGCGTCGAGTGGACGCTGAACAGCGTTGGGCTCGAGCGGGTGGGCCTGGCCGATCATCCCGACGGCCGGCTGCGCAGCGCCGACAGTGGGTGGTCACGGGCGTTGCAGCGCAGGGACGTCGGGCTCGCCGAGATCAGCCGCAGGCTGGCCGCGTACGGCGTCACCGGGGTCACCGACGCGACCCCGGATCTCGGCATCGCCGACGTCGTCGCGTTCGCCGAGGCCCGCAGGCACGGCGAGCTGCTGCAGCGGGTGCACTGCCTGGCGCCCGGCAAGCGCATCCTGCACGACGACGACCTCGACCTCGATGAGCTGACGGCGTGGATCGAGCGGCGCCACGACGCCGACGGTCACGTGGCCGTGCACTGCGTGACCGCCGCGCAGCTCGTCGTGACGATCGCGGCGCTGCGCGCGGCGGGCAGCGTCCCGGGCGACCGCATCGAGCACGCCGCCGTGGTGCCCGACGACTGCCTGGCCGACCTCGAGGACCTCGGCGTCGTCGTCGCGACGCAACCCAACTTCGTCTGCGAGCGCGGTGACCAGTACCTCGCGGACGTCCCCGCCGACGAGCACGATCAGTTGTGGCGGGTGGGCTCACTGATGGCGGCGGACGTCCCCGTCGTGCTGTCCACCGACATGCCGTTCGGTGACGCGGACCCGTGGGCGGTGATGCGCGCGGCGGTGCACCGGACGACGGCGTCGGGTGCGGTCCTCGGCGCGTCGGAGTCGGTGTCGCCGCTCGACGCGCTGACGATGTTCCTCGGCGACGCCGAGCGGCCGACGGTGCCGCGGTCGGTCGCGCCCGGCCGGCCCGGTGACCTGATCCTCGTCGAGGGCACCGCCGACGACCTGCTGGCCGACCTCCGCGCCGACCGAGTGGTCGCCACGATCGTCGACGGCCACCTCGTCCACGGGGATCCGTAGCCGGCGCAGGGCTTCAGGCCTCCGCGGATTCCCGCTGCGTGAGGTTGCGGCGCAGGAAGTCCACCTGACTGGCGACGAACGACCGCGTGACAGCGGCTTTCGGCGCCAGGCCGTCGAAGCCGTGGAACGCGCCTTGGACAACCTCGAGGTCGCACGGCACGCCGGCCGTGCGGAGCCGCTCGGCGTAGGCGAGGTCCTCGTCGTGGAACAGGTCGAGGGTGCCGACGCCGATCCACGTCGGCGGGAGGCCGGCCAGATCGGTGCGCCGCGCGGGCACCGCCGACTCCGGATCGGCGCCGCCGAGGTAACTGGCCCAGCCGAACACGTTGGAGGCCTGCGTCCACAGCCGGTGGTTGGGACTGTCCAGCCCCGCCTGACGTCCCGAGCGGTCGTCGAGCATCGGGTAGACGAGCACCTGCGCGGCCACGTCGACCTGGCCACGGTTGCGCGCCGCGAGGGCGAGCGCCGCCGCGAGTCCGCCGCCCGCGCTGGCGCCGGCGATCGCGATCCGCGTCCGGTCGACGGCGGGCAGCGACGCCAGCCAGACCAGTGCGTCGTGACAGTCGTCGAGCGCGGCCGGATACGGGTGCTCGGGCGCGAGCCGGTACTTCACCGCGGCGACGGTGACACCGAGCTGGTTCGCGAGCTTGCGGCACGTGTCGTCGTCCTGGCTGGGGCTGCCGATCACGTAGCCGCCGCCGTGGATCCACAGCAGCGCCGGTCCCGGACCCGTGACCCCGGCGGGGCGGTGCAGCCGGACGCCGATGCCGGACGACAGGGTGAGCACGTCGACGTCCTTGGCCGCGGGCTTGCGGTCCATGGCCTTCGACAGCTTGCGGATCACGGGCAGCGAGCGCTTGGTGATCACCGTGCGCGGCAGCCGGCGGGCCATGCGGCGCAGTTCGGGGTGAAAGTCCTCCACGCCGTCGACCCTACTCGTGGCTGGGTACGTGGTTGGCCCCTTCGGCGAGCGTGCGTGTCTGCGGGCGACACGCCGACCCAAAACCTGAGTTTGCGCACGCTCGCGCTCAGGTGAGCCTCGCCTCGAACGCGACGCGATCCCCGCGGTACAGCGAGTGCACCACCTCGATCGGTGCGCCGTCGGTGTCCAGCGAGCGCCGGTGCAACCGCAGCATCGGCATCGCCGTCGTCGACTCGAGCAGCCGCGCCTCACGCGGCGACGCCAGCACCGTCTCGATGCGCTCCACCGCCGACCCGAACGTCACGCCCATCGCCCGGACCGCGGCGTACAGCGACGTGGTCGGGTCGAAGGTCTCGCGGAACGAGCCGAAGCGGTGTCCGGGTAGGTAGGTGCTCTCCAGGCCGATGCGCTGTCCGTCGGCGAGCAGGATGCGTTCGAGGTGCATCACCGCGACGCCCTCGGCCACGTCGAGGGCGTCGGCGAGTTCGGCGGTGGCGGGCACGTCGTCCCACGTCACCAGCACGCGGCCGGGCTTGCGGCCCATCCGCAGGGCGCCCTCGGTGTAGGAACTCAGCGAAAGCGGTTGCAGCAGTTTGGACTTCGCCACGACGGTACCGCGACCGCGCCGTTCGATGCGGCCCTCGACGAGCAGTTCGTGCAGTGCCTGGCGGAGGGTCTCGCGGGCCACGCCGAACCTCGTCGCGAGTTCCCGCTCGGGTGGGAAGGGATCGCCCTCGACCAGGCCGTCGAGCAGTTCGTCGAGCGCCGTGCGGATCTGGTGCGGCTTGCTCACCGGGCGGCCACGACCACGCGTTCGGCGACCGCGAGCACCTCGGTGACGGTCAGTCCGCGCGCGGACGGATCCTTCGCCGCGTCGTCGTAGCGGCGCAGTCGCAGGGCGTCCGGCCACCACGGGTGCTCGGTCCACGCCGCGTCGACGCCCGCGCCACCCTGCGCATGCAGCGAGGCGACTGACGTCCCGGAAAGCGCTGTGGCATAGCCGGTTTCGGTGGCAGCCAGGTACCGCTTGGCGGCGACGTGGGCACCGGCCAGCCACGCGACGCGGTCGCCGAACCGGGGCCGCAGCCACGCTCGGGCGGCCTCGTCATGCGGGGTCGACGGGCCGAGCAGCGGGCTGTGCGCCACGTCGTGCAGGGCGGCGGCGAGGACGAGTTCGTCGTCGGCGCCGTCCTCGACGGCCCGCGCGGCGGACTGCAGTGCGTGGTCGAGTTCGTCGACGGCCTCCTCGTCCCACACGCCGCGCAGTGAACGCAGGACGGTGGCCGTCTCGTCGAGCTGGTGCATGGGTCGAGTGTAACCCTGATTGGTCTATACCAATTGTTAACCTGTTGTTCCGCCCCCGACCATCCGGCGGTCGGTGCGGCGCCTTCCACACCTTGAAAGGTCTGTTCTCATGCGTATGACCATCATCGGCGGCGGCATCCTCGGCACCGCCCATGCGCTGGAGGCCGTTCGACGCGGCCACCACGTCACCCAGCTCGAACGCGAGACCGAGGCGCGTGGCGCCACCGTCCGCAACTTCGGGCTGGTGTGGGTCTCCGGCCGCTCGTCCGGCGAACTGGAGGCCGCGCTGCGCTCTCGCGAGCTGTGGGAGCGGATCGGCGCAGACGTCCCGGGCGTCGGGTTCCGGCCCGTCGGCTCGCTGACCCTGCTCCGCACGCCGCTCGAGGTCGCCGTCGCCGAGGAGGCCTCCGCACGGTCCGACGCCACGGCTCGCGGCTTCGAGTTCGTCGACGCGGACCGGGTGCGCGAGATCAACCCGGCCCTGCGCGGAAAGTTTCTTGGCGCCCTGCACTGTTCGACCGATGCCGCCGTCGAGTCCCGACAGGCATTGCCCGCCATCCGCGCCCACCTCGAGGCGACGGGCCGCTATCAGTGGATGCCCGGGACGGAGGCGCGCTCGGTGTCCGGGCGGACCGTCGTCGACGACCGCGGCCACCGGTACGACGCCGACCTCGTCATCGTCTGCCCGGGCGCGGCGCACGGTGGCCTCACCCGGGAGATCGCGGGCGACCTGCCGGTCCGCCGCGTGCGGCTGCAGATGATGCAGACCGAACCGCTCGGCGAACCGCTCACCACGTCCATCGCCGACGGCGACAGCTTCCGCTACTACCCGGGTTTCGCCGGCGAGGCGCTGACCGCGCTGCGCGACGGGGAACCGCAGGACGACGTCGCCGCCGAGCACCGGATGCAGCTGCTGTGCGTACAGCGCGCCCACGGTGGCCTCACCATCGGCGACACCCACGCCTACGACGAGCCGTTCGACTTCGACGTCCAGGAATCGCCGTACGCCTACCTGACCGGCGTCGTCGAGGAGTTCCTCGGCCGGCCCCTGCCTGCGATCCGGCAGCGGTGGGCGGGCGTGTACAGCCAGTGCGTCGACCCCGGTGAACTGGTGTGCCGCGCGAAGGTCGACGACGGCGTGTGGGTGGTCACCGGACCCGGCGGCCGCGGGATGACGCTCGGCCCCGTCATCGCCGAACAGACCGCCGATCTGCTGGAACTCTGAGAGGACTGCACATGCCGCACAACGCGATTCAACTCGCCGTCATCGACATGGCCGGCACCACCGTCGCCGACGACGGCCTAGTGGTGAGTGCCTTCGACGCAGCCGCGACCGCGGTGGGCCTGCCCACCGCCGGGCCGGAACGCGACCATGCACGCCAGTACGTGCTCGACACCATGGGGCAGTCCAAGATCGTGGTGTTCCGTGCGCTGTTCGGCGACGAGGATCGCGCCCAGCGCGCCAACGCCGAGTTCGAGAACGCCTACGAACGGGCCATCGACGAGGGCGGTGCGCGGCCGATCGCCGGTGCCGCGGAGGCGATCACGCGATTGCGCGACGCCGGTGTCAAGGTGGCGCTCACCACCGGCTTCAGCGGTACGACGCAGGAGAAGCTGCTGGCCGCACTCGGCTGGCAGACGCTGCCGGACCTCGTGCTGGCCCCCGGGAACGGCGTCCGTGGCCGCCCGTACCCGGACCTGATCCTCACCGCGCTGATCCGGCTGGGCGTCGACGCCGTCACCGCCGTCGCCGCCCTCGGTGACACGTCGAGCGACGTCGACAGCGCGCTGCGGGCCGGATGTTCCATTGCCGCAGGCACTCTCACCGGTGCGCACGACGCCGAGCGGCTGCGCGCCGCGCTCGCCACCCACGTCGTCGCCGACGTCACCGAGTTCGCCGACCTGATCATTACCTCCAACCGCACCGTGAAGGGCTGACCGTGAAGAGACCATTGCTAGGGGCGGGCATCGCCGTCGTCCTCGCGCTCGGCATGACGGCGTGTGGCGGCACCGGGTCATCGGGATCCGGCGACGGCCAGACGATCACCGTCTACAGCGCCGACGGACTGGCCACCTGGTACGAGGGGCGGTTCAAGCAGTTCACCGACGAGACCGGCATCAACGTCGACATCGTGGAGGCCGGTTCCGGCGAGGTGGTGTCGCGGGTGGAGAAGGAGCAGTCCAACCCGCAGGCCGACCTGCTGGTCACGCTACCGCCGTTCATCCAGAAGGCCGCCGAGTCGAACCTGTTGCAGCCCAGCGGAGTCGATGCCAGCGGCATCCCCGGCGAGCAGGTCGGTCCCGACGCGACCTACGTCCCGATCGTCAACAACGCGCTGAGCTTCATCGCCAACCCCGGCGCCAACCCGCAGCCCGCCACGTGGGACGACCTGCTCAAGCCGGAGTTCACCGGCAAGCTGCAGTACTCCACGCCCGGTCAGGCCGGCGACGGCACGGCGGTGCTGATCCTGCTGCAGCACCTCATGGGCAAGCCCGCCGCACTGGACTACCTGGGACGGCTGCAGGCCAACAACGTGGGCCCCTCGTCGTCCACCGGAAAGCTGCAGCCCAAGGTGAGCAACGGCGAACTGCTGGTCGCCAACGGCGACGTGCAGATGAACCTCGGCTCCATCAAGGACGACGGCTCGACGTTCCGGATCTTCGTCCCCGCCGACGCCTCGGGTAAGCGGACCACCATCTCGCTGCCCTACGTGGCGGGCGTGACCGCCGGGGCGCCGCACGCCGACGACGCCAATAAGCTGCTGTCGTTCCTGATCTCCGAGGACGTGCAGAAGACGGTCGCCACCGACGCGCTCGGCATCCCGGTGCTGACGTCACTCGCGGAGCCGGCGGGATCCGCCGAACCGAACACCCCGTCCGGCGTCCTCCAGGGCGTCGAGGTGTGGGTGCCGGACTGGAACGGCGTGCTCGCCGATCTCGACGCCGACCTCGCGGCGTACCAGAAGGCCACCGGTAGCTGACGTGACCGACATCGGGCTCGGACGGGCGACGACCGACCGGCGGTCGACCACCGTTGCTGCCGAGGGTGATTCGGCCGCAATCGTGTTCGATCGGGTCGGGGTGAGCTACGGGCGTGGGAAGAAGACGACCGAGGCGCTGGTCGACTTCAACCTGCGGGTCGCGGCAGGAGAGACGGTCGCCCTGCTCGGTCCCAGCGGCTCGGGCAAGTCGACGGCGCTGAACGCGCTCGCCGGCTTCGTGCGGCCCACGTCGGGCTCGGTGCGGCTGGCCGGACGCGACGTCACCGACCTGCCGCCCGCCAAGCGGGGCATCGGCGTGGTGCTGCAGTCGTACGCCCTGTTCCCGCACATGCGGGTGTCCGACAACGTCGCGTTCGGGTTGAGGTCGCACCGGGTGCCGCGGGCGCAGGTCACCGGCCGGGTGGCCGAGGCCCTCGACATGGTCGGCATGTCCGCCTATGCGGGACGACTGCCGCGCGAACTCTCCGGCGGCCAGCAGCAGCGCGTCGCGATCGCCCGCGCGCTGGCGATCCGGCCCAGGGTGCTGCTCCTCGACGAGCCGCTCGCCGCGCTCGATGCCCAACTGCGACAGTCGATGCTGGCCGAGCTGCAGCGACTCAAGGAGGCGCTGCCGGACACCGCGATGCTGTACGTCACGCACGACCAGTCCGAGGCGCTCGCGCTGGCCGACCGCATCGTCGTGATGAACGACGCCCGGTTGATGGACGTCGACACCGCCGACAGCCTGTGGAAGCGGCCGCCGACGAGCTTCACCGCGGCGTTCCTGGGCGGCGCCAACCTGATCCCGTGCACCGTGGGCCGCGTGATCGGCACCTCGGCACTGGTCACGTTCGCGCACAAGACCGTCAACACCGAGGCGCCGCAGCCGTCGGTGGGCCGGGTGGACTGGGCCCCCGGCTCGAAGGCGCTGCTGTGCGTCCGGCCGCACGCGCTGCGGATCGTGTCGCTGGGCGACCGGGAGGCACTGCGCGCCAACGTGACCGCGTCCGTGTGGCGTGGTGCGACCACCAGGCTGGTGCTCTCGGTCGGCGGCATGCCGGACCAGTCGCTCGACGTCGACGTCCCCGGCAACGCCCGGTTCGACATCGGCACCGAGGTCGGGGTCCGCTTCCCCGAACCGGCCGGCGTGCTGGTCGCGTCGCCGTGACGGTCCTGGACGCACCGGCGCCCGAGGCGCCGGTCCGGCGGCCCGATCCGCCCCGATCGCGGGCCGTGTGGTGGGCGGTGCCGCCGCTGCTCGTCGTGCTGGCGGCGGTGCTGTATCCGCTCGTCCGGGTGTGTCTCGAGTCGTTCGGAGCGACGACGGGGTCGTCGACGTGGGGCGGCGTGCTCGCGTCGGAGTCGTTCCGGGATGCGTTGTGGCGCACGATCGCCATTGCGGCGACGTCGACGGTCGGTTGCCTGGTGCTCGGGACCTTCCTCGCGATCGTGCTGGCGTTCGTGCCGTTCCCCGGTTCGCAGGTGGTGGGACGGCTGATCGACACCGTGCTGGCGCTGCCGTCGTTCCTGATCACGCTGGCGTTCACGTTCCTCTACGGCACCGCGGGCGCTGTGAACGCGGCGCTCGCGGGTCTGACGGGCGACTCGTCGCCACTGCTGAACTTCCTCTACACGCCGGCGGGCGTGATCGCCGCCGAGATCACCTTCTTCACGCCGTTCGTGATCCGCCCGCTGCTGGCGTCGTTCTCGACACTGCCGCGGGCGCAGCTCGACGTGGCGGCCAGCCTCGGGGCGTCGCCGCTGCGGGTGCTGCGGACCGTGGTGCTGCCGGAGGCGTGGCCCGCGCTGGTGGCGGGTGGCAGCCTCGTTCTGCTGTTGACGCTCAACGAGTTCGGCATCGTGCTGTTCACGGGGGCGAAGGGCGTGACGACGCTGCCGGTGCTGATCTACACGCGCGGCATCGTGACGTTCGACCTGCCCGGCGCCGCGGTGATCGCCACCGTGCAGATCGCGCTGTCGCTGACGCTGTACGCGCTGTACCGCGTGGTCTTCGCGCGCCTGATGACGGGAAGGGGTGGCACCGATGCTGTTGTGGACCCGCCGAAGTAGGGCCGTGCTGCTCGCGGTCTTCGGCCTGGTGGTGCTCGTGGTGTTCGTCGCCCCGCTGGCCACCGTGGTCGCCGCGGGGCTGGCCGGATCGTGGACGGGTCCGCTTCCGTCGGACCTCGGCTTCGGTCACCTCGGGGACGCGCTGTCGGGGGAGAACCTGGCGAGCCTCTCGGTGAGCCTGCAGACGGCGTTCCTCGCCGGCGGGGTGGCGCTGGTGCTCGGCACGTGGGCGGCGCTCGCGGCGCGGGAGTGCCCGCCGTGGCTGGCGCGCGTGGTCGACGCGGTGTTCCACCTGCCGATCGCGGTGCCGTCGGTGGCGATCGGACTCGGTCTGCTCATCGCCTTCAACGAACGGCCGCTGCTGCTCGGTGGCACGCGGTGGATCGTCATCCTCGCGCACGCGGTGCTGGTGCTCGCGTTCGCGTTCAGTGCGGTGTCGGCGGCGCTCGACCGGCTCGACCCGGCGTACCGGCAGGCCGCGGAGTCGCTCGGGGCGAGCCCGACGCGGGTGCTCCTGAAGGTGACGCTGCCGCTGCTGATGCCGGCGCTGGGTGCGGCGGCCGGACTGGCGGTCGCGCTGTCGATGGGCGAGCTGGGTGCCACCGTGATGGTGTACCCGGCGACGTGGAAGACGCTGCCGGTCAGCATCTTCGCGCTCACCGACCGCGGCCAGGCTCTGCAGGCCGCCGCGTGCACCAGCATCCTGCTGCTGGTGACGCTCGTCGCGCTGGTGCTGCTCGGCAGGATCCGCGGCCGCGCCGCCCTCCGCTGACCGGTCTCGCTTCTCCGGGGTCTCACTCTTTCGGCGAGCGTGCGTGTTTGCGGGCGACACGCCGGGTTGAAACCTGACTTTGCGCACGCTCGCCGAGAGACCCCAAAAGTCAGGCGTCGTCCACTTGCACCATGTCGTACACGTAGGACCGATTGCCCTTGTAACTGACCCATACACCCACCGGCGGAACGTCACCGGCTCCCGCGTCTTCGAACGGGCGGGCGGACACTGCGCCGCTTCCGTCGCACACCGCCCAGCCGAAGTCAGGGAGCCGACGGCACCAGACGTCGCCGTCGATGCGCTTGTAGTCGGGATAGCCGTCCAATTCGCCATCTCGGACGAACACATACGTCAGACCATCCACGCGACGCACGAACCGTAGACCCCTCATCGGGCGTCCTCCGTCCAGGCGAGCGCCCCCGCGAGCGTGCGCGAAGTCAGGTCCAGGCCCGGCGTGTCGCCCGCAAACACGCACGCTCGCCGAAGAAGGCGACCGGGCTAGGGGGGTGGGAAGGGGAGGGTAATCGGCGCGAGACCCGGGATTTCGACGACGTTCGGCGGCGGGGGCTCGGGCGGGATCTCGCCGGGGGCCGGGCCGGGCGGCGGTCCGAGCGGCTGCTCGGTCGACGGCCCAGGAGGCGGCGCAGCAGGAGATGGCGGGGCAGGCGACGGCGCAGCAGGCGACGGCGGGGCAGGGGACTCAGGCGACGGAGCAGGCGTCGACTCGGTGGGCGACGGGGTGACCGGCGACGGCGCAATCGGCTCCGCGGTCGGAGCCGGGGCCAGCGGCTCGGTGTAGACGGGCGGGGGCGCGACGACCGGGGCCGGCGGCGGCGCCACCGGCGCAGGCACAACAGGCACCACCGGCGCAGCAGGCGCAGCGGGCGCGGCAGGCGCGGGCACGTCGCTCTGCACGCGACCGACCCTGCCCAGCAATGGCTTCCACTCCGCACCGGCGGGCGGCGCCACGTTGCACGACACCTGGCGGCTGCCCGCCGCCCAACTCGCCCGAGCCAGCGGGGTGAATTGGGCCACCAGCTCGGCAGCCTGCAGCCCACGCGGCGCCAGGTAGCCCTCGGCGAGTCGCGCGCACCCCTCGCGCAGGAACGAGTCCTGGTCGGCCTCGCTCGGCGGACCGGACGTGAAGCGCTCGGCGAGGCTGACGGCTCCGGCCACCTCCGCGGCGTGCGGTTGGGCGCAGTCGACGATCTCGTCGGTCGGCACGGTGGTCGCGCCGTCGACGCCGAGGCACGTGCCCACGGGCCACACCTTCGACTGGTCGAGTTCGGCCACCAGGCCCGTGAACGGCATCGGCTTCGCGCCCATGCCCAGCAGCTGCAGGCCGCACAGCAGCTTCCGATCGGACGGGGCGGCCGCCGCGTCACCGGCCCACAGCACGCCGCTGGTGAAGCGGCTGTTCGGGTCGTAGCGCGGGCCGAGGTACTCGCTGACGGCGCGCTGGCAGGGTTCGGCGAAGGCGTCCATGTCGACCGACCGGGCCACCTCGAACAGGTGATCGCTGCTGCACTGCACGAACGACGGCTTGTCGGGTTCGTCGGCCGGCCAGCTCAGGCACGTCCCCGGTTGCGCGTTGGCGAACACCTTGGCGGCGCGACTGTCCTTGTTCGGATCGCGGATGATCGAGTCCGGCGCGGTGAGCTGCAGTGTGCCGCCGATCAGCAGGCCGATGAGCAGCAGTCCGATCGCCGCGCGCCGGTTGGTCCGGGTCGTGGGCGACGGGCACGGCGACCCCGAGGCGCCGGCGGCCGCCTGGTCACGCCGGCGCGCGAGCGCGGCCAGCGCGGTGTCGAGGTCGGGGTCCTTCACCGGCGCGACCGTAGTGATTCAGCCCGGTCGCCGCTTCCGGCGGCAGGGCAACGGGGTGTGCCAGCCACGACTTCAGAGCCTGGCACAGCTGCCGGGGCCTCGCTACGCGGGGAGGCCGCATCGTGCTTCGGTTGGCGCTGGATCGTTACTTGAGCAGCGGGTCGCGCGGCAGGCCCAGGATCCGCTCCGCGATCGTGTTCCGCGTGATCTCGGAGGTGCCGCCGGCGATGGTCATCGCGCGGTTGCCGAGGTAGGCGGTGGTGAGCTGCGGTGTCAGCCCGGCCACGGCCGCCGTCCCGGCGAGGTCCATCCCGAGTTCGGTGGCGTGCTGGCACTGCTCGGCCAGCAGCAGCTTGGTGACGTTGCCCTCGGGCCCGGGTTCGGCGCCTGCGATCGCCCTCGTCACGCGCCGCAGGTTCAGCAGCCGCAGCGTGTGGCCCTCCGCGATCACCTCGCCGGCCCGACGGACGGACGCGGCCGCCACTTCCGGCGGTGCCGCGTCGAGCAGCGCGACCAGGTCGTCCGGGCCGAAGCCGGTGGGTGCCGACGACCCGCCGCCGATCGAGATCCGCTCGTTGCCGAGGGTGGCACGGGCCACCAGCCAGCCCTTGTTGACGTCGCCGACGACGTCGCCGTCGGGCACGAACACGTCGTCGAAGAACACCTCGTTGAAGTGCGAGTGCCCGGTGATGCCGCGCAGCGGGTTGATCGTGACGCCGTCGGCCGTCATGTCGATCGCCATCATCGTGACGCCGGCGTGCTTGGGCGCATCGTGATCGGTGCGCACCGTGGCGAGCCCCCACTGGCACTCGTGGGCGAGGCTTGTCCACACCTTCTGGCCCGTGACGCGCCAGCCCCCGTCGACCCGTGTCGCCGACGTGCGCACGGCCGCGGCGTCGGACCCGGCGCCGGGCTCGGAGAACAGCTGGCACCACATGACCCGACCGCGCAGCACGGGCCCCACCCAGCGCTCACGCTGGTCGTCGGTGCCCGCCTGGGCGATGGTGAGCGTCACCCATCCCGTGATGCCCATGTCCGGGCGGGCGACGGAGGCGAATTCCTCCTCCACCACCAACTGCTCGAGGACGCCGGCCTCCCGTCCCCATGGCTTCGGCCAGTGCGGCACCAGGTAGCCGGAGTCGACGAGGAAGTCCCGCCGCCGGTCCTCGGGCAACCCGTTGACGGTGTCGACGGCCTCGCGGGCCGCCGCACGGTGCACCTCGGCCTCGTCGGGCAGCGTGAACACCGCACCGCGCGCCCGTCCGCTGCGCTGCGCCTCGACGACGTCGACGAGGGGGTCACCGGCGTCGGCGAGCACGGCCGCCAGGGTGCGGGCCCGCCGGAGATAGAGGTGGGCGTCATGCTCCCACGTGAAGCCGATCCCGCCGTGCAGCTGAATGTTGACCTGCGCGTTGGACACCTGGGTGCGGATCGCGTGGGACGCGGCGACGGCGGCGGCGAACCCGGCGCTGTCGAGGTCGTCGGCACGGGCCGCGTCCCACGTCGCGGCGGTGGTCTGTTCGGCGTCGACGAGCATGTTGGCGGCGTGGTGCTTGACGGCCTGGAAGGTGCCGATGGTACGGCCGAACTGCTCGCGCACCTTCGCGTACTCGACGGCCATGTTCATGGTGGCCCAGCTGATCCCGACCGCCTCGGCGGCGGCCAGCGTGCGGAAGACGGTGCGGGCGTGCCCGGCCGCCCCGCGGAGGATTCGCGCCTCGTCCACCGTGACGTCGCGTGCGGCGACGGACCCCATGCTGCGGGTCGTGTCGAGCGAGTCGAGCGCGGTGACGGTCACGTCGTCGGCGTCCAGGATCACCACGTCGTCGCCGCTGACCAGGACGAACACGCCGGCATCCGGGGCGCCCAACACCGCGGGGCTTTCGCCGGTCACCACTCCGTCGCCCACCGCGATCGAGCCGGACAGGCCGATGGCACCCACCGCGGACCCGTCGGTGAGGCCCGGAAGTAGTTGCCGGCGAACGTGATCCGATCCGCAGCGGTCGATCACGACGGCTGCGGCCACGGTCGGCAGGAACGGCCCCGGTGCCAGTTCCCGGCCCAGCACCTCCAGGACGACGGCCAGTTCGGCGAGGCCGCCACCCGCGCCGCAGAACTCCTCGGCGATCGCGAGGCCCTGCCAGCCGAGGTCCGCCGCGGCCGCCCATAGTGCGGGCGGGTGACTCGATCCGGAGGCGAGCGTGTCGCGTGCCAGCGACCGGGCGTTCAGCCGCACGAGCTGGCCCGATACCGAATCGGCGACGGCTCGGTGGTCGTCGGTGAGGGCGAGTGCGGAGATGGCCACGGCCTCGACTCAACCACCTCGTGACGTCAGGTGTGAACAACTTCGCTCATCTGTCGTCTGCCTACCCACCACGGGGGTACAGTCGCGAAATGACGGCTCGACCGGACGTCCGGTATCCAGGCCCAACGATGACGACGCGACTCCGGTGGCTGATGTCCGCGGGCCCCTCGGACTACCTGCTCGCCATGAGCGTGGGCGCGGCCTCGCTGCCCGTCGTCGGCAAGCACCTCGAGCCGCTCGGCGGCATGACCGCGATGAGCATCTGGGGCGTGCGGCAGGCCCCGGAGTTGATCGGTGCCGCCGCCAAGTCGATGTTCGCCCCCGGTGCGGGAGAACTGCGCAAGAGGGACCGTGACTCCGCGAGTGCCGTCGCGCAATCCGCGCTGCGCGGCGTCGTCAACGCCGATGCGCTGAACGAGGAGTGGCCTGCACCGGACGGCACCCCGCCGGTGTGGAAGGCGCTCGAGCACCGCCGCAACGTCTACCGTTCGTCGGTGCGCTACGGCGACCACCCGTCGCAACTGCTCGACGTGTGGCGGCCCAAGGAACTTCCCGCGCAGCCCGCGCCGGTCCTGATCTTCGTCCCGGGTGGTGCGTGGGTGCACGGCAGCCGCATCCTGCAGGGCTACGCGTTGATGGCGCACCTCGCCGAGATGGGGTGGGTCTGCCTGTCCATCGACTATCGCGTGGCGCCGAACAACCGCTGGCCGCAACACATCACCGACGTCAAGACCGCGATCGCGTGGGCGCGTGCCAACGTCGACAAGTTCGGCGGCGACCGTGACTTCGTCGCGATCGCCGGCACCTCGGCGGGCGGGCACCTCGCCGCGCTCGCGGGTCTCACCCCGAACGATCCGGAGCTGCAGGCCGACCTGCCCGAGGGGTCGGACACGTCGGTGGACGCGGTGATCGGCATCTACGGCCGCTACTGCTGGGAGGACCGGTCGACGGTGGAGCGCGCACGCTTCGTCGACTTCCTCGAACGCGTCGTCGTCAAGCGGAAGATCGACCGGCACCCGGAGGTGTTCCGCAAGGCGTCGCCGCTGGCCCAGGTGCGGGCGGACGCGCCGCCGTTCCTGGTGGTGCACGGATCCGGTGACACGGTCATCCCGGTCAAGCAGGCCCGCGACTTCGTCGAGAAGCTCAAGCGGGTGTCGCGATCGGTGGTGAGCTACGTCGAACTGCCCGGGGCCGGCCACGGCTTCGACATGACCGACGGCGCGCGCACCGCACCGATGGCCCGCGCAATCGGCTTGTTCCTCAACCAGGTTCACCGAAACCACACGGTGATGGGGTCGAAGCAGGTTATATAGCCTCGCGTCTGGAGTTCCCCTCGCGCATGCGCTCGACGGCGCACGCGCTCGTCGGTGGAGGTGTCCGGTGAAGAGGCTCAGCGGGTGGGATGCGGTGTTGCTCTACACCGAGACCCCCACGGTGCACATGCACACCCTGAAGCTCGCCGTGATCGACATCTCGCAACTGAACGGCCGGCAGTTCGGGGTCGACGAGTTCCGCCAGGTGATCCACGGCAGGCTCTACAAGCTCGACCCGTTCCGCTACGAGCTGATCGACATCCCGTTCAAGTTCCACCACCCGATGTGGCGGGAGAACTGCGAGGTCGACCTCGACTATCACGTCCGCCCGTGGCGCGTCGCGAGCCCGGGTGGCCGCCGCGAACTCGACCAGGCCATCGGCGAGATCGCGAGCACGCCGCTCGACCGCAGCCGGCCGCTGTGGGAGATGTACTTCATCGAGGGTCTCGCGAACGGTCGGATCGCCGTGCTGGGCAAGATCCATCACGCCCTCGCCGACGGGGTGGCGTCGGCGAACCTGCTCGCGCGTGGAATGGACCTCGAGACGAGCCCGCAGGCCGACCGTGATTCGTACGCAACGGATCCCGCGCCTGCCAAGACGGAGCTGGTGCGCTCCGCCTTCGTCGACCACCTCCGTCAGATCCAGCGTCTGCCTGCAACCGTGCGCTACACCGCCGAGGGCATCGGACGGGTACGCAAGAGCACGAAGAAGCTGTCGCCGGAACTCACCCGGCCGTTCACCCCACCGCCGTCGTTCATGAACCACCGCGTGGACGCCACGCGCAAGTTCGCCACCGCGACACTGGCACTCGCCGACGTCAAGGAGACGGGCAAACGCCTCGACGTGACGATCAACGACATGGTGCTGGCGATCTCGGCGGGCGCGCTGCGCGAGCTGTCGCTGAAGTACGACCACCACGCCGACCATCCGCTGCTCGCGTCGGTGCCCGTCAGCTTCGACTTCTCGCGGGATCGCATGTCCGGCAACTACTTCACCGGCGTCATGATGGTGGTGCCCATCCAGCTCGACGATCCGCTCGAGCGCGTCCGGGCCGTCCACGACGCGGCCGTCGAGGCCAAGGAGACCCACCACCTGATGGGGCCGGAACTCGTCAGCCGGTGGTCGGCCTACTTCCCGCCCGCGCCTGCGGAGCGGCTGTTCGGCTGGCTCGCCGAGAAGGATGGCCAGAACAAGGTGCTGAACCTGCCGATCTCCAACGTCCCCGGCCCGCGCGAGCACGGCCGGGTGGGCGGCGCCCTGGTCACCGAGATCTATTCGGTGGGCCCGTTGACGACGGGCAGCGGGCTGAACATCACGGTGTGGAGCTACGTCGACCAGTTGAACGTGTCGGTGCTGTCCGACGGTGCGACGCTGGATGATCCGCACGAACTGACCGACGCCATGGTGCGGGCGTTCGTCGAGATCCGCACGGCAGCAGGTCTTTCCGCCGAGCTGACGGTGGTCGAGAACGCGATGGCCCCCTAGGCGCGCTTGGCGCGCACCCAGTCGAGGAACCGTCCGACGGCCTGCGCGGTGTAGTCGCCGTGCGGTGACCCGAAGAAGTCGAATGCGTGCTGCGCGTGCGGGATCTCGGCGTAGACGACGGGGTTCTGCGACACGGCCGACAAGGCGTCGGCGAAGTCGCGGCCCTCCTGCACGGGGATGATCGAGTCGTCCTCGCCGTGCAGCACGAAGAACGGTGGGGCGTCGGCCCGGACCTTCGTGATCGGCGACGCCTCGAGGTACAGGCCGCGCGCTTCGGCGAACGGTCGCTTGACGATGAACTTCTGCAGGATCGAGATGAACTCGGGCCGGCCGGATCCCTTGCTGGTGAACCAGTCGTAGCGGCCGTAGATCGGTACGGCGCACACCACCGAGGTGTCGGCGTCCTCGAAGCCCGGTTGCCACTGCGGTTCGTTCGGCGTCAGTGCGGCGAGGGCGCAGAGATGCCCGCCCGCCGAGCCGCCCGTGATCGAGATCGACTCCGGGTCACCGCCGTAGTCGGCGATATTCTCCTTGACCCATGCCAGCGCCCGCTTCACGTCGATGATGTGCGCGGGCCAGGTGTGGCGCGGGCTGATCCGGTAGGCCATCGACACGCAGATCCAGCCGCGTTCGGCGAGGTGTCCCATCAGCGGATAGGCCTGCGGCCGGCGCATGCCGATCGCCCAGGCCCCGCCGGGCACCTGCAGCAGCACGGGCGCCTTGCCGTCGAGTGGCAGGTCGGACCGGTGCCAGATGTCGGCCACGTTGGCGCGGTGGGGACCGTAGCGCACGACGTCGGTCTTCTTGACGTACGCGCGGCGCGACCACGACGTGCGCAGTACGCCGCCGGGACGGCGACGCCGTTCCTCCTTGGCGACGGTCACGTAGTCGTCGCCGAGGGCCTTGCGCAGCGGTTCCTCGAACGCGGGCTGGGATCGCCTGTTCCTGGCGTAGACGTAGCCGAGCAGCCCCCAGGAAGCGGCCGTGAGCCCCAACGCGATTCGCCCGCCGGTCCCGCGGAAGTCGCCGCGGATGCCGCGCCGCAGCGCGTCGAGCGCGGAGGCGCCGGCGATCACGGGCGCGGCCTCACCGGTGGGCCAGCCCAGGAAGAACACCGGGATCGTGACGTAACCCTCGCGGCCGAGCGGTTGCACCGCGTTCGCGGCGTTGAGCACTTCGACGGCGGCGCGGACGATCGGGAAGCGGCGCCTACGGCGCATCGCGCGCAGCGAGATCGGAGAGTTCACGTCGAAGGATCTTGCCAGTGCTGCCCCGCGGCAAACCTTCCAGCACCGTGATGCTCCTCGGCACCTTGTAGTTCGCCAGGTTCTCGCGTACGTGCGCCTTCAGATCGTCGACGCCCGCCGACGCGCCCTCGGTCAGCACGACGAACGCCGCCAACCGCTGCCCGTACTGTTCGTCGTCGACGCCGAGGACGGCCGCCTCGGCGACCTCCGCGTGCGCGGCCAGGGTCTTCTCCACCTCGATCGGGTACACGTTCTCGCCGCCGGAGACGATCATCTCGTCGTCGCGGCCGACCACGAACAGTCGCCCGGCGTCGTCGAGGTACCCGACGTCGCCCGACGACATGTAGTCGCCGTGGAAGTCCTTGGTGGCGCCCGAGGTGTAACCGTCGAACTGGGTGGAGTTGCGGACGTAGATCGTGCCCACCTCACCGGCGGGGAGTTCCCGGAAGTCGGGGTCGAGGATCGTGACGTCGGTGCCCTCGGCGGGCCGGCCCGCGGTGTCCGGGGCGGCGCGGAGATCGGCCGGGGTGGCCGTGGCGATCATGCCGGCCTCGGTGGCGTTGTAGTTGTTGTAGACGACGTCACCGAACTGGTCCATGAAGGCGGTCACGACGTCGGGACGCATGCGCGACCCGGACGCGGCGGCGAAGCGCAGCGTGCGTCCGCTGTAGCGGGCGCGCACGGCCTCGGGAAGATCCATGATCCGGTCGAACATGACTGGAACGACGCACAATCCGGTGGCCCGGTGGGTGTCGACGAGGGCGAGGGTGGCCTCGGGGTCGAACTTGCGTCGCGTGACGATGGTGCACGCCAGTGACGCGGCGAACGCCAGTTGCGAGAAGCCCCAGGCGTGGAACATCGGGGCGACGACGACGGTGGTCTCCTCGGCGTGCCACGGCGTGCGGTCGAGGATCGCCTTGAGCGTGTCCGGCCCGCCGCCGGAGTGGCTGGCGCCCTTGGGCGTTCCGGTGGTGCCCGACGTCAGCAGGATGGTGCGGCTCTTGGTCGACGCGCGCTCGGGATGCTCGCCGAGGTGGGTCGTGATCAGCCCCTCGACGGTCAGGTCGGCGCCACTGTCGGTCCATGCGACGATGCGGGTCGTGCCGGGTGCGTCGGCGAGGGCACGGTCGACGGTGGCGGTGAACTCCTCGTCGTAGATGATCACGTCGGCGCCCTCGCGCTCGACGACCTCGGCGAGGGCCGGGCCGGCGAAGGACGTGTTGAGCAGCAGGACGTCGGCACCGATGCGGTTGGCGGCGATCAGCGATTCGACGAAGCCGCGGTGGTTGCGGGCCATGATGGCGACGACACGCGCTGCGCCCAGGGCCTGCAGTCCGGCGGCCAGGGCGTCGGCGCGCTGGTCGACCTCCCGCCACGTCAGCGTGCCGATTTCGTCGATCAGACCGGGACGGTCCGGGCAACGCTGTGCGGCGGCGGCGAAACCCGATGTGACGCCCATCTTCTCGCGAGCCATGGCCGCGGCGATGCGCACGTAGCGGTCCGGTCGCATCGGTGTGATGACCCCGGCGCGCGCCATGGTGGTGACCAGTCCGACGGAGGTGCCGAGGCGATCGACGAGCGACATGTCAGCCGATCACCGGGAGCCGGCGTTCCCTGGCGAGTTCGTCGAGGGCACGCTGCATGACGTGGCGCACGTGCGCGTCGACCTCGTCCACGTCCGGGTTCTCCCCGAACTCGGCGACGACGTCGATGGCGGGCAGCACCTGCGTCACGATCTTGGTCGGCAGCGGCAGGTTCACCGGGAGCACCGCCGAGAGCCCGAACGGGAAGCCGAACGAGATGGGCAGGATCTTGGCGCGCAACAGCTTGTCCAGGCGCAGCGTCTTCGCCATCCACTCGCCACGGGACAGGAACAGTTGCGCCTCCTGCCCGCCGATCGACACCGACGGGACGATCGGGACGCCGGCGTTCAGCGCGGCGCGGACGTAGCCGGTGCGCCCGCCGAAGTCGATCGTGTTCTCCGACAGCGTCGGTCGGTAGACGTCGTAGTCACCACCGGGGAACACGATCACCACGCCGCCGGAGCGCAGTGCCTCGTCGGCGTTCTCGTGGCTCGCCCCGATGAAGCCCGTCTTTCGGAAGAGGTCGCCGGTGGGGCCCATGAAGAGGATGTCGTGCGACAGCGTGAAGATCGGCCGGTCGTAGCCGAACCGCTCGTAGAAGCCGGTCGCGAACACCGGGACGTCCATCGCGAACAGGCCGCCCGAGTGGTTGCCCACCACCAGCGCGCCGCCCGCGGGGAAGTCGTCGAGTCCGCGGACCTCCGCCCGGTGGTACCCCTTGATCAGCGGGCGGAGCACCCCCATCACCTTCGCGGTGAGGCCGGGATCCCACTTGGTGACCTCGGTGGGTGTCGAATCGGTCGGTTCCACGTCGTTCGCGGCCATGGCTACCCCTCGGCAGGATTGGAACGTGTTCTAGTTTCCGGATCGTAACCGGCGCCGAGGGTTACTCCATAGTCACGTCAGACCTTGACGATGAACTCCGAGGTGTAGAACTCCACCGGCGTCTGCGAGTACGCGGACGGACGGGACATGATCACCCAGGCGCCGGTGGCGTTCGCGTCGATCGGACCCGCGACGGTGGTGTGTCCGGCGCCGCCGGGGTCGGTCCGCAGGAGGCCGGAGACGACGCCCGCGGCACCCGGCAGGCACCCGAGCGAGGCCCGGGGGGTCTGGATGATCCGCACGTCGTAGACGGTGTTCGGCACGCCGGTCGCGAGGTCGACGTCGGCGGTGACGGTGTTGCCCGACGTGCTGAGGTGGGCCACTCCCCGGCCGTAGCCCGTGGCGTCGACGAAGTCCTGCTGGATGAAGTCGCAGCTCTTGTAGTTGCTCAGCAGCGGGACCAGGGTCCTGGGGGTGTCCGCCGAGGCCACGGCCGGGCTCAGGACCGACAGGCTCGTCGCGGCTGCGACCACCAGCGCGCACGTCAATTTCGTCATGACTCCCATTGTCCCGGTAACCACCGCATTGCGCAGTTGCTCTGATCACAACGCAGGTCAGGTGAGCCGTTGACCTCAACCGCGGTGAAGGTCGCAGGATGGATCCGTGACGTTCGACCCCGCTGCCTACCTCGCCCGGATCGGCCATTCCGGTCCCACCGACCCGACGCCGGACGTGCTGCACGCGATCGTCGCCGCGCACGGTCGGACCATCCCGTTCGAGAACCTCGATCCCCTGCTCGGCGTACCTGTCGACGATCTGAGCCCGGACGTGCTCGCCGACAAGCTCGTCGATCGCCGGCGCGGCGGCTACTGCTACGAGCACAACGGGCTACTCGGGTACGTCCTCGACGCGCTGGGTTACGACGTGCAGCGCCTCGCCGGACGCGTCGTGTGGATGGCACCGCCCGACGCACCGTTGCCGGCGATGACCCACAACGTGCTGTGGGTGACCGTGCTCGGTGGCGACGCGCCCTTCCTGGTCGACGTCGGCTTCGGCGGTCAGACGCTGCCGTCGCCGATCCGGCTCGAGGTGGGCCCCGTGCAGCAGACGCGCATCGAGCCGTACCGCATCGTGGCCCGAGGCGACGACCTGGTGCTCGAGGCGCTGGTGCGCGACGAGTGGCAGGCGCTGTACGCGTTCGGCACCAGGCCGCAGCCGCGCATCGATCTCGAGGTGGGCAGCTGGTACGTCTCGACCCATCCGCGGTCGGTGTTCGTGGTGGGACTCAGCGCGGCACTCGTCACCGACGACGCCCGGTACAACCTGCGCGGCCGCAACCTCGCGATCCACCGCCGCGAGGGCAGCGAGAAGATCCGGTTCGACACCGCGGCGCAGGTGGTCGACGCGCTGCGCGACCGGTTCGGCATCGACGTCGACGATCTCGGCGACCGCGACGTCGTGGAGGCTCGGGTGGCGCAGGTGCTGGACGCGTGAGCCGATGGCCAGGTTGTCCACCGCGGAGTACGAAACAGATTCACATCTCAAGTCGGCCGCGGCCCACAGTAAAAGCCCCCAGACCCGGATGGCCTGAGGGCGTTCAACAATTAGTTCTAAGCGCAACCGCACACTGGGGGAAGGTAAATGACCATAGGTTCCGGCGGCGGCGGTGGCGGGAGCGTCCTTACGACGATCGCGGGATCGATCTTGAAGTCCTGAACGACAACAGTGTTGTCGCTGAAGACATGCAGCTCATGGATTTCGACGAGAGGACCGTCGTGTACGAGCAAAGCAACCACCCACGAAAGGCACGCTGCGAAGCCGGAGATGGCAACCTTGATCCAGCGCTGCTTCGCGCGGGATTCGCTCGGTTCATCCGGTTGATAGGGGAAATCGAAGCCCCCTGGGTAATCGATCGTAGCCATTGCTACGCTCCTTCTCCGCGCGTGTCCGGTGCGGATGGAGGATCGAAGCCCCTGGCGGACGTGAAGCCTGCGTTCGTGGGGCTTCGAGGTCCCCGCGAGCGAAGTTAGATACTCTCCAACGCCCCACCAGGGGCCCGTTCCAAGCGAGCCATCGCCACAGCCCGGCTGCAACCGGCGAAACTGCTGCGGTTCTGACGGGGAACACGGATTTGTTCCCTTCTAGAAGGATGCATTGCCACTCGCGCATACGTCAATGCCCTTCAGCAGTTGAATCGACACTTTGTTTCGGAGTGGCGTCTGTGCTTGACCGGGCTTGAACAAGCTTCTAACGTGGAGTTCGTCCCCGTCCAGGGTCGAACTCTCCAAACTCACCACGGACGGTGGCATCCAAGTGAAGCTGCATCGGCTGCAACCGTGCAGCAACGGCAGAAGGCCACGACCCCTGGTCGTGGCCTTCTGGTTTTCGGCATGGGTTTGTACCTGTTTGGCCCGGTCAGAGGCTTCTTACACGCCATGGGATCACTTCCTCAGCATGACGTTCTTGACGTGTGCCGTCCGGCGGCTGCTGTTGTAGTCCCAGCCCTCACCTTCCAAGCTGTACCGCTTCCCCTTCCACTCGATCCGCGACTGAGCGCCAAGAACCCCGTGCTCCCGTTCGAAGGAGTGGGGAAAGCGCAGGCTGTTCCTGCTCTTGGAGTTGAACCCGCCTTCGGTGGTCTCGGTCGGCGTACCGATCGGCTGGATACGGGCTCGGGCCAGGATGCCGCTGCCGGACGGCTTGGTGCGCTTGTTGCCGTCGCCGTCGATCACAAGGACTTCGGGGTAGACGATGCAGGACTGGTACCGGGCTTTGTTGTCTAGCAGACTTATTAACTCTTTCCTATCTGGCTCTCACAACAACGGACAGCCGTGTTCATGGGTTGGTGGGGTGATCGGCTCGGTCGTGCCGTAGCCGCCTTGAGCGGGTCGGCTTTGCTGACCTAGTTGGCAGGACCGGCAGGTCTCAGGGCCGGGATGTCCCGGCGCCCTGCAGAGCCTGGCGCGGAGCTGGTCGGTCAGTTCCCGCGCACCTGGAGAAGTCACCGCCCCATTGGCAGCGTTGGTATCGCCGAGCCGGTGAGTCGAGCCCGCAGCAGGTCCACGATGCTGGGACCGGATGCCTCCGGGCTGGCAGCCGCGCAGCGATGGCGCTTCGCAGCTCTCATCAGCCGTGCCACCTGCATCGGTGGCGAATCTGCCTGCTTGGCAGCGGGTCATCTTGCCGTCAGCGTCGTCATCGGTCACCCGACGTATCGACTTGATCATCGACAGCAACAGCGCCTGACTGTTCCGAAGATCATCGACTTCAGGCATCGATGTGGGCTGTCCGTTGTAGCCGGTCACCCGCGTGTCTGCGCCTGCTGCGCGGATGAGCTTGTGTGACCGTGCTACCTCGTCCGAGAGTTAGCACGGTTCCTCAACAAACGTCCGGGTCTCGGGGCATCCTGTGAAGTCTGCGGACACGTGGAGTTCGATCCATAGACGCTTTCCGCGCGCCTTGAGGCCGGTCGGGAACTTCGGTATTCGTGGCCTTTCAGCCTCGTTTCCGGCCAATCCAAGGCTCCTTTCTGATGCTAAGAGAGCCACATCGGGGGCTCGTTTCGGAGGTCACCCCAGGTCAAAGGGGCTGCGAACGCAACCTGGCGGAAAGTGGCGATCACGGAAAACATGGCTATGCGACGCATCTGATGCCTCATCTGCATAACCGACCGGTCGGGGACCAGGGGCCGGGGGTAACCCCCTGGGGTGCCAGCTGATCCGGTGCTGACACGAATCAGTCGGCCTGCCTGCCCTTATGTGGCAGCCGATGGGCGGCCTCGGCTAATCGCCTCCTGGCGGCAGTCGCCGGACGGGTCTAGCCTCTCGGACTGTGAGTTCTGGCGAGCAGCAGCCCATGAAACCGACACGTCCATCCGGGAACAGCTCGAGGATGGCACGGTTTCCATGCCCGGAATGAGGCTGTACTTCGCGGCCCAGCATTGCCGTATGGCCGAACATCTCTCACGGCTTGCTCGCGGAAAGCAGGACGAGCTGGACGCAGTTGGTTCAACCAGGAGCGATCTCGACGTCCAGGCGCACACCGTCGGGGCCATCATGGGAGCGATTGCATTCGTCGAGGCTCGTGTCAACGAGGTACTTCGGGATGCTGGAGAAGACGATCCCCAGCGCAGCGTCAACCTAATGCATCTCGACCCTCAAACAGTTTCGCTCCTAACCGAGTTCGGCCGCAATGAGCGGTTGGATCGCAACTTGTCCGCGATGGATAAGTACGACTTGGTCCTCACATGTGCATCGCAGCCACGCGTTGACACTGGCCGCCGACCGGGTCAAGACGTGACGGCTCTGTTCAAACTGCGGAATGCGCTTGTGCATTTCAAGCCAGAAACGCGGTGGGACGATGACGAGGAACACAGGATGGGGCGACTCCTGCGTCATCTTGTGCCACCGAGCGGCCTGCAGTTGCAGGACTGGGAATCGTGGTGGCCTTCCCAAGCACTCACCGCGGGAGTGGCTGAATGGTCCTGCGCCGTGTCCAGACAGTTTGTCCGCGAATGGGAGACGGCAGTGGGTCTGCCGCCTGTCATGTACGAGTAGCGAACATAAGTCGGTAACGATGAGGGGATTGTGTTGTGACACCGGAAATCTGGTCAGCAATCATCGGCGGTGCAGCGGGGTTGGCCACGGGTGCGTTGAGTTCGCTCGTCGCGCCGTGGGCGCAATGGAGCATTGAGAAGCGTAGGTCCGATCGCGAGCACCAGCGGGCGCTGATCAAGGCATGGCGCGATGGCATCGCTGCAATGCCGGACGACGACGACCCTGAGGGTATCGGCGACTTCCGCATCTCCTTTCTTCGCGGCGCCTGGTACGAAGACCTCAGGCCGTACCTATCGCAGGAGTTCATCGCTCGATACGAGCAAGGCAGGATGCTCGTAGTCGATGGCGGGAGCGGGAGAGCCATGAAGAACCCGTTCGCAGACGAAGTCGACCGCATCGAACGTCAGTGGGGGCTTCAGGCCGATAAACCCCGGCCATAGGGTGCAAGGAAGCTAGTCCTCCGAAGGACTGCGCGGCCCCCCGGAGGACTGATGCTTCGGCGATCTTCGTAGCCGCCGACCACAACGGGTTCGTTCAGGAAGCCGATACGGAGGCGTGGCCGTTGACGGTTCCGTGCCCACTGTAGAGCGCGGCCAATAGCACGGCAGCGCCGTTGAGGGGGATAGTTCCCGACCCGATTCCCGTTGCGGCCCTCGCAATCTGCTGATGACGATGCTTGTTGTGGCCTGCGGTGCTTCCTTCGCCGCCTCCTCGGCCTGCCGCCGCGCCTCTCATTCAGATGCGAATTCCCCTAGTCTGCGCTGGTATTCGATCGCCACGTCGAACCATTGCGGCTCTGGGTTCGAGCATGCAGGCGGATCCATCACGCCCGAATACCTCGCCCTGCTGTCAAGGGTCTACATCCATGCGATGAAGAACGGCCAGGACAAGCCACTAGACCACCTGGCGGTGCCACCGGCAACTCAGCATCCGTGATCAAGAACCACCTGTGGCAGGCCTCTCGTAGGGGCTTATTGGAGCGCTCACCATGGCGCGCGGGCGGTCACCTCACATACAGGGGACGATCAATACTCGCGCCCGTGGTCCAGACGCAGACACGGTAGTGGAGGAGATGCCGCCCCGCGTGATCGAAGACAAGCCGAAACGTAGGCGTCCGCAGAAAGCGGTCACGCCTCGAGCCTCAACTTGACACCCACCAACGGCGGTTACGCAGCGGTTGGGCGACTCCGCGACGAGGAGATTGGTGGCACTACTTCGGTTCGAGCGAGGTGAAGTAGTCGCGCTCAACTTTCACGTCCTCAACTACTCGCTCCGTCGTGGCGACACCGATGGAGTATTCCTTTAGCAAGTCGCAAAGCCGGTCGCCGTCGATGAGATCAATAGGCGGTGCACCGTCACGCTTCGATTCGCTGCGGGCATCGCCTGTAAAGGTTCCCGTGGTGATCAACAAGCCCTTCTCGCCCCGCCCTGCCATCGCTCCTCGAAAGTCGCGGACGGCCGGCGCGCCGACGCTCCCCTTGTATCGCTTGCATTGAAAACAGACCGGAAAGCCCAACAACGAGATCTGGTTAACGCCCAGCCCGTCGATGCCGCCGTCACCGGTGCGTCCCGTGACCACTGCGCTAGAGAATCCGGACTCCCGCAACAGCCGCTGAGCGAGTCGCTCGAATCCGGTCGGTGTCATCGCTAGGAGCGTGCCCAGAAGCTCGTCCTTCCACTTGTCCTCAGCCTCAGCCTCGACCTGGTCGATCTCGCCAGACACGTCCGACTTGCCGTTCTCCTGCGAGGACTGCCGCTCTTCTTCGGCTTCTTGTTGTTGGAAGCAACAAAGGCCGCGTGCAGCGGAGCAATCTGCTCGGGCGTTGCGGCTTGGCCATCCTCGGTGACTGCCCAGACGCCACGCTTACTGTTCGTGAGGAGGCCCATCCCCTTGAGGTAGGTCCGCGCCCACGCGAGCCGCTACTGGATCTCGGTCTGGGGCCCGTCCCCGTGGAGGACCTGCTGCTGCTCGTCGGAGAAATGCTCGCGGTCGACGACCGCAGCGTTCAACTCCGCAATTGAAGCGGAGCCACCAAGCGCGATCGCGGTTTGTAGCTTCGGCCAGAGTAGGTCCGTGTACGGGGGGACTGTCGCAGTCACCCGCTAAGCATCCCAGAGCCCTGCGCCAACCCGGGTCTCCTTGCCTAGAGCTTCCAGGTCAGGAGGGTTCCGACCGCGGCACGCGTGCTGTCATGTCACACTCCATCGATACGTTGACACCAGTTCTCGGGGGGAAGGGCATGTATGTGACGACGCCGGCCTCTCTATTGCGTGAGCGCGGATCGGTCGAGAAGACGGCGTCACAAGAGCTACTACAGGAGGGCGCGTTGCATGCACTCAGCGCCGCTGCTGGCTGCGACCTCGCGCCTCCGAGGCCCGATAGAAGGGCGGTCGACTGGACCGTCACTCTTACCTCAGTCGACCACCAGTTCATCGTCGAGGCGCAGGTCGACCTTCAGTTGAAGTGCACTCATCAATCTGTGCCGAACACAACGGGTGATTTTCCTTTCACACTGGACAACGATCAGTTCCGCAAGCTCGCTTCCACTCACATTTCACACCCCAAACTGCTGCTTGTAATGCTGTGCCCGAGCGACATAGACAAATGGATCTTCAATAGTGCCAACCTCACGGTGCTACGACACTCGATGTACTGGCTCAATCTGTACGGCATGGAACCGACCGGCAAGGAAAAGACGACCGTTCGCGTCCCCTATTCGCAACGGCTTGAGCCTCTGGAACTCTGCCGCATTCTTCACACCGTCGGTAACACGGAGGCGAAGCCGTGGATTTTTTAACGGTTTCAGATGATGAACTCCGCGGCATTCAACCGCGGGAGGTTGAAGCACTCTTGGTCAGCATCGGCTGGCGCCAATCCGGCGGTGTACCTCAAGTATCCCGCCAATGGGTGTACGACGAGCACGGGCCTACTAGCGTCGTTGTTCCAGTTGATCCGACGTTCGAGGACTACACACTTCGTCTGCGGGAGGTTCTGACCCGGATAGCAAGTGTGTACCCGCGGCGGCCAGAAAGCATCCTTCTTGAAATCGAGTTGCCAGGCTCGGACGAATACACGAATCGGAAAGATGTTCCTTCCATCGGCGGTTCGATTAGTTGGCAGGCCGGCGAGAGCCAGATCGTCGGCTTCCGCAAAACATTGAGCGCCTCGGCGAAAGCAACAGCGGTCAAGCAACGGCAGTTTGGGCACTCGCAACCCAAGATTGCACGCGAGTTCATGGCACAGCTCCGGATGGGTCAAACCCGGCCAGGCAGTTTTATTATCACGGCACTCTCGCCGATCGGTGCATTGCCGACCGTAGATCCTGCCAAGAATAGATATGATGATGCCTTCGCTATAACGGGCAGAGACATCGCAGAGACGCTTCTAAGCAGCCTGACTGCACTTCGCTCCGCTACCGACGAGTTCTTATCGAAAGACAAAGAGCAAATATTTGACAGCACCGTCGATAATGGCGTTTCAATCGACCTGTTGAAAGGCGTAGTCGAAAACTTAGGCAACGCCGAAGGAAGCGAGATTTCGATCGATTGGAATCCTAAGGTTCCTCGGCCAGGCAAAGTGCAGTCGAGTTCGGTGATTTTCGAGGCCAAGCATCGCCCTGCACTGATAGCGGCGCGCAAACGGCTGCAAAAACTCAGCAAGGTTCAGCGGGTTGACATCCTTGGTCGCATCACCGACTTGAGCAGGAAGGACCCACAAGGGCCGGGCGTGGTCGTAGTAGAGGTGATCGATGGCGCAGAACCGTCGACCGTGAGGGTGCGTCTAGACGATGAGTACAACGAGACTGGGGCTTCGCATTTCCCAGGAGATCTTGTGTCGATCAGCGGCATACTTGACCAAGAGAACACCCAATACTGGGTTACACAAGTCTCGGCACTCGCGCTTGTGGACTCGAAGGGTAACAGGAGGGTCATCATCGGCCCCCCGGCGCTAGAGAGTTTCCAGTCCGGGATCCAGACGGAAATCAGTACCGACGACGTCGATTCACCGCACGCTGACTCGCCGCCCAACTCAGATCAGGGAACTGAGTAGCGCGACGGGAACCGAGCCGGGTCTTGCAACGTCTAGCCATTCGTTGACGATGAATGCGAAGCGATCCGAGCCGAGGGGCTCGATCCGGAGCACCCCGGTGTGGTGAGAGCTATTAACTTCGTGCGATGGGAACTGGAGCTACTGCGCTACGGGTAGCGATGTCCACCGTCAGACTCCGCTTCAATCGATGTCGCTCACGTCAATCCGTCTACCGTCTGCGAGAACGAATGCCTTTGCGTTGCGTCGCGGACAGTTCCATACCAGCTACGCCGCTTTCGGTCATCGAGGCGAACAGCTCCTGCAAGCGAGTCACGTTGCTGTTCGTTCTCAACTGCTCGGTTATAGTTTCGAGATCCCCGAAGTCGATGTTCACGCCGGGTTCAGGGGCGCCTACTGGATGCCGGAAGTCCATGCGAAACCCCATCGACCGCAATCAGACGTTGCGGGCGGTCACGTCCTGGCGGTCCCACCAGTCGATGAACTTCTGGCCGGTTGGCTGCCACTTCCAGCCTGCGGGCCTAATGGCCTCGGCCGAGAGTTCGGCTTGACGAACGGCAAGACTGGCAATCTGCTGGTTCAGCGCCGTGCGCTGCGGCGTGCCCTGGCGGTGGCCCGAGCTGAGGAGGCTCGTTAGATCTACGAGGCGGTCATTCACCTCGGCCAGCACTGCCGAATGATCAGATCCTCTGTTCCACAACCGCTCTGGCCGCGCGGACTCACCGAGCATGCCAAGTATCAGCCCTTCGACCTGCCCGTCTGCGTAGTCCATCGAGATCGACCGGTTGCCGCACGGCTCCCGGTACTGAGCCGTGGCGCCCGGTAACGAGGCTTGCGGCCCGCGCCGCCCTTCAGCCGGTAGGCCGGTCGTCCGCAGACGCCGCAGAAGATCACTTGGAGCAATAACCCCGCGCTGCGCTTGGTCGGCTCCTTCCGGTTCTCCCGGTCGGCCAACTCGACGCCGAGCAGGTCGAACACCTTCCGAGTCAGCATCGGCTCAGCCCGGACCACTGGAAAGCCATCGCCGTTGCGAATGACGGCCTCAGGGACGTACATCTTCCGGCCCTTGCCATCCCCTGCCACGACCTGCCCCAGCAGCGTCGGACTCGTCAGGGACCGTTTCAGCGGTCCTGAGTGCCACTCGTAACCCGGTACCTCACGGCCTTGCGCCTGCGCGAACCGATCCTTCGGAGTCACGATCTTCCGGTCGGTCAGATCGTGAGCGACCCCCCGAAGCGGCTCGCCGGTCAGCACCCGCTCGACAACCTCACGGATCACCTGCACTTGCTCGGGGCCTGGGCGAAGCGCCAGCCCTCGTTGGTCTGCTCGGGTAGGTAGCCCCACGGCGGAATGCCTCCCCGGTAGTTGCCAGCGCGGACGTTGTAGCTCCATCTCGGCCACCTTGGACATGAGCAACGCGACGATGCACCGAACGGAGCCGTTAGGTCTAGGAACTGCCCGGTCGCGCTCACGATCGAGACGGCATGCTCCTGGCACCATCGGATCAGGTCGGCAAGGTCCAGCAGCCTGCGGACGATCCGATCCATCTGGTAGAAGACCAGAACGTCAAACTCACCGAGCCGGTTGGTCAGCCAGTCTCCGAGCTGAGGACGGTGGAACGGAGCCGTGGTAGCAGTTACGTCGAGGTCCTCGGCGACGCCGACTACCTCGTGGCCGCGCTGAGCGCACAGCTCCTGGCAGGCCTGTAACTGCCGCTCTGGGGATGTCGTAGCGTCGGTGACGCGTGACAGTCGGACAACGATCAGGGCTCGCACGGTGGAATCCTCTCAAACGGTGTAAACCGTCACTGTTGAGTACTCGAACGGCATCATCTCGATGAGAAATGCGTTGGGATTAGGGACTAAAGCGAGTCAGCCCTGCGAACTGCTCCCGCTGACCCCCCCCCCAACCAAGAGATCAGAGCCCGACGACGAGGTCCCACGGATCGGGTACGGCCAACGCCATCCGGCCCAGGCGCCGGGCGTGGTGCGCGGCGGTGCCGAACTCGTCGGCCCAGCTGCGCGCGCGCATGGTGGCGAGCCAGAGGCGGTGCTCGACGGTGACGCCGATCGCACCATGCAACTGGTGGGCGGTGGTGCTCACCGACGCGACGGCCCGGCCGACCGCGACCTTGGCCGCCGTCACCGCATAGTCGGCCTGCGGGCTGCCGAACCCGTGGTCGTCGGCGGCGGCCGTGGCGAGCGCGGTCACCGCGCGGGCCCGTTCGACCTCGCCGATCATCCCGGCCAGCGAATGCTGCACGGCCTGAAAGGCATTGAGCGGACGGCCGAACTGCGTCCGGTCGCGCACGTGTGCGGTGGTCAGTGCGACGGCGGCGTCGAACGCGCCGACGATCTGTACGCACCGGGCCCAGGCCCCGCGGCGCAGCAGTTCGTCGTAGACGTCGGTGGGCAACCGGACCGCGTCGTCGAGGGCGACGTCGAAGTCGACTGCCGTGCGGGACTCGCCCGCGAGGTTGGCGGCGGGCGTGCCCGTCCAGGTCGGGAGGACGGCGACGTAGGTCGCGTCGGGCGCGCGGACGGCGAGGAGCACTGTGCTCGCGTGGGGCCACGGGACGTCGGCCGCGGTGCCGACGAGGCGCCCGTCGGTCGGCTCGGCCTCGCCCAGTGCCACGGTGGCCGTGCCCTCCGCGGGTAGTTTCAGGCCGGCGGTCGTCGCCAACCACGCTGCGAGGACGTCGGTTTCGGCGGCGGGGACGGCGACGACGTGCCGCGCGAGCCCGTGCAGCAGCACGGCCGCCTGGCCAGCGCCGGCCTCCTGCTCGCTGGTGAGCCGTGCCAGGCCGGTGTCCTCCAGCGTCCGCCACGCGTCCTCGTCGAGGGGTTCGGGCACCACCGGCGTGCTCGCCCGGGCGTCGAGTGCTCGACGGCCGATGTCGTCGACGAGTTCGCGGAGTTCGGCGTCCGTCGTCGAGGGTGCCTCGCGGCTGCCCTTCGCCACGATGCCGCGCAGTACCTCGTTGGTGCCGCCGCGCAGGGTGAACAGCGGGGAGTGCACGCGTGCGGTCGCCAGCATGGCGCGCAACGCATCCGCGTCGTCGACGGTGTCGATCAGGTCGGCCGCCACGTCGACGGAGTCCTGCTCGAATCGCGTGCCGAGGTCCTTCACCAGCGCGGCGCGCACGTTCGCGTCCTGACCCTCCGTCAGTGCGCGGGCCACCGATATCGACAGCTGACGCACCGAGATCATCCGGGCCAGCAGATCGCCGATCTCGGCTGCGGTCCGATCGTCGGCGCCCTGCGCGGCGAGCGCCCGGATGGTGGCGAACAGCAGTGTGGCCGTGGACAACACGCGCTCGGGTCCGCTGCGCTCGAAGCCCAGCTCGGAGGTCACCTGGTGCCAACCGTCACCCAGCTCGCCCAGCAGGTCGTCGTCGGTGAGGTGGACGTCGGTGAACAGCACCTCGTTGAAGTGGTGCTCACCGTTCATCAGCACGATGGGGTCGATCGTGACGCCGGGCAGGTCGGTGCGGACGATGAACTGGCTGAAGCCTGCGTGCCGGTGCTCCGGGTCGAGCGGGCTGGTGCGGGTGAGCACCACCATCTGGTGCGCTTCGTGCGCGCCGCTGGTCCAGACCTTCGTGCCGTTGAGCGACCAGCCGTCGTCGGTCCGGGTCGCGCGGGTGGCGACGGCGGCGAGGTCCGATCCGGCGCCGTGCTCGCTCATGCCGATGGCGGAGTACAGCCGTCCCTCCGCGATTTGGGGCAGTAGGCGGCGGCGCTGGTCCTCGGTGCCATAGGCGAGCAGGGCCGGCGCCACCTGGCGGTCGGCGATCCAGTGCGCTCCCACCGGGGCGCCGCGCGCGAGCAGTTCCTCGGTGACGACGTAGCGGTGCAGGTAGCCGAGTCCGCGGCCGCCGTACTCGACCGGGACCGTGAGCCCGACGAAGCCGGCGTCGGCGAGCCGGACGCTGAAGGCGGCATCCCACTTCGACAGCCAGCAGTCGACCGCGGGCTCCCAGCCGAAGGCCTCGCGGTCGGCGTCGAGGAACGCCCGTATCGCCGACCGGAGGTCGGCGAGGTCGTCGTCGTTGGCACAGAGTGCGTCGAATTCGCTCACCGATCACCACAGTAGTGCGCGCCCGGACGCACTCGGAGGCAGCAGGAAAAGTCATGTCCACGGGCCGGTGGCGGCGACATACTCGATCACTGTGACCGATCAGCCGAGCCCGGGGGGCGCACCGCGGCGGGACCGCCTGCGCGAACTGCTCGACGCCGTCGTCGACGCGGCCAACTCCGACGTCGCGGACATGGCGCGCAGCACGTTCGCCTCGGAGTTCCACTTCTCTCGGCAGGTCAGCCGGCTGACCGGTGAGCCGCCCGCCGCACTGCGCCGGCGCGTGATGCTGGAGCGCGCGGCGTGGCGACTGCAGCGCGGAGAGGGCGTCGCGGCGGTGGCCGCCGACGAGGGCTGGTCCTCGCCCGAGGTGTTCTCCCGCGCGTTCCGGCGGTCGTACGGCGTGCCGCCGTCGCAGGCGTCCGACGTCGACTTCTGGTTGACCGCGCCGAACGGTCTGCACTTCCATCCGCCGGAGTCGCTGTGGCTGCGCAGCAGCGGCGACGACGTCGCGCCGGAGGTGTCCCGACTCATGGTCGCCCACGACCTCGACGACACCGGCTACCTGATAACCCGGGCCGCCGACCTCACCGATGCGCAGTGGCGCGAAGCCGTCTCGCCCGGCCAGGTGGTCCTCGACTGGGACGGCGAGGAGGCGAGCGTCGGCGCAGTGCTCGACGCCCTGGTGTGGACCAAGCAGGTGTGGCTGGCGAGCATCTGCGGGGCCGATCAACCCCGGCGCGGTGCGGTCAGGCCCATCGCCGACCTCGCCGCCGAGCATCGCGAGGTCGCCGCCCGCTGGACGGCGATGGTCGACGAGCACGCCGCCCAGGGCCGGTTGGGCGACACCGTGATCGACGCGCTGTGCGACCCGCCGGAGTCGTTTCAGCTGTACGGGATCGTCGCGCACGTCCTGACGTATTCGGCGCACCGGCGGGAGACCGCCCGCAGCATGCTCGCCCGCCACGGCGTCTCGACCGGCCGCGGCGACCCGTTGGAATGGATGAGGAGGAACTGATGGCCTGCGTGTACTACACGGCGTCCAGCCTGGACGGCTTCGTGGTCGACGAGAACGACAGCCTGGACTGGCTGACCAGCCGCCACCACGATGCGACGGGGCCGTTCGGGTACGAGGCCTTCGCCGCGTCGGTCGGTGCGCTGGTGATGGGTTCGGCGACCTACGAGTGGATCCTGAAGGATCAGCCCGGCGACTGGATGTACGAGCAGCCGTCGTGGGTGCTGACCAGCCGACCGGGGATCGTCGCGGACGGGCATCCGGTCGAGACGTTCAGCGGCGACGTCGAGGAGCTGTATCCCCGCCTGGCCGACGCCGCCGGTGACCGGGACGTGTGGCTGGTCGGCGGCGGCGACGTGGCCGCGCAGTTCGCGGCGGCCGGCCTGATCGATCAGATGATCGTCAGCTACGCGCCATGCTCCCTGGGTGCGGGTGCCCGCGTCCTGCCGACGCGATCGGAGTGGACACTGGTCGAGTCGGCGACCAACGGCGACTTCGTCTGCGCCCGTTGGCAGGCCGCGTGACGGGCTACTGCTGAGGCGGTACTCCGAAGCGACGCACGAATTCCCGTGCCCGGATGAGGAATTCGATCTGTTCGGTGACGTCGTGCAGCGGCTTGGTGCTGCGGGTGGAGCGGCACAGCATGACCGCGCCTTCGATCGCGGCGATGCTGGTGACGGCCAGGGATTCGGCGTCCGGTGCGTCGAGACCGTCGGCGACGAACGCGCGGGCCATGGCATCGCGCCAGTTCCCGAAGATGCGGCCGGTGACGTCGGTGAGATCCGGCTCGTCCTCGCCGGATCCGATAGCGACGGCCGCGACGGGACAGCCGGCGGCGAAGTCGCTCTCGACCAGCGCGCGCTCCCAGTAGGAGATGAACGTCCGTGTCAGCGACGTGCCGCCGCCTGCGACGGCGTCGTCGATCAGCGCGGTGATCGACTCGCCGGCGAGGTGCAGTGCCTCGGTGATGATCTGGTTGCGGCCCTCGGGGAAGTGGTAGTACACGGAGCCGCGGGGCGCGCCGCTGCGGGCGAGCACCTCGTCGATCGTGACTCCGGCGGCACCGTGTTCACGCAGTGCGTCGACCGCGCTGTGCAACATCTTCGTGCGGGTGCTGCCCCGTTTGCTGGGGTTGCCCGCCGCGGCCTGCTTCAGGCGGCGACTCCCGGACGGAACAGCTGGTACAGCCGGCCTCGGCTCGGGTAGGCCTTCGGTGACCCGGGGCGGCGCACGGTGCGCGCGAACCGGAATCCGAGAACGTTCACTTCAACGGTCCACATCGTGCGCTCCTCGATCTATGCAACTGAGCATAGATCGGACAACACACCGATGCTGCGGATGTATTCCGAATCACACCGTCACCACGATGAACGGCAGGTGAACCGCGTTGTGCGGACAAACCGACCGTTTGTCGCGATTATGGTTCCGTGCATAGTGCCCGCTGACAACGGATCTCCTCGGTAGCGGTGCCGGGCGGGTTCCCGGCGAGCGCCGCGCGGAGTCAGCGGTCGGCGTCCCGCTGGTAGGCGCGGCGCACCCTCGAATCGTCGTGATGGCCGAGGCCCAGGTCGGAGGCCGCGCGGAAGGCGCCGTGCGCCGCGGCCAACAGCGGGGTCGCGAAGCCGACGTCGGCGGCCGCGTCGGCGGCCAGGCCGGAGTCCTTGACGAAGATGTCCACCGTGGCGGTGACCTGCGGGTCCTCGGCCAGCATCCGGGGACCGCGATCGCGCAGCATCCACGATCCGCCGGCACCGGAACCGACGGCGTCGAGCACCCGCGCCGGATCCAGGCCCAGCCGCTCGGCGAACTCGAGTGCCTCGGCGGCGGCGGCGAGGTGCACGCTGCACAGCAGCTGGTTGACCAGCTTGAACGACTGCCCGTCGCCGATCCGGGTGCCGCACTCGAAGATCGAGCCCATGACCGACAGCACGTCGGACACGGCGGCGAGGGTGGCCGGCTCACCGGCCGCCAGCAGGGTCAGCGATCCGCTCTCGGCGCCACTGACGCCGCCGGTCACGGGAACGTCGAGCACCGCCACCCCGTGCTCGCCGGCCGCCGCCGCCACCTTCTCGACGGCCGCGGGCCCGACGGTCGACATGATCACGCACGTCGCGCCGCCGCGCACGTGACCGAGCGCGCCGCCATCTCCGCACAGTGCGGACTCGAGTTGGTCCGCCGTGGCGACCATCGCGATCACGACGTCGGCGGACGCCACGTCCGCCATGGCGGCCACGGTGAGGCCGGCCCGTCTGGCCGCCTCCTGGCGCACCGGCGACGTCTCGACCGCGAGCACGGCGTGGCCGGCCCCGGCGAGGCGCCGAGCCATCGGCAGACCGATCGCTCCGACACCGATGAAGGCCACCGTCCGGCGGGTGTCCGTCATGCCGTCGCCGCCTCGACCGGCTGGGATGACGCGGGGTCGACCTCGGCCCGCACGATCTCGTCGTGCAGGGCGTCGGGGCGCTCGCCGAGCAATGCCGTCGCCACGGCCGCGGCCACCATGATCACCAGCAGGTAGATCGCGATCGGCACCCAGGAGTCGAATCGGCCCAGCAGCGCGGTGGCGATGATGGGCGCGAGCGCTCCGCCGAAGACGCCGCCGAGGTTCGTTCCGATGGCCACGCCCGAGTAGCGCAGGTGTGCCGGGAACTGGTGCGGCAGAAACGCGTTCAGCGCGCCGTAGTTGGCGGCGAAGCCGGCGAAGAGGATCAGGAAGCCGAGGAGGATCAGCAGCGGGTTGCCGGTGCCGATCAGCGGGAAGAAGACGAACGGTGCGGCGGCCATCAGTGCGATTCCGGCGAGCAGGATCTTCTTGCGGTCCACGCGATCGCCGAGCGAGCCGAAGTACGGCATGGCCACGATCAGCACGGCGCACGTCACCATGACGCAGGCCAGCACGGTGGATCGGCTCGCGCCGTGGGACGTGGCGTACCCCAGCGCGAACACCGATCCGAGGTAGAACACGACGTTGGTCGGCATGTTGGCCAGCGCGACGCCGAGAACGCGCCGCCAGTGGTTGCGGAACAGCTCCTTGGACGGGCTGCCGCTGACGGCGCCGGTCTTCTGGGCCGCCTCGAACACCGGGCTCTCCTCGAGCTGGAGCCGGATGTAGAGGGCGACGATCACCAGCGCGCCGGACAGCAGGAACGGGATGCGCCAACCCCACGACAGCAGCGCTGCCTCCGGGAGCTGGCTCACGGCCAGGAAGACGCCGTTGGCCAGCAGCAGGCCGCACACGTTTCCGGTGCCGACGATGCCGGTGAACAGCCCGCGCTTGCCCCCGCTGGCGTGTTCGAGTGCCATCAGGAACCCGCCGCTGGCCTCACCGCCGAGCGAGAAGCCCTGCAGGAACCGCAGGACCGTCAGGGCGATCGGCGCGGCGATGCCGATGGTGTCGTAGGTGGGAAGCAGGCCGATCAGCGTGGTGGCCACGCCCATCCCGGACAGCGTCAGCACCAGCACCGACCGGCGGCCCACGCGGTCACCGAAGTGGCCGGCGGCCCAGCCGCCGATCGGCCGTGCCACGAACGCGATCGCGAAGGTGGTCAACGACAGCAGCGTCCCCACCACCGGATCGAACGAGGGGAAGAAGAGCTTGTTGAAGATCAGCGAGGCGCTCAGGCCGTAGATGAAGAACTCGTAGTACTCGATCGTGTTGCCGAGCAGGCTGGCAACGACGACTTTTCGCTGCGCCCTGGTGGTGGCTGATGTGCCCATCTTGGCCTTCGTTCTCGTGGAATGAGCCGCCGGGGATGTGACGGCGAGCACAGCCAGTGTCTGGGCGCTGTGACCTCCGCCACCACCACTGCCGAGAGGGATTACCGGTCGCCGATTCCTCACTCTGTCGAAAGGCGGTGCTCAGGACGTCAGGGCGACGGGGTCAGCATGGGCAGCAGGGCGAGGCCGATGTGCAGGGTCAGTCGGGTGCGACCGTCGTCCAGGTCGGCGCCGGTGATCTCGCGGATGCGGCCGAGCCGGTAGTACAGCGACGTCCGGTGGATGTGGAGCGCCTCGGCGGTGCGCGGGCTGTTGCCGGCGTGGTCCAGGTAGGTGAGCAGCGTGGTGGTGAGCGTCCGGCTGGGGTCGGCGTCGAGCAGACTCCGCAGCGGTCCGGGCAGCGCGTCCGCGTCCAGCGCCGACTCGGGCAGCTGCATCAGCACGGCGTACGGGCCGAGGTTGTCGTGGCGGCGCACGTCCCCGAGGGCGGGCATGCGCTGCAGGCAGTCGGCCGTCCGCTGTGCATCGCGGAGCGACGTCCAGGCGTCGGCGACGGTGGACCGGACGGACCCGGCGCCGCACACCACCCGGTGGCCGCCGAGCGTCGTCGACGTGCGCTCGACGACGGCGTCGGCCAGGTCGAGCGCCGACTCGTCGGACGCCGCCGCGCCGGTGTGCAGGATCGCGGCCTCCGCGCCGTTCGCGGCGTAGGCGACGGTCGCCGCACGCGTCCGGGTGAGGATGTCGAGCACCGACCGGAGCACCGTCTCGCCGCGGACCGGATCGACCTGGCCGAGCACGCGCACCAGCGACACCCGGCACTCCCCGGTGTCGCAGAAGGCGTCGTCGTCCCGCAGTGCAGCCAGACCCGTTGCCCTGCGGGACGATTCGGTGGACAGTGCGTCGGCCACCGCCGTGTCGAGCCGGCGTCTGCCGTCGTCCGCGTCCTCGCGGAACAGCAGTGCCGCGACGTCGGTGCTGCACGCGTGTATGTCGGCGAGCTGTCCGGCGGTGAGCGACGCGTCGGCGTCGATGACCATGAGCACCCCGAGGAAGTGCCCGTGCCACCGCAGCGGGGCGCACCAGCGACGGGCCATCCCGAGGTCGTCGCGGGCAGGAATCGGACCGGGGGCGGGCCAGGTCTCCACGCCGCTACCGAGGATGTGCGCGGTCGCCGATCCGCCGACGTCGTGCTGCAGAACGGCCCGGATGCGCTGCTGGTCCTCGTCGCCGAAGTGCCGACTGGAGTAGACGAGCCGGATGGTCGCGTCGTCGACCACGACGGAGCGCCGCAACCGGTCGGCGAGGTCGTCGACCAACTGCTCGAGATCGCGCCTGCCGCGGTCGGCCACCCGTCGTCCTCCTCGTCCGCACCAGCCGATTCCTCACTCTGTAGGAATGGCCGAGGCGTCTGTTCGACTGTAGTAGGTGGTGTGCGTCACACCAATCCCGCGACACTTTCCCCATGACCGACAACCCTCACCTGATCGGCTGGTCCCACACCCGGTTCGGCAAGCTCGAGAACCCCGACGTCGAGTCGTTGATCGCCGACGTGGCCATGGCGGCCGTCGACGATGCGGGCCTCGCGCCTGGCGACGTCGACGCGATCTTCGTGGGAGTGTTCAACAACGGCTTCTCGAGGCAGAGCTTCGAATCGGCGCTCGTCGGCGTCGGGCATCCGGAGTTGGCGCGGGTGCCGGCCGTCCGCGTGGAGAACGCGTGCGCCACCGGCAGTGCCGCCCTGTTCGGGGCCCTCGACTTCATCCAGGCGGGCCGCGGCCGGACCGCGCTGGTGATCGGCGCCGAGAAGATGACGCACGCCGCCGCCGACGAGGTCAACGACATCCTGCTCGGCGCCGCCCACCGCGCGACCGAGGCGAGCGCGGGCAGCTTCGCCGGCGTGTTCGGCACACTCGCCACCGAGTACGCCGCCCGCTTCGGCGAGCACCACGACGCCCTCGCCCGGATCGCCGCGAAGAACCACCGCAACGGGCTGGCCAACCCCTGGGCCCACATGCGCAAGGACCTCGGGTTCGACTTCTGCGCAACGCCTTCCGACCGCAATCCGGTGGTGGCCGGCCCACTGCTGCGTACCGACTGCTCCATGGTGTCCGACGGTGCCGCGGCACTGGTGGTGTCCTCGGCCGACGTGGCGCGGACCGCCCGGCGCTCGGTACGCGTCGCCGGTCGCGGTCAGGCCTCCGAGCCGCTGCCCATCGCACGGCGCCGCGACCCGCTGTTCTTCGACGGCGCCCGGGACGCCTTCGCGCGAGCGCTGACCGACGCCGGCGTCACGCTCGACGATCTCGACCTGATCGAGACCCACGACTGCTTCACCCAGGCCGAGCTGATGGAGTACGAGGCGTTCGGCCTGGCCGAGCAGGGCAAGGGCGCCACGATCGTCGACGAGGGCGTCACCGCCCGTGACGGGCGACTCCCGGTCAACCTCTCCGGCGGGCTCAAGTCCAAGGGCCATCCGATCGGCGCGACGGGCGTGTCCCAGCACGTGCTGGCCGCACTGCAACTCGTCGGCGAGGCCGGCGAGATGCAACTCGCCGCACCCGACCGCGCCGCGGTGTTCAACATGGGCGGTGCGGCCGTCGCCAACTACGCCACCGTCCTGGAGGCCGCACGATGACCGCCGCCAACCGCGCCGTCAACCTCGCCCGGCTGCTCACCCAGACCGCTCGGCGACTGCCCGACCACACCGCACTGATCCACGGCGAAAGGCGTTGGACGTGGCGCGAACTGGACGATCGCGTCAGCTCGCTCGCACACGCCCTGTCCGCCCGGGGTGTCGGACGCGGCGACTGCGTGCTGGTGCACGGCGCCAACCGGTGCGAGTACGTGCAGACGCTGTTCGCGATCTGGCGCGTCGGAGCCGTCATCGCACCGACCAACTCCCGCCTGACGCCGTCCGACGTCGCGGGCATCGCCCGAACGTGCAGGCCCGTGGCGATCGTCTGCGACCGCGACGGCAGCGCCCACGCGGCCGCGATCGCCGAGCAGGTCGACCTGCCCGCCGGCGTGCTCTGGATGGACGGACCGGCCGATGGCCCGGATGCGGTGGCCGCGCAGACCGCCGCCGTCGACGTGCCGGATGCGCGCGTCGACGTCGGCGACCACGCCTGGTACTTCTTCACCTCCGGAACCAGCGGTGCGCCGAAGGCCGCGGTGCTGACGCACGACCAGATGGGCTTCGTCGTCACCAACCACCTGTGCGACCTGATGCCGGGCACCACGGAGGCCGACGTGTCGCTGGTGGTGGCGCCGCTCTCGCACGGCGCAGGCATCCACCTGCTGCCCCAGGTCGCCGCGGGCGCGGCGTCCGTGCTGACCACGTCGCCGAAGATGGACGGCGCCGAGGTCTGGGAACTCGTCGAGCGCGAGCGCGTGACCAACGCCTTCACCGTCCCGACGATCCTCAAGCTGCTGGCCGAGCACCCCGACGCCCGGACGCGGGACCATTCCTCGCTGCGCCACGTGATCTACGCGGGCGCACCCATGTACGCCACCGACCAGCGCCGGGCCCGCGAGGTCCTGGGCGACGTGCTGGTGCAGTACTACGGGCTCGGCGAGGTGACCGGGAACATCACGGTCCTGCCGCCGCGGCTGCACGACCACGCCTCGCCGGCCGGCGTCGAGATCGGCACCTGCGGGATCCCCCGCACCGGCATGCAGGTCGCCATCTGCGACGACGACGGCGCCGAACTGCCCGCCGGGGAGCAGGGCGAGATCTGCGTCGCCGGCCCTGCCGTGTGCGCCGGATACCTCGACAACCCGGAGGCGAACGCGAAGGCGTTCCGCGACGGCTGGTTTCGCACCGGGGACCTCGGTCTCCTCGACGAGCACGGGTTCCTCTACGTCACGGGACGCGCGTCGGACATGTACATCTCGGGCGGGTCGAACGTGTATCCGCGCGACATCGAGGAGAAGCTGCTGCAGCACCCGGCGGTCTCGCACTGCGCGGTACTGGGGATGCCGGACGCGGTCTGGGGCGAGGTCGGTGTCGCCGTGTGCGTGGCCGAGCCCGGGACGGTCATCGACGTCGACGAACTCACCGGCTGGCTCGGGGAGCGGATCGCACGCTACAAGCTGCCGCGTCACGTCTTCGTGTGGGACGAGATCCCCATGTCGGGCTACGGCAAGATCGTCAAGCGCACGATCAAGGCCCGGCTGGAGGAGTCCACGTGGCCGCCGGAACCGGTCGGCGCGGCGTCGTGACGTCTGTCCGGATCTCCCGCACGGACGCCTTCGTCGCCGAACTGCGTGACCTCGTGGCCGCGGGCTCGGTACTCACCGACCCCGACGTCACGGCGACCTACGCGAGCGACCAGTCGAGGCTGACCACGTCGGAAACCCCTGCCGCGGTGCTCGTCCCGCGCACGACCGCGGACGTGGCGACGTGCCTGCGGATGGCCGCGCGTCACGGCGTGCCGGTGGTCCCGCGCGGCGCGGGCAGCGGACTGAGCGGCGCCGCGAACGCGTCCGCCGACGGGGTGGTGCTGTCGCTGCACCGCATGGACGCCATCGTCGAGGTCGACACGGCGAACCGCCTGATGGTGGTCCAACCGGGCGCGGTCACCGCCGACGTCCGCGCCGCGGCGGCGCGCGCCGGACTGTTCTACCCGCCCGACCCGGGCAGCGTCGACTTCTGCACCATCGGCGGCAACGTCGCCACCAACGCCGGTGGAATGTGCTGCGTCCGTTACGGAGTCACGGGCGACTTCGTGCTCGGTCTCGAGGTGGTCCTCGCCGACGGCCGGATCCTGCGCACCGGTCGACGCACCGTCAAGGGTGTCGCGGGGCTCGACCTGACGCGCTTGTTCATCGGCTCCGAGGGGACGTTGGGCGTGGTCACCGAGGTGACGCTGCGCCTCGTCCCGGCGCCGCGACCGCCGCACACCATGGTGGCCACGTTCGACCGGTTGACCGACGCCGGTGCGGCGGTGGCGGGCATCGTCGCGGCGGGGGCGACGCCCAGCATGCTCGAGATCCTCGACCGCACCACGGTGCGCGCCGTCGACGAGCTGACCCAGATGGACCTCGGTGCCGACGTCGCCGCCGTCCTGCTCGTGCAGAGCGACCAGGCCGACGCGGCAACGGAACTCGACCGGGTGGCGGCGATCTGCAGCGGCGCCGGGGCCGTCGACGTGGTGTCCACCGACGATCCGGCCGAGGGCGCCATGCTCCTCGAGGCGCGCAGGCAGGCGCTCCCGGCACTCGAGCGTCTCGGTGACTGGCTCCTCGACGACGTCTGCGTGCCGCTGACGGCGGTGACCGCCCTGATCGCCGCGATCGAGGACATCGCCGCCCGCCGCGACCTGACGATCGGCGTCTTCGGTCACGCAGGCGACGGCAACCTGCACCCCACCGTCGTCTTCGACGGCGACCACGAGGCGAGCGTCCGCGCGGCGCGGGCCGCGTTCGACGACATCACCGCCGCGGCCCTCGGGCTCGGCGGCACCATCACCGGTGAACACGGCGTCGGCCGGCTCAAGGCGGGGTGGCTCCGCGAGGAATCAGGACCCGTCGGCATGGACGTCCAGCACGCGATCAAGGCCGCACTCGATCCGCAGCACCTGCTGTGTCGCGAGGGGATGCTGCCCGCGACCTGACCTCGCCGTTCCCCGGCCACCGGCGGGTGGCCGGTCTACCCTTGACGTCGCGGAGTCGAGGCGGAAGGCGCGACAGTGGGCCACTACAAGAGCAACGTGCGCGATCTGGAGTTCAACCTCTTCGAGGTTCTCGACCTGGAGAAGGTGCTGGCAGGCGGGGAGTTCGGCGACCTGGACGGCGACTCCGTCCGGGAGATGCTCGCCGAGGCGGCGCGCCAGGCCGAGGGGCCGCTTGCCGAGTCGTTCGCCGAGGCGGACCGGCATCCGCCGACGTTCGACCCCGACACCCACACCGTGACGCTGCCCGCGGCGTTCAAGAAGTCGTTCCGGGCGTGGCAGCAGGGCGAGTGGTTCCGCATCGGACTGCTCGAGGAGGTCGGTGGCGTGCCCGCGCCGTCGATGGTCACGTGGGCGGTCACCGAGTTCGTCCTCGGCGCCAACCCCGCGGCGTTCATGTACCTCGCCGGGCCGATCCTCGCGAACATCCTCTACCAGGTGGGCAACGAGGAGCAGAAGCGCTGGGCGGTGATGGCCGTCGAGCGTGACTGGGGCGCCACCATGGTGCTCACCGAGCCGGACGCCGGATCCGACGTCGGCGCCGGGCGGACCAAGGCCGTGCCGCAGGCCGACGGCACGTGGCATCTCGACGGCGTCAAGCGCTTCATCACCTCCGGCGACTCCGACGACCTGTTCGAGAACATCGGCCACATGGTGCTCGCCCGCCCGGCCGGCGCCGCACCGGGCACCAAGGGCCTGTCGCTGTTCTTCGTGCCGAAGTTCCACTTCGACCCCGAGACCGGCGAGCCGGGCGAGCGCAACGGCGTCTACGTGACGAACGTCGAGCACAAGATGGGCCTCAAGGTCTCCGCCACCTGCGAGCTGACGTTCGGTGCGCACGACCGGCCCGCGGTGGGGTGGCTCGTCGGCGACGTCCACAACGGCATCGCTCAGATGTTCAAGATCATCGAGTACGCGCGAATGATGGTCGGCACCAAGGCCATCTCGACGCTGTCGACCGGCTACCTGAACGCGCTCGACTACGCCAAGACCCGCGTGCAGGGTGCCGACATGACGCAGATGACCGACAAGGCGGCACCGCGGGTCACCATCCTGCACCACCCCGACGTCCGGCGGGCGCTGCTCCTCCAGAAGTCGTACGCGGAGGGACTGCGCGCGCTGTACCTCTACACCGCCGCGCACCAGGATCCGTCGGCCGCGTCGGTGGTCTCGGGCGCCGATGCCGCACTCGCCGAACGGGTCAACGACCTGTTGCTGCCCATCGTCAAGGGCGTCGGGTCGGAGCGCGCCTACCAGACCCTCACCGAGTCGCTGCAGACGTTCGGCGGATCCGGCTTCCTGCAGGACTATCCGATCGAGCAGTACATCCGCGACGCGAAGATCGACTCGCTGTACGAGGGCACCACCGCGATCCAGGCGCAGGACTTCTTCTTCCGCAAGATCGCCCGCGACCAGGGCGTGGCGCTCGGGCACCTCGCTGGGCAGATCCAGGCCTTCGTCGAGAGCGGTTCGGCGCGACCCGAACTCGCGGACGTGCGGGTGCTGTTGGCCACCGCGCTGGCCGACGTGCAGGCGATGGTCGCCACCCTGACCGGCTACCTGATGGAGTCGCAGCAGTCGCCGCGCGAGCTGTACCGGCTCGGCCTCGAGTCCGTCCGGTTCCTGTTCGCCGTCGGCGACCTGGTGATCGGCTGGCTGCTGCTGCGCGGCGCCGAGGTCGCCCTGCACGCGCTGGACGCGTCGCCGTCCGAACGGGACCGGGACTTCTACGCCGGAAAGATCACTGCGGCACGCTTCTTCGCGCAGAACGTGTTGCCGCGCCTCACCGCCGACCGTGGCATCGTCGCAGCCGCCGACCTGGTGGCGATGGACCTCGACGAAGACGGGTTCTGACGTCGTGGGCCACTACCGGGCCAACGGTCGCGACCTGGCGTTCAACCTCTTCGAGGTGCTGCGCCTCGACGAGGTCCTCGGCGCAGGCGATTACGGCGATCTCGACGCCGGCACCGTGCGCGACATGCTCGACGAGGCCGCCCGCCAGGCCGAGGGGCCGCTGGCCGCCGCCTTCGCCGACGGCGACCGCGACCCGCCGACGTTCGACCCGGCCACGCACTCGGTGTCGCTGCCCGAGTCGTTCAAGGAGTCTGTCCGCGTCTGGCAGCGCGGCGGCTGGACCCGCATCGGGCTGGCCGAGGAGATCGGCGGCACGCCCGCCCCGGCCATGATCCGCTGGGCCATCAACGAATTCCTGGTCGGCGGGCAGCCCGCGGCGTTCTTCTACCTCGACGGCCCGCCCATGATGGACGTGCTCTTCCACGAGGGCAACGCCCAGCAGCGGCACTGGGCCGCGCTGGCCGTCGAACGCAACTGGGGCGCAACGATGGTGCTCACCGAACCCGACGCGGGCTCCGACGTCGGGGCGGGACGCACCCGGGCCGTCGAACAACCGGACGGCACATGGCATCTCGACGGCGTAAAGCGCTTCATCACCTCCGGCGACTGCGACGACCTGTTCGAGAACATCGCCCACCTGGTGCTGGCCCGGCCGGTCGGCGCGGTGCCCGGCACCAAGGGGTTGAGCCTGTTCTTCGTGCCGAAGTTCCTGCCCGACCCGCAGACGGCCGAGCCCGGCGAGCGCAACGGCGTCTACGTCACCGGACTCGAACACAAGATGGGGCTGACCGCGTCGGCGACGTGTGAACTCACGTTCGGCGCCCACGACCGGCCTGCCGTCGGCTGGCTGGTCGGCGACGTGCACAACGGCATCGTGCAGATGTTCAAGGTCATGGAGTTCGCGCGAATGGCCGTCGGCGCCAAGGCGATCGCCACCCTGTCGACGGGCTACCTCAACGCGCTGGACTACGCCCGGCAGCGCGTGCAGGGGTCCGACCTCGTGCAGATGACCGACAAGGCCGCCCCGCGGGTGCCGATCGTCTCCCATCCCGACGTCCGGCGGTCGCTGATGACGCAGAAGGCCTACGCCGAGGGACTGCGCGCGCTGTACCTCTACACCGCCGCGCACCAGGACCCCGTCGCCGCCGGCATCGTCTCGGGCGCCGACGCCGCCATGGCCCACCGCGTCGACGACCTGCTGCTGCCGCTGGTGAAGGGCGTCGGCTCCGAGCGCTCCTACGAGTGCCTCACCGAATGCCTGCAGACGCTGGGTGGTTCGGGCTACCTGCAGGACTATCCGATCGAGCAGTACGTCCGCGACGCGAAGATCGACTCCCTCTACGAGGGCACGACCGCGATCCAGGCGCAGGACTTCTTCTTCCGCAAGATCGTCCGCGACAAGGGGCGGGCGCTCGACCACGTGCTGGGCCGCATCGACGCGTTCGTGACCGACTCGGCCGAGCGCGTGGAGTTGAAGACGGCCCGCATCACGCTGGCGGCCGCGCTGGCCGACGTCCGCGCGATGGTCGCCTCGCTCACCGGCTACCTCGCCGCGTCGAGCGAGGAGCCGCGCGAGGTGTACCGGGTGGGCCTGCAGTCGGTGCCGTTCCTGCTGGCGGTCGGCGACCTGCTGATCGGCTGGCTCCTGCTGTGGCACGCCGACATCGCGCTGACTGCGCTCGAGGCGGCGCCGTCGGATCGCGACGCGGACTTCTACCGCGGCAAGGTCGCCGTCGGACGGTTCTTCGCCGCCAACGTGCTGCCGCGGCTGTCCGCCGTGCGGGCCGTCATCGCCGATGCCGACCTGACCGCGATGGACCTCGCCGAGAACGCCTTCTAGCCCCAGAAACGCCGCGAACGTTGGTTACCGTCACGGTATTTCGGAAAAAGCGTGACGGTAACCAACGTTCGGCGGAGGTTCGTGCGGGGGTGGGGCGCTACTCCGGGGTGTAGCCGAACGGCAGCAGGATGCTCTTCTGCTCGCAGTACGACTCGATGCCCTCCCAGCCGTTCTCGCGACCGATGCCGGAGTTCTTGTAGCCACCGAACGGGGCGCCCGGATCGAAGGCGTACATGTTGACGGCATAGGTGCCCGTGCGGATCTTCGACGCGATCTTCATCGCCTTGTCGTTGTCCTGGGTGTAGACGCTGCCCGCGAGGCCGTAGACCGAGTCGTTGGCGATGCGGATCGCATCCTCCTCGGTCTCGTAGGGAATCACCGCGAGGACGGGACCGAAGATCTCCTCCTGCGCGATCACCATCGAGTTGTCGACGTCGGCGAACACGGTCGGCTCGACGAACCAGCCGCTGTCGAGGCCCTCGGGACGGCCGCCGCCGGTGACGATCCGCGCACCCTCGTCGACGCCCTGCTTGATGTAGCCCTCGACGCGCTCGCGCTGCTTCTCGGAGATCAGCGGGCCGATCATCGCGCCGGCGTCGTCGGAACGCCCGACCGGCATCGCCGCGACGGCCGCCGACAGCTTCTCGACCACCTCGTCGTAGCGCGACCGCGGCGCGAGGATGCGGGTCTGGCCCACGCAGGCCTGCCCGGTGTTCATCAGGCCGGAGAACACCAGCATCGGCAGCGTCGAGTCGAGGTCGGCGTCCTCGAGGATGATCGCTGCGGACTTGCCGCCGAGTTCCAGCGTGCAGGCCTTGAGGTTCTCGGCGGCGATCTTCGCGATCTCCTTGCCGACGGCGCTGCTGCCGGTGAACGTGTACTTGTCGAGTTCGGGGTTCGCGGTCAGCGCCCGGCCCGTCTCCGCGCCGCCCGGCACGACCGACAGCACGCCCTCGGGCAGGCCGGCCTCGGCGAACATCTGGGCCATCGCGAACACCGACAGCGGCGTCTCGGAGGCGGGCTTGAGCACGATGGTGCAGCCGGCCAGCAGCGCGGGACCCAGCTTGTTGGCGGCCAGGAAGAACGGCACGTTCCACGCGGTGACGGCGCCGACGACGCCGATCGGCTCGCGCACGACCATGGTCTGTCCGTAGACCCCGTCGCGGAAGTCGCGCCAGGTGAACTTGTCGGCGGCACCCGCGTAGTGCTGGAACGCCGACATCGCGGCGCCGTACTGCATCATGTCGACGATCGTCGGCGGCTGGCCGGTCTCGGCGCCGAGCAGGAACTTCAGCTCGTCGGCACGCTCCTCCATGATCTTCACCGCGGCGGCGAGCACGTCACCGCGCTCCTGCGGCGACATCTGCGGCCATGGACCCTCGTCGAACGCCTTTCGCGCCGCGGCGCATGCGGCGTTGACGTCGGCCTCCGACGCCAGCGGCACCCTTCCGACGACCTCGTCGGTGGCGGGCGAGCGCACCTCGATGACGTCCGACGTGGACGGCTCCACCCACTTGCCGCCGATGAACAGCTTGTCCCATTCGGTCTTGAACGCCGTGCTCTGTGTCATGTGTGTCACAGTACCGACCGGATCGTGAAACGAGAACCTGTTGCAGTTCGCGGATTCAGGACGGCTGCAACACCAGCACCAGATTGCTCGTGGCGAACTCGCGGAGCAGGGGTGCCCGCACCGTCCACCACGCCCATCGCGGGTGGTAGCGGGGAAATGCGGCGACGAGGGCGCCCGTACTCGCCGCCCAGTCGAGGCCCTCGGCGGCCGAGACCGCGAACAACGACGAGCCGTAGTCGTTCTTGGGTCGGTGGCCGTGTCTGCGGGCGTACCGCTCGGCCGCGCGGGCGCCGCCGAGGTAGTGCGTCAACCCCATCTCGTGGCCGCCGAACGGGCCGAGCCACACGGTGTACGACAGCACCACCAGGCCGCCGGGCCGGGTGACGCGCAGCATCTCGGCACCCAGCCGCCACGGGTCGCGGACGTGTTCGGCGACGTTGGACGACAGGCAGACGTCCACACTGCCGGTCGCGATCGGCAGCGCCGTGCCGGAGGCCCGTACGAAGGTCCCGGCGCCGGGGTCGCCCGCCGGTCCGGCGTGCATCTCGCTGGGATCGGGCTCGACGCCGACGTACCGCAGGCCGGCGCGGGAGAAGGCGCTGGCGAAGTACCCCGGACCGCCGCCGACGTCGAGGACGGTCTGTCCGCGAGGCGCCGCTCCGGTGACGCCGGTCCACAGGTCCTCGACGAGCGCGACGGTGTCGTCGGCCAATGCCCCGTAGAAGCGGGCCGGATCGCTCTGCTCGAAACGGAACTCGCCGAGCAGTCGCACCGACCGGGCGAGGGTGGCGCGCCGGGCGAACGTCGTCAGGGCCTGCACCGGTCGCCTCCATCCGTTGCCGAGTGGCCACTTGTCACGCGGATCTGGGCGGCCAGCGTGCCATAACCGGCCACTCGACGGGCGACTAAGCTGGCTCCTCGATGTCCCCGTCCACCCACGTCAGCCCGCGGCCCGTCCGCTCGGTGCTGCTGCTGTGCTGGCGCGACACCGGGCACCCGCAGGGTGGGGGCAGCGAGACGTACCTGCAGCGCATCGGCGCGCGGCTCGCCGCATCCGGGGTCGACGTCACCCTCCGCACCGCGCGCTACGCGGGCGCCGCCCGCCGCGAGGTGGTCGACGGCGTCGCGATCCATCGCGCCGGCGGGCCCTACAGCGTGTACGTCCTGGCGATGCTCGCGATGCTGGCCGCGCGGATCGGGCTGGGCCCGCTGCGCGCCACCCGGCCCGACGTCGTGCTCGACACCCAGAACGGCATCCCCTTCCTGGCCCGCGTCGCGTTCGGCCGCCGCGCCGTGGTCCTGGTCCACCACTGCCATCGGGAGCAGTGGCCGGTCGCCGGTCCGGTGCTGAGCCGCATCGGCTGGTTCGTCGAATCGTGGCTGTCGCCGCGCGCCCACCGCGGCAACCAGTACGTGACGGTGTCGCTGCCCTCCGCGCGCGACCTGGCCGACCTCGGGGTGCGGCCGGGTGACGTCGCCGTGGTCCGCAACGGCGTCGACGAGGCGCCCGCCGACACCCTGACCTCGCCGCGGGCGAGCACCCCCACCGTCGCCGTGCTGTCGCGGCTGGTGCCCCACAAGCAGATCGAGGACGTACTCGACGCCGTCGCGCGCCTGCTGCCGGACGTGCCGGGGCTGCGGCTCGAGGTGCTCGGCGGCGGCTGGTGGGACGACAAGCTGATTGCCCACGTCGCACGACTCGGCATCACCGACGCCGTCGTGTTCCACGGCCACGTCGACGAGTGGACCAAACACGACGTCCTGCAACGCAGCTGGGTGCACGTGCTGCCGTCGCGTAAGGAGGGGTGGGGGCTCGCGGTGATCGAGGCCGCCCAGCACGCCGTGCCCACCATCGGCTACCGGTCGTCGGGTGGGCTCACCGATTCGATCGTCGACGGCGTCACCGGACTGCTGGCCGACGACGTCGACGACCTCGTCGCACTGCTGCGGCAACTCCTGTCCGACACCGTGCAGCGCGAGCAGCTCGGCGTGAAGGCGCAGCTGCGCAGCGGCGAGTTCTCCTGGGCGCAGAGCGCCGACGCGATGCGGACCGTGCTCGACGCGGTAGTCGACGGGCGCACCGTCAGCGGGCTGGTCTAGCGGCCCCGCGGCGACGCACCGCCCCGACGATCGCACCCACGACCGCCGCGGCGATCGTCGCCAGCCACACCAGGTGCGCCGCGATCAGCAGCCCCCGGTGCGCGGCGGGCGGCTGGTCACCGCCCACCCGGTACAGCACGAGATCGTCGTCCCGGTAGGCCGTCGGCAGGTCCAGTGCCGCGGCACCCGACTCGACCACCACCCAACCCACGCCCGCCCGGGCCAGTGCGTCGGCGTCGGCCCCTGTGAGCAGCAGACGCTGGACCTCGCGGGCCCGCGTCCCCTCGCCGGGGATCAGTTCGCCGCCGATCACCAGGTCGCCGGTGCTGAGCACGTCGGCCGACAGCCAGCGTGGCAGCGGATCGAGAACCGGTGCGCTGCCTGACCATTCGAAGGTCCGCATGCTGTCCGGCGGGAGCACGGCGACGGGCCGCGGATCGGCGTTCACGGCGGCGGCCATTGCGGTCCACCCGGCCGGGTAGTGCACCGCGGTCATCTTGCCGCCGACACCCCAGGCCAGATCGGGCAGCACCGCCACCAGCGCCGCGCAGCACACGGCGCCGGTCGCCACGGCCGGCACCCGGTGCCGCAGCGCGACGGTCGCGGCGCCCGCGGCCACCACGTAGCCGGGGACGGCGAGCGCCACCCACTTCTGGCCGTCCCGCAGCACGCCGAGGCCCGGGACCGTGCGCACGACCGACTCGACGGCCGCCAGCCCCGGACCGGTCGCCATCAGCGCGGGCACGACGACGGCGAGCGCTGCGAGCACCAGCAGCGGGACCGCGCCCGGGCGGCGCAGCGCCGTCGGCACGCCCATCGCCACGACGGCCAGCAGTACGACGGTGGCGAGCACCGCGAACGGCGACGTCCGCGACGACGGGACCGCGTCGGCGTTCCAGATGCCGCCCAGGCCGGCGAGGCTGCCCAGCGTGGCCAGGCCCGGCTCGGCCCGCGCGGCGAACGCCGAGATGCCGACGGCCTGCGACGACGCGAGCGAATCCGCGGCGGTCGACGCCACCAGCCACGGGAGGGCCCCGGCGACCGCGGCGCCCAGCGACACCGCCGCACAGGCCCAGCGGGGCCGCCCGTCACCCGGCGCCGCGCACGACGCCAACGCGACCACCGCGGCGAGCATCAGACCCGTCGGCGTCAGCCCGGCCACGGCGATCGACCCGATCACCGGCCACCAGCCGCCGGTGCCGCTGCGCGCCCGCAGCACGGCCGCCGCCACCCACGGCAGGGCGCCGTAGCCGACGAGCAGACTCCAGTGGCCCTGCAGCAGCCGTTCGGCGACGTAGGGGTTCCAGATCGCCAGCGTCGCCGCGACGAACCGGCCGGGCAGGCCGGCATCGGGGACCACCGTCGCCACCAGGTGCGCCGCACCCCAGCCGGCCGCCCACAGTCCGGCGACCAGGAGCGCCTTGACCACCACGCCGCCGTCGAGGACCGACGACAGCACCGCGACCAGGAAGTCCTGCGGCAGCGCGCGCGGCGCCGCCTCGGACAGGCCGAGCGCGGCGTCGGTCAGGAAGGACCGCGGCGTCGACACCGCGTCGCGCAGCAGCAGGTAACCCGGGGCCAGCAGCGGCCCGGTGATCAGCAGGGTGAGTGCCAGCGCGTATGCCGGCGCCGCCCAACCGCGCCGGATCAGACCGGTCTGTCCGGCGGTGGGTCGGACGACGGTCGCTGGGTGGGCAACTTCTCGGTCTGCGCCTCCGCCGCGGGCATCGGCCCGGTGTCGGTGGGGCGCCGGCCGAAGAAGCCGTGGTCGGCCTCGTCGAGGCCCGGATCGATGAGCGCCGACTCGGCACGCAGCGTGAACGAGCCGAGCAGCACGCCGCCGACCAGTCCGACCAGGCCCAGCGCGGTGAACGTGATGGGCAGGATGCGGCCCCACAGTCCGACGGTGTCACCCTCGTCGCGTGCCACCGCGACCTGCGACTCGACGGTCTCCTCGTTCGACGTCAGCGTGAAGTCGGCGAACGTGACCTCCGGCTTGAGGGGATCGCGGGCGTAGTAGTGGTAGCCGTGGTCCTGCTTCTTCACGATCGTGCCCGACACCGGATCGACCCAGAAGGTGCGCTGAGCGGCGTAGAAGCGGTCCATCGTGACGGGATCGGCGGGATCCTCGGCGGGCACGCCCCACAGCTCGGCGCGCGCGGTGACCTGGCTGTCCTCGTCGTTGTCGTACAGCGACGCGTACGGGATCGGGTCGACGAGCGTGCCGTCGTCGTCGTATCCCACGTTCTGCGTGAAGCGGTAGGTGGTCAGCCCGTTGACGTCTTCTTCGCCCTCGTAGTTGGCGTCGTACGCCTTCTGCGCGATCGGGTCGAAGAAGGGGTACGTCTTCTTCTCCGTGTCGAACGGGAAGCGGTACGACAGCCCGTCGTGGGGCAGCGCGACGTTGGTCGGCGGCGCCTCGTCCTCGATGCTGCGCGGCTTCTGCACCGAGCCACCGGGGTTCGTGTCGCTGGAGACCGCGAGCGCGGACTTGCGGTCGAGGGTGACGGTGTCGACCATCGCGAGCAGGAGACCGTTTTCCTGCTGCTTGTCGGTGCGGCGAAGCGTGTCGCCTACCTGCAGCGTGACCACGTCGGCGTTCGACGGCGCCTCCACGCTGACTTCCTGCTGCATGACCAGCGGGACGTTCTCGTTGACGACGAACTTCTCGGCGACCAGCGAGGCAGGGTCGAACGACGTGCCGGTGCCGTCGCTGACCAGCGTGGCATCGATGTCGAGGGGGATCTTGGCGATCTTGCCCTTGGTATAGGTGGACAGCAGGAGTGCAGCGATGAGGAGGGCAGCACCCAGGCCCATCAGCCCGCACGCCGCGATACGTAGCGCCACAGCGCGGTTCAAACCGTGCTCCTTCTTCACCGGGCGAGCACACCGCTCGACGTCTGCAAGGGCAAACCCGTCTGACCCTAACAGCCCGCACTAAGGGCAGTCCTTACCGGAAGCCCTGCTAGGACTGCGTCGGGCACACTGGGCGCGTGACGAACGGTGGGCAGTCCGCGCAAGCGCGGTTCCAGCGCAGCGACCCGCGAAACGAGGTCAGCGGCACCCGCAGCTTCCTGCCTGCCGTCGAGGGCATGCGCGCCTGCGCAGCCATCGGCGTCGTGGTCACCCACGTCGCGTTCCAGACCGGCCACACCTCGGGGTTCACCGGCCGGGTGCTGGGCAGGTTCGACCTGGCGGTCGCCGTGTTCTTCGCGCTGTCGGGATTCCTGCTCTGGCGGGGTCACGCGGCGGCGGCGCGCGGACTGCGGCACCGGCCCCCCACCGGGCACTACCTGCGCTCGCGCATCGTCCGCATCATGCCCGGCTACCTGGTCGCCGTGGTGGTGATCCTGTCGCTGCTGCCCGACGTCAACGCCGACCTCACGGTGTGGCTCGCCAACCTGACCCTGACACAGATCTACGTGCCGCTGACGCTGACGGCCGGGCTCACGCAGATGTGGAGCCTGTCGGTCGAGGTCAGCTTCTACCTGGTCCTACCGCTGCTGGCGCTGTTCGCCCGCCGGCTGCCGGTGCGCGCCCGCATCCCCGTGATCGCGGCCGTCGCCGTCGCCAGCCTCGGGTGGGGTCTGTTGCCCCTCGACGCGCCGTACGGCGTGAATCCGCTGAACTGGCCGCCGGCGTTCTTCTCCTGGTTCGCCGCGGGCATGCTCGTCGCCGAACTCACCGTCAGTCCCGTGGGCCGGCTGCACCGGTTGGCGCGGCGGCGCGGCCTGATGGCCGCCGTCGTGGTGGTCACCTTCGCGGTGGCGGCGTCGCCGATCGCCGGGCCCGAGGGTCTGACCCCCGGCACGGTCGGCCAGTTCGTGGTCAAGACGGCGATGGGTGCGCTCATGGCCGCCGCGCTGCTCGCGCCGCTGGTGCTCGACCGTCCCGACACCCCGCACCGCTGGCTGGGCAGTCGGGTGATGGTGACGCTGGGCCGCTGGTCGTACGGCCTGTTCGTCTGGCACCTCGCGGCGCTGGCGATGGTGTTCCCCGTGATCGGCGAGTTCGCGTTCAACGGTCACATGCCGGTGGTGCTGGCGCTCACGCTGGTGTTCGGCTTCGCGATCGCCGCGGTGAGCTACGCGCTGGTGGAGTCACCGTGCCGAGAGGCGCTGCGGCGGTGGGAACTTCGGCGGAGGCCGTCGCCGCTGGACAGCTCGGTCACCGACGCGACCGAGCCCGCCCGCGCGCGCTGATCGGGTGGGTGGCGCCCGTATTCCCGCCCAGGGTGGTATCGGCTCTGCCTCCCTGGCGGGGCCGGTCCGCGCTGTGATGGAGTCATGACCACATCTGATCTCCCCGTTGCCCTGGTGACCGGCGCGAACGCCGGCATCGGCCGCCATCTCGCAGAACAACTCGCCGCCGCCGGCGTACGCGTCCTGCTCGGCTCGCGCGACCCCGACCGCGGAAGGGCCGCCGCAACCGAATTCGAGGCCCGCGGGCTCGAGGTCGACCCAGTGACCCTCGACGTCACCGACGACGCGACCATCGCCGCTGCCGTCGCCCGCGTCACCGAGGGATACGGGCGGGTCGACATCCTGATCAACAACGCCGCCATCGTGGGCGACGCTCAACCCCCCACCGCGGTGAGTCGGGCGTCGCTGCTCGAGACGTTCGACACCAACACCGCGGGGGTCACCGCCGTCACCAACGCGTTCCTGCCGTTGCTGCGGGCCTCGGAGCGGCCGCGGATCCTCAACGTGTCCAGCGAATTGGGATCGACCCGGCTGGTCAACGATCCGGACTGGCCGCACTCGGACGTCGCCGTGGCCGGCTACCAGGCCTCCAAGAGCGCGCTGGACATGCTGACGGTGCTCTACGCCAAAGAGCTTGCCGACGAGAAGATCTCGGTTCTCTCGGTGAGTCCGGGATACCGGGCCACGGGGCTGGCCAAGGGCGCTCCCACGCCGGGGGCCGGCGATCCCGCCGAGGGCGCGGCGGCCATCGTGGCCATCGCCCTGGCCGACGAGTGGCGCACCGGCCAGTTCTTCAGCGATCAGGGCGAGGTCGTCGACTGGTGACGACGATGCGCACCTCCGCCCGACCGTGCCACTATCGAGGGATGGATGGACAGGCGGCCGGGCGGTTCCTGCGGGCCGTGCGAGAAGGGCTCGATCCCAGCGACTTCGGGTTCGGCGGCCACGGCAGGCGCACCCCGGGCCTCCGGCGCTCCGAGGTGGCCGAACTCGCGCACGTCTCGGTCGAGCACTACACCAACCTGGAACGCGGTCGCGGCGGCGGCCCGTCCGAGCAGGTGGTCGAGGCGATAGCCGAGGCACTGCGGTTGGACGACGATGCGCGACGGCACCTCTTCCTGCTGGTGGGCCGGGACGTCCCGCGGGGTGCGGAGCCCAGCATGGAGGTGACGCCGAGCGTCGCAGAGCTGGTGCGCGGGCTCGGCACCACCGCCGCGATCGTGCTGAGCGCGCGCTTCGACGTGCTGGCCTGGAACGCCCAGGCCGTGACCCTCCTGGAGGACTTCGGTGCGCTGCCTCCGGGCGAGCGCAACGTCGCACGGCGGCACTTCATGCCGACGGGGAACGTCGTGCAGCACTACGGCATGACCGAGGCGGCTGAGTTCTCCCGCATCGTGGCGGGTCAGTTGCGGGCGACCGCAGCCCGTTACCCCCGCGACCCGAGGACCCGCGAGCTGATCTCGGATCTGCTGGCCGGCAGCGCCGAGTTCGCCGAATTGTGGGACGACGCCACCGTCGTCACCGTGACGCACATGATCAAGCGGCTCGACCACCCCGACCTCGGCGCGTTGACGCTGGCCTGCGACAGCCTCCGGGACCCGCACCGCGACCAGAACATCGTGATGTTCTCGATCGTCGGGTCGACCCCGTCAGTACCCGCCCGTGGCGGCGAAGATGCGCCGCGGATTGTCGACCAGCATCGTGGTGAGCTGCTCGTCGGTCACGCCGCGCGCCCGCAGCGCCGGGATGACGTCGTCGTGGATGTGCAGGTAGTGCCAGTTGGGCATGGCGATCGGAAGCGTCTCCTCGGGTAGCGCGTCGAAGTAGCAGGACGCGTCGTGGGACAACACCATTCGGTCGGCATGGCCGCGCTCGCACATGGTGGCCACCGTCGCGACGCGCTCCTCCGTCGACAGGAACGCGTCGACGCCGAACCGGTCCATGCCGAGGTAGGAGCCCTCGGCGATCAGTTCTTCGAGGTAGGCGATGTCCGTGGTGTCGCCGGAGTGACCGATCACGACGCGGGACGGGTCGACGCCCTCCTCGGCGAAGATGCGCTGCTGGTCGAGTCCGCGCCGGGACGCGGCGTGGGTGTGCGTGGAGATCGGCACACCGGTGTGGCGGTGTGCCTGCGCGACGGCCCGCAGCACGCGTTCGACCCCCGGGGTCAGGCCCGGTTCGTCGGTGGCGCACTTGAGGATCGCGGCCTTGATGCCCGTGTCGGCGACGCCGTGCTCGATGTCCCGGACGAACATCTCGGTCATGATCTCGGGTCCGCCGAGCGGTGCCCCGGGGCCGCGGTAGTGGAAGTGCATCGGCAGGTCGTTGAACGTGTAGAGCCCCGTGGCGACCACGACGTTGAGGTCGGTCCGTGCGGCGATCCGTGCGATGCGGGGGATGTAGCGGCCCAGCCCGATCACCGTGAGGTCGACGATGGTGTCGACGCCGCGCGCCTTGAGTTCGTTCAGCCTGCGGACGGCGTCGGCCTCGCGTCTACCGCCGTCGCCCCAGCCCTCGGGGTAGTTCTGCACGACCTCGGTGGTCATGATGAAGACGTGCTCGTGCATCAGCACGACGCCCAGGTCGCCGATCTCTATCGCGCCGGCCGCGGTGTTCACCGTCTGCATCGCTGCTCCCGTCGACCATCGCGATGCTACGGCCGAATCCGGCTCGGCCGTGAGTGTTTCAAGAGGAGTCGTCGCGGGACCGCCACACGATCGAGGCGGCGAGCGCGGCGACCCCGACGAGAGCCAACATCTGCAGTTGCCAGTCGTGTCCGGCGTACCCGTCGACCGACCGCCACGGGTTCTGGCTGAGGCCGGCCCCGGCCAGGATCGGCCCGCCCGCGGCGACGATCAGGGTGGCGCGGTCCAGCCACCGCCAAGACCGCAGCAGGTACCGCGCGAGGAAACACCCGCCCACGACGGCGACGCCGACGAACCCGGAGATCAGCCATCCGACGGCGAGCATCGCCGCTCCGGCGACGGCGGGCGGCACCGACCAGGGTTCGGGGGCCTCGAGCGTGACGCGTCGGCGGACCGGCCAGAACGCCAGCAGCGCCAGCAGCGGCAGCAGCGCGAGGCCGCCGAACAGCCCGATCCGGTACGGCACGTTGGACGCGAACTCGAGCGTGACGGTGCCCGACGTGTTCGCGGGCACCACCCAGCCCTGCTGCCAGCCGTTCACGGTCACGGGGGTCAGCGTGGTCCCGTCCGGACCGCGGGCACGCCAGCCCGGGTTCACGCTCTCGGGCACCACCAGCACGCGCTCGGCGGCGGCGGCCGCGACGTCGACCACGCGACGGTCGTTGGACCACTCGCCGGTCTGGGCGACCGTCGTCGGCGCGGGCCGCACCTGTGGCGCCCGGGGACCTGCAAGTTGGACACCGTCGACGACGAAGGCCGTGCCGGGGCTGACGAGCAGTTCCTGCTGACCGGCGGGCAGCGCGATCGGCGTGGTCCGGCACGGTCGGGCCGGGATGGGCCGTCCGTCGAGGAGGTCGTCGACGCGTGCGTCCACCGACGTCTGCACGAACTGGCCCGCGATGCCGATGACCGGGCCCCTGCCGCACGGCAGGTCGATGGTCCGCGCGCGGTTGGCCGCGGCATCGGCGGCGGCGATGGGCCTGCCGCGGTCGTCCAGCACGGTCACCTCTGCCAGGCCGGGTGGTTTGACCTGATCGAATCCCAGTGCGGTGCGGTCGATCACGTCCGACCAGTCCAGGATCGACAGTGCGACGACGTCGGTGGTGCGCGGGTGCAGCGCCACGGTCTGCTCGCCGCCCTCGGGGTCGAGGGACCGCACCTGCGGGCCGTCGCCGAGATCGATGGCGACCAGTGTCGGGTGGGCAGGCAGCGCCGACCGGCTCGGCGTCAGGCGCAGGCCGGTGACCTCGGTGGGGCGCGGTAGGCGCAGTTCGAGGTTGACGCCGGTGCGGTGCTGTACGACGCCCTGGGGTGCCGTCCACGACGTGCGCGGGTCGCCGTCGGTGGCGGCGTAGGCGGAGCCGAGGACGTCGATCGGATCGGCGTCGCCCACCGCGCGCGTGGTGCCGGGCGGCCGGATGAGGTCGGCGAGGTTGGGCCCCTGCCGGGCGCGCACCCACACCGTCGGCGTCACCGTCGTCGCCTCGGGCACGGTGAGCGTGCGGCTGAGGTTGACGGGTTCCTCGGGGGACAGTGCCATCGCCGCGGCGCACAGGACGGCGACGGGACCGTCCGCACAGCCCGGCCGGCCTAGCAGGTCGGACCCCAGATCCCATTGCGCCACATCGGCATTCGGCGGCGGGCCGGGGACCTCGACGGTGTGGCGGAGGTTGACGGGCTGGGCGAACCCGGACGCGTCGTACTGCGTGATCGAGAAGTCGGTGATGCCGAACTGCACGCCCGCCGAGCCGTCGTCGGTGCCGACCGCGGTGAACTTCACCCACGGCGTCTCGCCGTAGGGCAGTGCGACGGTCAGGGGCTTGCCGGCCTCGTCGAACCTCAGCGTGCTGGTGCCGGTGGCCGTCGACACCTCGATGCGGCGAACCTGTGCGCCGACGGCCGTCGCGCTCGGTGTCAGCGTGACGGTCGCGTTGGTGATCGGCCGGTCGAGGTCCACCCGAAGCCACTGGCCGAGCGCGGCCTGCAGGGCGTTGGACACCCAACTGGTCGACGAGTCGCCGTCGATGGCCGCGGCCGGGCCGGTAGCGGGTGCGACGTTGGGCAGCGCGGTCGAATCGGCCGCCGAACTCGACGCGGTGAGGCGTCCGCCCGGCCACGCGCCGTAGACGGGGTCGGTGGCCGGCGCGGGGTAGTCCATCACGCGGTTGTAGGTGCGCCGCGGGTCGTCGGGGGCGCGGATCGCCGACGAGTGGTCGTCGACCCGGCCGTAGTCGGTCTCGCGGGCGGCGGGGGTGTCGGTCACGGTCACCAGCGGCGTGGGCAGCCCGGCGCGTTCGGCGTCGCCGGTGAGCAGCATGGGTCCGAGGGGCTTCTCGCCCAGCAGGTTCCGTCGTTCGTCGAGGCGCAGCAGCGCCTCGGGTGCGCCGTCGACGCGTGCCATCGCGTCGGCGTCGGCGAGGTACGGGCGGGTGGGGGTCGACGCGGTCACGCGGTAGATCTGGACCGCGGGGTAGGGCGGCCGCAGGCCGCTGTCGCTGATGAACCCGGTGAGCAGCCCGGGGCCCACCGGGTCACCGAAGCGGGCGACCTCGGCGAGTCCGGGCGATCCGTCGAGCGCGCGGTGCACCAGGAGCGGGCGGGCCGACCGCGAACTCTCGGGATCGAGGTCGTTGCGCACGACGACGTACGAGATGCCCTGTCGGGCAAGCGTCTCGGCGAGGCCGGCGGACGGGCGGCCCGCGGCGAACAGGCGCTGCACGGAGTCGAGCGCGCGGATGGTCTGCGGCGGGGTCAGCGGGATCGAATCGCGCACGCCCCACGGACTCGACCCCAGCACCTGCAGCGGCTCGTCGTGGCTGTTGCCCCAGACCTGCGTGGCGAACGGCGCACCCGGGACGACGAGCACCCGACCCGGGTTCGGCGCGTTGTGCTCGTCTAGCCAGGCCGCGGTGTCGTGCCAGTAGCCGGGGATCGCGGTGAAACCGCCCGGCGGAGTGAGGCGTCCGGTCCAGGCGAGTGACGTCGCCGCGGTCAGCGCGACGAGCACCACGACGCCGACGGCGACGCGCCGGTCCCGTTCGGGGTGGGCGAGTCCGGCCACCCACCGGGTGCGGGGGACGCTGCCGGGCAACGGGATGCGGCCCAGGAGATGGGCGAGGCCGAGGGCCAGCGGCAGGCGCAGCAGCGGTTCGAGCTTGTGCACGTTGCGCAGCGGGGTGCCCGACGCGTCGAGGAAGGCCTGCACCTGCTGGGCGAGCGGCGAGCCCAGCGACCCGGAGTAGCCGACCGCGAGCAGCGCCAGGCCGAGCAGCAGCATCGTGATCAGGCGCCCGCGGGCCGGCATCGACCGCAGGGCCAGCCCGGCCAGTCCGGCCGCGGCCACCAGCGTCGTCGCCAGCACCGCGACGGAACCGGTCACCAGCGAGGATCCGGCGGTCGCGGTGGGCGCGACGAACGGCGTCCAGCTGTACGTGCCGCGCAGGACCTCGGTCAGCGACAGCCACTGCGTGGTGACGCCGGACGATTCGATGAAGTCGAGGAACGGCGGGCTGATCCGGCCGAGCATCAGCAGGGCGATCACCCACCAGGTGACGGCGAGGGCGCCGCACAGCGCCCACCACCCGGTGAAGCGCCACCACAGCCGGTTGGGCCGGTGTGCGGCCCACCAGATGATCGCCGCCAGGCAGCCCGTGAGTGTCGCAACCGCGTTCACCGCGCCCATCAGCGCCACCGCGAGCGCCGACCGGGCGGCCAGCGTGCGCAGCCGGGGATCACCGCGCAGCGCGAGGATCACCGGCAGCAGCACCCACGGCGCGAGCATCATCGGCAGCGTCTCCGACGAGATCGCGCCGATGGTGGTCAGCACCCGCGGCGACAGCGCGAACGCGAGCGCGCCGACCACGCGGGACGACGTGGTGCCGATGCCGAGCGCCTCCGCAACCCGCAGCAGACCCCAGAAGCCCACCACCAGCAGCAGGGCCCACCACAGCCGCTGCGTCACCCAGCCGGGCAGCCCGACGACGTCGCCGGCGAGGAAGAACGCGCCGTGGGGGAAGAGGTAGCCGTAGGCCTGGTTCTGGGCCTGGCCGAAGGGCAGGTCGCCGTTCCACAGGTGGGCGGCGCGCGCGAGGAACCGCAGCGGATTAGCGGTGAGGTCGAGTTTGGTGTCCGGCGCAATCAGGCCGGGGGACTGCGCGAAGCTCAGGACGAGAGCGACGGCACCGACCAACCACAGCCAGCGACGGGACACGGGAGAGTTGTGCGCCGGGGTGCTACGTACGGTCGCCGTACTCGACCCTGTTGAGCACCGACGACGCCGGATCGCCCGCCTGGAGCGGGGGCTTGGTGTCCTGCTGGACCATCAGCGTCAGACCGAAGATGGCGGCCGCTCCCAGGAGCAGGCCGACCACGATGCTGGCCGCTGCAGGCAAGACGAACCGATCCACTGGGCCAAAGTAGCACGGCGACCCGTTAGCCTCGATGTCCATGGTTCCGTCTCTCGCACCGACCCGAGCTGCGTCCCGTACTCCGTCTCGAACCCGGACCCGCGCCCTCTGCGCCGTGGTGGCCGCCTCCGCGATGACCGTGGCGTGCGGGTCCGGCGGTGCGACGCCCCCCGACTCGACCAGCGCCGCCGCACCCACGCCCGTCTCGACCTCGACGACGCTGCCGGTGACGCCGGGCGGCCCCGCGTGCGGTGCCGGCGCCGAACTGCTGGCGTCGCTGTCGACCCGCGACAAGCTCGCCCAGCTGCTCACCGTCGGCGTGACCGGCGCCGCCGACGCGACGGCCGTCGTCGACCAGCAGCACGTCGGCGGCATCATGATCGGCAGCTGGACCGACCTCGGCATGCTGTCCGACGGCACGATGCCCGCACTCGCCGACACCGCGTCGCCGCTGCCGCCGAGCGTCAGCGTGGACGAGGAGGGCGGCCGGGTGTCCCGGCTGAAGTCGGTCATCGGCGTGCAGGCGTCGCCGCGCGTGCTGGCACAGACCAAGACGCCCGAGGAGGTGCGCGCGATCGCCTTCCAGCGCGGCCAGGCGATGCGCAACCTCGGCATCACGGTCGACTTCGCGCCCGTCGTCGACGTCACCGACGAGTCCGACGACGAGGTGATCGGCGACCGGTCCTTCGGGTCCGATCCCGCGGCGGTCGTCGAGTTCGCCGGCGCCTACGCCCAGGGCCTGCGCGACGCGGGCATCCTGCCGGTGATCAAGCACTTCCCCGGCCACGGCCACGCCTCGGGCGACTCGCACGTCGGCGGCGTCGTCACGCCCCCGCTCGACGCGCTCAAGGCCAACGACCTGATCCCCTACGGTCCGCTGACCATGCAGGGCAACGTGGCCGTGATGGTCGGCCACATGCAGGTTCCGGGACTCACCGGCGACCTGCCCGCCAGCCTCAGCCCGGCGGCGTACGACCTGCTGCGCTCCGGCGGGTACGGCGGTGCTCCGTTCGGCGGCCTCGTATACACCGACGACCTGTCCAGCATGGGCGCGATCAACCAGCGCTACGGCGTCGCCGAAGCCGTGCTGAAGTCACTGCAGGCCGGTGCCGACGTGGCGCTGTGGATCACCACCGACGAGGTGCCCGCGGTGCTGGACAGGCTGGAGAGCGCCGTCAACGGCGGCGAGCTGGACATGGGCCGGGTCGACGGATCGGTGCTGCGGGTGGCGGGCACGAAGGGCCGCTCGCCGCGCTGCTGATCAGCGCACCACCTTTACCAGGTCCAGCGTCGGATCCGACGCGCTGATCGGATTGCCCGCCCGGCGCAACGCCAGCAGCAGTGCGATCACGTCGGCGTCGAAGCGCTCACCGGGCATCACCAGCGGGATACCGGGTGGGTAGGGCGTGACGGCTTCGGCCGCCACGCGGCCCGTCGCCTCCGAGAGCGGCACCGAGACCTCGGCGGCGAAGAACGCCTCGCGCGGGGTCAGGACCGTCGCCGGGCGGACGGCCAGCAGGTCCTCGAGCAGGCCGCTCTCGTCATCCTCGGCCCGCGTCCCGACGTCGGCCGCGATGGCCGTCAGACCCGCCACCAATCGGTCAACGTCGGCGTCGGTGTTCCCGATCGTCGTGATGCACAGCAGGTGTCCGGCGCCGCTCAGCTCGGGCTGGACACCGTGGTCGCGGTTCAGGCGGGCCACCACCTCCCGTGCCGGCGCCGCCAGGCCCGCGGTACCGATCAGCAGCTTCGTCTCGTCGAGCTGATGCAGGCCGGTGCCCGGCCCGTCGAGGTGGTCGCGGCGCAGCACGCTCAGACCCGGGATGGCGGAGATCCGTTCGGCGGTGCGGCGCGCCCGTTCGAGGGCGTCGTCGAGCAGGGCAGGTCCGCTCAGCATCATCTCGCGCCGCGCCAGGTCGATCGACGCCATGATCGCGAAGTGCGGGCTGGTGGTCTGGACGAGCTGCAGCGCCCGGCGTACCGAGGCGGTGTCGAGCTGGGCGGGGTCGACGTGCAGCACCGCCGCCTGGCTCAGCCCGGACAGGATCTTGTGCACCGACTGCACGGTCGCGGCGGCCCCGGCCCGCTCGCCCGGTGTCGGCAGGTCGGGGTGGAACGCGAAGTGCGGCGAGTGCGCGCCGTCGACGAGGAGCCGGGCGCCGTGCCGCCGGCAGGTGTCCGCGAGCGCCGCGACGTCGCCGGTGGTGCCGTAGTAGGTGGGGTGCAGGATCCAGAGTGCCTGCGCCGCAACGCGTTCGAAGGCCCGTTCGACCACCGCGACGTCCAGCCCGTGCGCGACGCCGAATCGTGCGTCCCACCGCGGTTCGAGCCACACCGGCCGGGCGCCGACCTGGACGAGCCCGGCGAGCACGGACTTGTGCGCGTTGCGCGCCACCAGGACCGGCTCGTCCGGCCGCAGCGCCGACAGCGCGACGGTCACGTTGCCCGACGTGGACCCCTGCACGAGGATGAAGCTCTCGCCCACGCCCCAGGCGTCGGCGATCAGCCGCTCCGCCTCCAGGATCGGCCCCTCCGGGCAGTGCAGTGTGTCGGTGTCGGGGAGGTTGTTCAGATCCATCGCCGCGATGTGGTCGCGGAACCAGGGATCCAACGTCCGGCCACCCTTGTGGCCGGGGCTGTAGAACGGTGCCTGGTCGCGCTCGACGAAGCGCCGCAGCGATTCGAACAGTGGCGCCGACGCGTGCGTCACGGCCCGTAGACGCGTTCGGCGTTGTGGACACCGATCATGTCGACGATCCGCACGGCGTCGGACTCCGTGCAGTCGCCCGCGCGCACCCACTCGCCGAGCACGATGCCCATCGACCGTCGCCAGAGCACCGATCCCAGCACGTGCAGCTCCGGTGGGCCGAAGGCATCCGACGAGTACAGCTGTTTCGCGAACGGAGCGGTTTCGAGCGCCTCGGCGACCAATCCCGTCGACCGGACGCCGAGGTAGTTGATGGCCAGACCAACGTCGAAGTTCACGTGGTCGAAGGCCTGCGCGAGGTACCCGGCCTGCCGCTGGAACGGATAGCAGTGCAGCAGCAGCACCGGGACGGGAGTCATGGTGCGCAGCAGCGGCAGCAGCAGCAGGGGGTCGGTGCGGTTCAGGTCGAGGTCGCGGTCGCCGAACCCCACGTGCACCTGGATCGGAAGTCCTCGTGCCGCAGCCTCGTGCACCCCGAACGCGATCAGCAGCGGGTCGTCGAGTCGCAGCGGGCGGGGCCGTCCGCTCAGGGCGCGGGCGCGCGCGACCACGTCGGCGTCGTCGGGCCGCGACCAGTCGACGTCGAAGCCCGTGCGGTACGCGACGATCGTCTTGGTGCCGACCACGTCCGGGGAGTCGGCGGCGGCCCGAAGTGCCGCCCGGAAGGCCGCCGGGTAGTCGTCCGGTGCCGTCCCGCCCTCCAGCAGGTCCTCGGCCAGCCGTTCCAGCCGCAGGATCTCCGACGACGGCACTCCGCTGAGATCGGTCAGCCGCTCGGGCGTGGTGATCAGGTCGCCCTTGAACCCGGTGTCGACGATCCACCGCGAGACGCCCGCCGCGGGCAGCATCACGCGGGCCAGCTCGTCGGGGGAGTATTCGCTGCGGCGCGCCCAGTAGTCGTCGGCGCCCGCCAGCGCGTCGAGCCCGATGAGCGGCGCGCACCACCGCCGGATCGACAGGCCGAGCGGGGAGTCGAACTGGGTCATGAACGACGGCACCGGATCCGTCGAGCCCTCGTTGATGGCCGCCTCGAAACCGGCTCTGTCGACGGGCTTGTCGTACGCGCCGTGCACGTGGTGGTCGATCAGCGTGACGGTGCGCAGGTGGTCCGCGACCCCGTCGGGGACGTCGACCCCGCCGAACACGTCCTGCAACTCACCAACCGGCATACTTCGCCACCTCCTCGGCGTCGACGCGTCCCGCGGCGGCGTCGGCGAGTGCCGCGCCGAGGATCTCGACCGCCCGGCCTGCCTCTGCCTCGTCGAGCACCAGCGGCGGCGTGATCTCCAGGACGTTGCCGCCAACGTAGTAGACGACCGCACCCAACTCCCACGCACGGTAGACGACCTGCGCGGCGAGCCGGGGATCGCGCGCACCGGTCGCGGGATCGACGAGTTCGACCCCGATCGCGAGGCCGCGCCCGCGGACGTCGCCGATGCGGTCGGCGCCGGGGGAGCCGGTGAGGCCCCGCAGCGAATCCGCCAGCAGCGCACCGGTGGTCGCGGCGCGCTCGGCCAGTCCGTCGCCGACGATCGTCGCGAGAACCGCGCGTCCCGCCGCGGCGCAGACCGGGTTGCCCGCGGTGGTGAGCAGTGCTGCGGCGGGCGGGTGGTCGAGGATCTCCGCAGGCCCCACCGCCGCCGACAGCGGCAGCCCGCCGCCCAGCACCTTGCCGAACGTCACGATGTCCGGGACGACGCCGTCGTGCTCGAACGCGTGCAGCGTGCCCGGCCGCCCGAGGCCCATCTTCACCTCGTCGCAGATCATCGGCACCTCGTGCGCGCGGCACAGGTCGTGCAGTCGGCGGAGGAACCCGTCGGGCGGTACGACGAGGCCGCCGTCGGACAGGATCGGCTCGACGATCAGGCAGGCGATCGCGTGGTCCGACAGCGCCTGCTCCGCCCGCGCCAGGCTGGCGGCCTCGTCGGCGTCGACCGCCGCCGGGTCGTCGCCCGCACCCCCGTCCGGCCGAAACGGGTTGGGGTAGGGGATGAACACCGCGTCCGGGTCGGCCGGCACGCCGGCGTCGACGTGCACGCCGGAGACGCCCATCGCGACGCCCACGCCACCGTGGTAGCCGTGCTCGAAGGCCAGCACGGTGCGCCGTCCGGTGGCGTGCCGGCATGCCCGCAGCGCCACGTCGTTGGCGTCGGATCCGGCGTGACCCAGATACACCCGTCGCTCCCCGTCCCCGGGAACCAGGGCCAGCAGGTCCTCGGCGAGGCCCACGGAGTCGGGGTGCACCGCCGACAGGCCCCCGGACCCGGGTGCGGTGCGGACGGCGCGGCTCACCGCCTCCACGATCGCCGGATGACCGTGCCCCAGACCGGAGGCGGTCCACGTGGCCGAGAGGTCGATCAGCTCCCGGCCGTCGGGGGTGACCAGCGTCGAGCCGTGACCCGACACCACCTCCAGCGGGAAGAAGCGCAACTTCTCGATGCCGGCGACGGCGGCCTCGTCGCGTGCGTAGAGGGTGCTCATCGGCCGGCCGCGGGTCCCTGCTCGGCGGCCGCGGCCGTGAGGTCCAGTTCGCGGCTCAGGGACTCGCCGACGCGTTTCGCGATGCGCGAGGCGGCGATGGCGATCACGAGACCGATCAGGCACCAGTACAGTCCGAGCAGCGGAGCGGCCGACCACGTCTCGGCGTCCTTGACGTTGAACCACAGCACGACCGCGATCACGACGGCACCCAGGAGCGGCAGCACCAGTCCGAGTACCTTGCCCTTGCCGCCGTGCACCCGGGCGAACCTCGGTGCGGTGGTGAACCAGGCGGCCGCGATCTCGACGAGCAGGTAGCAGACCATCAGGCACACCGAACCCGCCACGGCGAACAGGAAATAGGTGTCGATCGCCGCGTTGCCGGTGCCCATGTCGGGCCAGCCGAGCGCAGCGCAGACGAGGTCGACCACCAGCGCGACGCCCACCACCAGCCAGGTGGCCAGACGCGGCCCGCCGGTGCCCTCGTGGATGGTCGCGAGCGCCTTGGGTCCGAATCCGTCGCGGCCGAACGCGTACAGCATGCGACCCGACGTCGCGGACGTGGCGAGGTGGCAGCCGAATGCCGCGACCGTCGCGGTGAAGATGATCAGCAGGCTGAACCACTGGCCGACGTAGCTGCTGCCGAGGTCGCCGAGCGTGTTGCCCGATCCCTGGAACGCCTCGAGACCCGCTGCGTCCGTGCCGAATCCGATCACCTGCGCGAACATCACGACGACGAACAGCACGCCGGTGAGGATCAGCGTGCCCGCCAGGGCGCGCGGGATGTTGCGGCCCGGGTCGTCGGTCTCCTCGCCCATCGACGCGCATGCCTCGAAGCCGGCCCAGGACAGGAAGGCCGCCACCACGCCGCTGATCACCGCGGACGCGGAGACGCCGTCGAACGTGAAGACGCTGAAGTCGATGCCGGTGGTCGATGCGCCGCCCTTGGCGAAGATCACGACCACCAGCACGACCATCGACAGGATGCCGATGCCCTCGATCACGAGCAGGATCTTCGCGAGCAGGCGGATGTCGCGGCCGGCGAGGAGGAACGAGATGATGGCGCCGACCACGACGACCGCCGGCCAGGGCACCTGATACGGGGTCTCGTCGTCGGGTTGCAGCTGGGCGATGAAGGCGTTGGTGAACGCCGCCGTCAGCGCGAGTGTCCCGATCGCGAAGCCGACGTATGCGCCGAGCATCGCGAAGCCGGAGAAGAACCCGGCACGCGGACCGATGGTGCCGCCGACCAGTCCGTAGGCCGAGCCGGCGTGGTTCAGGTGGCGGGTCAGCCGGATGAAGCTGTACCCCACCAGCGAGACGCCGATCAGACCGATCAGGAACACCAGGGGGATGGCCTTGCCCACGGTGGCGATCAGGCCCTGCCCGTTGCCGGACATGGCGAGGGTGGGGCCGACCAGGGCGACGGACATCGCCAACGCGACCCAGAACGGCAGTCGCCGGTGGGGGAGCTGCGACTCCTCGGCGGGTGGGTCGGCCGATACGTTCGTGCTCATCGTTGTCTCCGTTCGGGTGGGGTCAACAGCTCCAGGCGAGGCGTAGCGCCTCGGTGACGTCGGCAGGCGACAGGTCGCCGTAGGTGCGGATCTCGTGCCGCCGGACCGCGACGAGGGCCTCGACGACCTCGGGGGTGAGCAGTTCGGCTGCCACGGCGGAGTTCTCGAGGGCGTCGATTGCCGCCGCTTGCGCGGTCTGCAGCGGGGGTGGTGTCACGGCGACGGTCGACGGGTCCACCGGGATCTCGTCGGGGAGGTCGAGTTCGCGGTCGATGCCGCGCAGCGCGCTGGAGAGGAACGCCGCAGTGGCCAGGTAGGGGTTGGCGCTCGGGTCGACGAGCTTGAGTTCGGCGTTGGCGCCGTGCGGGCTGCCGGGCGTCGCGGCGATGAAACGCACCGCCGCCTCGCGGTTCTCGAGACCCCAGCACGCGGAGGCGCCCGCCCAGTTGCCGGGCTTGAGCCGCAACGGGGAGACGGCGGAACCGGCGTAGACGCCGACGAGGTCCGGCAGGGTGTCGAGCACGCCCGCGATGGCCGACCCGCCATGGGGCCGGATGCCGTGCGGCCCCCTGCCGCCCGAGAACAGCGGGCCCTCGGCGTCGGCCAGCGAGAGGTGCAGGTGCGCCCCGTTGCCCGCCGCACCCTCGAACGGCACGGGAGAGAACGAGATTCGCAGCCCGTGACGCGCCGCGGCGCGACCGAGCACGATGCGCGCCAGGATCACCGCGTCGGCGGTGGCGACTGGGGTGTCCGGCGCGAGCGACACCTCGAGTTGATCGTGGCCGTACTCGGTGTGGATCTGCTCGACGGCGAGTCCGGCCCGCTCGGCGGTGGTGGCGAGGTCCACCAGGAAGGCGGAGCGATCGAGCGAGGTGCGGATCCCGTAGGGCGACCAGGGTTCGGCGGACGCGGGGCTGCCGTCGGCCGCCAGCATCGTGCACTCGAGTTCGCCGCCGACGCGTACGGTGAGCCCGCGGTCGGCGGCCGCTGCCTCGGCACGCGCGAGCAGCGACCTCGTGCACAGCGCAGCCGGCTCGCCGTGCTGATCACCGAGTGAGCCAGGCGCCCAAGCGATTCCGTCCCCGATCAGCCGGACGTCGGCGGGGTCGATGCGGATCCTGAGGTCGCCGGTCACGCCGATGGCGGGGGTGAAGGCGATGCCGGTGTCGACGCAGAAGACGCTCCACGACGGCGAGACGCCCATGCCGGAGCGCTGAAAGTCGCCCAGGCGCCGCACGGGGACGTACTTGCCCCGGGTCACGCCCGCGGGATCGGTGATCGATCCGACGACCAGGACGACCTCGTCGGCGACCAGGTCGTCGATCCGGGCATCGACCGGTGACCGTTCACCTTCGGCGTCGCCGACTGGCATCCGGACTCCTTCCGCGGGGGTGGTTCGGACTGTGAGTCTCCGAGAAAGCTATGTCATGAATGTTTCAGGATGTTTAAATTCGGCAGATTTCGTTTGATTCATTAGACGCTGCACCGGAGGATGCTGATCATGTGTCGCCTGCTGGGTGTCGTGTCCACCTCCTCGATCTCGGTCGTCGACGCCGTGGGCAGTGAGGTGCTGGCGGACTTCCTCGCGCTGACCAAGGTCCACGGCGACGGGTGGGGCGTCGCCACCATGGACCGCGCACCCACCGAGCACGCCCCGGCGGACCCCGCGGTCCACGTGTCGGCCGGCAACGCACTGCACGACCCCGACTTCGCCGCCGCGACCGGCGACCTGCGGGCGGCGGCGTCCATGGTGCATCTGCGGTGGGCCACCAACGGCCTGGCGGTGCAGCCGCAGAACTCCCACCCGTTCGTCGCCGACGGCATCGCCATGGCGCACAACGGGTCCATCAAGCCGATCGGCCCACTCGGGGAGCTGCTGGACGACGACGTCACCGCGTCGCTGCGCGGCACCACCGACAGCGAGCGGTACTTCGGTCTGATCCGCCAGCACCGTCGATCGGCGCCCACGCTCGCCGAGGCGGTTCGTCGCGCAGTGGCACAACTGCGGGAGCTGTACCCCGACGCGAGCCTCAACGCACTCCTGCTCGGTGAGGACCACCTGATCGTGGTGCACGCCCACGCGCACAGCCGGTTGCTCGACGAGGACGTCGAGGAGATCACGGCCGCCGACCTGCCCGCCGAGCACCTCGAGGACTACTTCGCACTGCGGATGGCCCGTCCCACGCCCGGCACCCTGGTGGTGGGCTCCACCGGCTTCGGTTCGCTGGCGTGGGAACCGATGGAGCCGGAGTGCGTCACCGCCATCGCGCTGGGCGATCTGTCGACGACGCGCCATCCCCTCGTGGCAGATTGACCGCCATGTCCGACGAGAGCGTGGCCGGCCGGGCCAATGCCGCGCTGTCGTCGCTGAGCAAGGCCGAGCGACGAGTGGGGCGTGCCCTGCTCGCGGACTATCCAAGTGCGGGGTTGGTCAGTGCCGCGCGGCTCGCCGAACGGGCCGAGGTGAGCCCGCCGACCGTGCTGCGGTTCGCCCAGTCGCTGGGATTCGAGGGCTTCGCGGGCCTGCAGGTGGCGCTGCGCGCGGAGCTGACCTCGCAGTCCAGCGGCCCGCTCACCCGGTTGCCGGACGAGCCCGCCGCGGGCGGCCTGCTGGACCGGCTGCTGCGGCAGGCCCGCGGCCAGAACGACCGCGCGGTCGAGACGCTGGCGCTGCTGCCGGAGTCGGCGCTCGACGCCGCGGTGGCGCTGCTGTCGGACGTCGCTCGACCCGTGCACCTGTACGGCGGGCGCTTCTCGCACCTCCTGGCGGCGCATTTGGCCGCGCACCTCGAGCAGCTGCGGCCGGGCGTGCGGCTGCTCTCCGACCCGCGGGGCCGCGACCTCGGGTCGATGATGGAGCTGACCCGCCGCGACGTGGTGGTGCTGTTCGACTACCACCGGTACCAGCGCAGCGCCGCCGACGTCGCCGCGGACGTGCACCGCGCGGGCGCGTCGGTGGTGCTCATCACCGACGATCTGGCCTGTCCGGTGGCGCCCGATGCCGAGGTGGTGCTGGCGGCGTCGAGCACCGTCGGCACGGTCTACCAGAGCATGTCGGCGGGCTTCCTGCTCACGGAGTTGCTCATCCCGCTGGTGATGGACGCCGTCGGCGAACCCGCACGCACCCGCATGGCCCTGTGGGAACAGCAGCGACGGGCCGAGCTGCTGCCCTGACCCCCGCGGTCACGTCACGGCGGCTCTCCGGGCACCCATTGTTTACCCTGATCACATGGCAGGTGGAACCAAGCGGTTGCCGCGCGCGGTCCGCGAGCAGCAGATGCTCGACGCCGCGGTGCAGATGTTCTCGGTGAACGGCTACCACGAGACGTCGATGGACGCGATCGCCGCACAGGCGGAGATCTCCAAGCCGATGCTCTACCTGTACTACGGCTCCAAGGAGGAGCTGTTCGGCGCGTGCCTCGACCGCGAGGTGGCGCGCTTCGTCGAGACGGTGCGCGGCGACATCGACTTCACCCAGCCCGCGCGGGAACTGCTGCGGACCGCGGTCGTGTCGTTCCTGAGCTACATCGACGAGAACCGGGCGTCGTGGATCGTGCTGTACACCCAGGCCACCAGCTCGCAGGCGTTCGCCCACACCGTGCGCGAGGGTCGCGAGCGCATCATCGACCTCGTCGGCAGGCTGCTGCTGTCGGGTACGCGGAACCCCGAGCCGGACATGGACTTCGACATGATGGCCGTCGCGCTGGTGGGGGCCGGCGAGGCCGTGGCGAACCGGGTCAGCACCGGCGACACCGACGTCCACGACGCCGCCGAGTTGATGATCAACCTGTTCTGGCGCGGCCTCAAGGGCCGGCCGTCGGACGCGCACGCGCTGCCCTGAGGCTGCACACCTCCCACCACGCCGCGAGACTGCTGTGAGATCGCGATCCGACGCGGAATCGCGATCTCCCAGCAGTCTCGGCGGGGGCTGTCGGGTGGGGACCGACTACAGCGGGGTGACGGTGCCCGTGACGTGCGGGTAGCCCTTGGACAGGTGGCGCAGCGCCAACTCCCAACCGCTACCGGCACGCTCGACCCACAGCCCGGCCTTGGCCGGCAGCAGGACGGGCTTGCCGAACTTCACCGTGTACGTCACGGCGTCGGGCAGCTGGCCCTCGACGTTGGCGAGTATCGCTGCGGCCGTGAACATTCCGTGCGCGATCGAGGTGGGGAAGCCGAACAGCTTCGCGCCGATCGAGCTGGTGTGGATCGGGTTGTGGTCGCCGCCCACCGAGGCGTAGTGCCGGATCTGGCCGGGGCTGATGGACAGCACCGCATTCGGCGGCGGCAGCTTCGGCCGCTTCTTGGGCTCGGCCTTCGGCTCGTCGGACAGGCTGGTGCGCTGCTGGTGCAGGAACGTCGTCACCTGGTGCCAGGCGACGTCGTTGCCGACCGACACGTCCGTGACGAGGTCGACCAGCAATCCCTTGCGGTGCTCGCGCAGGTTCTCGGCGTGCACGTCGACGTCGACCACGTCGGTCACGGCGATCGGCCGGTACTGCGTGATCGTGTTCTCCACGTGCACCGAACCCATTGCGGCGAACGGGAAGTCGAAGCCACTCACCAGCGACATCAGCGACGGGAACGTCAGCGCGAACGGATACGTCAGCGGAACGGTGTCGTCGAACCGCAACCCGGTCACTTGGGCGTACGCCGCGACGTTGGCGGCGTCGATCGCCAGGTCGTCGAGGTGCACCGTGCGATCGGGCAGCGCGCTGCCACGCGGGACGAAGGGCAGTGCGCCCGCCGCCGCGCGGACCATGTTCAGCAGGCCGCTGGGCTGTTCGGTCATGTCGTCTCCCCGGATCCTGGCCGCTGCTCGCTCATGCGCCGATCAGTGCCTGGCCGCAGACGCGGATCGTGTTGCCGGTGACCGCATTCGACGCCGGGCTGGCGAAGTACGCGATGGCCTCGGCGACGTCGACCGGTTGGCCACCCTGGAACAGCGAGTTCAGCCGGCGGCCCACCTCACGGGTCGCGAGCGGGATCGCCTCGGTCATCTTGGTCTCGATGAAGCCCGGCGCGACGGCGTTGATGGTCACGCCCTTCTCGCCGAACACCGGCGCCAGCGCCTGGGTGAGGCCGATCATGCCCGCCTTGGTGGCGGCGTAGTTGGTCTGACCGCGGTTGCCCGCGATGCCGGCCATCGACGACAGGCCGACGATGCGTCCACCGGAGCCGATGGTGCCGTTCTCCACCAGGCCCTCGGCAAGGCGTTGCGGGGCAAGGAGATTGACCGCGACGACGGAGTCCCAGCGGGCGTCGTCCATGTTGGCGAGCAGCTTGTCGCGGGTGATGCCCGCGTTGTTGACCAGCACGTCGGCCTTGCCGCCGTTGACGTCGGCGTAGTGCTCGCGCAGGTGCTCGACGATCCGGTCGACAGCGTCGGGCGCCGTCACGTCGAGCGTCAGGGCCGTGCCGCCCACCTTCGTGGCGGTCTCGGCGAGTGCCTCGCCTGCCTGCTCGACGTCGATGGCCACGACGTGGGCGCCGTCGCGGGCGAACACCTTGGCGATCTCCGCGCCGATGCCGCGCGCGGCGCCGGTCACCAGGGCGACCTTGCCTGCGAGCGGCTTGTCCCAGTCGGCGGGCGGGGTGGCGTCGTCGGCGCCGACGTAGAACACCTGACCGTCGACGTAGGCGGACTTGCCCGACAGCAGGAAGCGCAGCGTGGACTCCAGGCCGGTCGCGGCGGGCTTCGCATCGGCGGCGAGGTACACCAGGCCGATCGTGGCGCCGCGCTGCAGCTCCTTGCCCAGGGAGCGGGTGAAGCCCTCGAGCGCGCGCTGGGCGATCCGCTCGTCGACGCCGGTGGTCTGGTCGGGAGTGGTGCCGATGACGACGACGCGGCCGCTGGGCGCGAGGTTGCGCAGCACGGGCGTGAAGAAGTCGTGCAGGGCCTTCAGGCCCTCGGGCGTCGTGATGCCGGTGGCGTCGAAGACGAGGCCGCCGAAGGTGTCGGCCCACCGGCCGCCGGTGTTGTTGCCGACCAGGTCGTAGTCGTCGGCGAGCGCGGCGCGCAGCGGTTCAGCCACCCGGCCGTCGCCGCCGACCAGGAGGGAGCCGGGCAGGGGCGGTTCGCCGGCTCGGTATCGCCGCAGCTTCTGCGGCTGGGGCACGCCGAGCTGCTTGGCGAGGAAGGATCCGGGGCCGGAGTTGACCACTTGGGAGAACAGGTCGCTAGCCACTTCGCTGAGCCTTTCGAAAGGACGTGTCGTGAGCGGATGATGGATCGTGTCGACCACCGAACTTACTCCAGAGTAATAACGGTGGGTAGTATGACCCCCGACACCCTGATGACCCGGGTACAGCCGAGCCAAACACCTGACCGACACAACCAACGCCCATTTCAGACGTAGAAGAGGTAGACGTGGCCGACACCAAGAACCCCCGCCGGGTAGCCATCCTCGGCGGCAACCGCATTCCCTTCGCCCGCTCCGACGGCGCCTACGCCAACGCGTCCAACCAGGACATGTTCACCGCGGCGCTCGACGGACTGATCGACCGCTTCAACCTGGCCGGCGAGCGCCTCGGCGCCGTCGTCGGCGGCGCGGTGCTCAAGCACAGCCGCGACTTCAACCTGATGCGCGAGAGCGTTCTGGGCTCGGCCCTCGACCCGCACACGCCCGCCTACGACCTGCAGCAGGCGTGCGGCACCGGCCTGCAGTCGACCATCGCCGTCGCCAACGCGATCGCGCTGGGCCAGTACGACTCGGCGGCCGCCGGCGGCGTCGACACCACGTCGGACGCCCCGATTGCGTTCGGCGACGACCTGCGTCGCGTGCTGCTCGGGCTGCGTCGCGCCAAGTCGAACGTCGACCGGCTCAAGCTGGTCGGCAAGCTGCCCGCCGCGGTCGGCGTGGAGATCCCCACCAACGGCGAGCCCCGCACCGGCCTGTCGATGGGCGAGCACGCGGCCATCACCGCCAAGGAGATGGGCGTCAAGCGCGTCGACCAGGACGAACTGGCCGCCGCGAGCCACCGCAACATGGCCGCCGCCTACGACCGCGGCTTCTTCGACGACCTGGTCACGCCGTTCCTCGGGCTCTACCGCGACAACAACCTGCGTCCCGATTCGTCGGCCGAGAAGCTCGCCAAGCTCAAGCCCGTGTTCGGCGTGAAGTACGGCGACGCCACGATGACGGCGGGCAACTCGACCCCGCTGACCGACGGTGCGTCGGTGTCGCTGCTGGCCAGCGAGGAGTGGGCGGCCGAGCGCAACCTGCCGGTGCTGGCGTACTTCGTGGACGGTGAGACCGCCGCCGTCGACTACGTCAACGGCCCCGACGGCCTGCTGATGGCGCCGACCTACGCCGTGCCGCGGCTGCTGGCCCGCAACGGGCTCACGCTGCAGGACTTCGACTACTACGAGATCCACGAGGCGTTCGCGTCGGTGGTCCTCGCGACGCTGGCCGCCTGGGAGTCCGACGAGTACTGCAAGGAGCGCCTCGGCCTGGACGGTGCGCTCGGCTCGATCGACCGGTCGAAGCTCAACGTCAACGGCTCGTCGCTCGCCGCCGGGCACCCGTTCGCCGCGACCGGTGGCCGCATCGTCGCCCAGCTGGCCAAGCAGCTCGCCGAGAAGAAGAAGGAGACCGGCAAGCCGGTCCGCGGACTGATCTCCGTCTGCGCCGCCGGCGGACTGGGCGTCACCGCGATCCTCGAGGCGTAGAACTCCCGCCCGAAAAAGATCTCGTTCGCCTGTAACGGCGGGCGAGGACGGGCCGATGTACTGGATAGCTCCGTGTTGCCGTCTGACCCCCCGACCCGACGGCAACACGGGGCACTTTTTCTGTCCCGGGGTCGCGCGGTCCGCCGTAGCGTGGATCGGTGGCGACCTTCCTGCTGATCCCCGGCGGCGGCTCCGACCCGTCGTACTGGCGGTTCGTGGTGGCGCAGCTTTCGGCCCGCGGGCATCGCGGCATCGCGATCGACCTCCCGTGCGAGGACGACTCGGCCGATCTGTCCGCCTACGCCGACGCCGTGGTGGCCCAGCATCCCGGTGACGACGGGCGCCCGATCGTGGTCGCGCACTCCTTCGGCGGGTTCACCGGCCCGCTCGCCTGCCCGCGCGTCGACGCGGCGGCGCTGGTGTACGTCTCGGCGATGATCCCGCGACCCGGTGAGTGCGCGGACGACTGGTGGGCCGCCACCGGATGCGCCGAAGCGCAGCAGGCCGCGGCCCGCGCGGGTGGATGGGACCCCGACGACATGGACGCGGTGTTCTACGACGGCGTCGATCCGACGATCGTGGCCGAGGAGGTCGAGCGCGCCCAATCCGAGACGCCGTCCCGGGCGCCGTGGCCGGGACCGGGGCTACCCGACCTGCCGACGTCCTTCGTCCTGCTGCGTGACGACCGGCTCTTCCCCGAGCCGTTCACGAGGGCGATGGTGGCCGACCGGCTCGGCGTCGAGCCCAGGGTCGCCCCCGGCGGGCACATGGCGATGCTGTCGCATCCGGTCGAACTCGTCGATCACCTGCTGGGCGCCGTGGGCCCCGTGCTCCCCGCCGGCTGATCCTTCGTCGCCGTGATCGGACCCGACGAGGCCGGCGGCTGGAAGAGGCTGCCGCCCACGCTGCCGCGCGTGGTCCGCACCGTCACCAGCGCCCAGGTGCACAGCAGGCACGCGTAGGCGATCACCGCGGCGACGTGGAACGCGGGCAGCCCGGTGTGCACGGCCAGCTGCGTGGTGCCGGTGACGAACGTGCCGACCGGGAACGTCAGGCTCCACCACGTCAGCGCGAACGGCATGCCACGCCGCATGGTCCGCACCGTCAGCGACGTCGCCAGCGCGATCCACAGCACGGCGAAGCCCCACACCGGCACGCCGAACAGGATCGCGAAGATCGCCATCCCGGACGCCAGCTCCGGCGGCACGGCCAACGCGGCCTGCGTCCCCAGCAGCCCGGCCGCGGTGATGCCCTGTCCCAGCGGGCCGAGCACGATCCACAGCGTCGGCACCCGCGCGGTCCCCGACGTGCCGTAGTGCGCCAGGCGACTCCAGATCAGCGAGATGATGATGAGCCCCGCGATCAGGGACAGTCCGAACATCGCCCAGCAGCCGTAGAGCATGGTCTCGCGGCCGGTGCCCGGCGCCATGTGCGGGATGAGCAGCGCACCCGTCGCGGCGGACACCATCGGCGGCACCACGGGCATCAGCCAGCCGCCGAACGCCGCATCCGGCCCGACGTTGAGCTGGGTGAACATCAGGTACGGGATCGAGATCGCGGTGAACAGGCCGCCGAGCGTGCCCGTCGTCCACAGCACCCAGGCGAGGTCCACGGCCACCCGTTCGCCGATCAGGTCGTGGCCCACCAGGAGCGCGCCGGCGCCCACCGTCATGAACGCCATCGGCGCCGCGCCGTAGAAGTGCGCCATCTGCGGGTTGTGCGCGTGGCCGCGGGCGACGGTCGGATGCCGGAACCACTGCGCCGACACCGCAACGATCAGCACCACCAGCAGGACCGCCGCCACCACCCACACGACTCGGGAGAACACGTGCAGGCCGGGCACGTGCACGGGCAGCGTCGCACCCGCCGTCGCCACGATGCCGGTGCCCATCACCGAGGCGAACCAGTTGGGTCCGAAGTTCCCCAGCCGGGTCAGATCGGCGGTCATGGTTCGATACCACTCATGCAGATCAGTATGTTCGGGCAACTCGTGGACGCGCGTGGCGGATCACCGATCGACGCGTGCGTGCAGAACCTCGCGATGCTGCGCGACGAGGGCTTCGCGCGCATCTGGATGAGCCAGATGCCGTATGAGCCCGACCTTCTCACGATCGTCGCCGTGGCGTTGCGCGAGGTCGACACCATCGAGGTGGCCAGCGGCGTCGTCCCCATCCAGAATCAGCACCCGATGCAGATGGCGCAGCGCGCGCTGACGGTCAGCCTGGCCTCTGGCGGTCGGTTCACCCTGGGCCTCGGCATGACCCACCAGGCCGTCACCGAGGGCATGTGGGGCATTCCGTGGGACCGGCCGGTCCGCCGGCTCAACGAGTTCCTCGACGGTCTGCTGCCGCTGCTCGCCGGCGAGCCTGCCGCCGCGTCCGGAGAGATCCTGACGACGCGCGGCGCGCTGATGATCCCGGGTGCGCCGACACCGGACGTGTACGTCGCCGCACTCGGGCCGCAGCTGCTCAAGCTCGCGGGCCGCCGCACGTCGGGCACCTGCACGTGGATGACGGGGCCGGCGACGCTGTCCGGGCACGTCGCCCCGACTTTGCGGCAGGCCGCCGCCGACGCGGGCCGCGCCGAGAGCGACGTGCGGGTGGTGGCCGCGCTGCCGGTCAGCGTCACCGACGACGTGGACGGTGCCCGCAGGCAGGCCGCCGAGCAGTTCGCGATGTACGGCCAGCTGCCGTCGTACCGCGCGATGCTGGACCGCGAGGGCTACGCCGGACCCGAGGACGCCGCGATCATCGGCGACGAGGACACCGTGCGCGGCCGGCTCGACGAGCTGCGCGCCGCGGGCGTCGACGAGTACGTCGCTGCGACTTTCGATCCCTCGCCCGAGGGTCGCGCCCGCACCCGCGCACTGCTGCGGTCCTACGCCGCGTAGCCGAAATTCGCTCGACCGTCGGCTCGCGGTCGCGCAGAATGCCTGCGTGATCGACGCACCACTGTTCTGCGGCACGGACCTGGCACGGCGCATCGAGGCGGCCGAGGCCTCCCTAATCGCGGCGGCCACCGCGGCGGCGCACGAGCGGGGCGCGCCGGGCCTCGCGGTGCCCGTCGCCGGCGGATACGGCTGCTTCGCCGAGGACGGGTCGCCCATGAACAAGGTCGTGGGCCTCGGGTTCGGCGGCGTCCCCGTGGACTGGGACGGCGTCGAGCGGCGGCTGGCGGCGCACGGTCCGGTCTCGGTGGAACTGTCGAACCTCGCCGATCCCGGCGTCGTCGCGCTGCTGTCCGCACGCGGCTATCGGGTGGCCGGGTTCGAGGACGTGCTGGGGTGTCGGCTGCCGGCCGAGGTTCCGGCGCCGTCGGACGTGGAGGTGCGGCCCGTGGATGCCGGTGAACTCGACGCATGGGTCGACGTAGTGGTCGACGGGTTCGCCCATCCCGACGGCGTGGGCGTGCCCAGCCACGAGGACTTCCCGCGCGACGTCGTCGACCGGGCGATGCGGGACTTCACCGGCGCGGGCGCCGTCGCCTACGTCGCGCTCCGGGACGGCGCGGTCGCGGGCGGCGGCAGCATGCGCATGACCGACGGCGTCGCCCAGCTCACCGGTGCGGCGACCGCGCCGGCCCATCGGCGGCGTGGCGTGCAGGCGGCGCTGCTGGCGGCCCGGCTGCGCGACGCCGCCCGGGCCGGATGCGACGTCGCCGTCGTGACCACCGACCCGGGATCGACGTCGCAGAAGAACGTGCAGCGCAGCGGCTTTCACCTGCTCTACACCCGCGTCGTGCTCACCTCGTAGCAACGCGAAGGTCATGGCAACGCAAAGGTCATGGCAACGCAAAGGTCATGGCAACGCAAAGGTCATGGCAACGCAAAGGGCCCCCGCCGAAGCGAGGGCCCTGAGCGTGATGCGGTCTAGAAGGACGCTTCGTCCAACTCCATGACCTCGTTGTCGATGTTCTCGACGATGGCCTTGGTGCTGGTGAGCAGCGGCAGGAAGTTCTTCGCGAAGAACGACGCACCGGCGATCTTGCCCTCGTAGAAGGCGCGGTCGTCACCGGAGGTGCCGGCGTCGAGCGCGGAGATCGCGACGGCGGCCTGCTCCTGCAGCAGCCACGCGAGCACCAGGTCGCCGACGCTCATCAGGAAGCGGACCGAGCCGAGGCCGACCTTGTACAGGCTGCTCGGGTTGGTCTGCGCGTCCATCAGGTAGCCGGTGAGCGTGGCAGCCATGCCCTGCACGTCGGCCAGCGCGGTGGCGAGCAGTTCGCGCTCGGCCTTGAGGCGGCCGTTGCCGGACTCGTTCTTGATGAACGTCTCGATCTGGGTGGCCACGTAGCCGAGCGCAACGCCCTTGTCCCGCACGATCTTGCGGAAGAAGAAGTCCTGCGCCTGGATGGCGGTGGTGCCCTCGTAGAGCGAGTCGATCTTCGCGTCGCGGATGTACTGCTCGATCGGGTAGTCCTGCAGGAAGCCGGACCCACCGAAGGTCTGCAGCGACTCGGTCAGCTTGGCGTAGGCCTGCTCGGAGCCGACGCCCTTGACGATCGGGAGCAGCAGGTCGTTGACCTTGGTCGCCAGCTCCTGGTCGACGCCGTGGACCGCCGTGGCGACCTCGGCGTCCTGGAAGGTCGACGTGTACAGGTACAGCGCACGCAGGCCCTCGGCGTAGGTCTTCTGCGTCATCAGCGACCGGCGCACGTCGGGGTGGTGGGTGATGCTGACGCGCGGTGCGGTCTTGTCGGTCATCTGGGTCATGTCCGAACCCTGGATGCGCGACTTGGCGTACTCGAGTGCGTTGAGGTAGCCGGTGGACAGCGTGGCGATCGCCTTGGTGCCGACCATCATTCGGGCCTGCTCGATGACCTCGAACATCTGCGCGATGCCCTCGTGCACCTCGCCGACGAGCCAGCCCACGGCCGGGACGTCGTGCTGGCCGAGCGACAGCTCACACGTCGCGGAGACCTTGAGGCCCATCTTGTGCTCGACGTTGGTGACGTAGACGCCGTTGCGCTCGCCGGGCTCGCCCGTCTCGGGGTCGAAGTGGAACTTCGGCACGAAGAACAGCGACAGGCCCTTGGTGCCGGGTCCGGCGCCCTCGGGGCGGGCCAGCACCAGGTGCAGGATGTTCTCGCCGAGGTCGTCGGCGTCACCGGAGGTGATGAAGCGCTTGACGCCGTCGATGTGCCAGGTGCCGTCGGCCTGTTGGACGGCCTTCGTGCGGCCTGCGCCCACGTCGGATCCGGCGTCGGGCTCGGTGAGCACCATCGTGGAGGTCCATCCGCGCTCGGCGGCCAGGACGGCCCACTTCTTCTGCTCTTCGGTGCCGAGGTTGTACATGATCTGCGCGAAGCCGGCGCCCATCGAGTACATGTAGACGGCGGGGTTGGCGCCGAGCACGTGCTCCATCAGGGCCCACTGGACGGCGCGGGGCATCGGCATGCCGCCGAGTTCCTCATCGAGGCCGATCTTGTCCCAGCCGCCGTCGGTGATCGCGCGGACGGACTTCTTGAAGGCCGCGGGCAGCGTGACGACGTGCGTCTCGGGGTCGAAGACGGGGGGATTGCGGTCGCCCTCGGCGAACGAATCGGCGATCGGGCCCTCGGACAGGCGGGCGATCTCGGCGAGCATGTCGAGCGTCGATTCCTGGTCCAGGTCGGCGTACTTGCCCTGGCCCAGTGCCTTGTCGATGCCGAAGACCTCGAACAGGTTGAATACCTGGTCACGGACGTTGCTCTTGTAATGGCTCACGCTGTCTCCTCGATGAGATTCGGTACGCAGGTTGGGTACTTGGACTAAGTTACCCACCAGTAACTGTCTCCGACTATACCGCTCGGTAACCACGGCGCAAAGCGGTGTAGAGCAAATCTTTCCCAGCTAAGTGACCAGGCGGTCGACAACGGCTGCCCAAACGGTTGGTTGGTAGCCGTGAGCAGGCCTTTTCAGTGATTGTGATGTCTGCCACGAGTGGCCTCAGCACGCCCGTTAGGGTGTGCCGGATGAGGCGTGTAGCGGTGTGGGGGACGGGCAACATGGGGGCGGCGGCGATCAGGTCGGCCACGGCGTTTCCCGGACTGGAACTGACTGGCGTCATCACGTCGTCGCCGGACAAGGCCGACCGCGATGCCGCCGACTTCACCACGCTCGACGCGCAGACGGGCGTGGCCGCGAGCATGGACGTCGACGCCGTGCTCGCCGGCTGCGACGCGGTTGCCTACATGGCGTCCGGCGACATCCGGCCCGACGACGCGCTGGCCGACATCGAACGGTGTCTGCGAGCGGGCAGGCACGTCGTCACGCCGTCGCTGTACTCGCTCTACGATCCGGCCTCCGCGCCGGCGGAGTGGGTGGACCGGCTGACGGCCGCGGCGAAGGAGGGCGGCGCCACGCTGCTGGTCAGCGGCGTCGACCCCGGCTGGGCCAACGACGCGCTCGCCGTCATGGCCGCCGGCCTGTGCACGCGCATCCGGACCATCCGCTGCCAGGAGATCTTCGACTACTCCACCTACGACCAGCCGCACGCCGTGCGGGTGTCGTGCGGCTTCGGCGGTGCCATGGACGAGGTGCCGATGATGCTGCTGCCGTCGATCCCGACCATGGTGTGGGGCGGCAACATCCGGCTGATCGGTCGCGGCCTCGGTCTGGACATCGACGAGATCACCGAGGAGGTCGAACGCCTTCCGCTCGACGAAGCGGTCGAGAACGTGATGGGCCGCTTCGAGAAGGGCACGCAGGGCGCGTTCTTCCTGAAGATCATCGGGTGGTCGGGTGGGCGGCAGCGCGTCATCGTCGAGCACGTCACCCGGATCGACCCGGCCTGCGCGCCGCACTGGCCCCAGCCCGACGAGGGCGTCGGCGACCACCGCGTCATCATCGACGGCGACCCGCAGCTGACCATCGTCACCCGGGGCGACGTGCCGGGCGGCACGCGCGCGGACGGCGGCAACACCACCGCGGCGAACCGGCTGCTCGGCGCCATCGAGTGGCTGGCCGGCCAGCAGCCGGGCATCTACGACGGGCTCGACGTCCCCCTGCATACGCCGCTGGCCGCCGAGGTCGAGGCGACCCGCTGGGCCGACTGATCCACGGTCTCCGGCCAGCAACGTCGGTGATCTTGGGGCAACGTCCGCCAGCGGGTTCAACCTGGTGTAGTCGTTGAATGCGCAAAATGAACTGATAGCAAACGGCCACCGAAGGTTTCGTCGATGTTACTGACGGTTGCGTCGACGTCCATCGTGGGCAGGCGGCTACCAGCCGGGGCCGCTAAGCTACTGCGGAACCTTGATCAAACTCGACGACGAATCTCGAGCCGAGTGCGGGGACCCAGGGTGCTTCGAATCAACGGGGTCCATCGCCTTCTCGTGGCAGATCGCTCCGACACCTAGGGGAGTAACCGCATTTTGCGCGCCTCAACCGCCACGCCCATCGCCGTCATCGGCATGTCCTGCCGACTTCCCGGCGGCGTCGACTCACCCCAGGCCCTCTGGGAGGCACTGCTGCGCGGTCAGGACTTCGTGGACGAGATCCCCGCGGACCGCTGGGACGCCGACGTCTACTACGACCCCGAGCCCGGCGTCCCCGGCCGCTCGGTGACGCGCTGGGGTTCCTTCCTCGACGACGTCGGCGGTTTCGACTCGGACTTCTTCGGCATGACCGAGCGCGAGGCGACGGCGATCGATCCGCAGCACCGGCTGCTGCTGGAGGCGTCGTGGGACGCGCTCGAGCACGCGGGCATCGATCCCGCCACGCTCGCCCGCACCCAGACCGGCGTGTTCGTCGGCCTGACGCACGGCGATTACGAACTGCTGTCCGCCGACATCGGCGCCGCCGAGGGGCCGTACGGCTTCACCGGCACCAGCAACAGCTTCGCCTCGGGCCGGGTGTCCTACGCGCTGGGCCTGCACGGTCCCGCCGTCACCGTCGACACCGCCTGCTCGTCCGGTCTGATGGCCATTCACCAGGCGTGCCGCAGCCTGCACGACGGGGAGAGCGACCTCGCGCTGGCCGGCGGCGTCGCCGTGACGCTGGAGCCGCGCAAGTCGGTGTCGGGCTCGCTGCAGGGCATGCTGTCGCCCACCGGCCGCTGCCACGCCTTCGACGTGCGCGCCGACGGCTTCGTCTCGGGCGAGGGCTGCGTCGTGCTGCTGCTCAAGCGTCTGGACGCCGCGCAGCGCGACGGCGACCGCATCCTCGCCGTCGTCCGCGGGACCGCCGCCAACCAGGACGGCCGCACCGTCAACATCGCGACCCCCTCGGAGGAGGCGCAGACCGCCGTCTACCGCTCCGCGCTCGCCGTCGCCGGCGTCGACCCCACCACGGTCGGCCTGGTCGAGGCGCACGGCACCGGCACCCCGGTCGGCGATCCCATCGAGTACGCCAGCCTCGCGGCGGTGTACGGCACCGCCGGCCCCACCGCGCTGGCGTCGGTTAAGACGAACTTCGGTCACCTGCAGTCGACGTCGGGCCCGCTCGGCATGATCAAGGCGATCCTCGCGCTGCAGCACGGCGTCATCCCGCAGAACCTGCACTTCACCCGGCTGCCCGACGAACTCGTCGAGGTCGAGACCGGGCTGTTCATCCCCGAGGAGCAGACCCCGTGGCCCGTCGCGGGTGAGCATCCGCGGCGTGCGGCGGTCTCGTCGTACGGCCTGTCCGGCACCAACGTCCACGTGGTCCTCGAGCAGGCGCCGGCGACGACCGCGGCCGAGGAGCAGCCGGTCGCCGACGCGCCGCTGCTGTTCCCGCTGTCGGCGACGTCGGTGGAGCAGCTCCGGGTGTCGTCGCGCCGGATCGCCGACTGGGTCGACGCCCATCGCGGCAACGGCGCGGGCAACCTCGCCGACCTCGGCTACACGCTCGCCCGCCGCCGCTCGCACAAGCCGGTCCGGACTGCCGTCTCCGCGCTGAGCCTCGACCAGCTCGTCACCGCGCTGCGCGAGGTCGCCGACGGCGAGACCCCGTTCCAGCCCGCCGTCGGCCAGGCCGACCGCGGTCCGGTGTGGGTGTTCTCCGGCCAGGGTTCGCAGTGGCCGCGGATGGGCGCGAGCCTGCTCGCCAGCGAGCCGGTGTTCGCCGCCACCATCGCCGAGATCGAACCGATCATCGCCGCGGAGTCCGGCTTCTCGGTGACCGAGGCCATGACGGCGCCGCAGACGGTGACCGGCATCGACCGCGTGCAGCCGACCATCTTCGCGATGCAGGTGGCACTCGCCGAGACCCTCAAGTCCTACGGCGTGGTCCCCGGCGCGGTCATCGGGCACTCGCTCGGCGAGTCGGCCGCAGCCGTGGTCGCCGGCGGTCTGTCACTCGAGGACGGCCTCAAGGTCATCTGCCGGCGCTCCAAGCTGATGCTGCGCATCTCGGGCAGTGGTGCCATGGCGGCCGTCGAACTGCCTGGGCAGCAAGTGCTCTCGGAGCTGTCGATCCGCGGCGTCGCCGACGTGGTGCTGTCGGTCGTCGCCTCGCCCACCTCCACCGTGGTCGGCGGCGACGCCGCCACCATCCGCGAACTCGTCGCGGCGTGGGAGCAGAAGGACGTGATGGCGCGCGAGGTCGCCGTCGACGTGGCGTCCCACTCGCCGCAGGTCGACCCGATCCTCGACGACCTCATCGAGGCGCTGCAGGACATCGAGCCGCGCACGCCCCAGGTGCCGTACTACTCGGCGACGCTGTGGGATCCGCGCGACCGGCCCTCGTTCGACGCCGACTACTGGGCGGACAACCTGCGCTACACCGTGCGCTTCGCCGCGGCCGTGCAGGCGGCCCTCGACGACGGCTTCCGCGTGTTCGGCGAACTGTCACCGCATCCGCTGCTCACCAACGCGGTCAACCAGAATGCCGCGAGCCTCGACATGCCCATTGCCGCCCTGGCCGCGATGCGCCGCGAGCAGGAGCTGCCGACCGGGTTGCGCGCGTTCGTCGCCGACGTCCACAGTGCCGGTGCCGCAGTCGACTTCGCGACCCTGTACCCCGAGGGACGGCTGGTCGATGCGCCGCTGCCCACGTGGACGCACCGCGACCTGATGCTGAGCCGGGAGGACGCCGACGTCTCGACGCACGGCTCCTCGGTGCTCGGCGTGCACCCCCTGCTCGGTGCGCACGTGCACCTGTTCGAGGAGCCCGAGCGGCACGTCTGGCAGGGCGAGGTCGGTACGGATGCCCACCCGTGGCTGGCCGACCACCAGGTGCGCAGCGTGGCCGCGTTCCCCGGCGCCGCATACTGCGAGATGGCTTTGGCCGCAGCCGATGCCGCGCTCGGCGAGCACGCCGAGGTCCGCGACGTCCGGTTCGAGCAGATGCTGTTGCTCGACGAGCAGACGTCGGTGTCGGCGAACGCCACCGTCGTCGCGCCCGGCGTGCTCGAGTTCGCGGTGGAGACCCACCTCGAGGGTGAGCGTGCCCGCCGCGCCGCGGCCGTCCTCTACGTCGACGGCGATGCCGCCCGGCCCGCCGCGCACGATCTCGCGGCGCTGCTGACGAGTCACCCGCATCGCGTCGACGGTGAGGGCCTGCGCGACGTATACGCCAGTGTCGGAATCGGTTACGGGCCGGCGTTCGAAGGGTTGTCGTCGGCGAACACCGCGGACGGCGAGGTCACCACCGTGCTGGCCGAGGTCGCGCTGCCGGGCATCATCCGCTCGCAGCAGTCGGCCTACGGCACCCACCCCGCGCTCCTCGACGCCTGCTTCCAGTCGGTCATCGTGCACCCCGACGTGCAGAGCGCCGCCGCCGGTGGCGGACTGCTGCTGCCCGTCGGCGTCCGCCGGCTGCGGCTGCACCAGCCCACGCGCAACGCGCACTACTGCCTGACCCGCGTGACGTCGTGGCGGCTCGGCGAGGCCGAGGCCGACCTCGAGGTGCTCGACCAGGAGGGGACGGTGCTGCTGAGCGTCGAGGGTCTGCGCCTCGGCGGCGGGGCGTCGGCGTCCGAGCAGGCCACCCGCACCCTCAACGAGCGCCTGCTCACCATCGAGTGGGAGCCGCGCGAGCTGCCCGAGGCGCCCAAGGCCGAGCCCGGCACCTGGCTGCTGGTCGGCACCGCGGGCGCCGCGGCCACCGAGGTGTCGGCACTGCGCGAGGAACTCGTCGCCGACGGCGCGACGGTGACCGACGTGTCCTGGCCGCTGCCCGACGGGTCAACGCTGGCAACGCAATTGGGCCGTGTCGACCTCGGCGACGGATCCCGCGGCGTCGTCGTCGTGACGGCGCCGAGCACCGGCGCCTTCACCTCCGAGGCGGGTCGCGACTCCGTGGCCGCCGTCGTCGGGATCGCCCGCGAGCTGGCCGATCTGCCCGGCGAGGCGCCGCGCCTCTACGTCGTCACCCACGATGCCGCCACGGTGCACGACGGTGAGGCGCCCAACCTGGAGCAGACGGGTCTGCGCGGCCTGCTGCGCGTCGTCGACTCCGAACACCCGCACCTGTCCACCACCCAGATCGACGTGGACGCCGCGACCGAACCGGCCCAGGTGGCACGTCAGCTGCGCAGCGGGTCCGACGAGGACGAGACGGCGTGGCGCAACGGTGACTGGTTCACCGCGCGGCTGCGTCTCGGGCCGCTGCGGCCCGACGAGCGGCGCACCACCACCGTCGAGCACGAGACCGACGGCATGCGCCTCGAGATCCGCATGCCCGGCGACGTCGAGTCGCTCGAGTTCGCCGCATTCGACCGCGTCGCACCGGGACCCGGCGAGATCGAGGTCGCGGTCACCGGATCGAGCATCAACTTCGCCGACGTCCTCGTCGCCTTCGGGCGCTACCCGACGTTCGACGGCTACAAGCAGCAGCTGGGCATCGACTTCGCGGGCATCGTCACCGCCGTCGGGCCCGGCGTCACCGAGCACGCCGTCGGCGACAAGGTGGGCGGCATGTCGCCCAACGGCTGCTGGAGCACGTTCGTCACCTGCGACGCGCGCCACGCCGTGACGGTGCCCGACGAGGTGCCGCTCGCCGATGCGGCCGCCGTGCCGACGGCCTCGGCCACCGCCTGGTACTCGCTGGTCGACCTGGCTCGCATCGACGCCGACGACAAGGTGCTGATCCACTCGGGCACCGGCGGCGTGGGACAGGCCGCGATCGCGATCGCCCGCTCGGTGGGTGCCGAGGTGTTCGCCACCGCCGGCAGCCCCGAGCGGCGGCAGTTGTTGCGCGACATGGGGATCGAGCACGTCTACGACTCCCGCACACTCGACTTCGCCGACGAGATCCGCCGCGACACCGGCGGGTACGGCGTCGACGTCGTGCTGAACTCGCTGCCCGGCGCCGCGCAGCGCGAGGGCATCGAGCTGCTGGCGTTCGGCGGGCGGTTCGTCGAGATCGGCAAGCGCGACATCTACGGCGACACCCGGCTCGGGCTGTTCCCGTTCCGCCGGAACCTGTCGCTCTACGCCGTCGACCTGGCGCTGCTGACGCACACCCACCCGAAGGTCGTTCGGCGGCTGCTCACCACCGTGTACGAGAAGACCGCCGACGGAACGCTTCCCGCGCCGCAGGTCACCCACCACCCGATCCACGACGCCGCCACCGCGGTGCGCCTGGTGGGCGGTGCGGGACACACCGGCAAGGTCATCCTCGACGTGCCCCGCAAGGGCCGCAGCATCGCGGTACTGCCGCCCGCGCAGGTGCGGCCGTTCCGCGCCGACGGCGCCTACGTCGTCACCGGCGGCATGGGCGGCCTCGGGCTGTTCCTCGCCGCCGAGATGGCGTCCGCGGGTGCCGGCCGGCTCGTCCTGAACGCGCGCTCGGAGCCGAAGCCCGACGCGCTGGAGCAGATCGAGAAGATCCGGGCGACCGGCGTCGAGGTCGAGGTGGTCCGCGGTGACGTGGCCGACCCGGCGACCGCGCAGCGGCTGGTGGAGATGGCGACGGCCACCGGCCTGCCGGTCCGCGGCGTCCTGCACGCCGCCGCGGTCGTCGAGGACGCCACGCTCACCAACGTGACCGACGATCTCATCGACCGGTGCTGGTCGCCGAAGGTCCGCGGTGCGTGGAACATTCACGAGGCGACGCTCGACCAGCCGCTCGACTGGTTCTGCTCGTTCTCGTCGGCCGCCGCACTGGTCGGCTCGCCGGGACAGGGCGCCTACTCCGCGGCCAACAGCTGGCTCGACGGGTTCTCGCACTGGCGTCGCGCGCAGGGCAGGCCCAGCGAGTCCATCGCATGGGGTGCGTGGTCCGAGGTGGGCCGCGCCACCGCGCTGGCCGAGGACAGCGGTGCGGCGATCGCCCCCGACGAGGGCTTCGCGGCGTTCCAGGCGCTGCTGCGCCACGACCGCGCCTACACCGGGTACGCCCCGCTGATGGGCTCGCCGTGGCTGACGTCGTTCGCGCAGCGCAGCACGTTCGCCGAGGCGTTCCAGGACAGTGGCCGCGGGCAACAGGACACCGGCAGGTTCCGCGCCGAACTCGACGCGCTGCCCCGCGAGGAGTGGCCCAGCACCATCCGCAAACTGGTGTCGGACCAGATCAGCCTGCTGCTGCGCCGGACGATCGATCCCGACCGGCCGCTGTCGGACTACGGGCTCGACTCGCTGGGCAACCTCGAGCTGCGCACACGGATCGAGACCGAGACCGGCATCCGCATCAGCCCCACGCACATCACCACCGTGCGCGGCCTGGCAGATCATCTGTGCGAGCAACTGGCGGCCAGCGAACCCGCGCTGGCGACGTGATGGCAGTCTGTCGGAGGTCGTCCGGCGTGTGTGAGTCGAGGAGAGTGCAGTGCAGGTAGGGCCTTTGGCGGTCGGCACGCTTGCCGAATGGAGCCCGCAAGCGGGCAAGGCGATCCTCTGGCAGCCGTCGGCGGTCGCGCTCGAGGCGGCCGCGGCCGCCCCGATCAGCGACGTGCCCGTCAGCTACATGCAGGCGCAGCACATCCGCGGCTACGCCGACCAGAAGGCCCAGGGCCTGGACTACTCGCGGCTGATGATCGTCAGCTGCGACGCGCCAGGGCACTGCGACGTCCGCGCGATGAGCTACGTCATCAACTCCCACCTGCGTAGGCACGACACCTACCGCAGCCGGTTCGAGATGATGCCGGACCGGACGATCGTCCGGCGCACCATCACCGACGTCGCCGACATCCAGTTCGTGCCGAAGCGGCACGGGGAGCTGACGCTCGAGGAGGCGCGCGACCTCGTCGTCAGCACGCCGGATCCGTTGCAGTGGGACTGCTTCCGCTACGGCATCGTCCAGGGCGACGACCACTTCACGTTCTTCGCGAGCATCGACCACGTGCACGTCGACGCGATGATCGTCGGGTCGACGCTCATGGAGTTCCACATGATGTACCTCGCGCTGGTCGGCGGGAACCCGCCGCTGCCGTTGCCGACCGCGGGCAGCTACGACGCGTTCTGCGTCAAGCAGCAGGCGTTCACCGACGGGCTGACCGCCGACTCGCCGCGGGTGCGGAAGTGGACGGACTTCGCCGAGGCCAACGCCGGCAGCATGCCGTCCTTCCCGCTGCCGCTGGGTGATCCGTCGGTGCCCGTCGACGCCGACATCGTCACGATGCGGATGATGGACGAGCACCAGACCGCCCGCTTCGAGCAGGCCTGCACGGCGGCGGGTGCCCGCTTCATCGGTGGTGTGCTGGCCTGCAGCGCGCTCGCCGAGCACGAACTCACCGGCACCGACACCTATTACGGGCTGACCCCGAGCGACACCCGCAAGACCGAGATCGACGTCATGACACAGGGCTGGTTCACCGGGCTGGTGCCGATCACGGTGCCCATCGCCGGATCGGCGTTCGGCGACGCCGCCCGTACCGCCCAGGTCGCCTTCGACACCGGCCTCGACATGGCCGAGGTGCCGTATGACCGGGTGCTCGAACTCGCACCGCACCTCCGCAAGCCGCGGCCCGACTTCCCGGTGGTCAACTTCCTCGACGCGGGCACCGCGCCGCTGTCGGCGCTCCTGACCGCCAACCTCGACGACCTGAACATCGGCATCTACAGCGACGGCCGGTACTCCTACCAGCTGTGCGTGTACGTGATCCGGGTGGAGAAGGAGACCGCAGTCGCGGTCATGTTCCCGGACAACCCCGAGGCGCAGGCGTCGGTCCAGATCTACCTCGAGGCGTTGAGGTCGGTATTCGAGCGCGTGGCCGTGAGTGGCCACTGGCGCAATGTCGCCTGAGCGGTCCGCCGCCAGGTCGACTCAGTCACTGGGAGTTCAGCCATCTTCGGTCGGATAGGCGGGTTCGTCGCGCGATGGCCCGTGTTCGTCATCGCGTTCTGGGCCGTGTTGGCTCTGGCGCTGCCCCTGACCATCCCGTCGCTGACGGAGATGTCGGAGCGCAACCCGATCGCCGTCCTGCCCGCGGACGCGCCGTCGACCGTCGCGACGCGCGAGATGACCGAGGCCTTCAAGGAGGCCGGGTCCGAGAACGTGCTGGTGGTGCTCCTCACCAACACCGACGAGGGCAAGGCGCTCACCCCCGACGACGAGCAGGTCTACCGCAAGCTGGTCGACCGGCTCCAGGACAACCAGCGCGACGTGGTGATGCTGCAGGACTTCGTCAGCACGCCGCAGCTGCGGGAGACGTTGTCCGGCAAGGACGGCAAGGCATGGATCCTGCCGATCGGGTTGGCCGGTGAACTCGGCACCCCCGAGGCGTACGGCGCGTTCGAGCGGGTCTCCGACATCGTCGACCGGACCGTCGCCGGCACCGACCTCAAGGCCAACCTCACCGGACCCGCGTCCACCGTCGCGGACCTGACCGCCGCGGGCGCCGCCGACCGACTGCCGATCGAGCTGGCGATCGCGATCCTGCTGCTGATCATCCTGATCGTCGTCTACCGCAATCCGGTGACGATGTTCCTGCCGCTCATCACGATCGGGGCGTCGCTGTTGGCCGCGCAGGGGCTGGTGGCGCTGGTGTCGCTGCTGACCGGCCTGGCCATCTCCAATCAGACGATCGTGCTGATGAGCGCGATGATCGCCGGCGCGGGAACCGATTACGCGGTCTTCCTGATCAGCCGCTATCACGACTACGTGCGACTCGGTGAGGAGCCGGTGCGCGCGGTCCGCCACGCCATGGTGTCGATCGGCAAGGTGGTGGCGGCGTCGGCGGCCACCGTCGGCGTCACGTTCCTCGGCATGGGCTTCGCGAAGCTCGGCGTGTTCTCGACCGTCGGCGTCGCGCTGGCCATCGCGATCGCCGTCGCATTCCTGGCCGCGGTGACGCTGCTGCCCGCGATCCTCGTGCTGGCCGGTCCGCGCGGCTGGGTGAACCCGCGCGCCGAGCGGATGTCGCAGTTTTGGCGGCGCATGGGCATCCGCATCGTGCGCAGGCCGAAGGCGCACCTGGTGGGCAGCCTGGTGATCCTGCTCGCGCTCGCCAGCTGCGCGAGCCTCGCGAACTTCAACTACGACGACCGCAAGCAGCTGCGCGACAGCGCCGAGAGTTCGATCGGGTATGCGGCGCTGGACCGGCACTTCTCGGTCAACCAGACCATCCCCGAGTACCTGTTCATCCAGTCGTCGCAGGACCTTCGGACGCCCGGTGCGCTCGCCGATCTGGAGCAGATGGCGCAGCGCGTCAGCCAGGTGCCCGGCGTCGCGATGGTCCGCGGCGTCACCCGGCCCACGGGCGAGTCGCTCGAACAGGCCAGGGCCACCTACCAGGCCGGCGAGGTGGGCAACCAGCTCGGCGCGGCGTCGTCGGGCATCAACGGACGCTCTCGCGACCTGAACGTGTTGGCTTCGGGCGCCGATCAGCTCGCCGACGGACTCGGTGACGCCCGCGGGCAGATCAACAAGGCCGTCGGCGGCGTCAAGGGTCTGGTGGACTCGCTGCAGTCCATCCAGAGCGTGTTCGGCGGCGGCATGTCCCTCGGCTCGCTGGGCGACTCCGCGAAGCTCATCAAGAGCATGCGCTCGCTCGGCGACCTGACCGAGCGGATCTTCGGCAACCTGACGGTCGACTTCGCGTGGATCGACCCCGTGATCGCGTCGTTGGACGCCAGCCCGATCTGCAACGCCAACCCGGTCTGCGTGACCGCCCGCGGGCAGTTCTACCGGTTGCAGGCCGCCCGTGACGACGGGTCGCTGGATCGGCTAGTGGCGCTCGGCAGGCAGTTGCAGGCGGCGGGGCCGCTGGACAAGCTGTCGTCGACCATCGAGGGGCTGACCACGTCGCTCGAGTCGGCGACGGGGTCGCTGCGGAAGCTTGGCCTGACCGATGCCCGCAGTGCCCGCAGTCAGATCGCGACCGTGCAGAAGGGCGCCAACGACCTCGCCGGCGCCAGTCGCCAAATCGCGGACGGTGTCACGCTTCTCGTCAACGAGACCAAGCGGATGGGCATCGGCCTGAGCCAGGCATCGAGCTTTCTGATGGCGATGGGGCAGGGCGCGACGCAGCCGTCGATGGCCGGCTTCAACGTGCCGCAGCAGGTGCTGGAGACCGACGACTTCAAGCAGATCGCGCGGATCTTCATCTCGCCCGACGGGCATGCCGCGCGGTACTTCATCCAGACCGACCTGAACCCGTTCAGTACGCAGGCGATGGATCAGGTGAACCAGATCCTCGAGACGGCGCGTGGCGCGCAGCCCAACACGTCGCTCGCCGACGCGAAGATCTCGATGTCCGGGTATCCGGTGACGCTGCGCGACACCCGCGACTTCTACGACCGCGATCTGCGCTTCATCATCGTCGTGACGATCGCCGTGGTGCTGCTGATCCTGATGACGCTGCTGCGGGCCGTCGTGGCGCCGCTGTACCTGGTGGGTTCGGTGATCGTGTCCTACCTGTCGGCGGTGGGGCTCGGCGTGCTGGTGTTCCAGTATCTGCTCGGCGACGAGTTGCATTGGAGTGTGCCAGGTTTGGCGTTCGTGGTGCTCGTCGCCGTCGGGGCGGACTACAACATGCTGTTGGCGTCCCGATTGCGCGACGAGGCGCCGCACGGCATGCGCTACGGCGTGATCCGCACGGTGCGGTCGACGGGTGGCGTGATCACCGCGGCCGGGCTGATCTTCGCGGCGTCGATGTTCGGCCTGCTGTTCTCGAGCATCGGGACGGTGATCCAGTCGGGCTTCGTGATCGGCGTGGGCATCCTGCTGGACACGTTCATCGTCCGCACCATCACCGTGCCGGCGATCGTGACGCTGATGGGGCGGGCGAGCTGGTGGCCGGCGAAGCCGTGGCTGTCGAAGGCCGCGTCCGAGGTGCCGCCGCCGGAGAAGCCGACAACGGTATTCGACAAGGTCTGACGCTGGGGTTGCGGGCTGCGTCCGGCGCGTCAACGGTTGATGACGCACCCGGGTGCACACGTGCTCTGGGCGGGGGCGGCCCACGCGTCGAGATAGCGCTCAGGCGACGGAAGTGCGAGTGACGGTGTCGCTCAGCGCTATCTGGACGCGCGCGGGCTGCGTTCTGCCCGTCAGCCGAGCACTGTGTCTCCCCGGCGCGTCAACGAATGATGACGCGCCCAGGTGCACAGGTGCTACGGGCGGGGCGCCCCACGCATCGAGATAGCGCTGAGGTGGCGAAAGTGCGAGTGACGGTGTCGCCCACCGCTATCTGAACGCAGGAAAGCTCAGGGCAGCGGGCCGATGATGTCGCGAGCCGTGGCGAACGCGCCCTCGATCGTGCCGCGCGTCGCCGGATCGAGGATGCCGATCGGATCCATGCCGCGCACGGGGTCCACCGACACCGGCCGCGCCATCGGGTTGTCGTAGCGCGAGTAGCCGGAATCCACCATCGGCTGGAGCACGCTGTCGATCTGGTCGACGAAGCCCGTTGACATGCCCAGGTAGCGCAGGGGCAGCGTCAGCGGCAGGTGGTTGACCGGGATCAGATACGTCGTCTCGGTGGCGCCCTTGGAGTTGACGGTGGTCCGAATGTTCTGCGGCGGAACGTCTCCGGGACCGGTGAACGCCGCGGGCGTGTGCACGATGGCCGACGCCGCGAAGGCGTTGATGCCCGCGACCAGGTTGTCGGGGCGGTCCGGGTAGTCGGCCAGCCCGTCGTACGTCGCGACGACCTTGTTCTGGTCGTACTGCGAGTCGACGCGCTGCGGCACCGTGTAGTCGATGAACGGGATGTAGTCGCCGGGCTTGAACAGGCCGGTCAGGAAGCTCTGCCCGAAGCCGTGATGGCCGATCGGGTTGCCGATCTCGGTGAACGTCAACTGGTCGCGCGGCGGCGCCTTCGGATCGTTGGCGAGTCGCACCATCTCGCCGTCCAGGCCGAGCGTGCCCTGCGACAGACCTACGACGGCGGTCGGCTTGCCGCCGTTGCCCGCGAGCGCCCGGTCGAGGTTCTTGCTGGCGATCGTGGCGGCCTCGCCGATGCTCTCGGTGTCGCGCTGGCTACCGGCCGGCAGGAACATGTCGGGCACCCAGCTGAACGGCGCACCCGCCGGGTAGTCGACGAGGTTGCGCTGCGCGTTCGGGAAGTACTCGGCACCGGCGCGATTGGTGTAATCGGCCCACGGGATGCCCGGCGCGCGTGCACCGCCGAGGGCGTACACCTCCTGCGCGGGCGCGGCCTGGCCGACGGGGGCAGGTGCGGGCGGGAAGATGGGATCGATCCAGCGCGGATCAGCGGCCGCGATTCCGGTTCCGAGTCCGCCGGCTGCGCCGACGACGCCCACCGTGACCACACCGGCGAGTAGACGCCTCATCAGCCGAAATCCTCCAGGTCCGCGAAACTAGGGATCGTTCCGCGCATTTCGGGCTCCAGGCTACTGCACTCCGACCACAGGCGCCGGGGTGCATCCGGTGTCAGATCCCTGCCAATCCGACGCCGATAATGACGCTGCCGAAGATCGCGAGCAGCACGGCGACGTCGCGGCGCCGACGCGACCGGATCCAGTCGTTCAGCGACGACATCGCGGCCAGCGTCCGCTGCGGCGCCACCAGGTAGGCGATCAGCGGGATCTCGACGAGTGCGAACGCCACCACGTGGAACACCAGCAGCGCGGTCAGCTGCGTCGTCGCCGACGCCCCCGCCGCGAGGATGACGGCCAGCACCGCCAAGTAGTCGATCGACGGCAACGCGATGCCCAGCCCCGCCGCGCCCGCCACCCACAGCGAACCGCCGTCGGTGAGCCGCCGCGTCAGTCCGGCGAACCGGCCGGGCGCAGCGGGGTCGGTGCCTCCGCGCCGCCGCGTCACCGCCAGCACCGCCGCGGTCACCAGGCACAGCGTGCCGATGACGATCTGCACGGTGGGCAGCGTGAACTCCGAGGCGCCAGGCAGCCGGGGCCGCAGCGCGAACAGCACGATCAGCCCGACGGTCAGCCCCATCGCGTAGCCACCGCAGAGGAACGCGAACATCTGCCGCACCGGCCGCGGCCGGTTGAGCATCAGGACGGACAGTCCGATGCGGAACGGCTCGAGGCTCACGGCGACGGCCATCACCAGCAGCGTGATCCACATGGGATGGGCGGTGACGTCCTAGGCGCTCAGGTGACTAGGTGCTCAGGCGTCCAGGCGGGCGAACTGCTCGCGCTGGTACTGCAGGACACAGGCCGCGCGACGCACCTTGCCGCTCGTCGTCGTCGGAATGGTGCCGGGCTGCACCATCACCAGGTCGGCGACGTTGAGGCCGTGCGACCGCGAGATCGCCGAGGTGACGTCGTTGCGCACGGAGGTGAGCTTCTCGGTCACCTCCTCGGCGGAGTCGCCGCGCTTCTTCATCTCGATGATCGTGACGAGCTTCTCGGCGGCGTCCACCGACACCGAGATCGCCGCGACGCGACCGCCGGTGATCTCCTGCACCGTGGCCTCGATGTCCTCGGCGTAGTGGTTGCGGCCGCGCACGATGAGCAGGTCCTTGATGCGGCCGACGATGAACAGTTCGCCGTCGGACACGAAGCCCAGATCGCCGGTGCGCAGCCACGGTCCCTCGGGGGTGCCGGGCGTCGGGTCGACGATGGTCGCCTGGAAGGTGCGCTCGGTCTCCTCGGGCTTGTTCCAGTAGCCGGACGCGACGTTGTCGCCCCTGACCCAGATCTCGCCGACGGTGCCGTCGCCGCACTCGACGCGGGTGTCCTGGTCGACGATCCGCACCAGCGGGGACTTGGTGACGCCGTAGCTGAGCAGTTCGCTGCCGGTACCCGACGGCACGCGCTCGGCGACGCCCTCGGCGAGCTTGTCGGTGTCGAAGTCGACGAGGACGGGATCGCCGCTGGTCTCGCGGGTCGCCACGTAGACCGTCGCCTCTGCCAGGCCGTAGGACGGCGTCATCATGCGATCGGCGAAGCCGAACTTGCCGAACCGGTCGACGAAGCGCTTGAGGGTGGCCGGGTGCACGCGCTCGCTACCGCTGACGATGGTCAGGACGTTGGACAGGTCGTAGCCCACCATGTCCTCGTCGGTCGTCCGCTTGACTGCCAGCTCGAACGCGAAGTTCGGGCCTGCCGTGTACACGTGCGGGTAGGTGCCGAGGGCCTGGATCCACCGTGCCGGTCGCGCGAGGAACGCCAGCGGGCTGGTGATCTCGGTGCGGAACCCGCCGAGGATGGGCGCGATGACGCCGAGCATCAGCCCCATGTCGTGATAGAAGGGCAGCCACGACACGATGGTGGTGTCGGGCGGCGCCATCCCGCCGAGTTCGGGGAAGTAGTCGGCCATGAGCTGCTCGAAGTTGGCCGTCAGGTTGAGGTTGGAGATCATCACGCCGGCGGGCGTGCGGGTGGACCCCGAGGTGTACTGCAGGTAGGCCGTCGCCGGCGGCTCCTTCACCCGCGGGCCCGAGCCGTTGCGGGCGTCGAGGTCCAGCGCGTCGACCGCGATGACCGCGGCACCCGGGCAGGACTCCGCGACGTATCCGGCGACGGTCTCGACCAGGGCGGCGGTGGTGAGGACGACGGTGGGTGAGGTATCGGCGAACACCGCGCCAACGCGCTCGTCATGCGAGCCGACCGACGGCACCGACAGGGGTACCGCGATCAGCCCGGCCTGCATGGCGCCGAGGAACGCGACGATGTAGTCGAGTCCCTGGGGGAGCAGGACCGCGGCGCGGTCGCCGACGGTGCCGTGCTCGGCCACCGCGGTCGCCACGTTGATGGTCCGGCGGAAGGCCTGCGACCAGGTCAGCGTGGAGGCGACGCCGTCCCAGTCCTGGTCGTAGTCGGTGTAGCGGAACGCCGTGTCGTTGGGCTGTACACCCGCTCGTTCGCGCAGCATCGTGAGAAGGGACGGCTTGGGCATGCGCGACAGGTTACCGGTCGGTCACCCCGCGCGTGCCCCGTGGATCGGCGGCTCGTTTCTTTGCCACGTTGCGTTCATCGAGATTCCGACTCTGGCGGCGACGTCGGTCGAGGGGGATCATGAGAGGTTGGTGGACGGCAGCGACCGCCGTCCGTGGACACCCGTCACGATGAAGAGGCCATGAGCAGTACCGATATCAGTCCGGCGTCCCTACGCGAGGCGTTCGGCCACTTCCCGACCGGTGTCATCGCGATCGCCGCCGAAGTCGACGGGGTCCGGGTGGGGCTCGCGGCGAGCACGTTCGTGCCGGTGTCGCTCGACCCGCCGCTGGTGTCGTTCTGCGTGCAGAACACGTCCACCACGTGGCCGAAGCTGGTGGACCTGCCGGCGCTCGGCATCAGCGTGCTCGGAGAGGCGCACGACGCCGCCGCCAAGACCCTGGCCGCGAAGACCGGTGATCGGTTCGCGGGCCTCGACACGGAGTCGCGCGACAGCGGCGCGGTGTTCATCCACGGCACCAGCGTGTGGCTGGAGAGCGCGATCGAGCAGCTCGTCCCGGCCGGCGATCACACGATCGTGGTCCTGCGGGTGCACGACATCGTCGTGCACGAGGACGTTGCCCCCATCGTGTTCCACCGCAGCACGTTCCGCCGACTGGGTGCCTGAGCGGGTCTAGGGGCGGGCGCCGAGTTCCTCGCGGTAGTGCGCGACGCGTTGCTCGATCTCGGCCGCGTCGTCGGGGCGTCCCTCCTTGCGGGCCAGCTCGGCCCGGGCGGAAAGTTCGCGGATTGCTGTGCGAATGCTGTTGACGCTCTTCGTTTCTGCCGTACTCACGGGCCTGTCCTTCCTGTTGATTCGGTGTTTCTTGCGAGCGTACGCCGAATTGACGCCGACTACAGGGGGCTCGAAGGGCCCAGTTCCGTGGACCGTCTCGGGACGAAGTGGCACGGCCCGAAAAACGAAACCGGCGCGGCCCCAGTGGGGCCGCGCCGGTGACGACTACTCGACGGCCTACCGCCTGAAGAGCTTGTTGCCGAGCCACACGACGGGGTCGTACTTCCGGTCGGCGACGCGCTCCTTCATCGGGATCAGCGCGTTGTCGGTGATCTTGATGTGCTCGGGACACACCTCGGTGCAGCACTTGGTGATGTTGCAGTAGCCGAGCCCGTGCTCGTCCTGCGCTTCCTCCGCGCGGTGGGCGTGCGTGTCGAGCGGATGCATGTCCAGCTCGGTCATCCGCATCAGATAGCGGGGTCCGGAGAAGTTCTCCTTGTTCTCCTCGTGATCGCGCATCACGTGGCAGACGTTCTGGCACAGGAAGCACTCGATGCACTTGCGGAATTCCTGGCTGCGGTTCACGTCCTCCTGCTGCATCCGGTACTCACCGGGCTGCAGGTCCTTCGGCGGGGTGAACGACGGGATCTCGCGCGCCTTCTCGTAGTTGAACGAGACGTCGGTGACGAGGTCGCGCATGACGGGGAACGTCCGCAGCGGCGTCACCGTCACGGTCTCGTCCTCGCCGAACGTCGACATCCGCGTCATGCAGAGCAGGCGCGGGCGGCCGTTGATCTCCGCGGAGCACGATCCGCACTTGCCGGCCTTGCAGTTCCACCGCACGGCGAGATCGCCCGCCTGGGTGGCCTGTAGGCGGTGGATGATGTCGAGCACCACCTCGCCGTCGTTCACCTCGACGGTGTAGTCCTTCAGTTCTCCGCCGGTGTCGTCGCCGCGCCAGACTCGCAGGCTCGCGTCGTATGCCGCCATGGTTCAGCCCTTCCGTTGCGGATGGTCGTGCAGTTCTTCGTCGGTGTAGTACTTCTCGAGTTCCGACAGCTCGAAGACCTCGAGCAGGTCCGGCCGCATGGGCGTCTGCTCCTCACGGGTGACGGTCACCTCGGGTGCGACCGCCTCGGTGCCCACGCCGTCGTTGACCGTCTTGCAGACCAGCAGCGCGTTGCGCCACTTGTTGTCCATCTGCGGGTAGTCGTCGCGGGTGTGGCCGCCGCGGCTCTCGGTGCGCTGCAGCGCCGCCTTGGCGACGCACTCGCTGACCAGCAGCATGTTGCGCATGTCGATCGCGAGGTGCCAGCCGGGGTTGAAGACCCGGCCGCCCTCGACGGTGACGTTCAGGTAGCGCTGCTTGAGTTCGTCGATCTTGGCGAGGACTTCCTGCAGTTCGTCCTCCTTGCGGATGATGCCCGCGAGGTCGTTCATCGACTGCTGCAGTTCCGCGTGCAGCGTGTACGGGTTCTCGGGGTTCTCCTTGCGCTCGAACGGCACCAGCGCCAGCGTGGTCGCCGCGTCGAGGTGGTCGTCGGTGACCTTGGGCCGGTCCGACAGCGATCGCACGTAGTCCGCGGCGCCCATCCCGGCGCGTCGGCCGAAGACGAGGAGGTCCGACAGCGAGTTGCCGCCGAGGCGGTTGGAGCCGTGCATGCCGCCCGAGCACTCGCCGGCGGCGAACAGGCCGGGGGTGGCCGCGCCGCCGCTGTCGGGATCGACCTCGATGCCGCCCATGACGTAGTGGCAGGTCGGCCCGACCTCCATCTCGTCCTTGGTGATGTCGACCTCCGCCAGCTCGATGAACTGGTGGTACATCGACGGCAGGCGTCGCTTGATCTCCTCGGCGGGCATGCGCGAGGCGATGTCGAGGTAGACGCCGCCGTGCGGGGTGCCGCGGCCTTCCTTCACCTCGGTGTTGATGGCGCGCGCCACCTCGTCACGGGGAAGGAGGTCGGGGGTGCGGCGCGCGGAGTCGTTGTCCTTGAGCCACTGATCGGCCTCTTCGGGCGTCTCGGCGTACTGCCCCTTGAAGACGTCGGGGATGTAGTCGAACATGAACCGCTTGCCCTCGGAGTTCTTCAGCACTCCGCCGTCACCGCGCACGCCCTCGGTGACCAGGATGCCCTTGACGGACAGCGGCCAGACCATGCCGGTGGGGTGGAACTGGATGAACTCCATGTTGATCAGGCCGGAGCCGGCGCGCAGCGCGAGCGCGTGGCCGTCGCCGGTGTACTCCCAGGAGTTCGACGACACCTTGAAGGACTTGCCGATGCCGCCGGTGGCCAGCACGATCGCGGGCGCCTCGAACACGACGAACTTGCCGGTCTCGCGGTAGTAGCCGAAGGCGCCGGCGATGCGGTCGCCGTCCTTGATGAGGTCGGTGACCGAGCACTCGTGGAACACCCGGATGCGGGCGTCGTAGTCGCCGAGTTCCTTGAAGTCCTCCTGCTGCAGCGACACGATCTTCTGCTGCAGGGTGCGGATGATCTCCAGGCCGGTGCGGTCGCCGACGTGCGCGAGACGCGGGTAGGTGTGCCCGCCGAAGTTGCGCTGGCTGATCTTGCCGTCCTTGGTGCGGTCGAACAGCGCGCCGTAGGTCTCCAGTTCCCACACCCGGTCGGGAGCCTCCTGCGCGTGCAGTTCGGCCATCCGCCAGTTGTTCAGGAACTTGCCGCCGCGCATGGTGTCGCCGAAGTGGACCTGCCAGGAGTCCTTCGTGTTGACGTTGCGCATCGCCGCCGCGCAGCCGCCCTCGGCCATGACGGTGTGGGCCTTGCCGAACAGCGACTTCGTGACCACCGCGACGCGCAGTCCGCGCTCGCGTGCCTCGATCACCGCGCGCAGTCCCGCGCCGCCGGCGCCGATCACGACGACGTCGTACTCGTGCCGCTCCACCTGAGCTTCGTCCGAAGCCATCTAGTTCATCCTCGCTTGATCGTGTATTGAGTTGTCAGCCAATGAATCTGAGGTCGGAGATCGTGCCGCTCGCGACCAGCATCACGTAGAAGTCGGTGAGCATCAGCGTGCCGAGCGTGATCCACGCGTACAGCTTGTGCCGGGTGTTCAGGGAACTCACCTTGGTCCAGAACCAGTACCGGATCGGATGCTTGGAGAAGTGCTTCATCCGCCCACCCACGACGTGGCGGCAGGTGTGGCAGGACAGCGTGTACACCCACAGCATCACGACGTTGACGACCAGGATGACGTTGCCGAGACCGAAGCCGAAACCGCCGGGGCCGTCCTCGGAGTGGAACGCCTTGATCGCGTCCCAGGTGTTGATCAGCGAGATGATCGCCGCGATGTAGAAGAAGTAGCGGTGCAGGTTCTGCAGGATCAGCGGGAAGCGCGTCTCGCCGGTGTAGTGGGCACGCGGCTCGGCCACGCCGCACGCGGTCGGCGACTGCCACACGGAGCGGTAGTAGGCGCCCCGGTAGTAGTAGCAGGTGATCCGGAACAGCAGCAGGAAGGGCAACGACAGCAGCGCGTACGGCAGCAGCGAGAACGGGCCCGAGGTGGGCAGGAACTGCGGCCAGAACTCACTGGCCTCGCCGCACGCCTTGCTCAAGCAGGGGGAGTAGAACGGCGTGAGGTAGTGGTACTTCTCGACGAAGAAGTCGTCGCGCATGAACGCCCGCACCGTCGCGTAGATGACGAAGGCGGCGAACCCGAGGTCGGTGATGATCGGCGAACGCCACCACTGGTCGGTACGCAGGGTGCGCTCGGGGATCTGCGCTCGCGTCGGGGAGAAGACGCCGGTGCCCTTGCGGTCATCGGTGGGTGCGCTCACGTACTTTGCCTCACTGTAGTTCGAATGCGTCCCGGGGGACCTTGGGTGTCAGTCGAAGGGCGACGTGAGGGGCCCCTCGTCGTCCACGTCCTGCCAGAAGTCGCTGGCGTACTGCGTATCCGGGATGCCGATCTTCTCGCCGACGTGGTGATGGGTGTGTACTACCCCACGCGAGAGGTCTAATTCCTCGGCATCGATGTCGAGACGATCGATGTCGTTGAGGATGCGTTCCGCGTCGTTGACGATGCGGCGCATCGCCGGTGTGTCCCCGTAGCGTGATGCGAGCGAGGTGACGCAGCGACGCATGCCGCTGATCAGTTCGTGGAGCTGGTCGAGTTCCGTGGTCGTGGACAACGGGATGACCTCCTTGGGCTGAAGGGTGTCGGGAATCACATTACGCAAGCGATGCTAGCCACATCACCCTGTTCGGAGTGACACGGATCACGTTACTGACTGGAGGAGACAGAGTGTCGAAGCAGGAATTCACGCCGGACCTGAAGGAGCGCGCGGCCGCGTTGCTGGCCCTGCACGTGCCCGGCACGCCGGTGGTGCTGCCCACGGTGTGGGACGCGTGGTCGGCGACGCTCGCCGTCGACGCGGGGTTCAGCGCGCTCACCGTCGGCAGCCATCCGGTGGCCGATTCGATCGGCAAGGAGGACGGCGAGGGCATGTCGTTCGACGACCTCCTCGCGCGGGTCGCGCAGATCACCGGCGCGGTGGACGCGCCGCTGTCGGTGGACGTCGAGTCGGGCTACGGCGAGTCGCCGGAGCGGATCGTCGACGGTTTGCTGTCCGTCGGCGCGGTGGGGCTGAACATCGAGGACACCGTGCATTCCGAGGGCAAGCGGATCCGCTCGGCGGAGGACCACGCCGCCCTCATCGGCGGTCTGCGGGCGGCGGCCGACGCCGCCGACGTGCACGTGGTGCTCAACGCGCGGACCGACCTGTTCCTGCGCCAGGACGGCGACGAGTCCGACCGCTTCGATCGTGCGGTGTCGCGCCTGCAGCTCGCGGCCGACGCCGGCGCCGACAGCCTCTACCCGGTGGGCCGGCACGACGACGACACCTACCGCAGGCTCGTCGAGGCACTGCCGCTTCCGGTGAACGCGATCGCGATCCCGGATCAGGACGACCCGTCCCGGTTCGGGCCGCTCGGCGTGGGCCGGATCAGCTTCGGTCCGTTCTGGCAGGCGGCCCTCGCGGTCCGCGCCAACGAGATCCTCGGCCGCTGGAACTAGCGGTTCACCCGCCGTTGGGCGGCGCTGGCTAGCATCCGGCGCGTGGACGACGACGGGCCCAGCGGCAGCTGGGTGGACCATGACGACCTGATCTGGGCGGCGGGGCTGGCGGCGCTGCTGCTGGTCGCCCTGTTGGTCTGGGCGGTGCTGCGGATGTCGACGGACGTCGCCGAGCGCGACGGCCCGTCGTCACCCGGGATCGCAACGACGACGTCCGCGGGGACGTCGTCGACGGTTCGCACCGGGTCGTCCACGACGAGCTACCCGGTGCCGCGCCCGGAGACCAGCGAGCCGGCGGTCGCCCCGCCGCCACCGCCGACCGGCTCATCCGAAAGCGCTGCGCCGCAACCGGAGTCGCCGACGCCGACGACGATCTACAACCCGTACGCGCCCACTACGACGGTCCCCTCGGCGGGCAGCGTCTGAGGTCAGGTGAACGGGCTGATGACGTCGCGGACCAACTGCGCGACGTTGGTGCCCGGATCGCCGTCGGGAAAGCTGACGGTGGCCAGCACGTTGCCGCCGGCGTCTCGAAGTTGCCGTCCGCGCGGCCCTGATGGGTCGACGAGGTGACCAGGATGATGCCGGTGGCTCCGGCCTTCTTCGCCAGGGGCACCGAGAACCGCGCGTTCTGCACGGTGCTGTTGGCGCGGTCCTCCACGAGAATCCGGCTCGCGGGCATGCCGAGCAGCATCAGCGTGTCGCGCATGGCCCCCGCCTCGGACTGGCCGTTGCGCGGATTTCCGCCCGTGACGATGACGGGCGACTGCGGAAAGAACTGCGCGACGGCCAATCCCGTGAGGACGCGGGTGTAGAGGATGGGCCGCATCGCGCCCTGGTCGGTGAGTCCGTAGCCGAGGATGACGATCGCCGGCTTGCGGAAGTCCTTGCCCGCCGGCTGGGCCGAGGCCGTCGCGGGGGATCCCGCCGGTGAGGCGCTGCCGAAGAACGTCGCCACGGCCAGGAGGGCGGCGGCTGCCGAGGTCTTCCAACGCACGAGGTCTCCACGATCTGCGGGGCGGATGGTGTCGGTGTTACTGACGTTGTCATCGATTACGGGCTGGCCGGTGTTACCGACGAGGCGGTTCCGTCTTCTCACGAGCGTCCGCCGACGGTGGTGAGGACACCGTGATGGTCGTGTCACACGACGCGACACGGTGGCAACGTCGGCTCCCTACCTTGTGGTCATGCGCGCATCGAAACGCGTCGTGGTCATCGGCCACGGCATGGTCGGACACCGCTTCGTGGAAGCACTTCGGGCCCGCGACGAGTCGGACGAGTGGCACGTCGTCGTACTCGCGGAGGAGGCCGACGCGGCCTATGACCGGGTGGGGCTGACCGGCTACACCGAGCACTGGGACCGGTCGAAGCTCGCGCTCGCCGGCAACGCCTACGCAGGTGACGACCACGTCGAGCTGATCCTGCGCGACGCGGTCACCCGCATCGACCGGGCGGGCCGTCACGTGACGACGGCGCTGGGCCGCCGCGTGGCGTACGACGCGCTGGTGCTGGCCACCGGGTCGTACGCGTTCGTGCCGCCGATTCCCGGCCACGACCTGCCGAACTGCCACGTCTACCGCACCCTCGACGACCTGGACGCGATCCGGGCAGGCGCCCTGGCCGCCCGTGCCACGAAGACACCCGTCGGCGTGGTGATCGGCGGCGGTCTGCTGGGCCTCGAGGCGGCCAACGCGCTGCGGGACTTCGGGCTGTCGACGCAGGTGCTCGAGATGTCGCCGCACCTGATGGCCGCCCAGCTCGACGGGGCCGGCGGCGCCCTGCTCAACCGGATGATCCGCGGCCTGGGCATCGAGGTGCACACCGGCGTCAGCACCGAGAGCATCCATCCGATCCAGAAGAACAAGCCCCTGAAGAAGTCGCGCAACGACGACTCGGTCCGCGTGACGCTCAACGACGGCAGCACCATCGACGCCGGCGTGGTCGTGTTCGCCGCCGGGGTGCGGCCGCGGGACGAGCTGGCCCGCCACGCCGGTCTCGACATCGCCCAGCGGGGTGGCGTGCTGACCGACCGCTCCTGTGTCACCAGCGATCCCGACGTGTACGCGATCGGCGAGGTCGCGGCCATCGACGGCCGCTGCTACGGCCTGGTCGGACCGGGGTACACCAGCGCCGAGGTCGTCGCCGACCGGTTGCTCGGCGGCGAGGCGGAGTTCGGCGAGGCCGACATGTCCACCAAGCTCAAGCTGCTCGGCGTCGACGTCGCCAGCTTCGGCGACGCGCAGGGCCGCACGCCCAACTGCCTCGACGTCGTGGTCAACGATCCGGTCAAGCAGACCTACGCCAAACTGGTGCTCTCCGACGACGCGACGACCCTGCTGGGCGGCATCCTGGTCGGCGACGCGTCGGCCTACGGCGTGCTGCGCCCGATGGTCGCCAGCGAGCTGCCCGGTGACCCGCTGTCGTTGATCGCCCCTGCGGGCAGCGGTGATTCGCCCGGCCTGGGCATCGGCGCGCTGCCGGACATCGCGCAGATCTGTTCGTGCAACAACGTCACCAAGGGCGATCTCAAGGACGCCATCTGCGGCGGCTGCACCGACGTGCCCGGCCTGAAGAAGTGCACCCTCGCGGGCACGTCGTGCGGATCGTGCGTCCCGCTCCTCAAGCAGCTGCTGGAGGCGGAGGGCGTCGAGCAGTCGAAGTCGTTGTGCGAGCACTTCTCCCAGTCGCGCGCCGAGATGTTCGAGATCATCGGCGCGACCGAGATCCGGACGTTCTCGGGGCTGATCGAGAAGTTCGGCACCGGCCGGGGCTGCGACGTGTGCAAGCCGGTGGTCGCGTCGATCCTCGCCTCGACCAGCTCCGACCACATCCTCGACGGCGAACAGGCCTCGCTGCAGGACAGCAACGACCACTTCCTGGCCAACATCCAGAAGAACGGCAGCTACTCGGTGGTGCCGCGGGTGCCGGGCGGCGACATCACCGCCGAGCAGCTGATCCTGATCGGCGAGGTGGCCAGGGACTTCGGGCTCTACACGAAGATCACCGGCGGCCAGCGCATCGACATGTTCGGCGCAACCGTCGACCAACTGCCCGAGATCTGGCGCCGCCTCGTCGAGGGCGGCATGGAATCCGGTCAGGCCTACGGGAAGTCGCTGCGGACGGTGAAGAGCTGCGTGGGCAGCGACTGGTGCCGGTACGGTCAGCAGGATTCGGTGCAGATGGCGATCGACCTGGAGCTGCGCTACCGCGGCCTGCGGGCCCCGCACAAGATCAAGATGGGCGTCTCGGGGTGCGCTCGGGAGTGTGCGGAGGCGCGTGGCAAGGACGTCGGCGTGATCGCCACCGAGACCGGCTGGAACCTCTACGTCGGCGGCAACGGCGGCATGACGCCCCGGCACGCCGAGCTGCTCGCCGGCGACCTCGACGACGAGACGCTGGTCCGCTACGTCGACCGGTTCCTGATGTTCTACCTGCGCACGGCCGACCGGCTGCAGCGTACGGCGCCCTGGGTCGAGGCGCTCGACGGCGGCATGGCGCACCTGCGCGACGTCGTGGTCAACGACTCCCTCGGCCTGGCAGCGGAATTCGAGGCGGCCGTCGAGCGTCACGTCGACGGGTACGCGTGCGAGTGGAAGGGCGTCCTCGACGACCCCGACAAGCTGTCGCGCTTCGTGTCCTTCGTCAACGCGCCCGACGAGGCCGACCCGACGATCGAGTTCGAGAAGCGGTCCGGTCGCACGGTACCCATCGGCATGCCCACACTTCCCGTCCGACAGGAGATCTCGTGACACTGCTCGACGATCGCAACCACGTCGGCGTCTGGACGGCCGCCTGCGACTACTCGCACCTGATCCCGTGCCGCGGCGTGGGGGTGCTGCTCCCCGACGGCAGCCAGGCCGCCCTCTTTCGGCTCGACGACGGGTCGCTGCACGCCGTCGGCAACGTCGACCCGTTCTCCGGCGCGGCGGTGATGTCGCGTGGCATCGTCGGCGATCGCGGCGGCCGGCCGTGCGTGCAGACGCCGATCAAGAAGCAGGCGTTCGCGCTGGCCGACGGTCAGTGCCTCGACGATGACGACGTGTCGCTGCCGGTGTACCGCACGCGGGTGACCGACGCCGGCGTGGTGGAGATCGCCGCCCGCTGAACCACCGCCGACACTACGGAAGTTGACGGATTCAGCGTGGAAACCGTCAACGACCGTAGTGTCGGCGGGCTTCGGGACTCACGCGGCAGCAGCCATCCGCGCCCGACGGAACCGGTTCGCGATCAGTCGCAGCACCCCGGCGTGGGCGCCCAGCGGCTCGGACACGGCGTCGGCACCGGAGGCCCGCAGTCGATCCTGGAAGAGGCCGTCCGCCAACAGGTATGACGCCACCACCACGCGTCGGGCACCACCGTCGCGCAGGGCGGTCACCGCGTCCGCGACCCGGGGCTCACCGGTCGCCGCGAACGCCAGCTCCACCCGCTCGCCGAGTGCGGCCGACAGCATCGCCGCGGTGATCCGGAGGTCGCGCAGCGCGCCGTCGTCGGACGTGCCGGCGGCGGCGAGCACCACCGAATCGCCGGGGCGCCAGCCGCATTCGAGCAGTCGGTCGGAGAGCACGTGGATCAGCTGCGGCGACGGGCCGAGCGCCTCGGTGACGGTGACGTCGGCGTGGCCGCTGTCTTCGACGTGGGCGGGGATGTCGACGCGGACGTGGTAGCCGCGGGTCAGGAATGCAGGCACCAAGACCGCAGGGGCGCCGCCGATCTCGGCGAGGACGTCCGACGGGGTCGGCCCCACCACGTCGACGAACGCCGTCCGCACGCGCGTCCCGAGCATCGGGCCCACTCGCGCCGCGAGGTCGGCGATCATGGCGACGCCGCCGGGCTTGCGGGTGCCGTGCGCCACCAGGATCGGGATCATGCGGCACCCGAGTCATCGACGGCCAGGCGGTAGCCCCGCTTCACCACCGTCGAGACGATCTGCTTGTCGCCCAGCGCCGTTCGCAGGCGCAGGACAGCGGTCTCGACAGCGTGGGTGTCGGTGCCGCTGCCGGGCAGCGCGCGCAGCAGGTCGACGCGCGACACCACCGAGCCCGGGCGCGTGGCGAGCGCCCGGATGGTGGCCATGCCCGCCGGGGACAGCTCCTTGACAACCCCGTCGACCAGGACGCAGGTCCCGCGGATCTCGAGGGTGTGCCCGGCGACCCGCACGACCCGCGAGCACAGCACGGGCAGCTCGTCGGTGATGTGCCGGGCCAGCGCCCCGAGCCGCATCCGCACCGGCGCCGAGGTCGGGACGCCGAGGCGCACCAGCGGCCGCGCGGTGACGGGGCCGACGCACATCGCGTGGACGTCGGTGCGCAGTGCGGACAGCACGTGGTCCTCGACGCCGAGTTCCATGGCACGCATCAGCACCGAGGCGACGGCGGGCGCGGACGTGAAGCTGACGGCGTCGAACTTGCGGTCGGCGATGTCGAGCACCAGCTGGTCGAACGCCCCGCCGTGCGGCGCGGGATGCCAGCGGTACACCCGGATCGGGACGACGTCGGCGCCCGCGGCGCGCAGCTCGTCGACGAACTCGGGGAACGGGTCCCAGTCGTCGGTGGCGCCGTGCAGCTGGACGGCGATCCGCAGGCCGGAGATGCCGCCCGCGAGCAGGTACTGCAGCACCTCGCGGGACGACTCGGAGTCCGGTGACCACTCCTCGGGCAGCCCCGCGGCGCGCAGCGCGCCCGTCGCCTTCGGGCCCCGCGAGACGATCCGCGCGCCGGCCAGCGCGTCGGTGAGGTCACCGGCCAGCCCCCAGCCGTCGGCCGCCTCCACCCAGCCCCGCAGGCCGATGCCGGTGGTGGCGATCACGACGTCGGGGGGCGCGGCGATCAGCGCCTCGGTGTGCCTGCGCAGCTCGTCGTCGTCGGGCAGCGGCACCATCGCGATCGCTGCGGCGCTGGTCACGGCGGCGCCGCGGCGGGTCAGCAGCGTCGCCAGCTCCTCCGAACGGCGTGCCGAGGTCACGGCCACGCGGAAACCCGTCAGTGGCGCGCCGCTCGGCTCAGTCATGCGACAAGTACAGAGACATCGTGTTGCGGAGCCGTTACGCAGTGATTGCCGCGGCGTGTCGCCGCCTGCGGGGGGTGACCCGACCGTGAACACGGCCTCACCGGCGTGGTCGGTCGCCCGTGAGGTGCGCTCACGGCCGTCGTTCCAGGTCGGCGACCAGCGGACGATGGTCGCTCAGCGGTACCTCCGGTGCGCTGACGCCCGTCACGACGAGGCCCGGGTCGTCGGTCATCAGGTGGTCGAGCTGGCGGTCCGGTTCGTGGGCGGGGAACGTGAGCGCGTCGGCGAGCGGACGGAAGCCCGTCCAGCGCCGCACCGTGGCGGGCGTCATGTTGAGGTCGCCCGCCAGGAGGTGGGCGCCCGGGCTGAGCCGCAGTCCGTCGACCAGCCGTCGCAACTGGCGGCGGTTCCAGCCGGGCACGAAGGACAGGTGCGAGTTGGCCACGGTGAGCGGGCCGAGCGGGGTCTCGAACCGTCCGATGATCGCCGACCGCGGTTCCTCGTCGACGATGATGACCCGTCGGGTGCCGGGGATGTAGACGGGAACCTTGATCGGGATCCGCGGCAGCCGGATGGAACGCCAGGTGGTGGCCGGGTACCGCGACAGCAGGGCGATGCCGTAGGCGGCGGTGTCGGGGCTCTCCCGCCCGGTGGCGGCCATCCAGGTGGCGCCCGGGATGCCGGACATGGCGGCCACGAAGCGGTGTGAGCGGGCACCCATGGCCTCGGCGGCCACCGCCGTCAGGTCCGCCATCCCCGACCGCGGCTGGTCGCGGTCGACCTCCTGCAGGGCCAGTACGTCGACGTTCAGGCTCTCGATCACCCGCGCGAAGCGGGCGACGTCCACGCCGTCGTCCAGGTTCCGGCCGTGCAGAATGTTGAAGGTAGCCATCCGCATGGGTACTTGATACCCACCATGACGCACATCGAGCCAAAGCCCGAGCAGGATCCGTGGTCCGGACTGCGCGAAGCGCTGCGACGGGCGGCGTCCGCGCTGGCCGCGGAGGGGCGGCCGTTCGCGCTGGCCGGCAGCTACGCGCTGTGGGTGCACGGCGCCCCCGAACCGCTGCACGACGTCGACCTGGTGGTCGAGGAGTCCGACGCGGACGCGGTCGCCGAGACGCTGACGCGGGCGGGATTCACCGTGGAGCGGCCGCTGGAGTCCTGGCTGCTCAAGGCGTACTGGGACGGCGCGCTGGTGGACGTCCTGCACAGGGTCAACGGCGTTCCCGTCGACGCCGCGCTGATCGAGGCGTCGCCGTCCTACGACGTGCTCGCGATCCCGATGCGGGTGCTGGAGCCCACGACGGCGCTGACGCAGAAACTGCTGGCACTGAACGAACACCACTGCGACTTCGAGCCACTGCTGCCGCGGCTGCGGGCGGTGCGCGAACAGGTCGACTGGCCGCGGCTGCGCGACGCGACGAAGGACAATCACTTCGCGGCCGCGCTGCTGTTCCTCGCCGATCGGATGGGCATCGCGCCGACGGCGTGACCTCGTTTGTCCCGACCTCGGGCGGGTACCGGATCGCGTCATGGCGACGATTGGGACGACGACCGGGCTGACCGCACGCAGGCCCGAACTCACCGGTGTACGGGCCCTGGCCACGCTGGCCGACCTGGGCCTGGTCTCGGGGTACTAAGACCGCTTGCTCGGCCATCAGGCGTCGCACGATCTGGACCGTCTACAGGTGCTCATCGACGTCTCGGAGTTGGGCGTCACCGGGTATCAGTGCGCCGACTGGCTCCGTGCGCACCGCCGGATCGACGTGGGCATGAGCGATCGCCGCCGAACAGCTCACCCCGTACCCGCCGGGCATCCCGGCCGTGGTGCCGGGCGAGCGCCTGACCGACGCGGTGATCGACTATCTGCGTTCGGGTTCCGCGGCCGGGATGGCCGTCCCCGACGCGACGGACGCGTCGCTGCAGACGTTCAGGGTCGTCGCCCGAGCGGGGTGAGGAGTACCCCGGTCACCAGACGTCGCCCTCGCGCCAGTCGCAGGTGATCTCGCCGGTGGTGTCGAGGTCGACGGTGACGGGGAGGACGAAGATGCCGTCGTCGTCGCCGGGTGTGCGGGTGACGCCGGCCGGGCTCAACGTCGACGTCCGGCCGCGCCACGGCAGCCAGCCGCGCCCCGCGTAGAGGGGCCTGCCCGCTTCGGACGCACTGAGTGCGCCCAGCTGGTACGCGCCGCGCACCACCTGCTCCAGTGCGTCCATGACGGCCATCGCCAGACCGCGACCCCGGCAGTCCTCCCGCACCGCCACCGCCTCGAGGTACCCGCAGCGCAGCGCACGGCCGTCGTGTAGGAGTTGGCGCTGGACGACCGCGCCGTGGGCGATCAGCGCGCCGTGGTCGAAGATCAGCGCGTGCATTCCGCCGAGGGCGTGCTGCCAGTCGGCGTCGGTGAAGTCGCCCGCGAAGGCCTCGACGATCATGCGCAACGCGCCGTCCCGCGTGTCGGCGTCCAGATCGGACGTATGAACCAGGCGCGCCGTGTGCACACCCTGTTGTATCACCGGCGGGCCACCGAGGTGACGGGCCGCGGGCGCACGGACCGACCGGGATCGCGCCATTTGCGTAGACCGACCTTTCTACCTACGGTAGACCAATCGTTCTGCACCGCGGCTCGCATCACCGCTCCGGTGCCCTCTCCCCGGGAGTCTCATGGCTGGTCAGCGGAACGTCGCCGCTGGGTTCGGTGACTGGTGCGCGCGCCGCGCGATCTGGGTGATCGGGTTCTGGGTGCTGCTCGCCGGCGTCCTCAACGTGTTCGTGCCACAGGTCGAGGTCACCGTCGCGAAGAACTCGGCGCCGTTCATCTCCAACGACCTGCCCGCGGTCAACGCGTTGCGCGAGATGGCCGACGACTTCGACGTCCCGCACTCGACCGCGATCGCGAGCCTGGTGATCGAGTCCGAGCACCGCATCGGGCCCGCCGAGCAGGACTACTACCGGCAGGTCGTCGACCGTCTGAACGCCGACCGCGAGGACGTCGCCTACCTCATCGACGTCTACGGCAATCCCGCGATCGGCGAGGTCGGCCAGAGTCCCGACGGCAAGGCGATCGTCCTGACTGTCGCCGGGGTGGGTGACGTGGGGTCGGCACGGGCCCACGAGAGCACGGTGGCGATTCGTGCCGCCATCGACTCGATCCCGAAACCCGAAGGGCTGCAGACGCATCTGACCGGTGCCGGCCCCACGCTGGCGGACCTGTTCACGTCGATGGACCAGTCGCTGCTGATCATCACGTCGGTCTCGGTCGTGCTGATCACCATCCTGCTGCTGATCGCCTTCAAGTCGTGGGCGGCCGCGGCGATCCCGCTCGTCACGATCGGCATCTGTCTCGGGATCGCCCGCCCGATCGTGTCGCTGCTCGGCCTCACCCACGTGATTCCGGTGTCGAACCTGTCGATCGCAATCGCGACGGCCATGGTGCTCGGCGGCGCCACCGACTACGCCATCTTCACCGTCACCAGCTTCTTCGAGGGTCGTCGCCGATCGGTGCCGTGGCGCGAGGCCATCGGCTACTCGTCGGCGCGGGTCACCCGCATCATCGTGGCCTCGGCGCTGACCGTCGCCGTCGCGAGTGCTGCGATGGCGTTCTGCAAGTCGGGGATCTTCCGGACCGCGGGCATCCCCACGGCCATCTCGATCGTGGTCGCCGGCCTGGTGGCGTTGACGGTACCGCCGGCGTTGCTCCGGCTGCTCGCGCCTCGGGGGTGGCTCGAGCCGCGTCCACTCAACGAAAGGCGTTGGCGCAGGATCGGATCCCGCGTCGTACGGTCGGCCATACCGCTGTCCGTCGCCGCCGTCGTCCTGCTGCTCGCGGCGTCGTCGGTGCTCCTCACCGCCGTGTCGAGCTTCGACGAGGACAGGATGCAGATCCGCGCCACCGATTCGACCGACGGTCTGGACGCGGTGTACCGGCACTGGCCGGTGAACGAGGCGATGCCGGAGTTCCTGCTGGTGCGCGCCGACCACGACATGCGCAACACCAACGACCTGGCCGCGCTCGAGGCGGTCGCGATCGGGGTGGCCAACGTCCCGCAGGTCGCCCACGTCCGGTCGATCACCCGGCCGGACGGCGCTCCGATCCCCGAGGCCAGCGTGGGGTACCAGACCGGACGCGTCGCCGACGGACTCGCCGACGCCGACCGGCAACTGCAGACGGCCTCACCCCAACTGCGGGCACTGGCGGCGGGCGTGGATCGGCTCAACGCCGGCGCGGCCGACGCCGTGCGCCGGCTGCCCGAACTGGCGTCGGGGACCCAGCGGGTGGTCACGCTCGCCAGATCGGTCCTCGACGGGCTCGACGTGGCGGAGGGCATCGTCGACACCGCGACGGCGGGCAGCGCCGACCTCCGCCAGGCCACCGACCGTCTCACCGACACCGTGTCCGCCCTGTCCGCCCTCGCGGCGGCGGTGGGCGCCGCCGACGAGCAGCAGTCCGCCGCGGCGGCACGGATCGCCGACGCCTTCCGGCCGTTCCTGGCCGACGCGCCCTCGCCTGCGTGCGCGGCCGATCCGAGGTGCCTGCAGGCACGCCAAGCCTTCACCGACCTCAACGCGTACACGGCGGGGGCGGTCTCGGCGGCGCTACGCCAGGCCGGTTCGCTCACCGGCTACCCACGGGACGTCCTGACCCGCGCGCAGACCGCCCTGCCCCAGATCGAGACGGCGCTGACCGGCCTGCAGCGGATGCTCGACCAGCTCGACGGTCAGTCACCGGACGCCGCACGCGCACAACTGGTTCGACTGTCCGACGGCGTCGACCGGCTCACCGGCGGGCTGGCGGACCTGAGCAGCGGGCTCGGCCAGGTCAAGGCGGGCACCGATCAGACCGTCGCCCTCACCGCCGAACTCCAGGGCGGCCTTCGGACCGCCACCGACTACCTCTCCGGATTGAGTTCGCACACGACGGTGGGGCCGGGCAGCGGCTTCTACCTCCCGCCGGAGGGGCTCGCGCAGTCGCGCTTCGTCGACGGCGCCAAGCTGCTGATGTCCCCGGACGGACGCACCGCCAGGATGCTCGTCGTCTGGAACGTCAACCCCTTCTCCGACGAGGCGCTCAACACGGCGTCCGCCCTCGCACCCGCGGCTGCGGAGGCGGCCCAGGGCACGGTGCTCGACGGCGCCCGATTCGCGGCGACGGGATACTCCTCGATCGCCGACCAGATGCGCACGCAGGTGTTCGAGGACTTCGCCCTGTTCGGCACCGTTGCGGTGATCGGGGTGTTCCTGGTGCTGGCGGTGCTGCTGCGGTCGCTGGTGGCGCCCGCGTTCATGGTCGCCACCGTGGTGCTGTCCTTCGCCGCGGCGGGAGGCGTCAGCGTGTTCGTCTGGCAGCACCTGCTGGGCATCCCGCTGGACTGGTCGGTGCTGCCCGTGTCGTTCATGGCGCTGGTCGCCGTCGGGGCCGACTACAGCATGCTGTTCGCCGACCGGATCCGGGAGGAGGCCGAGCGTGGCGGCATGGTGCGCGGGATCCTGCGCGGCTTCACGTCCACGGGCAGCGTGATCACCACCGCCGGCCTGGTCTTCGCGATCACGATGTTCGCGCTGATGAGTGGCAGCGTGTTCAACCTCGTTCAGATCGGATCGACGGTCGGGCTGGGCCTGCTGCTCGACATCGCCGTGGTGCGGACGATCTTCATCCCCGCCGGCATGGTGATCATCGGCGACCGGATGTGGTGGCCCAGCACGCCTGCCGCGAGCTGAGACCGTTCAGCGGGCGGTGGCGCGCTTGCGTCGAGAGGTGTTGGGCGACAAGCGTTGACGAAGCAGGGCGGCCATGTGCTCGTGGGTCACGTCGAGCGGGTCGGTGGACCGGTAGGCGATGGCCTGCACGATGGCGCCCTCCACGGCCGACAGCGTGAAGGTGGCCAGCGAGGCCGCCTCCGCGGCGGTCAGGCCATGCGCCTGCAGCTGCGCGGCCAGCGTGTCCCGCCACTCCGAGAACACGTCGGCGGCCTGGCGGGCGAGTGCGGGGGTGTCGAACGACCCGAGCGCCGCCATCGCGATCGGGCATCCGCTCTGGAAGTCCTCGGCGATCATCGCCTGCTTCCAGAACTCGACGAAGCCGGTGAGGCTGTCCTGCGGGTCACTGTCTTCGGTCAGGTGCCGGATGGCGCCGTTGACGTGCGCGCCCGCGACGCGGGTGGCCTCGACCATCAATTCCATCTTGCCGGAGGGGAAGTGGTTGTAGATCGAGCGGCGGGCCGCGCCGCTCTGCTGCACGATCTCGGCGATGCCGGTCGCCTGCACCCCGCGACTGCGGAGCAGGGCGATGGTGCACGACACCAGGCGTCGGCGGGCACCCTCCATCGGAGCACTCCTTCATCGGCGGCCAGTAGACCGTTCATGCTACAGGTGTGGGCCCGTCTCCGTGGCCGGTCGAGCGCGCCCGCGCCCAGTGGAACCGGACGCTCCGGCCGGGACGGAGTTGGGCGGCGTCGTCGATGGCGGCCTCGGTGAGCACGCCGATCACCGGGTAGCCGCCGGTCACGGGATGGTCCGGTCCGAGGATCACCGGGAGGCCGTTGGGCGGCACCTGGATCGCACCGCGGACGGCGCCCTCGCTGGGGAGTTGACGATCCGGCCACCGCGCCGACAGGGGGTTGCCGTCCAGGCGCATGCCGACGCGGTCGCTGCGGTCGGAGGCGATCCACTCGGTGCGGACGAACCGGTCGGGATCGGCGAACCAGTCGTCGCGGGGGCCGGGCATCACGTGCAGGTCCAGGACGCCGGTGCCGATCGCGGCGACGGGTGCCTGGTCGAGTTCGGGGTAGTCGGCGGTGTGTTCCCCGACGGGAACGTCGTCTCCGGCCCGCAGCGGCCGGGGGCCGATCGTCGACAGCACGTCGTGGCTCCGCGATCCGAGGACGGGCTCGACGTCGACGCCGCCCCGGACGGCGACGTAGCTGCGCAGTCCCGCGGCGGGGATGCCGAGGGCCAGCACCTGCCCGTCCCGCACGTGCTGTATCCCGTTGCTGCCGAACGGCTTCCCGTCCACGGTCGGCCGGGCGTCGGCACCGGTGACGGCGATCGACAGGTCGCCGCCGCGTAGTCGGGCGACGAACCCGCCGAGCGTGACCTCGATCGTGGCACGGTCCTCGGGGTTCGCGACCAGGCGATTGCCCAGGGCGTGCGCGCGCCGGTCGGCGGCTCCGGAGCGGGTGACGCCGAGGTGGGCGTGGCCCGGTCGGCCCAGGTCCTGCACCAGGGCCAGCGGCCCGGTCGCGAGAATCTCCAGGGTGATCACGGAGTCGGCCGGTCGATCGCGCGGAACCGGATCCACGTACCCGGTACCAGTAGGGCAGGCGGAGTGCGGTCGACGTCCCACAGGACGGCGTCGCACCGTCCGATCAGCTGCCAGCCGCCAGGTGTCTCGCGGGGGTACACGCCGCTGAACTCGCCGGCGAGCCCGACCGATCCCGCGGGCACCCTGGTCCGCGGTTCGGCGCGGCGTGGGACGTGCAATCGGGGGTCGCCGCCGACGAGGTAGGCGAAGCCGGGTGCGAACCCGCCGAAACCCACCCGCATCGGTGCCGCGGTGTGGGCGGTCACGACGTCGTCGGCGGACAGGCCGGTCAGCCGGGCCACCTCGTCGAGGTCGGGACCGTCGTAGACCACGTCGAGCGTGACGTCGACGCCACCGTCGCCGGGACTGCCGTCGGCGGGGTCCACCCGCAGCGACGTCAACCGTCGCCGGACGGCACCGACGTCCGCGAGGGCGGCCAGTTCGACCAGGACGGTCCGAGCGGCGGGCACGACGTCCAGGACGCCCGGCAGGTCGGCCCGGCGTATGGCGTCCGTCCACGCCAGCACCTCGTCGATGCCGTCGAACTCGAGGAGCAGTGCGCGCTCCCCGTAGTCGTGCACGGTGCCGACGGCGGACATCGTCAGATGGCGGGCTGGTAGGTCGGTTCGCGTCGTTTGATGTGGCCGATGACGCGGTAGGTGATCGGCAGCATCACCACCTCGATGGCGGTCTTGTAGAGCCATCCGAGCGCGGTGTAGACGGCGAAGTCGCGGAACGTGGTGATGCCGATGGCGCTCGCGGCGATCGCGCAGAACACCAGCGTGTCACCGAGTTGGCCCGCGAAGGTCGAGCCCACCAGCCGCGCCCACAGGTGCTTCTCCCTGGTGCGCTCCTTGATCGCCACGACCACCCACGCGTTGATCGTCTGGCCGACCGCGAATCCGGCCAGGCCCGCGACGATCAGCTGGGTGTAGGCCCCCACGATGTTCTCGAGCGCGGCCTGGTTCTCGTAGAAGTCCGCGGCGGGCAGATAGACCGTGACCCAGAACGCCAGGGCCGCCAGCACGTTCATCGAGAAGCCGAGGATGATCGCCTTCCGCGCGGCCTTGAAGCCGTACACCTCGGACAGCACGTCGCCGATCACGTAGGTCAGCGGGAACACGATGAACCCGCCGTCGGTGAGGATCGGACCGAACGCGACGCCCTTGGTGGCGGTGACGTTGGAGATGATGACGAGCGCGGTGAAGACGGCGACGAGCACCGGATAGTAGGCCGAGCCGACCTTGGCGAAGCTGGGCCGAGCGGTGTCCTCGAGGGCGTCTGTCACCCGGACATTGTGTCAGGCCGTCGGATCGGGTCTCAGGCGAGCACTTTGGCCAGCATCGGTGGCAGCCGGTCGGCGACCACCGGGTAGGACAGCACGGTGCCGTACGCGATGGCGCCCGCCAACTCCCTGTCGGTGAGCACGTTGCGGTTGTTCTTCGTCGCCTTGAGTTCCGCGAACGTCGGGTCGGCGAGGAGCGCGCCGATCTCGGCGTCGTTCTCGGTGGTCCAGATCAGCGCGTCGGCCTGGTCGAGGACGGCCGCCCAGCGGTCCCGCGGGACGTAGGCGCTCTCGCCGTCGACGTACTCGGCGATACCGTCGGGGATCGTCAGGCCCATCTGGGTGAGGTATTCGGTGCGTGGGCCCGCCGGGGTGACCACGACGCGGTCCTTGAAAAACGTCCCGCCGACCACGTACACCTTCTTGTCGTTGAGCGACGGGTTGTCGGTCTTGACCTTCGCGAAGCGGTCCTCGACGCCGGTGACGAGGGTCCGCATGTCGTCGACCTTGAACGTCGCCTGACCGATGACGTCGGCCTGGGTCTTCCACGGTTCGAAGAAGGCGTCCGCGCCGGACTGGGCGATGGTGGGCGCGATGGCCGACAGCCGGGTGTAGGTGTCGGCGTCCAGGCCGGCGTTGATCGCGACGATGAGATCGGGCTTCAGAGAGGCGATCTGGTCGACCTGGATGCCGTCGACGAGGTTGAGCACGACGGGTTGCGCGGCACCCAGTTTAGGCAGTGCCCACGGCCAGGTGGCGAAGGGCTCGCCGCCGAACCACTCCGTCACGGCGATCGGCACCACCCCGAGGGCGAGGAGGTCGTCCTGCTCGGTGAAGCCGGCACTGACGACGCGCTGCGGTGGGCCGGGGATCTTGGTCTCGCCGAACACGTGTGTGACGGTGACGGAACCGTCGTCGGCGACGGCGCCCGGCTTGTCGGGACTGCAACCGGCGGCGAACGCGGCGGCTCCGGCGGACAGGGCCAGTGACCGGGCCAGGAAGGCCCTGCGCGACCAGATGTGGGGCACGCGGCCGAGCGTAGTGGCTAACCGAGGTCGAAGTTGGCGAACAGGATTGCCGCGAGTCCCAGCGCCACCACGATGTTCACCACCGTCGCCGAGGCGAACACCGCCACGGGACGCCAGCCGGCCTCGCGCAGACCGCGGAGGCTGAACTCCAGGCCGATCGACACGAAGGCGAAGATCAGGAACCAGGTGCGCAGGTCGTTGACGGTCGTGATGGCCGCCTTGTCGCCGCCGTACTGCAGGTAGAGGGTGCCGATCACCGACGCCGCGATGAAGCCCAGGACGAACTTGGGGAACCTCTCCCAGAACTGACCCACGGTGGGCCGGGCCGAGGCGTCCGTGCGCTCGACCTTCAGTGCGAAGTAGGCGGTCAGGGCGATCGCCACGAACCCGATCAGCGCGTTCTGCGTCGTCTTCACGATCGTCGCGATCTGCAACGCGTCCTCGCCGGCGAGCGACCCGGCGGCGGCGACGGCGGCGGTGGTGTCGATGTTGCCGCCGATCCACGCCCCGGACACGGCCGGCGAGAGGCCGAGGACGTCGGCGAGCCACGGCAGTAGGAAGATCGACGGGAGTGCGAAGACGATCACCAGCGACGCGGCGTAGGCCAACTGTTCCTTCTTCGCCTGTACGGCACCGGCCGCGGCGATCGCGGCGCTGACACCACAGATCGACACCGCCGACGCGAGCAGTGCCCGCAGCTTGTCATCGAGGCCGAGCCGACCGCCGAGCCACCACGTGAAGCCGAAGACGATCGAGATCAGCAGCAGTGCCTGGACGATTGCCGGACCGGCTGCGGTGACCAGGATCTTCAGGTTCACCGAGGCGCCGAGCAACACGAGACCGGTCTTGATGAAGAACTCGGTGCGGAAGCCGCGGGACAGTGCGTCGCGGACCCCCAGCCGGCTGAGTACGGCATTGCCCAGCAGCCCCAAAGCGATGGCGTAGATGGGGAATTCGATCGACTTGGCGACGCCCGCGAGGGGAGTGTCCGCGGCCCACCCGGGGACGTGGGACTCCAGGAAGCGCGCTGCGGCGCCGAGGACGAGCACCACGGCCACGCCTGCGACGGCATAGCCCACCACCGGGCGCGACGCGGGCGGCACCTCGACGGCCGCGTCGTCGGCCCGGGTGCGATCGGTCACGGGATCACGCTGCCCGGGAGGGCGCCGACGAGCACCAGGGCGAGTAGCGCCAGTCCGACGACGACGGCGAGCCAGTCCTCATTCACGTGGGCGGACGCTACCGACCGGTGGAGGCAATCTCACCGGTTGCGCTCAGCGCGAGCGCAACCGGCGCGCGTCAACCCGCAGTCGGTTGAGACGCGCGGTTTGGGGTACTTATGTGCGGCATCTGCACTTGACCGAACAAAGGACACATCATGATCGGAACAATCATCGGCGCCATCGTCGTCGGCCTCATCGTGGGCGGATTGGCACGGCTGATCATGCCGGGCAAGCAGAACATCGGCGTCATCATGACGGTGCTCCTCGGGGCGATCGGATCGTTCCTGGGCACCTGGGTCGCGTACAAGCTCGGGTACTCGAACCAGAACGGCGGCTTCAAGATCATCCCGTTCCTCGTCGGGATCATCGTCGCGATCATCCTGATCGCGGGCTACCTCGGCATCACCGGCAAGCGCAGCTCGTCCAAGATCGGCCGGTGACCCCGTGCTTGCACTGCTGAGTTCACCGGTCCGGCGTTGGGTCCTGACGGTCCTGCTCGTTCCCGTGCTGGCCTTCGTCCTGTCGCGCCTGAGTCTTTTCCTGCAGCGCCGCAACGACGGTCGGCACACCAAGGTGTCGAGTGCCCTGGCGAAGGCCTCCGGCTTCCTCCAGCGCCGCACCCGCAAGGGCAAGCACGAGATGGGTGATTCGCGCGCCCTCAGGTGAGGGCGAGCGAGACGCCGAGGACCACCATCGTCGCGGCGATCACGCCGTCGAGGATGCGCCAGGTCCTCGGTGTGGCGAAGACGCCGGCCAGGCGGCGTGCCCCGAACCCGAGCGTGACGAACCAGACGGCGCTCGCGGTGACCGCGCCGACCCCGAACAGCCAACGGCCACCCTGCTGTTGATTGGCCAGGGCGCCCAGCAGCACCACGGTGTCCAGGTACACGTGCGGGTTCAGGAACGTCAGGGCCGCCGCGGTCACCAGCACCGCGCCGAGTCGCGCGGGTGCCTCGTCGGCAGGGGTGAGCGCGGCGGGCCGCATCGCGCGTCGCGCGGCGAGCACGCCGTAGCCGATCAGGAAGGCGGCCCCGCCGAACCGTGCGACGTCCATGGCACCGGGGTGAGCGCTCACCAGTGACCCGACGCCGGCGATGCCCGCGGTGATCAACAGCATGTCGGCCACGGTGCAGAGCAGCACCACCGGAACGACGTGCTCGCCCCGGATGCCCTGGCGGAGGACGAACGCGTTCTGCGCGCCGATGGCCGCGATCAGTGCGATCGACGTAAGGAAGCCGACGAGCAGCGGTGAGGTCATGCCGACGACGGTAGGAGCCGCCTGCGATTCAGTACAGCTAATGATTCTTCACTGGCATTAGCGACGCTTATGTTGCCGGTCACTGCGGCGTTCGGCGCACCGCCCGCGACTCAGTATCGTTCCGTGCGTGGTTGGGAAACGATCTGACGGACGGGCGCCGTCCCGCCGGGGGATGCAGATCGCCCTGCCGGGGCGCCGCGATCCCGCACCCATCGCCGGCCAGCGCCGGCGGGCCCCGCGCGAGGTGGGCGACCTCCACACGCGCAAGGTCCTCGACCTCACCATCCGCCTCGCCGAGGTCATGCTGTCGTCCGGTTCGGGCACCGCCGACGTCATCGCCACCGCCGAGGACGTCGCCCAGGCCTACCGCCTGACCGACTGCGTCGTCGACGTCTTCGCGACCACCGCCATCGTGTCCGCGCTGCCCACCGCCGACAGCCCGCCGGTCACGATCGTGCGGGCCGTCCACGTTCGCACCACCGACTACACGCGGCTGGCCGATCTCGACCTGCTGGTGCAGCGCATCACCTCCGGCGGCGTCACCGTCGACGAGGCCCACGACGCGATGGACGAACTGACCGAACGCCCGCACATCTATCCGCGCTGGGTGGCCACCGTCGGCTGGGCGGGCTTCGCGCTGGGCATCGCCATGCTGCTCGGCGGCACGTGGCTGACGTGCGTGCTGGCAGCCGTCACCTCGATGGTCATCGACCAGTCGGGCCGGCTGCTCAACCGCATCGGCACCCCGTACTTCTTCCAGCACGTCACGGGCGCGGCGATCGCGACGCTGGTCGCGGTGGCGGCGTACTTCGTGGCGGGACTGAACCCGACGGCGCTGGTGGCCACCGGGATCGTGATGCTGCTCTCGGGTCTGACGTTCGTCGGCGCCATGCAGGACGCGGTGACCGGCAACATGCTCACCGCGGTGGCGCGGCTCGGCGAGGCGCTGTTCCTCACCTCCGGCATCGTGGTGGGCATCGTCGCCGGACTCCAGGTCGCCACCCTCGCGGGCATCTCCATCGAGCTGCACGTCGACGCCACCGAGAGCTTCGTCATTCCGAATCAGCCGCTGTCCATCGGGCTCGCGGTGTTCGGCGCCGGGCTCGCGGGTGCCTGCCTGACTCTCGCGAGTTACGCGCCGTGGCGGTCGATCATCATCGCCGGTATCGCCGCCGCGAGTGCGGAGTGGCTGCTCATCGGACTCGGCACCGCCGGCCTCGGACAGGTCGTCGCCACCGGGATCGCCGCCGTGGCGGTGGGTTTCGTCGCCACGCTCATCTCGATCCGCAGGCAGGCCCCCGCCCTCATCACCGCCACCGCCGCGATCATGCCGATGCTGCCGGGCCTCGCGGTGTTCCGCGCCGTCTACTACCTCGCCGTCGACGGCAGCTACAACGACGGACTGGCGCAGATGCTGTCCGCGACGGCGGTCGCGCTTGCGCTGGGCAGCGGGGTGGTGCTCGGCGAGTTCATCGGCTCACCCCTGCGGTACCGCGCCGGTCGGGTGGGTGACTTCCTCCGCATCGAAGGCGCCCCGGGGCTGCGCCGGGCAGTCGGCCGGGTGGTGCGGCTCGAACCCGCCGACCCCGAGCAGTCGAGCGACGGCCAACGCCCGCTGAGCGTCGCTCTGGAGCCCGCCCAGGATCGTGCCCCGGACACCGACGAGGACGCCGGAACGCCCTAGCCCCGGCCGCGGGCGTGGGACGATCGCCGCATGACAGTCGTCCTGGCCATCAAGTGTCTCAACGGAATCGCGATGGCGTCGGACTCGCAGATCACCGATCCCGGCCGCGGAGTGAGCTACCCCGCCCAGAAGCTGCATCCGCTCGGCGGTCACGCGGCCTGGGGCGGTAGCGGCTCGCGCGCGGTGCTCTACGACGTGGAGCAGATCTTCACCGCCGAGGCCGAGGCCATCGTGGAGGCCCGGGAGGTCGGCCATGCCATCCAGGCCAGGGTCGTGCCCGTGCTCAAGCACCACTACGCGAACTTCATCGCCGAGGTCCCCGGCCAGGAGGCGGCAGGCACGCCCGCGACGTACGTGCTCGCCGCGGGCTATGCCGGCGACACCCCGTTCATCGTCGACCTCGATCCGAACGGCCTCATCGGCCACCACGAGACCACCGGCTTCCAGGCCGTGGGCAGCGGCGCACCGATGGCCCAGCAGGCGCATGCCCTGCTCGCGCACTTCCGGATGTCCGAGCGCGACGTCGACTACGGCATGGTCGCCGCGCTGCGGGTGCTCGACGCGCTGGACGCGTCGTCGCCGAGCGTCGGTGGCCCGATGGACCTCTGCCGCATCACCCCGGACGGCGCCGAACACCTGAGCCCGGACGAGGTGGACGACGTCCGGGCTCGGGTGCGGCGGTGGATCGGCCTCGAGCAGGAGGCTCTGGACGGGTTGTTCTCCTGACCGCGGTCAGCGCTGCAGGTGCTCGGCGAGGAACCGCTCGACGGCGTGGTAGAGATCGATCTGGTTGTCGGGATTGAGGAAGCCGTGGCCCTCGTCCTCCTTGACCATGTACTCCACGTCCACGCCCCGCGCCCGTAGCGCCTCGACGAGGTTGTCCGACTCGGCCTGCACCACCCGGGTGTCGTTGGCGCCCTGCACCACCAGCAGTGGCGTCCGGATCTTCTCCACGTAGGTGATCGGCGAGCGGGCCAGCATGTCCGCCTCCTGCTGCGGATCCGACGGGTTGCCCACGAACAGGTGCCAGTTGTTCGCGAGGAACGGCCGGGCGATGTTGGGCAGCGTCCGCATGAAGTTGGCGAGGCTCGAGATGCCGACGTAGTCGATGGCGGCGGCGAACACGTCCGGGGTGAACGTGACGCCCACCAGCGCGGCGTACCCGCCGTACGAGCCGCCGAAGATGGCGACGCGGTCGCGGTCGGCGTAGCCCCGGTCGACGGCCCAGTCGACGGCATCGATCAGGTCGTCGTGCATCTTGCCCGCGAACTCGCCGATGGCCGCCTTGACGAACGCCTTGCCGTATCCCGTGGATCCGCGAAAGTTGACCTGCAGCACCGCGTATCCGCGGTTGGCGAGCAACTGGACCTCGGGATGAAAGCCCCAGGCGTCCCTCGCCCAGGGGCCGCCGTGCACCAGCAGCACCATCGGCAGGCCGACGGGTTCGACGCCGACCGGCAGCGTCAGATACGAATGCAGGTCCAGACCGTCGCGGGAGGGGATGGTCACCGGCGTCATCGGCGCCATCGCCTCCGGGTCGAGGTGCGGGAACGGCCGGAACAGCTGCTGGCTCGCACCGGTCGAGTGGTCGTAGAGGTAGGTGACGCCGGGGTCGCGGTCGTGCACGAAGCTCACCACCCAGCGTCGCTCGCTCTCGTCGGACGAGATGGCGCCCAGGTCGCCGTCGGACAGCGCCTCGAGCTTTTCGAGCACCTCGGCGAAGTGCGGGTCCAGCGCGTGGATCACCTGACGTTCACGGGCATAACGGGCGCCGATCAACTCACCGGTCCGGCGGCTGAGGATCAGCGGCGAGGGCAGCCCGAGCTGGCCGCCCAGGTCGAAGGTCGGGTGACTGTCGACGACGGTCTCCTCGCCGGTCTCGACGTCCACCCGCACGAGCCGCACCTGGTCGCTGCCCTCGTTGGAGCCCAGCCAGATGCCGGTGCCGTCGGGCGTCATCTCGATCGGGTTGATGCCGAGCGGGTAGTCGGTGCCCTCGTAGACCGCGATGCTGCGCATCGTGCCCGAATCCTGTTGCCAGAGGAACAGTTCGACGTCACCGTCGGCGGTCAGCGACGACGTGTACAGCTGGCCGCTGCGGCCGGTGCGCCAGCCGACCACGTCGCCGGGGTTCTCGGCGAGCAGCGTCAGGTCGCCGGTCGCGATGTCGAGTTCGTAGACGTCGAGCAGTTCGGGGACGCGCCTGTTCATCTGCACGATGGCCTTGCCGGGCCGTGCGGCGGACGTCTCGAACATCGCCCGTATGCCGGGGAACGGCGTGAGATCCGTTGGGCTGGAGTCGGGATCGTCCAGGTCGATGCGGTAGACGTGCCAGTTCTCGTCGCCGCCGGCGTCCTGCATGTACAGCATCCAGCGCGGGTCGTCGGTCCACTCGAACATGTAGATGCTGCGGTTGGCGTCGGCGGTGACGCGCCGGGCGTCGGACCCGTCGTCGAGACCCTGGACCCAGACGTTGAGCCGGCCCTCGAACGGCGCCAGGAAGGCGATCCGGGTGCCGTCGGGCGAGATGGTGGCCGCGCCGCGGGTGGGCGGTGCGAAGAAGTCCTCGACGGAGATCTGTTCGGGTCGAGTCATGGTGTTCCCTTTCTGGAGGATGTGGGCATGCGGGTACGCCACACCTGCGCGTCATTCGAGATGTGGTGCGGATCTAGTGGGTGGTGACGGGACCCCCGAGTCGACCGTTGGTGGCGTCGCGGATGGCGCAGTCGATCAGCGCCAGCACCTCGCTCTGCGTGACCGTGCGGCCGTCGACGATGACGGCACGGCTGACGTCCTCGTCGATCACCCGAAACGCCCCCGTGACCGCCGCGGCGCACACGCGCACGGTGAGGTCGTCATCGGCCAGGTTCAGGCGCCGCGCGATGACGGGGATGAAGCCCTGTTCGAGTTCGTCGTGCACCATCAGGTAAGCGGTGCGCAGCGCCGGATCCGAGCGGGTCATGGTGGCGATCCGCAGGCCGCTCATCTCGTCGGCCACGTCCTCGGGGGGCAGGGGGTGGGCGGGGATGTCCTGTGCCAGGTGCTCGGCGAGGGACAGCTCTGGTGGCCACCGGTCGAGGACCTCGAGGAACCGCTGCGTCGACCTCGACAGCAGCGGCTCCACGCAACTCTCCTTCGATCGGAAGTAACGCCAGATGGTGCGAGTGGAAAGCCCTGCGGCGGAGGCGATGTCGTCCCCACTGGTGCCGGCGACGCCGTTCTCCCAGAACAGCCGGCAGGCATGCCGGGAGACGGCGAGTCGCGCCTGCGCCTGTCGGGTGTCGATGACGACCCTCCCCTCGATTGGTGTCACTTAGTGACAATACCACTGTGTCACTAAGTGACACGCCCCGTCAACCGGCGTCCATCGGATAACGGTTCGGCTGCCGTGTGGTTGCGGCGCGCGTCGGGGGTCGGAGCGCTCGGCCGAGGCCCCGTAGGTTCACCAGGTGCACCGTCGGACTGCCCTCAAACTCCCGCTACTCGTGGCAGCGGGCGCGGCACTGACCCGTGTGCCCATCGCCTCGGCGGCAGCGGCGACCCGATGGTCGCCCGAGCGCGCGAACACCTGGTATCAGGCGCAGGGGTGGCTGGTCGGCGCCAACTACGTCCCGGTGACGGCGAGCAACCAGATCGAGATGTGGCAGCCGGGCACGTACGACCCGCGGCGCATCGACGGCGAGCTGCAGGTGGCGCGCCAGGTGGGGATGAACACCGTGCGGGTGTTCCTGCACGACCAGCTCTGGGCGCAGGACCGCGCCGGATTCCTGCGCCGCATCCAGCAATTCACGACGATCGCCGCCAACCGTGGCATCAAGCCGCTGTTCGTGTTCTTCGATTCGTGCTGGGACCCGCATCCCAAGCTCGGCCCGCAGCGCGCGCCGACGCCGGGCGTGCACAACTCCGGCTGGGTGCAGAGTCCGGGCGCCGACCTGATCGACGATCCCGCCTACCTGCCGGTGTTGCGCGACTACGTGACCGGTGTCATCGGCGCCTTCCGCGGCGACAGCCGCATCCTCGGCTGGGACCTGTGGAACGAGCCGGACAACCCCGCCAAGCAGTACCGCAAGGTCGAACGCGCGGACAAGCAACAGGTCGTGGGCACGTTGCTGCCCCAGGTCTTCGAGTGGGCCAGGTCCGTCGACCCGGTGCAGCCGCTCACCAGCGGCGTCTGGCAGGGCACGTGGAAGGACGCCGGCAAGCGCAGTGCCATCGCGTCGTTCCAGCTGGACAACTCCGACGTCATCACGTTCCACAGCTATGGCACACCGGACGAATTCGACGCCCGCATCGACGAACTCGCGCCGCTCGGCCGTCCGATGATCTGCACCGAGTACCTGGCCCGAGCGGAGGGCAGCACCGTCGAGGGCATCCTCCCGGTCGCCAAGAAGCGGGGCGTCGGCGTCTACAACTGGGGTCTGATCGCGGGCCGCACGCAGACCTACCTGCCGTGGGACTCGTGGGACAACCCCTACGACGGGCCGCCGAAGACCTGGTTCCACGACCTCATCCAGCCGGACGGACGCGCGTACCGCCCCAGCGAGATCCAGACGATCCAGAAGATGACCGCGGCGGTGCCGCCGGCCTGAAACTAGCCGGCCGGTGCGTCGAGGTGCTTGGACCACCCCGACGCGCACCGCAGCGCGCACGCCGCCGCCACCACGGCGACCGCGGTCAGCATCACCGGGTAACTGACGTAGCGGGCCAGGGCCGCCAGTGCCGCCGGGAGCAGGAACCCGACGTAGGCCAGCGAGTAGTAGACGCCGGAGATGCCCGCGAGTTCGTTGGGCTCGGCGATGCGCTGGATCTCGAGAAGCCCTGACACGATGGCGATCCCGTACCCGCTGCCGAGCAGCATCGCGACGAGCACCGCCACTCCCGGCGACCGGGTGAGCGCGGTGGCCACGGCGGTGAGGATGCCCACCGTCATCAGGATCATCGACACCACCACTGCGCGGGCGCTCGACGCGTCGTCCAGGCGACGGGCGATCGGTTGCACCAGCACGCCGCACGCCAGCGTCAGCACGGTCAGCCCGGCGGTGTAGAGCAGCGCCCAGTCGCCGAGTTCGTCGGCCACCAGCGCCGGCACGATGGCGTAGGCGATGGCCGCCGAGCCGAAGATCCACGGCGCCATGGGAACGACGACGTGGGTGAAGCGGCGGTGTGCGGCGGCGGGCACCTCGAGGCCCTGCAGCAGGCTGCGCGTCGACCCCTCGGTCCGGGTCTCGACGGTGCGGGTGAGCACCGCCCACAGCGCCGGCACGCACAGCGCGGCGTGCACGACGTAGGTGAGCACCAGCGGGAGCGGGGCGAAGGCGGCGAGGATGCCCGCGCACAGTGGTCCGGCGCCGAGGCCGAGGGACAGACAGATGGACGCGCGGCGCGCACCGGCGCCGGGGGCGGCGTCGTCGAACGGGGGCCGGGACAGCTCGGCGATCCAGGCCGACCCGACGGCCATCGCGATGCCGACGGCCAGACCGCTCAGCAGTCGTCCGCCGAAGAGCGCGGCGAAGCCGGCCACGTCGCCGACCGCGAGGGTCAGGCTGCCGATCGCCGACGCGACCACCCCGATCGCCATGATGGGGCGACGACCGTGCCTGTCGGACAGCGTGGATGCGATCAGCAGGCCGGGGACCAGCCCCAGCACGTACGCGCCGAGGAGGACGTCGACGTCGATGCGCGAGTACCCCGCGTCGTGCGCGTAGGCGATCAGCAGTGGGGTGAACTCGTTACCGCCCCAGCCGATGCAGAAGGCGGCGAACGCGACGGCCAGCCAGGCCCGCGTCGTGCGGGTGGTGGTGACGGCGGAGTGCACGATGCTGGTCATCCGATCGTCACCCGGTAGGTCGCCTCCAGATGGAGGACGAGGGCGGCCTCGAACCGGGCGAGGTCGCGCGCCCCGATGGCGGCGGCCAGTTCGTCGTGCTCGTCGATCAGTGCGGCCAGACGCGTCGACTCCGAGCGTGCGGCGTCGGCCATCATCCGGCGCTGCCGCTCGCTGATCGAGCAGTAGAACCGGTGCCCGATGGCGTTCCCCGCGACCTCGACGATGCGGCGGTGGAAGGCGTCGTCGGCGGCCGCGAAACCGTGCACGTCACCGGCGGAGGCGTCCTCGCGCTGCCGCGCGATCAGCTCGGTCAGCTCGCCGAAGAGCGCGTCGACGGCCTCGGCGGACCGGCAGAGCCGCCGCACCGCGGACGTCTCCAGCGCGAGTCGCATCTCGAGGACGTCGGTGGCGTCGTGGGCCGAGATCGGGACGACGACGGCGCCGCGCCGGGGGAGCAGTTCGAGGAGGTCCTCGGCGGCCAGGCGGAGGAACGCCTCGTGGACGGGGGTACGGCTGACACCCAGCGCAGCGGCCATCTCGACCTCACTGAGCAACTGGCCACCGCGGACGCCACCGGACAGGATCTGGTCCTTGGCGATCTCGTAGGCGCGTTGGGCGCTCGACGTCTGCGGCTGGGTCACGCATCGACGCTAACACTCATGCATGCATGGTTGCATGCAAGTTTGCCGTGCCGTCGATCACAACTCCCAGGGACGTCCCAGCTGGGTATGATTGACTCTACCCAGAGTGGCGGAGAACGCGGCGGCGTGCGGAATGATGGCGGCAGCGGGTTCTCGACACTCAGGGCCACGCGACGAGAGGGACATCCGATGACCGACGTGCACGACGACGTCCGCACCGACCAGGCCGGCGCCCGCGCCGCGCAGCTCAGCGACACCGACCCGCAGTTCCGGGCCGCGACGCCGGATCAGGCCGTCATGGACGCCGCCCGCGCGCCGGGTCTGCGGCTGGCCGGCGTCCTCGAGACCCTCACCCGCGGGTATGCCGACCGTCCCGCGCTGGGGCGGCGGAAGACGGCGGTGGTGCGCGATCCCGAGACCGGCCGGGCGGAGCGTCGGCTGCTGCCCGAGTTCGAGACCACGACCTACGGCGAGGTGTGGTCGGACGTCCAGGCGGTCGCCGCGGCGTGGACCGCGGAGGACGCGGTGCGCCCCGGCGACTTCGTGGCGACCATCGGCTTCGCCAGCGCCGACTACCTGACCCTCGACATCGCCACCGGCTATCTCGGCCTGGTGGCCGTTCCGCTGCAACACAATTCGTCGGCGGCACGTCTGCTGCCCATCCTGCTCGAGGCGGCGCCGCGGGTGCTCGCCGTCAGCGCCGACTACCTCGACCTCGCGGCTGAGGCGACCTACGGCACCTCGTCGATCCGCCGTCTCGTCGTGTTCGACTTCGACGGGGCGGTGGACGACCACCGCGAGGCGCTCGCGCGCGCCCGGGTCCGGCTGACCGACGAGGCCGTCACCATCGAGACCCTCGCCGACGTGATCGACCGCGGGCGCGGTCTGTCGACTCCGCCGCCGTTCGCGGCCGGCTCCGACGACCGGCTCGCCATGATCCTCTACACCTCCGGCAGCACCGGTCTGCCCAAGGGCGCCATGTGGACCGAGCGCATGCTCCGCACCCTGTGGACCATCGAGTTCGTCGAGGACGGCGACCTGCCGGTCCTCAACGTCAACTTCATGCCGCTCAACCACCTCGGCGGCCGCATCCCGCTGTCGGCGTCGTTCCAGACCGGTGGAACGAGCTACTTCGTGCCCGAGAGCGATCTGTCGACGCTGTTCGAGGACCTCAGCCTGGTCCGCCCGACGCAGCTGGCCCTGGTCCCGCGCGTCGTCGACATGCTCTTCCAGCGCTACCAGACCCGGGTCGACCGGCTGGTCGCCGACGGCGCCGCCCCCGACGACGCAGAACTGACGGCCAAGCGCGAGATCCGCGAGGACCTCGTCGGAGGCCGCGTCCTCGGTGGCTTCACCAGTACCGCACCGTTGGCCGCGGAGATGAAGGCGTTCGTCGAGTCGTGCCTCGACATCCACCTCGTCGACGCCTACGGACTGACCGAGGTCGGCGGCGTCATGCGCGACGGCGTCATCGGACGACCGCCCGTCATCGACTACAAGCTGATCGACGTCCCCGAGCTGGGGTACTTCACCACCGACCGCCCGCACCCGCGTGGCGAACTGCTCGTCAAGACGCTGACCGCCACGCCGGGGTACTACAAGCGGCCCGAGGTCACCGCCGAGGTCTTCGACGCCGACGGGTACTACCGCACCGGCGACGTCATGGCCGAGATCGCGCCGGACCACCTGGTCTACGTCGACCGCCGCAACAACGTCCTCAAGCTGGCGCAGGGCGAGTTCGTGGCCGTCGCGAATCTCGAGGCGATCTACGCCGGCGCGCCGCTGGTGCGTCAGATCTTCGTGTACGGCAACAGTGAACGCTCGTCGCTGCTCGCCGTCGTCGTCCCGACGGAGGACGCGCTGGCCCGGTTCGCGGGCGACGGGGACGGGCTGGTGTCCGCGCTGCGCGAGGCGCTGCAGGCCACGGCTCGCACCGCCGAACTGCAGTCCTACGAGGTGCCCGGAGACTTCCTCGTCGAGACCGAACCGTTCAGCACCGACAACGGGCTGCTGTCCGGTGTCGGAAAGCTGTTGCGCCCCAGACTCAAGGAGCACTACGGCGAACGGCTGGAGGCGCTCTACGCCCAGCTGGCCGAGGCGCGCACCGACGAACTGCGGGCGCTGCGCGAGGCCGCGGCGCACCAGCCGGTCCTCGACACGGTGGTGCAGGCCGCGCAGGCGCTGCTCGGATTGCCCGGTGCCGCACCGGAATCCGATGCACGCTTCATCGACCTCGGCGGCGACTCCCTCTCGGCGCTGACGTTCTCGAACCTGCTCGGCGACGTGTTTGGCGTCGAGGTGCCCGTCGGCGTGATCATCTCGTCGTCGGCGGACCTCGGGTCGCTGGCCGGCTACGTGGAGGCCGAACGGGCCTCCGGCGGCACCCGTCCCACCGCGGTCAGCGTGCACGGCGCCGACGCGACCGAGATCGCCGCCGCCGACCTGGTGCTGTCCAAGTTCATCGACGAGTCGACGCTCAAGGCCGCCGCGTACCTGCCGCCGGCCACCGACCGCGCCGAGACGGTGCTGCTGACCGGAGCCAACGGCTACCTCGGCAGGTTCCTGGCGCTCGAGTGGCTGCGGCGCCTGTCCCGCACCGGCGGCCGGCTGATCACCCTGGTGCGCGGCTCCGATCCGGACGCCGCCTACCGCCGGCTGGAGGCGGCGTTCGACACCGGCGACGCGGCGCTGCTTGCGGAGTTCCGCGACCTCGCGGGACGGCACCTCGACGTGGTGCCGGGTGACATCGGCGAACCCAACCTCGGCCTCGACGACCCGACGTGGCGCCGGTTGTCGCGCGACGTCGACGTGGTGGTGCACCCGGCGGCGCTGGTCAACCACGTCCTGCCCTACGGACAGATGTTCGGCCCCAACGTCGTCGGCACCGCCGAGGTGATCCGACTGGCGATCAGCGGACGCATCAAGCCCGTCACCTACCTGTCGACGGTGGCCGTCGCGATGGGTGTGCCGGACTTCGTGGAGGACGGCGACATCCGCGTGACCAGCCCGCGCCGCCCGCTCGACGGCGGCTACGCGAACGGCTACGCGAACAGCAAGTGGGCTGGCGAGGTGCTGCTCCGCGAGGCGCACGACCTGTGCGGTCTGCCGGTCAGCGTGTTCCGGTCGGACATGATCCTCGCGCACACCGGGTTCGCCGGACAGGTCAACGTGCCGGACGCGTTCACCCGATTGGTCATCAGCCTGCTGGCGACCGGCATCGCGCCGCGCAGCTTCTACGCCGACGACGGCTCCGGTGAGCGGCCGCGCGCGCACTACGACGGCCTGCCCGCCGACTTCGTCGCCGAGGCCATCACGACGCTCGGCGCCGGTTCTGCGCCCGCCGACGGGTTCCGGTCCTACGACGTGATGAACCCGCACGACGACGGGGTGTCGCTCGACGTCTTCGTCGACTGGCTCGTCGAGGACGGCGCCGAGATCACCCGCATCGACGACCACGCCGAGTGGTTCGCGCGGTTCGAGGCGGCGCTGCGGGGGCTGCCCGAGCAGCAGCGGCAGCGGTCGGCACTGGTCCTGCTCGACGCCTACCGGGCACCCGAGCAGCCACTGCGCGGCGCCGTGGCGCCCACCGAGGTGTTCCGCGAGGCGGTGCGCGCCGCGAAGGTGGGCCCGGCACAGGACATCCCGCACCTGGACCGGGAGCTGATCCGCAAGTACGTCGCGGATCTGCGCGCGCTCGGCCTGGTGTGAGTCAGGCGGCGCGCTCGAGGTCGAGCAGCGCCGTCTTCGCCTCCGCACCGCCGACGTACCCGCCGAGGCTGCCGTCGCTGCGCAGCACGCGGTGGCACGGTACGACGACCGGCAGCGGGTTGGTGGCGCACGCGCTGCCGACGGCACGCACCGCTGCCGGGTTGCCGACCGCCCGCGCGACGTCGCCGTAGCTGGCGGTGTGCCCGTAGGCGATGTCGGGCAGCGCCAACTGCACCGTCCTGCGGAAGCCGGCCGACAGCGCGTGGTCGAGCGGCAGGTCGAAGGTCCGCCGCGTCCCGTCGAAGTACTCGCCCAACTGCCGGGCGGCCTCGTCGAGCCGGGCGGGTGCCCGCAGGATCCGCGGACTGACCTTCTCGGCCACCACGGCGAGGACGGCGTCGAAGTCCTCCCGCGCGTAGGCGACCCGCACCAGGCCCGCCTCGGTCGCGACGAGCAGCAGGGTGCCCACGGGCGTGCCCACCTCCCGGTAGGCGACGTCGAGCAGGCCGTCGCGCCCGGCGGCCGCGACGACGCGGTCGTGCAGGGCGTCGAGGGAACGCGCGTCGACGGGGAAGAGGTCGGTGTCGATCACGGGGTGTGCTCCGTCCGGTCGGTGAGGGATCTGCGCAGCGCGGTGATGCCGTCGGCCGCCGCACGCCGGACGGCTGCGGCGCTCCCGCCGATCACCTCGGCGGTCTCGGTGTGCGGGAGCCCGCCGAGGTAGTGGTAGGCGACCGCGAGCCGCTGGCGCTCCGGCAGCAGCGCGACCGCCCGCCACAGGTCGTGGTCGGGGCTGTCGGGGACGACGCCGCGGTCCGGCAGGTCGGCGCTCGGCACGGCGTGCCGCGTCCGGGCGCGGGTGACGTCGATCGCCTTGCGCTGTGCGACCCGGACCAGCCACGCCTCGACGTTGGTGTCGTCGGCGAGGTCGGGCCACTGCCGCAGGGCAGCGAGGAACGTCTCGGAGTACGCGTCCTCGGCATCGGGCCCGGGTCCGAGCACCGCGCGGCAGACGCGGAGCACCGTGGCGCCGTGGTCCTGCATCGCCCGCTCGAACGGAATCGTCGTCATCACCCCGTAGACGCGCGGCCGGTCCCAAGTGTGAGGTCGGGGCGGGCGAAGCAGCGGCGGTACTCGCTCGGCGTCGTGTGCATCGCCCGCGTGAAGTGGTGCCGGAAGGTGACCGGCGACTCGAAGCCCACCCGGGCGGCCACCTGCTCGATCGACAGCGGCGACGACTCCAGCAGCGCCAGGCTGGCGGTGATCCGCTGCTCGATCAGCCACTTGACCGGCGTGGTGCCGGTGGCCTTGGCGAACTGCCGCAGGTACGTCCGCCGCGACATCGCCGAGCGTTCGGCCATCTGGTCGAGCGTGATCGGGATGTCGAGGTTGGCCAGTGCCCAGGCCGTGCTCGCCGCGATCCTGCCGTCGGCTGCGGGTTCGGGCACCGGGCTCTCGATGAACTGGGCCTGCCCGCCCGCCCGGTGCGGCGACACCACCAGCCGCCGCGCCACCTCGTTGGCGATCCGGGTGCCACGGTCGCATCGCACGATGTGCAGGCAAAGGTCCAATCCCGCAGCACATCCCGCGCTGGTGAGCACGTCACCGCCGTCGACGTAGAGGGGTGTCGGGTCGACGTCGATCTCGGGGTGACGGATCCGCAGCAGGTCGGCGTACAGCCAGTGCGTCGTGGCCTGCCGGCCGTCGAGGACGCCCGCGGCCGCCAGCGCGAAGGCCCCCGAGCAGATCGACACCAGCCTCGCACCCCGGCCGTGGGCCTCGCGGAGGGCCTCGATCAGAGCGGGCGACGCCGGGTCGGCCACGTCCCGCACGCTGGGGATGATCACCGTGTCGGCGGACGCCAGTTCGGACAGTCCGTGCGGGGTGCGCAACGTCGCGCCGCCGATCATGCGCAGTTCGTCGCGTTCGGCGCACAACCGCATCGAGTACCACGGTCGGGCGATGCCGGTGGCGAACCTCTCCGACAGTTCCGTGAGCCCGAATATCTCGGCGGCGAGCCCGGATTCGAAGCCGGACATCCCGTCGTAGGCGAGTATCGCCACCGAATGCATGGCACTATCTTAGCGAAGGATGGCATTGGGGCCACTTTCTTGGTGCGTGCCGGACGACGACGATCGAATGATGTTGCATCAGAGATCAACTCGTCTGCACCGGCTCGCGCGTCGGCCCATCATCCGAATGCTGGTCCGGGCTGCCGTAGGCGTGCACGAGGCCAATGGGATCGCCCACGGCGTCCGGCCGCGGGGCGTCTCGCCCGCTCGCGGCAGTGTGTCGATGCGCTAACGATTCGGCGCGGTGACTCGCGCAATACCGCGATCCGTGGTGTCGTGGAAGTCGATGTCTCATTCCGTGTTTCGACTCTCCCTGGCCGCCGCGGCGGGTGCCGCACTGGTCGTGGTCGGCCTGCCCACCGCATCGGCCGCGCCCGAGACCGACGACCGGGGTTACGTGGACTCGACGGCGAGCTGTCCGTCTCCGTCGGTGGTGGTGGAGTTCGGCAGCACCGACTCCTCGCGCGTGGCCATCTGCACGAATGACGGCGAGTACCAGTACCGCGGCGTGCGGGTCCGTGACGGCGCGAAGGTGATCCTCGACGCCGAGAAGACCGACAGCGGTGCGTTCGTCGCCGAGAACGACGGCATCGAGTACGAGGTCGCCGCCAAGTCGCTGATCATCAGCAGCGGTTCGACGGTGATCCGCGAAGAGCCGTGGATCGACTTCCACACTCCGGGCTCGAGCACCGGCTCGGGCTCGGGCACGTCGACCGGAACCTCTCAGACGCCCACCAAGACCACGCCGCTGCCTCCTCCGCTGCCCGCTGAGCGCGGCGGCGGCAGCTGACCCTCAGGGCGGTGGCGTGCCCTCGTCCCGGTCCTCGTGCGCCGGGTCGAACCGGACGCTGACGCGCTGAAAGCCCTTAACCCGCTCCGCCTTTGCCTTGCGCGCATAGGTCTTGCGGTCCGCCCGGGTGAGGTCCACGTCGTCCGTGAACGGCGTCATCAACGCGCGCGGATGCAGCCGGTCGACCTTGACCGCGTTGATCTCGGCGCACATCACCAGGCTGATCGACACCAGGTAGAGGAACGCCAGCAGGCCGAGGACGAGTGCGAACACGCTGTTGGTGGCGCTCGCGTTCCTGGTGACGTGGGAGACGTAGCCGGCGCCGAACGACTGGAGCAGCTGCCAGATGACGGCTGCGGTCAATGCACCCGGCAGCACCTGGCGGTAGGTCAGGTGACGCGCGGTGGTCACGCGGAACGCGATCAGGCAGATGACGGCGTTGATGGCGACGGCACCGACGATGACGCCGGCCTTGCCAAACCACCCGAGCGACTCCGTCGCGCGCCCGACGGCGGACAGGGCGGTCGCTGCGAACGCGGCCGTGCCGAGGACCACCAGCAGCAGCAGGCTGCGCAGCCGCGATCGGATCGGATCGCGCCGGTTGTTGCGCGGCACCGCCCACACCGTGTCCATCGCGTTCTGCACCGCCTGCCCGACGCCGAGGCCGCCGTATACCGCGCCGGCGATGCCGACGACGACGGCGATCGTCCCGCCGCTCAGCTGTTCGGGACTCTCGAGCTGGCTGCCGATCACCGGGAACTGCGTGAGCGCGGACTGCAGGACCTGCTGCTGCAGGTCGGGGTGCCCGGCGAGGACGACGCCGAGCGTGGTCGTCAACAGCAGGAGCAGGGGGAACAGCGACACGAACGCGTAGTAGGTGATCAGCGCCGCGAGGTAGCCGCCCTGGTCGTCGATGTACTTGTAGATCACCCCGATGGCGAAGCCGACGCCGCGGCGTCGCTTCTGCAGTTCGTCCAGCCTGGCCACCATCCGGCGACACTCCACTCGGGTCGGGGACGGCGGCCTACCCGGTCCGTCCGCGCGAAGATACCCGGCAGACGCCCAGCTCAACCCGCCGACACAGGGGTCAGTGCGCCTTCTTCCTACCGAACGGCAGTACGTGCACGACCGCGACGACGATGGCACCGACCACCAGGCCGAGGACCGCGGAGACGCCCGTGTTGACCAGCCAGCCCAGCACGGCGCCGACGCCGTCGACGGCGTGGTGCACCGCTTCCTCCCAGCCGTGGACCAGGCCGTACGGTGCGTGCAGACCGAGGGCGTCGGACTGCACGAGCAGGATGTGGCCGCCGACCCAGAGCATCGCGACGGTGCCGACAGCCGACAGCGTCGCCAGCACCTTCGGCATTGCCGAGACCATGCCGCGGCCGAGCTTCTGCGCGAACGTCGATGAGCGCTGCGCCAGGTTGAGCCCGACGTCGTCCATCTTGACGATCATCGCGACCACCCCGTAGACGGCGGCGGTGATCACGATGGCCACGACGATCAGGATGATCAGCCGCGACCAGAATGCCTGGTCGGCGACCTCGTCGAGCGCGATGACCATGATCTCGGCGGACAGGATGAAGTCGGTGCGGATGGCGCTCGACGTCATGGTCTTCTCGGCGTCCTCGCCGACTGCCGCAGTAGGGGTGGCGTGCGCCTCGTGGCCGCGGATCCGGCCCCAGACCTTCTCCGCGCCCTCGTAGCAGAGGTACGTCGCGCCGATCATCAGGATGACCGGCAGCAGCCACGGCGCGAACTGGCTGAGCAGCAGTGCCGCGGGGAGGATGAACAGCAGCTTGTTGCGCAGCGAGCCGATCGCGATCCGCTTGATCATCGGCAGTTCGCGGTCGGCGGTGATGCCCTGGACGTACTGCGGCGTGACCGCGGTGTCGTCGATGACGACGCCCGCCGCCTTGGCCGTCGCGCGGCCTGCCGCGGCACCGATGTCGTCGACGGAGGCCGCCGCCAGCCTGGCCAGCGCCGCGACGTCGTCCAGTAGCCCGAAGAGACCCGCACTCATGGCCCGAAGGCTACCCGTACAGCGGACTCTCAGACGTGCCGAGCGCACCCGGGATCGGGGTCGTCTCAGAGCCCGATCAGCGTCTCGAGCCAGCCGCGGGCGAAGTAGACGACGAATCCGGCCGTCACGATCCACAGCAGCGGGCTGATCTCGCGGACCTTGCCGGTCGCGGACCGCGTCACCACCCAGGCGATGAAGCCGATCCCGATGCCGTTGGCGATCGAGTAGGTGAACGGCATCGCGGCGACGGTGAGGACGACCGGCATGGCGACCGAGAATTCGGAGACGTCGATGTGCCGCAGCTGCGACACCATCATCACGCCGACGACGACCAGCGCGGCGGCGGCCACCTCGGTCGGCACGATCGAGGCGAGCGGCGAGATGAACATCGCGGCCAGGAACAGCACGCCGGTGACCACGTTGGCCAGGCCGGTGCGGGCGCCCTCCTCGACGCCGGCGCCGGACTCGATGAAGACGGTGTTCGACGACGCCGAGGTGGCGCCGCCGACGGCCGCGCCCGCGCCCTCCACGATCAGCGACGCCTTCAGTCGCGGGAAGTTGCCCTTCTCGTCCGACAGGCCGGCCTCGCGGGACAGCCCGGTCAGCGTGCCCATGGCGTCGAAGAAGTTCGCGAACACCAGCGTGAAGACCAGCATCACCGCGGCGAGCACGCCGATGCGGCCGAAGCTGTCGAGGGTGAACGCGCCGACGAGGGACAGGTCGGGCAGCGCGAACGGCGAGCCCGACAGCGTCGGCACCGACAGGCTCCACCCGCCGGGCTTGTCGACCGCCGAGCCCAGGTGCCAGATGGCCTCGATGACGACGGCGACCACGGTGCCCGTGACGAGGCCGATCAGGATGCCGCCGCGTACCCGCCGCACCACCAGCACGCCGGTCAGCAGCAGCGTGAACACGAACACCAGGACGGGCACGGTGCTGATCGACCCGGCGCCACCGCTGCCCAGTCCGACGGGCGGGGACGGCACTCCGGTGGCACCGACGAAGCCCGCGTCGACCAGACCGATGAAGAGGATGAACAATCCGATGCCCGCGGTGATCGCGAGCTTCAGTTCCATCGGCACGGCGTCGAACACCATGCGGCGCAGGCCCGTCGCCGCGAGGATTACGATGATGACGCCGTTGATCACCACCAGGCCCATCGCCTCGGGCCAGGTGACCGAGCCGACGACCGTCGTGGCGAGGAACGAGTTGATGCCGAGGCCCGCCGCGAACGCGAAGGGCAGCCGCGCGACGACGCCGAACAGGATCGTCATGACACCCGCCGCCAGCGACGTGGTGGCCGAGACCTGGGCGAAGTCGAGCCGGTTGCCGGCCACGTCCTCCGAGCTGGACAGGATGATCGGGTTCAGCACGATGATGTACGCCATCGCGATGAACGTCACCAGGCCACCGCGGATCTCGGTGGTGATGGTCGACTGCCGCGCGGTGATCTCGAAGAAGCGGTCGAGACGGCTCACGGATTTCTTCTCCTCCACGCCGACGACCCTAGAGTCGCGCGCCGATTTCTTCTCTCCTTTGCCGGGCCGGGTCTCGCCGACGGCGATGGCATCCTGGTGAGGTGGGTGTCATCATTCGTCTGGTCGAGGTGCTGCTGCTCCTCGTCCCCGTCGGCCTGGCCGTGTTCTACGCGGTGCGGTCGCTGAACCTCGGCGGCCGGCGCGGCGAGCCCGAACTCGAGCCGGCCGACGAGGTGCCGGCGCCCCGGCCGGCGGCTCAGACCCGCGGCGACCAGCCGCTGCAGTGGCGCACCATCACCCGCACGGTGGAGGAGCACGCGCGCACCGATGCCCGTTGGCTCGAGTACGAACTGGACGCGGCGAAGCTGCTCGACTACCCCCTGATGACCGACGTCGGCGACGAACGCGTGATGCGGTTCCACAGGGCGAAGCTGCGCGCCGACGTGCTGCGCCCGGACCGGGCCGAGGACCTGCTCGACGACCGCGAGTCGGCCGACGCGTACCTGACCGCCGTCGAGGACTACGTGACCGCCTTCAACGCCGCCGAGTCCGAGGCGATGCGGTTGCGGCGCAGCGACTTCTCCCAGGACGCGCAGCAGCGGCTGGCGCGGGCGCAGAGCCTGCTACGGGTTGCGCAGGATTCGTCGGCGACGGTGCGGGAGCGCGCCCAGTCCCTCGATCTCGCCGACAGGGAACTCGACGGCCTGCTGGTGCTGCCGCCGTCGACGCGGTCCGGGATCGAACGCGGGATCGCCGGCGAGATCGGCCCCGGACACCCGGCATAGGATTCGTGGCATGCCCGAGACCGAGCGCGGCGCGGCGTCGGTGACCTTCCCGACGGCCCGCAGCACGAGTGACTTCGCGACGAACCTCGAGCGGGTCCGCGCCCGCATCGACGCCGCACTCGACCGGGCCGGCCGTCCCCGCGGCGACGTCCAGCTGCTGCCCGTGTCGAAGACGGTGTCCGAGGACCGCCTGCGCAACGCGGTCGCTGCCGGATGCACCGTGCTCGGCGAGAACAAGGTGCAGGAGGCCAAGCGCAAGTGGCAGGAACTGTCCGACCTCGACGTGTCGTGGTCGGTGATCGGTCACCTGCAGACCAACAAGGCGAAGGACGTCGCCGAGTTCGCCGCCGAGTTCCAAGGCCTGGACAGCGTCAAGGCCGCCGAGGCACTCGACCGTCGGTTGCAGGCCCTCGGCCGGTCCCTCGACGTCTACGCCCAGGTCAACACCTCGGGTGAGGACTCGAAGTACGGTCTGCCGCCCGACGAGGTGATCCCGTTCCTGCGCGCGCTGCCGTCGTATGGCGCGCTGCGCGTGCGCGGGCTGATGACGATCGCCCTGTTCAGCGACGACGTCGAACGCATCCGCCCGTGCTTCACGCTGTTGCGCACGCTGCGCGACGAGGCCCGCGACCTCGACCTGGTCGGCGACGGCGGGCTGTCCATGGGCATGTCGGGCGACTTCGAGACCGCCATCGAGGAGGGCGCCACGTGCGTGCGGGTGGGCCAGGCGATCTTCGGCGCGCGGGCCACGCCGGACGAGCAGTACTGGCCGTCGGGGGGCTCAGCCGCCGATCAGTCGTGACGCCTCCAGGCGTTCGCGCGCGTCGTCGGGGATCGGTGTCGGGCCGTCGTCGCCGAGGGCGACCAGCACGGTGTCGCACAGGCTGACGCACTGTTCGCCGACGAACAGCGCGGTCGACGCGACGTAGGACGTCCGCCCGATCGAGCCGACGCCGACCGCGGTCAGGATGCGCGCCGGCCAGTGCGCCTCGTGCAGGTAGTGGATGACGCTCGTCGCGGTCACCAGGCGCAACCGCCGGGTCGCCAGGTCATACACGGCGGGGAACACCGACGCGTTGAACGTCGCGCGGGTGTTCTCGTGCAGCGAGCCCAGCGCGAGGTTGTTCAGGTGACCGTTGGCGTCCACGTCGCCGTAGCGGGCGTCGATCGCGCCGGTCACCGGATAGGTCGCCACCTCGAGGCGGGCCGGGTGGGGACGCGGTGTGGTGCCGACCAGACTCATCCGGCAAGCGTAGGACCCGACGGCCGCGGCCACACCCGCGAACGCTTCCGGCGCATTCGCGGGTCACTGCTGACTTTGCCAGGTTAAGATCGCCGCGTGGGGTGGCGGCCAGGGGAGTGGACGACTTTATCGCGCGGCGACATGTGGCCGGGCGTGGCGACGCCTACCCTGATGACCCGCACCGGCGGGTCGTGCTTCCTGCTCGGAGGGCTGCTGGTCACGGTGATGACCACGCTCGCGCCGACGAGCTTCACCAATGCGGACGTGCAGTACGCCAACGCCGCGCTCGCCGTGCTCGTCGGTGTCATCGCGTTGCTGTGGAGTGAGCGGCTGCGGTTGTGGCAACTGCACCTGCTGGTGGGCACGGCGACGGTGCAGACCACGGTCTCGGTCTACGAGTCGGCCAACCAGTCCGTGGCGGTGTCGTTCGCGACGCTGTACGTGTTCATCGCGATCGTCGCGTTCTTCGTGTCGTGGCTCGCCGCGGCCCTGCACCTCGCGTTCGCGGTCACGTGCTGCTTCACCGCGATGGCGCTCTCGCCCGCCGTGCCCTGGTGGGCGGGTGTGGTCGCATCCGGCAGCACGGTGGCGATCGGCATCGTGATCGCGATCCTCGGCCGGATGGTGTTCAACGCCGAACTCGACGACGTCACCGGTCTGCTGAACCGACGCGGCTTCGACCGTCTGCTCGGCGTCACCGTGGGCCGTTCCCAGGCAGGCGGTCCCCGGCCCGCGGTGATCTTCCTGTCCGTCGACGGGTTCGGGATGATCCAGGAGGAGTTCGGCGGCCGCGCGGGCGACGAGGTGCTGCAGCACACCGTCGCGTCCTGGCGCGGGGTCCTCGAACCGGAGCACACGCTGGCCAGACGCGGTGTCGACGAGTTCACCGTGCTCCTACCGAATTCAACTGAGCAGCAGGCGATCTCGGTGACACACCGGATGCGCGACGCCGTGGCGCGGGGCTGCTCGGCCGGCGTCACGGCGTGGCAGCCCGGTGAGTCGGCGGCGTCGGTGCTCGCCCGTGCCGACACCGCGCTGCGGCGGGCGCGGCGCAGCGGACGCAACCGGACGATGCTCGAGTCGGCGAATCTTCCGTCCACGGCGGCGGAGCTGCGCGACGCGCTGGCCGCCGACGCCGTCGACGTGCGGTACCAGCCCATCGTCGCGCTCGGCGACGGTGGCGTCGTGGCCGTCGAGGCGCTTCTGCGGTGGCATCCCGCCTCGCAGCCCGACCTGCCGACGTGCGAGGTGGTCCGGGTCGCGGAGGAGAACAACCTCATCGGCGCACTCGACCACTACGTCCTGCGTCGCGCCTGCCTGGACGCGGTCTGGATGCGGCAGCGCTCGGGTGGGTCCGGTTTCACGTTGAGCGTCAACGTGTCCGGTCTCGAGCTGGTGCAGAAGGGTTATGCGGCAGGAGTATTCGATACGCTGACCGAGACCGGCTGGCCGGCCGACCGACTGGTGCTCGAGGTCACCGAGAGCGTGGTGGACGTCGATCGGCCGTCGTCGCTCGCGACGCTCGCCGAACTCCGTGACGGCGGCGTGCGGATCGCGATCGACGACTTCGGCACCGGCTACTCGTCGCTCGGCAGACTGCAGGCGCTGCCCAGCGACTTCCTCAAGCTCGACGGGTCCTTCGTCGCGGCGGTGACGCCCGGGGCGGGTGATCCGCCGCCGCTACTGAAGGCCGTCGCCGCCCTCGCGCAGGCGCTGCACCTGCCGGTCATCGCGGAGGGCGTGGAGACGCCGCATCAGCGGTCGCTGCTCGAGCGTCTGGGCATCGAGATGGCGCAGGGGTACTACTTCGGCCGCCCGCAGACGCCTCGGGATCTGGTCGAGGTCGCCTTCCCCGCGGGCGCGGAGACCGACGCGATCGACACGGGCGTCCGGCGGCGCTGAGTTGCCCTAGCATCGCGGGCGTGGCGCTCGACGCGGAACAGCTGGCGGCGCTCGCCGCCGTCGTCGAGACGGGCTCATTCGACGGCGCGGCCGCCACGCTGCACGTGACCCCGTCGGCGGTGAGCCAGCGCATCAAGGCACTCGAGCAGCGGGTGGGCCAGGTCCTGGTGCGGCGCGAGCGACCGTGCACGGCCACCCCCGCGGGGATCCCGCTGCTGCGGTTGGCGGCGCAGACTGCGCTGCTCGAGGCCGAGGCGCTGGCAGAGGTCGGCGGCGACGGCGGCGCCGCACCGCGGGTCGCCCTCGCGGTCAACGCGGACTCGATGGCCACCTGGTTCGTGGCCACCTTCGCCCGGCTGGACGGGATGCTGTTGGACCTGCGCATCGAGGATCAGGACCACTCGGCTCGGCTGCTCCGCGAAGGTGTCGCGCTGGGCGCGGTGACCACCGAGCGCACGCCCGTGCCCGGCTGCCGCGTGCACCCGCTGGGGGTGATGCGGTACGTCGCGACGGCGTCGGCGGCGTTCGTCGAGCGGTACTTTCCCGACGGCTTCACCGCGCGCACGGCCGCCGTCGCGCCGCACGTCTCCTGGAACCGCGACGATGCGCTCCAGCAGATGTTCCTGCGGCGCGCGTTCCGTCGGCCCGTCGATCCGCCCACCCACTACGTCCCCACCGCGGAGGGCTTCGGCGCCGCCGTGCGCGGCGGCCTCGGCTGGGGCATGTTCCCCGAGTCGCTGGCGGCCTCGGACCCGGCGCTGAACCCGATCTCGACGGTGCATCTGGACGTGCCGCTGTACTGGCAGTGCTGGAAACTCGACAGCCCGCTGATCACGCGGATCACCGCCGCGGTACGTGACGCAGCCGCGCTTTCGCTGCGTCCGTAGCGCTCGTCACCTTCCGCGCATTGTGAGCCGGATCGCAGACTGTGGCAACCGCGCTCTGGTACCGTGAGTGAACACTCGTACACCGAATACGCGGTGTACGGCTACGACCGGAAGAGGTCAGGCCCGTGGAGACAGCGCTGAATAGAGGCGGCGAGAAGCGCCGCCAGCTGAGATCCGTGGCCACCCGCCGACGCATTCTCGACTCGGCCATCGGACTGTTCGCCCGGCAGGGCTTCTGCCACACCGGGACCAGCGAGATCATCGCGCAGTCCGGCATGACGGGTGGCGCGTTCTACCACCACTTCGACGACAAGGACTCGGTCGCGGAGGCGATCCTCGTCGAGACCAACACCAAGGTGCACCAGACCTTCACCTCCGCCGACACCGGTGGTCCCGCGCTCGAGGCGGTCATCCGCGGCACCTTCGCCGTCGCCTACCTCCACGTCAACGACGCGGGCGCCCGCGTCAGCTCGCAGCTGATGCACACCGTCGGCCGAGCCACGGGCCACGCGAGCAAGCACTTCGAGGCCTGGTCCGACATGCTCGGCGCGCAACTCCTGCGGGGACAGGCGCAGGGCGACGTGCGGCCCGACGTCGAACCCGAGGTCGTCGGCCGATCGATCGCCAGCGCGTCCTACGGCGCCTGGGCCGTTGCCAGCCTCGGCGGCGAGCAGTCCGACATCGTGGCCCGCCTCGCCGGCGTGTGGGATCTGATGCTGCCCGGCATCGTCACGTCCGAGGTCGCGCAGTACTTCCGCGACTACCTCAGACGACAGAGCCGCCAGCCGGCGTAAACCCGACTGGCGGCCCGTTGGTCGTGCTGGGTGAACGGGCGTATCAGCCCGCCACCCCGTAGCGGCTACGCCGCGCGAGTGTCCTGCAGCTCCCGCATCGCGGTCCGCAGTCCGCGGCGACGGCCCGTCTCCGGGTCCACCTGACCGAGTCGGAGCTGACGCGCCTGCGCGAACTTCCGCTCCGAGTTGGTCTCCGGAGCATTGTCGGTCGTCCCCTTCAGGAAGCGGTCCGGCAGCGCCAGCTTGGCGATCGTGACGAACGACTGCTTGTACTGCCGCAGGATCGGACCCGTCGTGTAGGGCAGGTCGTACTTCTCGCACAGTGCACGCACCCGGACCGCGATCTCGGCGTAGCGGTTGCTGGGCAGATCGGGGAACATGTGGTGCTCGATCTGGTAGCAGAGGTTGCCGCTCATGAACGCCATCACCGGGCCGGCGTTGAAGTTGGCCGAGCCGAGCATCTGGCGCAGGTACCACTCGGCCTGCGTCTCGTTCTCGAACTCCTCCTGGGTGAACTTCTCCGCACCGTCGGGGAAGTGGCCGCAGAAGATCACCATGTACGACCAGTAGTTGCGGATCAGGTTCGCCACCGCGTTCGCACCGAGCGTGTGCTTCCAGCCCGGTCCGGCGAGCGCGGGGAAGACGACGTAGTCCTTGCCGACCTGCTTGGCGACCTTCTTGCCGATGATCTTCAGGTCCTTGCGGACCTCGGCCATGGACTTCTCGCCCTTGCGCCACTTGGTGGTCTCGACGCCGTGCAGTGCCACGCCCCACTCGAACAGCGTGCCGAGCAGGATGTTGTAGATCGGGTTGCCGATCATCCACTTCTCCCAGCGCTGGTCGCGCGTGAGACGCATGATGCCGTAGCCGATGTCGTCGTCCAGGCCGACGATGTTGGTGTACTTGTGATGGATGAAGTTGTGCGACTTCTTCCAGTGCTCCGTGGGAGAGGTGGTGTCCCATTCCCATTCGGTGGAGTGGATCTCGGGGTCGTTCATCCAGTCCCACTGACCGTGGGTGATGTTGTGGCCCAGTTCCATGTTCTCGATGATCTTGCCGGTGCCGAGCATCGCGGTGCCCAGCGTCCAGGCCCACTTGTTGCGGCTCGCCATGAGGACGACGCGGCTGCCGACCACGAGGCCGCGCTGCAGCTGGATGGCCCGGCGGATGTAGCGGGCGTCGCGCTCGCCGCGTGACTCCTCGATGTCGGCTCGGATCTGGTCGAGTTCGCGTCCCAGTTCCTCGACGTCTTCTGCGGAGAGGTGGGTGTACTGCTTGATGTCGCTGATGGCCATGTCGTCGCCTTAGATGTCGATGGTGCAGTCGCCGGATGCGGTCGAGATGCAGGTTTGGATTCGGTCGCCTTCGCCGTGCTCGTTACCCGATCGGATGTCGCGGACGTAGCCGGATTCCAAGGGCAGAACACAGGATTGACAGATGCCCATGCGGCATCCGAAGGGCATTTGGATGCCGGCATCCTCGCCGGCCTGGAGCAGTGATGTCGCGCCGTCCACCTCGACGGTCTTGTCGGACTTCTTGAACAGGACCGTGCCGCCCTCGCCGCCCTTGTCGGTGCGGGCGATGGTGAAGCGCTCGAGGTGCAGGCTGTCTCGGACGCCGGCCTCGGTCCAGGCGTTCTCGGCGGCGTCGAGCATCTCCGACGGTCCGCACGCCCAGGCGGACCGCGTGGCCCAGTCGCCCACGACCTCGTCGAGTTCGGCGAAGTCGATCTTGCCCATCTCCGCGGTGAGCTGCAGGTGCAGCCGGTAGTTGGGCTGATCCTCCTCGAGCGTGCGCAGCTCGTCGTAGAAGATGACGTCCTCGGCGGCCCGGGCACTGTGGATGTGCACGATGTTCGGCGTCTCCCCGCGCGCCTTGAGCGAACGCAGCATCGCCATGATGGGGGTGATGCCGCTACCCGCCGTGATGAACAGCAGGGTGCTGGGCGCCGGGTCGGGTAGCGCGAAGTCGCCCTTCGGGGCGGCGAGCCGGACGACGGTGCCCGGCTGTACCCCGTTCACGAGGTGGGTGGACAGGAACCCCTCGGGGGTGGCCTTCACGGTGATCGAGAGGTTCTTGCCGTCGACGCGCGGCACCGACGTCAGCGAATACGAACGCCAGTGCCACTTGCCGTCGACCCGCAGGCCGATGCCGAGGTACTGACCGGGTAGGTAGTTGCCGGAGAAGCCCCACCCGGGCTTGATGACGACCGTCGCCGAATCCTCGGTCTCGCGCTGGACGTCCACGACGACGCCCCGTAGTTCACGCGCGCTCCAGAGCGGATTGATCAGCTTCAGGTAGTCGTCGGGGAGCAGGGGCGTGGTCGCTCTGGCGGCCAGCCCCCTCAACACGTTCACCTTCGGCGTCGTCGCCACCTCGACGTCACGCGCCGGGGCCTCACTCCAGCGGGTCAAGCCACGCAGTCTGCTGCCCATGTACCGCCACCTTCCATTGACACGCCGTCGCGTCGTTGACTCCAGAGTGCCCCAAGTCACATCACCCGACACCTAGTTGCGCAGAACATTCCCGACCAATGTTTTCGCAGGTGAGAACCCTCGCGTCGGCGTCGTCGACCAGGCCCTTCGGCACCGTCCGGAACCCCGTTCCGGGGCCCGGCGTTGGCGTGGTGACCCGACGCCACAGCAGGGAGTGCCACATGACCGTTCTCGACTCGCCCATCCCGCGCTTCCACCTCGCGATGCCGGTGGACGACCTGGCGGCCGCGCGCCGGTTCTACGGCGAGGTGCTGGGCCTGCGCGAAGGTCGCAGCGCCGACACCTGGGTCGACTGGGATCTCGCCGGACACCAGTTCGTCACGCACCTCGCACCCGGCCGGGTGGGGCCCGTCCACAATCCCGTCGACGGTCACGACGTCCCGGTGCCGCACTTCGGACTGATCCTGACCGTGCCGAGGTTTCATGATCTCGCCGATCGGCTACGCACCGCGGATGTCGACTTCGTCATCGAGCCATACGTGCGATTCGAGGGCCGGCCGGGTGAGCAGTGGACCATGTTCCTGTTGGACCCCGCAGGCAACGCGTTGGAGTTCAAGGCCTTCGCCGACGACTCGGAGGTGTTCGCATCATGAGTAGGCGCATCGTCATCGCCGGCGGGCACGGCAAGATCGCCCTGCTGCTCGAACGGATGCTCGCCGACCGCGGCGATTCGGTGGCCGGACTCGTCCGCAACCCGGAGCACGCCGACGATCTGGCGGCCGCGGGCGCGGAGGCGGTGGTCATCGACCTGGAGAACACGTCGGTGGCCGACCTCGTCGGCACGCTGGACGGCGCGGACGCGGTCGTCTTCGCCGCCGGGGCGGGCCCGGGCAGCGGTGTGGACCGCAAGCAGACGGTCGACCGCGATGCGGCGATCCTGCTGGCCGACGCCGCCGTCGCCGCAGGCGTCCGGCGCTACGTCATGGTGTCGGCGATCGGCGCCGACGAGAAGACCGACGGTCAGGACGAGGTGTTCGCCGCGTACCTGGAGGCCAAGTCGGCCGCCGACGCGAACGTCCGCGAGCGCAGTGAACTGGTCACGACGATCGTGCGTCCGGGTGGGCTGACCGACGACCCCGGCACGGGCCGAGTGACCGTCGGGACGACGACCGGACGGGGCAGCATTCCGCGGGCGGACGTCGCGGCGGTGCTGGCGGAGCTACTTCGGGGCGACGACGCGGCGGAGGTCACCTTCGAACTCGTCGGCGGTGACACCCCGATCGCCGAGGCCGTCTCGGGCCTGACGACTTAGGTCGGGTCAGGCGGTGTGAGCGGGTGTCGCAGGATGCCTGCGGCGGCCGCGCAGGAGGTGGGCGAGCCAGCGAACGTCGAGCAACATGTCGTGATCCCTTCCGGCTAAGCGGACTTGGTGAGAACGGGCAGGAGGCGGCGGCGCTCGTCGGCGACGTCCGAGAAGTGGTGCAGCGCTTCGGGAACCGAGTGCGCGACGGGCAGGGTCGGGTCCTGGGCGTGGACGCGCAGGATGTGCGTCAGCGCCTCACCCGCGACCAGCGACCATTCGACGCCGGCGTCGTAGCAGGCGTCGTCGATCGCGTCGAGCAGTGCGATGCTGGCCTTGGCGAACGAGTCGACGCCGGTGAGGTCGAGCACGAACGACTTCTCGGGGATGATGCAGTGCCGCGCCTGATCTCCGAGGCAGTCGACGTTGTCCTGGTCGACCACGCCGGTGACCGTCATGACGGACGCGAGCTGCTTGCACAGGGTGTGCACTTCGGCACCCTTGCAGTCGATGGTCGGATTGCCGTACCGGAACGGGGATTTCGAAGCCGGCAGCCGGGTGGTGATACCCATGTGCGGTCTCCCTTCGATACTTGGTCGAGGGCGGCTGTACTGCTGCGTACGTGCCCGGTGTCCTCGACGTAGTACCGAAGTTATGCGGCGAACATAAGGTACTGGGGAGTCAGCCCTAAACAGTTGCTAAGACTCTGGCCGTCAAGTTCGGCCCTGCGGACCGGAGTACTTCTCCCACGGCGAGTAGTCGGCGATGAGGTCCTCCTGCGGCGGGCGCTGATCGTCCGGGACGTGCTGCAGATTGATCCGGATCCGGTACCAGATGGAACTCGGTCCCCGCATGCCGTCGACGAGGACGTCGACGGGCTCCAGACGGTCGGCCGCCGCGGGGTGCCGGGCCTTCCACGTGTCGAGTGCCGCGAGGGCCTCGTCCTTGGTCTTGGTGCGCGCGATCTCGATGAGCGGCATCGTCGAGGTGCGCCCACCGGCGCCGTTGGCCCGCCGCGCACCCCGGGGCGCCTTCTCGGCGGGGCCCAGTTCCTTGGCGCGTTCGAGCAGCGCGTCCAGCCCGCCGGGGAAGTCGTCCATGCCCTCCCACGGATCGCCCAGGTCGGCGTAGCGGGCCGGCACCGTCGCCACCGTGAAGGCCTCCGGGCGGCAACCCGGCACCTCCTCCCACGTCAGCGGCGTCGACACCCGCGCGTCGGGACGGGACCGCACGGAGTAGGCGGACGCGATCGTGCGGTCCTTCGCGTTCTGGTTGAAGTCGACGAAGACGCCCTCGCGTTCCTCCTTCCACCAGCGGCTGGTCGCCAGGTCCGGGGCGCGGAGCTCGACCTCGCGGGCGATGGTCTCCGCGGCCAGCCGGACCTGCTTGTAGGGCCACCGCGGCTCGATCCGCGCGTACACGTGGAATCCCTTCGATCCGGACGTCTTGGGCCACGCGGTCAGGCCGTGGTCGGCGAGGACGTCCCGGGCCACCAGCGCCACGTCGACGATCTGCTGCCACTCGACGCCCGGCATCGGATCGAGGTCGACGCGCAGCTCGTCGGGATGCTCGAGGTCCTCGGCCTGCACCGGGTGGGGGTTGAGGTCGACGCAGCCGAGGTTCACGGCCCACACCAGCCCCGCCGTCTCGCGCAGCACCGCCTCCTTGGCCGACGTCCCGGACGCGTACTTCAGTTCGGCGACCTCGATCCAGTCCGGCCGGTTCTCGGGCGCCCGCTTCTGGAAGACGGCCTCCTCGGTGATCCCCTTGACGAAGCGCTTGAGGATCATCGGCCTGCCCCTGACCCCGCGCAGGGCACCGTCCGCGACGGCGAGGTAGTACTCGATCAGGTCGAGCTTCGTCACCCCCGCGTCGGGGAAGACGATCTTGTCCGGGTTGGTGACTTTCAGCGTGCGCCCGCCGACCTCCAGAGACAGCGAACTCGCCATGTCGTCGATCGTAGTTGTGAGCGGTCTCAGTTCGGGGCCGGAAGCCGACACGTGTCACATAGGGTGGTCGACATGATCGACCTCACTGACCTGCCCGCGAAGGCTCAGCAGTACCTGGAGCGCGGGGCAGCCGAACTGCACTACGCCCGCAAGATGTTCGAGGCGGGCGCCCTCAAGATCGAGGCGCCGCAGAACATGGCCGGGATGTTGACCGACATCCGCAAGTGGGGCGAGTTCGGCATGATCCCCGCGCTCAACGCCCGCCGGACGCCGCACCGCACCGCCATCATCGACGACGACGGCCAGCTCACCTTCAAGGAACTGGACGAGGCGATCAACGCCGTTGCGCACGGCTTGCGGGGCCTCGGCGTCCAGGGCGGCGACGGGGTGGCGCTGCTGATCCGCAACCACCGGTGGTTCCCGATCGCGTTCTACGGCGCGGCTCGCGTCGGCGCACGCATCATCCTGCTCAACAGCGAGTTCTCCGGGCCGCAGATCAAGGAGGTGTCCGAACGCGAGGGCGCCAAGCTGATCATCCACGACGACGAGTACACGAAGGCGTGTTCGGCCGCGGACCCGGAGCTGGGCAAGCTGCGCGCGCTGCCCACCAACCCGGACAACTCCGACCCCTCGGAGAGCACTGACGAGACGCTCGCCGAGCTGATCGCCCGCAACGAGAACACCCCGCCGCCCAAGAGCGACAAGCACGCCAAGATCATCATCCTGACCAGCGGCACCACCGGCACGCCGAAGGGCGCCAACCGGAGCACCCCGCCGTCGCTCGCGCCGATCGGTGGCGTGCTGTCGCACGTGCCGTTCAAGGCCGGTGAGGTCACGTCGCTGCCCGCGCCGATGTTCCACGCGCTCGGACTGCTGCACTCGACGATCGCCTCGATGCTCGGCTGCACGCTGGTGCTGCGCCGGAAGTTCAAGCCCGCCACGGTGCTGGCCGACATCGAGAAGCACCGCGTGACAGCCATGGTCGTGGTGCCGGTGATGCTGTCGCGCATCCTCGACGAGCTGGAGAAGACGAACCCCAAGCCGAACCTGTCGAGCCTGCGGATCGTGTTCGTGTCGGGCTCGCAGCTCGGCGGCGAGCTGGCCAACCGGGCGCTCAAGGACCTGGGCCCGGTGATCTACAACCTCTACGGGTCCACCGAGATCGCGTTCGCGACCATCGCGCGCCCGAAGGACCTGGCGATCAACCCGTCGACGGTCGGCCCCGTCGTGAAGGGCGTGCGCGTCAAGTTGTTCGACGACGACGGCAACGAGGTCCCCAAGGGCGAGGTGGGCCGGATCTTCGTCGGCAACACCTTCCCCTTCGAGGGCTACACGGGCGGCGGGCACAAGCAGATCATCGACGGTCTCATGTCGTCCGGTGACGTCGGCTACTTCGACGAGAACGACCTGCTCTACGTCAGCGGCCGCGACGACGAGATGATCGTCTGCGGCGGCGAGAACGTCTTCCCCGCCGAGGTCGAGGACCTGATCAGCGGACACCCCGAGGTGGTCGAGGCCACCGCGCTCGGCGTGGAGGACGAGGAGTGGGGCCACCGCCTGCGCGCCTTCGTCGTCAAGACCGAGGGCGCCGGCGTCGACGAGGACGCGATCAAGGCCTACGTCAAGGAGAACCTGGCGCGCTACAAGGTGCCGCGCGAGGTCATCTTCATCGACGAACTGCCGCGCAACCCGACGGGCAAGATCCTCAAGCGCGAACTGGCCAAGCACGAGGTCGGCGGGCAGACGGCCGACATCGATGGGGAGCCTGCGAAGCCCGAGTCGGAATAGTTCCGCTGCCACGGTGGTAGACACCACCGTGAAGGACCTCTCGGGCAAGACCGCACTCGTCACCGGATCGACTCAGGGCATCGGGTATGCCATCGCCGAGGGGCTGGCGGGCAGCGGCGCGCGCGTCGTGGTGAACGGCCGGTCGGCCGAGAAGGTCGACGCCGCAGCCGCGCGTCTGCGGGAGGCGACCGGGGCCGACGTCGTCGGTGCGGCGGTCGACGTCAGCAGCGCGGAGGGCGTCGACCAGCTGCTGGGCGAGGTGCCGCACGTCGACGTCCTGGTCAACAACCTCGGCATCTTCGGCGCGACCCCGGCGGGGGAGATCACCGACGAGCAGTGGCGGACGTACTTCGACGTCAACGTCCTCGCCGCGGTCCGGCTGATCCGTACCTACCTGCCCGGCATGGTCGAGCGCGGGTGGGGCCGGGCCATCCAGATCGCCAGCGATTCCGCGATCGTCACGCCCGTGGAGATGATCCACTACGGCGTCTCGAAGACCGCGCTGCTCGCGGTGTCGCGCGGCTTCGCGAAGGACGCCGCAGGCACGGGCGTCACCGTCAACTCCGTGATCGCCGGGCCGACGCACACCGCCGGCGTCGAGGACTTCGTCTACGAGCTGGTCGACAAGGAACTCCCGTGGGACGAGGCCCAGCGCGAGTTCATGCGCGTCCACCGCCCACAGTCGTTGCTGCAGAGGCTGATCGAGCCAGTCGAGATCGCGAACATGGTGACCTACCTGGCGTCGCCGCTGTCGTCGGCGACCACCGGCGGCGCGCTACGGGTCGACGGCGGTTACGTCGACTCGATCCTGCCCTGAGCCTTCTTGCGAGTCGTGGAGTATTTCCGGCGGTGAGCGCCGGAAATACTCCACAACCGGCTCGTCAGCTGGTGGCGCCTGCCCCCTGCAGCTGGGCCAGGAAGCCGTGGCAGCGCTTCGCCCGCTCGGCGTCCTGGCTCATGACGTCCTCGAAGAACGACGCGACGTCGTCGAGGCCGGCGTTGCGGGCGTCGCGCACGTACTGCCCGTAGTCGTGACCCGCCTTCAGCGAGTGGTACTGCACGGAGATGACGTCGAAACTGACGTCGTCGAATCCGGTTTCACCGCTTGGCATGATGCTCCTCCTCTGGCGCGGATGTGGGTGGACGACGCTGCCGGTACCCGAGGGGGAAGCACCCAAACGACGGTCACGACCCGCGCCGAGTGTGACTCTGGCGACGCGAAACTCGCGTGTTCCGTCGTCAGAGTCACACTCGGCGTCAATGGTCGGGGCTCAGTACTCGATCGCCTCGATCAGCGGGCCGGGCTCGTCCATGAGCGCCCAGAACCGGTCGCGGATCGCCACCGTCATCGGCCCGGGCTCGCCGGCGCCGATCGGTTCGCCGTCGAGGGAGTTGATCGGGGTGACGCCGCCGGCGGTGGTGACGGCCATGATCTCGTCGGCGTCGTACAGTTCGCGGCTGGAGACGTCGCGCAGCGTCGCCTCGATGCCCATCGCGTCGGCGATCTCGAACACCGTCTTGCGGGTGATGCCGGGCAATGCATTTCGCGACGGCGATGCCAGCACGCCGTCCTTGACGATGCAGACGTTGAAGCCGGGTCCCTCGGCGACGAAGCCGTCGGAGTCCAGCAGGATCGCGGTGCGGGCGCCGCGGTCCTTGGCCTCGAAGCTGGCCGCCGTCAGGTCGCCCCACTGGTAGTTCTTGATGGTCGGGTCGACGGTGTTGCGGCCGGCGCGACGCACGTGGCGCGGCACGATCGCCGTGGTGCCGAAGATCTGCTCGGCGGGCGGGAACGCCCACAGGTAGGGGATCGCGTAGATATACACCTGATGGGTCAGCTTGGTCAGGTCCTTCTCGCCCTTGCGCTTTCCGTACCCGCGCGTGACGGTGAGGTTCACGAACGACTCGCGCAGCTGTGACATCGCGATGCAGCGCTTGGTGATGTCGGCCAGTTCGTCCTTGGTGATGTCCGGCTCCAGGCGCAGCTTGCGCGCACCGTCGAGCAGCCTGTCCAGATGGTCGTCGAGTCGAAAGACGTTGCCGTGCCACACGTGCGCGACGGTGTAGGTCAGGTCGGAATGGCCGAAGCCGGTGTCGAAGATCGAGATCTTCGCGTCCTCGGCGGGCATGTACTCGCCCTCGATCCAGGCGACGCCGCCCGCGAAGGGGCTGGTGGTGTCGAGTTCATAGTCGCTGTACTGGATCACCGAGCCCGGGGGAGTGTCCTCCCGGATGGCGCCCGGTTCCACGGCGACGAGGTTGCTGGTGCCGAGATGTGTTGTGGTCATGCTGATTCCCTTCGGAGTGAGTCGAGGTCAGGAGAGGTGGGTCTTGGCATAGTCGGGTCCCGCCTCGCCGGTCGCGAGGCGCTTGCGCAGGCCCGTCGCGGCCCAGAGTCCGGCGAGGACGACGAGCCCGAGGAACACCCACTTGTTGCCGGCGAACTGCGGCAGCAGGATCAGCGCGGCGCAGACGAGGCTGAACACGATCAGCCCGAACACGTAGATCGGCATGCGGGCGCGGCCCAGGTCGAACGTGCCCGGTTCGGCGGTCGGGATGGTGCCCCGGCGGTGACCGATGATCAGCGCGATGGTCTGCAGGACGTAGGTGGCGAACACCGCCAGGGCCGACAGGCCGAGGATCAGGAAGAAGGCCTTCTCGCTGACCAGCGCCAGGAGCAGCAGCGCGGTGGACAGTCCGAACAGTCCGAGCACCGCGTAGGTCGGGGTGCGGTTGGTGGTGGAGACGTGTCGCCACACGTGGGAGAACGGCAGCATGTTGTCGCGGGCCATCGAATAGGTCAGCCGCGTGGCCACCAGGATGTTGGCCAGGATGCAGGCCATGACGTTGGTGAGTGCGACGGCCACGACGATCTTCGTGACGACCGGGCCCACCTGCTGGGTGATGATCTCCTCGATGGGGGCCGCGCCGTTGGCCTCGACGGCCGCGGCGTCCTTGATGGCCAGCACGTAGACGACGTACATCAGGAACTCGATGACGATCGATGCGGTCAGCGCGTAGAACATGGTGCGCGGGATGACGTGTCGGGCGTCCTTGGTCTCCTCTGCGACGTCGGCGCTGGCTTCCACGCCGATCAATCCGAAGAACGGTCCGAGCGACGCCGCCAGCCACGCGACGATGTACGGGGTGGCGCCGTCGGACGTGCCGCCGGTGAAGAGCACCGAGAACGACTGGTGGTTCTCGGGGGCGGAGAACGCGACGACGGCGACGAGGATCGTCGCGCCGATGGTGATGACGAACTCGAGGCTGACGCCGATGTTGTTGACCATCGTCGCGAACCGCACGCCGTAGAGGTTGACCAGCATGCAGACGGCCATGACGCCGATCGCGACGAGGATCTGGACGGTCTGGGACATGTCCCAGCCGAACAGTCCGCCGAGATAGCCGGACAGGATGAAGCCGACGCCGGTCATGCCGCAGACCCATCCGGCGAGTGCCATGACGCCGGTGAACCAGGCGAGCGTCGAGCCGTGGATGCGGCTGGTCCACTGGTAGGCGTAGCCGGCGAGCGGGATCTTCGCCGTGAGGTCGGCGGCGATCACGACCCAGACGAGGAAGACGGCGGCGGCCAGCAGCAGCGTCCAGACGAACGGCGCGCCCGCGGTGAAGTAGCCGGCGCCGAAGCCGGTGAACACCGCCGTGGTGGCGCTGATCGTGGCGAAGCCGATCGCGAACGACGCGAGTCGGCCGACCGAGCGGTCGAGTTTCTGTTCGTAGCCGAACTCGGTGAGGCGCTGGTCCTCGTCGTTGACGGGCGGTGGTTGATGAGTGGTGGAGGCTAGGGCATCGGTCATGATCACTCCAGGTCAGGGCTTCGGGTCTACACCTAGGAACAGGTAATCGTCCGCAGCCGTCCACCGGAAGTTCATTGTTTTGATCTGCTCATAACGAGCGGTTATCAATCAGGTTCGACAGTCGGTGTCTCGCCGAAGCTCCAGTGCGTCTGCACGTGCCTGACCAGCGCGTCCGCCTGTGGCGACAGCCCGGACGGCTTCCACGCCAGCGCCGTGTAACTCGGCGGCCGATCCGTTATCGGGACGTAAACGATGCCGGGTCGCTCGTAGAAGCGGGCCACCGAGGACGACGTGAAGCTGATGCCGAGTCCGCGCGCGATCGACGTGGTCTCCGCCTCGTACGTCGCCGCGACCGCCGCGATCGTCGGCGGTCGGGTGCCCCGCACGTCCATCGCGAGCCAGTAGTCGCGCCACGGACCGGCCGTCAGCGGCGCGCACACGATGGGGTCGTCGAGCAGTTCGGCGATCGCCACCTCGCTGCGCTCGGCGAGCCGGTGGTCGCGCGGCAGGCACGCCACCCACGACTCGGCGTCGAGCATCAGCATGCGGTGCTCGGGCAGGTCGACGGGCGGTCGGATGATCGCGACCGCGGTGCTGCCGTCGGCCAGGCCCGCGGTGGGATCGGCGAAGTCGTACTCGATCGGTTCGACGGTGACGTCGGGGTAGGCCGCCTCGAAGTGCCGCACCAGGCGGAAGAGCAGGTCTGCTCCGGTGCCGATCAGGTATCCGAGCCGGAGCACGCCGTGCCGGGTGCCGGAGAGCGTGACGAGGTTGTCGACGACGGCATCCACGCCGCCGAGCGCCTGCTGCACCTGCGGGAGCCACGCCGCCCCGAGGTCGGTCAGCGCGACCTCGCGGGTGCTACGGGTGAAGAGCACCACCTCGAAGGCGTGCTCGAGCTGTTTGATCGCCGTCGACAGCGCGGGCTGGGTGATGAACAGCCGCTCGGCGGCGCGGCGATAGTTCAGTTCCTCGCCGAGAACGGCGAAGTATCGGAGCTGGCGCAGGGTGACGGCCGACCCGGGATTGCTCGTGGGTCACCTCCTGCCGGCCGACGTCAGACGAATTCTGCACCAGCGTCGCGCGATGCGTGCGGCAACGACGCGTCGGCAGAACTCGCGTCAGGCGGCGTCGATGAACCGGCTGCGCACCCCGGGCGGCGGGATCGGGCAGGTGTCGTACTGGCCGCCGATGCGGTAGCGGACCGTGGCGAAGCGCGCGTACGCCCAGTCGCGCAGCGGGCGCGGGATCGCATGGGCCGCCAGCGTCAGCCGCCACGGGCCGCCGAGGTACTCCGCGACGCGGAACATCGCCGCCGACTGGACGTCGACCCTCTCGCCGGGCAGCCCCGGATCGGTGACGAAGACGACGGAGTCGACGTCCCGGAGCTCCGGGTGCCGCGCGGTCACGTCACGGGCGAACTCGCTGTCGAGCGCCGCGAAGCGGAGTGTGCCCCGCCGGTCGAACCGGAGGATGGTGCGGACACCGCGGTTGCACACCCCGCACACGCCGTCGTAGAGCAGGACGGGAGCGATCGACGTCATGTCGTTGTCCTTCCCCGTGCGGGGGTGTGCCAACCGGCGACCGGTCCATGAAGTCTTCGAACGGGCGGTGGTGATGTCTACTTACGCGATCTTCATCACGGACACGGTGCCGTCGTCGAAGTTACCCACGTAGAGGAATTCACCGTTGGTGCTGATCGCCATTCCGCGGGGGTTCCTTCCCACGTTGACCACCGAGATGAGCCGTCTGACCGTGGTGTCGATCACCGCGACGCTGTTCCACTCCGACTGGGCGACGTACAGCCGGGTGCCATCCGAGTTGAGGATCGGGTTCCACGGGGTCAGACCATTCAGTTCGATCTTCGACACCGCTCCGGACGCGACATCGATGACCGAAACCCGCGCTCGCGCAGACGATCCTGCGGACGCGACGCCGTCGTCCACGGTGTAGAGCGTCTTGCCGTCCGGGCTGACGACGACGAACTTGAAGGCGTCGCCGACGACGATGGTCTTGGCTAACGACCCGGTTGCGCCGTCGATCTGCAGGACATTTCCGCTTCTCTCGTCGACCAGGTAGATGTAGGCGCCGTCCGGGGAGACGCAGAGTGCGCCAGCTGAAACGTTGGGGAGTCGAATCGACCGTACGATGGCGTTCGTGGCGGTGTCGATCACCGTGACGGTCTCCGCGGAACCTCCCACATTCGCCACGTAGGCGAACGTGCCGTTCGGGTCGGTCTCGACGTAGGTCGTGGCTCTTGGTGTCGCGATCAATCCGATGGGCGTCCGCGAGGCGGTGTCGAAGACCTGGACCGCCCGGTCGCGCCAGGTCAAGTACGCCGAACGGCCATCTCGGCTGAACTCGACGTCGAAGATGCCGTGGTCGAGCTGCGCACCGAAGTTCGTCACGGTGCGGTCGGGATCGACGAAGGACACGTACAAATCCGGGCTGGTGACCCAAAGGCTACCGTCGATGGGGTTGACCTCGACGCTCTGCGGGTGGTCGGGAACGGAGATCGTGTCGACGATCGTGTACAGCTCTGGGGGCGCTACCCGGAACACGAGCACGTGATCGGTGAGCAGGCTGTTGACATAGACGTACTCGCCGTCAGGGCTGGCCGCGACATCGTAGGTGTCGCGTTCCCCGAGCGAGATGACTCGGACGACCTCGCCGGTCGCCACGTCGATGATCGTGAGCGAACCCAGGGAGCCGGCCACGTACACGACGCTTCCGTCCGGGCTCACTGCAGTACTGACGGGAGCGAGTTCGACTGCCACCGTGGCGATGACCGAGTGGTAGGTGCCGCTTCCGGGATCGGTGTCGATCACCGAAACCGTGCCCGGGCTCATTCCGTCGTTGTGGTTTGGGACGTACGCGCGGCGACCGTCGGGCGTGATGGCAATGCCGTAGTAGGGCTCTGGCCCTACCGGGATGGTGCGGGCGACCGTGTTCGTGGCGGTGTCGATGACGGTGACGGTGTCGCTCTCCTGGCCCGTGACGTAGACACGACTGCCGTCGGGTGTGACTGCGACACCGGTGGGCCTGCCCCCGAAGGACACCTTCGTGACGATGGACTGATTGAACGTGTTGATGACCGTGATGCCCGCACTCGTCGCCACGTAGAGACGAGTCCCGCTGGGCGACAATGCGATCTCGCCACCTGGGCGGTCGTCGATCCGTACCTGACCCACCCTCGCGCGGTCCGCGGTCCGAATCATGTCGACCACGTAGGGCCCGGTGGCTGGGGCGTGCAGAACGTAGAGCAGTTCGCCGTCCGGACTCACCGCCAGCGCCCATGGACCGGGAAGGGAGGAAAAGGTGGTCGTCTCGTGCGCCGCTGGGTCCCAGGAAGTGATGGTCTGGTCACCTTTATTGGAGACGTACACCGTGCCGCCGGGTGCGACGGCGAGCAGCGAGGGCCCGTCACCGGTCGGAATGCGACCGTAGGGCAGCAGTGAGCCGGCAGCGGTGGGCACCATGGATCGACCGTAATGCCCAGTGGTCGCAGGTTCGCGGTGATGATCAAATCGACGGACGACGGCGCCCGGCGTGCAGGCGCCGTCAGAACGCGAGGAGGGACCCCTACGGATCGCGTGGGAGGCCGAGCAGGCGTTCGGCGATGATGTTGAGCTGCACCTCGGACGTGCCGCCGTAGATGGTGGTGGCGCGCCCGGCGAGCAGGTACTCCGCCCACTTGCCGGACAGCTCGCCCTGGTCGCCGATCGCGGCGTCGGTGCCGAACGACGACACCCCGAACTCCGCGTACCCCTGGCCGGTCTTCATCGACAGCAACTTGCTGATCGCGGCCGCGGGCATGGGATCACCGCCCGCCAGCGTGAGCAGCGTCGAGCGCATGTTGAGCAGTTTCGCGGCGTGGCCCTCGGCGATCAGCTTGCCCGCGTCGTGCTGCTCGATCTGGTCGAAGTGCCCGTCGCGCACGAACTCCACGAACTGCTCGAGGCTCGCGAGGAACGGAGGCTCGCTGCTGCCGATCGACACGCGCTCGTTGGTCAGCGTGTTGCGGCTGACCTCCCAGCCGCGGTCGACCTCGCCCAGCACCATCTCGTCGGGCACGAACACGTCGTCGATGAACACGGTGTTGAACATCGCGTTGCCGGTGAGTTCGCGCAGCGGCTTCACCTCGACGCCCTCGGACTTCATGTCGAGCAGGAAGTACGTGATGCCACCGTGTTTCGGCGCCGACGGATTGGTGCGCGCGAGCAGCGCGCCCCACTGCGAGAACTGCGCACCGGTGGTCCAGATCTTCTGGCCGGTGATGCGCCACCCGCCGTCGACCTTCGTGGCCTTCGTCGTCAGGCTGGCCAGGTCGGAGCCGGCGCCGGGCTCGGAGAACAGCTGGCACCAGATCATTTCGCCGCGGAAGGTCGGCGGCAGGAACTGCTGCTGCTGGTCGTCGGTGCCGTAGGCCACGATCGACGGGATGATCCAGGCGGCGATGCCCATCTGCGGGCGCTTCACCAATCCGCCGGCGAACTCCTGCGCGATGATGATCTGCTCGATCGGTGCGGCGGCCCGGCCCCACGGCTTCGGCAGGTGCGGCTGCACCCAGCCGCCCTCGGCGATCGCCGTGGTGCGCTCCTCGCGCGACATCGCCTTCAGCGCATCGACTTCCGTGCGGATCTCCTCGCGGAGCTTCTCGGTATCGGGGTCCAGGTCGATGTTGATCGGACGCATCCCGGTGGCCGTCGCGACGTCCACGACCTGCTGCGGGTAGTCCGCGGCCCGGCCGAAGCACGCCGCGAGCACGATGGCGCGCCGGTAGTACACGTTGGTGTCGTGCTCCCAGGTGAAGCCGATGCCGCCGTGCACCTGGATGCAGTCCTGCGCGGTGTGCTGTGCGGCGGCCGGGGCGAGGGTGGCGGCGACGGCGGCGGCGAACTCGTAGTTCGTGTCGTCACCGGTCTCGTCGATCGCACGCGCCGCATCCCACACGGCCGCCGTCGCCCGCTCGGTCTCGGCGATCATGTTGGCGCACTTGTGCTTGATGGCCTGGAACTGGCCGATCGGGCGGCCGAACTGCTCCCGGATCTTGGCGTACTCGGCGGCGGTGTCGGTGGCCCAGCGCGCCACGCCGATGCACTCGGCGGACAGCAGCGTCGACATGAGGGCGCGGGCCCGGGTGCGGCTCAGGTTGGACAGCACGCGGGCGTCGTCGACCTCGACCGCGTTGGCGCGCACGTGCGCCAGCGGGCGCAGCGGGTCGACGCTGGCGACCGGTTCGATCTCGACCTGGTCGGCGTCGAGGACCACCCATGCCTCGTCGCCGTCGATCGCGACGGGCAGCACCAGCAGCGAGGCCTGTGCGGCGGCGGGCACGGCGCGGACCTCGCCGCGGATGACCAGGCCGGCGCCCTGCCGGGTCGCGGTCAGGCTGGAGTCGATGGCGTACGCGGCGATCACCTCGCCGGACGCCAGACCCTCGAGCCGCTTGTCGTTGGCGTCGTTGGCTGAGATCAGCGCGCTGGCGATCGCGGACGGGACGAACGGGCCGGGCACCGCGCCGTAGCCGAACTCGGCAAGGACGATGGCCAGCTCGAGGATGCCGAAGCCCTGACCGCCGACGTCCTCGGACAGGTGCACGCCCTGCAAGCCCTGCTCGGACGCGCCCTTCCAGAAGGACGGCGGGTTGGCGATCGGAGTCTCCAGCGCCTCGTGCAGCACCTCGGAGGGGGCCACGCGCTGGACGAACGAGCGCACCGAGTCGGCCAGGTCGGTGTGTTCGGACAGGATCGCGATGGGCATGCGGGTCTCCTCTGATCAACCGGTCGGTTGGGACCGACGTTACCCAATGCACCGGGAGGCGCGTCAAGCACGTCGTTCACCAGGTTCACCAGGTGGGCTGGACCCCGTTGACCACGTTCGCCAGTTCGCGGCCGTCGCGCAGCCGCTCGCAGTTGTCGACGGCCTCCGCGAGATACCGCCGCATGGTGTCGGCGGTGTACCAGGTGACGTGCGGCGTGACGACCACGTTGTCGAGCGCCAGCAGGGGATTGTCGGCCGGCACGGGCTCCTCCCCGAACACGTCGAGGCCGGCGGCCGCCAGGCGTCCGTCCCGCAGTGCGTCGGCCAGCGCGTGCTCGTCGACGATGGGCCCGCGCGAGGTGTTGACCAGCACGGCGTCGGTCCGCACGGTGGCGAGCGCGTCCGCGCCGATGAGCCCTCGGGTGGCGTCGGTCAACGGCAGGTGCAGGGAAACGACGTCGCTCTCGGCGAGCAGGTCGGGTAGCGGCCGCCAGCCGTGGTGGCCGTCGTCCCCGGTGCTGGTGTGGAGCACGGTCGCGCCCATCGCCGACACGATGGTCTCGACCCGCTTGGCGACGTTGCCGTACCCGACCAGCCCGACCGTGCAGCCGCCGATGTCGCGCACCGTGTCGCCGAGCGTCGGATCCGACGGCCAGCCCTCGCCGGCACGGGTGGCCCGGTCGAGCGCGACGAGCCTGCGCAGGGCGGCGAGCATCAGCAGCACGGTGCCCTCGGCGACCGAGGGCGCGTTGGCGCCGGGCATGTTCGCCACCGCGATGCCCCGCCGGGTGGCGGCGTCGACGTCGATGGTGTTGACGCCGGCGCCGAGCTTGTGGATGAGCCTGCACTTCCCGGCGCCGTCGACGTCGACCCCCGAGAGCGGCCGGAGCACGTGCCAGACGACGTCGGCCTCGGGCAGCTCGCGGTGGAACGCGGCGTCGTCGCTCTCGGCGCAGAACCTGACGTCGAGCCAGGCGGAATGCGGTGTCAGGAGCGATGGGACCTTGTCGCCCGGCACGAAGTGGGCCAGCACTCGGATGGTCACGGCACCAACCGTACGTCCGGCGCCGTCACCGCCATCGCTTGGCGATCCACTTCGCGATCAGGTCGGCCTGCTCGCTGCGCGCGCCGGGGGTGGTGAAGTAGTGGTCGGAGTCGATGGCGCAGAGCGTCTTGTCCGTACTTCCCAGTGAGTCGTGGATGCGTCGGGCGTCGGAGGGGAAGACGCCGGTGTCCTGTTCGGCGTTGATCACCAGCGCTGGGCTGTCGATGCGAACCAGGTGCGGTTCGGCGCTGGTCTGTGCGTGCCGCAGGCTCCACATGCCCAGCCAGTTCCGCAGCGTGCAGGCCGCGGCGATGCCGCGTGCCGATCGGTTGGCTCGCGCGGGATCCCCTGCATAGCAGGTGTTTCCGGGCCGCTTCGTCGGCTCGATGGTGGGATCGACCATCCGCGGGTCCGCCCAGGTGCGGTGCACGGAGAATGCACGGTCCGAGAACCCCGCCGCCCGAACGCGGACCAGTTCGCGCTCGACCCAGTCGGTGATGGCGTGATTGCGGGCGACCTGCGCTGCGCGGTAGCGCTCGAGGAACCCGTCCGGGTACGGCGGGCCGTTGCGGCGGTCGAACAGGTCGAGGTCGGGATCGGTGGCCACCGGGTCGGACTCGTCGGTCACGGCACCGTCCATCCACGCCGTCAGCACCTGGGGCCTGCCGGGGTGGGCGGCACTGGCGACGTACCCGTCGGCCGCGTCGAGTTCGCCGAGGCCCGGTGCCGGACGCATGCCCTCGGCGGGCGAGACGTGCGGGTCGACGGCCTGCGCCTGGTAGGCGGCCATCAGTGAGCCACCGCCCGAATTGCCCAGCAGCACCACGGCTTCGATGTTCTGGACCTCGCGCAGCCAGCGCACGCCGACGCCGATGTCGACGAGAGCGTGGTCCAGCAGGAAGCTGCTCTCGAAGCCGCGGAACCTGGTGTTCCAGCCCAGGAACCCGACGCCGCGGGTCGCCATGTAGTCGGCGAGATAGTGCTCGGAGAAGTCGACCTGATAGTGCGTGGCGATCATGGCCACCTTGGGCTTACGGCCGACGCCGCGGTAGTACACGCCCTGGCAGGGATGGCCGCCGGACCCGGCGCGCCGCGCCGATGGCGAGTCGACGCCGATGAATTCACGCGTCACGCCCGGGGTTTGGTCGGAAGTTCTGCTCATGGGGTCGACTCCCGGTGATGGTGCCCGCACCCGAACGCCATCCGTCGGCGCGGAGCCGGCGAGCACCCACGAGATGTGACCGCCATGGCGTCCTCGAATCCTGGTCCGGGGTGTCCGTGATGATGTTAGGTTCGCACATTGATCTTGACCAGACCCCGGAGTCGAGAAACGCGTGGCGATCCCGCCGGATGACGAGGATCCGGAGCGTCGCGCGGGTGGCGCGTGCGCATTGTCGCCCTCTAGTGCCCCGACGGTCGCACCGTCGAAATGGCCTGCAAGATAGACGACTTGACCGTGAGCAGCCGCCCGGCGGCGCACCCCGACGTCTCAGTTGTCGTCGTACAGGCGGGGCTGGCTGATCTCGTCGAGGACGGCGGCCAACTGGTCGACCAGCTCGTCGGGGGAGAGGTCGACGTCACCGGCCAGCCAGGCGCTGATGGTCTGGCCCACGCCGCCGACCGCGAAGTGCGCGGTGGCCATCCCGCGGCGGGTGGTGTGGTCCCCGCCGACCTTGAGCGCGACGCCGATCTCCCGGCCGTACAGCGTGGCCAGCAACACCCCCGACTCGGCGCGCTTGGCGTTGACGACGGCGTTCGAGAGTCGGGCATTGAACAGCAGTCGTCCGACCCGCGGGTCCGAGGCCACGGTGTGCACGATGTTGGCCATGCCCGCGCTGTTCTGCTCGGCCTGCGGCGCCGAGGCGACCGCGGCCTGCGTGGTCGTGGCGAGTTCGGCGATGACGCTGTCGAACACCGCACCCACGAACTGGTCCTTGTCGGTGAAGGTCTCGTAGAAGTAGCGCGCCGCGAGGCCCGCGCCGCGGCAGACCGCCCGCACCGTCAGTTCGGGCGGCGGACCCGCCGAGGTCCCCCCGAGCAGGTCGAGGCCGGCCTCGACGAACCGCCGTCGACGGTCGGCGAGGCGCTGCGCGGCATCCACGCCGCGATACGGCCGCACCTGCGCCCTGGTCTCCGCCACGAGCACCATCTTGACACCCGTCGACTGTGGCTGCAATATCAGGAAACACTCGTTCTCACATTTGGACCGAAGGGGCGACCGATGACGGTCAACGACAGTCACGTCGAGCGGGCGATCAGCGCCCCCGCCAGGTCGACGGCGCGGCGACGGCGCGGTGCGCACTTCGACGACGGGCTGATGGGCGTCGCGCTGCTCGCCGGGCCGGCGAACGTGATCATGCAGCTGGCCCGCCCGGGCGTCGGCTACGGCGTGTACGAGAGCCGCGTCGAGAGCGGCCGCGTCGACCTGCACCCGATCAAGCGGGCGCGCACCACGTTCACGTACCTCGCCGTCGCGACCAAGGGATCGGACGCGCAGAAGAAGGCGTTTCGGCGGGCCGTCAACGGCGCACACGCGCAGGTCTACTCGACCGACGAGAGCCCCGTGAAGTACCACGCCTTCGACAAGGACCTGCAGCTGTGGGTCGCGGCATGCCTCTACAAGGGCGGCGTCGACGTGTATCGACTGTTCGTCGGCGAACTCGACGACGAGACCGCCGATCAGCACTACGTCGACGGCGCGAATCTCGGCACCACGCTGCAGGTTCCGCAGGAGATGTGGCCGGCCGACCGCGCCGCGTTCGACGACTACTGGCAGCGGTCGCTCGACGAGGTACACATCGACGACACCTTGCGCGACTACCTCTATCCGATCGCGGCCAACCGCATCCGGGGCGTTCGGCTACCGGGACCGATCCAGCGCCGGCTGGAGGCGTTCGCCTTGCTGATCACGACCGGGTTCCTGCCGCAGCGGTTCCGCGACGAGATGCGCCTGCCGTGGGACGACGAGCGCCAGCGCGCGTTCGACCGCGTGATCGCGGTGCTGCGCACGGTCAACCACGCGCTGCCGAGCGTCGTCCGCCAGTTCCCGTTCAACGTCCTGCTGAAGGACCTGGACCGGCGCGTCAGGACGGGGCGCCCGTTGATCTGAGGTGTGCGTCCGCGAGCCGGAACGGACCCATCGGACTGTCAGAATCCGGGCGTAGCCTCGGGCCGATGCGACCCCACGGAGACGAGCGGGACACCTGGGACATCACCACGAGCGTCGGCTCGACGGCACTGTTCGTCGCCGCTGCACGTGCACTCGAGGCGCAGAAGGACGATCCGCTCGCCGTCGATCCCTTCGCCGAGGTGTTCTGCCGGGCGGTGGGCGGTCCGTGGGCCGAGGTGCTCGACGACACCGGGTCGGGCGACGGGCCGACTGCGGGCGCACTGCGGCTCCGATCGACCTTCGGCGACCACTTCGTGTCGTTCCAGGGCGCGCGTACCCGCTACTTCGACGCGTACTTCGCCCACGCCGCCGAGGCGGGCGTCGACCAGATCGTTCTGCTCGCCGCCGGTCTCGACTCGCGGGCCTACCGGCTGCCCTGGCCCGACGGCACCCGGGTCTTCGAACTCGACCAGCCCCAGGTGCTCGACTTCAAGAGGGAGGTCCTCACCCGCCACGGCGCCGAACCGCGTGCCGAGCGCGTCGAGGTGCCGATCGACCTGCGCGACGACTGGCCCGCCGCACTGCGCGACGCGGGCTTCGACCCCGCCCGGCCGTCGGCCTGGATCGCGGAGGGACTGCTGATCTACCTGCCGGCGGATGCCCAGGAGCAATTGTTCAGGGGTATCGACGAAATGGCTCATCCGGGCAGTTGGGTCGCCGTCGAGGAGGGGCGGCCGATGCCGGCGGAGGTCTTCCTGGCAAAGCAGCAGGAGGAGCGCGACGCAGGTGCGGAGGGGTCGTTCTTCACCCTGGTCTACAACGAGCAACACGCCCCCGCGGAGGAGTGGTTCGGGGCCCGCGGGTGGAGCGCGGAAGCCACGGCCCTCCCTGCGTATCTCGATCAACTGGGCAGATCCGTCCCGCCCGACGATCCCGACGCGGGTCCGATGGTCGCCTCGACGAGCCTGGTGACCGCCACCAAGGAGTGACCGCGGTCACCATCGGCAACGCGCACCGTGCATCTCGACAGTTAAGTTATGCAATGCTAACTTCGGCGAGTTAGCTTAGGCATACATAAGGGAGATGGCGGGGGCGTTCAGTCTCCGTGACCACACATGGGTAGTGACACGCTTGCGGGGGCGCGGGTGGACCGAGAGGTTCTCAGCCGTTTCAGCACATGCTGCCGGACGCTCGGTCTGACCGTCCACGACCGGCGCCGTCCGGCGGACGTCGCGGCAGCGCGGACCGGGTTCGCCGAACTGACGCGCATCGCGCACGAGCACTGCGACGCCTGGACCGGCCTGGCCGCCGCCGGCGACACCAGCGCACGCGTCGTCGAATCGATCTGGCGCACCGTCGCCACCGCCGGCGTACTGCAGGGCCACCTCGAGATGGCGGCGGGGGACCTCGGCTTCGACTACGACACCGGTCTCTACCTGACCTTCCGTGCGACCACGCCCGACGACTTCCAGCTCGCCTACGCCGCGACGCTGTCCGACCGCGGCGACCACGCCGCCGGGGACCGGCTGGTGGCCCAGCTGCTCGAGCGTAGGCCGAGCTGGCTCCAGGCCCGCTGGGTGCGGGTCGCGATGTACCACCGCACCGAACGCTGGTCGGACGTCGTGCGCGTGCTGACCCCCGTGGTGAACGACCCCCGGCTCGACGACGCGTACGCCCACGCCGCGCGGGTCGCGCTCGGCACCTCGCTGGCCCGGCTGGGCATGTTCGCCCCTGCGCTGTCCTATCTCGAGGATCCCTCGGGGCCGGTGGCCGTCGCCGTCGTGGACGGCACGCTCGTCAAGGCCTTGTCGCTGCGCGCGCAGGGCGAAGACCTCGACGCCGCGGACACCCTCGCCGAGCTGTACGCCGCCAACCCCGAGCACGCGCAGGTCGAGGAGGCGCTGTCGGACACGTCGTTCGCCATCGTCCCGACCACCGCCGCCCGCATCGAGGCGCGCATCGACCCGTGGGACCCCGCCACCGAGCCTGACGAGACCGACTTCGTCGACCCCGGCGCCAAGGAACGCAAGGCGCACCTGCTGATCGAGGCGGAGGCCGAACTCGCCGAGTTCATCGGCCTCGACGAGGTGAAGTTCCAGGTCGCCCGGCTCAAGTCGTCGGTCGCCATGGCCATCCGCCGCCAGGAGCGCGGTCTGGCCGTCGCCCAGCGCACCAACCACCTGGTCTTCGCGGGCCCACCGGGAACCGGCAAGACGACCATCGCGCGCGTGGTCGCCAAGATCTACTGCGGTCTGGGCATCCTCAAGAAGGAGACCGTCCGCGAGGTGCACCGTGCCGACCTGATCGGCCAGCACATCGGCGAGACCGAGGCCAAGACCAACGCGCTGATCGACAGCGCCCTGGACGGCGTGCTGTTCCTCGACGAGGCCTACGCGCTGGTGTCCACCGGCGCCAAGAACGACTTCGGCCTCGTCGCCATCGACACGCTGCTGGCCCGCATGGAGAACGACCGCGACCGCCTGGTCGTCATCGTGGCCGGCTACCGCGCAGATCTCGACAACTTCCTCGACACCAACGAAGGCCTGCGGTCCCGCTTCACCCGCAGCATCGACTTCCCGTCCTACTCAGCACACGAACTGGTCGAGATCGCGATGCGGATGGCGGAGAAGCGCGACAGCGTCTTCGCTGGTGCGGCACGCGACCACATGGAGGCCCTGTTCGCGCACCTCGCGACGGCCACCACCCCCGACGCCGCGGGCGTCGCACGGCGCAGCCTGGACATCGCGGGCAACGGCCGCTTCGTCCGCAACCTCGTCGAACGTTCCGAGGAGGAGCGCGAATACCGGCTCGACCACTCGGACAGTGACGACTTCACCGACGACGAGCTGATGACGATCACCGACACCGACGTGATGAACTCCGCGATCCCGCTGCTCCGCGGCCTCGGGCTCGAGGTGCCCAGGTGACGGGCCAGGAGGACGACCGCCGGTCCTTTGCCTCGCGCACGCCGGTCAACGACAACCCCGAACGCGTGGCCTACCGCCGTGGGTTCGTCACCCGCCACCAGGTGTCGGGATGGCGATTCGTCATGCGCCGCAGGGCATCCGGCGTGGCGCTCCACGACACCCGGATGCTCGTCGATCCGCTGCGCACGCAGTCACGGGCCGTCCTCGTCGGCGCCCTGCTGCTCGTCACCGGCCTGGCGGGGTGCTTCATCTTCTCGCTGATCCGGCCCGCGGGCGACGCCGGCGACAGCGCGATCCTCGCCGACCGCGAAACCGCCGCGCTCTACGTGCGACTCGGCGACCAGGTGCACCCCGTGCTGAACCTGACCTCGGCGCGGCTCATCGCCGATCGCCCCGACAAGCCGACCACGGTCAAGAGCAGCGAGATCGACCAGTTCGCACGCGGCAACCTGATCGGCATCCCCGGCGCCCCGGAACGCATGGTGCAGAACACCGCCCGCGACGCGGAGTGGACGGTGTGCGACGCCGCCTCCGGTCCCGCGGTGGGCATCACGGTGATCGCGGGGGCACTGGACGACAGCGGTGAGCGCGCGACGGCGCTGCCGGACGGGCAGGCCGTACTGGTCCGCAACGACGGCGGGCCCAACGCCGGCACCTGGCTGCTGTGGGACGGTCGACGCAGCAAGGTCGACCTGGCCGACCGCGCCGTGACCGACGCCCTGGGCATCGGCACGGGCGCACCGGCTCCGCGGGCGATCGCGCCGGGCCTGTTCAACGCCATCCCCGAGGCGCCCGCCCTGATCGTGCCCGCCATCGCGGGTGCGGGCGGGCAGCCCGGCTACCCGCTGCCGGTGCCGGCCCAGATCGGCTCCGTGGTGGCGGCCTTCGACGCCGACAACACGCTGCGCCACTACGCGGTACTCGCCGAAGGGCTGCAACCGATCTCGCCCGTGCTCGCCGCCATCCTGCGCAACGCGAACTCCTACGGGCTGGCGCAGCCGCCACGTCTGGGCGCCGACGACGTGGCGCGGCTGCCCGTCGCGAGCGCCATCGACGTCGACGCGTACCCCGCCGGGCCCGTCGGCCTGATCGACTCCGCGGCCGCACCGCTGACCTGCGCACGCTGGTCGCACCCGGTGGACGCCACCGGCGGCACGCTCGACCTCCTCACCGGTGCAGCGCTTCCCGTCGCCGACGGTCTGCGGCCCGTGCAACTCGTCGGTGGCGGCGCCGGGGTGACCGCCAACCGGGTGGTCCTCGCCCCCGGCACCGGCTTCCTCGTCCAGACCGTCGGTCAGGACGTCCGTCAGCAGCCGGCGTCGCCGGCCGCGGGGTCGCTGTTCTGGGTCGGTGACACCGGCGTCCGCTACGGCGTCGACCAGGACTCCGATCAGGACACCCTCGGCGCACTCGGTCTCGTGCCACCGCCGCTGCCCATCCCGTGGGCGATGCTCAACCAGTTCGCCGCAGGGCCGACGCTGTCCCGCGCCGATGCGCTCCTCGCGCACGACGGGCTCGAACCCGACCCCAGCCCGGCCGTCATCAGGGAAACTCCATGAGTCGCATCATCTTCGAGGCCCGTCGTCGCCTACCGGCACCGGTCTCGCGCAAGGGCACCATCACCATCGAGTCGCCGCCCGAGCTGCCGCGACTGGTGCCGCCGTCGCTGCTGCGCAGGGTCCTGCCGTACCTGATCGTCATCCTCATCGTCGGAATGATCGTCGCGCTGTTCGCGACCGGGATGCGGCTCCTGTCGCCGACGACGCTGTTCTTCCCGTTCGTGCTGCTGCTCGCCGCCACCGCCATGTACCGCGGAACCGACGGCAAGGTGCGCACCGAGGAGGTGGACGCCGAGCGCGCCGACTACCTGCGCTACCTGTCGGTGGTGCGCGACAACGTCCGCGCCCATGCCGCCGAGCAGCGCGCGTCGTTGGAGTGGTCACATCCTGCGCCCGCACTCCTGGCCGAGGTACCGGGCACCCGCAGGCAGTGGGAGCGCGACCCGCACGACCCCGACTTCCTGGTCGTGCGCACCGGCCTGCACGACGCACCCCTCAACGCGACGCTCCGGGTCAAGGACGCCGCGGACGAGATCGATCTGGAACCCGTGTCGCACAGCGCACTCCGGAGCCTGCTCGAGGTGCAGCGCACCGTCCGCGCGGTGCCCTCGGGCATCGACCTCGCGAAGGTCTCCCGCATCACCGTGGTCGGCGACCCGGAGGACGTCCGCGGCGCCCTGCGGGCCTGGATCGCGCAGGCCGTCACCTGGCACGACCCCGCCGTCCTCGGCGTCGCCCTGGCGTCCCCCGACCTCGAGGGCGCCGACTGGTCGTGGCTGAAGTGGCTGTCGCACGTCGACGTCCCGGGCCGCGTCGACGGGGCAGGCGCCGCGCGCTACCTCGCGACCGGTGCGACCGAACTACGCGACCTGCTGGCTCCGGCGCTCGACGACCGCGGCGCCTTCGGATCCGCCGACGCCCCCACCCGGCACCTGCTGGTGATCGTCGACGATCCGGACGCCGACCCGGCCCTCGTCGTGCCGCGAGCGGGCGTCGCCGGCGTCACGGTGGTGCACCGGACCACCGAAGAGCCGCACCACGAGCAGTATTCGGACCCCGAACGCCCCGTCCTGCGCGTCGTCGACGGGCGCATCGAGCGCTGGCAGACGGGGTCGTGGCAGACCTACGTCGCCCGGGCCGACAGCTACCCGACGGCGGACGCCGAGCACGTGGCGCGCCGCCTGTCGCGGTGGGACTCCAACCCCCGTCAGGCCAGGACCACGAGCGCGGGCCTCGAGACGTTCAACACGCTGCTCGGCATCTCCGATGCGGCGGCACTCGACGTCGCCGACCTGTGGGCGCCGCGCACCCGCGCCGACGAATTGCGCGTGCCCATCGGCGTCACCGCCACGGGCGAGCCGCTGATGTTCGACCTCAAGGACGAGGCCGAGGGCGGCATGGGTCCGCACGGCCTGATGATCGGCATGACTGGCTCCGGCAAGTCGCAGACCCTGATGGCACTGCTGTTGGCGCTCTTGACGACTCATTCCGCCGACCGCCTGGTGGTCATCTACGCCGACTTCAAGGGCGAGGCGGGCGCGGACATCTTCCGCCACTTCCCCCAGGTCGTCGCCGTCATCTCCAACATGGCCGAGAAGCGCTCGCTGGCCGATCGGTTCGCGGACACGCTGCGCGGCGAGGTGGCGCGGCGCGAGAAGCTGCTGATGGAGGCGGGCCGGCGCGTGCAGGGCAGCGCGTTCAACTCGGTGCTCGAGTACGAGGCGGCCATCGCGGCCGGACACGATCTCGCGCCGATGCCCACGCTGCTGGTGGTGGCCGACGAGTTCTCGCTGATGCTGGCCGACCACCCGGAGTACGCGGACCTCTTCGACTACGTGGCGCGCAAGGGCCGCTCGTTCCGCATCCACATCCTGTTCGCCTCGCAGACGCTCGACGTCGGGCGAATCAAGGACATCGACAAGAACACCTCCTACCGGATCGGCCTGAAGGTGGCCAGCCCCAGCGTCAGCCGCCAGATCATCGGCGTCGAGGACGCGTTCCACATCGAGTCCGGCCCCGACCACAAGGGCGAGGGCTTCCTGGTGCCGACGCCCGGCGCCATGCCGGTGAAGTTCCGCAGCACCTACGTCGACGGCATCTACGACCCGCCGCGCAAGCCCACGTCGGTCGTGGTGTCCGCCGTCCCCGTGCCGCAGCCGTTCACGGCCGGTCACGTGGAGGCGCCTGCGGACACGGTGGTCGTGCACGGCGCGGTCGACGAGGACGTGCGGCCGCCGCGCAAGCTTGTGGCCACCATCGGCGATCAGCTGTCGCACTACGGCCCGAAGGCGCCGGCGCTGTGGCTGCCGCCGCTGGACGAGCCGATCCCGCTCGCCGAACTGCTGCACCGCGCGGGGGTGCCCGAGCGGCAGTGGCGCTGGCCCCTCGGCGAGATCGACCGGCCCTTCCAAATGCGGCGGGACCCCCTGGTGTTCGACGCCACCTCGGCGGGGGCGAACCTCGTCATCCACGGCGGTCCCAAGTCGGGCAAGACCACCGCGCTCCAAACGTTCATGCTGTCGGCCGCGGCACTGCACTCCCCGCGCGACGTGACGTTCTACTGCCTCGACTACGGCGGCGGTCAGCTCCGACCGATGGCCGATCTGGCCCACGTCGGCAGCGTGGCCTCGCCGCTGGAGCCCGAGCGCATCCGCCGCACGTTCGGCGAGCTGGAGCAGCTGCTCCGGGCACGTCAGCAGCGGGCGGCCAACGGCGGCAACGGCATTCAGAGCGACGGCTACGGCGAGGTGTTCCTGGTCATCGACAACCTGTACGCGTTCAGCCGCGACAACACCGACCAGTTCAGCACCCGCAACCCGCTGCTGGCCCGCGTGACCGAACTCGCCAACACCGGACTGTCGTACGGCATCCACGTCGTCATCACCACGCCGAACTGGCTCGAGGTGCCGCTGGCGATGCGCGACGGCCTGGGGCTGCGGCTGGAACTCAAGCTGTCCGACTCCCAGGACAGCAACGTGCGGGTGGTGGGTGCGCTGCGCCGCGCCGCCGACGGTGTGCCGGCCGACCAGCCCGGACGTGGTCTCACGATGGCGGCAGAGCACTTCCTGTTCGCCCAGCCCGCACTCGAGACCATCGGGGCGATCAACTCCCGCTACCCCGGCCAGGCCGCACCACCGGTACGGCTGCTGCCGACGGTCCTCGCTCCCGAGGCCGTCGCGCCGCTGTACCGCGGCCCGGAGCGGATCGTGGTCGGTCAGCGCGAGGAGGACCTGGCCGCGGTCGAGGTCGACTTCGCCGACAACCCACTGCTGATGGTGTTCGGCGACACCAAGTCCGGCAAGACGACCCTGCTTCGGCACCTCATCCGCACGATCCGGGACAACTCGACGCAGGACGACGTCGCGTTCACGGTCATCGACCGCAGGCTGCACCTCGTCGACGAGCCGCTGTTCCCCGACAACGAATACACGCCCAACATCGACCGAGTGACACCGGCGATGCTCGGCCTGTCCGCGCTGCTCGAGAAGCGCCGTCCCCCGGCGGGTCTCACGCCGCAGCAGCTCAGCGGCTGGAGCTACGAGGGGCATACGCACTACCTGATCGTCGACGACGTCGATCAGATCCCCGATGCGCCGGCGGTCAACGGGCCGTACGTCGGGCAACGGCCGTGGGCGAACGTCGTCGGGCTGCTTTCGCAGGCAACGGAGTTGGGCCTGCGCGTGATCGTCACGGCGCGGGCGGCGGGATCCGCGCACGCGATCATGACGGCGCCACTGCTCCGTCGCCTCAACGAGCTGCAGGCGACCACGCTGATGCTGTCCGGCAACCCGCAGGACAGCGGCAAGATCCGTGGCCACCGGTTCAGCCGGCTGCCCGCGGGCCGGGGGTTGCTGCTCGACGACCGCGACGGCGCGACGTTCGTGCAACTGGTCAACCCGTTCGTCGACGAAGCGGCGGCGAGCGGCAACAGAGGAAGGGAGTTCAATCGATGACTCTTCGTGTGGTCCCAGAGGGTCTGACCGCCGCGGGCGGTCAGGTGGAGGCGCTCGTGGCACGTCTGGCCGCCGCGCACGCCGCCGCCGCGCCGCTCGTCTCGGCCGTGCTGCCGCCGGCCGCCGATCCGGTGTCGCTGCAGTCGGCGGGCGCGTTCAGTTCACATGGCGCGCAACACAACGCCGTCGCCGCACAGGGCACCATGGAACTCGGTCGCTCCGGTGTCGGCGTGGCGGAGTCCGGCACCAGCTACGCCACCGGCGACGCCATGGCCGCGTCCTCCTACCTGACCGCGGGTAGCTGATCCGACCATGACCGCTCCCGTCTGGATGGCGCTGCCGCCCGAGGTGCACTCGGGCCTGCTGAGCAGTGGCCCCGGCCCCGGCTCGCTGCTCGCCGCCGCCGGGGCATGGCAATCACTGAGTGCCGAATACTCGATGGCCGCAGCGGAACTCACCAGCCTGCTGGCCGCCGTGCAGTCGGGCGCGTGGGAGGGCCCGAGCGCTGAGCAGTACGTCGCCGCGCACGCGCCGTACCTGACGTGGCTGGCCCAGGCGAGCGCCAACAGCGCCGCCGCGGCCGTCCAGCACGAGACGACGGCAGCGGCGTACACGACGGCGCTGGCGATGATGCCGACGCTGCCCGAACTCGCGCTCAACCACACGGTGCACGGCGTGCTGATGGCGACGAACTTCCTGGGCATCAACATGATCCCGATCGCGCTCAACGAGGCCGACTACGTCCGGATGTGGATCCAGGCGGCCACCGCGATGAGCACCTACCAGGCCGTGGCCGGCGCGTCCGTCGCGGCGACGCCCGTCACGCCGCCCGCGCCCTTCCTGCTGGCGCCCGGTGTCGGCGAGGCGGGCTCGAGTGCGGCCTCGGCGCAGCAGTCCTTCGCCCAGGTGCAGGCGCTCGACGCGGGCAACGCGCTCAACAACGCCGACTTCCTCCAGCAGCTGCTGCAGGCGGTCAACCAGTTCTTCCAGGCGTACTCCGACTACACCAACTCGCTGTTCCAGCCGATCACCGAGTTCCTGCAGGACCCGATCGGCAACACCGTCGACCTGATCACGGGCCTGCTGACCAACCCCGGCCCCACGCTGGTGCAGTACGGGCCGTTCCTGTCCGCCGTCGCCTATCAGGCGGTGTCGTGGATCGGAGCGTCGCTGACCTATCCGCAGCTGCTGCTGCAGCCGCTGCTGGCGATCGGGCTGGGCGTCGGCGGGTACTTCCTGCAGGAGTACCTGAACAAGCCCGTCGCACCCGAGGCCGTCCCCGCCGAGGAGCCCGCGCCCGCCCAGGCACCGACGCCCCGCGCGGAGGCGCCGCAGCAGCCGCTGCCTGCGGCCAGCGTCGCGCCGACCGTGCCGTCGGCGCCCGCCACCTCGGTCACGTCGGTGCCCGGCGGGACCGCCCCCGCGCCCGGCGCGCCCGCCGTCGCGGCGGCGCCGCTGGTGCCCTACGTGGTCGCCGGGCCCGACCCCGGACCCGGACCCACCCCCACGTTGCGCGAGGGCACCGGCGCCAAGGCACCCGCGTCGGACATCGCCGCCTCCTCGGCCGCCGCTGCCGCGGCGTCGTCGCTCGCCAAGCGCAAGGCCCGGCGCAAGCGTGGCGCGCAGATCCAGGAGCGTGGCCACGCCGACGCCTACATGGACTACGAGCCCGATCCCGACCCGGAACCGGCGCCCCCGGCACGGCCCCGCACCGGCGCCTCGTCGCGCGGCGCGGGCCAGATCGGCTTCGCCGGAACGATCGTCACCGAGCCGGCCACGTCGACCGGTGACGTGGTGGGCCTCACCCAGCTGCCCGACGACCCCTACGGCGGCGGCCCCGTCGATCCGCTGCTGCCGGGCACCTGGGATCCGGAGGGGGGACCACGCACCTGACGCACCCGATCCGACCGAGAACATCCATTCGACCCACCACAGCAGAGGACACACCATGAGCCTTCTCGACGCCCACATCCCGCAGCTCGTCGCCTCCGAGGCGGCGTTCTCCTCCAAGGCCGCGCTGATGCGCAGCACCATCGCCCAGGCCGAGCAGGCCGCGCAGTCGTCGCAGGCCTTCCACCAGGGCGAGTCGGCGGTGGCGTTCCAGGCCGCACACGCCCGCTTCATCGAGGTGTCGGCTCGGGTCAACGCCCTGCTCGACATCGCCCAGGCCAACATCGGCGACGCCGCGTCCACCTACGTCGCCGAGGACGCCGCCGCGTCCAGCACCTACACCGCAATCTGATTCGCCGAGCAGAGCTGAAGGGACACATCACATGTCACAGATCATGTACAACTACCCGGCCATGCTGGCACTGTCCGCCGAGATGAACGGCTACTCCGGTGCGCTGCACGCCGTCGGCGCCGACGTCGCGAGCGAGCAGGCCGCGCTCTCCGCCGGCTGGCAGGGCGACACCGGCATGTCCTACCAGGCCTGGCAGGCCCAGTGGAACACCAGCTTGGAGGAACTGGTCCGCGCCTACCGGGCGATGTCCAGCACGCACGAGATGAACACGATGTCGATGAGCGCACGCGACGCGGCCCAGGGCGCGAAGTGGGGCGCGGTCTGATGGGTGAGGGACGCCTGATGCGCAGTGGGCGCTAACGCCGTCGAGCTGACCGCCGACCAGGCGTGGTACGTCGCCGACGCGGTGGGCGCGGGGAACTTCCCGTGGGTGCTGGCGCTGACGCCGCCCTACGCGGACCCGGCCGCCCGCCACGTGTTCGACGCCAGGATGCGCGACGAGCTGACCGGGTTGGGCGTCCTGACCGACGGCCGCGTGGACGCGTCGGTGACCCGGTGGGTCACGACGACCTGCCGCGCGCGGCGGTGGCTCGAGCTGCGCTTCGTCTCGGGCGCCGGAAACCTGTTGCGCGGGTTGGTGTCGCGCCGCGACGGCCGCGTCGTCGTCGCGCTGCGGAGCGGTCCGCTCGTCACGTTCACCGAACTCGACGTCGATCATCCCCAGGCGCTGGTGCCGGTGCTGACGGCGGGGCTCTCGCGTCGGCCGCCGGCCCGGTTCGACGAGTTCGTCCTCTCGGCACGGATCGGGGCGCGCGCCGACGAACGGCTGCGCGACGGCGCCACGCTGGGCGACGTCCTCGACGACCTGGGCATCCCGCCCGGCGCCCGGCACGTGGTCGAGGCGGCCTACGCGGCCGATCGCACGTACGTCGAGATCGTCGCCGGTGATCACCGCGACGGCCACCGCGTCAGCACCGAGGTCGGCACCAGCGTCGTCGACACCTCGGCCGGACGCGTCGTCGTCAGCCCGTCGGTGGGCTTCGACGGCGAATGGGTCTCGACCTTCGCCCCCGGCACCCCGCTGGCGATCGCGACGGCGGTCGAACGGCTCACCGCGACACTGCCCGGCGGCGTCTGGTTTCCCGACGCCCGCCTCACCCGAGACTTCGACCAGAGAACGGAAGACCAGGAATGTCCGACACCATCACGCCCAGCGCGCCGGTGATGCCCATCGTGCGCGTCGCGGTCCTCGCGACCGGCGACGAGGGCGGCCGGCTCGTCGACATGGCGCTGCCCACCGAACTGCCGCTGCGCGAGATCCTCCCGGCGGTGCGCCGCATGGCGCTGCCCACCGGTGACGGCACCGCCACCGCAACACCCGTGCAGCTGTCCCTGGCCCCGGTCGGCGGCGTGCCGTTCAGCTTGGACGCCACCCTCGACACGGTGGGCGTCGCCGACGGCGACCTGCTTGCGCTGCAACCGGTTCCGGCCGGCCCGCCCGCGCCGCGCATCGTCGAGGACATCGCCGACGCGGCCGTCATCTTCTCCGCCGCGCGCGAACGGCCCTGGGGTGCGTCGCACGTGGAGCGTGGCGCCGCCGTTGCCGTGCTCGCGCTGGTCGTCCTCGCCACGGTGATTGCCACGGCCCACCGGCTCGCCACGGGTCAGCAGGCCGGCCTCTTCACCGTCAGCGGGGTCGCACTGCTGACCGTGCTCGGCGCCCTCGTCACCCGGTCGCGCTCGCCCCGGCTGGCCACCGCGCTGTCCGTGACAGCGCTGCTGCCGATCGCCGCGGCGTTCGCGCTCGCCGTCCCCGGCGAATTCGGCGCCGCGCAGGTGCTTCTCGCCGCCGCCGGCGTCGCGGCGTGGTCGATCATCAGCATCACGCTCGCCGAGCGTGCCATCGCCGTGTTCACGGCGGCCAGCACCGTCGGGGCCGGTGCCGTGCTCGTCGCCGGCGCCGCCGCGATCTGGACGCTCGACGCCGTCGTGCTCGGCAGCGCGCTGATCGTGCTGGCACTGCTGGTCACCGTGCAGGCCGCGCAGCTCTCGGCGCTGTGGGCCCGCTTCCCGGTGCCCGTCATCCCCGCCCCCGGCGATCCGTCGCCCGGCGCCCCGCCGCTGCGCGTGCTCGAGGACCTGCCCCGTCGCGTCCGCATCAGCGACTCGCACCAGACCGGGTTCGTCGCGGGCGGCGTCCTGCTCGCCGTCGCCGGATCACTGGCCCTCGTTGCCCCGCAGGGGGTCTCGGCCTGGGCCTGGTACGTCGTGGTCGCCGCGTCGCTCGGTGCTGCGTTGCGTGCCAGGGTCTGGGACTCGGCGCCGTGCAAGGCGTGGCTGCTGGGCCAGTCCTACCTGGTGGCACTCGCGCTCGCGGTCGTCTACCTCGTCGACGAGCGGTACCAGGCCGCGTGGTGGGCGCTCATCGCGCTGGCCGGGCTGACCATCGCGTGGGCGATCGCCGCGCTGTACCCCGCGATCGCGAACCCCGACACCTACTCGCTGCCGATGCGCCGCATCACCGGCTTCGTGGCCTCCGCGCTCGACGCGTCGCTGATCCCGGCGATGGCCTACCTGATCGGGCTGTTCGCCTGGGTGCTGGAGCGGTGACGACCCGTCGGCTGCGTTCCGGTGCCGTGTCGCTCGCGGTCACCGCTGCCGTCGTGGTGACGAGTTGCCCTGCGGCGCTTGCGATCACGCCACCCGTCGTCGACGGGCAGGCGGCTACGCCGACGGGATCGGCGGGACCCGTGCAGCCGATGGCGCAGCGCGGCGACTGCCTCGTGACCGGCGTGCTGCCGGGTAGCGATCCCGGTGCGGTGAGCCCCAACGACCAGCTGCTGAACCTGGCCGGGGCGTGGGAGTACGGCCGGGGCGACGGTCAGACCGTGGCCGTCATCGACACCGGCGTGCGACCGGGCCCGCGGCTGCCGAACGTCGAGGCCGGTGGTGACTACGTCGAGAACACCGATGGGCTCACAGACTGCGACGGCCACGGCACGCTGGTCGCCGGCCTGATCGCGGGTCAGCCGGGCCCCGACGGGTTCTCGGGCGTCGCGCCCGGCGCCCGGCTCATCTCGATCCGCCAGACGTCCGGACGATTCGCGCCGCGCGCGACGGGGGAGGATCCCGCGCTGGTGCAGGCGACGCTCGACGTGGCGACCCTCGCCCGCGCCGTGGTGCGGGCGGCGGACCTCGGTGCGCGCGTCATCAACGTGTCGACCGTGACGTGCCTGCCGGCGAACAAGACGGTCGTGCAGGACGAACTCGGTGCGGCGCTGCGCTATGCCGCCGTCGAGAAGGACGCCGTGATCGTCGCCGCCGCGGGGAACAACCGCGCCGGGCTCAACGCGGGATCGGCGTGCCCGTCGAACCCGCTGTCCGATCCCGGCCGTCCCGACGATCCGCGCAACTGGGCGGGCGTTACGTCCGTGTCCATCCCGTCGTGGTGGCAGCCCTTCGTGCTCTCCGTCGGATCGGTGAGCCCGCAGGGCCAGCCGTCGGACTTCACGATGGCGGGCCCGTGGGTGGGCCTCGCGGCACCCGGTCAGAACATCGCGTCGGTGAGCAACGCCGACGGCGGCGGACTGGCCAACGCGCTGCCCAACGACCGCGGCGAGCTGTTCGGCGTCAGCGGGACGAGCTACGCCGCCGCGTACGTGTCCGGCGTCGCCGCGCTGGTCCGCGGTCGCTTCCCGGAGCTGCGCGCCGACGAGGTGGTGCGCCGCATCACCGCCAGCGCCCACGGCGCGGCACGGTCGCCGTCGAACCTGGTGGGGGCGGGCACCGTCGATCCCGTGGCGGCGCTCACGTGGGACGTGGCGGACGTCGACGGTGCGCAGGCGCCGCAGTCGCGTCCGGTCGCCGCCCCCGCGCCCCCCGCGGCCGACGACTCCACGCCACGCACCATCGCATTCATCGGCACGGGGCTCCTCGCCCTGGCCGCAGCGGCGACCGCCGTCGCCGCACATCGACGGAAGGAGGGCTGATGACCGCCCGAATCACCCTGGCGCTGCTCGTCGTCATCCCCGCGGTCATGGGCTACCCGTGGCACACGACCACCGGACGCTGGGTGCTCGGCATCGCGATCGCCGTGGTCCTGATCGTGCTGGCGTGGTGGCGGGGGACGTTCCTCACCACGATGATCGCCCGGCGGCTGGGCGTCGCACGCCGCAATCGCTCGGTGCCGGCGCTCAAGCCGTCCAACGAGGTGGCGGTGCTGCTGTCCGTCGCCGCCCGCGAGGGCGCGGCCGTGCCGCTCGACGTGATCGCGGGGTACGTCCAGCGGTACGGCGTGCGGTGCGCGAAGGTGCGCGTCACCAACCTCGACGCCGCAGGCACCCGCCGCACCTGGATCGGGATGACCGTCAACGCGGCCGACAACCTGGCGGCCCTGCGCGCCCGGTCGCCGGAACTCCCGCTGTACGACACCGCGGAGATCGTGGGCCGCCGGCTGTCGGACCACCTGCGCGAGTTGGGCTTCGAGGCGAGCATCGTCGACGAGGTGGACGGACCGTCGCTGCTGCCGACCGAATCGTCCCGCGAGACGTGGCGCGGAATGTCCGACGACGGAGGCTTTCTCGCCGCCTACGCGATCCCCGTCGACGCCACCCTGACCGAACGTCTCGAGCACGTGTGGACCCATACCCACCAGCCGACGTGGACGGCGCTGGAGTTCGGCGGAACCGCCGACCGGCCGACCGTCGTCGCGGTGGCCGCCGTCCGCACCGACGACGCCCCGAAGGATCCGCCGGTGCCGGGGCTGGTGGCCCGCAACGGACGGCACCGCCCCCTGCTGACCGCACTCGACCCGCGGTCGGTCAGCGTCCTCGACGTCGACCCGGCGCCCCTGCCCGCCGACGTGCTCGCCCGGCTGCGGTGGCCGGCCGGTTCCGCGGAGCTGACCGGCGGCGCCCACGCCCGCTAGATCCCGGGGTTCGATTTCTTCGGCGAGCGTGCGTGTTTGCGGGCAACACGCCGCGTGAAAACCTGACTTTGCGCACGCTCGCGAGTGGCCACTCGCAACCTAACGCCCCTAGTCGAACATGAACTCCGACAGGAACCGCGTCATCCGGCGCAGGTAGTCCGGCTGGCTGACGTGCAGCACGTGGTTGCCCGGGAACCAGTGAAAGGCGCAGCGGTCCCAGTGCTTCCACAGCAGCTCGGCCTGCTCGGGCGGGGCGAGCCGGTCACCCAGGCCGGTGATGATGAGGCGCCGGTCCTTCGGAACGAGCGGCGCGTAGTTCAGCGGTGAGTGGTAGGCGGACGCGGCGGTCGTCAGGTCCCGGTCGGCACGCGTCATCCGGTTGCCCAGCTTGACGAGCAGGTTGGCCGGGAACCAGTCGTCGAACGCCGCGTCCGGCGTCACCACGGGCACGTTCGGGATGACGGCCTGGATGCGGTCATCGACACCCGCGATCAGCGCGGAGGTGTATCCGCCCAACGACATCCCGGTCAGCGCGATGCGGTCCACACCGGTGTGCTCGAGGTAGTCCAGCACCGACCGGAAGTCGTGGACGGCCTGCGCCATCGCCTCGGCGAAGCCGGCGAGGCCGTCGGCGAAGTAGCCGTACCCGCTGAACGGCGATCCCCGCTCGGCGCGGCGGCCATGAAAGGGCAACGTGTACAACAGGATGTCGTATCCGGCGCGGTAGAACCACGGCAGCGAGAAGAACAGGCCGTTGAACAGGTACGCCGACCCCATGAAGCCGTGGATGAGGCACAGCGTCGGGTGCGGGCCGTCGTCGTGACGCCAGTGCTGCGCGTGCACCACGTTGTTGCGGGCGTAGCCGAGCCGGCGCTCGCGGATCGCGGGGTTGACGGCCTCGAAGCTGCTGGCGAACCGCACGTTCTCGACCCGCCCGTGTGCCGCCCATTCGGCGATCGGATTGGCGGCCCGCGTCGACACCCGCGGCGGCCGGGTCGGCGCGGGGAATGAGGCGGCGGGATCCTTGGCGGCGGCGAGATCGGCGTAGAACTCCAGGGCGGCGCGTTCGGCCCGCGTATCGGTGGGCCGCAGTGCCGACATGGCCATCTTCGGCAGCATCGTCGCGCTGATCAGCGACGCGATCGCCGTGCGCAGTCCGAGGTCGGCGACGGCCGACGAGTCCACGATCAGCCGCTGCTCCCAGGTGAGGTCCGCCCGGCGGGGGAGACCGCCCCTGGTCGCGTCGGCACCGGCGACGTCGAGCACGGGAATCGGCGGATCGATCGCGTCCGTCCGGGCATCGGCCATACGCGATGGTATCGCCGCGCACGGGCCCGAACGCCGCAGGTGTCGTCTATGCGTGGCATATGAGTTCCTCGCAAAGACGGTGAACGCCACCCATCCTGGAGGAGACGCACGAACACATTCCAGACGAACGAAGGGGTTCACTGATGAAGGGCTACACGGCAACGGGTTTCGCGATCGGCGCGCTGATGATGGGGGCCGTCGCGCTCGCGCCCGCGGCGGCCGCCGTACCGATGGGCGGCTCGGCCCAGGACACCGTCGAGTGGCTGCGCTCCGAGGGCTACGACGTCCAGCTGGACGGCGGGCCCAGCCAGGGATCGCTATCGCAGTGCACCGCAACGGGTGTGAGCGGTCTGCGCGGATCCAACATCGACGACGAGGACCGCCGGATCGACAAGGCGCAACTCGACACCGTCTACGTGACGACGTCCTGCAACGACACCGTCTAGGACAGCCGGTACACCAGGCAGTCGCCGACGCTGGTCGCCGGATACGTCGCGGCCACCCAGTCGGCGATCTCCCGGGTGTGCGCGGCCGAGGTGCTCGCCGACCGGATCACCTTGCCGTGCGGTCGGGCGGCGCCGCCGCGGCCCGCCTCCACCCAGTAGGCGACCCGCCCGGCACGAACGTCGTCGACGAACTGGGCGAGCGTCGGAGCCGGGTCACCGCCCCACCCGCCGACCGCCATCACCGAGGTACCCGAGGAGATCTCCAGCAGCGCCGCCGACTCCGCCCCGTTGGTGGCCGCTGACCAGCGGGTACCGGTCGCGGCCAGGAGGCGGGCGAGGTCGGGATTCGTGGCCTCGTCACCGGTCCACGGCCCGGAGGTACCGCGATGCGGGAGCTCCATCGCCGTCGGGATCGACCCGTGGTGCGGCGAGGCGACGGTGGCGAGGGTGACGACGACGGTCCCGGCCAACACCGAGCCCACGCCGATCAGCGCACCTGGCCACAGCATCCGACGACCGACCACGAGCAGTGCCGCGGCGAGCACACCCGTCGCCAGTACCGTCGATGCCACGCCGAATCCATTGCGGTGCAGCAGGACCGACGACCATCCCGCCCCGGCCAGCACCATGGCCGCCATCGCGACGCGGCCGTCCGACCCCGCACGCAGCCGCCACGCCCACACCGCGCCCAGGCCCACCAGCGCAGCGACGGCCGGCGCGAGCACCACGGCGTAGTAGGGATGCTCGGTACCGCGCATGACGCTCAGGACGCCGCCGCCAACCAGCAGCCACCCCGCCCACGAGATCAGGGCGGTCCGCTCCACGCGCGCCAGGCGCCCGCGAGCCGCTGAATATCCGCCGATGGCCAGGGCGACCACCGCCACGGGCAGCAGCCAGGAGATCTCGATGCCCATCTCGCCGCTGAACAGCCGGGTGACACCCGCGGCGCGGGTGGTCGCGGTGGCCCCCGACGACTCCGAACTGAGGATCCGGCTCGCCCCGTTGTAGCCGAACGCCAGGTCGAGCACCGAGTCGTCCACCGAGCCGCCGACGTAGGGCCGCGAGCCCGCGGGGACGAGCGCAACCACCGCCACCCACCATCCAGCCGCGATCACCAGGGCGGCACCCGCACCGGCGACGTGGGCCACCCGGGTACGCACGCTCGTCGCCGCACACGCCAGGTAGGCCATCGCGAGACCGGGGACGACGAGCAGCGCCTGCAGCATCTTGGCGAGGAACGCCAGCCCGACCACCGCACCCACGGCCGCCAGCCAGCGCCACGACGTCTCCCGCACCGCGCGGACCGTCCCGTACGCGGCGACCGTCGACAGCAGCACCAGCAGCGCGTCGGGGTCGTCGAAGCGGAACATCATCGCCGCCGCGGGCGTCAGCGCCAGCGCGAGGCCGGCCAGCAGCCCCGCCGCCGCGCCCTCGACGGGATCGTCGAACGTGCGGCGCATCGTCGCGTACAGCACTGCCACCGTGGCGACGCCCATCAGCGCCTGCGGGACCAGGACGGCGAGCGGGTGCATGCCGAAGATCCGCACCGACAGACCCGTCACCCACAGCGCGCCGGGCGGCTTGTCGACGGTGATGAAATTCCCGGCGTCGAGTGAACCGAAGAACCAGGCCGACCAGCTGCGGGCACCGGCCTGCGCGGCCGCGGCGTAGTACTCGTTGCCGTATCCGCTCGCCGACAGGTGCCACAGGTACGTCCCGGCGGTCGCCACGAGCAGGACGGCGAGCATCCAGCGCGGCCACCGGAAGGTCACCGTGACAGGTTGCCCGGTCACGCTCCCGGCCCGCCGCGTGGCGGCTGTGGATCAGCTGGGGGCGAGGTCGAACAGGCGGGCCCCGTTGCCATACAGCACCGCTCGGCGCCAGTCGTCGTCGACGCCCTCGAGCCGGGTCACCGAGGTCAGCGCCTCGGCGTACCCGTACGGGATGTTGGGGAAGTCGCTGCCGAACAGGATGCGATCGCCCACGTCCCGCAGCCGCGGGTAGTCGGCGGCGGGGAACGGCATGGTCTCCTCGGCGAATGCGGTGAACGCCATGGTGGTGTCGAGGTGGACGTCGTCGAACTGCTGGCACAGGTCGAGGAACTGCGAGTACTCCGGCATGCCGAGGTGCGCGACGATCAGACGGAGCCGGGGATGGCGCCGCAGCACCGCCCGTACGGGATCCGGACCGGTGAACTCACCCGGCGCCGGGCCGGAGCCGCAGTGGATGACGACGGGTACGCGCGCGTCGGCGAGCACCCCCCACGCCGCGTCGAGCAGCGGGTCCGACGGGTCGTACCGGCCGACCTGGACGTGCGCCTTGAACACCCTGGCGCCGCGCCCGATCGCCTCGGCGACGTAGTCCTCGACACCCGGTTCCGGATACAGCGTCGCGGTCGAGAGACAGTCCGGCGTGGCCTCCGCGAACTGGGCCGCCCACTGGTTCAGCCACGCCGCCATCAGCGGCTTGTGCGGGTAGACGAGCGAGGTGAACGCGACGACGCCGAAGTCGCGCAGCGTCCGCAGGCGTTCCGCCTCGTCGGTGCGATAGGTGATGGGCCACTCGCGGCCGACCAGCGGGCCCGCGGAGTCGAAGTACTGCCAGACCTTGTCCATCACCTGCTTGGGCATGAAGTGGGTGTGGACGTCGACGATGCCGGGCAGCCCGAGGGCTTCCCAGATCCGCCGCGCCGACGCTGTCTCTTCCATCACCGCACAGGATGGCAGAGGATCGCAGACATGTGGAATCCCGACGTCTATCTGGCCTTCGCCGATCACCGCGGCCGCCCCTTCTTCGACCTGACGTCCCGCGTCGGAGCGGAGCGGCCGCGCCGGGTGGTCGACCTGGGCTGCGGGCCCGGGAACCTGACGGTGACGCTGCGGGAGCGGTGGCCTGACGCGGTCGTCGAGGCGGTGGACAGTTCGGCGGAGATGGTCGAGGCCGCCCGCGCCCGCGGGCTCGACGCGGAGCTGGCCGGCATCGCCGACTGGACGCCGAAACCCGACACCGACGTCGTCGTGTCCAACGCCGCCCTGCAGTGGGTGCCCGGGCACGCGGACCTGCTGACCCGGTGGGCGGGCCTGCTGGAACCGGGTGCCTGGATTGCCATGCAGGTGCCGGGCAACTTCGACGCCCCGTCCCACGACGCCGTCCGCACCGTCGCCCGGACCGCCGAGTTCGCGGAGGCACTGTCGGACATGCCGTTCCGGGAGGCCGACGTGGTCGCGACGCCGACCGCGTACGCGGAGCTGCTGACCGACGCGGGATGCGTGGTCGACGCGTGGGAGACCACCTACGTCCACCAGCTGAGCGGGGACACGCCGGTGCTCGACTGGATCACCGGCACCGCACTGACCCAGGTGCGTAGCCGGCTCGACGACGACGCGTGGGAGCGCTACCGCCGAGCCATCATTCCGCTTCTCGCCCAGGCATATCCGCGGCGACCCGACGGCACCACGTACTTCCCGTTCCGGCGGGTGTTCGTGGTGGCGCGGGTCGGCGGCTGACTACCTTCCGTCGCGGGCGGCGTGCAGCGCGTCGAGCACCTGGCGCACCAGGTCGTCGATGTCGGCCCCGGTGGTGTCGACCACCAGGTCGGCGTTCTCGGGCTCCTCGTAGGGCGCGTCGATGCCCGTCAGCCCCTTGAGTTCGCCTGCCCTGGCACGCTTGTACAGCCCCTTGGGGTCGCGGTTCTCGCACTCGGCCAGCGACGTCGCCACGTGCACCTCGATGAACGGCAGCTTCGCCGCCTCGTTGAGGGTGCGGGCGATGTCGCGATCCGACTTCAGCGGTGACACCAGTGATGCCAGCGCGACCACGCCGGCGTCGGCCAGCAGGCGCGTGAGATGCCCGACGCGGCGGATGTTCTCGGCCCGATCACCGGCCGAGAAGCCCAGGTCGTCACTCAGGCCGTGCCGGATGTTGTCGCCGTCGAGCAGGTAGGCGACGTCACCGGCCTCGACCAGCGCGCGTTCCACGGCGACCGCCAGCGTCGACTTGCCGGACGCGGGCAGCCCCGTCAGCCAGATGGTGGCGCCGCGCTGGCCGGTCTTGCCCCACCGGTAGTCGCGGTCGAGTGACGACGGGTGCCAGCGGATGTCGTTGCGGGTCTGCTCGCCGGGCTTGACCTCGCGCGCCTCGGTGACGGTGCCCGCGCCGACGGTGTCGTTGGACGTCTCGTCGATGAGGATGAAGGCGCCGCTGTCGCGGTTGTCGGCGTAGGGGTCGGCCACCACGACGCCGCTGGTGCGCAGCGTCACCGCGCCGATGTCGTTGAGGGTCAACTCGACCGGGCCGTCGAGGTCGTCGAGGGTCTCCGGGTCCAGGCGGGTGTGCAGCTCCTGGACGGTGGCACGGACGGTCCGCGCCCCCTGCTTGAGTGCCAGCCGGTCGCCGGCCCGCAGCGGGGTGTCGGCGAACCAGCAGACCGTCGAGTACAGCTCGCGTGCCGCCACCGGCAGCACCGCATCGTCCGCACCGCTGACGAACACGTCACCGCGGCCGACGTCGATGTCGTCGGCGAGTTCGACCGAGACCGACAGCGGCGCAACACCGGTGGCGCGGTCGTCGTCGAGGGTGTCGAGCGCCGTGACCGTCGACCGGCTGCCCGAGGGCAGCGCGAGGATCGGGTCGCCGACGCTCAGCGTGCCCGCCGAGATCCGGCCCGTGTAGCGGCGCCGCTGTTCGGCCGTCGGCCGCGACACCCACTGCACGGGCAACCGCAGCTTCGTCGGCTCCGGTTGTGGCGCAGACAGTTCGATGCCCTCGAGGTACTCCAGCAGCGTGGGGCCGGTGTACCACGGCGTGTTGTCGGAGCGGTGGACGACGTTGTCGCCCAGCTTGGCCGCGATCGGGATCACCGCCAGGTCGGCCTCCGTGCCCGACCCGCCGAGCCGGTCGGCCACCTGCTGCAGTTCCGCCTGGACCTCGTCGAAGCGGGCCTGATCGAAGTCGACCAGGTCGATCTTGTTGACCGCGGCGACGAAGTGCTTGATGCCCAACAGCTTTGCGATCCGCGCATGCCGCCGGGTCTGGCGCAGCACGCCGGCGCGGGCGTCGACGAGCAGGATCGCCACGTGCGCGTTCGACGCGCCGGTGAACATGTTGCGGGTGTACGCCTCGTGGCCCGGGGTGTCGGCGAGGATGTAGCTGCGGCGTTCGGTCGAGAAGAACCGGTACGCCACGTCGATCGTGATGCCCTGTTCGCGCTCGGCGCGCAGTCCGTCCGACAGCGCCGCCAGGTCGGCCACGCCGGCCTCGTCGGTGACGGCGTCCAGGTGGTCCAGCGGCAGGCTGTCGGTGTCGTGCATCAGCCGCCCGATCAGGGTGCTCTTGCCGTCGTCGACCGACCCCGCCGTGGTGATGCGCAGCAGTTGCCTGGCGACCCCAGTCCCACTCATCAGAAGTAGCCCTCTCGCTTGCGATCCTCCATCGCCGCCACCGACGTGCGGTCGTCGGCGCGGGTCTCACCACGCTCCGATACGGTGGCTGCCGAGATCTCCTCGATCACGCCGGCGATCTCCGTCGCCCGCGATCGCACCGCACCGGTGATGGTGAGGTCGCCGACGGTGCGGTAGCGCACCCACTCGACGGCCGCCGTCTCGTCGCCGCGGGGCTGGACGTAGTCCGACACCGCGAGCAGGATCCCGTCGCGCTCGAGCACCTCGCGCTGGTGGGCGAAGTAGATCGGCGGCAGCTCCAGGTTCTCCAGCTCGATGTAGCGCCAGATGTCCAGTTCGGTCCAGTTCGACAGCGGGAACACCCGGACCTGCTCGCCCTTGCGGATGCGGCCGTTGTACAGCGACCACGGTTCGGGCCGCTGGGCGCGCGGGTCCCACTGGCCGAACTCGTCGCGAAAGCTCAGGATGCGCTCCTTGGCGCGGGCCCGCTCCTCGTCGCGGCGGGCGCCGCCGAACGCCGCGTCGAAGCCGCCGGCCTCGAGCGCGTCGAGCAGCGTGCGGGTCTGCTGCCGGTTGCGCGACGCGCCTTCGCCGGGATCGGCGACGCGGCCGCTGTCGATGGTCTCCTGCACCGAGCCGACGATGAGCTTGTGGCCGTGCTCGGCGAGCCTGCGGTCGCGGAACTCGATGACCTCGTCGAAGTTGTGGCCGGTGTCGACGTGCAGCACCGGGAACGGCAGCGGTGACGGCCGAAAGGCCTTCTCCGCCAACCGGAGCAGGACGATCGAGTCCTTGCCGGCCGAGAACAGCAGCACGGGCCGCTGCAGTTCGGCCACCACCTCGCGGATGATGTGCACCGCCTCGGCCTCGAGGACGCGTAGTTCGTCGACGCGTGTGGCGTCGGTTGCCGCCTCCGTCATGTCGGAAGTCCTTCCCGTTCGGCGTCTGCCTTGTATCTCTCGACCCACTCGTCGGACCGGTGATCGGCCTGCCGTTCCAGCACCGGCTCGGGCGCCAGCCGGGGATCGAGTCCGAGGGCCTCCAACACGTTGCCGACCACCTCGGTCAGGTTCCGCCACAGTGTCGGGTAGGGCACGTCCATCGGTTCGACGTTCTCCTCGGCGAACCAGGTGCGCCAACCCTCCTCCTGCGCCCGCAGCATCGTCACGACGTGCGCGATGGCGCCGGCGTGGTACTCGGCGCGGGCGTCGCGGACCGGGTCCGGCCTGCCGCGCCACACGCGGGTCTGGACCGCACGCCAGAACGAGACGGCCTGGGAGATGACGTCGGGCCGGTACACGTGGATCAGGACGGGGTCGCTGCCGACGACGTCGCGGATCCCGGCGAGCAGGCCCTCGCCCGACCGCTCCGGCAGGTCCCGCGCGCGGTCGAGCAGCAGTGGCGTCTGGTTCCACATCAGCTTGCCGCCCCAGACGCCGTTCGGGGTGCGGCCGACGGTGCGGATGTAGTCCCGCCAGATCTCGGCCGGGGCGATGTCGGGCTTGCCCTCGTCGAGTGGGTCGAGCAGGCGCAGGATCGACTCGTCGTCCACGCCCGCGAACCACTCCCGCGGTTGGGGCGACTGGCTGGTCGTGGGGAGGTACTGGAAGAACTCCTGCGGTTCGCCCGCCACGCCGGTGGCGCGGAGCGACTCGACCAGCAGCGTGCTGCCACTGCGCTGCGATGCGAGCACCAGATATGCCGTCGGGGCTGCCATTCGCGAGAGCTTAGCCGGTGGTCAGGGGGCGTGCCGCAGGCGATTTCCGTTCAGCACGAGCGCAACTATTGGCCGGCCTCGTCGTGCACGCCGCGACCGGATGCGAGCGCCGACCGACTGGGCAGCGGCCGGCCTTTGATGCTCAGATACGTGCTGGTGTAGCGCTCGGAGATGCGGGTGCCCGCGAAGTCGGACGGGATGACGTCGTTGGTCTTGGTGCGCCAGTCGTCGAGCAGCAGGGCGAGTTCGGCGGCGACGGCCTCGTGCTCGCGGGTGGGCTCGCCGTCGAGCAGGTTGACGGTCTCGGTCGGGTCCGCGCGCAGGTCGTACAGTTCGCGCGGCGGCCGCGGCCCCCGGGTCTGCGGCCCGACGATCTGCCCGGGCGCACTGTCGGCGATGTCCCACGGCAGGTCGAGCACCGGACGCGGCGCGTAGTTCTCGATGTAGCTGAACTCCTTGGTCCGGATGGCGCGGATCGGGTCGAACGAGTCGTGATAGGTCTTCGTCGTGTAGACCTCGGTGCGCGGCGACGCCTGTCCGGGCTCGCGCAGCGCGTCCGCGTGCGACAGGCCCTGTACTTCGTCGGGGACGTCGACGCCCAGCAGGTCGAGCAGGGTGGGCACGAGGTCGACGCCACTGAACAACTCGTCGTACACCGTCGGGGTGGCAGGGGATCGCTTCGGTGGTCGGACGATGAACGCGATGCCCGTGCCCGCGTCGTAGAGCGTCGACTTGGCCCGCGGCAGCGCGGGCCCGTGGTCGGTCATGAAGACCACCCAGGTGTCCTGGTCGAGCCCGGTCTCCTCGAGCGTGTCGAGGAGCCGGCCGACGGCCGCGTCGGCGACGGTGATCGATCCGTAGAAGTCGGCGAGGTCTTGGCGCACGTCGTCGGTGTCGGGAAGGTAGTCGGGCACCGCGACGGTGGCGCGGTCCGCGGGCTCGTACCGATCCCGGGGGTAGGGCCGGTGGGTCTCGAAGAAGCCGGTGACGAGGAAGAAGGGCTCGCGGGGCGCATCGAGGAGCCACTCGGTGGCGTGCTCGACGACATACTCGCAGTAGGAGTTCGACACGTCGTGCTGGTCGTAGCCGAGCTTGGCCGGGTACGACGTCTCGTGCTGCATCCCGAACAACACCGTCTGCCAACCGGATTCGGACAGCAGCTGGGGCAGCGTGCGGACGCCGGCGCGGTACTCCCAGCCGTGGTGCGCCAGGCCGACCAGCCCGTTGCTCTGTGGATAGCGCCCGGTGAACAGCGAACCGCGCGACGGCGAGCACAGTGGGGCGGTGGCGTGGGCGCGGGTGAAGAGGATGCCCTCGGCGGCCAGCTGGTCCATGCGAGGGCTGGCCACGTCGACGTGACCGTAGGCGCCGAGGTGGCGGCCGAGGTCGTGCCAGTGCACCAGCAGCACGTTGTCAGTCATCGCTAGCAACATATCCCCGATCGGGCCATCATGTCCCTCGTGCCCACTCCCGGTGACTGTCCCTGCGGCAGCGGTCGACGCTACGACGCGTGCTGCGAACCACTGCACGACGGCACCCGCGCCGCGTCCACCGCCGAGGAACTGATGCGCTCGCGGTACTCGGCCTACGCGCGCGGACGGGCGGACTACCTCTTCCGCACCTGGCATCCGCGCACCCGGCCCGCCGACGTGTCGCTCGGCGACGACATCTCGTGGCTGGGGTTGGACGTCGACGACGTGGTGGCCGGCGGGGCGGACGACGAGCGCGGCGAGGTCGAGTTCACCGCCCACTACCGGGACGACGACGGCGTCGCGGCGATGCACGAGAGGAGCCGCTTCGAGCGGCGGGCGGGACGCTGGTGCTACGTCGACGGTGACGTCGACTGAATCAGGGGCGTGACTGACCTAGCCGCGTGGCACGCCGCACAGTGAGTAGACGAACTTCGGCGGTACGTCGACGGTGAAGGTGCGCTGCGGCACCTGCGCCAGCACCTCGTCGGACAGGTCCGACTTGTAGTGCAGCGACACCGATCCCGCGAACCCGGGGTCGACCACGGAGAGATCCGGGACGTCGAGCGTCAGGCCGCTCCGGTCCAGCGTCGCGTCGACCATGGATCCCGGCTCGTCGAGCCACTGGTGGTCGACCGTCCGGCCCGCCTTCTTCGGCACGGTCGACAGCGTGCCGAGCACGCGCCGGTTGGTCAGCGCGAGTGCGCCCACGAAGCTGCGGACGTTGCCCTTGGCGGTCTTGCCGGGCACCTTGCCGGAGAACCGGAAGGTGACCGGGACGAACTCCTCGAGGTGCAGGACGCCCTCCGCCTCCACCTCCGCCCGCATGTCGTCGGGCAGGTTGCCGATGCTGAGCATGCGGCGCAGAAAGACGGCCATGATCGAACGATATCGATCATGGCCGTCCTGCTGCGGTCGGTTCTACGTTTGTGCGGGCAGCACGTTCTCGCCGGTCTTGTCGGTCGACAGGCACAGCGAGCAGATGTAGCCCTCATCGCTCGCCGACTTCAGCATGTCGGGCCGCTCGTACTCGTGGTGGCAGACGTGGCAGCGCAGGTGCGCGTCGGACGGGTTGCCGAACTCGTCGAGCATCGGCAGGTCGATGCCGTCGTCAGTGCGGCGCAGGTAGTACTTGCCCTTGGTCGCCACCGCGATGATCGGCGGCAAGAGCAGCCCGAGGACGATGGCGACCAGCGGCGAGTACGGCCGGATGGCCTCCCCGAGCCCGCCGAAGAACGCGAGGATCGAGACGCCGGCCGCTGCCAGCATCGACACGAACCCGACCGGGTTGAAGTCGTAGAGCATGCCGCGGCGGAACTCCGGCTGCATCGGCGACAGCTTCAGCAGGTACTTGTTGAAGACGATGTCGGAGGCCACCACCACGACCCAGGCGATGCCGCAGTTGGCGTAGAAGCCCAGGATCGTGTTGAGGAAGTCGAACATGTTGGCTTCCATCAGGACCAGGGCGATCAGCAGGTTGAAGCCCAGGAACACCAGGCGGCCGGGGTAGGTCTTGGTGATGCGGGTGAACGAGTTGGTCCACGCCAGCGAGCCCGAGTAGGCGTTCGTCACGTTGATCTTGACCTGGCTGATGACCACCAGGATCACGGCGAGCGTCATGGCCAGCCACGGGGGCAGGAAGTTCTGGTAGATCTCCAGGAACTGGTGCACCGGCTGATTGGCGATGCCCGCGCCGTCGGCGACGTTGGCGATCAGGTACACGGCGAGGAACAGGCCGACGATCTGCTTGATGGCGCCGAAGATGACCCAGCCCGGGCCGGCGAGGAACAGCCACGTCCACCAGCTGCGGCTGTTCTCCGGGGTGCGGGGCGGCATGAAGCGCAGGTAGTCGTTCTGCTCGGCGATCTGAGCGATCAGCGACAGGCAGACGCCCGCGGCCAGCAGCGTCGAGCCAAGATCGAAGCCCTGCACGCCGTTCTCACCCTGGTAGGCGAAGAACGAGCTGACCGACTCCGGATGGCTCACGACGAGGTAGACGAACGGCGCGACCATGAGGATCAGCCACAGCGGGGTGGTCCACACCTGCAGTGTCGACAGCACCTTCATGCCGTAGATCACCAGCGGGAAGATCACGAACGTCGATGCGGCATAACCGATCCACAGTGGGATGCCGAGGCCGAGCTCGAGTCCCTGGGCCATGATCGAGCCCTCGAGGGCGAAGAAGATGAACGTGAACGTCGCGAAGATGACGTTGGTGACCACCGAGCCGTAGTAGCCGAAGCCGCTGCCGCGGGTGACCAGATCGAGGTCGATGTTGTAGCGCGCCGAGTAGTAGGCGACCGGGAAGCCGGTCAGCATCACCACCACGGCGAAGATGAGAATGCCCCACAGCGCGTTGGTGGTGCCGTAGGCGATGCCGATGTTGGCGCCGATCGCGAAGTCGGCGAGGTAGGCGATGCCACCCAGTGCCGAGATTCCGACCACCCGCGTCGACCACTTCCGGTAGCTGCGCGGGGCGAACCGCAGCGTGTAGTCCTCCAAGGTCTCCTTGGTGGCCGTCATGGTGTCGCGTTCGATGTCGTCCCCCGGTGCGGCGTCCTGCGCCTCCTGCGTCATGGATCGCAAGGTAGAACCGAGGTGTTTCGAATGTGTGACGGTCGTGTTCCCGGCACTTCTCAAAGTGCGTGCCCCCGACATTTCCCGTGGTACCTCTGGACTGATGAGCAAGCGCGCGTACGTCCTGGTGGGTCTCGCGGTGCTCGCGCTGTGTCTCTACGCCGCGATGTGGGTGGGCTGGACGACGCCGTGGCGGTGGCTGGCCGACGTCGACACGTCCACCCTCGCCGCGGCCTACCGCGTCGGGGAGGGCGACCGCGCCTGGGTGACGTTCTGGGACGCGGTGTGCACCGTGTTCTCGCCCCTGGTGCTGCGCGTGGTCGCCGTCGGCGTGATCGTGTACGCCTACGTGAAGCGTCGGCCCGGGGTGGGGACGTTCCTGCTGCTGTGCGCCGTGCTGTCCGGTCCGCTCACCGAACTGGCCAAGTGGCTGGCCGACCGTCCCCGGCCCGACACGGCGATGGTCCACGCGTCGTCGACGTCGTTCCCCTCGGGGCACGCGCTCGGCGTGATGGCCTGCGTGCTGGCGCTGGGCGTGGTGGCGTGGCCGCTGGTCCGGCCGGCCCTGCGACCGCTCCTCGTCGCCGCGGGCGTCCTGGTGATCGTCGCCGTGGGCGTCGGCAGGGTCGCTCTGAACGTGCACCACGCCTCCGACGTGGTCGCCGGGTGGGCGCTCGGCTACGCGTGGTTCGTGCTGTGCCTGCCGGTGCTCGGACTCAGGACTGCGGCCGGAACACCGGCAGCGCCCGGTACCGAACGCTGAAGGTCGCCTCGTCGAGCGTCATCTCGACCTCGCCGTCGTGCGCCACGGGGGTGGGTCCGTCGACGGCCTTGAAGCTGAACTCCGGCACCCGCATCTCGTGATAGAGCGGGCTGCGCACCAGGCGGCCCAGCGCCAGCGCGGTCAGGACGCGCGTCCGTGCCAGCGGGCGCCCCGTCTCCAGGATGCGGACGTCGATCAGCCCGTCGTCCATCCGGCTGCGGTGCGACGGCGCGAATCCCGACGGGAGGTACACCGAGTTGCCGACGAAGAACAGCGAGGTGTCGAGGACCTTGTTGTCGTATTCGATCCGCACCGGCGCGTTGTGGCGCAGCGTGTGGAACAGCGCGTACGCCCCGGCCAGCGTCTTGCCGATCTTGTGCTCGAGCTTCTCCCGGGTGCGGACGAACGCGGGGTAGTCGCCGATGCTCGCGGTGTTGATGATCGTGCCGGTGTCGTTGAGCCGCACCACGTCCACGCAGGACACGCGTCCCTCGCGGATGGCCTGCGCGGTCCGCTCGACGGTGTCGCAGCCGATGTCCTTGGCGAAGTGGTTGAAGGTGCCGCCGGGGAAGACGGCCAGCGGCTTGCCCACGTCGAGGGCCACCCCGGCCGCACACGACACCGTGCCGTCGCCGCCGCCGACCGCCAGCACGTCGGCCCGCTCGGCGGCGTCGCGCATGACGGCCTCGACGTCGTCCTCGGCGGTCAGTTCGACGATCTCGGTGCGCGGCAACATCTCCCGCACCTCGTCGATGACGCGCGCGCCGGTTCCGCTGCCCGACGCCGGGTTGATCACCAGGATCACGCCCTCGCCGTCGGGACGCTCGGCGGTCTTGACGAGCAGGGGATCGGCGGTGGGCAGGCGGGTCTCGACGATCGGCGGCACGATGCGGCTGCCCACCACCGCGATGGCGGCGCCGAGGCCGAACCCGGCCAGCACGTCGCCGGGGTAGTGCGCGCCGGTGGCCACGCGTGAGATGCCGACCATGCCGGCCAGCAGCGACAGGCCCAGGCCCACCGATGGGCTCTCCAGGCCGACGCCGATGGCGAACGCCGCCGCGCTGGCGGAGTGGCCGGACGGGAGCGAGTTCGACGTGGGCATCCGCAGCGAGCGGCGGATGATCGGAACGGTGGTGACGTTGGGCCGCTGCCGCCGCCAGGCCCGCTTGGCGACCTGGTTGGTGACGAGGCTCGTCACGCCGAGCGTGGCGACGCCGCGCAGCGCCCCGCGGCGCATGCGCTTCGTGCCGACGACGCCGAGCCCGGCCGCGATCGCGAACCACAGCTTCGAGTGGTCGGCCGCCGCCGTCAGCTTCGGCATCACGGCGTCCAGCAGCGGGCTGGGGGACTCCGCGATGGCCTCGAAGATCTCCCGGTCCAGCGTGCCGAGGCCCTTGCCGATCTGTTGGATGCCGCGCCGCCGCCGCCGAATGTCCATCCCACCAACCTAGCCGTCGCTCCACGGTTGCAGGATCGTGTCCGAACCTTGTCTTGACCTCCGGGTGCGGGGCTGCGAACGATGGAGGGCGTGCGCCGTCTGCTGACCGTCCTGTGCGTCGCGGCGCTGACCCTCGTCGGCGGGTGGGCGGGAGCACCGGTCGCGACCGCCGAGTTGACGCCGTGGTTCGCCGGCCAGGTCGGCACGGCCGCCCAGGTGATTTCGGTTGTCGGCGTGGGAAAGACGGACGCCAAGATGGACGTCTACGAGCGCACGGCCGCCGGCTGGCGGGCCGTCAGCGCGGGCATCCCGGCGAAGATCGGCTCCAAGGGCATGTCGGCCGACCACTACGACGGCTCGATGATGACGCCGATGGGCGTCTACACCCTCGACTTCGCCTTTGGCACGCAACCGAATCCGGGCGGCGGCCTGACGTACGTCCAGGTGACCCCGAACCACTGGTGGGACGGCGACATGAAGAGCCCCACCTACAACACGATGCAGGTGTGCGAGAAGGCGCAGTGCCCGTTCAGCACCTCGCTGAGCGACGGCACCGAGAACCTGGACATCCCGCAGTACGCGCACGCGATCGTGATGGGGGTGAACAAGGCGCGGGTTCCCGGCAAGGGCGGCGCGTTCTTCGTGCACACCACCGACGGCGGCGCCACCGCGGGTTGCGTGGCGGTAGACGACGCGACCATGGTCGGTCTCATCAAGTGGCTGCGCCCCGGCGCGCTGATCGCCGTCTCCAAGTAGCCATCCCCCTTTTTCCCGCGAGCAGTCGCGAACTCCCCTGTATGCACGCGAAACAGGGGAGTTGACTGGAGCCACGCAGTGGACTGCTCGCGGGAGACCTAGAGGAGGGCGTTGATGGCGCGGCCGGCCTTGACCTTGAAGTCCAGCGACTTCGTCGACAGTGAGGCGTCGTAGGTGCGGTCGTAGCCGGTGGCACTGATCTTCCACCCGTCGGCGGTCCGGCGGTAGCGGTCGCGATAGAAGCCCGCGCCGATCAGCATGAAGTCGAACGCCGGCACGATCACCTTGTCCTGCAGGTACCAGATGCCGGTGGCCTCGTCGCCGTCGACGTCGATCTCGGGATGCGTCACCCGGTGCTCGGTGATCACCTCGGCGGGCATCGAGCGGACCATGAACTCGACGAGCGAGGCGCGGTCGGTGAAGTGGTGTTCCTCGCCGAGGGACTCGCCGTAGTCGCCGACGACGTCCTCGGTGAGCGTGTCCGCGAAGTCGTCCCAGTGCTTGGTGTCGAGCGCGCGCAGGTACCGGTACTTCACGTGCTGGATCTCGTCGATGTCACCCATGTCGCCATGGAAACACACCGGTGGGGTCGCGCACCGGAAGTCGCGCGAAAGTATTGACGGCCCGGCCGGGTTCCCGGCATTCGCACTGGTGACGGCGACGGCCGAGGTGCGAGGCGGTCACGTTACGGACACAGTCGGTCAAAGGCCAAACGTACGAACGTTGTTCGCGGTGTCGTGTGGTTATGGTGGGTCCGTTATGAGCGACCCGCTGGGGTTGTCGATCGGGACCACCAACATGGTCATGGCTCGCGTCGGCAGTGCACCCGTCATCCGCAGATCGGTGCTGACCGTGTCGGGTCAGACGCTGGGCGGATTCGTGGAGCGCGCGGGCGAATCGGTGCCCCTGGTCGCGGCGGACGGATCGCGGCACTCGGCGGACGACCTCATCGCCCAGGCGCTCGACGAGCTGATCGGCGACGACGCGGGCCAGATCGCGATCGCGGTGCCGGCGCACTGGGGTGCCGCGACGTTGCGCTCCCTGCGGTCGGCGATGCGGGCCCTGCCCAACCTGTCGCCCAACGGCGTGCCCGCCCGGCTGGTGTCCGACGCGGTCGCCGCCCTGACCGCGCTGCACGCCGGCCACGCGCTGCCCACCGAGGGCGTCATCGCGCTGGTGGACCTCGGCGGCGGTGGAACCACGCTGACGCTCGCGGACGCCGGATCGTCGTTCGAGCCCATCGAGACCGTGCGCGTCGCGGCGTTCTCCGGCGATCACGTCGACGAGGCGCTGATGGCTCACGTCCTCGACGCGATCACCGACGCCGAGGGGACGGACCCCTCCGGCACGGCGGCGGTGGGATCGCTGTCCGCACTGCACGACGAGTGCCGACGGGCGAAGGAACGGCTGTCTGCGGAGACGTCGACCGACATCGCCGTCGACCTGCCCGGGCACGGCTCGGCGATGTCGATCACGCGCGCCGAACTCGACGCACTCATGTCGGAGTCCGTCGGGACGATGCTCGCCGAACTCGACGACCTGTTGCAGCGCAACGAGATCGAGTGGGACGACCTCGCGTCTGTGGTGACGGTCGGCGGTGGCGCGGTGATCCCCCTGGTCGCGGATCGTCTCGCGGACCGCCGGGCGCAGTCGGTGACCACGCAGCAGCCCGCCGAGGACGCCGCGGTGGGTGCCGCCGTGTACGCCGCCTTTGCGACCGACTCCGCCGCGCAGACCGGGGTGGCGCAGGCCGCGTTCACCACCGAGGCGATCGACGAGGCGGCGCCGGGCTCGGCCACCTTCCGCGCGCTCGCCTGGTCGCAGGACGACGACGCCTCCGGCGAACCCCTGCCCTACGCCGGGGGCAACCCGTACGCCGGTGCGAATCCGTACTCGCTCGACACGGGCACCACCCGCGCGGTGTCGCAGTACGTCCCCCGCGCCGATCCCTACGACGACCGGCCACGTGCGTGGCAACGGTTGCCGCAGTTGGTGTTCGGCGTCGCCGCGGTGATCGCCCTGGTCGCCGTCGGTGGCGTCGCCATCGCCCTGACCAGCGCGACCGAGGCCACCCAGCCGGCACCCAGCACCGCTCCGGTGACCGCCACGTCGGCGCTCCCCCCTCCGACGTCCGCGGTGCCGCCTCCCGCCGCCCCTCCCGCCGCCGAGGTGCCGCCGCCCGTGCCGGAGGCGCCCCCGCCCAGCGTCGTCACCGTGATCAGCGAGGCACCTCCTCCGCCGCCACCACCTCCGGAGACCGTCACCGTCGAGCCCCCGCCGACCACGACGACCGCCACGACCACCACGACGACGGCGCCCACCACGACGCCGACCACCACCGAGACCACGCCACCCCCGACGACCACCACGACGTCGCCGACGCCGACCATGACGACGAGCTACATCACGGTGCCGTTCGTGCCGATCCCCATCCCGGTCCAGGTGCCGTCCACCCCGGCGCCGATCTACCAGCAGCCCCCGCCGGTGTATCAGCAGCCGCCGATCTACCAGCAACCGCCGGTGTACCAACAGCCGCCGCAGTTCGGCTACTAGCAACGTCACAGCGGGGATCCAGCGTCCCGGGCAGGACGCGCGTCACCATCGGTGAGCATGGAAGACAACGACACCCGCCCAGACCGCACATTCGCCCGACTGCTGGCAGTATCCGGTGGGTGCGCGCTCGTCGCACTCGCCGTCCTCGGAATCCACGAGAGCACGACCACGACGGACTCGTCCCACGTGCTGGCGGGGTCCGGCGACGCCCCCACCAACACCGTCTACGTGCAACCGGTGGTGGGCGCGGCCAAGATGGGCGAGACCGCCACCTGGACCACGCCCGCACCCACCCCGGAGGTCGAGAAGGCCGTGCCTCCGCTCAAGGGCGGGAGTTGACGTGGCCCGCCCCGCGTGGGCGCTGACGTGCGCGGTGACCGCCGCTGCCGCGGCGCTGACCCTGGGATCGGGCGTCGCGCAGGCGTCCGCCCCGTCTGTCACGGGCAAGAAGTACAGCGAGGCCACCGCGGCCATCAGCGGTGCCGGCATGCAGGCCGTCGTCGCGACGACCGTGGGCGATCAGAAGGCCTGGCCCGACTGCCTGGTGTCGAACGAACGGGAGCGCACCGAACCGCCACCGGAGAACAGTGCGGGGGCGGCGGTCAAGCAGGTGCTGGTGTCGTTGAACTGCGACGCCGGCGCCGCGAACTCCAAGGCACCCGGCTACTCCGCCGCGAGTCCCGAGGCGAAGACCATCAAGGCCGCGGCCAAGGCCGCCGCCAAGGCCGCGGGCTGAGCCGTCACACCGCGCCAGCGCCCATCAGCGGATGATGGCACGCGGCAACGTGATTCGGCATTATTTCGCGTAGCGCCGGGTCGTCGACCCGGCAGTCATCGGCGGCCCGGGGACAGCGGGTGTGGAAGTGACACCCGGCCGGCGGGTCGATGGGGCTCGGCGGGTCGCCCTCGAGGACCAGCCGCTCGCGGGCGGCGTTGATCCGCGGGTCCGGCACCGGCACCGCCGACAGCAGTGCGTGCGAGTACGGGTGCAGCGGATGCTCGTAGAGCGCCTGCGCGCCGGTCATCTCGACGATCCGGCCCAGGTACATCACCGCGACGCGGTCCGAGACGTGACGGACCACGCCCAGGTCGTGCGCGACGAAGAGGTACGCGAGCCCGAACTCCTGCTGCAGGTCCTTGAGCAGGTTGATGATCTGTGCCTGCACCGAGACGTCGAGCGCCGAGACCGGCTCGTCGGCGATGATCAGCTTGGGCTTGAGCGCGAGCGCGCGGGCGATCCCGATGCGCTGCCGCTGGCCGCCGGAGAACTCGTGCGGGTAGCGCTCGGCGTGCTCGGCCTGCAACCCGACCCGGTCGAGCAGGTCCCGGACGCGTCCGGCGACGTCCCGGCCCGACGCGATGCCGTGCAGTTCCATGGGCTCGCCGATGATCTGCCCGACCCGCTTGCGGGGGTTCAGCGACGCGTAGGGGTCCTGGAAGATCATCTGCATCTGGCGCCGCAGGGGGCGCATGGCGCGGCGCGACCGCCCGACCAGCTCCTCGCCCTCGAAGCGGACCGAACCGGACGTCGGCGTGGTCAGCTGCAGGATCGTGCGGCTCAACGTCGACTTGCCACAACCCGATTCGCCGACGAGGCCCAGCGTCTCGCCCGCGCCGATGGTCAGGTTCACGCCGTCGACCGCCTTCACCCGGCCCACCTCGCGGTCGACGATGACGCCCGACTTGATGGGGAAGTGCTTGACCAGATCGGTCACCTCGAGCAGCGGGGCGGTCACCGGCGTGCTCACGACGTCACCGCCGGTGCCCGCAGGCCGATGCGGCCGTCGACGTCGCGCAGGCGGCGCTTGTCCTCCGGTGACAGCCAGCACCGGTCACCGTCCAACGGTGGCGGTTCCGAGCACTTCTCGAACTCGTGCGGACACCTCGCCGCGAACCGGCACCCCGTCGGCGGGGACAGCAGGGACGGCGGCTGACCGGCGATCTGTGCCAGCCGCGTCGGACGGTCGTCGTCGAGACGCGCGATCGACCCGAGCAGACCCCAGGTGTACGGGTGCCGGGGATCGTAGAAGGCGTCCTCCAGGGTGGCGTCCTCGACGATCTGCCCGGCGTACATCACGGCCACCCGGTCGGCGATCTCGGCGACGACGCCGAGGTCGTGGGTGATGAGCACGACGGCCAGCCCGCGTTCCCGGTTCAACTGGTCGAGCAGGCGCAGGATCTGGGCCTGCACGGTGACGTCGAGCGCCGTGGTCGGCTCGTCGGCGATCAGCACGTCGGGGTCCAGGGCGAGCGCCATCGCGATCATCACGCGCTGGCGCATCCCGCCGGAGAACTCGTGCGGGTAGTGCCGCACGCGCCGTTCGGGATTGGGGATGCCGACGGACGTCAGCAGCTCGACGGCGCGCTCGCGGGCCTCGCGCTTCGACACGTCGCGGTGCGCCCGGATCATCTCCACGATCTGATCGCCCACCCGGTAGACGGGGTTGAGCGACGTCATCGGGTCCTGGAAGATCATCGCGATCCGCTCGCCGCGCACCTGGCGCAGGTCGCGATCGTCGAGGTCGGTGAGGTCGCGGCCGTCGAATCTGACCGCGCCGGTGATGGTGGCGTTCGGCGCGCGCGTCAGGCCCAGCACGGTCTGCGCCGTCACGCTCTTGCCGGAGCCGGATTCGCCGACGATGGCCAGGATCTCGCCCGCGGCGAGGCTGAACGAGACGCCGTCGACGGCCTGGACGACGCCGCCGTCCGTGGCGAAGGAGACGCGAAGGTCCTCCACTTCCAGAATCATGCGGGTGCCGCCTCTCCGAGCCGGATGCGTGGGTCGAGGAACGCGTAGAGGATGTCGACGACCGTATTGAAGAACACGATGAAGAACGCGCCGAACATGGTCACGCCCATCAGGGGTGGCAGGTCGAGGCTGCCGATGGCACGGCCGGCGTACAGGCCGACGCCGTTGATGTTGAACACCGTCTCGGTCAGGATCGCACCGCCGCCCACCACGGCGCCGAAGTCGAGGCCGAACAGCGTGACGATCGGGATCATGGAGTTGCGCAACACGTGCCGGATGCGCACCTGCCGCTCGCTGACGCCCTTGGCGCGCGCGGTGCGGACGTAGTCCTCGTTCATCACGTCCAGCATGTTGGATCGCAGCACCCGGCTGTAGAAGCCGACGTAGAGCACCGCCAGCGTCAGCCACGGCAGGATCAGGTGCGACGCCCACTGCAGCGGGTCGGTGGTCAGCGGGACGTAGCTGCTGGTCGGAAAGATCTGCAGCTTGAACGTGAAGAAGTAGAGCAGGATCGCGGCCAGCCAGAACACCGGCATCGAGATGCCCACCAGCGACAGGATGGTCAGTGCACGGTCGGTGAAGCGGCCGGCGTGGATGGCGCTCAGGTAGCCGAACACCACGGCCAGCACCATCCACAGCACCGCAGCGCCGACGGTCAGCGAGAGGGTGGCGGGCAGGCCGCGCCAGATCTGCTCGGTGACGTTCTGCGAACTCGCGTACGACGTCAACTGACCGGTGAAGATCTTCTGCATCAGCGTCGCGTACTGCACCGGCAGCGGTTGGTCGAGACCGAGATCGGCGCTGACGCGGGCGATCAGTTCGGGGTTGGCGTTCTTGCCCGCGATCCGGATCGCGGGGTTCGAGTTCGGGATCACGTTGAAGATCAGGAACACGATCACCGAGATGGCGAACAGCACGGCGATCATCCCGGTCAATCGCCGGGCGATGAAGCGGAACATCGGGCTAGTGCTCCAGTCGGATCTTGGCGCGCGGATCGAGCGCGTCGCGGAGGCCGTCGCCGAACACGTTGAGCGACAACACCGTCAGCACGATCATGAGGCCGGGGACGATGGTCAGGTGCGGCGCGGTGTAGATGGTCTGATAACCGTCGGCGATCATGGTGCCCCACGACGCGCCCGGCGGCCGGACTCCCGCACCCAGGAACGACAGCGCCGACTCGAGCAGCATGTCGTTCGCGATGTTCAGGGTGAAGAACACGATGATCGTCGAGACCACGTTGGGCAGCAGCTCGGTGATCATGATCCGCAGCGGGCCCTTGCCCTGCGCCACGGCGGCCTCCACGAACTCCTTCTCCCGCAGCGCGAGGATCTCGCCGCGGATGGGCCTGGCCATGTACGGGACGTACACCATGCCGATGATCAGGATCGGGATCCACACCGAGTCGCCGGCGATGGAGATGAACCCGACGTCGAACCCGCCCACCGCCAGCGCCGTGCCCAGGGCGATCCCGAGCAGCAGTACCGGGAAGGCCCACACGACGTCCATCACCCGCGACAGGATCGCGTCGATCCAGCCGCGGTAGTACCCGCACAGCAGGCCGACGACCACGGCCATGACGGTGGTGATCGCCGCCGCCACGACGCCGATGAACAGCGACGTGCGGCCGCCGTACAGCAGCCGGACCATCACGTCGCGGCCGTTCTGGTCGGCGCCCAGCAGGTACTGCCCGCGCAGGCCGGGGCCGATCGGCGTGCCGTCGGGCGACACGATGTCGACCTGCTGGCCGTCCACCTCGATGGTGTCGGTGATGTGGTTGGCATCGGGCGTGGTGTGGGCCACGTGGTCCGCCCACAGCGGGGCGGCGAGGCATATCAGCACGATGGCGACGAACAGCACGCCGAATGCGAGCGCGACCTTGTTGCGGCGCAACCGAAGTCCCGCGAGGTACCAGGGGCTACGCCCCTCGATCTCGGCAGGCGGAATCCCCGCGGGAAGTGGCGGCTCGTCGGGAACCTCCACGTCCGTGAACGGCGCCGCCATTACTTGATGGCGAACGAAGAGTAGTCCTGGTTGAACAGGGGATGGTTGTAGGCCCTATCGAAGTCCATCCGTTCGGAGACGAACGTCGCGAACTGCTCGTTCCCGTAGGGCGCCCATGCCGCGCGCTCCATGTACGCCTTGTCGAGCGCAGCGTACTGCTCCTCGACGCCCGGATCCTCGAGTTGCTTGCGCAGCAGCTCGTTCATCTTGGCGTCGAGATCCGGGTAGCTGGCGCGAGAGTAGTTGTTGCCGTTGGTCGGCAGGATGCTGGCACCGTTGAGCAGCGGGCGGAAGAAGTCGTCCGGATGCGGGAAGTCCTGATACCAGTTGCCGAATCCGGTGTCGAGGTCGGGCGTCGACTGGTTGCCGATCGTGGTGAAGTACACGTCGCCGGCGATGACCTTGAGGGTGGCGTTGAAGCCCAGCTGGGTCAGCAGGTTCTGGTAGTACTCGCCGATCCGCTTGCGGTCGGGCTCGTCATTGGTCCAGACGGTGATGTCCTTGTCGGCCGGATTGGCCTCGGCGAGCAGTGCTTTGGCCTTGTTCAGGTCGGGGCCGGGGTACAGCTTGAACTCTTCGTAGCCCGGCATTCCCGGCGGCAGGATCTGTTGGGTCGGGTGCAGCCGACCGCCGAACACGCGGTTGAGCGCCTCGGGATCGACGGCGTAGTTGATCGCCTGGCGCACCCGCAGGTCGTTGAACGGGGCGGTCTGGTTGTTCATCCAGAAGTAGTACGTGTTGATCGAGTTCTCGAGCCGGAACCGCTGGCCGAACCGCGACTTGACCTCGGCGAGCCGGTCGGCGCCCGGCGGGTCGACCATGAAGTCGATCGCGTTCTGCTCGACGCCGGTCACCTGGGCGGTGTTGCTCTTGTTCTGGGTGATGGTGATCTTGTCGACGTTCGCATCGGCGACTTCCGTTGCGCCGGCGTCCTTCACGGTCGAGAAGTTGGGGTTGCGCTCCATCGTCATGGTCTGCGGCGCCTGCACGCTGCTGATCATGAAGGGCCCGCTGGACGGTGGCGGACTGTTGGTCGCGTCCTTGTCGATCGGCGTCGACGGCGGCACCGGCGCGGCGAACATGAGTGCCAGCACGTTCTCGAACGTGCCGTTGGCCTCCGTCAGCGTGATGGTGATGTCGCCGGTCGCGTCGTCGGTGACGATGCCGCTGATCGTGTCCGCGGTGCCGCCGGCGTATTCCTTGGCGCCGACGATGGTCTCGTAGAACACCGACCCACCGGAGTTGGCCTTGAACAGGCGCTGGATGGCGTAGGTGAAGTCAGACGCCTTGATCGGCGAGCCGTCGGAGTACTTCATGTTCGACCGCAGCTTCAGCTTGTAGGTCTTGCCGTCCGGCGACACCTCGGGCATGGCCTCGGCGAGGCCGGCCACGACCTGGGTGCCCTCTTCGCCCTTCGCGTGCTTGTAGGTGAGCAGCGGCGTGTAGACGTTGTACAGCGTCTCCCACCCCTCGACGGTGTACGACAGCTGCGGGTCGACGTAGTCCGGGAACGACGTCATGGTCACCTGGATGTCGCCGCCGGAGCCGGAGCCGGAGGCCGAGCCGCCGCCGCCGGAGTCACCGCCGCAGGCCGCTACCGCCAAGGTCAGAACGGTGGCGCAGGATGCGGCCGCGACCTTTCCGAGCATCTTCATCGAGTCTCCTTCGATCGACCGGGGGCAGTCCGGTCGGTGAAATCAAGCTGTACGCCAGTCGACGTGTCCGCAGAGCATCTTTACCGAAATCCGGCGCAGGGCAACTCGAACATTCCGGAACAACGGCGTGTTCGCAGGAAAATCAGGCGCGCAGCGAACGTTTGACCGAAACGAAGATTTGACGTGCGAGTAGGGGAGGGACCGAATTCCCCAGCTGTGCCTGTACGCTCGCGCGGCTGCCGACGAGTTCGAAGTCATCGGGGAAGGTGAACAGCCGCTTCACCTCGGCGGTACGCAGTCGTCGGTTGGCCCAGTGGAAGGGGCCGACGTTGGGACCGGGCTGCGCCTGGATGGTGGGCGAGGGCTTGGCTGGGTCGAGCTTCAGCAAAAAGGACCAGTACCGGCTGCGCCACTCGAAACGGGGCGCGGGATGCCCCCGCTCGGCGGTGTAGTGCAGGTAGTTCCCGCCGGGTGGGATGTCGGCGAGCAGCGGGGCGTACTGCCCGCGCAGCACCTCCTCGGGCTCCGGGTCGCACACCAGGCCCTCGAGTGCCTCGCCGGCCGTGACGAACGGGCGCTCCCGATTGCCCGTTGACCGTCGCTCCCAGCTGCCCCCGTGGGTCGGCACCGGCAGTTCGGGAGTCGGCCTGCCCTTGGGCGCTCCCACGATGAACAGCCGCGGACGCGCCTGCGGCACACCGAAGTTGGCGGCGTGCAGAACGCCCATGTGATAGGCGTAGCCGGCCTCGTCGATCTCGCGCAGCAGCCGTTGCAGCGCGGGGCGGCTGGCGCGGTTGTCGTAGGTCAGCGCGTAGACGTTCTCCAGCACGAAGGCGCGCGGTCGTGCCTCGCGCAGCACCCGGGTGTACTCCTGCAGCAGCGTGGCGTCCGGATCGAGGCCGGAGCGCTTCCACTCCAGCCAGAACCCGCTCTTGGAGAACGGCGTGCAGGGCGGACCGCCGAGCAGGAGGTCCGGGCGCTGCCCGCGGCGCAAGCCGGCGGCGCGCAGGATCTCGGCGGTACTGGTCTCGAGGATGTCCTTCTGGATGACCGGCGAGGCGAGCCTGGGGAAGTTCTTCTCCATGGTGAGCGCCGCGTCGCGGTTGCGCTCCACGGCGGCTCGGACGTCGAATCCGGCAGCCTCCGCGCCGTGGTCGAGACCGCCGGCGCCCGAGAACAACGAGATCGCCGTTCCCTTGCTGCTCGCCATGGTTCAAGAGCATCCCACGAAGCACCGACGAATCGCGGCTGCGCGGCCCCGCGCGGGCCTATCTGTCGAGTTCCTTGGCCAGGAGCAGTTCGACCGCCCGCGCGGTCTTGAACGGGAACCGGCGCCAGAAGGCGTAGAACTCCGACTCGGTGTCGAACTCGCCCCTGCCGGCGCGCAGATCGGCGATCTTGTCGACCGCGCCGATGTACTCGCGGGTGGTCGACGAGCGGTGTCTGCTGGCGATCTTCCAGGGCTGCTGCACGATCAGTTCGAGGTCGGCGACGCGCCCGGGGGTCGTCTCGTCGAGGGTGTAGATGCCGAGCACGTCGAGATGCGACGCGTACTCGGCGAAGGGGCGCATCACGCCGGGAAACGAGATCTTCGGATGCCGGAAGTAGGTGTTGCCGGTGTAGAGGGTGATGCGGCTCTGCGTGCGGCCGAGCGGGTTCCCCCTCGCGCCCACCGCTCGTCTGGCGACCTTGATGTCGACGGCGTGGAAACCGCCTCCGAACGCGTCACCGCTCAGCTCGACGTCCGGGTAGCCGCGTTCGGTGCCGCGCGCCGAGGCGGCTCCGGCGAGGTCGTCGGCGCGATCCATCAGGAAGCTGACGATGCCCACCTCGAGCACGTTGGCCAGTGCGGCGGGTTCCTTGGGCAGCGGCAGGATGTGCCCGCCGGCCACCAGTTGCGCCTCGAGGTCCTCGGCGTCGTGGGCGATCAGCGGCCAGGTGTGGTCGCCCTTGCCGCGGAAGACGCCGCCGAGCCCCCAGCCGTAGTCGGCGCACTGCTCCCTAAGCCACTCCTCGACCGGAACCACGGGTGGCAGCTTGCCAGAAGCGCGCTCAGTGCCGCGCGAACACGCTGACCTGACGACCGGTGGCCTTGGCCGCGTACATGGCGACGTCCGCGTCGCGGAGCAGCGTCGCCGCGTCCCGCGTGTCGTCGGCGTGGGTGTCGATGACGCCGATGCTGGCGCCCAGCTGAAGGGTGCCGCCGGGGATCTCCAGGGGTTCGGAGAGGACGCGCCGGATCCGGTCGACGAACCTGTCCAGCGCACCGTTCTGCAGGTCGCCGACGAGCAGGGCGACGAACTCGTCGCCCGCGAGTCTGCCGACGATGTCGTTGGTGCGGACGGCTCGGCAGAGTCGGGCGGCGGTTGCCTGCAGGACGAGATCGCCGACGTCGTGGCCGAAGGTGTCGTTGACCGTCTTGAGGTCGTCGAGGTCGATGAAGAGGACCGCGCGCAGCACGCCAGACTCGCGGTGCAGGGCGTCGATGGTCTCGAGGATGTGCGTGCGGTTGGGCAGACCGGTCAGTGCGTCGTGCGCCGCCTGGAAGACCAGGTGTTCGGTGGCTGCGCGCTGCGACGTGACGTCGGTGAACGACACCAGCACGGGGGAGTGCTCGTGCGCATCGGGGTGCAGTAACTGGCAACTGAGCGACAACCACATCCGGCGTCCGTCGGGCCGGTCCATCCCCACGATGCGGCCCATCGTCGGGAGCCCGGTGTCGAACGTCTTGCGCACCGGTCGTTCGGTGGGGCGCAGCAGGACGCCGTCGGCGTCGTAGACGGGCACGTCGCGGAAGCGTTCGCCGTGCTCGGCGCGGATCCGCCCGGAGTCGAGCCCGATGATCTGGCGCGCGGCGGGGTTGACGGTCAGCAGCCATCCGTTCTGGTCGACGACGACGACGCCGACCTGCAGGGTGTTGACCACCGTGCGGAGATTGCGTGCGGCACGGCGCAGGGTCGACTCGTCGGAGCAGACCAGGACGTAGCCGCCGTCATAGGCGGTGGCCGACACCCGGATCGTGCGGGACGACCCGTCCAGGGCGTAGTGGGTGGCGTGCGTGACGCCGTCGCCCGCGGTACTCGCGGCGAGGTCGACGGTCGCGCCGACGGCGACGTCGATCGGCAGCGCGAGCGCCCGGTGCGCGGGTCGGCGGTAGATGCGCTCCGCAGCCCGGTTCCAGCTCGTCACCATCCCCGAGCGGGTGATCGAGATGACGGCGTCGCCGGCATTGTCGACGAGGGCGGCCCGGTGGGCGAGCGCATCGTGGGACGCCCGGTGCTCGCTGAGGTCGCGCAGGATGAGTTGGTAGGCGACGGCGCCGTGCCATTCGGTCATCACCGAGAGCGCCTCGACGTGCAGTTCCGTGCCGTCGACGCGGACCACCGTGGCCCGCAGGCCGGGTGTCGCGTCACCGGGCCTGTGCAGCGTCGCGGTGCGCGCGAGTACCAGCGGAATGGACCGCGCGTGGACGAAGCGGGAGACCGCGTGGCCCAGGAGTTCCGCGCTCGAACGGGCGCCGAGCCAGCGCACTGCCACCGCGTTGAAGTAGACGAAGCGGCCGTCCTGGTGGATGCAGATCGCGTCGGGACTGTGGTCGAGGATTTGCGCGAACGGGGCAGGGGGCGCCGCGACCGGGGGGACGTGCCCGGTGGCCGACGAGCCGTTGGATCCGACGTGGTGAGGTAGCCAATCGAGGGTTGCGTCCATCGCGACGGGACCCGTACCTGGGTCGTCGTCGCCGACGAACCGTTCCCGGTGTCTCATCGTGTGATCCCGAACACCGAACCCGTCATCACCGTTCCCCGACACGCGATGCTGCGCTCCGACCGCCTGGATGGTTTGCTGCGGACATCAGTCGCGGATGCCCGGAAGTTTGCCCAATGTGTGAACCGTTGCGACTGGAATGCACGACATTACCTGATTGAGCTGAGGTCAAGGACACCTCGTCGTGTCCGTGGCTCAGTCGGCTCCTATTAGCGCTCGTGTCGATTCTTCGCTGGTTCTTCGTCTGCTGGTTGTGTTCCCGTTGTCTCCTAACGCAATTCCGCCCGCCGGGCGGGTCGTCGGTGGGGCGTCGGCGGGGTTGCGCGACTCAGCAACGATGGCTTCCCGACTGGGCGATCCCCGATGGGCCGTGCGCGGTGCGTCGCCACCGTATCGAGTGTCCGTTGCTCGCGTCGGCCGGCCCGGCGGGGCCCCGGCCGGTGACCGGCCTTCCGAATATGTTGTCTGGCAACGTATTTCGTGCAATCGAGGCCCATCCTCCCGCCCCGAGTCTCGGCGATCACCATTCGCTGGCCGGACACGGTCTGCGGCGGTGTCGCCGACCCGCACCAGGGCTGCCGCAAATTTCTCTTACGTCAACAGCTACATATGTTGCTATACACGACACGCCAGGATGAAAGCGCTGCTAGATAGCTAAAAATACTAAACGTATGGTATTGCTATAACCGAACGCCGACGACGAAATTGGTTGGCGACAGAGTGAAGGGGCGGCACAAAGGTGGCACCAGTCGGCATTGCAACGGCCCAACCCATGCTGGGCGACTTCACCAGGGTCGCGTGCTGGGATCCGATCGCCGAGTGCACGATGGTGATGGCCACCCCGGCCGCCGAACCCGAGCTGTTCGCCGCATACCACCGCGGGGCGGTGGCGAGCTACGCGCGCTTCGGAGTCGCCGATGCGCTGGACCCCGACCCGTCCCGGTGCGCCGACGACACGGCGTTGTTCTGGGCACTGACCGACGTCGACGGCGTCGTGGTCGGGGGCGTGCGCGCCAAGGGTCCGCTGCGTGAACCCGAGGAGTCGCACGCCATCGTGGAGTGGGCGGGCAACGCCGGTGCGAGCCAGGTGCGCCAGATGATCGAGGCGCGGATCCCGCTCGGCGTCCTGGAGATGAAGGCCGCCTGGCTGGCCAAGGAGCCCGGCGGCACCCGGCACCGCGCGAAGATGATCGCGCGGAGCGGCTTCCACGCGATGGCCATCTTCGACATCAACTTCTGCATGGCCACCTCGGCGGCCCACATCCTCGACCAGTGGCGTTCCTCGGGCGGCGTGGTCGCCTCCGTTCCCGCGACGCCGTACCCCGACGAGCGCTACGAGACCAAGATGATGTGGTGGGACCGCCGGACGTTCACCGTGCACGGCGAACCCGACCAGGTCGCGGCGATCTTCCGCGAAATGGCCCAGGCTCGTCGCAGCGCGCAGCCGCGGCGGGCGATCGCGCTGGTCGGTACGCGCTCGGAAGGCCGCGCGGCCACGATCCGGCGGATCCGGATGCGCCCGCAGTGGCAGCCCGCCGAGCGGGCCTCCGCCTAGCCTCCCTCGTCCACGCGCGTCGCCCTGAGCAGGGCGGACACTGGATGACACGGTTGCGCGCCACCGTGTGGGCTGGCATGATCACGAACCTGTAACGACTGACCAACGGTTCGATATCGCAATTTGCCGATGGGCCGCCAATTCGCACGTAGGGTGCCTGCTGTGGGTCGACATGAATTAGCCAGTAGCCGGCGTACGTCGCTGGTGCTGTGCGCTGCCGTCCTCGGGCCGGTCGCGGTGCTGATCGCCTCCGCCGGCGACGTCGAGCCCCGCCCCGCCATGGTCGACACCCAGACCGTCGCAGCCGCCGCGGTGACCGCACCCTGCTGCATGGAGATCGTCCCCGCACCGGACGTCTTCTCGCCGGCGTCCACGGTCGCGTTCCCCGGCACTCCGGGCGCCACCAATCAGCTGGTGTCGGCGTCGCGGTGGCGCGTCGCGGCCCAGATCCCCAAGCCCCTGCCCGCAGGCGTGGCCCCGGAGTCCGGTCTGCAGGTCAAGACCATCCTGGCCGCCCGCGCGATCAGTGCAGCCTTCCCCGAGATCGACTCCATCGGCGGCGTCCGGGCGGATGCCCTGCCGTGGCATCCGAACGGGCTGGCACTCGACGTGATGATCCCGAACGCCGGTTCCTCGTCGGGGATCGCACTCGGCAACGAGATCGTCCGCTTCGTCATCAAGAACGCCAAGCGGTTCGGCATGCAGGACGCCATCTGGCGCGGGACGTACTTCACGCCGAGCGGGCCGTCCGGCGGCGGCGCCGGTCACTACGACCACGTCCACGTCACCACGACCGGCGGCGGCTACCCGAGCGGCGACGAGGTCTACTACCGCTGAGCCGGCCCGGTACGTTCGTGCCGTGCAGCTGACGATTGGCGCCGGTCCCCTCGAGGTCGAAGCCTCGGACGGCGTGATCCGGGCTCGCGGGATCCCCTACGGCTCGGCGACGCGCTTCGACGCCGCGGTGCCCCCCACGCCGTGGACGACGCCCCGTGACGCGACGGTTCCCGGTCCGGCCTGCCCTCAGCGGCCGGGCCGTCTCGACTTCGTCACCGGCCCGGTGCTGACGGGACTGACGTTCCACGAGGACTGCCTGGTGCTGTCGGTGACCGCACCCCGGGACGCCACCGGACTCCCCGTCATGGTGTGGTTCCACGGCGGCGCGTACGTCGCCGGTGGCGGCGAGTCCGCGAAGTACGACCCGACGCTGCTGGCCGCGCAGGGGGGCGTCGTGGTCGTCACCGTCACCTACCGACTCGGCATCTTCGGGTACCTGGCGCCGCCGGACGCGGACGGCGCGGACAACGTCGGGCTGCGCGATCAGATCCTCGCCCTGCGATGGGTCCGCGACAACGCGGCCGCCTTCGGTGGCGACCCGGCGAACGTCACGGTCTTCGGGCAGTCCGCCGGTGGCGACTCCGTCATCGCGCTGATGCTGAGCGACGAGACCGAGGGCCTCTTCCACCGTGCCATCGTGCAGAGCGCCCCGCTCGGCATCGCCAGCGGAAACGCGGACGTGGTCGAGGGGCGCGGCCGGATGTCCGACGCGATGCGTGCCGCGATGGCGCGCGCGCTGGCCGGGGAGGATCCGCGAGCGGCGACCCCGACCCGGCTATTGGCGGCCGAGGGGGCGGCCGTGCTGGCCGCGCGCGACTTCGGCCTGCTGGGCGGCATGGCGTTCGCGCCGACCCTCGGCCGCGCCTCCCTGCCATCCGCGGCCGATCTGCCCGAGCGGATCGCCGATGCGGCCCGGCGGGTCGAGCTGCTGATCGGGCACACGCGCGACGATGCGTCCCCCTTCGTCGCGATGAACCCGAGGGTGGCTGCCCTCGGTCGCCTGAAACCCCTGCAGCGGAGCGTGATCCGCGCCGCGACCGGTCCGATGACGAGCCGGGTGTTCGGCCGAGCCGTCGAAGCATTCGTCGGGAGATGGCGGTCGGGGGGAGGCCGGGCGGCCACCTACCGCTTCGACTGGGCGCCACCCGACGCGCCGTTCGGCGCGTGCCACTGCATCGAATTGCCCTACCTGCTCGGATCGCCTGGGGCATGGGCGAATGCGCCGATGCTGGGCCCGACGCGCCGGCTCGACGACCACCTGGGCTCGCGGATGCGCGCCCTGTGGTCCGGCTTCGCCCGCGACGGTGTGGAGTCGCTGCCGTCGTCGTCGCTGCGCCTCGGGTGATCGACTACGGCAGAACCGTCTTCATCAGCATGACGTTGTAGGCCGACCACAGCGAGAGGTTGTAGTACAGCTCCTTGCCCACCGACCACGGATGCAGGAACGGCGCATAGATGCCGCCGGGGATGTCGGTGGACCGGACCAGCATCTGCTCGGGCGCCCACGGTCCCTGCGGCGAGGGTGCCGTGCGCATGACGACGTCGTTGGCGCCGTTGCAATACAGCATCAGGTACTGCTTGAGATAGGTGTTGTACTGCACGGAGAGTTCGCCGACCGGGCCGGGCACCGCCGGCGTCGCCGCCGCGGGGTTGGCCGGTACCCAGGTCTGGCCGTCGGCGTTCCAGTACTCGTACCGGGTGAGGTCGGGCACCAGCCCGGGCTGGACGCGCGAGACGAACGCCGATCCGCTTCTGCCCGCCGGTGTTCCGAACGAGTAGAGATAGGGGTCGCCGGGGCCGGGCCGCAGGAACGCGCCCTGCTGGAACTTCTCGTTGCCGGCGCCCGGGGTGCGGACCGTGCCGGGATAGACACCCCAGTGCTCGCCGTTGTCGGTGGACGCGGCGACAGCCGAGAAGTTGGTGGTCCACGCGCCGTTGCTGTCCCAGTTCTTGATCGACATGAAGTTCAGGTACTGGGTCTTGCCCACCGCCACGCCGGCGGTCGGGATGATGCCCTTCTCCTGCGGGGCGTAGTCGATGCTGTTGATGATCTGCTTGGAGAGGTTGGGGCGCCACACCGGCGATCCGGAGTAGGCATTGCCCACCGCGCCCGGACCGACCTCGATGCCACGGGCGAGCTGACGGTCCTGCGTGCGGAACAGTGCGTTGTACCGCCACTGGTCGCCGGGGATCCCGCAGTACCCGTAGGTGTCCCCGAAGGCGACCAGAACCTGGTTGTTGGCCGGATCCCCGTTGTCCCACATGATTCCGAGGTCGGTTCCGGTGATGCCGAACCGCCCGATGGTGTCGCCCGGGCTGTCCGGGCCGGTGACCCAGCCGACGAGGGCGGTGCCCGGTGGTGCCGCAGGCACCGGTGCCGCGGCGGCTGCCGGCGCGACGGGCTGCGCGGCGGGGACCTGCTGAGCGGCCGGGGACTGGCTCGACGCACCGGGCCCCGGGGAGGGCACGACGGCTGCCTGCTGGCGCACCTGGCCGGTCTGCGGCGGGGTCAGCGCCTTGAGGATCGCCAACGGCAGCTGGCCCAGACGGGGCTTGGGAGCCTCGTCGTTGGCGCCGGCAGGTCGGTGTCCGGTGGGGCGGCTTCCGAACGCCGGCAGCTTGGACGGGCTCGGGATCTCCACGCCCACACCGGGAGGCGGTTGCGCCGCAGCGGCGGCGCCCTCGCACGGCTCGGCGTCTGCGAGCGGCGCGATCGCGACGGGGAGGGTCAGGCCGAGGACCGCCACCATCGCCATCGGAACGGATGCGATGCGCAGACGCGGCGTCATGTCCCACCTTCGGCGACGGGGACGACGCGGTGACGTCCACTCGATCGATCCGACGTTAGCCAGCAACCGTGGCCTCGGGGATCGGCGATGCGCGACCGACGCGAAGCCGTGACCATGTCGCGACCGCCATCAGGCTGATCGGCACACGATCCACGCCGCATCATCTCCGTTGAATCACGGTTGCGCAGCGGGTCACTCGACCATCTGGCCGTAAAACGTTGTGAACGTCACCATTTGGACACGATGCGGTGCGGCGCGTCGCGGATCGACGGTCAGCTCTGGCCCAATTGATCCGGCCGTCAATTGTTTCGGTTGTCAGGTACGACTTGGGTACAGCTGGATTGGCTGCACCAGTTGAGCACTGGCTGGTGCACGAAGGAAGGAAAGTGACGTTGATGTCGATGTCGAGTCGATCCAGCATCAAGGCGATCGTGATCGCTGGAGTGTGCGGCCTGACCGTGGCGTTGAGCCCGGTCGCCGCGGCCACGCCGTTCATGACGGGTGGGTACGAGTGCCTGCAGACCTCCTCGGGTGAGGTGGGCGCGCCGGCCGCCACGGGCGCCGGCGCTGCGGGCGGGGGAGCGGCCTGCGCTCCGCTGACCGACATGTCCGGTGGCGTGCCCATGGCCTTCCCCGGTCCGCCTCCCGCGATCGTGCCGCCCGTCCCCGTCGGCGTGCCGCCGGTCCCGGTGGGTGTGCCGCCGGTTCCCGTTGGCGTGCCGCCGGTTCCGGTGGGCGTACCGCCCGTCCCCGTCGGAGTGCCTCCCGTTCCGGTGGGTGTGCCGCCGGTTCCCGTGGGCGCACCGGTGCCGGTCGGCGGACCCGTCGTGGCCCCGCTGGTGGACATGTCCGGGACCTTCGGCGGCAAGGGCGCGCCCACGGGTCCGCCGCCGGCCGGAGCCCCGGTGGCCGGGCAGCCGACCATGCCCGGCCCCACGCGCTGACCGTAGCCGGTCAGTCTCCCGGACGCGGGCCGGCACCCGCGATGATCCATCGCCGTGCCGGCCCGCGCTTCGGGCGAACGATTCTGAAACACACGATCTTTCGCAGTAACACCCACATCACGGCGATGTCGCCGTCGCACCAGGAGCAGGAGCCATGCGGACGGTCGTTCGGTGTTTTCTCACGGTGGTGATGACCGCCGTCAGCGTGGCGGCGGCCCCGGTCGAGGTCAGTCTCGCCGCGGCGAACCGGACGTCCGAGTACGCCGTCGCGTCCGTGTCACCCGCTCCCGACCTGGTGGTGGGCGTGGCGCATCCCGTGGTGGTGACCTTCGAGGCGCCGGTGTCCGATCGGGCCGCCGCGGAGCGGGCCCTCGCCATCAGGACCGATCCCCCGATGACGGGCACGTTCGAGTGGCAGGGCGACGACGTGGTGCAGTGGGCTCCCGACCGGTTCTGGCCCGCGCACAGCACGGTCGCGCTCGCGGTGGGCAGTCGGACCACCACGCTCAAGACGGGCCCCGCCGTCATCGGCACCGCCAACATCTCCGAGCACACGTTCACCGTGACGATCGACGGGCTGGAGGCGGGACCGCCGCTGCCGGCGCCACATCACCGCCCCCGCTTCGGCGAACAGGGCGTGTTCCCCGCGTCGATGGGCCGACCGCAGTACCCGACGCCGATCGGCACGTACACGGTGCTCGCAAAGGAGCGCGACGTCGTGATGGACTCCAGCAGCGTGGGCATCCCCGTCGACGCACCCGACGGATACCTCCTGGACGTCGAGTACGCCGTCCGCTTCACCGGTCGCGGACTCTTCGTGCACTCGGCGCCGTGGGCGGTCAACTCGCTCGGATTCGAGAACGTCAGCCACGGGTGCGTCGGCCTGAGCACCGAGGACGCCGAGTGGTACTTCGACACGGTGAACGTCGGCGACCCGATCATCATCCAGGAGAACGCCGTCGAGGTACCGCGGCCGGTCGCGCCGCCGGTCAACCCCGAGGTGCCGAGGCGCATCAGCTAGTCGACGATACAGATTCTGATGTACTGTCTGTGCGATGGAGACGCTGGTACACACCGACGCGCTCGCGCGCTTCGGCCATGCGCTGGGTGACGCCACCCGTACTCGAATACTACTGAGCCTCAATCGTTCACCCGGGTATCCATCCGAGCTGGCCGACGCGTTCGGCGTCTCACGGCAGATCCTGTCGAATCACCTGGCGTGTCTGCGCGGCTGCGGTCTCGTCGTCGCCGTACCCGAGGGGCGGCGCACCAGGTACGAACTCGCCGACCGGCGGATCGGCCGCGCGCTCGACGATCTGATGGGCCTCGTCCTCGCCGTCGATCCCGACTGCACCTGTTCCGGGTCGGATGATCCCGGACGAGGGTGTGGCTGCGACTGATGAGTGCGGACGCATCCCCGACGACGCCGGCCGACCGGCGCGCGGTCCTCTCCCGGCGCATCCGATTACTCGTCGCGGCCACCATCTCGTACAACGTCGTCGAGGCCGCCGTGGCGGTCGGCGAAGGCGCACGCGTGTCGTCGACGGCGCTGATCGGCTTCGGGCTGGACTCGGTGATCGAGGTCGCCTCCGCAGCGGCCGTGGCGTGGCAGTTCACCGCACCGGATCCCGCCTCGCGAGAGAAGGCCGCGCTGCGGGTCATCGCGTGCTCGTTCTTCGCCCTGGCCGCCTACGTCACGGTCGACGCAGTGAGGTCCCTTCTCGGGGCGGCCGATGCCCGGCACTCGGCGATCGGGATCGCGCTCACCGCAGCCAGTGTGGTGATCATGCCCGTGCTCTCCCATGTGCAACGCCGCGCGGGTCGGGAACTCGGCTCGGCGTCCGCGGTGGCGGATTCGAAGCAGACCCTGCTGTGCACGTACCTGTCGGCCGTGGTCCTCGTCGGGCTGGTGGTGAACAGCACGCTCGGGTGGTCGTGGGCCGATCCGGTTGCCGCACTCGTGATCGCGGTGATCGCCGTGCGCGAGGGACGCGACGCCTGGCGCGGTGATTCGTGCTGCGCGGTGCCGGCGCCGGTGCGACGGGATGACTGCCGAGACGGCTGCTAGGAGTCGTCGCCGCCCGTGTCCTTGGGCTTGTCGTCGCCCGTGCTCGTCTCGTCGGTCGCCTTCTTGGTCGGGTCGGGCGCGGAGTCCTGCTTCACCGTCTTCGGCACGTCGTCCTGAACCCCGCCGACCACCTTCGCGATCTGGTCCCGTCCATCCTTGGCGATCTCGTCGAGCCGCTGCACCGCCCGCTCGTGCGCCGCATTCAATCGGGCCTGGGCACGTGTAGCCGATGCATCGGTTCCCGTCGCGGGAGGCGTCGTGGTCTCGCCGGCGTCGGTGGTCTGGTCGGTCGACGTCGTCGCGACATCGTTGTACGCCAGGGATTCCTGCGCCTGAATTTGCGGCTGCGGCTCCGGCTCGGGGTCCGTCGTCGGTGCGACCGGTGCGACCGGTGCGACCGGTGCGACGGCGGCCGGTGCCGCGGCGCGAGCCTGAACGGCAGGAGTCTCGTTCGCGATCGCCGCCGTGGACGTGGCGCCGGCGAGCCGGGGCAGTGTCGTCAACCCGCTCAGCGGGCTGGTGCCGGTGGCGCCGGGGAGGTTCAGGCCCAGCAGGTTGGCCAGTATCCCGAGCGGGTTGACCACTGGCGTGCTGCCGACGAGGCCGTCGCCGACCGCCTTCTGGATCCCCGCGGCCAGCTGCACCAGGAGGTCGCCGGGGACCCGTCCCCAGTCGACGCCCGAGGGGAGTGTGCCGAACGGGGTGATCACGTTGCCCTGGTCGAGCGTGCGGTCGTACACCGGGACGCCGTCGACGACGGTGCGCGTGACGTCGGTGTAACCGAGATTGGCGAGCGTGGTGAGGACCGGTTCCAGGGCCGTCGCGATCGGGTTGTTGAGGTTCGCACCGGTGAAGAGGTTGATCAGGTCGATCGGCAGCTTGACCGGCTCGAGCAGCGGCAGCGCGTCGTTCACCGGGACCGTGAGATACAGGTTCAATGCAAGCGGACCGGACGTGTTGGCGAGCGCCGCGGCGACCTGCGGCTTGAGCTGGCCGTCGAGTACCTCGGTGAGGCTCGCCGCAGTGATGCCGCGGAGCAGGTAGGTCGGGAATGCCAGGGCCGCAGCGGAGTTGGCCAGCGAGAACGGATTCGGCCACGCCGGGAAGTCCGACAGCGGGTCGTACTCCACCGTCCCGTCGACCTTGATCGGAACCAGGTTGGCATCGCCGATCACGATCCCGGTGTTGCCGACTGCGATGCTGAGCCCCGTCCCGTCGGCGCTGCTCGTCACCGCGGTGTCCGGGGTCACGGTGTCGATGCCCGCGAGTCCGGCTACCGGGTAGAACCGCGCGAAGAGGCCGCCGTTGGCGCGACCGGGGTTGCGCAGCAGGATCATCGGCAGGATCGTGAGGCTCCCCGCCAGCGGGTCGGCTCCCACGTCGTTCGCGCCGCCGGGCTGGTTGGCCAGGTCCGCGACCACCTGCGGGTAGGCCATGCCAGCGGCGAAGGCGCCCAGCCCGAAGCCGATGACGACGGGAACGCGGACGTCGATCGCGCTGGCGTTGCCGAAGATGCCCTGGGCGGTCAGGATCAGCGGATCCAGGATGAGCTTGTCGGCGTCCGTGACGCCGGGCAGGCCCTTCAACGTCTGCAGCAGCGCGACGGGGCTGATGCCGAGGTACTGCGTGCCGTTGATCTCGTCTGCCACCGCGTTCGGGAACCCGGGCACCCAGCCGAGGTCGATGCCGGCGAACTTGAGCAGGCTGAACGGCGGACCCGTGGTGATGACGTTCAGGCCGGGCGTCGGTCCCGTCAGCCCCAGTGGGTCGTCGAGGTCGAGTCCGAGGAGTGAGAGAAGTGCCGCGACGTTGGTGATCCCGGCGTTCGACAACACGCCGCCGATGACCGGGATGCTCCCGACCGGGAGCGCCACGCCCGCCAGCGCCGAGACCAGCGCGTTTCCGAGTGCGGTGTTGATCGCGGTCTCTGGGTCGACGCCCAATCGTTCGAGCACTCCGGCCAGGTTGACGTTGTTCAGGAACGCCGTCTCCAGCAGGGCGCCGTAGGTCTGGATCGCGTCGTAGCCGCGCGGTCCGATGCCGAAGGTCAGGTCGGGGATCGACGCCGGATCGGGAGCCCCCGGTGCCAGGGCCATCGGCGGAAGTCCTGGTGCCCCGGGTGTCGTCGCCAGGGCCTCCGCCAGCGCGGTCGGCGTGTACGCGGCATTTGCCCGAGGCGGCGGCGAGGCGCCCATCGTCAAGGCCGTCACGATTGCGGTGACGACACTCGCGGTGGCGATACGCTGCACCGGCTGGCGTGAGTAAGCGCGATGAATAGACATGTGAGCAGCCCCTTTGCTAAATGTCCCAGGAATCTCACAGGACGATAACACGCAGGAACCACGATGACGATGGCTTAGCTGGTGGCTAATTCGGCGACCGGGTTCGGTCGCAGGACGTCCGTAGCTGCTCGGCGGTGCGGCTACCTCAAGACGATGACCACGGCGTAGCCGTCGTGATCGCCCGTGGTGGTGGTCGCGGTCTCGTAGGCGTTGCTCAGCGGGACCATGCCGCCGTAGGTTGCCTGCCCACTGGCGATGAGCCGCGTCGCCAGCGCGGTGCGTGCGACGTTCGACGAGACGTAGGCGTGCCGCGGGAGGAAGTCGTAGATCACGAATGCCTCCGTGCTGAAGGCACCGCTCCACACGTAGCCCGTGCTGGTCTCCACCGGGTCGGGCCCGAAGATGCGGCCGTGGTTGTTGGGGAACAGGAAGAAGTTGTCCGAGTACCCGAGCAGGGGACCGGTCGGCTGCTGCCCGTAGGTGAAATGGTCGATGGTGCCGAGGAATCCGCCGCTGTGGATGGGTTGCGCGGGGAAGCCCGACCAGAACATCGCCGTGTTGAGCTTCCACGCCGACTCCGCCGCCGACGACGACGTCGGGTCGACGATGATGACGTTGACGGGCTCGAGGACGGTCTTGCCCCCGTAGGGCAGGCCGCCGTAGTCGGAGATCTGCCCGTTGGGTTCCAACATCCACGTGCCGATCTCGCCGTACGGCGTCGCGACGTCGTCGGTGGGACTGGGCGTTCCGGTGCCGACCGATGGAATCGGATTGGTCGGGATGATGACAGGCGCTGGCGCAGGCCAGATCTGGCTGAGGCTCAGCGTGAAGCGCTCGATCTCGCGGTGGATCAGCTGCAGGAACGCCTGCACGATCGGGAACGGCGTGAGCGGAGCGCCGCCCGTGCCGGTCGCCACCGGTGTCACGCCCAGGGCGGACAGCACCTGGGACACCATCGTGGCCATCGGGTTCACCGGAGCCGGTGCGACCTCGGTGATCGTGACGGGTTGCAGCGCAACGGTTTTCGTCACGATGGCCGGTTCGGCGAGCACCGGGCGCGCGACGGGCGCGGGTGCGTCGTCGGCCACCGGGGCGGTCCTGACGGCGGGGAGGCTCGAGGCGGCGGCGGTGACCGGGTCCGCTGGCCTCGGTGTCACGGCGGGTGCGGTGTGCGAGCGGTCCCGCCGGACGTTCGAGGGGGTCACGTCGGGCACCGGGTCCGGACCTGCCTCGGCGTCCTTGTCCTCCTCCTGGTCGGCGGGCGTGGTGGTGTCGCGGCCATTGCCGACGTTCATCTCCGGGACGTTCGGCGACGCGGGCGAGTCCGCCGCGTCGTCTGAGGGATCCGAGGCCTCCGGTGTCTCCGTCTGTGGCGCACTCGTCGATGCCTGCGCGCCGCCTGCCGAGGCGTCCGCCTCCGATTGCGCCGGCGACGACTGCGCCGACGACCCGCTCGAATCCGCGTCCGACGGGCCCTCGGCGCGGGCGATGCCCGCACCTCCCGCGACCGCGGCGCCGATGCCCAGTGCGACTGCGAGCGCACCGATGCGGCCCACGTACGAAGCCGCCGTGTACGACACCCCGTGCCCGACCATGACCTTCCCCCTCATCCCCCCGCGAAGTCCCCGATCTGCTTCGCGTCCCCAATTCTTATTGACGGCAGTGTATCCGAAGTGGGCAGCATGGCCGCAAACGACGTCGATGCCCCGGCGGGCACTGTTCCAACCACAGCAAATGATCTTGGTGCGGCGCTCAGCCCGTGCGGTTGCGGGTGAGGCTCGGCAGCAGCACGCCGTCGACGAGTGCGACCACGGTGTCCTCGGTGGGCGACTTGCCGGGCATCAGGAACCGGAAGACCAGGTAGCCGGCGAGCAGGTCGTTGAGTTCGGTCGTGATGATCTCGGCGTCGATCTCGCCCCGGTCGACGGCGGCGGCGAGCACCTCGTCGTAGACCTTGCGTCGTTGGACCAGGAACTCGGTCTCGAAGGCTTCGCCGAGCTCCGGGCTCCGATCGAGTTCCATCAGGACCGCGCGCATCGTGCTGGCGTGCTCGGAGGACTGCCGGCAGATCTCGTTGCCGATGTGGAGCAGGTCGCCGCGCAGCGAGCCGGTCTGGGGCGGGACGTCCGAACAGTTGGTGCCCTCGATGAACGCGGCGAGGACGAGTCGTTCCTTCGACGGCCACCGCCGGTAGAGCGTCGCCTTGCTCGAGCGGGCATCGGTCGCCACGGATTCGACGGTCAGCCGTTCGTAGCCGTGCTCCTGCAGGTGCCGCAGGGTGACGGCTAGCAGTTCGGCCTCGCGCTTCGTCCACCGCGGCTTGGTCTCGGGGGGTGCGGTGGGTGTGGACGTCCGCCTCACGCGCCTCCTTCCATCGAGATGTTCCGTCGGTGTACTTCGAAATTGACGCCGAAGTCGTTACCGAATGGCCCATACGTGCAGGCGAAGCGCCTGCTGCTGCGGTTGCAACTCCACGAACGGTACCGTACGGTTTCGTTCGGTTCAGTGTTTGGGACCAATTGATCGTGATGCGGATGGCCGCATGCGACGGACGTCGAAAGGCTTCACCCGTGGGCGGTTTTCGATGATCGGCGTCATGAAGCGGCACTGGACGGTACTGGTCGCGGTCATCGTCATCGCGCTCGTCGTCTTCAGCATCGACCGACTGCAGGGGATCTTCGGGTCCACCGACGAGACGTCCCGGCCGGCCGCCGACTCGCTGGAGAACACCGGCTACAACCCCAAGCGGGTCCTGTTCGAGGTGATGGGCAGTCCCGGTGCGACGGCGACCATCAACTTCCTGGACGAGAACGCCCAGCCGCAGCGCGTCGACGACGTCCCACTGCCGTGGTCGCACAATCTGGTCACCGACGACCCGACGCTCTTCGCGGACCTGCGCGCCCAGGGTGACTCGGCGCCGATCACCTGCCGGATCACGGTCAACGGCATCGTCAAGGACGAAAGGTCCACCAGCAACGTGAACGGTTACATCGCCTGCCTGGACAAGTCGGCATGAGCGGGCATCGCGAGGATTCGTCGGTGCACTCCCGGCCGGCACGCCTCATTCACGCACTCGCACTGCCGATCCTGCTGGTGTGGATCGCCATCGCCGTCCTCAGCAACATCGTCGCCCCGCAGTTGGAGACGGTGGGCGAGGCGCGCTCGGTCGCCATGAATGCGGCCGATTCGCCGTCGATCATGGCGATGCGGCACATCGGCCAGAAGTTCGAGGAGTTCGACTCCGACAGCGCCGCGATGGTCGTCCTCGAGGGCGACAACCCGCTGGGCCAGGACGCGCACGACTTCTATGACGTCCTCGTCAAGAAGTTCAACGAGGACACCACCCACGTCGAGCACGTCCAGGACTTCTGGGGAGACCCGCTGACGGCGGGCGGTTCGCAGAGCAAGGACGGCAAGGCCGCCCTCGTCCAGGTGTATCTGCGTGGCAACCAGGGCGAGGCGCTGTCCAACGAGTCCGTCGACAGCATCCGCGACATCGTGGCGGAGACCCCGGCTCCGCCAGGGGTCAAGGCCTACGTGACGGGTGCGGCGCCGACGATCACCGACAACTTCGAGGTGGGCAACGAGGGCACCCACATGGTCACCGCCATCACGTTCGCGGTGATCGCGTTGATGTTGCTGATCGTCTACCGCTCCTTCGTCACCATGTTCATCATGCTGCTGGTGGTGGCCGTCGAGCTGATGGCCGCCCGCGGCGTCGTCGCGGTCCTGGGCCACCAGGAGATCATCGGCCTCTCGACGTACGCCACGAATCTCCTGACGCTGCTGGCGATTGCAGCGGGTACCGACTACGCGATCTTCCTGGTGGGCCGCTACCAGGAGGCCCGCAACCGCGGTCTCGAACGCGACGAGTCCTACTACGACATGTTCCGGGGGACCGTCCACGTCATCGTCGGCTCCGGTCTGACCATCGTCGGCGCGGTCGCCTGCCTCTACTTCACCCGACTGCCGTACTTCCAGACACTGGGCGTGCCGGCGGCCATCGGCGTGCTGGTGACACTGATCGCCGCGTTGACGCTCGGTCCCGCGGTCGTGGTGCTCTGCAGCAAGGTCGGACTGCTCGAGCCCAAGCGCAAGGTGCGTGCCACCGGGTGGCGGCGCGTCGGCACCGCCATCGTGCGGTGGCCCGGTCCGATCCTCGTCGTGTCGCTGGCCATTGCGGCGATCGGCGTCATCGCGCTGCCGGGCGCCAAGATCAGCTACGACGGCCGTCCCTACCTGCCCGACACCGCGCCGTCGAACGTCGGATACACCGCCGCGGAGCGGCACTTCTCGGAGGCCCGGCTGAACCCGGAGCTGCTCATGATCGAGTCGGATCGCGACATGCGCAATCCGTCGGACATGTTGATCCTGGAGCGCGTCGCCAAGGCGGTGCTGCACACCCCGGGAATCGCGCTGGTGCAGTCGATCACGCGGCCGCTCGGCACGCCGATCACGCACAGCTCGATCCCGTTCCAGATCAGCGCGCAGAGTGCGGGTCAGATCATGAACCTGAGCTACCAGGAGGACAGGGCCCGCGACATCCTGAGCCAGGTCGATCAGACCAGCAGGTCCATCAACATCCTCGAACAGCAGCTGAAGCTGCAGCAGGCCAGCGCGGATGCGACCGACGAGCAGGTCCAGGCGTTCCACGACACCGTGAAGACGATCAACGAGGTGCGTGACAACCTCGCCAACTTCGACGACTTCTTCCGGCCGCTGCGCAACTACTTCTACTGGGAACCGCACTGCTACGACATCCCGTCGTGCGCGGCGCTGCGGTCGGTGTTCGACTCGCTCGACGGCATCTCCCAGCTCAGCGACCAGTTCGGCAAGATCACGGCCAGCCTGGACAAGCTGAATGCCCTGCAGCCGCAACTGGTCTCGTTGATCCCGCCGCAGATCGACGTGCAGAAGGCCAACCGGGATCTGCTGCAGTCGAACTACGCCACCACCGGTGGCACCAACACGCAGAGCCAGGAGGCGCTGGAGAACGCGACCGCGCTGGGCAAGGCGTTCGACGATGCGAAGAACGACGACTCCTTCTACCTGCCGCCCGAGGCGTTCGACAACGCGGACTTCAAGCGCGGCCTCAAGCTGTTCATGTCGCCGGACGGCAAGGCCGCCCGCATGACGATCACGCACGAGGGCAATCCCGCGACGCCCGAGGGCATCTCGCACATCGACGCGCTACGCGACTCGGCGTTCGACGCGATCAAGGCGACGCCGCTGTCCGACGCGAAGATCTACGTGGCGGGTACGGCATCGACGTACAAGGACATCCAGGAGGGGTCGACCTACGACCTGATGATCGCGGCGTTGGCGGCCATCGCGCTGATCCTGCTGATCATGATCTTCATCACCCGCAGCTTCGTCGCCGCGGTGGTGATCGTCGGCACCGTCGTCCTGTCGCTGGGCGCCTCGCTGGGACTCTCGGTCCTGGTGTGGCAGTACATCTTCGGCATCGAGCTGTTCTGGATCGTGCCGGCGCTGGCGATCATCCTCCTGCTGGCGGTGGGCGCCGACTACAACCTGTTGCTGATATCCCGGTTCAAGGAGGAGATCGGCGCGGGCCTGAACACCGGCATCATCCGGGCCATGGGTGGCACCGGCGCCGTCGTCACCGCGGCCGGCCTGGTGTTCGCCGCCACCATGGCGTCGTTCGTCTTCAGTGACCTCGTCGTGCTCGGGCAGATCGGTACGACGATCGCCATGGGCCTGGTGTTCGACACCCTGATCGTGCGGTCGTTCATGACGCCGTCGATCGCGGCGATGCTGGGCCGCTGGTTCTGGTGGCCGCTGAACATCCGCCCGCGTCCGGCCAGCCGGATGCTGCAGCCCTACGGTTCGCGTGCCAACGTGCGCCGGCTGCTCGAACCCGAACCCGCCGTCGCCGACGGCCCGGATTCCGACCGATGAAGGGGACCGCCATGAACGGGATCACGAAGCTGGTGCAGGGCGCCCTCGTCGCGAGTGCGCTGGCGACCGCGGGCATCTGGGGGACGGGGACGGCGGCCGCCGACTCCACCGACGACTTCCCGATCCCGCACCGCATCATCATCACGACGTGCGACACCGAGCAGTACCTGCAGGCGGCGCGCGACACCAGCCCGGTGTACTTCGAGCGCTACATGATCGACAAGAGCAACCGGCCCGCCGACGTGCAGCAGATGGCCGAGGATCGCATCCACTGGTTCTTCTCGCTGAGTCCGGTCGCCCGCCGCCAGTACTCGGAGGACACCGCCACCAACGTGTACTACGAGCAGGTCGCGACGCGCTGGGGCAACTGGGCGAAGGTGTTCTTCAACAACAAGGGCGTGGTCGCGAAGGCCACCGACGTCTGCATGAACTACCCGGCCGGCGACATGTCGGTGTGGGACTGGCCCGTCGCGCGGTGACCCACCTGCGCGACACCGGAGCCGGGGACTCGCAGAATCACGCCCTCTCCGTTTACGGTTTGTAGGTGCCGAGTATGGATCGCCGTAGCGCGATGTTGATGTTGGGGTTCGGGGTGGCCGCCGCCGCGCTGCCGCTCGCCAAGGCTGGTGCCGAACCGGTGATCGGTGACGCGCCGCCAGGGCCGCCCCCCGGACCGGGTGCGCCGGTTCCCGCCGCGAATCCGACGCCGGCGTTCCTGTTCGCCGACGAGTTCAACGGACCGGCCGGCTCGCCGCCGGATCCGGGTGCCTGGTTCATCGTGCCGGCGCGCGAGACGATCCGGAACCCCGTCGAGTGGGACAAGCCCTACAACATGGGCCGCTACGTCACCGACCAGGAGCACGTCTTCCAGGACGGCAAGGGCAACCTGGTCATCCGCGCCACCCGCGGTGAGGGCGCCAACATCCAGGAGAAGTACGCGGGCGCGAAGATCGTCGGCAACTGGCGCGGCGGCGTCGGGACCACGTGGGAAGCCCGCATCAAGCTCAACTGCCTGACCGCAGGCGCCTGGCCGGCCTTCTGGCTGCTGAACGACGATCCGGTGCGCGGCGGCGAGGTCGACCTCGTCGAGTGGTACGGCAACGGGGACTGGCCGTCGGGCACGACCGTCCACGCGCGTCTGGACGGCACGCAGTTCGAGACCGACAAGCATCCGGTCGACGGCGCCTGGCACACCTGGCGGATGACGTGGAAGCCCGAGGCCATGTACTTCTGGAAGGACTACCAGCCCGGCGCGGAGCCATTCTTCACCGTGGCCGCGAGTTCGCTGCCGGAGTGGCCGTTCAACGACCCCGGTTACACGATGGCGCCGATCTTCAACATTGCCGTCGGTGGGTCCGGCGGGCGGGAACCAGCCGGGGGCGACTACCCCGCTGAGATGCTGGTCGACTGGATCCGGGTCTTCTGACGGCCGTCGTCGTCGGGACTGCTGAAGAGCCCGATTTCCGATAGCTGGTAGCAAACTTCGCGTATGCGAATTCGTTATTTGCTGTAGGCCTCGAATTTCCGTGCGCAAGGGGTTAGATTGCACGAGCAGCAAACCCCCGTCCGCACTGCACTAGGAATTTCATGCTTACGACCAAATATCTTTTGGCCAGTGCTGGCATCGGCGCCGTGGGAGCGGCCGCATTGCTGGCGGCCCAGTACACGTCGTCGGTTGCAACCCCGGAATCCATCACGGCACGCGACGTCCGGCTCGCGGCTCAGCCGCTGGCCCTGAGCCAGATGTTCCCGTGGGCGGCGGGGCCGAGCACCGGCGCCGCCACCGTGTCCGCGCTCGTCGGTCCCACCGCGGCCGCGGCGTCCGGCGCGCTCGCCACCGTCAACCAGTTCGGACCGGTCGGCTTCAACCTCGACTCGCTGCGATCGATCGGCATCCAGCAGTCGGTGCCCGGCACCAACAACACGCTCGGCAACGTCACCAGCGTCGATCAATGGCTGCTGGGCGTCACCGGGTTGGCGAGCAGCACCGGTGCGATCGGCTTCACGCAGGGTGCCGCGCAGTACGACCCGTTCATGGCCAACCACGCCGGCTTCCTGCAGACCAACAACGTGTTCGGTCCGGCGGTCTTCGACCTGAACGTCCTGAAGGCGATCGGCTTCTTCCAGGCCCCCACCGGATCGCTGCTCGCGAGCGGCTACCCGGACAACGTCAGCGCCGTCGACATCGGCCGCTGGCGGGCCGGAATCCCCGGCGTCATCATGAACACCGGCACCACCGGGTTCGTCGACTACGCCGACATGGGTCCCGGCCCGATTCAGGCCAGCGCGTCCGGCGGACTGCAGACGGCGCTGCAGATCGGCTCCGGCCCGGCGTTCGGCATCAATGTCTTGCCGCGCATCGGCGCCGGGATCATGCCGTACGGCGTCTCGTTCACCATGGCGCCCGACCTGACCGCCGCCGACACCCCGTTCGCGCCGGCCACCCCGCCGCCTCCCGGTGTGATCGCGCCGCCGCTGTTCAACCCGCCGCAGCTGCCGGCACCCGCGCCGGCGCCCGCACCTGCGCCGCGGATCGCCGCCGCGACGGTGGCGGAGCCCGAGGCCGACTCCGTGGTCGAGACCTCCCGCGTCTCGCAGGCCAAGCCGAAGCCGGTGATCCCCGGGGTCAACGGCGCGCCGCTGTCCACCCCGCCGAAGACCGGTTCGACCGGTGCCTCCGGCGGTTCCGCCTTCGACCCGTTCACGCCGCTGAAGCCGCTGACGGACGCCATCAAGGGCGGGTTCGGATCCATCACGGGCGCGAAGCCCGCTGCTCCCGCGTCGACCGGTGGCGAGGGTGACGGTGCCGGCGGTGGGACGAGCAGCGGCGAGTAGCCGCTCGGCGTCGAGACTGCGCATAGGGTCGTGATTCCCGCGCGAGCACGACCCTCCGCGCGGTCTCAGCCATCTCGCCCCCGAGCGCACGCTTGTTTACGCGAATCGCGAGTAGCGGCGGCAACAACCGTGCGCTCGGCGACGGTCACCGAGAGAGCCGGCTGCACGCCGCGACACAGCGAGGAATTTTCGGGACCGGCGTGGCATGTGCGGGTGTTCTGACGGGCTCCCGCTGGTCGATACGTGGAGCCGATGACGGGAATCGAACCCGCGTATTCAGCTTGGGAAGCTGATGTTCTGCCATTGAACTACATCGGCACGGGACGTCCGTGGCGCTCCATCCTGGCAGTGAGCATACAGTCGCCCGGTCGGGCGCTGCTGTCGCGTCGGGAAGGACGAACACGATGTCGACACCTCGCAACACCCGGCGCTGGGAACTGCTCGTCTGCGCGTTCGCGGGCCACGCCACGTTCGCCCCCGACGACCCCGCGCTCTCGGACAGGCTGCACGCCACGACCGGCGTCGGCGCGGCGTGGCGGTGCCTGCGGTGCGGCGACTTCGCGCTCGGGCCGGCGCTCACGACGGGCCCGACGAGCGCGGCGCCGGAGATCCTGCGCGGCAAGGCGCTGCGGCAGGTGGTGATCGTCCGGGTGCTGGCGGTCGAGCGCCTCATCCGCGCACTGCTGCTCGCACTGGCCGCGTGGGGCGTGTGGACGTTCCGCGACGAGCAACTGTCCCTGCAGGCCGTCTTCGACCGCGACCTGCCACTGCTGCGCCAGTCCGGCTTCCGTGTCGACGAGATGAGCCTCGTCCACACCGTCGAAAAGGCGCTGGCCGCAACACCTTCGACGCTCGCGCTGCTGGTCGCGGCGCTCGGCGCTTATGCCGTCCTCGAGCTGATCGAGGCTGTCGGGCTGTGGCTGCTCAAGCGGTGGGGAGAGTACTTCGCCGTCGTCGCCACCTCGGTGTTCCTGCCGCTGGAGATCTACGACCTGAGCAACGGCATCACGCTAACCCGCGTCCTCACCTTCGCCGTCAACGTCGCCGCCGTCGTCTATCTACTGGTGTCGAAGCGACTGTTCGGCCTCCGTGGCGGGCGCGCGGCCTACGACGCCGAACGGCGCGGGGAGCAACTCCTCGACCTCGAGCGCGCCGCCGCGGGACAGCCGACATGACGGTTTCCTCCGTTCCGCTGCCGCGCGGCGCTCGACGCCGCACCATTGCGTCGGCAAGTAGTTCGACGAAATGGATGACGCGTGTCCCTCGAGACGTCCGGCGACCCCGACGCCGGCCCTCCCCACACCAGGCGGCGCACCCGCACCTTCCGCTCCCCACGCGAGCAGTGGCAGGCCGAGTACCTCCGCCACGTGTGGACGAGCGACGCGCTGGTCGTCTGCGCCGCCTTCGCGCTCGCCGACGGCGTCCGCTTCGGACTCTTCGGCGGGGCCCGAGAACTGGCCTGGGCTCAGCTGCCGGGCATCGACTACGCACTCGTCGGCGCCGTCCTCGCCGCCCTGTGGCTGGGCCTGCTCGCGATCCTCGACAGCCGGTCCCGCCGCATCCTCGGTCAGGGCACCGAGGAGTACCGCCGCGTCGTCTCGTCGGCGCTGGTGCTGTTCAGCGTCATCGCGTTCCTGTCGTTGGCGCTCAACATCGACCCGGCCAACGGATACATCGCCCTCGCACTGCCTTTCGGGTTGCTCGGGCTGCTGGCGAACCGCCGCCTGTGGCGCACCGTCGCCGCCCGCAAGCGGGCCAGGGGGCTGTATCAGACGGCGCTGCTGGTGGTGGGCCGCGAGGCCACCGCCGTCGACATCGCCAGCAAGTTCGTCACCGACCGGCGCCTGGGGTACGACGTCGTCGGACTGTGCACGCCGCCGGCACACGGGGACGCAACGCTCGTCGAGGACCGCCGCGTGCCGCACGTCGGCGACGACCACTCCGTCATCGACGCGGTGAAGCTCAGCGGTGCCGACACCGTCGCGCTCTCGCCCACCGACCACCTGACACCGCAGGCCATCCGACGGCTCATCTGGGATCTCGAGTCGCTGGGCATCGACCTGATCGTCGCGGCCGGGCTGATGGACGTCGCGGCAGAACGCATCCGGAGCCAACCCGTCGCCGGCATGGCCATGCTCCTCATCGACGAACCGCAGTACGACAGCGCCAACTCGTGGGGCAAGCGGATGTTCGACGTCGCCTTCGCCTCGGCCGCGCTGCTGGCCGCCTCGCCCGTGCTGCTGATCGCCGGGATCCTCGTCAAGACCACCAGCCGCGGACCGGTCTTCTACACCGCGGAGCGAGTTGGCCTGGGCGGCAGGACGTTTCCGATGCTCAAGTTCCGCAGCATGGTCGTGGGCGCCGACGCCCAGCTGGCCGGCATGCTCGCCGCCGCAGACCACGACGGTCTGTACTTCAAGGCCAAGGACGACCCGCGCGTGACCCGCGTCGGACGCGTCCTGCGCAAGTTCAGCATCGACGAGCTGCCGCAGTTCGTGAACGTGCTGACCGGCGACATGAGCGTGGTCGGGCCGCGCCCGCAGTCGCCGCACGAGGTCACCACCTACGACGACCTGGTCCGGCGCCGCCTCATGGTCCGCCCGGGGCTGACCGGGCTGTGGCAGGTGAGCGGCCGGTCCAACCTGTCGGCCGACGACGCGACCCGATTCGACCTCTCCTACGTCGAGAACTGGTCGATGGCCCAGGACCTGATCATCATCGGCCGGACCGTCCTGGTGGTGCTGCGCGGCCACGGCGCGTACTGACCCGGTTAGGCTCACCGCGTGCTGCTCTCAGACCGCGACATCCGCGCCGAGATCACCGCCGGGCGTCTGGGGCTGGACCCGTTCGACGACGGCATGGTCCAGCCGTCCAGCGTCGACGTCCGGCTCGACAACCTCTTCCGGGTCTTCAACAACACCCGGTACACCCACATCGACCCGTCGCTGCGCCAGGACGACCTGACCACGCTGGTCGAACCCAAGGAGGACGAGCCGTTCGTCCTGCACCCGGGCGAGTTCGTGCTGGGGTCGACCCTCGAGCGGTGTTCGCTGCCCGACGACCTCGCCGGACGGCTGGAGGGCAAGTCGTCGCTGGGCCGCCTCGGGCTGCTGACGCACTCGACCGCGGGGTTCATCGATCCCGGCTTCAGCGGGCACATCACCCTCGAGCTGTCGAACGTCGCGAACCTGCCGATCACGCTGTGGCCGGGCATGAAGATCGGTCAGCTGTGCCTGCTGCGGCTCAGCAGCCCGGCCGAGCACCCCTACGGCAGCTCCGCCGCCGGCTCGAAGTATCAGGGCCAGCGGGGACCGACGCCGTCGAAGTCGTATCTGAACTTCGTCAAGTCCTGACACCGCTCGGCGGTCGGCGCGACCCCGCCGCCGTGTGAGAATCGCCGGATGCAAGAACTCGACCCCGCCGCCACCGCTTGGTTGCTGGCCGCCACCGCGATGGTCCTGCTGATGACGCCCGGCCTGGCGATCTTCTACGGCGGCATGGTCCGCACCACCGGCGTGCTCAACATGATCATGATGAGCTTCATCTCGATCCCGCTCGTCACCGTGGCGTGGCTGCTGTTCGGCTACACGCTGGCCTTCACCGGGGACGGCGCGACCGGACTGATCGGCACGCTCGAGCACGTCGGGCTCGCCGGCATCACTCCTGACACCCTGCACGGATCGGTGCCCGAGCTGTTGTTCGCGACGTTCCAGCTGACGTTCGCGATCATCACCGCCGCCCTGATCAGCGGTGCCATCGCCGATCGCGCGAAGTTCGCCGCATGGGTGGTGTTCGTGCCGGTGTGGACCGTCGCCGTCTACGCGGTGGTCGCGCACTGGGTGTGGGCGCCGGGTGGCTGGCTGTTCCGGCTCGGCGCGCTGGACTACGCGGGCGGTCTGGTCGTCGAGATCGTCTCGGGCGCATCCGCATTGGCGCTGGCACTGGTCCTCGGGCCGCGCATCGGCTTCAAGACCGATGCGATGCGCCCGCACAACCTGCCCTTCGTCCTGCTCGGCGTGGGCCTGCTGTGGTTCGGCTGGTTCGGGTTCAACGCCGGCTCGGCGCTCGCCGCCAACGGCACCGCCGCCGCGATCTTCCTCAACACGCTCGTCGCCGGCTGCCTCGGCATGCTCGGCTGGCTCACCGTCGAGCAGGTCCGCGACGGCCGGCCCACCACGTTCGGCGCCGCCTCCGGCGTGGTCGCGGGACTCGTCGCGATCACCCCGTCGTGCGGGACGGTCAACACGCTCGGCGCCGTCGTCGTCGGCCTCCTCGCGGGCGTGGTCTGCTCGTTCGCGATCGGCCTGAAGTTCCGGTTCGGCTACGACGACTCGCTCGACGTGGTCGGCGTCCACTTCGTCGGCGGCGTGGTGGGCGTGCTGCTCATCGGCTTCCTCGCCACCGAGGTGATGACGGGCGGTCCCGAGGGCCTGCTGTACGGCGGCGGGTTCGGCCAGCTCGGCAAGCAGGCGCTCGGCGTCGTGGTCGTCGCGCTCTACGCGTTCGGCGTCTCGTACGTCATCGGCAAGGTCATCGACCGGGTGATCGGCTTCCGCGTCAGCGCGGAGGACGAGACGACGGGCGTCGACTTCACCCAGCACGCGGAGACCGCGTACGCCGAGGGCGTGCACGGACACACCGCGTCGCGCAGGCCCGGACCGTTCGGCGATCTGGGCGCGCCCCGCCCGCCCCGCACCGAGCGCGCCGACGAGAACTGACCCCGGCACCGCGGCGGCGGCCCGAGTAGGGTCGATCGGGAGCCGTCGGCACGTGTCCGCGGATGCGGTCAGCTAACCGTGCGTCATGTAACGACGGCGCTGGTGATGGCGATGAAACATCGAGTCGACGACGTGTGTTGTATCTGTCAGTAGCGGCGGCTTGGCAACATAGCAAACTTTTTGGAGGGGTTCGTGGATATCGTACTGGGTGTGTCCCTGACACCTAAGACGGTCCGCATGGTGCTGGTCGAAGGTGAGAAGGGCGACGGCGCGATCGTCGACCACGACACCTTCGAGGTGGCCGGCGGTGACGGTTCAGCAACCTCGACCGCGACGGATCAGCTGGTGTCCGCGGTGCTGGGGACCCAGGAGAGCGCCACCGAGGGCGGCCACGTCCTCAAGGCCATCGGCGTCACCTGGAACGACCGCACCGAGGCCGCGGCGCTGCGCGACGGCCTCGCCGCCCGCGGCGTCACCGACGTCATGCTGGTGTCCGAACTGCACGCCGCAGGTGCGCTCGCCCAGGCCGCGGGCGGCGCGGTCGGCTACGACAGCACCGGCCTGCTCTTCATCGACCGCGACACCGCCACCCTGTCCGTGGTGCGCAGCGACGACGGTTCGATCGTCAAGGTCCTGAGCCGCAGCCTGCACAGCACCGACGCCCTCGCCGTGCTGGCCGACATGGTCGCCGCCGTCGAGGCGCAGAACGCGCCGCCGCAGGGCATGTTCGTCGTCGGTGCCGGCGTCGACATCGCCGCGGTGAAGGCGCACCTCGCCGACCTCGTCACGATCCCGGTCAACGCGCCCGACGAGTCGGGTCTCGCGCTCGCCCGCGGTGCGGCGCTGGCCGCGGCCAACGCGCCGGTCTACGACGCCACCACCGCCGGCCTGGCCTACTCGCTCGATCCCGACGGCGCGACGGCGGGCAGCGTCAACCTGGCCGGCGCCGCGACGCAGATGCGGCCCATCGGCGCGGTCGCCCCGGCCGTGGCGCCCGCCGCCGCCTACGAGGCGTACTCCGACGTCGACCCCTTCGACGACGACGACGCGTTCGACGACCGTCCCGCGGAGGAGGGACGCAAGCCGTTCCTGCTCGTCGGAAGTGCGCTGACGTCGGTCTTCGTGCTGGGCGTGGTGGCCCTGGTCATCTCGCTGGCCGTCAGCATCCGGCCCACCGCCGACACGCGTCCCGATCCGGGCCAGGCCGCGATCGCGCCGAGCGTCGCGCTGCCCGCCGCACCGCCGGTTCAGGAGGCCGCGCCGCCCGCGGCCCCCGCGCCGCCGCCCGAGACCATCAAGGCGCCGATCCCCGTCGTACAGGAGGCGCCCGCCGCGCCGCCGCGCACGGTGTACGTCGAACCGCCGCAGGCGGCGCCCGCACCTCCGCCCGCCGCACCGGCGCCGGTGGTCCCCCAGGCACCCGCTCCGGCGCCGCCCGTCGTCGCGCCGGTGGTCCCGCCCGTGGTCCTGCCGCCCGTCTGGCAGCCGCCGATGTGGCAGCCGCCCGTCCAGCGGCAGCCGCAGTGGCAACCCCCGTGGCAGCAGCAGTGGCCGCAGCGTCCGTCGCGCGACGATGACGACTGGCCGCAGCAGCGTCCGCCGTGGCAGCCCCCGCAGCAGCAGGAGCCGCAGTCCCCGTGGCAGCCGCCATGGCAGCCGCAGAAGCCCCAGCAGCAGGAACCGCAGCAGCAGTTCCCGTGGCCGTCGCAGGGCAACTCCGGTTCGGGCAACTCCGGGTCGGGTGGCCGCGGTGACTCCGGCGGCCGTGGCGGCTCCGGTGGTGGGCAGGGTGGACCCGGTGGCGGTGCTCCCGCGGCACCGGGCTCGAACTGCTTCCTGATCTTCTGCTCGTAGAAATCGCTGGTCGAGACGTCGTCGACCGCTCGTCACCCAACGTTGGCCTGCTGCTCGGTGTCGCGTAGTGGTTAGCTCATCGCAAACCGGTAACCAAGCGGTATGCGATGCACAGTGTTCGGTACGGGATACCTCGGCGCGACCCACGCGGCCGGCATGGCCGAACTCGGCCACGAGGTGATCGGCGTCGACGTCGACCCGGGCAAGATCGCGAAGCTCTCGTCGGGTGACATCCCGTTCTACGAGCCGGGTCTGCGGAAGGTGCTGCGCGACAATCTCGAAGCGGGACGGTTGCGCTTCACCACCGACTACGAGGAAGCGGTCGACTTCGCCGACGTGCACTTCCTCGGCGTCGGTACGCCGCAGAAGAAGGGCGAGTACGGCGCCGACCTCTGCCATGTGAACGCGGTGATCGACGACCTGGTGCCGCGGTTGCGTCGCTCCGCGGTGGTCGTGGGGAAGTCGACGGTGCCGGTGGGCACCGCGGCCGATCTGGTGGCCCGGGCGCGGGCGATCGCCCCCGACGGCGTCGACGTCGAGATCGCCTGGAATCCCGAGTTCCTCCGCGAGGGCTTCGCCGTGCACGACACCCTGCACCCCGACCGCATCGTGCTGGGCGTCCAGCGCGACTCGGTGCGCGCCGAGGCGGCGATCCGCGAGATGTACGCGCCGCTGCTCGCCGACGAGGTGCCGTTCCTGGTGACCGACCTGCAGACCGCCGAACTGGTCAAGGTGTCGGCGAATGCGTTCCTGGCCACCAAGATCTCGTTCATCAACGCGATCTCCGAGGTGTGCGAGGCCGCCGACGCCGACGTGACCCTGCTCGCCGACGCGCTGGGGTACGACCCGCGCATCGGGCGGCGATTTCTCAACGCGGGCCTCGGATTCGGCGGCGGCTGCCTACCGAAGGACATCCGCGCCTTCATGGCCCGCGCCGGCGAACTGGGCGCCAACCACGCCCTGACGTTCCTGCGCGAGGTCGACAGCATCAACATGCGCCGGCGCGTCCGCATGGTCGAGCTGGCCACCCAGGCCTGCGGCGGCTCGCTGCTCGGCGCCAACGTCGCGGTCCTGGGGGCGGCGTTCAAGCCGGAGTCTGACGACGTCCGCGACTCGCCTGCGCTGAACGTGGCCGGTCTGCTGCAGCTCAACGGCGCGGGTGTCAACGTGTACGACCCCAAGGCCATGGAGAACTCGCAGCGGATGTTCCCGACGCTGAACTACTCCACCTCCGTCGTCGAGGCGTGCGACCGCGCCGACGCGGTGCTGGTGCTCACCGAGTGGCAGGAGTTCGTCGACCTCGATCCACACGAGCTGGCCGCGACGGTGCGAGCGAAGGTGATCGTCGACGGCCGCAACTGCCTCGACGTCGACAGGTGGCAGGCCGCGGGCTGGCGGGTGCACGCGCTCGGCCGGCGGATCCCGGAGTCCGCCGCGTCGTAACGTGGGCCGGGTGACGGTCTACGCACTGAACCTGTTCGACGTCGCCGACCGCGACGAATACCTGGCCTACTCGAAGCGCTCGGTCGCGGAGGTGGCCCGCTACGGCGGCCGGGTGGTGGCGCTGGGCAAGTTCGCCGACACCGTGGCCGGCGAGGTCGCCCCGAGGCAGGTGCTGATCCTGGTCGAGTGGCCGGACCGGGCGGCCTTCGACGGCTACTGCGACGACCCCGATCTGGCCGATCTGCACGCCCACCGCGAGAACGGCACCTCGTCGTACGTGTGGCAGCTGTTCGATCGCTTGGACGACCTGCGGCCCGTGCTTAAGCTCGAGTCATGACCTTGCGACAGCGCGTGCACTGGTTCGCCCTGCACGGTGTGATCCGCGGCCTGGCGTCCTACGGCGCGCGGCACGGCGAACCGCAGGGCCGGCTGATCGCCGATCCCGCGGTACGGGCCGATCCCGGCGCGTTCGCCGACGAGCTGCGGGAACGCGGCAGGCTGGTCCGCGGCCGCGCGGCCTGGTTGACCTCCGACCACGCGATCGCCCATCAGCTGCTGCGGTCCGACGACTTCTCGGTGACGGCGATCGGCAGGAACCTGCCCGGCCCGCTGGGCTGGCTGGAGCAGCGCACGGGCGTCAAAGGACGGCTGCACCCGCTGCTGCCGCCGTCGCTGCTGTCGGTCGAGCCGCCCGAGCACACCCGCTACCGCAAGACCGTGTCGTCCGTGTTCACCACCAGAGCCGTTGCCGCGCTTCGAGATCGAGTGCAGCTGGCGGCGACGGCGCTGATCGACGACCTCGACGCCCACTCCGGCGAGACCGTCGACATCGTCGAGCACTACTGCTCGCAGCTGCCGGTCACGGTGATCGGCGACATCATCGGCGTGCCCGACCGGGACCGTCCGAAGATCCTCGAGTTCGGCGAACTCGCCGCGCCGAGCCTCGACATCGGCCTGGCGTGGCCGCAGTACCTGCGCGTGGAGAAGGGCCTCGACGGCTTCAATTCCTGGCTGACCGACCACATCCGGCACCTCCGCACGTCGCCCGGCGACGACCTGATGAGCCAGCTCATCGAGGCCAGCGACGAGGGCACCCGCCTCAACGACGAGGAGCTGCTCGCCACGGCCGGTCTGGTGCTCGCCGCCGGATTCGAGACGACGGTGAACCTGCTGGGCAACGGCATTCGCATCCTGCTCGAGCATCCCGACCAGCTCGCGATGCTGCTCGACGAGCCCGACCTCTGGCCGGGCGCCGTCGAGGAGATCCTGCGGCTCGAGTCGCCGGTACAGCTGTCGGCGCGCATCGCCCGCGTCGACACGGAGCTGGACGGGCAGACGGTCAAGGCCGGCGAGCTGGTCATCCTCTACCTGGCGGGCGCCAACCGCGATCCGGAGGTGTTCGCCGACCCGCACCGCTTCGACATCACCCGCGAGAACGCGGGACGGCACCTGTCGTTCTCCGGTGGCAGGCACTTCTGCCTGGGTGCCGCGCTGGCCCGCGCCGAGGGCGAGGTCGGTCTGCGCACGTTCTTCGAGCGGCATCCGCATGCGACGCTGACCGGTGGCGGCAGCCGTCGCGACACCCGCGTGCTCCGCGGCTGGGCGACCTTGCCGATCACCCTTGGCCAGACCCGTCCGGCGGTACGTTCCTAGGGTGGATTTTCGAGCAGCCCTGATCGACGAGACCCGAGCCTTCGGCGACGTCGTCCGCACGGTCGACCCGACGACGTGGGACCAGGTCCAGATCCCCACGTGTCCCGGGTGGAGCCTGCTCCAGCTGCTCAAGCACGTGGGACGGGGTGAGCGGTGGACCGCCCAGATCGTCGGGGAGCGCCGGCTCGAGGCGCTCGACCCGCGCGAGGTCCGCGAGGGGAAGCCGCCCGCGGATCCCGACGAGGCGATCGCCTGGCTCAACGCGGGCGCCCAGCAGATCATCGACGCGATCGACCGCGTCGGTAGTGATGCCCGGGTGTGGACGTTCCACGGCGCCAAGCCGGCGGGCTGGTGGGTCCGGAGGCGGTTGCACGAGGTGACCGTGCACCGCGCCGACGCCGATCTGGCGCTCGGCCGGGACTTCGAGCTGTCACCCGAACTGGCCGCCGACGCGGTCACCGAGTGGATCGATCTGGCCACCACCCAGGTGGACCGCCACGCGCCGCCGCTGCAGCGCGGGCTGACGCTGCACCTGCACGCCACCGACGACGACCTCGGTCCGACGGGGGAGTGGACCATCGTGCACGACGAGGACGGCGTGACCTGGTCCCACGACCACACGAAGGGCGAGGTGGCCGTCCGCGGCCGGGCCGTCGACCTGATGCTGGCCATCACGCGTCGGCGCAGCACCGTCGAGGCCGGCATCGAGGTGTTCGGGGATTCGGCGGTATGGGACCAGTGGTTGACCCGCACTCCGTTCTAGGCTTCTCCCCATGAGGGGAATCATCCTGGCCGGGGGCTCGGGAACACGGCTGTATCCGATCACGATGGGCGTCAGCAAGCAGCTGGTGCCCGTCTACGACAAACCGATGATCTACTACCCGCTGTCCACGCTGATGATGGCGGGCATCCGGGACATCCAGATCATCACCACCGCGGCCGATGCGCCGGGGTTCCACCGCGTGCTCGGCGACGGCAGCGAGTTCGGCGTCGACATCAGCTACGCGATCCAGGACCAGCCGAACGGGCTGGCACAGGCGTTCGTGATCGGCGCCGACCACATCGGGAACGACTCGGTGGCGCTGGTGCTGGGCGACAACATCTTCTACGGCCCCGGCCTGGGCACCAGCCTGAGCCGGTTCCACGAGGTCAAGGGCGGCGCCATCTTCGCGTACTGGGTGGCGAACCCGTCCGCGTACGGCGTCGTGGACTTCGACGCGGACGGCGTCGCGTTGTCGCTGGAGGAGAAGCCGGCGGCACCCAAGTCGAACTACGCGGTGCCTGGGCTGTACTTCTACGACAACGACGTCATCGAGATCGCCAAGGCGCTGGAACCCTCGGCGCGTGGCGAGTACGAGATCACCGAGGTGAATCAGCGCTATCTGGAGCAGGGCCGGCTCACGGTGGAGGTGCTGGCGCGCGGCACCGCGTGGCTGGACACGGGGACGTTCGACTCGCTGCTCGACGCCAGCGACTACGTGCGGACCATCGAGCGCAGGCAGGGCCTCAAGATCGGCGTGCCGGAGGAGATCGCCTGGCGCGTCGGGTTCATCGACGACGACCAGTTGGCCGAGCGGGCCGGCCGCCTGGTCAAGTCGGGCTACGGGGCGTATCTGCTGGGGCTGCTGGGCCGCTGACCGCCTGCGGCGTCGCCAGGATCGCGGCGATGCCGGTGGTGAGGGGCACCGACAGCGCGAGCGCGATGCCGCCGACCGCGGAGCGGGCGATCTCGATGGCGACGCTCTCGCTGGTGAGCACGTCGCCCAGCGACCGGTTCGCCACGCTGAACAGCAGGAGCAGTGGCAGCGCGCTGCCCGCGTAGGCCAGCACCAGCGTGTAGACGGTGCTGGCGATGTGGTCGCGGCCGACGCGCATCGCGCCGACGAACACCGCGGTGCGCGACACGCCGTGCTCGGCCAGCTCGAAGGCCGTCGACGCCTGGGTCACCGTGACGTCGTTGAGCACGCCGAGCGAGCCGATGATGAACCCGGCCAGCAGCAGCCCGGTGATCGACACGTTGCCGAGGTAGGCGGCCACCTCGTTGTTCTGGTCCTCGGACAGGCCGGTGAGGTGCGCGAGTTCGATTGCACCCCAGGACAACCCCGCGGCCAGCAGCAGCGACGCCAACGTGCCCAGCAGCGCGGCGCTGGTGCGGAGGCTGACGCCGTGCGCCAGGTAGATGACCGCGTACAGGATCGCCGACGACGCGACGAGGGACACCGGGATGGTGGGTGCGCCGTCGCGTAGCGCGGGCAGCAGGAAGACCACCAGCACCAGGAAGGCGACGACGATGCCGATCATCGCGCGCAGCCCGCGCCACCGGGCCACCGCGACGACGACGATCGCGAAGACGGCCGCCAGTGCCACCAGCGCCCAGGACCGTTCGAAGTCGTAGAAGGCGTAGGTGGTGAGGCCGTTCTGGTCGACCTGCCTGCTGAGCCGCACGTCGTCGTCCGCGGCGAGTTGCGGCTGGCCGGGGCCGCCGCTGAACTCGAGCAGCGTCTTCGCGCCGGTGTTGGGGCCCGAGTCGATCGTGATGAGCGACTGGATGCACTCGCCGCCACCCGACGGCGCCATCGTGGGGGCGCTGGTCAGCACCGCACCCGCCGACGGGCTGCCGCAGTCGGCGACGCCGGTGGACAGCACGCGACCCGCCTCGGTGGTCACGGCGCCGCCGGCCGCGTTCTGGAAGGGCAGCGGGATGTCGACCTTCTGCTGGCTCGGCCACAGCATCGCGGCCCCCACGATCGAGGCCAGCCCGATGACGATGAGCAGGCCGACGACGATCTTGGCGGCCATCGGGCCCAGGGGTGCCGGGCCACTCAGCGAGTGCGAATGTGAATGCGAGTGGGCCACCCGGACAGGGTAGAGGTGGTCGCCAACGGGCTGCAGGCCCCGCGGGCTACGCGGGGCCGAGGCCTTGGGTCGTTACCGGTCGTCGGGCCGTCGGTGGAGGTCGGCGTCGCGGTGGAGGGGGTTGACCCTTGGTGGGGCGCCGCCGACGGACCAGGCGAGGCGGCCGTCGTCGGTGACGGTGGTGGTGGCGTGGCCGCGGGTGACGAGGGTGTGGTCGGTGCCGCAGGCGAAGTAGAGGCTGTCGGCGTCGGTGGTGCCGCCGTGGTTCCAGTCGGGGGCGTGGTGGACCTCGCACTGGTATCCGGGGCGGGTGCAGCCGGGTCGGGTGCAGCCCTGGTCGCGGGCGTGGCAGACGATGCGTTGGTCGGTGGTGGCGATGCGCTTGCTGCGGGCGAGGTAGATCGGCCGGTCGGAGTGGTCGTCGAACACGGCGAGGTAGTGGATGGCGTGGGCGGCCATGCGGATGAGGTCGCGCATGGGCAGGGAGGATCCGCCGCCGGTGCGGGCGGGGCGGGGCATGGGGACGTCGGGGTCGGTCATGGCGCGGGCGGCTTGGTCGAGGTCGGCGGCGGTGGTGGTGGCGATGACGGTGACGGGTATGCCGCGGTGGGTGCCGAGCGTTCCGGATGCGATGCCGGCGCGCATGCCTAGTTTCAGGGCGTCGTGCATGCGTTGGGGGGCGGTGCGGGTGTCGGTCGCGGCGTCGACGACGTCGGTGCCGGTGCCGGGGAGGTGGTGGCCGGGTCGTACTGCGGCGTCGAGGGTTTCCAGCAGTGCGCGTGTTTCGGGGTCGAGGTTGCCGCTGCATCTGCTCATGCCGTCGGGGCCTTGTGCGTGGATGGTCAAGCCGCGCTGTCGGGCGCGGTGGGCGTCGTCAAAAGTGCCGTCGGGATTGATGGTGTCGGCGATGCGGGTGCCGACGGCGGCGACGAAGTCGGCGTCCTGGGTGCGGGCGTGGTCGACGAGGGTGGCTTCGATGGTGGCCTTCTCGTCGGGGGCGATCGGGGGGAGTTTGTCGAGGGCCTTGCAGACGGCGGTGATGTGGTCCTCGCCGAGGGCGCCGGAGGCGACGGCGTCGGCGAGGGCGGGGAGTTCGGGGGCGATGGTGGCGCCGGTGATCGTTCGGCTGGGATTGATGCGGGCGGCGAGGGTGAAGCGGCGGGTGATCTCTCGCGGGACGAGGCGCAGTCGGGTGGCGAGGGCGTCGCGGAGGCGGACTCCTGGTCCGCCGGGGAGGTGGTCGTCGCCGTCGGGTGGGTCGGCCATCTCGGCGAAGATGCGATAGGTCAGGGCGCGGGTGGTGCGGTGTTGGTGTTCGACGCGTTCGGCCATCTCGACGCGGAAGGCGTTGCCCACCATGTCGGTTGAGGTGTCGCGGAGTCGGTCGAGGGCGGCGTCGATGATGTCGAGGTCCGCGCGTACCCGGTCCCGCGCCGCGTCGGCGAAGAGGAAGGGGCGGGCTGCGGTCATGCCCCAACTTTAGTCGAACATGTGTTCGACAGCCATCGAAAACGTGGAGCCTGTGGATGAAAACGCGACTGTGGATGGATCTGATCCAACTCGACTGTCCGACCTAGCCTTTGGTCAACGATTCCGTACGAGTGAAGGAGCAAGACGATGGGTTCTACCCGGAACGAGGACAAGCCGTCGCCGCTGCAGAGGGAGTTCGACTTCGTGCTGACCGAGGGTGTCGAGCCGTTCCTGCGAAGGCTGGGTTTCACCAGGGACGGACTCGAGTTCCGGCGCGAGCGAGGCGAGATGTACGACGTCGTGGGGTTTCAGGAGAACTGGCACAACGGCGTCACTCGATCGCACGGTTCCTTCATCAACGTCGGGGTCGGCTCGAAGGAGGTCGACGCAGCGTGGAAGGGCCCACGCCCGGTGCCACTCCTGGACCGTCGCTGGGAGTCGATCGTGCCCGACCTCCCCTACGAGGTTCGCTTCGATCGGAATACCGACCTGATCGGTTTCGCCGCCGCACTGTGCGACGCCCTCGAGGACGTGCTGGTCGTCCTCGAGCAGTACGAATGCACCTCATCGCTCGTGCGATATGCGGTGACGCACAACTACCTTCACCACTATGAGCAGACGTGCTGCTACCTCGCCGCGGTCGCCGATGTCGACACGCTGACCGGTTACGTCCGAGTGCTGCAGAACAGGTTCGGACATCAGGAGCGGTGGGGCAATTTCGCGCGCCGGATCAGCGAGGTCACGGGTGAGCACGCGTCGACACTGTCGGCGCTCGGATTGCTGGACCCGCTGGCGGCCTGACCCCTACTGGCGGTAGGACGCCAGGAAGTTGCCGAGCCGGTCGATGGCGTTGGCCAGGTCGCGGGCCCACGGCAGCGTCACGATGCGGAGGTGGTCGGGCGCAGCCCAATTGAAGCCAGTGCCCTGGGTGACCAGGATCTTCTCCTGCAGCAGGAGGTCCAGGACGAGTTGCTCGTCGTCGTGGATCTCGTGCACCTCGGGGTCCAGCCGCGGGAACGCGTAGAGGGCGCCCTGCGGCTTCACGCACGACACCCCGGGAATCTCGTTGAGCTTGTTCCACGCGACGTCACGCTGCTCGAGCAGCCGCCCGCCGGGCAGCACCAGGTCGTCGATGCTCTGATGGCCGCCGAGGGCCACCTGAATGGCGTGCTGCGCAGGCACGTTCGGGCACAGTCGCATGTTGGCGAGCAGGCTGATGCCCTCGAGGAAGCTCGACGCGTGCTCCTTGGGGCCGGTGATGACCAGCCAGCCCGACCGGTAGCCCGCGACGCGGTAGGCCTTCGACAACCCGTTGAAGGTCAGCGTCAGCAGGTCGGGTGCGAGCGTCGCGAGGCTGATGTGCTTGGCGTCGTCGTAGAGGATCTTGTCGTAGATCTCGTCGGCGAGCAGCAGCAGCTGATGCTTGCGAGCGAGCGCCACCATCTGCTCGAGGATCTCGCGGCCGTACACCGCGCCGGTGGGGTTGTTCGGGTTGATGACCACCAGCGCCTTGGTGCGCTCGGTGATCTTCGACTCGAGGTCGGCGATGTCGGGCTGCCACCCCTGCGTCTCGTCGCACATGTAGTGCACCGGGGTGCCGCCGGCGAGCGACGTCGACGCCGTCCACAGCGGGTAGTCGGGAGCCGGGATGAGGACCTGATCGCCGTTGTCCAACAGCGCCTGCAGCGTCATCGTGATCAGCTCGGAGACGCCGTTCCCGAGGAACACGTCGTCGACGTCGAACCGCGGGAAGCCGTCGACCAGCTCGTAGCGCGTGAACACCGCACGACGGGCCGCCTGGATGCCCTTGGAGTCCGAGTACCCCTGCGCGTTCGGCAGCGCCTGGATCATGTCGCGCATGATCACGTCGGGCGCCTCGAAGCCGAACGGCGCCGGGTTGCCGATGTTCAGCTTGAGGATCCGGTGCCCCTCGGCCTCGAGCCGGGCGGCGTGGTCGTGCACCGGACCACGGATCTCGTACAAGACATCCTGCAACTTGGACGACTGCGTGAACGTGCGCTGCCGTGGCTGGCCCGTCTGCCACGGAAGCTGTTGTGTACTCACGTTCTCGATCGTCTCATCGGCGTCCACTCATTTAGCCCGCTGCGGCTACTTCTTCCCTGGCTTGCGGATGCCCGGAGCCAGCCCGAGGCCCTTGACCTCGACCTGCGGCTGCGCGGGTTCCGGTGCCTGCTCGGGCTCGGGGGTCGCAGCGGTCTCGGGCTCGGGTGTGGGCTCGGGCGTCGGGGCGGCAGCGGGTGCGGCCGGCTTCTTGGCGCCGGGCTTCTTGATGCCGCCGGCCAGGCCCAGTCCGCCCTTGGCGGCGGCGGGCTTGGGTGTCGCAGCCTCCTCGGGTTCGGCGGCGGCGGGAGTCGCCTCCGCAGGCGCGGTCGCTTCGGCGGGAGCGGCCGGGGCCGGAGCGGACGCAGCGGGAGCCGCGGCCTTCTTCGCGCCCGGCTTCTTGATGCCGCCCGCCAATCCGAGTCCGCCCTTGGCCGGCGGGACCGCGGGTGCGGACGGTGCGGCCTCGGCCGGTGCGTCCGCGGGGGCGTCAACGGATGATGACGGCGCAGCAGCGGGTGCCGCGGCCTTCTTGGCGCCGGGCTTCTTGATGCCACCCGCCAGGCCGAGTCCACCCTTGGCGGGTGCCGCGGTCTCGGCAGGAGCGTCCGCGGGAGCCGCGGCCGGAGCGGAAGCCCCAGCCTTGGCGCCCGGCTTCTTGATGCCACCGGCCAGTCCGAGTCCGCCCTTGGCGGGTGCGGCCGTCTCGGCGGGAGCGGGAGCGGCGGCCCCAGCCTTGGCGCCCGGCTTCTTGATGCCACCGGCCAGCCCGAGTCCACCCTTGGCGGGTGCGGCGGCGACCGTATCGGCCGACGTCCCGACCTCGGACTCCGACAGCGGCGTCGCCTCGGCGGCAGGAACGTCTTCGGGCTCGTCCTCGATCTCGGAGGCCTTGATCTCGGCGGGCGCGGACGCGGCGGCCTTGGCGGCCCGCTCGTCGGCACGCTCGGCGTACCACTTGGCCCCGGCGCCCTTCTCGGGCAGCGAGATCGCGTCCTTGTCGAGCGCACCCAGCAGCAGCTGGGCGACGTCGAGGACCTCGACCTCCTTCTTGCCGATGGCCTCCGCGCGGTCGCCCACGCCGTCGGTCATCATCACGCGGCAGAAGGGGCAGCCCGTGGCGATCTTGGTGGCGTCGGTGTTGAGCGCCTCCTCCACGCGTTCGTGGTTGACGCGCTTGCCGATGTGCTCTTCCATCCACATCCGCGCTCCACCCGCGCCGCAGCAGAGGCCGCGGTCGGCGTGGCGGGGCATCTCGGTGAGCTTGGCACCCGAGGCGCCGATCAGCTCACGCGGAGCCTCGTACTCCTTGTTGTGGCGGCCCAGGTAGCAGGGGTCGTGGTAGGTGACGTCCTGGCTGACCGGGCTGACGGGCACCAGCTTCTTGTCGCGCACCAGCCGGTTGAGCAGCTGCGTGTGGTGCAGCACGGTGTAGTTGCTGCCGAGCTGCTGGTACTCGCGGCCGATGGTGTTGAAGCAGTGCGGGCAGGTCACGACGATCTTGCGGTCGACGGTCTCGACGCCCTCGAACAGCTCGTCGATGGTCGCCTTGTTCTGCTGCGCGAGCTGCTGGAACAGGAACTCGTTGCCCGACCGGCGGGCGGAGTCGCCGTTGCAGCTCTCCGCGGAGCCCAGCACCAGGAACTTCACGTCGGCGGCGGCGAGCAACTCGGCGACGGCCTTGGTGGTCTTCTTGGCGCGGTCCTCGAAGGCGCCGGCGCAGCCGACGTAGAAGAGGTACTCGAAGCCGTCGAACGAGTCGACGTCCTCGCCGTACACCGGCACGTCGAAGTCGACCTCGTTGATCCAGGCGGTGCGGTCGCGGGCGCTCTGGCCCCACGGGTTGCCCTTGGTCTCGAGGTTCTTGAACAGGCCGCTGAGTTCGGCGGGGAACTCCGAGGCGACCATGACCTGGTAGCGGCGCATGTCGACGATGTGGTCGATGTGCTCGATGTCGACGGGGCACTGCTCGACGCAGGCGCCGCAGGTGGTGCACGACCACAGCACGTCGGGGTCGATGACGCCACCCTCCTCGAGGGTGCCGACGAGCGGACGGGTGGCCTGGTCGGGGCCGGAGCCGAGGACGCGCTCGAAGCCGGACTCGGGCACGTGGGCGTGCTCGTCGTGCTTCTTCTCGCCCTTGAGGTTCTCGCCGAGACCGCCCTCGGGCGTGTTCTCGAGCGGGGACTCCTTGTCGCCGAGGATGTACGGCGCCTTCGCGAACAGGTGGTCGCGCAGGTTCATGATGACGAGCTTGGGCGACAACGGCTTTCCGGTGTTCCAGGCGGGACACTGCGACTGGCAGCGACCACACTCGGTACACGTGGTCATGTCGAGGTAGCCCTTCCAGGTGAAGTCCTCGATCTTTCCGCGACCGAACACCGCATCCTCGTCGGGATCCTCGAAGTCGATGTACTTGCCGTTCGACTCCATCGGCAGCAGCGGGCCCATGCCGTCGGGCAGGCGCTTGAACGTGACGTTGATCGGGGCCAGGCCGATGTGCAGGTGCTTGGAGTGCAGCACGATCAGCAGGAAGACCAGCATGACGCCGATGTGCAGCAGCAGCGCGACGCGCTCGATGATGAGGTTGGGCGTCTCGCCGAGCGGCGACAGGATCGCGCCCATGCCGTGCGAGAAGAAGGCGCCCCAGCCGTAGGGCAGGTTCTCGGTGGCCACGGCGGCGCCGCGGAAGAGGGCGTACGTCCAGATGACGTTGAAGATCATGAAGAGGATCAGCCAGGCGCCACCGGTGTGGGAGCCGTAGAACCGCGAATCGCGGCCGTACTCCTTGGGTTCGGAGCGCAGGCGGATGATCGCGAAGGCGATGATGCCGAACAGCACGGCGAGCGCGAAGAAGTCCTGCAGGAAGCCCAGCACGTTCCAGTGCCCGACGATCGGGATGGCGAAGCTCGGGTTGAACAGCACGCCGAACGCTTCTAGGTACACGCTGCCGAGGACGAAGAAGCCCCACATGGTGAAGAAGTGGGCGATGCCGGGGATCGACCAGCGCAGCAGGCGGGTCTGGGCGAAGACCTCCTTGAACTGTGTGGTGATGCGGTCCTTGAGGTCGTTCTTGCGGCCGCCCTCGTCGAGGGTGGGCTGGCCGCTGCGGATGAGTTTCGTCAGCCACAGGACGCGTTTGACGGCAAGCAGGCCGACGACGATGGTCGCCAACACGCCGATACCCATCGTGATCAAAACCAGGGTGTGCTCGTCCACCAGGTGCCTCCCGAGATCCAAGCCACCGCCGGACTGAATACTGGCCGGTAACTTAATGCTAGATGCCTGCTCATAGTTGCATCCAGTGCATAAACGACGCTATGAAGGTTGGCCTAACTAGCCGGTCGGCAGGTCCGCGTCGCGATGGTTGCTCGGCGGCGGGTGCGCGACCCGGTATCCGCTGGTGAACTTGGTTATCGAGGTGGTGGCCCCGGGGTCACTGAATCGAACCCGAACCTGGGAGTGCGGTGGGGGCCCGCCACCAGCGGAAGTGGGCAGCATCACACCCGCTCCGGCCCGCGGTCAGTCCGGGGTGCCGAGGATGGCGCGCAGCATCGACATCAGCTCCGACCGCGACTCCGCGCCGAGCCGCCGCCGGATCCGCGCGACGTGGTGTTCGACGGTCTTCGCCGAGATCAGCAACTGGCTACCGATGTCGCGGTACGGCATCCCCTGCAGGACGAGTTCGGCGACCTCGCGCTCGCGGTCGGACAGCCGCGACCAGTTCGGCATCGACGACGACGCACCGCCGCTGGGTGCGGGCGCGGCGGTCGGTGTCGCCGCGGCCGGGCGGTCGGCGGCGTCCTGCACGGTTGCCGACACCTTGAGGTCGCGGGCCAATTGCAGCATCGCCGCCGAGATCCGTCCGTCGGGCGTCTGCAGCGCGGCCTGGCTGGCGAGCCGCGTCGCGTCCCAGCCGAGTCCGAACCGGGTGAGTCCGCGGGCGGCCGCCGTCACCTCGTCGACGTCGACGTGGTTGGCCAGCACCCGCAGCCAGGTGCGGCCCGCGACGGCCATCGCGCGCGCGACCGGGCTGCCGCCCGCGGCGGCGGTCAGCGCCGCACCGTGGGGTGCGACGGCGTCCGGCGCGTTGGCGAGGATGCCCGCGTGCACGCCGGCCCACCGCAGCGGGACCGACCACAGCGGCGGATCACCGAGCGCGCCGAGCACGTCGAAGGCGCGCTGCAGCACCGGATTCAGCCGCTCCACCTGCTGGATGCGCGCGGCGGCCACCCAGAGTTCGCCGATCGGCAGCAGGGAGTACAGGTCGACGGAGAACTCGTCGAGCACCTCCATCGCGGCGTACCAGTGCTTCTGCACGGCTCCGCTGTCGCCGTTGCGGCGGGCGATGGCGGTCTGCAGCGCGGCCGCCCACAGTTCGTCGCGGCGGTGCAGCGCGGTGGTGGATCCGGTGACGGCGGCGACGTCGGCGCTCGCGGTGCTGAGCTGTCCGTCCTGCATCCTGAGCCACCCGAGCAGCAGCCGGTGGCGGTGCGCGGTGAAGGCGGCATCCTCCCCTGGGGCGGCGAGTGCACGGGTGAGGACGCTGCGGGCCCGGCCCGGGTCACCGCCGTGCATGGCGGTGAGCGCGACGAGGGCGGCGGCGGTGTCGGGTGCGACGCCGGACCATCCGCGGCCGTCGGACACCGACTGCGACATCGTGGCGATCACGGCGGCGAACGGCTGGTCCAGCGTCGCGAGCAGCCCCTCGGACAGGCCGCGAGCGGCTCGGGCCACCGACGTCGGCGGGCCGGCGGCCTCGGCCGCGGCCAGGGTTCGGGCGGCCGCCGCGTCACCGGTGCCGACCGTCACGACCACCCCGGCGGCGGCGACTGCGGCGTCGGGATGCGTTCCCAGCCAACGGAACAACTCGGCGGCCTGCGCGGTCGCGCCGTCGTGGGCCGCGACACTGCCCGCGATGCGCACGGCCGCGGCCCGCTCGTCCGGATCGTCGGAGGCGAGCAGGTCGTCGGCCAGCCGACCGGCGGTCGCGCAGTCGCCGGTGGCGGCCAGTGCGTCGGCGAGCCGCGCGGTGCGCGTGGCGGCCCCCACCTCGGTCGCGGCCCGGTACAGCCGGACCGCCCGCGCCGGGTGGTCACGGTGCCGCTCGGCGAGGTCCGTCAGCGCCTCGGCGAGCAGCGGGTCGCGCAGCCCGTGCTCGGCGAGCCGCAACGCGAGATCCGTCGTCAACGTCGCGGTGTCGAGTTGCGCCCGCAGCAGCCGCACCTCGAGGTCGTGATGGCGTGTGGCGCCGTTGATCTGGGCGAGACAGCGATGCAGCGTGCGCAGGAAGGTCGGGCTGAGCGACGGCGCGATCAACCCCGTCGCCCGGGCACGATCGACGAGGTCGCCGGCGCGGTCGTCGGCGAGCGCGAGAGCCCCCGCCACGTCGTCTGGCCCCAGCTCCGGGCTGAGCGACGAGATCATCAGCGCGTCGAGCACCGGCTGATCGACGCGGCGCAGTCGGTCGACGAGCGCGGTCCGGGTGGCCGACGAGATCGCGGCACCGGGCGACTCGCCGTCCGGAGATGCCGCCGCGGGGACGGCGGCGTGCACCAGGAACGGCAGGCCGGCGGTCGCCGTCGCCACCGACCGGATCATCTCGGCGGGCGGTGTCGAGCCGAGGATCTCCGTTGCGGCGCGAGCGATCTCGGCCGGGGTCAGCGGGTCGAGTGACACGACGGGTGACTGCCGGGCGATGACGGTGGACAGCTCGCGCAGCCCGACGAGATGCGTCCACGGTTCGGCGGCGACGATCACCGTGGTGGCGCCGTCGATCGCCAGGTCGGTCAGGCCCCGCAGGTCGGCGTCGGCCAGCAGGTGGGCGTCGTCGACGACCACCGCGGCATCCGGCGGATCTCCTGCTCGCGGGGGCCGCGCGAGGACCGTCACCCCCGCTGCGCGCAGCACGTCACGGACGGCCGTCAGCTGCGTGGTCTTGCCCGATCCGATCCCGCCCGACACCAGGACGCGCCGGGGCTCGCTGGGTGACGACGCCAGCATCGCGGCGACGTCCACGGTGGTCACGGGACCCAGGTCACGGGACTATGGGGAGTACGGGAACCTCGACCTGCGGGATCACCTCGGGCGCCGGGACGTTCGCGGCGACGGGAACCGAAGCGGGCGTCGACACCGACGGCGGCGCCGTCGCGGTCGCCGGGGGTCCGGCGTCCGGGGTGTCCGGCGGCGGCGGCGCGACCGTCGTGGTGATGACGGCCTGCGTCGTGGTCGGCGGCGGCTGGGTGGTCGTCGGCGGTTGCGTCGTGGTCGGTTGCGTCGTCGTGGGCTGCGTGGTGGTGGTCGGCGGCGTTGTCGTCGTCGTCGTGGTGGTCGTGGTGGTGGTCGTCGTCGTGGTGGTGGTGGTCGTGGTGGTCGGCGACGTGGTGGTGGTCGTGCTCGACGACGGAGCCGCCGAGGACGACGTGGGCGGTGACGTGGTCAGCGGGCCGGGCGGGATGTTCGACACCTCCGACGACGGCACCACGGTGGTGGTGACGAGGCCGTTCTCGCCGGTCCTGGTGATCGTCACGTTCTCGGTGACCGGCGTCGAGTCGGTCGAGGTGCCCGTCAGCGTGACGGCGAGCCCGCCCACGGCGAGCAGCGCGGCCGCGGCGGCCGCACCGAACAGCAGCGGTGGCCGCTTGTACCAGGGCAGGGGTCCGGCCTCGGGCTCGTCCTCGGTCGGGTCGGCGGCGAAGGCCATGTCCGGACGTGCGTCGGTGGGCGTGCCGTAGTCGTACTCGCCGCCCTCGTAGGGCAGCGGCTCGCCGCTTCCCGGCTCGTCCTGCGACCACGCCAGCGAGTCGGCGGCCGAGGTGTCCGCAGCGCTGGGCGCAGCCTGCGTGGGCGGTGCCGCCGACGCTCCGGCGGCGCCCGCCAGTCCGGCGGCCCCGAGCACTCCGGCCGCACCCGCCGCACCGGCGGCCCACCCCATGGTGGGTGCCAGTCCCGTCGCGGCGTCGTCGCCGCCCGCGACGGGCGCGAGACCGGTCGCGTCGGGATCCGCGTCGGTGAACACGCCCGACGCGACCACCGCGGCGCCTGCGGCGCTGACGACGCCGGGCTGCGGCGTCGTGACGACGGGCGCGCGCAGACGTTCGGACAGCCGCTGCGTGACGAGGGGGATCGACGCGCCGCCGCCGATGGTCGCGACTGCGGTCACGGCGGCGAGCGGAATCCGGTACCGCTGCAACGACTCCTCGATGAGGGTGAGCAGTCCGGACAGCGGCTGGTCGACGAGGCGCTCGAGTTCCGGGCGGGTCACGCGGACGTCGGAGTCGAAGCCGGGCAGCGCCACCGGGATCACCGCGGCGGTCTCGGCCGACAGCCGCTCCTTGGCCTGCCTGCACTCGTCGCGCAGACGGGTCAGCGAGCCCACGGCGGCGGTCCCGGCGGGATCGGAGTTCCCCGAGTCCGCGACGCCGGCGATGACGTGGTTGAGCAGCGACTGGTCGACGAGGTCGCCGGAGAACTCGGGGTAGCGCACGGTCTCGCCGATGATCGTCATGCCCGCGCGTGCGTCGGCCAGGGTCAGGCTGGTGCCGCTGCCGCCGAAGTCGGTGAGCACCACCACGCCGTCGTCCGGCAGTCCCGGCGTCACGCGCAGCGCGGACAGGGCGGCGCCCGCGTCCGGGATGAGGGCGGGCGGGATGCCGTTCGGGGACAGAGCGGGCTTGCTGCGCAACGCATTTCGCAATGCGCCCACGACGCCCGGCCCCCAGTGCGCGGGCACGGTGATGGTGACCGGAGCGCCGCCGCCGGCGAGGCGCGCGAGGGCGTCGAGCGCCTCGACGAGGACGAGTTCGCCGCGGTGCGACGATCCGTCGGAGGCGACCATCGGGACGGGGTCGCCGACGCGCTCGACGAAGCCGGTGAGGACGAGCGAGGGCTGCTCGGGACCGAACTGGTCACCGACCTCGGGGGCACGGTCGGGGAACAGGGCCAGAACCGACCGTCGCACCACCGGCGGCCTGCCGACCACGGCGGCCACCAGGTTGGTGGATCCGACCGACAATCCGAGTGCGCTCATCTGGGAAGACCTCTATGCGGAATCGAGGGAGAATCGCTCGAAGCGATGACGACCAGCACTCACCATAGCCGCCGGGTTGGGGCTGGGGTGGCATTCCCCCTATCGGCGCGCACCCCCTAATGCCGCGTCCCCTAATGGCGGCCCCGGCGGGGTGGGTTCGGCACCGATTACCGGTCCGGCCTGCGGCGATAACATTTCCGTCGAACCCTCGTGCCCATGGATCGACAAGGAGACACCTGCCGTGGCGAACTCGCTGCTCGACTTCGTGATGTCGGTGGTGCGCGATCCCGACGTCGCGGCCCAGTACGCCGCGGACCCCGCCCAGGCCATCGCGGACGCACATCTCACCGGCGTGACGAGTGCCGACGTCAACGGCCTCATCCCCGTGGTGACCGAGTCGATCTCGGCCGCGCCCGCCACGGGGGTCGACGTGTTCGGCGACGGCGGCAACGTGTGGTCCAGTGGCGCGGCCACGGCGGCGTTCGACGCCTTCGACGACCATCTGCCGGTGCAGGGCATGGGCGACTCGGTGATCACCGACCTGGTGGGCCGTCAGGACGGCATCGTGTCCACGCTGGTGGACACCGGCGACGACGGACTGCACGCACTGGCCACCGTTGACGACGACGCGTGGGCGTTCGACGCGCCCCTGATCGACGACGGCATCGCCGCCGACGCGTTGCCGGCGAGCGACCTCGGCGGGTTCGACGACGTGCACCAGCCCGGGCAGGACCCCCATGCCGACACCCCGGGATTCGACGTCTTCGACTGATTCCCGCCCCCGAACGACCGACAGCGCGGCCAGAAATGGCCGCGCTGTTGTCGTATCGGTCCAGTTCAGAGACCTCCTCGAGACATCCCCCGGCGAAACCCCTAACCCCCTAACGCAGGCCCCTAGGGCACCCCACCATGGCATCGTGGAGGCAGGGGTTTCGGCCCCGTTCCCGGGTGCCGCCGCGGTCCATAAATTGGTCATCAGTTCGCCGGCACGCCGACGACCAGACAGCCAGACCGAGAACACCAACCGAAAGGCACTTCGATGACCAACCTGATCGACTACATCCTCGACCTCTTCCGCAGCCCGGCCACCGCGGCGTCCTTCATCGCCGACCCGGACGGCGCGATGCGTGCCGCCGGCCTGCCGAACGTGAGCGCCGCGCAGTTCGCCTCCGTCGCAGCCACCGCGGCCCCCGCCGGACTGGCACTCGGCGGCGGTGACCCGGTCTACGGCCTGCAGCGCGCGGTCGCCGACTACCACAGCATCGCCTCGCCGTTCTCGCCGCAGACCACCTTCGCCCCGCAGACCGGCCTGCTGAGCGGCAACAGCACGGACCTCGCGAGCAACAACGACATCGCGAGCCCCGACCAGGCCGCCGGCGCGAACGCCCAGAACGGCGCGTTCAACCTCGGCTTCGGCGACATCACCCTCGGCGACAAGACCTCGAACACCGCCACCGACGGCGCCGTCGTCAACACCGGCACCGCCGGCGACATCGACACCACCAGCGTCCGGGGCGACGGCAACGTGGTCGGCGACGCCAACAACGCCAACACCGGCATCATCTCGGCCGACGACAACTCCCCGGTCACGATCGGCGAGGGCAACGACACCGAGGTCCGCGACAGCTCGACCCACGCCGGCGGCGACGTCATCACCGGCAACGAGGGCACCGTCATCAAGGACAACGACATGTCCGGCGGCCACGGCGGCGGCGCCAGCTCCAGCGGCGGCGGCAGCCTGCTCGGCATCGGGATCGGCAACGGCGGCAACGAGGCCAACGCCGGCGGCGGCGGTGGTGGCGGGTCGATCATCATCAACGACACCAGCACCCACAGCACGAGCAGTAGCGTCGGTGGCAACCAGACCACCGCGGGCGGCGACCTCGGCAGCGACAACTCCAGCGACAGCTCGGTGAACACGAACACCCACGTCGACAACTCGGTGTCCACCCACACCGACACCGACACCACGGTGGACGACCACAGCTTCACCAGCGCCGTCGGCTCGGGCAACTCGACCGACATCGCGTCGCACAACGACACGGACGTCGCCTCGCACAACGCGACGGAGTTCGACGCCTTCTGATCGCGCACCAGAGCTGGCGGGGACCGACACCGGTCCCCGCCAGTTCGCGCGTCCACCGTTCGTGACAGACCAGGAAGGATGAGGTCATGACGCAACCGAACGACCCCCGCAAGGTCAAGGTGATCGTCGAACTCATCGACCACAGCATCACGATCGCCACGGCCAAGGACCGCGGCGACCTGGTCGCACGGCTGCAGCAGGCCAAGGAGCGGATCAGCGACCCCCAGATCCGGGTCGTCATCGCCGGCCAGCTCAAGCAGGGCAAGAGTCACCTGCTCAACTCACTGCTCAACGTTCCGGTCGCCCGCGTCGGCGACGACGAGACGACCGCGCTCGCGACCGTGGTGTCCTACGGCGAGCAGGCGTCCGCCCGCATCATCGTGTCGCGCGGTGACGGCGAGGAACCCGAGGTCGTCGAGATCCCACCGTCGGAGGTCCAGACCGACCTGCGCCGTGCCCCGCAGGCCCGCGGCCGCGAGGTGCTGCGCGTCGAGGTGACCGCCCCCAGCCCCCTGCTGAAGAACGGTCTCGCCTTCGTCGACACCCCCGGCGTCGGCGGTCACGGCCAACCGCACCTGTCGGCGACGCTGGGGCTGCTCCCGGACGCCGATGCGATGCTGATGATCAGTGACACCAGCCAGGAGTTCACCGAGCCGGAGATGACGTTCATCCGGCAGGCGCTCGAGATCTGCCCGCTGGCAACGATTCTCGCGACCAAGGTCGACCTGTACCCGCACTGGCGCGAGATCGTCGCCGCCAACGAGAACCACCTGCGGCGCGCCGGGGTCGCGACGCCGATCATCCCGGTCTCGTCGGTGCTGCGCAGCCACGCGATCCAGCTGAACGACAAGGAACTCAACGAGGAGTCCAACTTCCCCGCCGTGGTGAAGTTCCTCAGCGAGCGGGTGCTGACGCGGGAGAACGACCGCATCCGCGACCAGGTGCTCGCCGAGGTGCGTTCCGCCGCAGAGCATCTGATGCTGGCCGTGGAAACCGAGCTGTCGTCGATCAACGACCCCGGCGAACGCGAGCGGCTCACCGAGGACCTCGAGCGGCGCAAGCAGGACGCCCAGGACGCGCTGGCGCACACGGCGCTGTGGCAGCAGGTGCTCAACGACGGCATCTCCGACCTGACCGCCGACGTCGACCACGACCTGCGCGCCCGCTTCCGCGCGATCACCCAGTACACCGAGAAGCAGATCGACGGCTGCGATCCCACCCACCACTGGGCCGAGATCGGCGGCGAGCTGGAGAACGCGATCGCCACGGCCGTCGGCGACAACTTCGTCTGGGCCTACCAGCGCGCCGAGGCGCTCGCCCAGGAGGTGGCGCGCACGTTCGAGGAGGCGGGGCTCGGCGCGGTCGAGATGCCGCACGTCGACGCCCGCGAGATGGGCGCCGGCTTCGGCGAATTCAAGTCGCTGTCCAGCCTGGAGGCCAAGCCGATCAAGGCCGGCCACAAGGTGGTCACCGGCATGCGCGGCTCCTACGGCGGCGTGCTGATGTTCGGCATGCTCACCTCGTTCGCCGGGCTCGGCATGTTCAACCCGCTGTCTCTCGGCGCGGGTCTGCTGCTGGGCCGCAAGGCCTACAAGGAGGACATGGAGAACCGCATGCTGCGCGTGCGCAACGAGGCCAAGACGAATCTGCGCCGCTTCGTCGACGACGTGTCGTTCGTCGTGAGCAAGGAGTCCCGGGACCGACTGAAGGGCGTCCAGCGCCAGCTGCGCGACCACTACCGCGAGATCGCCAACCAGACCACCCGCTCGCTGCAGGAGTCGCTGCAGGCCACCCTCGCGTCGGCCAAGCTCGAGGAGAACGAGCGCAACACCCGAATCGCCGAACTGGAGCGCCAGCAGAACATCCTGCGCCAGGTGATCGCGCACGCCACGAGCATCGCGACCAGCGGCGAGCCCGCCAAGACCTGACCCGCCTAAGCTGGTGAGCCGATGACGTCGGGTAGCACGGAATGAGCACGAGTGACCGGGTGCGCGCCATCCTGGGCGGAACCATCCAGGCCTACCTGTCCGACCCGGCCTACCAGCACCGCCAGGACGTCCACCACGAACTCGACTGGATCGGGCGGCGACTGAACCAGCCGATCCGCGTCGCGCTCGCCGGCACGCTGAAGTCGGGCAAGTCGACCCTGGTCAACGCACTCGTCGGCGAGGACATCGCGCCCACCGACGCCACCGAGGCCACCCGCATCGTCACGTGGTTCCGCAACGGGCCCACGCCGAAGGTCACGGCCAACCACCGCGGCGGGCGGCGCACCAATGTGCCCATCGCCCGCGAGGCGTGGGAGCCCGCGAAGCACCGCGGCCTGACGTTCGACTTCACCACGCTCGACCCGAACGACGTCGTCGACCTCGACGTCGAGTGGCCCGCCGCCGAACTCATCGACACGACCATCATCGACACGCCGGGCACCTCGTCGCTGAACCGCGACGTCTCCGAACGCACGCTGCGGCTGCTGGTGCCCGAGGACGGCGTCCCGCGGGTGGACGCGGTGGTGTTCCTGCTGCGCACGCTCAACGCCGCGGACATCGCGCTGCTCAAGCAGATCGGCACGCTGGTCGGCGGTTCGTCGGGGGCGCTCGGCGTCATCGGCGTCGCCTCGCGGGCCGACGAGATCGGCGCCGGGCGCATCGACGCGATGCTGTCGGCGAAGGACGTGGCGACCCGGTTCACCGCGGAGATGGACAAGACCGGCATCTGCCAGGCCGTGGTGCCGGTGTCCGGGCTGCTCGCGCTGACGGCCCGCACGCTGCGGCAGAGCGAGTTCGTGGCTCTGGAGAAGCTCGCCGGGGTCGACGCCGCCGAACTGAGCAAGGCGATGCTGTCGGTCGACCGCTTCGTGCGCGACGACGCCAGCCTGCCGGTCGACGCCGCCACGCGCTCGGCGCTGCTGGACAGGTTCGGGATGTTCGGCATCCGGATCTCGATCGCCGTCCTGCGGGCCGGCATCACCGACTCGGTCGCGCTGGCCGACGAGCTGCTGGAGCGCAGCGGGCTGATCGCGCTGCGCGACGTCGTCGACCAGCAGTTCGCACAGCGCTCGGACCTGCTCAAGGCGCACACCGCGCTGGTGTCGCTGCGGCGCTTCGTCGAGGCGTACCCGATCTATGCGACGCCGTACATCCTGGCCGACATCGACCCGCTGCTCGCCGACACGCACGCGTTCGAGGAACTGCGCCTGCTCAGCGCGCTGCGGTCCCGCGAGACCACCTTGAACGACGAGGAGATGGCGTCGCTGCGGCGCATCATCGGCGGCTCGGGCACCGACGCCGCGAGCCGCCTCGGCCTGCAACCGGATACACCGTACGACGGACCCCGGGCGGCGTTCGCCGCGGCCCAGCGGTGGCGCAGGCGCGCCGACCATCCGCTCAACGACCCGTTCACGACGCGGGCGTGCCGCGCCGCGGTCCGCAGCGCCGAGGCGCTCGTCGCGGACTACGCGGCCAGAGGACCTGCCGGGAATCGCTAGGGGGTCGCGGGCGCCGGAGCGGTCGTCTGGGTGACCGTCTGGGTCTGCGTCTCGGTCACCGTGCTGGTGCTCGTGCTCGGTGGAACCGTGGTCGTGGTCGTGGTGGTCGGCGGGGTGGTCGTGGTGGTGGTGGTCGTCGTCGACTCGGTGGTGGTGGTCGTGGTCGGGGCCGTGGTGGTCTCGCCGGTGTTCGTCGGCGACTGCGTGACGGTCACGGTGCCGGTGGGCTCGGGGACCACGGCCGCCGAGGTGCTCGACGTCTCCGACGTGGTGGTGGCATCGGACGGCGCAGAGTCGTCGGACGCCATGTTGATCGCCACGTAGGCGATCGCGGCGACCAGCAGCGCGATCAGCGCGCCGAGGCCCACCAGCGCGGCGGGCTTGCGGTACCAGGGGGTCTCGGGCGGCAGCGGCGGCTCGGGCTCGAACTGCCGCGTCGCGTCGTTGCTGCCCTGATAGCCGTACTCGCCGTAGTTCGGTCCGTAGACGGTGGGGTCGCCGTCCGAGTAGTCGTCGCCTGGAGGTCCGCTGCGCGTCATGCCCACCGATGTTAGGGCGTGTGACCGCTCGAACGGGCTAGGGACGCGGGCCCAGCGTCCTGGTCTCGTTGAAGCGCGGTCGCCGCGAGGTCGGGCGGTCGTCGTCGGTCGTGCTCCGCGGTGCGCGCGACGTCGTGGTGTCGCTGGACGTCGTGTCGCTCGACGTGGTGTCGGTCCCCGAGGTGGTCGACGACGGCGCGTTCGGATCGGTGATGTCGGTCGTGACCGGCGGGCTGGTGCTGGTGATGGTCTCGGTCGCCGTGGTCGAACCCGGCGTCGAGAAGCGTGACGTGGTCCTGCTCGGTTCGAGGAAGTACTGCCCCGCCGGGTCGGGATCCTCGGAGCCCGTCATCAGCGACGAGATGAGGAAGTAGAGCAGGCCCAGCACCACGACGGCGCCCGCGCTGGCGCCGAGCAGCGTCGACGTGCGTTCGTGCCACGCAGGTTCCCCGGCCACGGCGCTGATAGTAGCCGCGGGGGCTGCCGCGGTGTCCGGTCAGGCGAGCTGGCGGACGACCTCGGAGGCGAAGTAGTCGAGGTGGTCGAGGTCGGACATGTCGAGGGTCTGCAGGTACACCCGCTGCACGCCGGCCTCGATGAACGGTGCGAGCCGGTCCACGATCTGGGCCGCGGTGCCGGCCAGCGGTGAGTTCTCCCGCAGCTCGTCGACCTCGCGGCCGATCGTCGCGGCGCGACGCGCCACCTCGGCGTCGTCGCGGCCCGCGCACAGCACGAACGCCGCCGAGTAGGTCAGCGAGTCGGCGGCGCGGCCCGCGTCGGCCACGGCCGCGGCCACCCGGCCGTACTGGGTGACGAGGGTGTCCAGGTCCACGAACGGGATGTTGAACTCGGTTGCGTACTTCGCGGTCAGCGCGGGCGTGCGCTTCGGTCCGCCACCGCCGATGACGATCGGCGGGTACGGCGACTGCGCGGGCTTCGGCAGCCCGGGCGAGTCCTTCACGGTGTAGTGCGTGCCGGTGAAGTCGTAGGTCTCGCCCGGGGGTGTGCTCCACATGCCGGTGAGGATCTCGAGCTGCTCGCCCAGCCGGTCGAAGCGCTCGCCGAGCGGCGGGAACGGGATGGCGTACGCCTGGTGCTCGGCCTCGAACCAGCCGGCTCCGAGGCCCACTTCGACACGGCCACCGCTCATCTCGTCGACCTGCGCGACCGAGATGGCCAGCACGCCGGGGTGGCGGAAGGTCGCCGAGGTGACCATCGTGCCCAGCCGGATGGTCGACGTCTCGCGGGCGATGCCGCCGAGCGTGACCCACGAGTCGGTGGGTCCGGGGAGCCCGTCACCGCTCATCGCGAGGTAGTGGTCCGAGCGGAAGAAGGCGGAGTAGCCGAGTGACTCGGCGGCCTGGGCGACGGCCAGTTGAGCGGCGTAGGTGGCACCCTGCTGCGGTTCGACGAATACCCGGAAGTCCATGTCGCTGAGCCTATTCCTTAGTTCCTCTGCCTACAGCCCGCCGCGACCCTCGCGGACCGCCCGCACCGCGTCATCGTCGCCGGTGACCTCCACCTGAACCTCGTCGCGACCCGACAGGAACAGCAGCAGCTCGCCGGGATCCCCCGTCACGACCACCGACGGGCCGCTGCCGGCGGTGGCGAGCGTCTTGCCTGCGGTGGTGCGCAGGGTGACCAGCGCAGGAATCTTGGCCAGCAGCAGGCGGGACATCAGCGACACCTGCCGGGTCAATGCGGTCGTGGTGTCCTCGTCCAGCACGCGGGGCGTCCAGCCGGCGGCGCCGCGGCGCACGTCCTCGTGGTGGATGAACATCTCGGACACGTTGACGAGCGGGTCGAGCAGCTTGAACGGCGAGAGCGTCGGCGGGCCGGACGCCACTTTGTCCAGCAGGACGTTCCAGTCGTTCTCGGCGGCCACCTGGCCCTGGACGCGCTCGGTGTAGCCGGCGAACTTGGGGATCAGGATCCCCGGCGCGGCGTCGAGCCGTCGTTCGCGGATGACGAGGTGGGCGGCGAGGTCACGCGCGGTCCAATCCCCGCACAGCGTCGGCGCATCGGGTCCGACCTCTCGCATGGCGGCGACGAGCCCGGCGCGTTCGGCTTGAGCAACTGACATTGTCATCCCCTGTCGAGTGCGCGATCGAGGTTGATCGCGGCGCTGATGAGTGCGAAGTGCGTGAAGGCCTGCGGAAAGTTGCCGACCTGGTCGCCGGTGGCGCTGACCTGCTCGGCGTACAGGCCGATGTGATTGGAGTACGTGAACATCTTCTCCAACGCCAACTGGGCGTCCTCGAGGCGGCCGGCGCGGGTGAGCGCCTCGACGTACCAGAACGAGCACAGCGAGAAGGTGCCCTCCTCGCCGTCCAGACCGTCGGACTCCGGCGTGTACCGGAACACCAGGGTGTCGGTGACGAGGTTCTTCTCGATGGCGTCGAGCGTGGAGAGGAACTTCGGGTCGGCGGGGGAGAGGAACTTGACCATCGGCATCAGGAGTACCCCGGCGTCGAGTTCGGAACCGCCGGCGGTCTGGGTGAACGACTTCTGTTCGTCGTCCCAGCACTCCGACATGATCCGCTCGTAGATGTCGTCACGGACCTTCGACCACTCGGCGATCGGCCCGGGCAGGCCGCGCTGGCGCGCGACGCGGATGGTGCGCTCCAGCGCCACCCAGCACATCAGCCGCGACGTCGTGTACGGCCGGACCTCGCCGCGCACCTCCCACATGCCCGCGTCGTCGCGCTCCCAGTTGTGCATCACCCAGTCGACGATGTCGGTGACGTCGTGCCACGCGTCGTCGCTGATGCCGGGCCCGTACTTGTTGAACAGGTACACCGAGTCGATCAGCTCGCCGTAGATGTCGAGCTGCAGCTGTTCGACCGCGGCGTTGCCGACCCGGACCGGACGCGAGTCGCGGTAGCCGCGCAGGTGGTCCAGTTCGACCTCGTCCTGGGGCACGTTGCCGTCGATGTCGTAGAGCACGCGCAGCGGACCCAGGCCGTGGTCTTCGAGGCGCTCGCGGCCGATCCGCTCGGACAGCCATCCGATGAACGCCCGCGCCTCGTCGGTGAAGCCCAGCCGCAGCAGCGCGTAGAGCACGAAGCCGGCGTCGCGCACCCACACGTAGCGGTAGTCCCAGTTGCGGCTGCCGCCAACGAATTCCGGCAGGCTGGTGGTCGGCGCGGCGATGATGGCGCCGGTCGGCTCGTGGGTGAGCAGCTTCAGCGTGATCGCCGAACGATGCACCATCTCGCGCCAGCGACCCGTGTAGCGCGACTTGCCCAGCCACCGCCGCCAGAACGTGGTGGTGGCGTCGAGCAGCGCGTCGGTCATGTCCATGGCGTTGCACGACGGCTCGTCGCCGTCACCCAGCATCTCGAGGACGAACAGTGCGGTGTCGCCCTCGTGGAGTTCCACCTCGGCGCTCACCGTGGTGTTGTCGGCGCCGTCCTCGATGGTCAGGTCGGCCGACGCGACCAGGCCCAGGCGCACACCGTCACCGGTGATCAGGACGCCGTCGCCGGCCTCCTCGGCGCGGCACCGTTGCCGGGCGTAGTCGGGCCGCGCGTCGACCGTCGTGCGGATCGTGATCGTCCCGCGAACGCCGCTGACGCGGCGCACCAGGCGCTGCCGGTGTTCGGGGTCGCCCGCGCCGAGGACGGGCATGAAGTCGTGCACCTCCGCGACGCCGTCCGCGGTGAGGAAGCGGGTGATGAGCACGGCGGTGTCGGGGAAGTAGAACTGCTGGGTGCGCGACACCTCGCACGTCGGCGCGAGGCGCCACGCGCCGCCCTCGTCGGGATCGAGGATGGCGCCGAACACGCTGGGGGAGTCGAAGCGTGGCGCGCAGAACCAGTCGATGGTGCCGTCGGTTCCGACCAGTGCGCTGGTGCGGAGGTCGCCGATCAGACCGTGATCGGAGATGGCAGGCCAGTCACCTGCCATCGGGCAGCCGCCATCCCCGCTCACCGGGGAGGCGCAGCGCCTCGTCGGGACCCCAGGAGCCCTGCGGATACGGCAGTGGCTTCGGCGAATCGTCCAGCACCGGCTGGCAGATCTCCCACAGCCGGTCCACCTCGTCGGACCGCGTGAACAGGGTCTGGTCGCCGCGCATCACGTCGAGCAGCAGGCGCTCGTACGCCTCGAGAGGGGTGTCGTCGGGGTCGTCGTCGCCGATGTCGTAGCGCAGCGTCGACGTCATCAGCTCCAGGGTGGGGCCGGGTCGCTTGGCCAGCATGTCGACCTCGAACGCCGGGGAGTCGTTGAGTTCGAGGACCAGTTGGTTGGGTTCGTGCTGCTGGGATCCGAACCGGCCGGCAGGCGGGCTGCGGAACGTCAGCGTGACGGTGCGCCTGGTCGCCTCGAGCGCCTTGCCCGTGCGCAGGTAGAACGGCACGCCCTGCCAGCGTTCGGTGTCGACGAACGCCTCGAGCGCGACGTAGGTCTCGACCGTGGAGTCGTCGTCGACGCCCTCCTCGTCGAGGTATCCCTCGTACTGCCCGAACACGACGCGCTTGGGGTCCAGCGGCCGCATCGCCTGGAACACCTTCGACTTCTCGTTGCGCAGCGACGTGGCGTCGAGGTGGACCGGTGCCTCCATCGCGACGAAGCCGAGTACCTGGCACAGGTGCGTGGTGATCATGTCGCGGAAGCAGCCGGTGGACTCGTAGAAGTTGCCGCGTCCCTCGATGGTCAGCGTCTCGGGGACGTCGATCTCGACCGAGACGAGATGGTCGCGGTTCCACGCGGGTTCGATGAGGCCGTTGGCGAACCGCAGCGCCAGGATGTTCTGCACGGCCTCCTTGCCGAGGAAGTGGTCGATCCGGTAGACCTGATCCTCGCTGACGACCTCCTTGAGGGCGGCGTCGAGTTTCCGCGACGACTCGAGGTCGGTGCCGAAGGGCTTCTCGACCACCAGACGTGCACCCTCGGTGAGCTTCTCGCGGCCGAGCATCCCGATCATGCCGAGCATCGCCTTGGGCGGGACGGACAGGTAGACGAGCGTCTTGACGTCGTCGCCGAGTTCCGAGCGCTTCGCGTTGACGGCCTCGGCGAGGTCGCTGCCGTCGTCGGCGTCGGACGTCTGAAAGCTCAACCGGCTCAACAGGTCCTGCAGGACCTTCTCGTCGAGGTCGTCGATGCCGTCCTTGAGGCCGTCGCCGATCTTCTCGCGGAACTCGTCGTCGGAACCCGGGGAGTGCCGTCCCGACCCGATGATCGCGAAGTCCTCGGGCATGCGGCCCGCCGCGGCGAGGCGGTACAGGCCGGGGAAGAGCTTGCGCTTGGCGAGGTCTCCCGTCGCGCCGAACAGGACGAAGACGGTGGGATCGGGATCGCTGGCGGTGGTGGTCATGCAGCCTCCTTGACACTGAGCAGGGCATTCTCGACGACCTCGGTGAGCGCCGGATGTATCCAGAACGGTTGGTGGGCAAGATCGTCCGCGCGGATGCCGAACTTCATGGCGACGACGAAGATCTGGATGAGCGTGGCGGCCTGCGGGCCCAGCACGTGCGCGCCGAGGATGCGGTGCGAGTCACCGTCGACGAGCACCTTGCAGAAGCCGGTGTCGTCGCGCAGCGCCCAGCCGTAGGCGGTCTCGCCGTACTGCCTGCGCCCCACCAGATAATCGGGGTGGGACTCGCGGCACTTCTGCTCGGTCAGGCCGACGGACGCCATCTGCGGGTCGGTGAACACCGCGGAGGGGACGAGGTCGTGGTCGAACGCGCGGAGCTGGTCGGGGTGGCGCAGGTTGTACGACACGACCTCCGCCTCGCGGTTGGCGACGTGCTTGAGCGGGATCGGGGTGCACACGTCGCCGAGCGCGAAGACGCCGTCGGCGGTGGTGCGGCCGAACTCGTCGACCACCACCCGGCCGTCGTCGTGCACGTCGACCCCCGACGTCTCGATGCCGAGGCGGTCGCTGTTCGGGCGGCGTCCCGCGGCGACCAGCAGCACGTCGGCCTGGACCGTGCTGCCGTCGTCGAGCGTCAGGTGAAGCGCGCCCGGCTTGCCGTCGATCGCGACCAGCTTCGTACCCAGGCGCAGGTCGTACTGGTCGCGCACCAGGTCGGTGTAGGTGTGGCGCAGTTCGTCGTCCTGCGGACCGCCGAGCAGCCGGTCGGACTTCTCGATGATCGTGATGCGGCTGCCCGCGGCGGCGAACACGTGCGCCAGTTCGGCCGCGATGTAGCCGCCGCCCAGGATCGCGAGGTGCTCGGGGCGCTCCGCGATGCGCATGATCGTGTCGGACGTCTCGTAGGGCAGGCCGGCGTCCTCGACGACGGGCGGGACGATCGGCCGACCGCCGTTGGCGAGCACGATCTGGTCGGCGGTGACGTCCGACGTCTGACCGTCCTCACCCGTGATGCGGACTCTGCGCGGTCCGGTGAACTCGGCGTGACCCGCGTAGTAGGTGACGTTGTCGCTGTCCTCGCGGCCCTTGCGTCCCGCGTCGGAATGCACGTCGGTCACGCCGAACACGCGGTCCCGGAGATCCGCCCACCGCAGGCCGCCCATCTTCGCGTCCACGTCGTACCGGTCAGCCGCAGCCACCGTGTCGTGAACGTCCGCGGCGTAGACCAGCATCTTCGACGGGATGCACCCGAAGTTCAGGCACGTCCCGCCGGCACGACGCTCCTCGACGATCCCGACGCTCAGGTCGGCGAACGAGTCGTTGATGACCGAGTTGCCGGACCCGGAGCCGATGATGAGGACGTCGTGATGCACGTCGACGTGGCTTCCCTGAGATCCGCGGTGTTCAAACCCGCTACGGGTTACGGACAGGAGACGTCGGCCACTAGAAGACGTCGACGTTCTCGATCGCGACGAACATCCCGCGACCCGTCGCGTCGTTGACGAACTTGGTTCCCGCCTCGCTGGCGTCGATGGTCCAGCCGACGGCCGAGTACGACCGGTAGTCGAGTGTGACGACGGGGATGTCACCCAGGTTGCCGACCACCCACTCCTCCGTGCCGTCCGCGGTCAGGCGGACGCCGTTGGCGGGGCTGCCGCCGACGGTCGGGGGGTTGGCGAACTGTGCCTCGCAGTCGACCTCGGCCTCGTTGAGCTGGCAGCGCGTCTTGCCGGACTTGGTCTCGACGAACACGTAGCCGCCCTGCTGTGCGGGCAGGACCTCGGCGGCCCGGGGCGGTGCGGGGGCCGTCGGCGGCGGGCTGGGCGGGGGTGGCGGTGTGGGACTCGACAGCGACGGCCTGGACGTGGGGAACGCCGGCTCGGTGGGACTGCCGGCGTCCGACCGCGGATCGCCGTCGGTGGTCGACGAGCATCCCGCCATCAGTGCGGCCACGGCGAGGACACCTGCCGCGATCGCGTTCGTTACCTGCACAGTCGTCTCCTATGGCCGTGGTCTTCACGGTACCCACGGTGTTACCGGTGAGAAACGCGTGACTGGCGTTGTTATGAACCCGTGTTGCACGAGGGAGCATGGCGGCATGGTTCCTCTCACCCGGCGGCATGCGCTCGCCGTCCTCGGTGGCCTCGCGGGCGTGGCCGCGGGGTGTGCCACCGCTACGCCGCCGGCACGCGGGGAGGATGGGTCGATGCGCTTCTCCTACGGTGACGACGCGGCCCAATACGCGGAACTGACCCTGCCCGACGGCGTGCCCTCGGCGCCGGTGGTGGTGGTCGTGCACGGCGGCTACTGGACGTCGCAGTACGGCGCCGAACTGGGCCGACCGCTGGCGGCCGACCTGGCGAGCCGCGGTTTCGCCGCGCTGAACGTCGAGTACCGCCGCGTGGGGACCGGTGGCGGTTGGCCGCAGACCGGCGACGACGTCGCCGCTGCCGTCGACGAATTGCGCGCCCGATCCGCCGGGCTGGACCTCGATCGCGTTGTCGGACTGGGGCATTCGGCGGGCGGACAGCTGGCGGGCTGGTTGGCCGCTCGACGGGGCGGTGCGGTGACGCTCACCGGTGCCGTGCTGCAGGCCGGCGTGCTCGACCTCGTCCGCGGCTCCGAGGACAGTCTGGGTGACGGTGCGGTCGACGCGTTCCTGGGTGGATCGCCGTCTCAGCGCCAGGAGGCGTACGCGCAGGCGTCGCCCATCGCGCGGCTGCCGCTGGGCGTCCCGACCGTCGCGGTGCACGGGACACGCGACGCCAACGTGCCGATCGACCAGTCCGAGCGGTTCATCGCGGCGGCCGTGCAGGCGGGTGACCGGTCTGAGCTGCGGACGTTCGACGGCGATCACTTCGACCCGATCACCGTGGGGACCCGCGCGTGGGACCTGTGCGTGGAGGCGTTGCACCAGCTGACGTGAGCGGGGGAGTACAACCGGTGCCATGGGTGGATTTCGGGCGGTCGCGGCAATGGGTGCGGTGGTGGGTGCGGTGCTGACCGCGAGTGGGTGCGGTGGGTCGACCGAGGTGCCGTCCTCGTCGCCGTCAATCGCGGACCCGGCGCAGTACGCGTCGCCCGATTCCCGCTACCCGCAGTGGGGCTTCGTGACGCCGTCGTCGGAGTGGACGTGCGTCATTGCCGACTATCCGTCCAATGGCAGTCGTGCCGCCTGTGCGATCAATCCGGGCGAGGGACCGTTGCGGTTCGAGGGCATGCCGCCCGCGCAGGCTCCCGACCCCGGCGGAGATCCGTCGCGGCCGAACGTCATCGCGGTCATGGAGGGCGCCGACGCCGGGTTCCTGTCGCTCGACCGGACGATCTGGGAGTCGGGCGGAACTCCGAAGGCACTGCCCGACGGTTCCGTGCTGCAGGCCAACGGATTCACCTGCAACGCAGGGGAATCGGGCGTGTCCTGCCGCGACGACCAGACCGGTAAGGGGTTCACCGTCTCGGGCGACGACTTCACCCTCGCGTACACCGACCTCCCGGGCTGAGCCCGTCGACCGGTGCGCACGTGGCAGTGCCGCGTGGGTTCGGGTTAGAAGGGTGGTGGGTTGGCGAGTCGGTGGGCGATGTTGGTGTCGCGTTCGGTGGTGATGCGGCGTTGGTGTTCTTGGGCTCGGGTGCGGGGGCGTTTCGGCATGCGCAGGCCCTTGAGGTCGCGGGGACTCTCCGGCGGCGGCGGGGTGGTGATCGGTGGGGTGGCGGTGGGTGCGGCGAGTTGGGGGAAGAGCGTCGCCCCGAGTGGGGTGGTGGTGTAGGTCAGTCCGGTGGGGCTGGTGAAGGTGATGGTGCCGTCGGGGTGCTGGGTGTCGCTCCAGCCGCCGGGGCCGATCCAGAAGGTCTTCATGAGGTGGTGGTGGCGGCAGAACTTCTTGTTGTTGGACGGGTGGGTCGGTCCCCAGGGCCAGGGGATGGTGTGGTCGTCGTCGCAACGCTCAGCGGGGTGGGAGCAGCCGGGCCAGCGGCAGGTGAGGTCGCGGCAGAGCAGGAAGTCGGCCAGGCCGCGGGAGGGCCGGTAGCCCTTCTCGGCGGTCATCTCCTCAGCGGTGGGGACGGGACGCACCTTTGTGTGGGGGGAGGCGGCGAGGTCGCGGGTGTGGTCGGCGGGCAGGGGTCCGTGGCCGGGGAGGTAGGCGGGGGTGTCGGTGGTGCCGTCGAGGGTGGCTTGGTTGGCGAGGACGTGGATGACGATCTGGTGCCCACCATTCCCACCACCACTGCTAGCGCTGCCGGTGGCGGTGCAGGTGTCGGTGCCGCACTGGCAGTCGAGGTGGGTGAGGCCGTCGCAGAGGGCGGTGATGGCATCGGTGCGGCGGCGGTCGAGGCTGCGGGGATCACCACTGCAGACGGTGGTGGCGACGGCGGTGAGGCGTTGGTCGAAGTAGGTGCCGATCTCGGCGGAGACCCGGCCGGTGAGATCTGAGGTGCCGTGCTGGTCGGGGTGGATGGTGACGTGGTGGTCGTCGCGACGCTTGCGGGTGAGGCGTTGGGCGTCGGCGTCGAGGTCGGTGACGAGCCAGTCGAGGATTTCGGTGAGCTTCTGCTCGGAGAGGTGGTTCCAGTGCGGTGCGGCGGCGGCGATGCGGGCGTCGATCGCGGCGAGCACCTTCAGGTCTTGGATGAGGAGGGTGCGGTCGTCGATGGTGGCGATGACGCGGCGGTCGACGTCGCCGGCGAGGAACACCGCCGCCAAACCCGGCAGGCGTTGGATGAGGCAGGTGCCCAGGGTCATGTCGGTGCGGGCGCGGTGGCGGCTGATGCCGAGGGCTGCGGAGACTTCGGCGATGGTGACGTCGAGGTCGTCGACGGTCCACAGGGCGGTGGTGGCGTCGGGGCCGGGGTCGCGGCGCAACCCGAGGGTGCCCGCGGCGATGATCCGCCGCGCTGATGCCATCCTCTCGGCGCGCAGGTCGGTGGTCATGGCGGCCAGCAGCGCGGTGTCGCCCATACCGTTCCATTCATCGAACACGTGTTCTATTCTGCCCGCCGTACCGCTCGCGCAGGGCCCTCGAAACCCGATCTGGGGATGAATCGCTGACTGTGGACAACCCGTCCGCACAACACGATTCACAACCCGACATGTCACACCCCGGTGGTAAGCCCCGCCAGCAGTGGCTCCAGCGCGTCGACGAGCGGCCGGGCGTACTCGGTGAGGTCCGTCGGGTCGGCCGGTGCCTCGAACTCTGCGATCTCGATGCCGACGATCTCGTTGCGGCACAACCGATCTGACACGTCCGCCAGGTCGTCGAGTGCGAGTCCACCGGGAACGCGATAGTCGGTGGGCACCGTGCCGGGTTCGAGGACGTCGCAATCGAGGTGGAAGTAGACGGGACGATCGCCGACGAGGCGATCGAGGGTCGCGTGCAGTGATGGCCCGGCCGCCAGTGCGATGGTGCCCGCGTCGACCAGGGCCTGCTCGGGTGGATCGAGGTCGCGCGAGCCGCCCAGGATGACGCGTTCGGGTCGCAACCCCGACCCCAGCCCGCTGTCCCACCAGCCGATGGCCGCGCTGAGCACGAGACCGCCGAGATAGCCGGTGGCCGTTGCGTCCGGGGTGTTGAGGTCGGCGTGCGCGTCGAACCAGACCACGACCGCGTCCGGATGTCGTGCGGCGATCGTCGGCAGCGTCGCCAGCGACGCGGCGCAGCGCGAGAGCGCCGACACCGGAACCCGGCCGCTCTCGAGGATGGCGAGGTGAGCGCTCTGCAACTCGCGTAGTCCGGGGAGTGCGAGCGGAAGTGCCGCACGCCAGCCCGCCGAGGTGGCCGGCGCCGGCGTGCCGATCACCGTGGGGGTCAGGCCGAGCCGTCGTCCTAGTGCGCGGCCCATGATCGGCGCTCCCGCCATGCCGCGGTCGTTGTGGTCGCCGGTCGGCCCCGCGAAGACGAGGAGGTCGCCAGTGGCGCTCGACTGAACCATGGCGTGCACGGTATTGGCGCCGGCGCCTCGCTGCACCTGAATAAGAGCCCCGGCCGCCCGGGAATGAATCCGTCGGCACCCCGGTTGTCACCACTGACACCTGAGCGCGACAGGCTCAACTCTGGTTGACAGGCGACAGCCGCGAGGCCAGGATTGAGTGTGGTCCACTCAGACCCATGAACTAACGCTGTTAGGGAATCACAACAGGAGGCACACACTATGGCTCGTGCGGTCGGAATCGACCTCGGGACCACCAACTCCGTCGTCTCGGTACTCGAGGGCGGCGACCCGGTCGTCGTGGCGAACTCGGAGGGTTCACGCACCACCCCGTCGGTCGTGGCGTTCGCGCGCAACGGCGAGGTACTCGTCGGACAGCCCGCCAAGAACCAGGCGGTGACCAACGTCGACCGGACCATCCGCTCGGTGAAGCGTGAGATCGGCACCGACTGGTCCGTGGAGATCGACGGCAAGAACTACACGCCGCAGGAGATCAGCGCGCGCGTGCTCATGAAGCTCAAGCGCGACGCCGAGGCATACCTCGGTGAGGACATCACCGACGCGGTGATCACCGTCCCCGCCTACTTCAACGACGCCCAGCGTCAGGCCACCAAGGAAGCCGGCCAGATCGCCGGCCTCGAGGTGCAGCGCATCGTCAACGAGCCCACCGCGGCTGCTCTGGCGTACGGCCTGGACAAGGGCGACAAGGACCAGACGATCCTCGTCTTCGACCTCGGTGGCGGCACGTTCGACGTCTCGCTGCTCGACATCGGCGGCGGCGTCGTCGAGGTCCGCGCGACCTCGGGTGACAACCACCTCGGTGGCGACGACTGGGACCAGCGCATCGTCGACTGGCTGGTCGACAAGTTCCGCGCCAGCGCGGGCATCGACCTGGGCAAGGACAAGATGGCCATGCAGCGGCTCCGTGAGGCAGCCGAGAAGGCCAAGATCGAACTCAGCTCCGGTCAGAGCACGTCGATCAACCTGCCGTACATCACGGTCGACGCGGACAAGAACCCGCTGTTCCTCGACGAGCAGCTCACGCGCGCAGAGTTCCAGCGCATCACCCAAGATCTGCTGGACCGCACCCGCAAGCCCTTCCAGTCGGTCATCGCCGACGCGGGCATCTCGGTCGGCGCGATCGACCACGTGGTGCTCGTCGGTGGTTCCACCCGCATGCCTGCGGTCACCGAGCTGGTCAAGGAACTGACCGGCGGCAAGGAGCCCAACAAGGGCGTCAACCCCGACGAGGTCGTCGCGGTCGGCGCCGCACTGCAGGCCGGTGTGCTCGCCGGTGAGGTCAAGGACGTGCTGCTGCTCGACGTGACCCCGCTGAGCCTGGGCATCGAGACCAAGGGTGGCGTGATGACCAAGCTCATCGAGCGCAACACCACCATCCCGACCAAGCGGTCGGAGACCTTCACCACGGCCGACGACAATCAGCCGTCGGTGCAGATCCAGGTCTTCCAGGGTGAGCGCGAGATCGCTTCGGCCAACAAGATGCTCGGTAGCTTCGAGCTGACCGGCATCCCGCCGGCGCCGCGTGGCGTCCCGCAGATCGAGGTCACCTTCGACATCGACGTGAACGGCATCGTCCACGTCACGGCGAAGGACAAGGGCACCGGCAAGGAGAACACGATCAAGATCCAGGAGGGCTCCGGCCTTTCCCAGGACGACATCGATCGCATGATCAAGGACGCCGAGGCGCATGCCGAGGAGGACCGCAAGCGTCGCGAAGAGGCCGACGTTCGCAACCAGGCGGAGTCGCTGGTCTACCAGACGGAGAAGTTCGTCAAGGAGCAGCGTGAGGCCGAGGGCGGCTCGAAGGTTCCCGACGAGACGCTGACCAAGGTGGATGCCGCTGTGGCGGAAGCCAAGTCGGCGCTCGAGGGCTCCGACATCGGTGCCATCAAGACCGCCATGGAGAAGCTGGGCGTCGAGTCCCAGGCTCTGGGGCAGGCGATCTACGAGGCCACGCAGGCCGAGCAGGGCGCCGACGGTTCCGCATCCGGTCCCGCTGACGACAACGTCGTCGACGCCGAGGTCGTCGAGGACGATGACAATCGGGAGAACAAGTGACCCGTTCCGCTGATGAAGGGCGAGATCCGCACGACGAGCCGGTGACCATCACCGACAAGCGGCGAATCGATCCCGAAACCGGTGAGGTGCGCGACGCCGCCGCCGGCCCGACCCCTGGTGGGTCGGAGCCGGAGGCGGACGTCCCCGCCGCACCGGAGACGGACGAGGCCGCGGAGCTGAAGGCCACGTTGCAGCGCGTCAAGGCGGAGTACGACAACTACCGCAAGCGCTCGGACCGCGAGAAGCAGGCCGCCGCCGACCGGGGCAAGGCCACTGCCGTGATGCAGTTGCTGCCCGTGATCGACGACCTCGAGCGCGCCCGCAGCCACGGTGATCTGGAGTCCGGTCCGCTGAAGTCTCTGGCGGACAAGCTCTCCGGTGCCCTCAACGGCATCGGGCTGGTCGCCTTCGGCGCGGTGGGGGATCCGTTCGATCCGTCGCTGCACGAGGCGGTCCAGCACGAGGGTGACGGCTCGAATCCGGTGCTCGGCACGGTGATGCGCCAGGGCTACAAGCTCGGCGATCAGGTGCTGCGCCACGCGATGGTGGGCGTGGTGGACTCGGTGGAGGACACCGAATCCACGGACGCGGCATCGGAAGCCGGCTGAGCCGACACGATGTCACCGGTGGCGGATGGTGGCGACCCGATTCGGCGTCGTCCCCATCCGCCACCACCGGTCGGCGGCGCGACACTCTCGCCGCCGAATCGCCGAGCAACACCCGTACGGGGCCTCGAGGCCTCATGATCAAGAGTAGGTACACAACTGATGCAGCAGGTTAAGGAGGTGACGCGGAATGGCCCAGCGCGAGTGGGTTGAGAAGGACTTCTACAAGGTGCTCGGCGTCTCCTCCGATGCCGACACCGCGGAGATCAAGCGGGTGGCGAAGAAGCTTCTCGCGGAGAATCATCCGGACCGCAAGCCCGGCGATGCCGCGGCCGACGAACTGTACAAGGAGGTCGGCGAGGCACGCGACGTGCTGACCGACCCCGCCAAGCGCAAGGAGTACGACGAGACCCGTCGGCTGTTCGCGGGTGGCGGCTTCAATCGCCGGTTCACCCCGGGCGACGGGAACTTCGGCGGATTCGGCACCGGCTACGGCACCGACGGCGAGGTCAACCTCGGCGACCTGTTCGGTGCGGCCGGTCAGACCGGCGGCGCCAACATCGGCGACCTGTTCGGCGGGCTCTTCGGCCGCGGCGCGCAGCAGGCGCGACCGAGCCGGCCACGGCGGGGCAACGACCTGGAGACCGAGACGGAACTGTCGTTCCTCGAGGCCACCCGGGGCGTGGCGATGCCGCTGCGGCTCACCAGCCCCGCGCCCTGCACCAACTGCCACGGCAGCGGCGCACGTCCCGGCACCAGCCCGCGGGTCTGCCCGTCGTGCAACGGTGCCGGCGTGATCAGCCGCAACCAGGGCGCCTTCGGCTTCTCCGAGCCGTGCACCGAGTGCCGCGGGACCGGATCGATCATCGACGACCCGTGCGACGAGTGCCACGGCGAGGGCAAGATCACCCGCACCCGCACCATCAACGTCCGGATTCCACCGGGAGTCGAGGACGGTCAGCGCATCCGGCTGGCCGGCCAGGGCGAGGCTGGTCTGCGCGGTGCGCCGTCCGGTGACCTCTACGTCACCGTGCACGTGCGGCCCGACAAGGTGTTCGGGCGGGACGGCGACGACCTGGTGGTGACGGTTCCCGTCAGCTTCCACGAGTTGGCGCTGGGCACAACGCTTTCCGTACCCACGCTCGAGGGTAAGGTCGGGGTTCGGGTGCCGAAGGGCACCTCGGACGGCCGCATCCTCCGCGTTCGCGGCAGGGGCGTGCCGAAGCGCAGCGGCGGCCACGGCGACCTGCTGGTCACCGTCAAGGTCGCGGTGCCGCCGAGCCTCGAGGGCGAGGCGCTCGAGGCGCTCGAGGCGTATGCGACGGCGGAGCGGGCCAGTGGCTTCGATCCGCGGGCCGGATGGGCGGGTTCGTGATGAGCGCTCACAACGACGCACGCACCTTCCTCATCTCGGTGGCCGCGGAACTGGCCGGCATGCACGCGCAGACGCTGCGCACCTACGACCGGCTCGGGCTGGTCAGCCCGCAGCGCAGTTCCGGTGGTGGGCGGCGGTATTCGCAGCACGACGTCGATCTGCTCCGCGAGGTGCAGCGACTGTCGCAGGACGAGGGCGTCAACCTCGCGGGGATCAAGCGCATCATCGAGCTGACCAATCAGGTCGAGGCGCTGCAGTCCCGGATGTCGGAGATGGCCGACGAACTCGACCGCCTGCGGTCCTCGCAGCGCCGGGACCTGGCGGTGGTGCCCAAGAGCACCGCGCTGGTCGTGTGGCAGCCCCGCAAGGGTCCCCGCGCTAGGTGACGGTGATCGAGAACCGCGCCGTCGCGGGCGATCCCTCGACCGCCGACCGGTAGCCTCCCCGGCGCAGTGCGTCGGTGGGGGCCGCCATCGGCTCGATGCCGACGAGCGCGTCACCGGGCGGTGCGAACAATTGCGCTGCCGGATAACCGATCTCGTACGTCACGTCGACGCGACGGTCCCCGCCGGTGAGGCTGAACACCGCACCCTCGGGCACCTCGTCGAAACCGTCGTCGTAGGTGGTTCCCCGAAGCGGCCGCGCACCGCCGGACCACGACTCGTGGGCGCCGGTCGGCAGCCCGTGGTCGTCCACCGGCAGGTGTCGCATCGTCGGCGTGGTGATCGTCCAGTCGTCGCGCGGCACGCCTGGAATCGTCAGGTACGGGTGGTAGCCGAAGCACAGCGGCACGGGGACGTCGGTGGTGGCGGCGACGGTGGTCTCGATCGTCAGCGTGCGGCCGCCCAGCGTCACCTGCTGGGTCAGCACGTGCGGGAACGGGAACGATGCGAGCAACGTCGGATCGGCACCGAAGTCGAGCGTCGCCGTCAGGCCGTTGGCCGAGCGCTCGGTGACGACCCACCCCCGGTAGGCGGCCAGCACGCCGTGGATCGGGGCGTCGTGCTCGTCGGTGCGCACCCCGCCGATCCCCTCGACGAGCATGACCGGGGTGCCGTCGACCTCGTAGTCCTTGGCGCTCAACCGGTTCGCCCACGGGTAGAGGATGGGGATGCCCATCGTCTTGCCGTCCGTGACGTAGGCATCGAGCCCGCGACGCTGACCGAGGAACTCGGCGCCGTCGTCGGCGAGGGACGTGCTGATCATGCCGGCGCCCGGCACGAACGTGGCGGTCAGCGACGACGACGGATCGGTCAGCGTGACGGACTCGAACTCAGGCATCCTCGAATTCTGTCACGGTCAGGCGGCCGGGGGATCGTGCTGGATGCGCTCCGCGTCGGCGCCCTTGGCGACGAGCGCGGCCTTCGTCGCCTCGATCATCGCGGGGCCACCACTGATCAGGATCTGCCGGTCGCTCCAGCTGCCGTAGCGGGTCACGACGTCGGCGAGGACGCCGGTCTGGCGGACGTGCAGTCCCCGTGGCGGCGGCTCGACGGGGTAGTCGGCGGCCCAGGGCGGATTCGTGGCGAACTCCGATACCGGCGTCACCGACAGCCACGGGTTCATCGAGACGACCTGCCACAGCGTGTGCAGGTCGTACAGATCGCAGGGGTAGGTGGCGCCGTAGAAGAGGTGCACGCGCGGGTTCTCCGCGAAGCGCTGCAGGTCCATGATGATCGTCCGTAGCGGCGTCAACCCACTGCTGCCCGCGACCATCAGTACGTCCCCGCCGTCGCGGTCGACGTGCAGTCCGCCGTGCGGGTTCGACATCCGCCACCGGTCGCCCACCGCGGTCTCGCCGACGATCGCGGTGCTGACCATCCCGCCCGGCACCGAGCGGACGTGGAACTCGATGTCGCCGTCACGGTCGGCGGGGATCGAGGGGGACAGGAAGCGCCAGCGCCGCGGCCACTGCGGCACCTGGACCGTCACGTACTGGCCCGGGTGGTAGAACATCGGCCGGTCCAGCCGGAGCCGGATGATCGACACGTCTCGTGTGGCCCGGATGTGGTCGACGACGGTGGCGTCCCGGTACGGCGGACCCTTCTCCGCGTCGGCCGCGCCGTGCATGACGCCGACCATCAGGTCGACGACGTCGCGTGCGGTGTCGCCGAGTGCTCCGTCCCAGCGGTCGGCGAAGCGGGTCCGGAAGGCGGCGAGCAGGGCTGGACCCAGCGTGTCGTAGTGCCGCTGGGTGACGCCGTACTTGCGGTGGTCGCGGCCGAGCTGGGCGAGGAACGCCACCGGCTCCTGCGCCCGCTGCTCGGCCATCTCGCCGAGCACCCACGACAGCGCCCGGGCGAAGACCCTCCGCTGGTGGTGCAGATCGGGCGGGAAGAGGTCGCGCGCGGAGAAGTCGGTGGCGAACCAGCGGCTGTAGAAGTCGCCGATCACCCCGTCGGCGCGGCCGTCCAGGTCGAGCGCTCCACGCAGCGTCAGCAGCGCGTCACGGTCGTCGAGTCCCACGCCGCCCGAGTCTAAGTGAGGTGCGCTGGTGCCTTCGCGTGTCGCAGCGCGGCGACGGCCACCATCGCGGCTCCCGCCGCCGACCAGCAGGTCAGCACCACGATCGCCGCCGTGCCGCCCGCGCCGGAGAAGTACGCCGCCGAGCGCAGCAGCGTCGCGGTGGCGCCCTGCGGCAGCAGCTGACCGACGGTCCCCCACGGGGTGGGCAGCATCTCGGGCGCGCTCGCCAGCCCCGACAGCGGGTTGCCGACCAGGACGGCCAGGCCCGCGCCGACGCCGAGGCCGACGCGGCCGAACAGCGATCCCAGGCCGAGGATCAGCAGGAGTGCCGCGGCGATGCCCAGCGACAGTGCGCCCGCGACGCCCCAGAAGTCCTGCTCCACGGAGCCGAAGACGAATCTCAGCAGCGCCGCGATGCTGACGCCCGCCACGGGGGCGAACACCAGCGCGGTGGCCAGCCGTGCCCATCCGGCGCCGCCCAGCACCAGCGTCAGGACGATGGCGGGGACGATGCCGGCCAGCGTGATCGGGAGTGCGGACGCCGCCACGCCGACACCGCGCGGATCGCCGGTGGGCAGCGGCGCGAGATCGTCGGTGCGCAGGGCCATTCCGGTCGCCTTCGACATGCCCGCGCCCAGCTGCTCGAGCGTCGTGGCGATGGCCGGGCTGCCGCCGGTGGCGACGAGCAGCACGGGGCCCTGTGGGCCGACGGCGATGCCGCCGTATGCCTTTCGGTCGAGGATGGCCTGCCGCAACTCGCCCTCGCCGGAGTAGACCGTGACGGCGAACGCACCTTGCGCGGCGCCGCCGATGCGGTCGGTGATCTGGGTGAGCGCCGGCGCGGGCCCGGCGACGCCGATGGGCACGTCCCGCGGCGCGGACTTCACCGCGGGGAGCGCGAAGGCGACCGCCAGGAGCGCGATCGCGAGGGTGAGGGCCACGACGACACCGGCGGCACGTGCGACCGCCGGGGTGTCGTGGGACTGCCGGCCGTGCCGGTGCGGTGCGTCGATGGTCATGATCGGTCCTCTTTTCACCGGACGTTGAATTCGATGGCGCGAGCGTAACCCCGGCACTGTCAAGTTTTCAACGGTTGATGAAATGTTAGGGTCCCAGGGTGTCTCCACCAGCGAAGACGCCGAACAGGCGAGGGCGGCGGCAGGGCGAACCCGTGTCGCGCGACGCGGTGCTGGCAGCGGCGAAGGAGCGTTTCGGCCGGGACGGTTACGAGAAGACGACGCTGCGGGCGATCGCCAAGGATGCGCACGTCGACCCGTCGATGGTGCTCTACCTGTTCGGGTCCAAGGCCGACCTGTTCAAGGAGTCGCTGCGCCTGATCATCGACCCGACGTTGCTCGCGACGGCGATGGCGGGCCGCGACGGCACCATCGGCGAGCGCCTCGTCGCCCAGTACCTCCAGATCTGGGAGGCGCCCGAGACGGCGTCCACCATGGCGGCGATCCTGCAGTCCGCCACGTCCAACCCCGACGCCAACGACGCCTTCCGCACGTTCATGCGCGGCTACGTCCTGACCGCGGTGTCCGGGGTCATCGGCGGCGACGAGCAGGCCCGCCTGCGCGCCATGCTGGCCGCGACCAGCCTCGTCGGCACGGCCCTCATGCGGTACGTGATCAAGGTGCCGCCGCTCGCGACACTGCCCGCCGATGACGTCGCACGGCTGCTGGCGCCCACCGTCACCCGCTACCTCACCGCCGACGCCGACGAGTTGGGCCTGCCCGACCTGTGACGGCTACAGGCCGTGAATCCCCTTGTACAACACCATCAATCCGATCACGATCAAGATGCCGGCGACCAGCGCCGCATGCCGGCGTTCCATCCACTCCTTGAGCCGCGTCAACGGCTCGCGCATCCTGTCGCCCGAGACCGCGTAGGCGAGGATCGGGAGCGCCACCGTCGACGCCGCGACCGCGACGAACACCGCCGCGGCGAGCCACACTCCCGGCCGGCCCAATCCCTCGGTGCCGATGGCCACACCCGCTGCGGCACAGATGAACAACACCTTCGGATTGACCACCGTGAGGACGGCGGCCGTCACGACGGCGCGGCCCGGCGCGATGCCCGTCAGGCTGCTCATCCACTTCGGGCTGTGCTCGGAGCGCGCGCGGGTCACCCAGCGGTACGCGCCGAACGCGAGGAGTGCGACGCCGACGACCACCCGGACCCAGGACGCCCACCGGGGCTTCTCGTCGAGTCCGCCCATCAGTCCGGACACCTCGATGAACGCCGCCACCAGGAGGGCCAGTCCGACCACCCAGCCGAGCAGGAACGCGAGTCCCGTCGGCTTCGGCCGGGGTGTGTGCAGCACCAGCACCGCCGGGATGATCGACAGCGGCGACAGCGCCACCACCAGGGCGAGCGGAATCAGTTCGGTGAGCATCGAGGTGAAAGGTAGCGTGACCGTGCTTGCGCCTGTGCCGGAATCCACTCCAGGACGAGGGAGATTGACGTGGTCGCGATTGCCGTGACGGTGCTGCACGGCCCCGTCCACCCCGACGAGTTGGATGCGTGGATCGGCGAGGTCCGCGCGGAGGCCGCGACCCGCACGGGCTTCGTCGACTGCGTCGGATCGCTGCGCGACGAGGGCGACCTGCAGCACGCGGTGGCGACCAGCTTCGCCACGGAGGACCAGCTGCACGGCTGGCTGGACGACCCCGCGCGCCGCGCGTTGGCCGACGCCGGTGCGGCGCGGGGGATCCGTCGGGCCGCGTCGGACCTGCTCCTCGTCGACGGCCAGTCGACACCAGCGGGGGTGGCCGCCTTCCGGCACTCCGTCGCGCCCGGCCGCGACGCGGAGTTCGTCGCCGCGCAGTCGGAACTCGTGACGATCAGCGCCGGCTTCCCCGGGTACGAGGGGACCGCGGTGTTCCCCGTGGATCGCAGCGGAGAACGCCTGTCCGTCATCCGCTTTCGCACCGACCGCCAGCTGTCGACATACCTGGAGTCCGGGCAGCGGCGGGACGCTTTGCAGACGCTGAGGTCGACGCTGGTGAAGGACTTCGCGACGTTCACGCAGACCACGCCGTTCGGCACCACGATCCGCGTCGAGGACGGCCAGACCAAGCTGACCCCCGGCTGGAAGTCGGCGATGCTCGTCCTCCTGGTGCTCTACCCGACGGTGATGCTGCTGTCCCGGTTCGTCGGCCCGCTGTTCGAGGGCCTCGGTGCCGGGCCGTGGCTGACCATCTGGCTCAGTCAGGTGCTCAGCGTCTCGCTGCTGCAGTGGGTGCTCATGCCGTTCGCGGTGCGGCGGATGCGGCGGTGGCTGGACCCGGTGGACGGTGCCGCCCTCGGCGTCACGCTGCGCGGCGTCGGAATCGTGCTCACCGGCTACGCCGCCGCGCTGGCCGTCTTCGCGCTCGTCACCTGGCTGCAGTACTGGGATTACAACTAGAACTCGCACCACTTCCACGCGCCGCCCTCGCGGACCAGCGCGATGTCCTGGTTGTTCTCGCCGTCGTTGGCGACGTCGGCGACGGCCGCGTCACCGTCGACGTCGACCGACTCCACCGTCAGGTCCAGCACGCCGCCCAGATCGCGGGCCTCGAGGAACTCGCTCTCGGTGAACTCGTCGCTGGCCTGGGCGCCCGCGCAGAGGACGGGCTGGAACGCCGCGAAGTCGCCGTCGTTCCAGGCCTGCTCGAAGGCGTTCACGGACGCCGTGATCTGCTCCTCGTCGGTGAGCCTTTCGGCGGGGTCGCGCACCGCGGTGCCGGTGACGGCGTCCGGCCGCGCGACCACGACGACCACCGCGAGGGCGGCCACGACCAGCACCACCAGCCCGGCGATCAGCGCAAGGATCGGGGCACGACGTCGAGGTGGCGGTGGGTGGTACACGGGTTCAGCCTCCTGCATCCCACGGGTCGGCGTCGCGTCGCGCTGAAATTGGTTAGAGTTGAGCGGAACAGACTCAACCTTGACTGCGTTGTGCAAGGCGAGAAGCATTTTCCCCCAGTTGAGAGATGGAGGTGTCGTGGACTCGTTCAACCCGACCACGAAGACCCAGGCGGCGCTGACCTCGGCGTTGCAGGCGGCAACCGCTGCAGGCAATCCGGAGATCCGGCCCGCCCACTTGTTGATGGCGTTGCTGACGCAGAACGACGGCATCGCCGCGCCGCTGCTCGAGGCGGTCGGAGTCGAACCCGCAACGGTCCGCGCCGAGGTCCAGCGCCTCGTCGAGCGGCTGCCCAGCGCGAGCGGCGCCAACTCGACGCCGCAGCTGTCCCGCGAATCGCTCGCCGCGATCACCGCCGCCCAGCACCTGGCCACCGAGATGGACGACGAGTACGTCTCCACCGAGCACCTGCTCGTCGGACTCGCCACCGGTGACAGCGACGTCGCGAAGCTCCTGACGAACGCGGGCGCATCCCCGCAGGCGATGCGCGAGGCGTTCACCAAGGTCCGCGGCAGTGCCCGCGTCACCAGCCCCGACCCGGAGGCCACCTATCAGGCGCTGGAGAAGTACTCCACCGACCTGACCGCACGTGCCCGCGAGGGCAAGCTCGACCCGGTCATCGGGCGCGACAACGAGATTCGTCGCGTCGTCCAGGTGCTGAGCCGTCGCACCAAGAACAACCCCGTGCTGATCGGCGAACCCGGCGTCGGCAAGACCGCGATCGTCGAGGGCCTGGCCCAGCGCATCATCGCCGGCGACGTGCCGGAGAGCCTGCGCGACAAGACCGTCGTCTCGCTCGACATGGGCTCGATGGTGGCCGGCGCCAAGTACCGCGGTGAATTCGAGGAGCGGCTCAAGGCCGTCCTCGACGACATCAAGAACTCGGCCGGTCAGGTCATCACGTTCATCGACGAGCTGCACACCATCGTGGGCGCCGGCGCCACCGGCGAGGGCGCGATGGACGCGGGCAACATGATCAAGCCGATGCTGGCCCGCGGCGAACTGCGGATGGTCGGCGCCACCACGCTCGAGGAGTACCGCAAGTACATCGAGAAGGACGCCGCCCTGGAGCGCCGCTTCCAGCAGGTGCTGGTCGGCGAGCCGTCCGTCGAGGACACCGTCGGCATCCTGCGCGGTCTCAAGGACCGCTACGAGGTGCACCACGGCGTGCGCATCACCGACTCCGCGCTGGTCGCCGCCGCCACGCTGTCCGATCGCTACATCACCAGCCGCTTCCTGCCGGACAAGGCCATCGACCTCGTCGACGAGGCCGGCTCCCGGCTGCGCATGGAGATCGACTCCCGCCCCGTCGAGATCGACGAGGTCGAACGTCTGGTCCGTCGCCTCGAGATCGAGGAGATGGCCCTGGCCAAGGAGGAGGACGCCGCGTCGAAGGATCGGCTGGAGAAGCTGCGCGCCGAGCTGGCCGACAAGAAGGAGCAGCTCTCGGAACTGACCACCAGGTGGCAGAACGAGAAGAGCGCCATCGACGTCGTCCGCGACCTCAAGGAGCAGCTCGACAACCTGCGCGGCGAGTCCGAGCGCGCCGAGCGCGACGGCGACCTCGCCAAGGCCGCCGAACTCCGGTACGGCCGGATCCCGCAGATCGAGAAGCAACTCGACGCTGCGCTGCCCCAGGCGCAGGCGCAGGAGAACGTCATGCTGAAGGAGGAGGTCGGCCCCGACGACATCGCCGAGGTGGTGCAGGCGTGGACCGGCATCCCGGCCGGACGGCTGCTCGAGGGCGAAACCGCCAAGCTGCTCCGCATGGAGGAGGAGCTGGGCAAGCGCGTCATCGGCCAGCGCAAGGCCGTCGCCGCCGTCTCCGACGCGGTGCGCAGGAGCCGGGCCGGCGTCGCGGACCCGAACCGCCCGACGGGCTCGTTCCTGTTCCTCGGCCCGACCGGCGTCGGCAAGACCGAGCTGGCCAAGGCGCTCGCGGACTTCCTGTTCGACGACGAGCGGGCGATGGTCCGCATCGACATGAGCGAGTACGGCGAGAAGCACTCCGTCGCACGGCTGGTCGGTGCGCCTCCCGGCTACATCGGCTATGACCAGGGCGGTCAGCTCACCGAGCTGGTACGCCGCCGGCCGTACTCGGTGGTGCTGTTCGACGAGGTCGAGAAGGCGCACCCGGACGTGTTCGACGTGCTGCTGCAGGTGCTCGACGAGGGCCGGCTGACCGATGGTCAGGGCCGCACGGTCGACTTCCGCAACACCATCCTCATCCTGACGTCCAACCTCGGGTCGGGCGGCAGCGAGGAGCAGGTGATGGCGGCGGTGCGATCGGCGTTCAAGCCGGAGTTCATCAACCGTCTCGACGACGTGCTGATCTTCGACGGGCTCAACCCCGAGGAGCTGGTGCGCATCGTCGACATCCAGCTCGACCAGCTGCAGAAGCGGCTGGCCCAGCGCCGGTTGGCCCTCGAGGTGTCGCTACCGGCCAAGAAGTGGCTCGGCGAGCGCGGTTTCGACCCGCTCTACGGCGCCCGCCCGCTGCGCCGGCTGGTGCAGCAGGCCATCGGCGACCAGCTGGCCCGGCTGCTGCTGGCCGGCGAGGTCCACGACGGCGACGTCGTGCCGGTCAACGTGAGCCCGGACGGTGAAGGCCTGATCCTGGGCTGACCTTCCCCCCGCGACAAGACGTGAACTCCCCTCCTTCCTGGTGAAGGAGGGGAGTTTGCGTCTGTTCGCGGACTGCGCGGTGAGCGCCGCGCCGAGATCTGCACCAGCGTTGTCGGGACCCGCCGCTAGAACGCGGTGCTGGGAACGTCGGTCTCGTCGCCGAGCAGCGCCTCGACGATGCGCGCGGCGACGGCGTCGGGATCGAGGCCGGTCGGCAGCTTCGGCGGATCGCCAGCGATCGCGCGGCCGGCGAGCCCGGTCTCCGTGTGCGGCGGCCGGACGTCGACGATGCGCACCTTGCGGCGCCGCGCCTCGCCGCGCACGGCCGTGAACAGCGCGGCGGTGGCGGCCTTCGCCGCGGAGTACACGGCCATGTTGGCCATGGGCTTCTCGGCGACCACCGCGCTGATGCCGAGGATCACCCCGCCGGCGGGCAGCACGGGCAGGGCGGCCCGGATGATCCGCACGGGCGCCAGGAAGTCGACGAGCACGAGGTCGTCGATGGTGTCGTCGTCGATGTCGGCGAGCGGGCCGAACGCCACCACCCCGGCCGCGATCACCACGCCGTCGAGGTGGCCGTGCCGTTCGGCCGCGGCCTCGACGACCGTGCGCCCGGCGTCCGGTTCGCGCAGGTCCGCGACCACCACGTGCGCGCCGTCGATGCCCAGCCCCGCCAGCGCGTCCTCCGACCGGCCGGTGACCGTCACCGAGGCGCCGCGGTCGGCCAGCGACCGCGCGACCCGGGATCCGAGCGCACCGCTGGCGCCGACGACGAGATAGGCCTTTTCGGCGAGATCGCTCACCACCTCAGTATCGGTGGCCGCACCGTCCGGGTGGCCGCACCGCCCGTGACGGGGTTGTGACCCGTATCCGTTCTGGCATCGACGGCCGGAGCAAGTAGTCTGGTGGCAATGGTTCCTCTCTGGTTCACGCTGTCCGCACTCTGTTTCGTGGGTGCGGCCGTACTGCTGTACGTCGACAGTGACCGTCGTCGTGGGTTGGGCCGTCGCCGCAAGTCCTGGGCCAAGTCGCACGGCTTCGACTACGAGCCCGAATCCTCGGACATCGTGAAGCGCTGGAAGCGCGGCGTGATGTCCACGGTCGGCGACGTGACCGCCAAGAACGTCGTCCTCGGCCAGATCCGCGGCGAGGCCGTCTTCATCTTCGATCTCGAGGACGTCGCGACCGTCATCGCGCTGCACCGCAAGGTCGGCACCAACGTCGTCGTCGACGTGCGCCTCAAGGACATCAAGGAACCGCGCGAGAGCGACGTGTGGCTGCTCGGCGCCATCGGCCCGCGGATGGTCTACTCCACCAACCTCGACGCCGCCCGCCGCGCCTGCGACCGGCGCATGGTCACGTTCGCGCACGCCGCACCGGACTGCGCCGAGATCATGTGGAACGAGCAGAACTGGACGCTCGTCGCGATGCCGGTCGGCAGCACCCGCGCCCAGTGGGACGAGGGTCTGCTCACGGTCCGCCAGTTCAACGACCTGCTCCGCGTGCTCCCGCCCGTGCCGCAGCCCGGCCAGAGCCCCGTCGCCGGCCCGGGTGCGCGCCGCGGCGCCGCCGCCAGCCGCCCGTTCGCGCCGGCCCGTCCCGCCGAACTGCCCGCGGGCCGCGCCGACCAGCCGCCCTCACGTGCCGACGTGGGTCGCTACACCCAGCAGCGCCCGCCCGCGCGCAACGGCCGCCAGTCGGCTCACCACCAGCGCTAGCCGCTACCCTGTCGGGCATGTCCCGCCCCGTCACGATGATCACCGGACCGACGTCCGGATTGGGCGCGGGATTCGCGCGCCGCTACGCCCTCGACGGCCATGACCTCGTGCTCGTGGCGCGTGACGTCGACCGCCTCGAGGCCCTCGCCGCCGAACTGCGGGACGAGGCGGGCGCCCAGGTCGAGGTACTCGTCGCCGACCTCGCCGTCGCCGAGGACCGGGCACGGGTCGCGGAGCGGCTCTCGACGGGCGTGCGGACCCTGGTGAACAACGCCGGCTTCGGCACCTCGGGTGAGTTCTGGACCGCGGACCTCGCCGTCCTGCAGGGCCAGCTCGACGTCAACGTCACCGCCGTGATGGCGCTGACGCACGCCGCACTGCCGCCCATGCTGGCCGCCGGCGAGGGCACCGTCATCAACGTCGCGAGCGTGGCCGGTCTGCTGCCGGGCCGCGGCTCGACCTACTCGGCGTCCAAGGCATGGGTGGTCGCGTTCTCCGAGGGGCTCGCCAACGGCCTCGACGGCACCGGCGTCGGCGTCCATGCGCTGTGCCCGGGCTTCGTGCGCACCGAGTTCCACGAGCGCGCGGGCATCGACATGGACGGCACCCCGTCCATCCTGTGGCTCGAGGTGGGCGACGTGGTGCGCGACTGCCTGGCCGACGTCGCCAAGGGCAAGGTCGTGATCGTGCCGGGGCTGCAGTACAAGGTGCTGACCACCGGCGGGCGCATGGTGCCGCGAAATGCGGTGCGCGCGTTGACCAAGGTAGTCGGTCGCGGCCGCGGGCGGACGTGAGGCGCGCACTCGCAGCTCTACTGGTGGTCGTCCTGCTGGCCGCCTGCTCCGGCAGCGCCGAGGAGTCCGGCCCGTACGGCGCGGAGTCGGCGACGCTGGGGGCCTCCCAGGCCGTGCTCGGCTGGAACCTGTCGGTGGCCAACCTGCGCTTCGAGGGTGACTACGTCCTCGTCGACGTCGACGCCGCACCCTCGGATCCCGCCGCGCCCCGCGCGAAGCCGGACAGCATCCGGCTCGGGCTGTACGGCGCGCTCGCCCACCCCGTCGAGTCCAACGCCGTCGGCGGGTGCGCCGACTTGACGACACTGGACATCCAGCCGGCGACGGCCACCCCGGACTCGTTGCGCGGCACGGTGTGCCTGGGCCCGATGCGCGACCAGGCCCAGGTGCGCGGCGTCTACGCCTACTCCCCGCAGGACCGGATCGCGGGCACCACCGTCGCGTATCCGGCGTCGTTCCCCGTGGGGCTGACGCCCACCAATGACAACGACACCGGCCTGATCCTGCAGACCTCCACCGTCGACGCCTTCCGCGCCGACGGCGGGAAGCTGGACCCCACCGCGCTCGGCGATCCGACGGCGTTCCAGGGCAACGGCTACATGCTGCTCGGGCTCGAAATCAACGGCCTCGCAGCGCGTTACCGCGAGGACTCCGCCCGCCGCGGTGGCCCGCTGATGGTCACCGTGGCACCCACGCTGCCGGGCCGGGGGCTGTCGTACGCCTGCTCGATCTACGGGTCGTCGCTGCTGGTGCTGCCCGAGGCGTCGCTCGAGGCCGTCGCGGTGCGCGCGTCGCTGTGCACCCAGGGCGAGATCAACTCCGCGCTGCTCTACGCCACGGTCTCGGTCATGGGCACCCATGCGGCGCTGTGGACGACGCCCAGTGTCTGAGCCCGGACCCACCGAGTGGGGCACCGCGCCGGGCGTCGGGCCGTGGACATCGGAACGGCCGGGTGACCTGCCCGACGATCCGCGCTACGACCCGGACCTGTTGCGCGAGGGCGATACCCGCAACGTCGTGGACGCCTACCGGTACTGGACCCGACGGGCGATCGTCGCCGACATCGACACCCGGCGGCACCCGCTGCACGTCGCGATCGAGAACTTCGGCAACGACGCCAACATCGGCACCGTGGTGCGGACCGCGAACGCGTTCGCCGTCGACACCGTGCACATCGTGGGCCGCCGCCGCTGGAACCGGCGCGGCGCGATGGTGACCGACCGCTACCAGCGGCTCGCCCACCACGAGACCACCGCCGACCTGCTCGAGTTCGCGGCAGGCGCGGGCCTCGCCGTGATCGCCGTCGACAACGTGCCCGGGGCGGTACCGCTGGAACACACGACGCTGCCGCGGGATTGTCTGCTGGTGTTCGGGCAGGAGGGCCCCGGGATCACCGACGACGCGCGCCGCGGAGCCGCGGCGACGGTGTCCATCGCGCAGTTCGGATCGACCCGCAGCATCAACGCGGCGGTGGCGGCGGGCATCGCGATGCACGCGTGGATCGCCCGACACGCCGACCTCGGCCAGGCCTGGTAGGGCAGGATCGGGGGTATGGATCAGCTCTGGGCCAACCGCGCCGCCAGCGCGGAAACCGCCGTCACGACGCGGCACCTGCGGAAACTGTGGCAGCTGCCGGGCACGCAGCTCGGCGTCGTCGCCTGGCCGTCGGAGCGCAAGTACCGGACGTTCGGCACGTGGCACTACTGGTGGCAGGCGCACCTCCTGGACTGCCTCGTCGACGCGCACGTACGCGACCCCCAGGCCGAGCGGGTGCAGCGCATCGAGCGCCAGATCCGTGGCCACCGCCTGCGGAACACGCTCAAGTGGACCAACGACTACTACGACGACATGGCGTGGCTGGCGCTCGCGCTGGAGCGCGCGGGCCGGCTGGCGGGCGTCGAGCGGCCGAAGGCGCTGTCGACGCTGGCCGACCAGTTCCTCAACTCCTGGGTGCCCGAGGATGGCGGCGGCATCCCGTGGCGCAAGCAGGACCAGTTCTTCAACGCCCCGGCCAACGGGCCCGCGGGCATCTTCCTCGCGCGCTACGACGACCGGCTGCGTCGCGCCCAGCAGATGGCCGACTGGATCGACGAGACGCTGATCGACCCCGAGTCGCACCTGGTGTTCGACGGCGTCAAGGCGGGCTCGCTGGTGCGCGCGCAGTACACGTACTGCCAGGGCGTCGTCCTCGGCCTCGAGACCGAACTCGCCGCACGCACCGCCGACGACCGCCACGCCCCGCGGGTGCGGCGGCTCGTCGCCGCGGTGCGCGACGGCATGGCGCCCGACGGCGTCATCCAGGGTGCGGGCGGTGGTGACGGCGGCCTCTTCAACGGCGTCACCGCGCGCTACCTCGCGCTGGTGGCGACGACGCTGCCGGAGCGTTCGCCCGAGGACACCGAGACCCGGTCGATCGCAAAGGACCTGGTGCTGAAGTCCGCCCGCTCGGCGTGGGACTACCGCCAGACCGTCGACGGGCTGCCCCTGTTCGGCGCGTTCTGGGACCGCGCCGCCGTGGTGCCCACCGCCGCCGGGAAGGACGCCGAATCCGTCGAGGGTGCGGTGAACTCCTCGGCGATCCCCGAACGCGACCTGTCGGTGCAGTTGGCCGGCTGGATGCTGATGGAGGCCGCGCACACCTTGAGCGACGAGCCTGCGGACGAACCCTCGAAGGAGGAAGAGGAGTAGATGACCCTCGCCGATGAGCTGACGGGTAGTTGGGAACCGGACCAGGCCGGGATCGACGCCGCGAATCTGACCCGCTTCATCGGGTGGCTGGCCGAGACCGGACGCGGCGAGTTCGACGGCTACGACGCGCTGTGGGCGGAGTCGGTGCGCGACCCGGGATGGTTCTGGGACGCGGTGTGGCACTTCTTCGACGTTCGCTCCGAGCAGCAGCCCGGCACCGCGCTGGCCGATGCGAGCATGCCGGGCGCGCAGTGGTTTCCGGACGTCACGCTCAACTACGTCACCGAGGTGTTCCGGCACGAGACCGCCGACCGGCCCGCGATGGTGGTGGCCGGCGAGGACGCCACCGTCGAGTGGTCGTGGGACCGCTTGCGACGGGAGACGGCGTCGTTCGCCGCGTTCCTGCGCTCGCACGGGGTGCGGCCCGGTGACCGCGTCGTCGGATACATGCCCAACGTCGGCGAGGCCGTCGTGGCGTTCCTCGGCGCGGCCGCGGTCGGCGCGACGTGGGCGGTCTGCAACCAGGACCTCGCCGTCGGTGGCGTCACCGCGCGGCTCAGTCAGCTCGAGCCCAGCGTCCTCGTCGCCAGCGACGGATCGTTCTACAACGGCAAGCGGATCGACCGCAGCGCCGAACTCGCCGAGATCCGCAGCCAGCTGCCGACGCTGAAGGCGACGGTCGTGGTGCCGCGGCTCGGCACCGCGCCCACTGAGGACGTCACGCCGTGGTCGGCGGTGCTGGAACTCGATGCGCCGCTGGAGATCACGCCGGTGCCGTTCGCGCAGCCGCTGTGGGTGCTGTTCTCCTCGGGCACCACCGGCACGCCGAAGGGCATCGTGCACGGGCACGGCGGCGTCGTCCTCGAGCATCTCAAGTACCTCGCGCTGCACCTCGACCTTGGTCCCGAGGACCGCTTCTTCTGGCAGTCGAGCACCAGCTGGATGATGTGGAACCTGTTGCTCGGCGGCCTGCTCGTCGGGTCGACGATCGTGACCTACGACGGCAGTCCCACCTACGGCCGGACCGACCACCTCTGGCAGGTGGCCGCCGACACCGGCACCACGGTGCTGGGCGCGGGTGCGGGCTACTGGCTGGCGTGCGCCAAGGAGGACCTGCGGCCCGGCGAGGAGTTCGCGCTGGAGGCGGTCCGAGCCGTCGGCTCCACCGGATCTCCGCTGCCCGCATCGGGTTACCGCTGGATCCAGGAGGGCCTGGGGCGGCGCATCCCCATCGTGTCGGCGAGCGGCGGCACCGACGTCGTCACCGCCTTCATCGGCGGCTGCCCGCTGGTGCCGATCCGGGCGGGCGAACTCAACGTGCTGTGCCTGGGCGCGGCCATCGAGGCCTGGGCCGACGGCGGCACGTCGGTCACCGAGGAGGCGGGCGAGCTGGTCATCACCAAGCCGATGCCGTCGATGCCGGTGTTCTTCTGGAACGACGAGGGTGGCGCGAAGTACCACGACGCCTACTTCGACAAGTACGACGGCGTCTGGTGTCACGGTGACTGGCTCACCATCACCGACCGCAGGTCCGTCGTGGTGCACGGCCGGTCGGACGCCACGCTGAACCGGATGGGCGTCCGGATGGGCAGCGCCGAGATCTACAACGCCGTCGAGGGTCTCGCCGAGGTCACCGACTGCCTGGTGGTCGGCTGCGAACTCGACGACGGTGGCTACTGGATGCCGCTGTTCGTGGCGCTCGCCGACGGTGTCGAGTTCGACGACGACCTGCGGGCGAAGATCGTCGCCGCCATCAAGACGGGCGCGTCGCCACGGCACGTGCCCGACGACGTCATCGCCGTCCCGGGGATCCCGCGCACCATGACCGGCAAGCGGCTCGAGATCCCGATCAAGCGGATCCTGCTCGGCGCCACACCATCCGACGTGCTGACCCCCAGCGCCGTCGACCGGCCCGACCTGCTGGACGTCTTCGCGGGGCACGCTCGGACGTGAGCGAGAAGGCGCAGTCGCGGCCGAGCCGGTTCGGCCGGGATCCGACGGCGGCGCGCAGCGGCGAGAACACCGCGGCCGCACTGCTGCTGCTGTTCACCGTGCTCGCGATCGCATGGGCGAACTCGCCGTGGTCGCAGAGCTACACCGACTTCTGGGACATGCACGTCGGTCTCGTCGTGGGCGACGCGCACGCCGAGTTGACCATCAAGCACCTCGTCAACGACGGCCTGATGACGTTCTTCTTCTTCATCGTCGGGCTGGAGGTCAAGAGCCAGTTCACGATCGGGGAACTGACCGACCGGTCACGCGCGGCGGTGCCGGTGCTCGCGGCCGTCGCCGGGCTGATCCTGCCCGCCGTGGTGTTCCTGCTGCTGAACCCCAGCGGCGACGACGCCCGCGCCTGGGGTGTCGTGATCTCCACCGACACCGCGTTCCTCGTCGGCGCGCTCGCGATCATCGGGCCCAAGTACCCGTCCCGGCTGCGGACGTTCCTGCTCACGCTGGCCGTGGTCGACGACGTCGGCGCGCTGCTCGCGATCGCGCTGTTCTACTCCGATCAGCTGCGGATCTGGCCGCTGCTGCTCGCGGTGGCGCTGCTCGCCGCGATCGCTGCGGTCCGGCTGCTGCCCGTCGGGCGCGGCCCCGCCTACTTCGTGCTGGGCCTCGGGTTGTGGCTGGCACTGTTCGCCGGCGGGGTGCACCCGACGCTCGCGGGAGTGGCCGTGGCGCTGCTGATCCCGGTGTTCACCCCGGAGCGCGAGCGGGTCGAGGAGGCCGCGGAGGTGATCCGCGCCTTCCGGCAGTCCCCGAACTCCGAGTACGCCCGCGCCGCCACCCGCAGTCTGCGCGAGTCGATCTCGATCAACGAGCGGCTGCAGACGGGCTTCGGCCCGTACGTGTCGTTCCTGGTGCTGCCGTTGTTCGCGCTGGCGAACGCCGGGGTGCGCCTCGACGCCGGCACGGTGTCGGACGCGGTGCGGTCGCCCCTGACGTGGGGCGTGATCGCGGGTCTGGTGGTGGGCAAGCTGGTGGGCATCACCGCCGCGACGGCGCTGGTCCGGGCGACCGGCGTCGGCCGGCTGGCTCCCGGGCTGACGCTGCGCCGCGTCGCGGGCGGTGCGGCGCTGTCGGGCATCGGGTTCACCATCTCGCTGTTCATCGTCGACATCGCCATCACCGACCCGGTCAAGCAGGACCAGGCCCGCGTCGGCGTGCTCGCCGCCTCGGTCCTCGCGTTCACGCTGGGCTGGCTGTGGTTCCGGGTGACCGACCGGCTGAGCCCGCCGGTGGCGGTGGGCGCCACGCTGATCCGCGAGGTGGATCCAGCGCGCGACCACGTGCGCGGCAACCCGAACGCATCGCTGACACTCGTCGAGTACGGCGACTACGAATGCCCGTTCTGCAGCCGGGCCACCGGATCGATCGACGAGGTCCGGGCCCACTTTGGCGACCGGCTGCGTTACGTGTGGCGGCACTTCCCGATGGAGCGGGTGCACCCCCACGCGATGGACGCCGCACGGGCCGCGGAGGCAGCCGGATTGCAGGGCAAGTACTTCGAGATGGGCGCCCGGATGTTCGAGTTCCAGGACTTCCTGGAGTGGGAGCACATCTACCGCTACGCCGACGGTGTGGGCTGCGACGTCGGGAAGTTCGACGAGGACCTGCACTCGCCGCGGGTGCTGCACCGGGTGATGGACGACGCGCAGGACGCCGAGCTGATGGACCTCAACACGACGCCGACGTTCTTCGTCAACGGCAGGCGGCACCAGGGCCCGTTCGACGCCGCCAGCCTGATCCGTGCGCTGGACGCCTCAGAGTGAGCGCTGCAGGTAGCCGACGATCGCGTTGGTGAGGCCGGTGCGCGCCAAGTCCAGGTCGTAATACGAGCCGAGCTGGCGCTCCGACACCAGGCCCCGCATCGCGCCGGGGATGAACGAGGCGACCTCGCGGACCCGGCCGGGGTCCACGTCGACGTCGGCGAACGCGGTCTGGCACGCCTCGATCCAGCTGCGGCCCCACGATTGCAGTTCGGCCGCCGTCCGGGGGTAGAGCCGCTCGAGTTCGGCGCCGTCGCGGGGGAGTGCGGCGCGCAGCGTCTCGATGGCCCGCGAGTCGGGTGCATCCAGACCGTCGAAGAGGAGGTCGATGATGGCCGAGACCCGTTCGCGCAGTGGCGCTTCGGGGGTGGCCTGCGACGGGAGCATGCCGCGGCGCTCGGCGGTGCGGCGCAGCACCGCCGCCCACAGCCCGTCGACGTCGCCGAACTGGTACTTCACCGCGCCCCACGTCGCGCCGGCATCCTTGGCGATCCGGTTGCCCGAGGCGGCCGCGACGTCGCCGGTGGCCAACGCCCGCAGTGCGGCGTCGAGCATCCCGTCCCGCGTGGCCTGACCGCGTCGGTTCGGGCGACGGATGCTCGTCGCGTCGGACACTTGACGAATCGTAGAGCCCTCTGTGATTCTTGTCCACATGGCCCAACCGCCACTCTCGATGAAGCCGACGGGCTGGTTCCAGGTCGCCTGGTCCGAGCAGGTCGCGGTCGGTGCCGTCCACGCCATGACGTACTTCGGCGAGGACATGGTGGCCTGGCGCTCGGAGTCCGGCCGGGTGACCGTGATGAACGCCTACTGCGAACACCTCGGCGCGCACCTCGGCTTCGGCGGCCACGTCGTCGGCGAGGTCATCCAGTGCCCGTTCCACGGCTGGCAGTGGAACGCCGAGGGTCGAAACACGTGCATCCCCTACGAGTCCCGGCCAAACCGCGGCCGGCGGATGCGTACCTACCCGGTGGCCGAACGCAACGAGGCCATCTACGTCTGGCACGACCTCGAGGGCCGCGAGCCGTTCTTCGACGCACCCGACGTCTTCGCGAGCTTCGCCGACGGCAGCAGCCCGGCCGACTACTACCCGCAGCAGCGGCTGTATCGCGAAGCGCTGGAACTGCATCCGCAGTACGTGCTCGAGAACGGCGTCGACTTCGCCCACTTCAAGTTCGTGCACCAGACGCCCATCGTCCCCGTCTTCACCCGGCACGACTTCGCCGAACCCGTGTCCTACGTGGACTTCACGATCACCTTCGAGGGCGACGACGGGCAGCGGATCGAGGACGTCGACAGCGGCGTCGAGGCGATCAACGGCGGACTCGGCATCGCGGTCACCAAGAGCTGGGGGATGATCGACAACCGGACCATCTCGGCGATCACGCCGGTCGACGAGCGCACGTCCGACGTCCGCTTCTCCGTGTACATCGGCCGCACGCCCGGCAAGGACAGTCCCCGGCACGAAACGAAGGCCGCGGAGTTCGGCGACGAGGTGATCCGGCAGTTCGCCCAGGACGTCCACATCTGGAGTCATCAGCGCTACTCCGACCCGCCCGCCCTGGCGACGTCCGAGTACGAGGGCTTCACCGCGATCCGCACGTGGGCCATGCAGTTCTATCCCGACGGCCGCGGCGGCAGCGCTGCGGATTTGGCCGCACTCGACACCAGAGGAGTTCCACAGCAGTGACTTCCACACCGATCCGCGTCTTCCAGGTCGCCACCGGCAACGTCGGGTCCGAGATGATCAAGCGCATCGGCGCGCATCCCGATCTCGAACTGGTCGGGTTGCACTGCTATACGGCCGACAAGATCGGCCGCGACGCAGGCGAACTCGTCGGCATCGACCCGATCGGGGTGGTCGCCACCGGGTCCGTCGAGGAGATCGTCGCCGCGAAGCCCGACGTCCTGACCTTCCACGGCGTGTTCCCCGACGAGGACCTCTACGTCCGGGTCCTCGAGGCGGGCATCGACGTCGTCACCACCGCCGACTGGATCACCGGGTGGCATCGCGACACCAACCACCCGCACCCGTCGGGGAAGCCGGTCTCCCAGCTGTTGGCCGACGCGTGCGCCGTGGGCGGCTCCACGTTCTACGGCACCGGCATGAACCCCGGCGTCAACCAGATCCTCGGGGTCGCGTGCTCGGCCGACGTCGCCGAGATCGAGAACGTCACCACCATCGAATCGGTCGACGTGTCCTGCCATCACAGCAAGGACACCTGGATCGAGGTGGGGTACGGACTGCCCGTCGACGACCCGTCGATCCCCGGCAAGCTGGAGAAGTACACCCGGGTCTTCGCCGACAGCGTGCTGATGATGGCCGACTGCTTCGACCTCGCGCTCGACGAGGTGACGTTCAGCTACGAACTCGGCGCCTGCACCAAGGTCGTCGACCTCGGCTGGTACACGCTGCCCAAGGGATCGCTCGGCGGCAACTACCTCAAGTACCAGGGCATGGTCGACGGCGTGCCGCGCATCGAGACGCACCTCGAATGGCAGATGACGCCGCACACCGATCCCAGCTGGGACATCAAGGGCTGCTACATCACGCAGATCAAGGGCGACCCCTGCATCTACAACAAGCACATGATCTTCCCGAAACCCGGTGTGGACCTGTCCGATCCGTCGAGCTTCGCCTCGATCGGGATGACGGTCACGGGGCTGCCGGCGCTCAACGTCATCAGGTCCGTGGTGGCCGCGCCGCCGGGACTGCTGACCAGTGCCGACGTGCCGTTACGGGGATTCGCCGGTCGCTTCAGGAAGTAGGGTGCCTAGAGTCGAGGGCATGACCGACTCGAGCCGTCCCGAAATCGACTTCCCCAGCCGCATCGGTGTGTGGTGGGCCAGTGAGACCTGGGCGATGCCCGACGCCATCGAGGTGGCCCGCGAGATCGAAACTCTGGGATTCGGTTCGCTTTTCATCCCCGAGGTCACCGGCAAGGAGTGCCTGACGCAGTCGCTGGCGTTCCTGAGCGCCACCGAGCGCCTGGTGGTCGGCACCGGCATCGCCAACATTCACGTGCGCATCCCGTCGGCCGCCGAGACCGGTGCCCGCACCATCAGTTCGCTGTTCCCGCGCCGGTTCATGCTCGGCCTCGGCGTCAGCCACGCCCCGCTCGTCGAGCACGGCATGGGCAAGACCTACGCCAAGCCGCTGGCCACGATGCGCGACTACCTCGAGAAGATGGCGGCGGTCCCCGAGGTCATCGAGCCCGGCGCCGGCCGGCCGGTACGGCTCCTGGCCGCGCTCGGACCCAAGATGATCGAGCTGTCCGGCACGCACGCCGACGGCGCCCACCCCTACCTGGTGCTGCCCGAGCAGACCCGCGTCACCCGCGACATCCTCGGCCCGGACAAGTGGATCGTGTCCGAGCAGGCCGTCACCGTCGGCGGCTCGCCCGAGGAGCAGCTGCAGTGGGCGCACCAGCACCTCAACGTCTACAGCGGGCTGCCCAACTACCGGAACTCGTGGCTGCGACAGGGCTTCGACGAGTCCGACCTGGTGCACGGCGGCTCCGACAAGCTGGCGAAGGCGATCGTCGGCATGGGGTCGGTGCCCGCCGCGGCCGCGTCGGTGAAGGCGCACCTGGACGCAGGCGCCGACCACGTGGTGCTGCAGGTGCTCGGCGACGACCCGATGATGGACCCGCGGCCCGCCCTGCGCGAACTCGCCTCCGAGTTGGACCTGCTCTAGACCTCGCCGGGCGCGGGCTCGCCGGGGAGCGCACCCCGCCGGCGGGCTTCGCGGCGGCGCTTGAACCACTCGATGAAGATCGGCAGCACCGACAGCAGCACGATCAGGATGAAGATCGGCTCGAGGAGCTTCTGGACGATCTCGAAGCTGCCCAGCCAGAACCCGAGCAGCGTCAGCCCGACACCCCACACGACGGCGCCGAGGATGTTCCAGAACGCGAATGCGCCGTAGTTCATCTTCGCCGCACCCGCGGTGATGGGCGCCAGCGTGCGGACGATCGGCACGAAGCGCGCCAGGACGATCGCGAACGGGCCGCGCTGCTCGAAGAACAGGTGCGCCTCGTCGAGGTACTTCTGCTTGAGGAACCGTGCGTTGGGCTTGAACATCGAGGTGCCGATGCTGCGGCCGATCCAGTAGCCCACCTGACCACCCAGGATCGCCGCCAGCGGGATGAACACCAGCAACTGCCACAGCTCGAAGTTGGCCGACGCCGCCACGTCCTGGGCGGCATGGCCCGCCGCCAGCATGCCCGCCACGAACAGCAGCGAGTCGCCGGGCAGGATCGGGAACAGCACGCCGGACTCGACGAACACCACCACCAGCAGACCGACGAGCGCCCAGGTGCCGAAGTATCCGATGAGGTTCAGCGGATCCATGTAGTCCGGCAGCAGCGCGAGCGTGGTGGTGGTCATGGCAGACCAAGATACCGGCGCAACGATGTGCACCCTCACAGGTGAGCTGTTCCAGCTAGCAGGCATACATGCGCGGGTCCGCACCCTTATTGTCGAAACATGGCCACCCATCGTGCAGTCCACGTCCCGTCCGCCGGCGCCGCGCTGACCCTCACCGACGTGGAGACCACGTCCCCGCCGCGTGACCACGTGCGCATCGCCGTCGTCGCCTCCGGGGTGTGCGGCACCGACCACGCCTTCGTCAACGGCGGCTTCCCGAACCTGTCCTGGCCGGTGACGCCGGGCCACGAGGTGGCGGGCACCATCGCCGAGGTGGGCGACGGGGTCGAGGACTTCGCCGTCGGCGACCGCGTGGCCGTGGGCTGGTTCGGTGGCAACTGCAACCGCTGCGTCCCGTGTCGGCAGGGATACATCATGCAGTGCGAGCGCATGCAGGTCCCCGGCTGGCAGTACCCCGGCGGCTACGCCGAATCGGTGACCGCGCCCGCGACCGCGCTGGCCCGCATCCCCGAGGGACTGTCGTTCAGCGAGGCCGCGCCCATGGGGTGCGCCGGCGTGACGACCTTCAACGGGCTGCGCAACACCCGCGCCAAGGCCGGCGACCTCGTCGCGGTCCTCGGCGTCGGCGGCCTGGGCCACCTCGGCGTGCAGTTCGCGCGGGCGATGGGCTTCGAGACCGTCGCGATCGCCCGCGGCCCGGGCAAGGAGGAGGACGCCAAGAAGCTGGGCGCCCACCACTACGTCGACTCGAACGCTTCCGATCCGGCCGCGGCGCTGCGGGACCTCGGCGGCGCCCGGGTGGTGCTCGCGACCGCCGCCAACTCCGCGGCCATGGCGGCGACGATCGGTGGGCTGGGTCCCGAGGGCGAACTCGTCGTCATCGGCGTCACGCCGGACAACCTGCCCATCAGCCCGCTGGACCTGATCAACTCCGGCCTGTCGGTGACGGGACATCCGTCCGGCACGTCGCGCGACGTCGAGGAGACCATGCACTTCGCGCTGCAGACCGGCGTGCGGGCGATGATCGAGGAGCGTCCGCTGGCCGAGGCGGCCGCCGCGTACGAGGCGATGGACACCGGCAAGGCGCGCTACCGCATGGTGCTCACCGTCTAGTGCTCGGAATCGTCTACCAGCGCTACCTCGACTGCCTCAACGAGCGTCGGTGGGACGGGCTCGCCGAGTTCGTGGACGACGACGTGACCCACAACGACCGGCCGCTCGGACTGACTGGCTACCGGGCGATGCTGGAGGACGACGTGCGGACGATCCCCGATCTGCGCTTCGTCGCGGACCGCGTGGTGGCCGAGGGCGACGTCGTGGCGTGCCGGTTGCTGTTCCGGTGCCGGCCCGAACGGACCTTCCTGGGTTTCGAGCCGACGGGCGAGACGATCACGTTCGCCGAACACGCCTTCTACGAGTTCCGGGACGGGCGGATCGTCGCCGTGTCGTCGCTGCTGGACGTGCGGGCGGTCGCCGCCCAGATGGCACGCTGACGCATCCGCCTGCCGCCGCGACGAGCTTCTTGCGATACTGGCTCTGACACGTCTGAAGAGCCGGAAACGCCAGGAGGAGCAACGCCATGCCCATCGCCACGCCCGAGGTCTACGCCGAGATGCTCGGTCGAGCCAAGGAGAACTCCTACGCGTTCCCGGCCATCAACTGCGTCGGCTCGGAGTCCATCAACGCCGCGATCAAGGGCTTCGCCGACGCCGGCAGCGACGGGATCATCCAGTTCTCCACCGGCGGTGCGGAATTCGGATCGGGCCTCGGCGTGAAGGACATGGTCACCGGCGCCGTCGCGCTGGCCGAGTTCGCCCACGTCGTCGCGGCCAAGTACCCGATCTCGGTGGCGCTGCACACCGACCACTGCCCCAAGGACAAGCTCGACTCCTACGTCCGCCCGCTGTTGGCCATCTCCGCCGAGCGGGTGAAGAACGGCCAGAACCCGCTGTTCCAGTCGCACATGTGGGACGGCTCGGCGGTCCCGATCGACGAGAACCTCGAGATCGCCAAGGAGCTGCTGAAGCTCGCGGCCGAGGCCAAGATCATCCTGGAGATCGAGATCGGCGTGGTCGGCGGTGAAGAGGACGGCGTCGAGGCCGAGATCAACGACAAGCTCTACACGACGCCCGAGGACTTCGAGAAGACGATCGACGCGCTCGGTCACGGCGAGCACGGCAAGTACCTGCTGGCCGCGACGTTCGGCAACGTGCACGGCGTCTACAAGCCCGGCAACGTGAAGCTGCGGCCCGAGGTGCTCGACCAGGGCCAGAAGGTCGCGACCGCCAAGCTCGGCCTGGCCGAGGGCAGCAAGCCCTTCGACTTCGTCTTCCACGGCGGCTCGGGCTCGCTGAAGTCGGAGATCGAGGACTCGCTCAACTACGGCGTCGTGAAGATGAACGTCGACACCGACACCCAGTACGCGTTCACCAGGCCGCTTGCCGCGCACATGTTCTCGAACTACGACGGCGTCCTGAAGATCGACGGCGAGGTGGGCAACAAGAAGGTCTACGACCCCCGCAGCTACCTCAAGAAGGCCGAGGCTGGCATGTCCGAGCGCGTCGTCGAGGCGTGCAACGACCTGCACAGCGCGGGCAAGAGCATCTCCGGGAGCTAGCTACTGCGGGGCCTGGCAGATCTTCCACTGCTCGTCGCGGAACTCGAGGTCGAAGCTCCGCGTCGAGCGGGTGGCCGGGTCGAACGCCATGAACGACGTCACGTTGGCCTCGGCGTGCGAGCCGTTGACCACCACCTGGTCGACGCTCGCGACCACCGGGTACTGCCGGGCCGCCGCGACCTTGGCGTGGATGTCCTTCCACCGGGCGTCGTCGTAGTCGACGTAGCTGACGGCGGTGTCCCCGCAGGTGATCCCGCGCAGCGCGGCGAGGTCACCCTTCTGGATCGCGGTGTCGAAGTCCTGGATCGTGGTGCGCACCAGGTCCTCCTGGGACACCGCGGGTTCGTCGTCGCGGGTCAGCAGGATGGTGCCGAGGATGGCGACGGCCACGACGGCGGCGATCACCAGCACCACCGCGACCACCCAGCCCCAGCTGCGGCGGCTCTTGGGCGCCTTGGGGGCTTCGCCGCCCCGGCCCGGGATGACCTGCGGGCCGGGCGTGGTGCCCTGGTGCGCGATGGGTTGGGTGAACGCGCCTGCGGCGGCGACGTCCGACTGCGGTGCCGCCGCGGAGAACACCTCGGTCGCGGGCTCGGGGACGTGGCCGATCACCTGGGTGGCGCCCGCGTCCGACGGGGACGGTGCGGTGAAGCGGCGTTCCTGCGGATCGGCGGACGCGTCGTCGCCGGACGGGGTGGCAGCCGACGGATCTGCGGGCGGAAACGCCTCCGTCAGTGCTTCCGAGGACGCCTTCGAATTCTGGTCCTCGTCGGGCCCTGATGGGTTCGACATGTGTGTCCCACTCCTCTTCGCGACGGTCAGCCACGAGCTTATCCAGCCCGCACGGCACAATAGGCCCATGACGCGTATGGGAGATCTTCTGGGGCCGGACCCGGTGCTGCTACCGGGGGACACCGAGGCGGAGGAAGCGCTCGCCGCCGGGGAGAACCCCGCGATCGTCGCGGCGGCGCATCCGTCGGCGTCGGTGGCGTGGGCGTCGCTGGCCGAGGACGCCCTCGACGAGGACCGGGCGATCACCGCCTACGCCTACGCGCGAACCGGCTACCACCGCGGGCTCGATCAGCTGCGCCGCAACGGGTGGAAGGGCTTCGGCCCGGTGCCCTACGCCCACGAGGCCAACCGCGGATTCCTGCGATGCGTCGCGGCGCTCGCCCGTGCGGCCGACACCATCGGCGAGACCGCGGAGTTCCAGCGCTGCCTCGATCTGCTCGACGACTGCGATCCGGAAGCGCGCGTTCACCTCTTCCCGCGCTGAGCCCCGCTCAGCAGTGGCCGTCGCACTCGTTGGCGTTCTCAGGCGCCTCGACCTGGACGGTCGCGTGCCCGAGGCCCCGCGCCGCGAGCACCGCGCGGGTGTTCTCCAGTACGCGAGCCGAGTCGCCGCTGCACGTGACGTGCGCGGTCGCCATGTCGCGGCCCGGCACCAGCGTCCACACGTGCAGGTCGTGCACGCCGGTCACGCCGTCGACGGCGGCGAGCGCGCCGCGTAGCTCGTCGACGTCGATGTGGCTCGGGGACGACTCGGAGAGGATCCGCAGCGCCGAGCGGGCGAGCGAGATGGCCCGCGGCAGCACCCAGAGCGCCACCAGGACCGCGACGACGACGTCGGCGTAGGGCCATCGGGTGGTCACGGTGACGATGCCGGCGATCAGCACGCCGACGCTGCCCACGGTGTCGGCGACGACCTCCATGTAGGCACCCTTGACGGCGAGGCTGCTCTCCGACGTCGACCGCAGCAGCAGCATGACCACGACGTTGGCCACCAGGCCGGCGAGCGCGACGGCGATCATCGGCACGCCCGGCACGTCCGGTGCGTCACCGAGTCGCTCGAACGCCTCGAAGAGGATGAAGCCCGCGACGCCGAGCAGCAGTACGGCGTTGGCGACGGCGGTGAACACCTCGGCGCGGTGCCAGCCGTAGGTGCGCGACGCCGACGCGGGACCGTGCCGGGCCAGCAGGACGGCGGTCAGTCCCATGAACATCGCGACGAGGTCGGTCAGCATGTGGCCGGCATCGGCCAGCAGGGCGATCGAGTTGATCAGCAGCGCCGTGGTGAGTTCGACGACGAAGAACGTCGCGAGGATCGCCGCGCCGGCGAGCATGCGGCCGACGCGGACGTCGCCGCCGTGACCGTGATCGTGTCCAGCACCCATACCGGCAATCTATGCGTAAAGACGCATATATCGCAAGGCGTACCTCAGAACCAGGCGGACCAGAACCGCGTCAGCTGGCTGCCGATCGCGACGAGCTGGCTCGGCACCCCCGACAGGTCGAACGCCGAGTAGACCACCGAGAAGAACACCTGGTTGAGCGTCGGCACGATCAGCAGGAGCAGGAGGATCAGGAAGCCCCAGCCCTTCACCGGGTCGAGCTTGCGCTGCGTCTCGTAGGCCAGGTGCGGCTCCAGCGCGCCGTAGCCGTCCAGGCCGGGGATCGGCAGCAGGTTCAGGATCACCGCGGTCACCTGCAGGAAGCCCAGGAACGCGATCGCCGACCAGAACACCAGGTGCGCGGGGTCGTAGAAGACGCGCACCGCGATCAGCAGCACGATCGCCAGCACCACGTTCGCGAACGGCCCGGCCAGGCTCACCACGGTCCGCTGCCGCGGGGTCATCCACGACGTCCGCACGTACACCGCACCACCGGGCAGCCCGATGCCGCCGAGCGCGATGAACAGGACCGGCAGGCCGAGCGACAGCATCGGGTTCGAGTACTTGAGCGGGTTCAGCGTCAGGTAGCCGCGCACCTCGACGTCGTGGTCGCCGTATCGCCAGGCGGTGAAGGCGTGGCCGAACTCGTGCAGGCACAGCGACACCAGCCAGCCGAACAGGACGAAGACGAACACCCCGACGTAGGCGATGGCCGGCGGGCGACCGTCCGGAGCGACGGGTGCGAACCAGGCGATGGCGCCGCCCACGGCGGTGATGGCCACGATGGCCAGGAAGATCGGGCTGGGCCGCACCGATTGCCGGAGGGGACGAATGCTCACTCCAGCAAAAGTACCTACCGGACGACCGACCAGCCCGTCACGTGCCGGTAGAAGGTCGAGCGCCGCACCGCCCGCGCGGACCGTTCCCCGTCGCGGACGACGAATGCGCCGGTGGTGCCCAGCTGAGCCGCGCGGCCGGCGACCCAGCGCGGCGGCCGCAGCCGCCCCGGGGTGACCGCGGCCCGCAGCCCCGGCATGGTCCCGGTCGGTTCGACGAGCACCCCGGCGACCGTGCCGTCGAACAGCGTGGCGTCGTCGACGACGGCCTCGCCCACCAGGCCCGCCTCGCCCACCCACGTCGCGCGGCCGACCAGGGCCGAGCCGGCGTCGTCGCGGATGAGGGGCACCAGCTCGGCGGCGCCGGTCAGCGCCATTCGCGCCGCGCGTCGTCCGGTGGGCAGGCCGAAGGCCCGGGTGGCCGCCGATCGACGGCGCGCGACGTAGGCCAGTTCGACGTCGAGGCGCTCGGTGCGCAGCAGCCGGGTCAGCACCGCGGCGAGGTCGGCGTCGCCGCCGATCACCGCGAAGCGGCCCGCCGACACGGCGTCGACGTCGGCCGGCGCGGCCACGTCGTGCACCGCGACACCGGCCAGTCCGCCCGGCACCGGACGCCCGCCGAACCGCAACACGGCGAGGTCGGGGGCGGTCACGAGGGCTCCTCGCCAAAGCTGGGATAGGGTCATGCACCGGCTGCAACACGGTTGAGCAGTGAGACTCAGGAGACTATCCATGCCGGCAATCGTCCTCATCGGCGCCCAGTGGGGTGACGAGGGCAAGGGAAAGGCCACCGATCTACTCGGTGGGCGCGTCCAGTGGGTCGTCCGTTACCAGGGCGGCAACAACGCCGGCCATACGGTCGTGCTCCCGTCCGGGGAGAACTTCGCCCTGCACCTCATTCCATCGGGCATCCTCACGCCCGGCGTCACGAACGTCATCGGCAACGGCGTCGTCGTCGACCCCGGTGTGCTGCTCACCGAGCTGAAGGGCCTCGAGGACCGCAACGTCGACACCTCCCGGCTGCTGATCTCGGCCGACGCGCACCTGCTAATGCCGTACCACGTGGCGATCGACAAGGTCACCGAGCGCTACCTCGGCAACAAGAAGATCGGCACCACCGGCCGCGGCATCGGCCCCTGCTACCAGGACAAGGTGGCGCGGCTCGGCATCCGGGCGGCCGACGTGCTCGACCCCGACGCCCTGACCCAGAAGATCGAGGCGGCGCTCGAGTTCAAGAACCAGGTGCTGGTCAAGATCTACAACCGCAAGGCGCTGGAGCCGGCCGACGTGGTGGCCGCGCTCCTCGAGCAGGCCGAGGGGTTCAAGCACCGCATCGCCGACGCCCGGCTGCTGCTCAACGAGGCCCTCGACGACGGTCAGACGGTGCTGCTCGAAGGGTCGCAGGGCACGCTGCTCGACGTCGACCACGGCACGTATCCCTTCGTCACGTCGTCGAACCCGACGGCGGGCGGTGCATCGGTGGGCTCCGGCATCGGTCCCACCCGGATCACCACCGTGCTCGGCATCCTGAAGGCGTACACGACCCGCGTCGGCTCCGGACCGTTCCCCACCGAGCTCTTCGACGAGTACGGCGAGTACCTGGCGAAGACCGGCGGCGAGGTGGGCGTGACCACCGGCCGTCCGCGTCGCTGCGGCTGGTTCGACGCGGTGATCGCGCGGTACGCGACGCGGACCAACGGCATCACCGACTACTTCCTCACCAAGCTCGACGTGCTGTCCAGCCTTGAGACGGTGCCGGTCTGCGTCGGCTACACCGTCGACGGCAAGCGCACCAGCGAGATGCCGATGACGCAGAGCGACATCGCCCGCGCCGAGCCGGTCTACGAGGAGCTGCCCGGATGGTGGGAGGACATCTCCGACGCCCGCGAGTTCGATGACCTGCCGGCCAAGGCCCGCGACTACGTCCTGCGCCTCGAGGAACTGGCGGGCGCGCACGTGTCCTGCATCGGCGTCGGCCCGGGGCGTGAGCAGACGATCGTGCGCCGCGACATCCTGGCCACGCCGTGACCACCGAGGGCGATCCCGACTACGAGAAGCACGGGGGATTCCCGGTCTTCGAATCCGCCGAGCCCGGACCGGGTTTCGAGCCCTTCGTGACGGGGATGCGCCGCCTGCAGGACCTCGCGGTGTCGGCCGCGCCGGACAGCGACACCTGGGTCGAGGCGGCCGAGCGGGTCGCCGAACTCATCGCCCTGCTCGAACCGTCGATGGCCGACGAGGGAGCGGGCCCGGCCGGCCGGATGCCGTCGATGCCCGGTGCCGGCAACCTGCTGATGCCGCCGTTCCGGGTGACCAGGATGGCGCCCGACGGCGTCGAACTGACGGTGCGGTTCAGCCGCTTCCACGTCGGCGGCAACTACGCCGTGCACGGCGGCGTGCTGCCGCTGCTGTTCGACTCGGTGTTCGGCATGGTGATCCACGCCGGCGGCCGGCCGATCAGCCGCACCGGCTTCCTGCACGTCGACTACCGCAAGGTGACGCCGATCGACACCAAGCTCACCGCGCGCGGCTGGATCCGCGAGGTCGACGGCCGCAAGGCGTTCGTGAACGCCGAGCTGCGCGACCCCGACGGCGCCCTGCTCGCCGAGGCGAACGGCCTCATGATCCGGCTGCTGCCCGGACAACCCTGAGCCCATGACCGAGCAGCGCGTCGACCGGCACCTCAAACGCCTGGTGACGCCGCGCGCGGCCGCCGTGGCCGGCGTCCTGTTCGCGCTGATCTTCGGCACGGTGCTGGTGCTGATCCGGCTGGCGCTGCCCGAGGGCGCGGAGCACGGCTCGCAGTGGGCCGACGGCAACGCCGACATGATCCGGATCGCCACCGTGCTGATGCCGTTCGCGGGCATCACCTTCCTGTGGTTCATCGGCGTGGTCCGCGACGGCTTCGGCGTGCTCGAGGACAAGTTCTTCAGCTCGGTGTTCGTGGGCAGCGGGCTGCTGTTCCTGGCGATGATGTTCGCCGCCGCGGCGGTGGGCAAGGGACTGGCGGCCGGCAAGCGCGCGGGCACCGACGCACCGTCGGCCGAACTAGCGGCGTTCGGGCAGACGATGGTCACGACGCTGAGCAACACCTACGGGTTGCGGATGGCGGCGGTCTTCATGATGTCGCTGGCCACGATCTGGCTCAAGACGCGGTTGATGCCGACGTGGCTGGTCGTGCTCACCTACGTCTCGTCGGTCAGCGTCCTGATCGCCAGCGACATCAGCCTGTGGATCACGCTGATGTTCCCCACGTGGGTGCTGGTGGCGAGCCTGACGATGCTCAGTCGGCGAGCCGAAGGGCCGCCGCCGGACAGATCGTGACGGCCTCGCGGGCGTGAGCCTCCTCGCCCGGCGGGACGTGGTCGGTGCGCACCACCACCACGCCGTCGTCGTCGGCGTCGAACAGCTCCTCGGACACCATCATGCAGTTCCCCGACGCAATGCACGCGTCGCGATCGGCGATCACCTTCATCTGGACCTCACCACCTCACACTCAACGACCGCAACCCGTAGATGAAGTGGAACGAGCGGAACTCGACGTCGGCCCAGTCCTCCGCGAGCGCGAGGTTCGGGAACCGCCGGAACAGCGCGGGCCACGCGATCCGCATCTCCATCCGCGCCAGCGGCGCACCCAGGCAGTGGTGCACGCCGTGCCCGAACGCCAGGTGGCCCGGCGCGCCGCGGGTGATGTCGAGCGTGTCCGGTGACGGCGTGAAGCCGGGGTCGCGGTTGGCGGCGGGCAGCGAGCCGAAGACGAGCTGACCGGCGGGGATCTCGACGCCACCGATCACGACGTCGGTGGTGGTGATCCGCGGGATCGACGTCTGCACGATCGACAGCCACCGCAGCAGCTCCTCGACCGCGGGCCCGACGGCGTCGGGATCGTCGCGCACGGCGGCGAGCTGATCGGGGTGCCGCAGCAGCGCCAGGGTGCCCAGGCCGAGCATGTTGGACGTGGTCTCGTGCCCGGCGAGCAACAGCAGGCCCGCGATCCCGACGAGTTCGTCGTCGGTCAGCTCGTCGCCGTGTTCGCGGACCAGCATGCCGAGGATGTCCTCACCCGGATGGGAGCGGGCCCGCGCGACCAGCGAGAGCATGTACTCCCGGCCCGCCCGTGCGAGTTCCATCCGTTCGGGCATCGGCAGCGACAGGTCCAGCTGGCGGCCGGAGCGCTCCTGGAAGTCGGCGCGGTCCTCGTACGGCACGCCGAGCAGCTCGCAGATCACCAGCGACGGGATGGGCAGCGCGAACTGCTCGACGAGGTCGGCGGGCGCACCGCCGCTCTCCATCGCGTCGAGGTGTTCGGTGACGATCGCGGTGATGCGGGGTTCCATCCGCTTGATGCGGCGGAAGTTGAACTCGGGCGTCAACATCCGCCGGAGCCGCTGGTGTTCGGGCGGGTCGAGGCCCAGGAGGTTGCCTGCCCGGGCGCTGGCCTGCTCCTCCTCGGTGCTCGGTGGCGCGCCGGGGACGACGAAGCCGGGCGGCCGGCCGTTGGAGAAGCGCTCGTAGTCCGAGAGCATCTCCTTCACGTCGTCGTGGCGGGTGATCAGGTAGACCTTCATGCCGAACGCGTTCACGACGTCCTGGACGCCGACGGTGTCGCGGATCTCCCCGAGTTCGCGGGTGGGGTCGAACCCGTCGCGGCGCATGTGCACTGGCGGTTGCGGCGGAGCATGGGTCATGCCATCGACGGTACCGACGGGCGGCGCGAAGGGTCAGCGGGCGAGGAAGTCCGCGACGATCCGGTTCACCAGTGCCGGGTTCTCCAGCGCGGCGAGGTGGGCGACCCCGTCGAGCGCCACGAACGACGATCCCGGGATGGCGTCGGCCATCGCGCGGGTCTCGGCGACCGGGAACGTCGCGTCCTCGGCGCCCGCCACCACCAGCACCGGCGTCCGCACCGACGCCAGCAGCCCGCGCTGGTCCGGCCGGCGCGGCACGACGCTGCGCACGGCCCACGCGGCCGACGTCACGTCGACGGCCTGGACCGCTGATCGCACGGCATCCACCACCGCGGGGCGCGTCGCGAACGTGGTGGGTCCGAGGAACGCCTTGAGCACCGACCGGGTGAGCGGCGGCCGGATCCCGCCGACGAGGCGTGCGGCGCGCAGCAGTGCGCCGTACTCGATCTTCTGCCAGGTGCCCGACGGCGACGCGGTGCAGTTCATCAGGACGGCGCGACCGACGCGGTCGGGATGGCGGGCGGCGAACGTGCTGCCGATCATCCCGCCCCACGAGTTGCCGACGACGTGGGCGCGGTCCACGCCGAGTGCGTCCAGGATCTCGACGACGACCCGGGCGCAGTCCTTGAACGTGAAAAACGTTGTGAGCGGATCACTTCCACCGTGTCCCGGCGGGTCGACGAGGATGACGCGGTGGTCGCGGCCGAAGTGCTCGGCCTGCGCGGCCCACATGTCGCCCGTCATCAGCAGGCTGGGCCAGAACAGGATCGCCGCGCCGGTGCCCGTCGTCCGTACCCTGATCCGCCCGAGGGTGGTGTCGATCAGTTGGTCCACCAGGTGAACCTAGCGCTCCGCCGTCAGCGCCGGCCACCAGATCCGCGGGCCGATCAGCGTGAACAGGGCCGGGATGATCACGGTCCGCACCACGAAGGTGTCGAGCAGGATGCCCAGGCCGACGATGATGCCGATCTGCGTCAGCACGATCAGTGGGAGGACGCCCAGCACGCAGAACACCGCTGCCAGAACGATTCCCGCGCTGGTGATCACCGCACCGGTGGCCGAGACCGCCCGGACGATGCCCTCGCGGGTGCCGTGGTCGGGCGTCTCCTCGCGGGCGCGGGTCACCAGGAAGATCGTGTAGTCGACGCCGAGGGCCACCAGGAACAGGAAGGCGAACAGCGGGGTCGCGTTGTCCAGTGCGGGAAAACCGAAGGCGTGCACGCTGACCCAGCCGCCGAGTCCGAGTGCGGCCAGTGCGCTCAGCACCGTCACGCCGACGAGGATCAGTGGGGCCAGTGCCGCCCGCAGCAGCACGTACAGCACCACGAGCACGACGATCAGGATCGCGGGGACGACCACGCGCAGGTCGTGCTGGGCGGCAGCCTTCGCGTCGCGCGCCGTGGCGTCGGGTCCGCCGATCAGCGCGTCGGGATCCGCGGCGTGCACCGAGTCGCGCAGCGCATCGACCGTCGCCAGTGCGCCGTCGGAGGCGGGGGCGGCGTCGAGCACCACCGACCACTGCGAGAGGCCCGACGGGGACGTTCCGCTCGGCGTGACCGAGACGACGCCGGGCGTTCCCGTGATCGCCTGCGAGACGGCGGCTTCGGCGGACGTGGCCGCCACGACGCGGGTGGGCCCGGTGACGCCGCTGGGGAAGTGCTCGGCGAGTGTCGCGTACCCGGTGACGGATTCGGCCTCGACGCGGAACTGCTCGGTCTGGGACAGGCCGATGGGCGTCGCCAGCAGGCCGGCGCTCAGGGCGAGCAGCGCGGCGATGGCCCCGGCCGAGACCAGCGCCGGACGCGTCGCCACGCCCGAGGCGATGCGGTGCCACACCCCCGTGGTGGTCAGCGCGGGCGCACCGGGCTTCGGCACGAATGGCCAGAACAGGCGCGTGCCGAACAGGCCCAGTGCCGGTGGCAGCACCAGCAGGACGAAGACGGCGGCGACGACGAGGCCCGCGGCGGCCTGGACGCCGAGGCTGCGGGTGCTCGGGGACGAGGCCAGCAGCAGGGTCAGCAGCGCCAGGACGACCGTCGCGTTGCTCGCGACGATGGCGGGCCCGGCGCGCCGCAGCGCGGTCCGCAGCGCCGCCCCGGCGTCGGCGTCGCGGCCGAGTTCTTCGCGGTAGCGCGAGATCAGCAGCAGCGCGTAGTTGGTGCCCGCGCCGAACACCAGCACGCTGGTGATGCCGCCGGTCGACCCGTCCGGGCTGGTTCCGACCGCGGTGGCGATGGCGGCGCCCACCACCGACCCGACCCGGTCGGCGAGGGCGATCACGATCAGCGGCACCAGCCACAGCACGGGCGAGCGGTAGGTGACGATCAGCAGGACGGCCACCACGATCGCCGTCACCGCGAGCAGGGTGACGTTGGCGCCGCTGAACGAGTCGGCGATGTCCGCGCCGAACGCCGGTCCGCCGGTGACCTCGGCCTTGAGGTCGGCGGGCAGGCCGTCGGTCGCCGCCGATCGGACCGCCGAGACGGTGTCGCCGAGCGCGAACCCCGACAGGTCGGCGCGCAGCGGGATGGTGGCGACGGCGGCCCGGCCGTCGTCCGATCCGAGCACGGGTGGACCGGCCGGTCCGGCGTCCGCGGCGCTCAGCGCGCGCAGCCTGGCCGCGTCGATCGCGGCGAGGTCGCCGGGGGTGAGCGCACCGCCGTCGGCGCGCGTGACCACCAGGACGGCGGGCACGGCGTCGCCGCCGGGGAACTGCCCGCGGGTGGCGTCCGCCCGCGCCGACTCCGACGACGACGGCACCGCGACGGGGGACTGTTCGGCCGACGCCGAGCCGCCGATCAGGACGAGGGCGGCGACGGACCCGATCAGGACGAGGAGGGCCACGATCCACGAGGTTCGGCGGGACATCGTCCGAATATTTCAGTTTTCTAAATAGAAATCAACCCGGGGGTCCCAGCGTCTGGCACTATGCTTCGAGCGCCAACTCTGCCAAAGGAATTGCATGCCCGATCCGACGTCACCCCCCTCGCCCCGCGAGGAGTTGGAGCATCGCATCGCCGGCGACCTGCGGGAGATGACGTCCGAGTCGGACTGGGTGGGGCGGTCGTTCGCCGATCAGAACGACCTGTCCGCCAACGAGTTTCGTGCGCTGCTGTTCGTGATGATCGCCGAGACCGCCGAGGTCCGGATGACGGCCGGTGACCTGCGCAGGCAGATGGGCCTGTCCGGCGCGGCGATCACCTACCTGGTGGAGCGGATGACCGAGACCGGGCACCTACGCCGGGAGGTCGACCCGAGCGACCGCCGCAAGGTGATCCTGCGGTACGCCGACCACGGCATGCACGTTGCCCGACAGTTCTTCTCGACGCTCGCCGACCACGCCCACGCCTCGATGGCCGACCTGCCCGACGAGGACCTCGAGGCCGCGCACCGCGTCTTCGGGGCGCTCGTCGACGGCATGCGGGCGTTCCGCTCCGAGCTGCCCGCCGACATCGGCGTGGACACCGTCAGTCGCGATTGAGCGCGGCCTCCTCGAGGTCGAGGCCCCGCAGCACCGTGCGCAGCACCTCGTCGTCGATCGTGCCCGCGTCGCGCTGGCGGATGAACTCCTCGCGCTCGGCCTGCAGCATGCCGAGCCGCAGCCTGCGGAACGTCGCGGCCGGACTCTCGTGGCCGATCTCCTCGTCGCTGCGGCCCAGCTGCTCCCAGGCCGCCTGACTGCGGCGCTCGTTCCACGCCCGCAGCACCTTGGGCGTGTACTCGCCGATCGACCCCGGCCGCTGCGTGGCCAGCATGTCGTCGAGTTTCTGCGCGGCGGCCCGCGCGGCCTTGGTCTGTGCGGCGGCCGTCTCGAGCGCGTCGCGATGCAGGTCGTCGCCCGGCACGTCGAGCACCTTGATGATCCAGGGCAGCGTCAGCCCGTGCAGCAGCAGCGTGCCGACCACCACCACGAACGTGAGGAACACCAGCTGCGGCCGGCCGGGGAACTCCTCGCCGCTCAGCGTGGTGGTCGGCACCGCGAACGCCGCCGCGAGCGAGACGACGCCCCGCATCCCGGCCCACGCCACCACGAACACCTGCGCGGGCGTCGGGCGTGGCTCCTCCTCGCGGACCCGTCGCGACAGCAGCCGGGGCAGGTAGGCGAACGTGAACACCCACGCGATGCGGACGCCGATCACCGTCGCCAGCACCGCCGCCGACGCGATCGCCAGTGTCGAGGCGCGGATCCCGGCGAGTTCGGACACCACGGTCGGCAGCTGCAACCCGATCAGCAGGAACGCGAACGACTCCAGCACCAGCTGGACCGCCTTCCACAGGGCGGTGTCCTGCAGTCGCGTGGCGTAGGTGGCGCGCACCGACCGCTGGCCGAGCAGCAGCGCGGCGACCACGACGGCGATGACGCCCGAGCCGTGCACCTCCTCGGCCACGAAGTAGATGATGAACGGCGCCACCAGGCCGATGGCGCTCTCGACCAGCGGATCGTCGAGCCACGTCCGCACGTAGTCGATGAGCCAGCCGACGGCGCCGCCCACGACCACCCCGCCCGCGGCGGCCAGCGCGAACGTGCCGAGCCCGCTGCTCCACGTCGCGGCGGTGCCGATCGCGGCGGCCAGCGCCACCTTGTAGGCGGTCAGGGCGGTCGCGTCGTTGAGCAGGCTCTCGCCGCCCAGCAGCGTCATCACCTGGCGCGGCAGCCCGAGCCTGCGGCCGATCGCCGCGGCGGACACCGCGTCGGGCGGGGCGACGATCGCGCCGAGGGTGAGCGCGGCGGCGACCGTCAGCTCCGGCACGGTGTGGAACGCGACCACCCCGACGGCGAACGTCGTCGCCAGGGGGAGCCCGACCGCCAGCAGGCCGATCGGCCGGGCGTTGCGGCGCAGGGCCACGTAGCTGCTCTCCAACCCCGCCGACCACAGCAGCGGCGGCAGGATCACGAACAGGACCAGCTCGGGTTCGAGTTCGATGCCGCTGAGTCCCGGGATGGTGCCGGCGGCCAACCCGGCGAGCACCAGCGCCAGCGGCGCGGACACGTCGTAGCGGCGGGCGAGGGCGGCGAGCAGCACCGACACCACCAGCACGGCGAGCAGCGAGGCACTCACGAATCACCATCTCCCCGAGCGGTCGCGTCCCGCCCTATCCTGATCAGCATGCGGAGGAGAACGCGGCAACGCGACACGAATTCCCCGCCCAGCACGTGCGAGCACCTCGGTGCCGCCGCAGAACGTGCCGATCCGGAGCCGCAGAGCCCCGGCCGCTGCCAGGACTGCGCCGAACTGGGCGAGACCATCTGGGCGCATCTCCGGATGTGCCTGACCTGCGGGCACGTCGCGTGCTGCGACTCGAGCCCGCACAAGCATGCCACCGCCCACTTCCACGCCACCGACCACGCGGTCATGCGGTCGGTCGAGCCGGGGGAGGCCTGGCGGTGGTGCTACCTCGACATGCTGGTCGACGCCGGACCCGCCTGAGCGTCTGGCAGGGTGGACAGGCGATGAGTGAAACGACCGCGAGCCGGCCCGCCGGGACGCCCAGCGTCCTGCTGCTGGGTGCCGCCGTGCCGGGGGGCGACCTCGCGCTCGCCTTCGAGCGGCTGGGCGCGGTCGTCACGACGGTGGACCCGGGGGACGCGGCCGAGGCGGCCTCGGGCGACCACGACTTCGTCGTCGCGGACTCCCCGCACGTGCCCGCCGACGTGCTCATCGCGGCCGCCGAACGCGACGGCGTCGACGTGTTCCCGACGCCGCGCAGCGCCCGGCTCTCGCTGGATCGCGAGGGGTTGCGGAAGCTGGCCGCCGACGAACTCGGCCTGCCGACCGTGCCGTTCTGGTTCGCCGGATCGGCCGAGGAACTCGACGCGGTGGCGCAGCACGCGGGCTTCCCGCTCGTCGTCTCGCCCATCCTCTCGGGTCCGGCCGCCGACGCCGCCGACGGCCGCTCCGTGCTCACCCGTCCCGACGACGTGGTCGCCGCCTGGCAGCTGGCGACCGCGGGCCCGGCGCCCGCCCGCGTCATCGCCGAGACCGTCGTCGAGATCGACGACGAGGTGACCCTGCTGACCGTGCGGACCATCGGTCCGGCCGGCCCGGCCGTGCACTTCTGCGAGCCGATCGGGCACCGTCGCACCGACGGCGGACCGCTGGAGTCCTGGCAGCCGCACCACCTGTCCCCGGCCGCGCTCGACGCGGCGCGGTCGATCGCGGCCCGCATCGTGAACTCCCTGGGCGGGCGCGGACTGTTCGGCGTCGACCTGCTGGTGCGCGGTGACGAGGTGTACTTCTCCCACGTCCGGCCACGACCCGAGGAGGTCGGTCTGGTGACGTTGCGCTCGCAGCGGTTGTCGCAGTTCGAGTTGCACGCCCGGGCGATCCTCGGTCTGTCTATCGACACGATCATGATCTCGCCCGCCGCGGCCGAGGTGATCGACGGCGGTGGCGCCGGCCCCGGCGTGCTGCCCGAGGGACTGACGGTGCCCGAGAGCGACGTCCGGTTCCTCGACGACGCGGTCCTCGCCGTCGCGACCGCCCCCGACGTCGTCCGTGCCCGTGACCGGGCGCACCGCGTTTCGAGCATTCTGAGGGTGCCATGACCAAACCTCCCGCCTCCGAACCCGATGCCGTCGAGCCCGCCCCGGACCGGCCCACGATCGCGCCGTTCCTCGGTGCGCTGGCGATCATCAGCCTCGTGGTGATCGGAATCGTCGTGTTCAACTCCGGGTCCGACGAGGGGCCGACGCCCGAGCAGGAGGTCGGGCGCGCGGTGGTGGCGCAGAACGACGCCCTGCAGCGCGACGACTACGCCGACTACCGGGTCTACACGTGCCGCGGCCAGTACGGCGACGAGCCGGGAGTCCTTGCCGGACAACGTGCGTCGGTGGCCGAGAAGGGCGAGCGCTACGTCGACGGCATCGGTGCGGTGACGATCGACGGCGACGACGCGACCGCCTCGGTGACCTACCACTTCGACAACACGCCGGACGATACGGTGAGCGTCGATCTGGCGCTGGTTCGCGAGGACGGGGCGTGGAAGGTGTGCTCGCCGGGCCCCAGCTAGGTATGGGAGACTCGCGAACGTGAGCTACGCGGGAGACATCACGCCGGAAGAGGCGTGGAAGGTGTTGGTCGACAACCCCGAGGCCGTGCTCGTCGACTGCCGGACCGAGGCTGAGTGGCGCTTCGTCGGCGTACCCGACACCTCCTCGCTCCAGCGCGACGTCGTCTACGTCGAGTGGAACCGCACCGACGGCACCCACAACGACGGCTTCGTCGACGATCTGGTGGCGTCCGGCGTGACGCCGGGCGAGCGTCCCGTGGTCTTCCTCTGCCGCTCCGGCAACCGCTCGATCGGCGCCGCCGAGGCGGCGACCGCCGCGGGCATCCTGCCGTCCTTCAACGTGCTCGACGGTTTCGAGGGCAACGTCGACGCCGACGGGCACCGCGGCACCACCGGCTGGAAGGCCGTCGGGCTGCCGTGGAGGCAGGGATGAGCGCCGACGAGAAGGACCAGGTCCCGTCCGTCCGCATCCCGGCGCCGCTGCCCGAGGGCGTCAGTCAGGCCACGATCGGCGTGCGCGGCGGTCTGCTGCGGTCCAACTTCGAGGAGACCTCGGAGGCGCTCTACCTGACGTCGGGGTACGTCTACGAGACCGCGGGCGACGCCGAGAAGGCGTTCACCGGCGAGATCGACCGGTACGTGTACTCGCGCTACGGCAACCCGACCATCTCGATGTTCGAGGAGCGGCTGCGGCTGATCGAGGGCGCGCCCGCCGCCTTCGCCACCGCGACCGGCATGGCCGCGGTGTTCACCGCGCTCGGCGCCCTGTTGGCCGCGGGTGACCGACTCGTGGCCGCGCGCAGCCTGTTCGGCTCGTGTTTCGTGGTCTGCAGCGAGATCCTGCCGCGCTGGGGCGTCGAGGTCGTCTTCGTCGACGGCGAGGATCTCGCCCAGTGGGAGGAGGCGCTGTCGGTCCCCACCCAGGCCGTGTTCTTCGAGACGCCGTCCAACCCGATGCAGTCGCTCGTCGACATCGCCGCGGTGTGCGACCTCGCCCACGCGGCGGGCGCGAAGGTGGTGCTGGACAACGTCTTCGCCACCCCGCTGCTGCAGCAGGGCATGCCGCTGGGCGCCGACGTGGTGATCTACTCCGGCACCAAGCACATCGACGGTCAGGGCCGCGTCCTCGGCGGGGCCATCCTCGGCGACAGGGAGTTCATCGACGGTCCGGTGCAGAAGCTGATGCGACACACGGGCCCGGCGATCAGCGCGTTCAACGCGTGGACGCTGCTCAAGGGTCTCGAGACGCTGGCCGTGCGCGTCGACTACTCCAACCGGTCCGCCCAGCGGGTCGCGGAGTTCCTCGAGGGCCATCCCTCGGTGAGCTGGGTCAAGTACCCGTTCCTGGAGTCGCATCCGCAGTACGACCTCGCGAAGCGTCAGATGCGTGGCGGCGGCACGGTGGTCACGTTCGAACTCGCGGGCGGCACCAAGTCGCGCGCCTTCGAGGTGCTCGACGGGCTCCAGGTGATCGACATCTCCAACAACCTCGGGGACGCCAAGTCGCTGATCACCCACCCCGCCACCACGACTCACCGGGCGATGGGTCCGGAGGGGCGCGCGGCGATCGGCCTCGGCGACGGCGTGGTGCGGGTGTCGATCGGACTCGAGGGCACCGAGGACCTGATCGCCGATCTCGACCGGGCGCTCGGCTAGCCGTGTCGAAGGCTTCGGCGGCCAAGAAGGCGCGACGCAAGAAGCGGGTGTCCACCCGCAACGACAGGTGGATGCCGCCGGAGGTGCACGCCGACCTCGCGGCCGTCACCGAACTCGACGAGCTGCTCACCCGCCGTGGCTGGGAGTACGACGAGGAGTTCTCCGGCGACGAGTTCCTGACGTGGGTCTACCCGCTGTCGGCCGCGGAGTTCGACGACGAGGCGATCGAGCCGGTCACCCGGGTGGTCGTCACGGATCCTGCTGCGCCGCAGGTGATCCTGGTCGGCTCGACGCCCGAGGGTGAGATCTATCAGTTCACGATGGACGAGCTGACGGAAGGCCTCGCCGATCTCGAGGCCTTCCGCGCGGGAGATCCGCTCCCGCAGGGCTTCTAGTTCTTCTCGACCACGCCGAGGGAGGCCTGCGCCCGGTCCTCGTAGCTCTTGCGTGCGGCCTGGTCGTACTCGAGGAACACGTTGTCGAGCCCGAGCTTCTTGTTCATCCACCGGCGACCGCGCGGGCCGAGCATCGACGCCGCGGCAGCGGTGAACCGCAGCGGGCTCGGCACCGACACCATGGTCTTCGGCTTGTCGAGCGTCTTGAGGATCGCGGCGGCGATCACCTCGGGCTCAACGGGTTTGGTGCCCGCGGTCTCCTTGGTGCCCGAGACCAGCTGGGTGTTGGTGAACGGCGGCATGACGACGGAGACCTCGACGCCGTGCGGGGCCATCTCGTCGGCGAGTGCCACGGAGAGTCCGACGACGGCGAACTTCGCGCCGACGTAGACCACCTGGCCGGGCACCGGGATCATGCCGGACATCGAGGCGATGTTGATGACGTGGCCGCGGCGGCGCTTGACCATCTCGGGTAGCACCAGCTGACAGCCGGCCAGTACGCCGTAGAAGTTGACCTCGATCGAGGACCGGATGGACTGCTCGCTCTGCTCGAGGAACGGCCCGATGGGCATGACGCCCGCGTTGTTGATCAGTACGTCGATGTGGCCGGCGCCGTCGGTGCGGGCCTTGCCGAGGAATGCGTCGAACGACTCGCGGTCGGTCACGTCGAGCGGGTAGCCGGTGACCTGTCCGTACCGGCCGAGTTCGGTGACGGCCGACTCGAGGATCGCGACGTCACGGTCGCCGATGACCACCCGTGCGCCGCGGCCCAGCAGGGCCTTGGCGGTGGCGTGGCCGATCCCTCGGGCCGCTCCGGTGATCGCGATGGTCTTGCCCCTGATGTTGTCCATGTGGCGAAACTTTACACGTGTCAACTTTGGTGCGACAGTCCGTCACCGCCGGTGAAGCGGTCGACGAGCAGGCCGATGTGGTCGGACTCGTACCCGGCCCGCAGTCGGCCCGCGCGGGTCAGTGTGACGAGGCCGTGCAACCCGGCCCAGAACACCTCGGTGAGCGTGTCGGCGTCGTGTCCGTCCGCGATTGCGGCGATGCCGATCCGCAGTTCGGTGAAGGCGGCCGCCAGCTGGGCAGGGGTGTCCTCGGCGGCGAAGTGCAGCGTGGTCGCGCGGGTGAACATCGCGTCGTAGAGCGCCGGGTGCTCGCGGGCGAAGTCGAGGTAGGCCCGCGCGACCCGGGTGAGGGCCTCGACGGCGGTGCCCGGCTGAGAGCGCGCGTCCCGGATGGCGTCGACGAACTCGCCGAACCCGTCGAGTGCGACGGCTTCGGAGATCTGGTCCATGCCGGCGAAGTGCTTGTAGAGCACCGGCTGGCTGTACTCGATCTCGGTGGAGAGGCGCCGCGTGGTCACGGCGTCCCAGCCCTCGGCCTCGGCCAGCCTGCGGGCGGTGGTGACGATGAGCCGCCGGCGGGCTGCCCGCTCGCGCTCCCTGCGGTCCTCGATCGGCATGCCCGAGGGTAGCACCGCTCTTGGTGCTAGCAGCGCTATTGACGCGGCTCGATTCTGGGGTTAGCGTCGCTAGCACCTGGGAAGGGAGTCTCGACATGACCATCGACCTGCTCATCCGCATCGCGGCACTCGCCGCGCTGCTGAGCACCGCAGTGGTGTACGGCACCGACGTGTTCTGCGCGATCGTGCTGCGACCGGCCCTCGCAGCCGTCGACGATCGCGCCCTGGTCGCGGTGACGGGGAACGTGCACCGGTACGGCGACCGGCGCATGCCGGTACCCGGGGTACTCGGCATCGCCGCCGCTGCGGCGGCCGCCGTGCTGGCCGCGGTCGGGTCGCATTGGGCGCAGGCCGCTTTCGCGTCGGCGGCGCTGGTTCCGTTGCTGATCTGGCTGGCGCTCTACCTCCGGGTGAGCGCACCCATCAACCGCCGGTTGACGGCGGCGTCGGACGCGGGCCTCCCACTCTCCGACGGACGTGCGTTGCAGGCGGCGTGGGACCGGATCATCAACCTGCGTGCCGCCCTGCAGGGAGTGGCCGTGGCCGCCCTCGGCATCACCCTGGTCCTGTCGTGATCACCGCCGACACCACCACCGCGTTGCTGCTCATGGGGTAGGCACTTCCGATCACCGCGAGCCGAACCCCGGGATCAGGAATGCGGCGCCCGGGCTCGCGTTGCACCTCTCGTGCGGGTACCAACGGAGGTGATGACAACCAGTGGAGAAGTCACCTTCCTGGCGGTCGGCCAGAACGATCCGCTGGCCGCACCGCTGCTCGCCGAACTCGCGGTCGAGTACGCCACCCGGTACGGCGGCACCGTCGAGGGCGTCGCTCGCTGGCTGCACGGCCACCCGCCCGACGAGTTCGCCCCGCCCGATGGCGCGATGGTGATCGGTCAGGTCGACGGAGTGCCCGTCACCGGCGGCGCCTTCCGCCGGTTCGACGAGTCGACCGCCGAGCTGAAGCGCATCTGGACCGACGGCGACCACCGGCGCCGCGGCTACGCCAGGGCGATGCTCGCCGTCCTCGAGGCCGACATCGTCGCGCGCGGTTACCGGCGGATCTATCTGACCACCGGCGACAAGCAACCCGAGGCCGAGGCGCTCTACCTCGCCACCGGCTATCGGCGGTTGACCGAGCCGCTCCCCACCGTGGGCGACGAGGTCTATCCGGTCGCCTTCCTCAAGGAGCTGCCGTGAACGTTCCGCTGTCGATCCTCGACCTCTCCCCCATCAGCGCGGGCGCCGACGCGGCCACCGCGTTGCGCAACACCGTCGACCTCGCCCGGCACGCCGAACGCTGGGGCTATCAGCGGTACTGGGTGGCCGAGCACCACTTCGTCGCGGTCGCGGGGTCGTCGCCGGCCGTGCTGATCGGGCAGATAGCCGCGGCCACCGAACGGATCCACGTCGGCGCCGCCGCCGTCCAGCTCGGCCACACCACCGCGGTCGCGACCGTCGAGAGCTTCGGCATCCTCGACGCCTTCCATCCCGGCCGCATCGATCTCGGGGTCGGCCGGTCCGGGCAGCGTCGGCGCGAGGCCAACGACGCCCGCAAGCCCCCGCCGCCGACGCCGCGCAAGGAGTGGCACGAGGTCGACGGCGTCGTCGTACCCGCTCCGTTCGACCTGCGGATCCTGATGCGCAACCCGATCCTCAAGGCGCGCATGGGTGTTCTGCAGCAGGCCGGTGCGCTGACCCCGGACTTCGCCACCCAGGTCGACGACATCCTCGCGATGCTCGACGGCCACTTCACCGTTGACGGCCACGAGACGCACGTCGTACCCGGCGAGGGAGCGCCCCTGCGGCCGTGGGTGTTCGGCAGCAGCAAGGGCCAGAGCGCCGAGGTCGCCGGTGCGCGCGGGCTGCCGTTCGTGGCGAGCTACCACATCACGCCGGCGACGGCGCTCGACGCCGTCGAGGCGTACCGCAACGCGTTCCGCCCGTCGACGGCACTCGCGGAGCCCTACGTCGTGGTGTCGGCGGACGTCGTGGTCGCCGATGACCACGACACCGCGGTGCACCTGGCGTCGAGCTACGGCCGCTGGGTGTACGCCGTCCGCACCGAGGGCGGGGCGGTGCCGTACCCGGACCCCGACCACTGCGAGCCGCTCGATCCCGAACAGGCCGAGGTCGTGAAGGATCGCACCGCAACGCAATTCGTCGGCGACCCCGACGAGGTCGCGCACCGGCTGGAGGCCCTGCAGCGCGTCACCGATGCCGACGAACTGATCGTGACGTCGGTGACCCACGACCACGCCGACCGGCTGCGCTCACACCAGCTGATCGCCGAGCGCTGGGGCCTGGCGCCGTCCGATGCGCGAACCGCGACGTCGTAATACGACGGGACCGCCGTGAGGGAGCGGCTCGACCTCTAGCTTTGAGGGTGTGCTGACGCAACTGGTGGTGGGGTGGCTGCTGCTGGCGGCCGCCGTGCTGGTGTTCGTCGGCGGCTTCGTGTTCCGCGCGATCATCGGTCAGTACCGGCACGCCGCGGTGGTGCAGCGCGTGGTCCGGGGGCTGCGGCGCAACGTGGTGGGGCGGGTCCTGTTCGGCCGCGTCGCGGAGGACGCCCTCGACGACGTCGAACTCGACTCCATGATCCTGATGCCCGCGATCACCGTGTCCTGCGGCCTGTGCCTGACCTCGATCTTCCTGCTCGGCATCGAAGTCCTGACCTAGCGCAGCGCGCACACCACCGCGAGTGCGTCGTTGGTGGCGTCGACGCCGCCGTCGCCGATGCACTCCAGCAGGCGGGACCGCAGCAGCGCCCGGGCGTCGGCCTCCAGCGTCAGCACCGCGGAGTAGGTCGTGACCATGTCGATCCAGTCGCCGGTGCTGAAGTGCAGGTCCTCGCCGTACGCCCGCCGCTCGTTCGCGAACCCGGCCTGCTCGAGGAGGACGCCCAGCCGCTCGGAGCGTTCGATGCCCTCCGACGGCCGCCGCCAGTCGCCGATGATCCCCGCGTAGGCGGCGTCGAACTCCTCCAGTGTGGGACGGTCCTGCACGATCCGGTTCCACAGCAGCGCGAGCCGGCCGCCCGGGTTCAGCAGCGCGGCGACCTTGGCCAGCGCCGACGCCGGCTCCACCCAGTGGAACGACTGCGCGAAGACCACCAGGTCGAAGGTGCGCCCGGCCGGCGCCCACTCCTCGAACGTCGCGACGTCGACGGGAAAGCCCTTGGCAGCGGCGATCGCCGCCATCTCCGGATCGGGTTCGACGGCGACCACGTCGGCACCGGCGTCGGCGAGCTGCTTCGACGCGATGCCGGTGCCCGCGCCGACGTCGAGCACCGTGGCGCCCGGTTGCGCGACGAGGTCGGCGATCAGGGCAGCGGGGTAGGTCGGGCGGAACCGGTCGTACTGCGCGGCGGCCGCTCCGAACGAACTCGCGCGCCTGCGGTCGTCGTGCAGCGTCACCGCGCGGCCTGCTCGGCCGCCTCGCGGATGGGACCGCGCCACACCGGGCCGTGGCCGGGCAGGACGACGTCGGTGTCGAGCAATCCGAGCGCGGCGAGACTGCGCACGCCGGCCGCCTGATCGTGGTTGAAGAGGTCCGGCAGGAGCTGCGGACCCTTGCGCGTCGACACCGGGTGTCCGGTGACCAGCGCGTCGCCGCTGACGAGGATGCCGTCGACCACGTAGGAGCAGTGCCCGCCGGTGTGGCCCGGCGTCGGGATGGCCATGGGGGTGCCCGGCAGCGCCGCGGCGACCTCCTCGGTGAGCGCGTGTGCCGTGGGGATGCCGTCCCGCACCAGCGCGCCCTTGCGGCCGATCGTCGCCGACCACAGCGCGTAGCGCGGCTGCCACATCTTCAGCGCGAGATCCACCAGCGACACCTGCTCGAGGTATTCGCGGTGCGCGTGGCCCACCTCGGCGGCGTGGCAGAACACCGGTGTCCCATGGGTTTTCGCGAACCAGATCGCCGAACCCATGTGGTCGACATGGGCGTGCGTCAGCAGGATCGCGTGAATGTCGTCGATGTCGAAGCCGAGTTCACGCACCGACTCGACCACTTCGTCGCGTTGACCCGGGAAGCCGGCGTCGATGATCACCACACCACTGCCATCGGTGACGAGCGTCCAGTTGACCAGGTCGGTCTGGGCGAAGTGCACGGATTCGGTGATGGCTGTCAGGGCCGCCATGGGAGAAGTGTATCGAGACGGATGGAATATCCCCGTCACGTCAGGAGTAGAAAAGAAGCGTGGCTGAACTCAAATTGGGATACAAGGCGTCGGCGGAGCAGTTCGCCCCGCGTGAACTCGTCGAGCTGGCCGTGGCGGCCGAGGCGCACGGCATGGACAGTGCGACGGTCAGTGATCACTTCCAGCCGTGGCGCCACGAGGGCGGGCACGCCCCGTTCTCGCTGGCCTGGATGACCGCCGTCGGTGAGCGCACCACTCGGCTGGTGCTCGGCACCTCGGTGCTGACCCCGACGTTCCGCTACAACCCGGCGGTGATCGCCCAGGCGTTCGCGACCATGGGCTGCCTGTACCCCGACCGGATCTTCCTCGGTGTGGGCACGGGCGAGTCGCTCAACGAGATCGCGACCGGCTTCGAGGGCGAGTGGCCTGAGTTCAAGGAGCGCTACGCCCGGCTGCGCGAGTCGGTGCGGCTGATGCGCGAGCTGTGGCTCGGCGACCGCGTCGACTTCGACGGCGAGTACTACAAGACCAAGGGCGCCTCGATCTACGACGTTCCCGAGGGCGGCATCCCGATCTACATCGCCGCGGGCGGGCCGCAGGTGGCCAAGTACGCCGGCCGCGCGGGTGACGGATTCATCTGCACCTCCGGCAAGGGCGAGGAGCTGTACAAGGACAAGCTCATCCCCGCGGTCAAGGAGGGCGAGGAGGCGGCCGGCAAGGCTCCCGACGCCATCGACCGGATGATCGAGATCAAGATCTCCTACGACACCGATCCCGAGGCGGCGCTGGAGAACACCCGCTTCTGGGCGCCGCTGTCGCTGACCGCCGAGCAGAAGACGAACATCCACGATCCGCTGGAGATGGAGAAGGCCGCCGACGAGCTGCCCATCGAGCAGGTCGCGAAGCGCTGGATCGTCGCGTCGGATCCCGACGAGGCCGTCGAGAAGGTCAAGGACTACGTCGACTACGGGCTCAACCACCTCGTCTTCCACGCGCCGGGCCACGATCAGCGCCGCTTCCTCGAGCTGTTCCAGCGCGACCTCGAGCCGCGCCTGCGCAAGCTCGGCTGACGACTACCCGCGGGCGCGTCGTCGGAGGACCAGCACGACCGCGATCGCGAGCACGGCGGCGGCCGCCAGCGCCACGACCAGCCAGACCCACCAGGGCCTGCCCTCGGTCGCGGTGACGGCGGGCGCGGCCGTCGACTGGTCCATCCGGACGGCCAGTTCGACGGTGCCGCCGGCGACGCCGGTGGCCACCACGTCGCCGGTCAGCGTCGCCCACCTGCTCTCGAGGCCGCGGACGTAGTCGAACGTCTGGTCCAGGAGACCGGTGCCGCCGGACGTGTCGATCGACAGCACCATGCGGCCGTTGTTGGGGTACGCCCCGATGACGCCCAGCGGACCGTTGAGGTCGATGCCGGTGACCGGCGTGCCCTCGACGTCGACGGAGTTCTCGCTCGTCCGCAGCAGCGGCGGTGGCATGCCCCTGCGGGCCAGGTCCCCACCCGGCGCGGCCACCAGCAGGCCGGCACTGTTCGACGCTGCGGCGTCCAGGGTGGTCACGTTCGGCCGCAGTGCGACCGTCGACTGCTGGGCCATCAGGTTGATCGCCTGGGCGACGTAGCCGAGTTGTTCGACGTCGTCGACCGCCACGTCGAACTCCGGGGTGAATGCCATTGGGAGCAAGGCGAATCCGCCACGGTCCGTGCCCGCCGGGCGCACGGTGACGCGCGACTGCGGGTCGACCGCGAACGTCATGCGGTCGAGGACGTCCGAGCAGGCTCTCCTCGGGGCGTAGCGCACCTCGAGCGCCACGGGCACGTTGGAGGTGATCGCGCTCCGCGGGACGTCGGCGGTCAGGTCGACGGTGCCGGACTCGTCGAGCAGGGCGGAGGCGAGCACCGAACTGCCGGACCGGATCAGCAGCGAGGCATCGGCGTTGGTCACCGGCGTGTACTTGGCCAGCACGTGCACCGTCGCGCCGTCGATCGGTCCCGATGCGAACGCCGACGCGTCGAAGCCCACGAAGAGGGTCGTCACGCCCAACACCGACGTCTCGGCCTTCACCCCGAGGTCGGCGAACGAGAGGCTGTCGGTGGTCCTGGGCGTGCCCCGGTCCAGTGACGTCACCGAGGCCGACGCGGTCTGGGCCAGGCCGAACCGCCGGTCGGTGAACAGGTCCACCTGCCGCAGCAGTTCCTCCCCTCGGCCGGAGATGGTCAGCACCGCGGCCGGGGAGTCCGGGTTGTCGACGGTCAGCCCGGCCCGGTCCGCCTCGACGATCGCGATGGTGCGCTGCGTGCCGACGCCGTCGTTCAGCGGCGGTGCGGCGGCGGTCGAGACGTCGACGCGCACCGGCATCGGCCGGTACAGCCGGGTGAGTTCGGCGACCAGGACCAGCGCGGCCTGCTGCTGGTCGCGGGTGGGGTTCTCACCGATCGAGATCGTGACGCGGTCGACGTAGCCGGGCAGGAAGTCCGCGACCGTCCGCGGGTTCGGCGTGGGCCCGGAGTACGTGGTGGCCAGCTGGCTCAACGTCACCGACGCGGGCTGTCGGCACCGGTCGGCGCCGACGTCGTCGACGTCGCGGATCACGAACGTCAGCGTCGCGACGCCGGTGAGCACCTGGGCCGCCGCCACGTCGACGACGAACGGCGCCGACGGCACGTCGAGGGGGATCGGGGCGCTGCCGAGCACCACGCCCCGCCCGTCGAGGACGTCGACGCGGCCGGCGACCCGGGTGGCCGCCTCGATCGTCCCGGTCAGGACGGCGGGCGAAACACCCTGCGGGACCGGCATGTCGATCTGGGTCGGCTCGTTGGAGCCGGCGACCTCGACGCGGTCCGACAGTCCGAGCTGGGCCCATCCGATCGCGGGCGACGGGGCCTCCTCGGCGTGCGCGCGAGGCGCGGCGGGCGCCGCCAACGCGGCGACGACGGCCGAGGCGACGAGGAGGTGCAAGAGTCGCGGCAAGAGTCTGGTCATCGTTCTCCCTCGTGCGGGTCGCCGGCGAATTCGTACGGTACGCCGCCGGGGGCGTCAGCAACCGGGACTTCGGCAGTCCGGGGGAGGGGTGTGGCCGGAACGATGCGGATGCGGAAGGCTGTGGGGGTGGCTGAAGGTCCCGGCAAGCAATCCAGCAGCACGTCCATCTACGTCGCAGCCCCCGAGGGCGACACCGGCAAGTCGACCGTCGCGCTCGGCATCCTGCACCGGCTCGCCGCGACGATCGCGAAGGTGGGGGTGTTCCGGCCCATCACGCGCATGGGCGAGGAGCGCGACTACATCCTCGAGCTGCTGCTCGCGCACACCACGGCGGGCCTGAGCTACGAGGACTGCGTCGGCGTCAGCTACCAGCAGCTGCACGACGATCCCGATTCCGCGCTCGGCGACATCGTCGACCGCTTCCACCAGGTGGCACAGCGGTGCGACGCCGTCCTGATCGTCGGCAGCGACTACACCGACGTGGCCTCGCCCAGCGAACTGAGCGTCAACGCCCGCATCGCGGTGAACCTCGGCGCGCCGATCGTCCTCACCGTGCGGGCCGCCGACCGGACGCCCGAGGACGTCGCGCACGTCGTCGAGTTGTGCCTGGCCGAGATCGCCGGGCAGCACGCGCACACCGCGGCCGTGGTCGCCAACCGCTGCGCACCCGGGGAACTCGACGCGGTGGCCGCCGCGCTCGCGCGGATCCAGTCCGACGACGTGAAGTGCTACGTGCTGCCCGAGGAACCGCTGCTGATCGCGCCGTCGGTCGCCGAACTCCGCGACGCCGTGCACGGCACGGTGATCAGTGGTGACGACGACCTGCTGAACCGGGAGGCGCTCGGCGTGCTCGTCGCGGGCATGACGGCCGACCACGTGGTCGAGCGGCTCACCGAGGGCATGACGGTGATCACCCCGGGTGACCGTTCCGACGTCGTCCTCGCCGTCGCGAGTGCGCATGCGGCAGAGGGGTTTCCGTCGCTGTCGGGCATCATCCTCAACGGCGGACTGCCGCTGCACCCGTCGATCGCCGCGCTGGTCGAGGGGCTCCGGCTGCGGCTGCCGATCGTGGCGACCGACCTGGGCACCTACGACACCGCGCGGGCCGTCGCGCAGACCCGGGGCCGGGTCACCATGACGTCGCAGCGCAAGGTGGACACCGCCATCGAGCTGATCGAGAAACACGTCGACACCGCGGATCTGATCAAGCAGCTGTCGATCGCGGTCTCGACGGTCGTCACGCCGCAGATGTTCACCTACCAGCTGCTCGACCGCGCCCGGGCGGACCGCAGGCGGATCGTCCTGCCCGAGGGCGACGACGACCGCATCCTCAAGGCGGCGGGGCGACTGCTCAAGCGCGCGGTGGCCGACCTGACGATCCTGGGCGACGAGCCCGCGGTGCGGGCGCGTGCCGCCGAACTCGGCGTCGACCTGTCGGACGCGACGGTGATCAACCCGCAGACCAGCGAGCTGTGCGACCAGTTTGCCGAGCAGTACGCCGAGATGCGCAAGCACAAGGGCGTCACCGTCGAGCAGGCCCGCGAGACCATCCACGACGTCTCGTACTTCGGCACCATGCTGGTGCACAACGACATGGTCGACGGCATGGTGTCCGGCGCCAAGCACACCACCGCGCACACCGTGCGGCCGGCGTTCGAGATCATCAAGACGCTGCCCGACGTGTCGACGGTGTCGAGCATCTTCCTGATGTGCCTGGCCGACGAGGTGCTGGCCTACGGTGACTGCGCGATCGTGCCGGACCCGACGTCGGAACAGCTGGCGGACATCGCGATCTCGTCGGCACGCACGGCAGGCCAGTTCGACATCGAGCCGCGGGTGGCGATGCTGTCGTACTCCACCGGTACCTCGGGCACCGGCGCCGACGTCGAGAAGGTCCGGGCGGCAACCGAACTGGTGCGCGAGCGCGAGCCGGACCTGATGGTCGAGGGTCCCATCCAGTACGACGCCGCCGTGGAGCCATCGGTCGCGGCCACCAAGATGCCGGACTCGAAGGTCGCCGGACGCGCGACCGTGCTGATCTTCCCCGACCTCAACACCGGCAACAACACCTATAAGGCGGTGCAGCGCAGCGCCGGGGCCATCGCGATCGGGCCGGTGCTGCAGGGCCTCAACAAACCCGTCAACGACCTGTCCCGGGGAGCGCTGGTCGAGGACATCGTCAACACCGTCGCGATCACGGCGATCCAGGCGCAGGCGCTGTGACCGCCGACCGCACCGTGCTGGTGCTCAACTGCGGGTCGTCGTCGCTGAAGTACGCGGTGGTGGAACCGGATTCGGGTCGACAGCGCGCCGACGGCATCGTCGAACGCATCGGGGACGCCGGCGGGCCACCCGACCACGAGGCGGCGCTGCGCACGGCGTTCGACCAGCTCGCCGAGGACGGCCACCACCTGGAGTCGCTCGGTTTGGTGGGCGTGGGCCACCGGGTGGTGCACGGCGGGCCGGATCTGCACCGGCCGACGGTGGTCGACGACGCGCTGATCGCCAAGGTGAAGGAACTCTCGCCGCTCGCCCCGCTGCACAACCCGCCGGCGCTGATCGGCATCGAGGTGGCGCGCACGATGCTGCCCGACCTGCCGCACGTCGCGGTGTTCGACACGGCGTTCTTCCACGACCTGCCCGCGGCGGCCGCGACGTACGCGATCGACCGGGAGGTGGCCGCGCAGTGGCACGTTCGCCGCTACGGGTTCCACGGCACGTCGCACCAGTTCGTCAGCGAGCAGGCGGCCACGTTCCTCGACGTGCCGCTGGAGTCGCTGAACCAGATCGTGCTGCACCTCGGCAACGGGGCGTCGGCGTCGGCGGTCGCCGGTGGGCGGCCGATCGACACCTCGATGGGCCTGACCCCGATGGAGGGGCTGGTGATGGGCACGCGGTCCGGCGACGTGGATCCCGGTGTGCTGGTGTACCTCTGGCGCGAGGCCGGCATGTCGGTCGACGACATCGAGACCATGCTGAACAAGCGGTCCGGCGTGCGTGGCCTCGGCGGGGAGACCGACTTCCGCGAGTTGCACCGCAGCATCGACGCCGGTGACGCCGACGCACGCCTGGCCTACGACGTCTACATCCACCGGCTCCGCAAGTACGTCGGCGCCTACCTCGCGCTGCTGGGCAGGACCGACGTCATCACGTTCACCGCGGGCGTGGGGGAGAACGACGCGATCGTGCGGCGCGACGCGCTGAGCGGGCTGGCGACGCTGGGCATCGAACTCGACGACGACCGCAACGACGGCCCCGACCGTGGGCCGCGGCGCATCTCGTCGGACTCGTCGCCGGTCACGGTGCTCGTCATCCCCACCGACGAGGAACTCGCGATCGCGCGGGCGTGCGCGTCGGTGGTGGGTTAGCCGGTCATCCCCAGAGCGGGTTTCGTCCACAGCATGCTGCCACTGCGCGCGGTCACGGCCGCGCGGTGTCCGACGTCGGCTTCAGCGTCGCTCCCATGGAACACGACGACTGGCCCTTCCTCGGACGAGAAGCGGTGCGCCGCGGCGACGTCACGGCTCGCCGCCTGCAGAAGGACTTCCGCGCGGTGTACCGCAACGTCTACGTGGCGAAGCGTGCGCCTGTCACCGCCCTGACCCGTGCGCGGGCCGCATGGCTGTGGGCGGACGGGAACTGCGTGCTGACGGGTTTGTCGGCCGCTGCGGTCCACGGTACGAAGTGGATCGACGCCGACCTGCCGGCCGAGTTGAATCGCGTTGACCGACACGGTCCCTCGGGCATCTTGTGCCACACCATGGCGCTCGAGCCCGACGAGTGCTGCGTGGTGGACGGCATGCGGCTGACCGCACGGGAGCGCACTGCCTTCGACATCGGCCGCACCATCCGCGGCGATCAGGGCATCGTCCACCTCGACGCGCTCGCCCACGCCACGCGATTAGACGGGGCGGCGGTCCTGGCGCTCGCCGATCGGCACCCGCGGGCCCGTGGCGTGCGGATGCTCCGTGCCGCCATCGAGGAGATGGACGGCGGCGCGGAGTCTCCGCGGGAGACCGCGCTGCGACTGCTGCTCGTTCGTGCCGGCTTGCCGAGGCCGGAGACTCAGATCGAGTTCCTCGACCGCTACGGCAGGGTCCGCGTGCGGGTCGACATGGGATGGCGCGAATGGCGGGTGGCGGTCGAGTACGACGGGGTCCAGCACTGGTCGGACCGCCGACAGCGATCGTGGGACATCGACCGCATCGCGATGCTGGAGTCGCGGAGGTGGGCAGCGGTTCGGGTCAGCGCGGAGTTGATGACCAGGCCCGACGTGATCGTCAGGCGGGTCCTGGAGAAGCTACGTGCGGCGGGCTGCCCGATCTGACTCGTCGACTGTGGGGGTTGTGCGCACCGCTACTCGGCGTTCGCATTCAGAACCCACACACTCGAGGGCCCGGACGAACTAGTCGCGTACCCACACGGCGACGAAGCCGATCGGGATGCCCGTGCGGACGGCGATGCACTCGCGGGCGGTGGCCTCGGCGTCGGCGCGGCGGACGACGTGCACCACCGCGGAGATCTCGGGGATGGCCACCTCGAACAGGCCGCCGTCGCGAGTCACGGTGACCTCGAAGAGCTGTCCTGCCATCGGGCGGAGGGTGCGGTGCCGGACGGTGCGGGTGCGGTGAGCGACGTTCGCGCGCATGAGGTGCTTCCTGATCTTGGAATCGGGCCGCGCGCAAAGATACAGCCCACGGAGCGGGGCCGCCAAATCAGAACGTGCTCAGCGGGCGCACGCTGTTGGCCAGGTCGACCAGCGCATACCGGTGGGCCTGTGACGGCGCCAGCCGAGCGAGTCCCCGCAGCGACGCCTCGACGCCGAGTTGCAACCCGTGGTCGGTGAACGGGAAGCCAAGAATGTGGTTGGTGCTGGCCGTGTTGTCCACCAACCAGTCCATCGCGGTGCCCAGGACCAGCGCCCGGATCTGCAGCACGCGGGGTTCGGTGTCGGGGAGGGCCTCCACGCGCCGGGCGGCGTCGCGGATCTGCTGCTCGGTGACCTCGCTGCCGGACCGGCCGGACAGCAGCGTGACCGCGCTCGTCAGGCGGGCGGTGGTGAAGTGCCGTGAGGTGGGCGGTACCTGGTCGAGCGTCTTGACCGCGGCGTCGCGCTCACCGGCCGACGACTGTGCCCGCGCCAGGCCAAAACCGGCGGAGATCACACCGTTGTCGGTGCACCACACCGTGCGGTAGAACGAGCGCTCGTCGGACGCGCCGGACAGCTCGGCGGTGGCGGCGAGCGCCAGCTTGGGGGCCAGCTCGCCGGGCAGGGTGTCGAGCACCTCGGAGAAGTGCTTCATCGCGGCGTCGTAGTCGGCCGACAGCAGTTGCGCCACACCGCGGAACCACGAGATGCGCCACCGCCAGCCGACCCGGTCGGCGAGGTCGTCGAGCTTGCGGTTGGCCTTCGCGACGTCGCCGAGGTCGAGCAGCGCCCGTACCTCCATCAGCGGCAGCTCCACCGACTCGGACAGGTCGATGCCCTCGGACTCCAGCGCGCCGTGCCGGGCCGCGCGCAACGAGTCCAGCGTCTGCACGGGCTGGCTCAGCAGCGTCGCCGACAGCACGGTCGCGCCGACGTCGGCCGGGTCGACCATCGGCACCTGCAGCGCCCGGACGATCTCCTGCGCGGTCAGCTTCTCCGAGTGCACCTGGCCGTCGAGGTACACGTCCGTGTGCGCGACGAGGAGGTCGACGCCGAACGTGGAGCGCGACGGGCTGAACACCGTCGACAGGCCGGGCCGCGGGACGCCGCTGTCCCGGGCGACCACCTCGCGCAGCACGCCGATCAGCTGGCTGGACATCTCCTCGGCGCTCGCGAACCGGCGCCGCGGGTCGGGATCGATCGCGCGCCGCAGCAACCGGTGAAACGAATCGTATTGCGTCAGAACGGGATCGTCCTCGGGCAGGCCGTCGACGTAGCGGCCGTCGCGCGTCTTGAGGTCCAGGGTCAGCGAGGCGAGGGTGCGGCCGACGGTGTAGATGTCGGTGGCGATCGTCGGGCCCGTCTTCACGATCTCGGGCGCCTGGTAACCCGGTGTGCCGTAGAGGAATCCGTAGGAGTTGATCCGCGACACCGCGCCGAGGTCGATCAGCTTGAGCTGCTCCTCGGTGACCATGATGTTCTCGGGCTTGAGGTCGTTGTAGACCAGGCCGCTGGTGTGCAGGAACGCGAGTGCGGGCAGGATCTCGAGCATGTAGCCGATGGCCTGGGCGACGGGCAGCTTCTTGCCCTTGACCTGCTTGAGCGACGTGCCGCCGACGTACTCCATGACGATGTAGCCGACGGGATCGCCGTGCTTGTCGTCGTGCTCGACGAAGTTGAAGATCTTCACGATCGCCGGGTGCGTCACCTCGGCGAGGAACTGCCGCTCGGCCATCGCGATGGCCTGCGCCTCGGCGTCGCCGGAGTGCACCAGGCCCTTGAGTACGACGGGGCGGTCGTTCACGTTGGTGTCGAAGGCGAGGTAGATCCAGCCGAGTCCGCCGTGGGCGATGCAGCCCTTGATCTCGTACTGGTCGACCACCATGTCGCCGGGTGCGAGCTGCGGCAGGAAGGAGTACGGGCTGCCGCAGTGCGGGCACCAGCCCTCCGACAGTGCCGCGCCGTCGGACGTCGACCGGCCGACGGGCTTGCCGCAGTTCCAGCAGAACCGCTTGGCCTCGGCGACCACCGGGTTCTTCATCAGGGCGGCGAGCGGGTCGCGGGCGCGTACCCGCGGCACCTCGACCAGGCCGCCACCGAGGCGCCGGTACGGCGACCACCGTCGCGTCATCGCGATGGTCTGGTCGCGGGGCTCGGTCTCGACGGTGGTGGCGCGCTCGCTACCCGTCGAGTCGTCGAAGTCGGGCCGGAAGACGGCCTGGGTCGCCATCGGCCGCATGGTGGCCAGCGAGTCGTAGGCCATCACGTCGGCGGGCTGGGTGCCCGGGTAGTCGTCGTCGTCCACGTCGTCGGCCATCAGCGCTCGTACCTCGGGACGGGCGGCGACGGCGCGGAGCCGAGGACCGACAACCACTTGCGGTACAGCGTGTTCCACGTACCGTCGCGGCGGATGCGCTCCAGCGTCCCGTTGACGAACCGCACCAGGTCGTCGTTGTCCTTGCTGACGCCGATGCCGTAGGGCTCGGAGTTCATGCTGTCGCCGACGATGTGCAGGTACGGATCCTGCGCCACCAGGCCGGCGAGGATGGTGTCGTCGGTGCTGACGGCGTCGACCTGCCGCTGCTGCAGCGCCACCAGGCAGTCGGCCCACGTGACGACTTCTACCACCATCGGCGGCGGGTCGATCTGCCGCACCCGCTGCAGCGACGTGGTGCCCTTCACCGCGCACACCCGCTTGCCGGACAGGTCCGATGTCTGGGCGATCGGCGAGTCCCGCGGCGCGAGGATGCGCTGGTTCGCCGACAGGTACTCGGTGGAGAAGTTGACCAGTTCCTTGCGGGCGCAGGTGATGCTCATGGTCTTGACGACGATGTCGACCTGGTTGTTCTGCAGCGCTGTCACGCGGTCGGCCGACGACAGGATGCGGTACTCCACCTGCGAGGGCGTGTCGAAGATGTCGCGCGCCACCTCGCCCGCGATGTCGACGTCGAAGCCGGTGATCTCGCCGGTGATGGGGTCGCGGAAGCTGAACAGGTTGCTGCCGATGTCGAGGCCGACGATGAGCCTGCCGCGGTTGCGGATGTTCTGCACCGCCTCCTCGGCCTGCGACCGGGTGGGGAACGGACGGAGGCTGGCCGTGCAGTCGTCCTCGTCGGCGACCGGCGCCTGGACGGGGGCCGGCGGCGCCTCCTCCATGCCGGCGGGCGTCGGCGGTGCGAGCGTGACGCTCGGGGTGTTGAGGGCGGGCGCGGATTCGCTGCACCCTGCGAGCAGCGCCACGGCGGCGACGGCGGCGAGCACCCTGCGCATCGCGGTCACCGGTACTCGCTGAGCCGCGGCCACAGTCCGAGCGCCACCGCGAGTGCGGCCATCACGCTGAGCACGGCGGCGCCCACGGTCGCGCCGGACAGCACCCGCCGCGCGTTGACGATGTCGCTGCGCAGCTGCTGACGGCTCTCGGCGATGCCCTTGCTGAGGGCGGCGTCGAGCTTGTCGAACGCGGGCGTCGAATCGTCCTCGCCGGTGCCGAGCGCCACCTGCGTCGCGGCCTGGTAGTTGCCGACGGCGATGTAGGCGTTGATGCGGTCGTCGGCGGCGCGCCACCGGCGCAGCAACTGTTCGGCGTCGACGAGGTCGGTCTTGTCGATGGCGTCGTCCCGGTTCAGGTACGTCGAGAGTTGTTGCTGCATGGTGTCGATGCGCTGGTAGTAGGACTGCTTGCGGACGCCCTCGTCACCGCGCCGGATCAACGACAGCGTCTCGTCGGCGCGGGCCTGCTGGGCGGTGATCGCCATGGTGGTCACGGTCTTGAGCGATTCGGCGGCCGTGCTCTTGGCGCTGCGGCTGTCCAGCGTCGAGATGATCAGCGCGATCCCCACCCAGACGATCATCACCAGCACGGCCAGCCCGCCGACCACGAAGCCGACGTTCACGCGGCGGCGGGTATGCCGGGACAGCCACCGGTTGGCGAACACGCCGAACAGGATCGTGGCGAGCACCACCAGGATCACCGGCGCCGGGATCCTCGTCGACGCCGTGGTCTCGGAGTCCACCCGCTGCGAGGTGTCCTCGTAGAGCCGCTGGGCGTCGGGGAGGATCTGCGTCTGCATCAGCGACGACGCCTCGGACAGGTAGGACGAGCCGACGGGATAGCCGGCGCGGTTGTTGGTCCGCGCCGTCTCGACCAGGCCGGTGTACACCGCCAGCTGGGCGTTGATCCGGCCGAGCAGCTGGATCATGTCCTCGTCGGTCAGGCCGCTGGACGCCCGGGTGAGCGCGACGGCGGCGTCGGTGATGGCCTGCTCGTAGCGCTGCCGCACGGGCCGCGGCTCGGCGCCGGCGATGAACGCGGTGGCGGCGGCGGCATCGGCGACGGACAGCGTCGTGTACAGCTCGCCGGCGGCGAACGCCAGCGGTTCGGTGTGGTCGAGCACGGTGGTCAGCGCCTGCTGACGGTCGTTGATGGTCGTCGACGTCGCGAACGCGGATGCCATCACCAACGTCGACAGCACGACGCCGATCGTGAGGATGCGTCCGGGCGTGGTCCAGAGGAACCACCAACGCGGGTGGGCCGGTGTGGTCGGCGACCGCGACGCCAGAGGTTCGGTGGAAGGGTGCGCCAACTCCACAGTCACCTGTGCGCGGACCTCGACTTTCCGGCGGCCGGTAGGGGTGTTCCGAATTCTATGAAAGAAGTCTAAGAGTTCCCGGCGCGACGTGGTGGATATCCGGGACACGTGCACGTTTCGATGGGGTTTCTATCCTGGTGTGGTGCGAGGTGACGGTGACGGCTGGGTGCTGTCGGACGACGGTGCTCATTTCTGGGGTCGCTACGGGGCGGCGGGTCTGCTCCTGCGCGCTCCGTGGCCGGGTGGCAGCGCGGCGGTGCTGCTGCAGCACCGCGCGGTGTGGAGCCATCAGGGCGGGACGTGGGGGTTGCCCGGCGGTGCCCGCGACAGCCACGAGACGCCCGAGGAGGCGGCGGTCCGCGAGGCCAACGAGGAGGCCGGCCTGACCGCCGACCTGATGACGGTGCGCAAGTCCGTCGTCACCTCGGAGGTGCCCGGCCCGTCCGGTCCGGCGTGGAGCTACACCACCGTGATCGCCGACGCGAGCGAGATGCTGCCCACCCGGGCCAACCGGGAGAGCGCGGAGCTGCGGTGGGTCGCCGAGGACGACGTCGACGGGCTGCCGCTGCACCCGGGCTTCGCGGCGAGTTGGGACCGGCTGCGCGCGCTGACCGCGGTGATCCCGCTGCTGGTCACCGGGCAGGACTGAGCGCGGCCTTCAACTCGGCCGCCGCGGCGGTGGGGTCCTCGGCGGCGGTGATGGCCCGCACCACCACGATGCGGGTGGCGCCCGCCTCGAGCACGGCGGGCAGCCGCTCGGCGTCGACCCCGCCGATCGCGAACCACGGCTTGTCCCCGGCCGACGCGGCCGCGTGGCGTACCAGGTCCAGGCCGGGCGCGTGCCTGCCGGGCTTGGTGGGCGTCGGCCAGCACGGGCCCACGCAGAAGTAGTCGACCTCCTCGGTCACCGCCGTCGCCACCTGGGCCTCGTCGTGGGTGGACCGTCCGATCAGCGGCCCGGGGCCGACGACGTCGCGGGCCACCAGCAGCGGCAGGTCGTCCTGTCCGAGGTGCAGCACGTCGGCGCCCGCCGCGCGGGCGAGGTCGGCGCGGTCGTTGACGGCGAGCAGCGCGCCGTGGCGGCGGGCCGCGTCGGCGAGGACCTCGAGTGCGGCGAGTTCGCCGCGGGCCTCCAGCGGTCCGAACTGCTGCTCGCCCGCCGACCCCTTGTCACGCAACTGGATCAGGTCGACGCCGCCACGCAGCGCTGCGTCGGCGAATTCCGCGAGGTCGCCGCGCTCCCGGCGGGCGTCGGTGCAGAGGTACAGCTGGGCGGACCGGAGCCGTTCGCGGGGTTGTCGCACACGCCCAAGCTAGCGTCCCCCTGGGTAACCTGAAGCGGGTCATGCCGGCGAAGGGAGCAGGACGGAATGTCGTCGCACGAGGTGGCCGTCATCGGTGGCGGTGTGATCGGGCTGTCCATCGCCCGGCGCGCCGCGCGGGACGGCCGGTCGGTCCGCGTGCACCGCGCCGACGTCCGAGGTGCGTCGTGGGTGGGCGCCGGCATGCTCGCCCCGCACAGCGAGGGCTGGCCGGGCGAGGAGGGGCTGCTCGCGATCGGGCTCGAGTCGCTGCGGCTGTGGCACGACGACTACCTGACCGGGCTGCCCGACGCCGTGGTGACCGCACGCGAGTCGCTGGTGGTGGCCGTCGACCGCGCCGACGCCGCCGACCTCGCGACGGTGGGCGAGTGGCTCGCCGCCCAGGGGCATCCCGTCACCCCGACCCGGGCGGCCCGCGATCACGAACCGCTGCTGGCCCAGGGCATCCGGCACGGGTTCGTCGCCGAGACCGAACTTGCGGTCGACAATCGCGTCCTGCTCGCCGCGCTGACCGAGGCCTGCGAGGCGTTCGGAGTTCGGTGGGCGCCGCCGGTCGAGTCGCTCGACGAGACGCGCGACGCCGACGTCACGGTGCTCGCCAACGGCATCGACGCGCCCACGCTGTGGCCGGGCCTCGACGTCCGTCCCGTGAAGGGCGAGGTGCTGCGGCTGCGCTGGCGCCGGGGGTGCATGCCGGTGCCGACGCGGGTGATTCGCGCCCGCGTGCACGGCAGGCAGGTGTACCTGGTGCCGCGGCCCGACGGCGTGGTCGTCGGCGCCACACAGTACGAACACGGCCGCGACACCGCCCCCACCGTGTCCGGGGTGCGGGATCTGCTCGACGACGCGTGCGAGGTGGTCCCCGCGCTCGGCGAGTACGAGCTGGCCGAGACGGCGGCGGGACTGCGGCCGATGACGTCGGACAACCTACCGATCGTCGGCAGACTCGACGACCGCACGCTGGTGGCGACCGGCCACGGTCGGTCCGGCTTCCTGCTCGCGCCGTGGACGGCCGAGCGGATCGCCGCGGAGTTGACGGTGGGAGTGTCCGCGTGATCGTGAGGGTGAACGGCGAGGACGTGCAGGTGGACGAGAACGCCACGGTGACAACACTGTTGAGCACGCTCGGACTGCCGGACAAGGGGATTGCGGTGGCGATCGACTGGGCGGTGCTGCCGCGGTCGGAGTGGGATCGGGCGCTGTCCGACGGCGCGACGGTGGAAGTGGTGACGGCGGTGCAGGGTGGTTGAGTCGTCGAACTCGGAGGGCAGGAGCGCAGCGACCCGGGAAACGAAATTGGTCATCGCCGGTCGTAGCTTCGGCTCCCGGCTGATCATGGGCACCGGTGGGGCGGCCAACCTCGCCGTGCTCGAGGAGTCGCTCGTCGCGTCGGGCACCGAGTTGACCACGGTCGCGATGCGCCGGGTGGACGCCGAGAGCGGCACCGGCGTGCTCGACCTGCTGAACCGACTCGGCATCACCCCGCTGCCCAACACGGCGGGATGTCGTGGTGCCGCGGAGGCGGTGCTCACCGCGCAGCTGGCACGCGAGGCGCTCGGCACCGAGTGGGTGAAGCTCGAGGTGATCGCCGACGAGCGCACCCTGCTGCCGGACGCGATCGAATTGGTCCGTGCCGCAGAGCAACTGGTGGACGACGGGTTCGTCGTGCTGCCGTACACCAACGATGATCCGGTGCTGGCGCGCCGCCTCGAGGACGTCGGCTGCGCGGCGGTCATGCCGCTGGGGTCGCCGATCGGCACCGGGCTCGGCATCGCCAATCCGCACCACATCGAGATGATCGTCGACCGCGCGGGCGTGCCGGTGATCCTCGACGCGGGTATCGGCACCGCGAGCGACGCCGCGCTGGCGATGGAGCTGGGCTGCGACGCCGTCCTCCTGGCGACCGCGGTCACCCGGGCGACGCATCCGCAGTTGATGGCCGCCGCGATGGCCGCCGCCGTCCAGGCCGGCCACCTCGCGCGTCAGGCCGGCCGAATCCCCAAGCGGTACTGGGCGCAGGCCTCCAGCCCGATGACGCCGTGACGGGTCGCTACGTCGCGCTCGGCTCGTCGATGGCGGCCGGCCCGGGCATCCGGCCCAAGGCGCCCGGCGCACCGTTCGGCTCGGGCCGCTCGGCGGTCAACTACGCCCACCTGGTCGCGGCGCGCCTCGGCCACGACCTCGTCGACGTCACGTTCTCCGGCGCCACCACCGCGAACGTGCTGCACGAGGTGCAGCGCGGCACGCCACCGCAAATCACGGAGGTCGACGGCACCGAGCAGCTGATCACCGTGACGATCGGCGGCAACGACGTCGGGTATGTCCCGTTCCTGTTCGCCGCCGGTCTCCCGCGGTTCGCGACGTCGCTGCCGCTGCTCGGCGGCAAGGTGCGCGAGATGCTCGACCCCGCGGCCCGGGACGAGGCGCTCGACCAGGTGCTGACGGCGTTGACCGCGGTCGGCGATGAACTGCGCGCCAAGGCGCCGGACGCCCGGATCCTGTTCGTCGACTACCTGACGCTGCTGCCGCCCGCGGGGACCCCGGCGCCGCCGCTGTCCGACGCCCACGCCGACACCGGCAGACGGATCGCCGACACGCTGAAGCGGCTCACCGAAACCGCGGCCGCCGACACAGGGTGCGAGGTGGTGGGCGCGGCCGATGCCAGCGTCGACCATCACGCGTGGTCAGCCGACCCGTGGACCACCCGCGTCGGGCTGCCGCGGCCGGGTCGTCCCGCGCCCCTGCACCCCAACGCCGCGGGCATGCGCGCCGTGGCGGACCTCGTCGTGGCGCGGGTGAGCTGAAATCATCGACACCGTGATCGAGCTGTCGGGACTCACCAAGAGCTTCGGCCGCACCCGGGCGGTCGACGACCTCACGTGCACCATCGAACCCGGCGTGGTGACCGGCTTCCTGGGCCCCAACGGGGCGGGCAAGACCACCACGATGCGGATGATCCTCGGGCTGGACCGGCCGACGTCGGGCACCGCGACCATCGGCGGCAAGCGCTATCGAGACCTCACCGATCCGCTGCGCACGGTCGGCGCGCTGCTCGACGCGAAGCAGGTGCACCCCGGCCGCTCGGCGCGCAACCACCTGCGCTGGATCGCCGCCGCCAACGGCATACCGGTCACGCGGGTCGACGAGGTGCTCGACGTCGTGGGACTCGAGTCGGTCGCCGATCAGAGCGCGGGCACGCTGTCGCTCGGCATGGGTCAGCGCCTCGGCATCGCCGTCGCGCTGCTCGGCGATCCGGCGGTGCTGCTGTTCGACGAGCCCGTCAACGGACTCGATCCCGAGGGCATCCGGTGGGTCCGCACGCTGATGCGCGCGTTGGCCGCGGAGGGCCGGACCGTGTTCGTCTCCAGTCACCTGCTGGCCGAGATGGCTAACACCGCCGACCGGCTGGTGGTCATCGGTCGCGGCAAGCTGATCGCCGCCACCGACGTCGCCTCGTTCGTCTCCGGATCCGGTTCGGGCACCGTGCTGGTACGCAGCCCGCAGCTCGAGAAGTTCGCGGGGCTGCTGTCGGAGGCGGGCATCGAGGCGAAGGTCGGGCCGGACGGCGCGTCGCTGGCCGTGCGCGGCGCCGCCATCGACGTGATCGGTGAACTCGCCGCCCGCAATGCGATCACCCTGCACGAGTTGAGCACTCACCGAGCCTCGCTCGAGGAGGCGTACCTGAAGCTCACCGACGACGAGGTCGAATACCGGACGGCGGACCGATGACGGCGAACGTGTCCCGGCTGGCGGTGCTCAACTCCGAGCGCATCAAGCTCACCACCATCCGCTCGCCGCTGTGGTCGGCGATGGCCGCGGCGGCTCTGAGCCTCGGCGTGGCCGCACTGCAGGGCGCGACGGCGTACGGCGCGGCCGGTCTGGCTCCGCAGCAGGCCGCGATGGGCGTCGCCGTGTTCGGCGTGCCGCTGCTGATGGTGGTGGCCGCGATGACCGTGACGGGCGAATACCGCAGCGGGACCATCCGGACCACGTTCGCCGCGACGCCGAACCGGACGCTCGTCCTGGTCGCCAAAGCGGTTGTGGCGGCGTCGTTCTCCGCGGTGTACACGGCCGTCCTGGTGGTCGCGGCGGTGGCGGTGGCCCGGCTGTTCGCCGACCCGATGCTCGGTGCCGACCTGTCCCTCGCCGGACCCGGCGTCTGGCGGCTCGCGATCGCGCTCGCGGTCTTCGCCGCGGTCGCCGCGGTGCTCGGGGTCGCGGTGGGTGCGCTGCTGCGGCACGCGGCCGGTGCGGTCGCCGTCCTGCTGCTGTGGCCGCTGGTGGTCGAACCGATCCTGGGCAACCTGCCGAGCGTCAGCCCGAGGATCGGCCCGTTCCTGCCGTTCGGCAACGCCTTCGTGTTCGCCGACGTGCAGTGGCTGTTCCCCACCTTCGCGATGCCGTGGGGTCCGATGGGGTCGCTGTTCTACTTCGTCGTCATCGTCGCGGCGATCTTCGGCGCGGCCACCGTCGTGGTCGGTACCCGCGACGCGTGACTAACGTGGGGACGATGCGGCAGGGAACTCGGATCACGATGGTGATCCTCGCGGTGACGATGATGATGCTTGCCGGCTGCGGACGGTCGTCGGCGCCGGACGCCCCCTCGAGCACGCCGTCCCCGGCGGCCGGTCCGGCGCGGGACTTCGCCGTCGAGCAGCAGAACAAGGTGACCGTCGACGCCATGATGGGCCACCTGGGCAAGTTGCAGGAGATCGCCGACGCCAACGACGGCAACCGCGCCCTGGGTACGCCGGGTTACGCCGCGAGCGTCGACTACGTCGCGGGGGTGCTGCGCGACAAGGGATTCGACGTGACCACCGACGAGTTCGAGGTACGTCTGCCGTTCGCCGACGAGCCGGCGCTGCTGGTCGGTGACGAGTCCGTCAAGGCGACCCCGCTGAACTACACCATCGGCACGCCGCCCGAGGGCGTCACCGGTCGACTGGTGCCCGCCCGCGTCGACGAAACCCCGGGCTGCGCGCCGGCCGACTACGACGGCCTGCCGGTCGAGGGCGCCGTCGTGCTCGTCGACCGCGGCGCGTGTGCCTTCGGCATCAAGCAGCAGATCGCCGCCGAGCGCGGGGCGCGCGCCATGATCGTCGTCAACAACGTCGACGGCGATCAGATCGGTGGCACGCTCGGCGCGGACACGGACGTGAAGATCCCCGTCGTCGGCGTCGCCAAGGCCGAGGGTGCGCGCCTGCGGGCGAATCCCGGCGACGTCGCGCTCAAGCTCAACGCCGGCGTGCGCGTCGAACGCACCCGCAACGTCGTCGCCCAGACCAAGACCGGCGACACGCACAACGTGGTGATGGCGGGTGCACACCTCGACTCGGTGCCGGAGGGCCCGGGCATCAACGACAACGGCTCCGGCGTCGCCGCCGTGCTGGAAACCGCCGTGCAACTGGGCAGTTCGCCGCAGGTGCGCAACGCCGTGCGGTTCGGCTTCTGGGGCGCCGAGGAGCTGGGGCTCGTCGGCTCGACGAAGTACATCGAGACCCTCGACGTCGAAGCGCTCAAGGACATCGCGCTGTACCTGAACTTCGACATGCTGGCCTCGCCCAATCCCGGCTACTTCACCTACGACGGCGACCAGTCGGCACCGCCGTCGCCGGGTGGCGTGCCGCGCGTGCCCGAGGGTTCGGCGGGCATCGAGCGGACCCTGACCGCCTACCTCGCCGGAGCGGGAAAGCCGGGGCGGGACACCGACTTCGACGGGCGCTCCGACTACGACGGGTTCACGCAGGCCGGCATCCCGGCGGGCGGGCTGTTCGCCGGGGCCGAGGGCAACAAGTCGGTCGAGGAGGCGGACCTCTGGGGCGGGCAGGGTGAGAAGCCGTTCGACCCGAACTATCACAAGGCGGGGGACACGATCGAGAACGTCGATCGCACCGCATTCGAGATCCAAGGCCGCGGGGTGGCGTACGCGGTGGGGCTGTACGCACAGGACGAGACCGGGCGCAACGGCGTTCCCATCCGTGAGGACCGCACCCGGCACGTGGTGACCGAACAGTGACGCGGACCGTCGCGGGCGCGCTCGCCGCGGTGGCGGTCGTCGTGCTCGCGGCGTGCGGTGCGCCCGAGAAGGCGGCCGAGCCGGTCGATCTGGCGCGCGACCTGGCGACCAAGGTGACGGTCGACGGCATGTTCGGCCACCTGCAGCGGCTGAGCGACATCGCCGACGAGCACGGCGGCAGCAGGGCCGACGGCACCCCCGGCTACGACGCTAGCGTGGACTACGTTGCCGGGGTGTTGCGCGACAACGGCTTCGACGTCGAGACCGCGGACTTCGACCGCGTCGTCCTCGCGGCGGCCGGCGCGCCGACGCTGACGGTCGGTGGCCGCAGCTTCCCCGTGGACCAGGCGTCGCTGCTGGTTCCCACCCCCGCCGGCGGGCTCAACGCGCAGACGCTGCGGCCGGAGAAGCCTGCGGGCTGTACGACCGCCGACTACGGCGACGCGCGGGTGCGGGGCGCGATCGTGGTGGTCGACGACGCCGACTGCTCGCTGGTCGAGAAGCAGAACGTGGCGACCGACGAGGGCGCGGTGGGGCTCCTGGTGGTCAGTGACTCCGGCGCACCGGGGCTGTTCACCCCGGGCTACTACCAGCAGCTCAAGGGGCCGGTGGCGGTGATCGGCCGCGACGTGGACGCGGCGCTACGGCGCACCTCCGCCCGGGTGAAGCTCGTGCTCGACGCCAGGTCGCGCACCGTCACGTCGCGAAACGTGCTCGCCCAGACCAAGACCGGTGACCCGCACCGGGTGATCGTGGCGGGCACCAACCTCGACTCCGCGCCTCGGAGTCCGGGCCTCAACGCCGACGGGTCCGGCATCGCGGCTGTGTTGGAGACGGCGGTGCGGCTCGGATCGTCGCCGGACGTGACCAATGCCGTGCGGTTCGCGTTCTGGGGTGCGGGGGAGGCGGGGCAGGAGGGGTCGACGAAGTACCTCGCGGGCCTCGGCGGCGACGGGGTGGCCGATCTCGCGATGTACCTGAACGCCGATCAGCTCGGCTCGATCAACGCGGGCTACTTCACCTACGACGGCGACCAGTCCGGTACGCCCAACCCGCAGGTGCCCGCCGCGAGCGTGCCTGCGGGCTCGGCGGGCATCGAGCGGACGCTCGCCGGCTATCTGAACCTGGCGGGCAAGCGGCCCGCGGACCAGCCGCTGGGCCGGTCCGGCGACTACGCACCGTTCCTCGCCGCGGGCATCCCGATCGGCGGCATCACCACCGGTGCGGCCGGCCGCAAGAGCGAGGTGCAGGCCAGGCTGTGGGGCGGCCGGGCGGGCCGGCCGTTCGATCCCGCGTACCGCACCCGCGGCGACACCATCGCCAACGTCGACCGCGATGCGCTCGCGATCGCCGGTCCCGCAGTCGCATTCGCCGTCGGGACCTACGCGGCGTCGACGGACGGACCGAACGGGCTGCCCGCTCGCGGTTAGCCGGGGCGTCCGCGCAGGCGGACCGACAGGCACGTCACGCAGCCCTCGAGCTTCTCGAACTCCGAGATGTCCACCTGGACGGTGCGATACCCGCGATCCTCGAAGATCCTGGCGCTCTCCGGCGCTGCTGCGGACATCAGGAGCAGGTCGTCGTCGAGGAGGACGACGTGCGCGCCGGGTTCCTCCGGGACGGCGAGGAAGCGGTCGCCCCAGACGTCGGCGTCGTCGACGACCGGCGCGTAGCCGATGACCGTGCCGTCGGGCAGGGCCGTGACCGCGGACTTGAGGTGCAGCACCTTGGTCAGCGGAACGGTGACCACGTGCGCCCCGAGCGGCTCGAGATGGCCTCGGAGTTGGTCGATCCCGTCGTCGTTCGTGCGGCCGCCGCGGCCGACCCAGACGGTGCCGCCATGCTTGAGCACGTCGCCGCCGTCCAGCGTCCCGGGCGCCTCGACGTGCGCGATGCGATAGCCCTGGGCCCGCACGGATTCCTCGGCGGCAGCGGTCTCCGGTTTGCGCTCGTCGGCACCTGGGCGGCTGATGACCGCGAGGTCGCCGTACACGACCATCGTGTCCTCGACGAAGACGGAATCCGGGCACTCCGGTGCGGGCGGCACCTCGTGCGTGGTCCACCCGGCGTCGGTGAGCGCGGCGACGTAACCGTCCCACTGTCGTTGTGCGAGTTCGACGTCGACCTTCTCGCTCCGTTCGATGTGGGTGACGAGCCCCTCGGCGAGCCGGGGCGACGGTCTGCGGACGAGTGCGTGGCGAGCGGACATGACGAGATGCTGTCACGTGTCGGTGGTGTGATGTCTCAGGACATGGGTGACAGTTCTGTGTCAGGACATCGGTGACAGTTGGTGTGTCAGGACTTCGGTGACGGTCCGGTGGTTGTGGGGTGTGGGCCGCGGGGTCGTCCGTTGCCGACGTAGGTGATCCCGGGTGCGGGCCGGGTGTGTTCGATGAGGACTTCGCCGTCGAGATCGGCCGCGATGATGTTGTCGCCGTCGATGACGACCAGGATCTGCTCGAAGCTGCGTCGTCCATCGACTTTGTAGGTGACGCCGGCGAGGACGAAGGCACCGGCGGTGTTGAGGGTCTTGACCGAGGTTCCGTGGGGGAGGTCGGCGGGCGCTGGTGCGGGCCGGTGTGGCTTGACTACGGCATGGTCGAAGGACAAAGGGGCGGGCTTGGGGTGAGGCGCTGGCGCTTTCGGGGTGGCTTCCCATGCCGTGCGGGGAGTGACGCGTCCCGGTAGCCCTTGGTGGGGGCGCTCGGTGTTGTAGATGTGGTCGAAGGCGTCGACGTGGTGTTGGAGTTCGGTCAGCGACTCGGCGATGGGCTGCTTGTCGAGGTAGCGGAACAGGGTTTGGTGGAACCGTTCGTTCTTTCCTTGGGTGGTCGGCTTGTAGGGCTTGCCGGTGATCGCCTCCACGCCCAGGGCAGCCAGATGGGTGACGAGTTGGCCGACGTGCCCGCGGCGCGACGGGTTCAATGCATGTCCGTTGTCGGACAACAGTCGTTGTGGCACTCCATGTTCGGCGATGGCCTTGTCGACCACGGCGATCGCCGCCGTGGCGGTCTCGCTGAGTGCGACGTGGGAGGCGAGCGCGTAGCGGGAGTGGTCATCGAGGAGCTGAAAGATCACGCACCGCCGCCCACCGCTCAACACGTACTCGGTGGCGTCGAGTTGCCAGCATGCATTGGGGGCCGGATAGACGAACCGGCGCCACGCCGAGCGGGGCTTCTTCTTCGGCTCGAGGCGAGCCACGCCGGCCTCACGGAACACCCGCGCCAACGACGCCGTGGACGGGACCTGCTCTAGGCCCATCGCGTGCATCTTGTCGTGCACACTGATCGGCCCGTGATCCAGCCCGGTGGCCTCCAGCGCGGCGCGTACCGCAAGGGCCTGGTCCTTGGCCTCGTCACTCAACTTCGACGGGCTCGACTTCGGTCGCCGCGTCCTGGGTTCGAGTACCGCTGCCGGCCCGTCGGTCGCCGCACGCTTGCGCAACTCGTAGAACGATTTACGAGAGATTCCGTACTCGGCACAGAAGGTCGACACCGCACCCCGAGGAGCGTCATCGGGCCACTGCGAGATCGCCAGACGGACCAAAGGATCGATCGGTTCATTGACAGCCACCACCGAAGCCTTGGCGCACGAGTGTCACCACCAAGACCAATAGAACTGTCACCGATGTCCTGATGCAGAACTGTCACCGATGTCTTGGGAGATGACAGTCACGTGTCGGTGGCCCAGGGTAGAATCGAACACATGTTCGAGTCATCCGATCCCGCGTCGCTGCTGTTGCAGCGCATGGGCGTCGCGGCGCGTGCGGAGGCTCAAGCGGCAGCCCAGCGGTTGGTCGCGATCGCGGACTTCATGGCGTTGCGGTTGGCGCAGGACGGTGAGGACACCGAGGAGTGGTGGGTCGACGCGACCGGTGCGGCGACGGTGGAGATCGCCGCCGCCCTCGGGGTCAGTCGGAAGCGGGCCGGTGCGCACGTCCGGTACGCCCGCGCGCTGCGGGAGCAGCTCCCCCTGCTGGGGGCGCGGTTCCTGGCCGGCGACGTCGACGAGGCGCTGTTTCGGGCGGCGGCGTTCCGGACCGGGTTGATCCTCGACGAGGAGGTCCTCGCCGGGGTCGACGCCGTCCTCGCGAAGCGGGCACCACGCTGGGGGCGGTTGAACCGGACCGCGTTGGACGGCCGCATCGACGCGATCGTCGCCGAGGTCGACCTCGACGCGGTCCGCCGCCGCGAACATCGGGTCACCGACCGTGGGGTGACGGTGGAGGGCATCGAACACGGCCTGGCCTACGTCACCATGACGGTGTTCGCCACCGATGCCGCCGCCGCCGCGGCGCGGTTGAGCGAGTTGGCCGACACCGTCTGCGAGCACGACCCCCGCACCCGCTCGCAGCGGCGCGGGGATGCGATCGGCGCGATGGCCGCCGGGGCGGACCGGATGGCGTGCCACTGCCGCCGCGACGACTGCCCCGCCGGCGGGCGCGGTGTGACCAGTGCGGTGGTGATCCACGTCGTCGCCGACCGGGCCGCACTGGCGGGGGATCGGCGCGGGGTCGCGATCACCGCCGGATATGAGGGGTTGATCGCCCCGGAGATCATCGCAGCGTTGGCCCAAGACGCGCTGATCCGGCCGGTGCTGCATCCCGGGGCGGCTGCGGAGCCGGAGTGCCGGTACCGGCCGTCGCGGGCGTTGGCGGACTTCGTGCGGGCCCGCGATGTGACGTGCCGGTTCCCGGGGTGTGAGGAGCCGGCGTTCGGCTGCGACGTCGACCACACCGTTCCGTGGGCGGCGGGTGGGCGCACGCATGCGTCGAACCTGAAGTGCCTGTGCCGTTTTCATCATTTGTGCAAGACGTTCTGGGGATGGCGGGACCGACAGCTACCCGACGGGACGGTGCTGTGGACCTCCCCGGCTGGGGAGTGCTACCCGACGTCGCCGGGCAGCGGGGACATCTTCCCGGCGTTGAGCCAACCGACCGGACCGGCCGAACCCACCACCCCCGAACCCGGGGGCGAGGAGTCCGGTGGTGACCGGACGGCGATGATGCCGCGCCGCAGACGCACCCGCGCCGCCCAGCAGGCCGCCGACATCGTCGCCGAACGCCACGCCAACCGGGAGTACCGGGTCAACCCGCCGCCCCTGCACCGCTGCGAAGAGGACTACACCTACGAGGAAACCTTCCTCGAGAACAAGCGCCGCGAACCCGAACCGCCGCCGCCGTTCTAGTCGGCGACGTCGAATGCGGCGATCACCTTGGTGGGCGTCACGCGCACGACGAGTTCACCGGGTACGGCGTTGCGTTGGCCGAACTCGTCGGCGCGGTCGGCTCCCATGTAGCGGCCACCGATCCGGGTGGCGGTGTCGAGCAGGTCGTCGGGCTCCTCACCCGTCGACGCGACGCCCTGCACCTGGACGAACGAGAACGGCGGGTCCTGCTCGTCAACGCAGATCACCACCCGCGGGTCGCGGGCCAGCGCACGGCCCTTCGCGGTGTCGCGGCCGGTGTTGAAGATCAGCTGGCCGCCATCGACAATGAACCACACCGGTGCGATCAGCGGGCGGCCGTCCGATGCGACGTAGCCGAGCTTGCCGGTGCGGGTGCCCTCGGAGAGGAAGGCGATGACGTCGTCGGTGAGGTGGTCCATGCACTCAGCCTAGGACGGTCACGGCTGCAGCGGGCTGGTGTCCTCGGCGCGTGCGGTCCGCAGCCCGAGCAGCTTCATCCCGTGGTAGACGATCAGCGCCGCGATCGAGCCGAGTGCGATGCCGGTGAACGTCAAATTACCTGCGGTCCAAGTGAAGTCGGCGATGCCGATGATCAGCGGAATGGCGGCCGTCATCTGGTTGATCGGCAGGCTGAAGTCGACGTGGTTGGTCAGCCAGATCCTGATCCCCAGCACGCCGACCAGTCCGTACAGCACGATGGTGGCACCGCCGAGCACGCCGGGCGGGATGGCGGAGATCAGCGCGCCGATCTTGGGGCACATCGCCAGCACGATCGCCACGACCGCCGCGATCCAGTAGGCCGCAGTCGAATACACGCGCGTCGCCGCCATCACGCCGATGTTCTCGGCGTACGTCGTCGTCGCGGATCCGCCGCCGAAGCCCGCCAACGTGGTCGCCACGCCGTCGGCCGCGATCGCACGGCCCATCAGCGGGTCGGTGTCGGTGTCCGTCATCTGCCCGACGGACTTCACGTGACCAATGTTCTCCGCGACCAACGCGATGACCGCCGGCAGGAACAGCGGCAGCACCGCCAGCGAGAACGTTGGCGTCTGGAACTGCGGTAGCCCGATCCACGCCGCCGCGTCGATCGCGGCCTTGGCCTCGGCGTCGACGTCGTCGAGCACCCATGCCAGCGCGTAGCCGACCACGACGGCGATGAAGATCGCCAACCGGCCGACGATGCCGCGGAAGAATGCGAGCGTCCCCACCAGCAGCACCAGCGTGATGATGCCGACCAGCGGGCCCTGCACGAAGTTGTCCTTCGCCGCGGGCGCCAGATTGAAGCCGATCAGCGCGACCACGGCACCCGTCACGACCGGCGGCAGCGCCGCGTTGAGCCACCGGGTGCCGCCGACGTGGACGAGCACGCCGATCAGGATCAGCACCAGGCCCAACGCGACCAACCCGCCGAGTGCCCCGCCCGCACCGTTCGATCCCACGGCGGCGACCACCGGTGAGATCACCGCGAAGCTCGAGCCCAGGTAGCTGGGCAGGCGGTTGCCGGTGATGATCAGGAACAGGATCGTGCCGACACCGGAGAACAGCAGCGTCGTCGCCGGCGGGAACCCGGTCAGCACCGGCACCAGGAACGTCGCACCGAACATCGCGACCACGTGCTGGGCGCCGATGCCGATGGTGCGGGGCCAACTCAACCGTTCGTCGGGTCCGACCACCACGGCGTCACGGGCAACGGGTGTCCAGCTGAATGCGCTCACGAATGGGAACTACACACCATCGTGGCCTCACGCGCCAGAGATGCGGCCCCGCACCACGTAGGCAAGTGCGCCGACGGCCACCACAGCGACGCCCGCCAGCACCGACGCGAGCGGCAGGGCGAACGCCAGCACCACGCAGCCGACGAGACCCAGCACCGGAACCGCCCTGCGGCCCAACGTGAACGCCGACGCGTTGGCGATCGCGTAGTACACCAGCACCGCGAACGACGAGAACCCGATGGCACCCCGGACGTCGACCAGCGCCGCGATGACGGCCACCACCACGCCGACGGCGATCTCCGCGCGATACGGAGTGTCGAACCTCGGGTGGACCGCGGCGAGTGTGCCGGGGAGGTGACGGTCGCGGGCCATCGCCAGCGTCGTCCGGGACACCCCGAGGATGAGTGCCAGCAGCGAGCCGAGCGCGGCGACGGCCGCCCCCACCCGGACCACCGGCACCAGCCCCGGATGGCCCGCAGCCGAGACGGCGTCGGCCAACGGCGCTGTCGCCGAAGCGAGTGCGGCGCTGCCCAGTTCGGACAGGACGGTGACGGCGACGACCGCGTAGACCACCAGTGCGATGCCCAGCGCGACGGTGATCGCCCGCGGGATGGTGGTCGCCGGATCGCGCACCTCTTCACCGAGCGTGGCGATGCGGGCGTAGCCGGCGAACGCGAAGAACAGCAACCCCGCCGCCTGCAGCACCCCCGCCACGCCCGCGTCGGACGCGACGCTCAGCCGCCCGGGATCGATGCCGTCGGCGTCGACGATCGCCACCACGACGGCCGCGAGCACGGCCAGCACGACGGCCACGATGACGCGGGTCGCCAACGCCGACTTCTGCACGCCCAGCACGTTCACGACGGTCAGGGCCAGCACGGCCGCGACCGCGACGGCGTTCGCGTGATCGGGCCACGCGTAGAACCCGACCGTCAGCGCCATCGCCGCACACGACGCGGTCTTGCCGACGACGAAGCTCCAGCCGGCGGTGTAGCCCCAAAACGGGCCGAGCCGTTCGCGGCCGTAGACGTAGGTGCCACCGGACTGCGGGTACAGGGCGGCGAGCCGCGCGGACGACGTGGCGTTCCAGTAGGCGACGACCGCCGCGATGGCGAGGCCCACCAGCAGTCCGCTACCCGCCGCGGCGGCCGCCGCTGCGAGTACGACGAAGATGCCGGCGCCGACCATCGAGCCGAGTCCGATCGCGACCGCATCGGACGTGCCGAGGGTGCGCTTCAGGACGGATACCCGGACACGAGCCGGGCGACCTCGGGCTTGGTGAACACGTCGTCGAGGGTAACGGTGCGAAGGTTGCGGGCACGGATCACGTCGATGAACTGATGGTAGACACTCGTCACCGGGTCGTGGTTCAGGTGACCGATGACGATCGAGCCTGGGACGCAATACTTCTCGGCGTTGGCGACGATGTCGCGCGGCGCGAGGACGACGTCGTCGCCGAGCGTTCCGTTCCACAGCGTGGTGGCGGTGTAGCCGAGGTCGCCGGCGACCTTCTGCACCATGTCGTCGTACGCGCCGTAGGGCGGGCGGAAGTACGGCGTGGCGTCGACGCCGAACGTGGTGCGCAGGAAGTCGTCGTTGCGACGGAGTTCACCGGCGACCTCGTGCGGGCTCAGGGTCGTCAGGTTCGGGTGCACCCAGGTGTGGTTGGCGAGTTGCACCTGACCCGACTCGACGAGTGGCGCCAGTAGGTCGCGATTGTCGGTCCACGACGCGTAGACGCCGGTGACGAACATCGTCAGGCGGATCCCGCTGTCCTTGGCGAACCGGGCGTAGGCGCGGACCACGTCGGTATCGACGCCGTCGTCCAGCGTGATGGCCACCAGATCGCCGGCTCCTGGCAGCAGGTTCAGCACCCCGCCGCCGGGGAGGGGAACCCGCGCGCTCGCCGGTGGCGGCGGCGCCAGCGGGGGCCAGGTCTCGACCAGGGCAGCAGGCGCGCCGGCGGGGGCCGCGGCCGGCGTCACGGCTTGCCCCGGCGCCTCGGTGCCGTACTTCGCGACACCGGCCAATGCCGCGGTGGCGGCCAGTCCGACCAGGAGGCGGCGTCGGGACAGCAAAGTCCCATCGGTCACTCCCGTCACATAGCGCACGTCACCGAGGGTAGCTGGCGAGCGCTGGGGAACCGCGGAGGCAGACGGCGCGGCAGGCCTCTTGACGTCGGCGGGCACGCATGGCATGTTGCCTGGATCACTAAATGAAACGTTTCAATTCAGAACGAGCCGACCAAGGAGGTCCGACGTGCAACGCGTCTGCTTCGTGATGCACCTCCGGCCCGACCGCGTCGACGACTACCTCGCGGCGCACGAGGAGGTCTGGCCCGAGATGCTCGACGCCCTCCGCGACACCGGCTGGCACAACTACTCGCTGTTCCTCCGCGAGGACGACGGCATGGTGGTCGGTTACCTCGAGACCGACGACTTCGACCGCGCCGTCGCGGCCATGGCGGACACGGACGTCAACGCGCGGTGGCAGGCCGTCATGTCCGAGTACTTCCGGCCGTCCGCCACACCCGACGGATCGGGTGCCCATCCCGCCACCGACCAGCAGCGCCTCACCGAGTACTTCCACTTCGCCTAACTGCCCGAGCCCAACGAGATCAGGACACCCATGAAAATCGGAGCGCGCTCCACCACCGGCTGGCGGGCGACCATCGCCGTCGCGATGTCGAACTACATCGAGGCCGGGTCGATCATCGCCATCGCCACCAGTCTCGGCTTCTGGCAGGAGGCCTTCGGCATCAGTAACTTCGCGGTCGGGTTGCTCGCCGCGCTGAGCGCCAATGCGTTCGGCGCCGCCATCGGTGCGGCCATCGGCGGGCCGCTCTGCGACCGCTTCGGCCGCAAGGCGATCTACACCTACGACCTGCTGGTCTACATGGCCGGTGTCCTGATCGCCGCCTTCGCGGTCAACTTCGGCATGCTGCTCGCCGCGTTCGTGATCACCGGGATCGCCGTCGGCGCAGGGGTTCCCGCGTCGTGGACCTACATCGCCGAGCAGGCGCCGTCGGTCGAGCGTGCCAAGCACGTCGGCACCGCACAGCTGGCCTGGTCGGTGGGTCCGTTCATCGGGTTCGGCCTCGCCGCGGCCCTCGCGCCGCTGGGCCTGCTCGGATCGCGGCTCATCTTCCTGCACCTGTTCGTCGTCGCGGCCGTCGTCTGGTGGGTGCGCCAAGGGCTGCGCGAATCGCAGATCTGGGAGGACGAGGGCCAGACGGCCGGGTCGTCCGTCGGTGCCCGTGGCCTGCGCGGCCTGTTCTCCCGCAAGGTCAACATCAGCGCGCTGCTGTTCCTCGGCGGCATCTACCTGTTCTGGAACACCGTCGCCGGACAGGCCGGCATCTTCATGCCGCGCGTCTACGACACCGCCGGCCTGCACAGCCCGGTGCAGCAGAACCTGCTGCAGGTGCTGGTGTGGGGCTGCACGGTGGCGGCCACCTACTTCGGCTTCATGCGCTACGCCGACCGGATGTCGCAGCGCCTGCTGTACGTCATCGGCGCCGCGCTCGGCATCGTCGCCTGGGCGGTCCTCGTCGCGTTCACCGACAGCGGCATCTCGACGATGCTGATCTTCGCCGTCCTCTGGGGCGTCTCCGCCGGCATCGGCGCACAGGCCTTCTACAGCCTGTGGGCCAGCGAGATGTTCGCCACGCTATACCGTGCCAGCGCGCAGGGCGTCATGTTCTTCGTGGTCCGCACGGCGACCGGCCTGCTGAGCTACTTCTTCCCGACGATGCTGGCCGCGACGGGTCTGACCACCGTCGGCATCCTCCTCGTCGGACTGCTCACCGTCGCCCTGGTGATCGGGGCAGTATGGGCACCACGCACCCAGGGCAAGACCCTGCGCGAGATCGAGCACGAACGGTACGGAGCACCGGTCGAGCCGCCGCCGGCGACCGCACCGAGCACACACCTCAGCGGGCAGGGAATGTCATGACCACCTTTGCGAACACCGTCCTCGACAACCTCGAGATCGAACTGCCCTCCTGGGCGTTCGGCAACTCGGGCACCCGGTTCAAGGTCTTCGGCACCCCGGGCACCCCCCGCGACGTCCGCGAGAAGATCGCCGACGCGGCGATGGTGCACCGGATGACCGGACTCGCCCCGCGGGTGGCACTGCACATCCCGTGGGACCGCGTGGACGACTACGCCGCGCTGTCCCGCTACGCCGAGGACCACGGCGTCGCGCTGGGCACCATCAACTCCAACACGTTCCAGGACGACGACTACAAGTTCGGCAGCCTCACCCACACCGACAAGGTGGTGCGGCAGAAGGCCATCGACCACCACCTCGACTGCATCGAGGTGATGAACCAGACCGGGTCCCGCGATCTCAAGGTGTGGCTCGCCGACGGCACGAACTATCCCGGTCAGGGCGACATCCGCGGACGGCAGGACCGGCTGGCCGAATCGCTGGCGACGATCTACCAGCACGTCGGCACCGAGCAGCGTCTGGTCCTCGAGTACAAGTTCTTCGAGCCCGCGATGTACATGACCGACGTGCCGGACTGGGGCACCTCCTACGCGCACGTCTCCGCGCTCGGCGAGCGGGCCAAGGTGTGCCTCGACACCGGCCACCACGCACCGGGCACCAACATCGAGTTCATCGTCGCGCAGCTGCTCCGGCTCGGGAAGCTGGGCTCGTTCGACTTCAACTCGCGCTTCTACGCCGACGACGACCTGATCGTCGGGGCGGCGGACCCGTTCCAGTTGTTCCGCATCATGTTCGAGGTGATCCGCGGCGGCGGACTGAGCGACGGCAGCGACGTCGCGCTGATGCTCGACCAGTGCCACAACGTCGAGGAGAAGATCCCCGGCCAGATCCGCTCGGTGCTCAACGTCGAGGAGATGACGGCGCGCGCGCTGCTCGTCGACGGCGAGGCGCTGGCCGTCGCGCAGGACGCGGGGGACGTGCTCGGTGCCAACGAGATCGTGATGGACGCCTTCTACACCGACGTCCGCCCCATGCTCGCCCAGCGTCGCGCCGAGCGTGGCCTGCCCGAACGCCCGATGGTCGCCTTCCGCGACTCGGGCTACCGCGAGACCATCGAAGCCGAGCGTGCCGGCGGCGTCCAATCATCCTGGGGAGCCTGACCAATGACGACCAATGACACCGTGAACGACCTGATCGCCCGGTCCAACCGGCTCGGATCCGATCCGAAGAACACCAACTACGCGGGCGGCAACACCTCCGCCAAGGGCACCGACGTCGACCCGGTCACCGGCGAGGACGTCGACCTCATGTGGGTCAAGGGATCCGGCGGCGACCTGGGCACGCTGACCGATCGGGGCCTGGCGGTCCTGCGCCTGGACCGGATGCGCGCGCTGGTCGACGTCTACCCCGGGCTCGACCGCGAGGACGAGATGGTCGCGGCGTTCGACTACTGCCTGCACGGCAAGGGCGGCGCCGCACCGTCGATCGACACCGCGATGCACGGCCTCGTCGACGCCGCCCACGTGGACCACCTGCACCCCGACTCCGGCATCGCGATCGCGACCGCAGCCGACGGAGAGTCGTTGACGGTAAAGATCTTCGGCGACCGGGTGGTGTGGGTGCCGTGGCGCAGGCCGGGCTTCCAGCTCGGCCTCGACATCGCCGAGATCAAGCGCGCCAACCCGCAGGCGATCGGGTGCATCCTCGGCGGTCACGGCATCACCGCGTGGGGGGACACCTCCGCGGCGGCCGAGGCGAATTCGCTCGAGATCATCGCCGCCGCGCAGAAGTACCTCGACGCCAACGGGAAGGCAGAGCCCTTCGGCGCCCCCCTCGACGGCTACGGTGCGCTGCCCACCGCCGACCGCCGGGCCAAGGCCGCCGCGCTCGCCCCCTTCCTGCGCGGCCTCGCGTCCACCGACCGGCCGCAGGTGGGGCACTTCACCGACGTCAAACCCGTCCTCGACTTCCTCGCCGCCGCAGAGCATCCGCGCCTCGCGGCGCTCGGCACCAGCTGCCCCGACCACTTCCTGCGCACCAAGGTCAAGCCCCTCGTGCTCGACCTGCCCGCCGACGCGGACGTCGAGGACTGCCGCACCCGGCTGGCCGAACTGCACGACCGCTACCGCGAGGACTACCGCGCGTACTACGAGCGCCATGCGAGCGCCGACAGCCCCGCGATGCGCGGCGCCGACCCCGCGATCATCCTGATCCCCGGCGTCGGAATGTTCAGCTACGGCAAGGACAAGCAGACCGCACGGGTGGCCGGTGAGTTCTACCTCAACGCGATCAACGTCATGCGCGGGGCCGAGGCCGTCTCGACCTACGCGCCCATCGACGAGTCGGAGAAGTTCCGCATCGAGTACTGGGCACTCGAGGAGGCCAAGCTCGCCCGCATGCCGAAGCCCAAGCCGCTGGCCACCCGGATCGCACTGGTGACCGGCGCCGCCTCCGGCATCGGCAAGGCCATCGCCACCCGGCTGGCCGCCGAGGGCGCCTGCGTGGTGATCGCCGACCTCGACGCCGGGAAGGCCGAGGCCGCAGCCGCGGAGATCGGTGGACCCGACGTCGCGGTGGGCATCGCCGCCGACGTCACCGACGAGGCGGCCATCCAGGCCGCAGTCGACGCGACCGTGCTCGCGTTCGGCGGCATCGACATCGTGGTCAACAACGCCGGGCTGTCGCTGTCGAAGTCGCTGCTGGAGACCACCGCGGCCGACTGGGACCTGCAGCACGACGTGATGGCCCGCGGCTCGTTCCTGGTCTCGAAGGCCGCCGCCCGCGCGCTGATCGACCAGAAGCTCGGCGGCGACATCATCTACATCTCGTCGAAGAACTCGGTGTTCGCCGGCCCCAACAACATCGCCTACTCGGCGACCAAGGCCGACCAGGCACACCAGGTCCGGCTGCTCGCCGCCGAACTCGGCGAACACGGCGTCAAGGTCAACGGCATCAACCCCGACGGCGTGGTGCGGGGGTCGGGCATCTTCGCCGGCGGCTGGGGCGCCAAGCGCGCCGCGGTCTACGGCGTCCCCGAGGAGGAACTCGGCGCCTACTACGCGCAGCGCACCCTGCTCAAGCGCGAGGTGCTGCCGGAGAACATCGCCAACGCGGCGTTCGCCCTGTGCACCTCGGACTTCTCGCACACCACCGGGCTGCACGTGCCGGTGGATGCCGGCGTGGCGGCGGCGTTCCTGCGATGAGCGCGGGTCAGGTCGCGGCCATCGACCTCGGGGCCACGAGCGGACGGGTCATGCTCGCCGACGTCGGCCCGGGGCGGCTGCACCTGGAGCAGGTTGCCCGGTTCTCGAACGACCCGGTGTCGCTGTGGAACGGCAGCCGGACGGTCATGCACTGGGACGTGCCGCGGCTGTTCTCCGAGGCGTGCCGCGGGCTGGCCGAAGCGGGTCGACACGCTGACCACCTGGTGGCCGTGGGCGTCGACTCGTGGGCGGTCGACTACGGCCTGCTGCGCGGCGGGGCACTGCTCGGGCTGCCGCACCACTACCGCGACGGGCGCACCGACGCCGGGGTCGAGGCAGTCCACTCCCGCATCGCCGCCGGGGACCTGTACCGGCGCAACGGCTTGCAGTTCCTCCCGTTCACCACGGTGTACCAGCTCGCCGCGGAGGCGGTCGGTGGGCATCTCGCGGTCGCGGACCGTGCGCTGCTGATCCCCGACCTCATCGGCTACTGGCTCACCGGACGCGAGGCCACCGAGCGCACCAACGCGTCGACGACGGGTCTGCTCACCACCGCCGGGGAGTGGGACCGCGACCTGCTCGAGCGGCTCGATCTGCCCGTCGACCTGTTCCCCGCGCTCGTCGAGGCCGGCACGGCGCTGGGGCCGCTGCTGCCCACGCTCGCCGACCAACTGGGTCTGACCTCGGGCACGACGGTCACGTCGGTCGCGTCGCACGACACCGCGTCGGCGGTCGTCGCGGTGCCGATGGCGGCCGAGTCGGCGGCGTACGTGTCGTGCGGGACGTGGGGCCTGGTCGGCGTCGAGGTCGCCGCGCCGGTAGTCAGCGAGGCCGCCTGGCAGGCCAACTTCACCAACGAGGTGGGCGCCGACGGCCGGATCCGGCTGCTGCACAACGTGATGGGTCTGTGGCTGCTCAGTGAGACCGTCCGTGGCTACCGGCACGACGGGCACGACGCCGACCTGCCTGAGCTGCTCGCCCAGGCCGCCGACGTGACCGCCGCGTTCGACGTCTTCGACACCGGCGACCCGCGGTTCCTGCCCCCCGGCGACATGCCGCGCCGCATCCGCGAGTGGTATGACGAACGGGGGATGCGGGGACCGTCGACGCGGCCGGAGGTGGTGCGGGTGATCGTGGAGAGCCTCGCCGCCGACTTCGCGCGCGGCGTGCGGCAGGCCGCCGAGATCTCGGGCGTCGACGTGCGCACCGTCCACGTCGTGGGCGGGGGAGCGCAGAACCGGCTGCTGTGCCAACTGACCGCCGACCGGCTCGGGCTGCCGGTCGTCGCGGGGCCCGTGGAGGCCACCGCACTGGGCAACGTGCTGATCGCCGCCCGTGCCCACCACCTGATCGACGGGGACCTGGAGGCGATGCGGCACCTCGTCGCCACCGGGTTCCCGGTCCACCGCTACGAACCCCGCGCAGTCGGGGCTGGAAGGTCGTCACCATGAAGCGTCGTGTTCCCCGGCCGGCGGACCTCGCTCCGCTGATGCAGTTCAAGAAGCCCGAGTTCAACGCCCGCACCCGCAGGCTCGCATCGGCGCTGACCATCGAGGACCTCCGGGTGATCGCCAAGCGGCGCACTCCGAAGGCGGCGTTCGACTACACCGACGGGGCCGCCGAGGAGGAACTCTCGCTGGCCCGCGCGCGACAGGCATTCCGCGACATCGAGTTCCACCCCGCGATCCTGCGCGACGTCTCCAAGGTGGACACCAGCTGCACCATCCTCGGCGGGCGTTCCGAGTTGCCGTTCGCGATCGCGCCGACCGGGTTCACCCGGATGATGCAGACCGAGGGCGAGTACGCCGGTGCCCACGCCGCGGCGCGCGCCGGCATCCCGTTCTCGCTGTCCACGATGGGCACCGCGTCCATCGAGGACGTCAAGGCGGCGAACCCGCACGGCCGCAACTGGTTCCAGCTGTACATGTGGAAGGACCGCGACCGGTCGATGGCGCTCGTCGAGCGCGCCGCGGCGGCCGGTTACGACACCCTGCTGGTGACGGTCGACGTACCGGTGGCCGGCGCGCGCCTGCGGGACAAGCGCAACGGCATGTCGATCCCGCCGGCGCTGACCGCCAAGACCGTCCTGAACGCCATCCCGCGGCCGCACTGGTGGGTCGACTTCCTCACCACCGAGCCGTTGGCCTTCGCGTCGCTGGACCGGTGGTCGGGCACGGTGGCCGAACTCCTGGACACGATGTTCGACCCGACCGTCACGTTCGAGGATCTGGCGTGGATCAAGTCGCAGTGGCCCGGCAAATTGGTGGTCAAGGGCATCCAGACCGTCGCCGATGCGACGGCGGTCGCCGATCTCGGCGTCGACGGGATCGTGCTGTCCAACCACGGTGGGCGCCAGCTCGACCGGGCGCCCATTCCGTTCCACCTGCTGCCGACCGTCGCGGCCGCCGTGGGTGACCATACGGAGATCATCCTCGACACCGGCATCATGTCGGGCGCCGACATCGTCGCCGCGCTCGCGCTCGGTGCGCGGTTCACGATGGTCGGCCGTGCCTACCTCTACGGCCTGATGGCCGGCGGCGAGGCGGGCGTCGATCGGATGATCGAGATCCTCACCGACCAGATCACCCGCACCATGCGGCTTCTCGGCGTCACGGCACTCGACGAACTCGAGCCCGGCCACGTCACCCAGCTCCAGCGACTGGCACCCCGCATCATGGACAGATGACGGTGAGCATGCGCGACGTCGCCCAGGCGGCGTCGGTGTCGGTCGGCACCGTGTCCAACGTGCTCAACTCGCCGGACAAGGTGTCGCCCGCGACCATCGCGCGCGTGCATGCCGCCATCGACGACCTCGGTTTCGTCCGCAACGACGCCGCACGCCAGCTGCGGGCGGGCCGGTCCCGGTGCGTGGGTCTGGTGGTGCTCGACGTCGGCAACCCGTTCTTCACCGACGTGGCCCGCGCCGCCGAACGCCGCGCCGCCGAGCACGATCTCGCGGTCCTGCTCGGCACGTCCGACGAGGACGAGGCCAAGGAGCGGGCGTACGTCGACATCTTCCACGAGCAGCGGGTGTTCGGGCTGCTGGTGTCGCCGATCGGCGACGACCTCGGCCGCCTCGAGACTCTCCGACGGCTGGGCACCCCGGTGGTGCTCGTCGACCGGGACGGCACCGGCACGCCGTTCGACTCCGTGGCCGTCGACGACGTCGAGGGTGGCCGGCTCGCCGTCCGGCACCTGATCGAGACCGGTCGGCGCCGCATCGCGTTCGTCGGCGGACCGTCGACGCTGCGTCAGGTGGCCGATCGGCATCGCGGTGCGCGCCACGCCGTCGACGACGCCGACGGTGCGCGACTGGAGGTGGTCGAGACGCCGACGCTGAGCGTGCTCGCCGGTCGCGCCGTCGGGGAGGACCTGCTGAGACGCGCGCCCGCCGACCGGCCCGACGGGGTGTTCTGCGCCAACGACCTGGTGGCGATCGGCATGCTGCAGGCGTTCACCATGCTCGCCGGTGTCCGGGTGCCCGACGACGTCGCGCTGATCGGGTACGACGACATCGACTTCGCGCGTTCGGCGGTGCTGCCGCTGTCGTCGATCCGTCAGCCCACCGCGCGGATCGGCGCGACGGCGGTGGACCTGCTGATGTCAGCGGCTGCCGGCGAGCCCGACCGTCGGCCCGAGAACCCGGTGTTCCCACCGGAACTCGTCGTGCGGGCCAGCACGGTGGCGCAGGCGTCCTAGCGGTTGCGCAGGACGTTGACGGCGAGGTAGGCCACGTAGCCAACCGAGCCGAGCACCGCGAGCTTGCGCGTCTGCGGGACCAGCAGGCCCACGCCGATCGCCGTCTCGATCGAGCCGTTGATCTGGATGTGCCGACTGACGTCGTTCGGGAAGGCGCCACTGGTGATGCCCTCGAACAGCTCCGGTCGCACGAAGTGCGCGATGCCGGCTCCGGTCAACGACAGTCCGGCCAGGGTGGCGACCTTCGAATTCGACTTCTCCTGCGGCACGGTGATCCTCTCAGGCAATGCGGTAGTCGCTCAGGGGGAACTCGGATGCTTCCCTGATCGCGGTCTCGGTGGTGGTGGGCCGCAACAGGGTCGGCTCACCGGCGGGGTTGTAGTAGTACGAGCGCGCGCTGGCGCAGTTGCCGAGGGTGAACAGCGAATCGCCCAGCAGCTCGGTCATCCGGTCCAGGTACCGCGTGTTGGCTTCCTCGGTGACCTCGAAGGTGGTGGCGCCGCGGCGCTGAACCTCGGTGAACAGCCGGTCCATCAGCCGCATCTGATACTCCATCGTGTTGAAGAAGTTCAGACCGAGGAACGCGTACGGGCTGGCGAGGCTCAGGTAGTTCGGGAATTGCGGCATCGAGACGCCCTGGTAGGCCTGGAATCTGGTGTCGCGCCACCACTTCCCGAGGTTGCGGCCCTCGCGACCGATGACCTCGATGGCCGGGAAGTTGGCCTCCCACAGGTCGAAGCCGGTGGCCAGCACCAGCGTGTCGACCTCGACCTTGGTGCCGTCCTTGCCGACGATGCCGTCGGACTGCACGTGGTCGATGCCCACGTCCTGCAGGTGCACGTTGGGCCGCGTGAACGCGCGGTAGAAGCCGTTGCTGAACGTCGGTCGCTTGCAACCGAAGTCGTAGTCCGGGGTGAGCCTGCGACGCAGCTCCTTGTCGCGGATGACGACGAAGCGGTGCAGTCGCGACAGGTCGGCGGCCGAGATGTTGCCCCGCCCGCGGAACGTCTTGTAGTGCACGACGCCGATCGACACCATGACCTCGTAGACCGAGTCGGTGAACCAGCGCAGTGCGCGCTGCGTCGCGGGGATCCGGGCGAACAGCTTCTTGGCGAACGTGCCGAAGCGGAGGTCGATCTTCGGCACCACCCAGATCGGGGTGCGCTGGTACACCGTCAGGTCGGCCGCCTTCTTGGCCAGCTCGGGGATCAGCTGGACCGCGGTCGCACCGGTGCCGATGACGGCGATCCGGCGACCGGCGGGGTCGAAGTCGTCCTGCCACTCGGTGGTGTGGATGATCGTGCCGTCGAAGTCGGCGATGCCCGGGATGTCGGGGATCTTCGGCTGCGACAGGAAGCCGGTGGCGGTCAGCAGGTAGCGGCCCGACAGCGTCGTGCCGTCGCGCAGCGACACCCGCCACACCGAGGCCTCCTCGTCCCACCGGGCGCCCTCGACGTTCACGGAGTAGCGGATGTGGCGGCGGACGTCGTACTTGTCGGCCACGTCGTCGGCGTACCGCTTGATCTCCGGACCGGGTGTGAACAGCCGCGACCAGTTCGGGTTGGGCTCGAAGTAGTACGAGTACGTGGTGGTCGGCACGTCGACGGCCAGACCGGGGTAGTGGTTGACGTACCAGGTGCCACCGAGGTCGTCCTCGCGTTCGAGGATGACGAAGTCGTCGATGCCAAGCCGCTTGAGCTGGATCGCAGCGCCGATTCCTGCGAATCCGGCGCCCACGATGACCGCGTCGAAGTGCTCCGTAGTCATGACCGAACGGTATCAGTACCAGGGGTAACGGCTAGCCCCTGAGGGTGCCCGTCCGCTTGGGCTCCAGCGTCGCGATGCACGTGACGGCGCGGTCTCCGGCATCCCAGGTTTCCTGGGTGGGATACAGCACGTAGACGCCGACGGTGTCGTCGACCATGGCCTCGGGTGAGTAGGTGGCGAGCGCCTCGGGGCACTTGTTCTGCCACTCGTCGATCACCGAGGTGCCGGGGTAGTCGCCGTCGGGCATGGTCAGCACCGCGTACACCTCGCCGCCGTGCTCCTCGGCGCAGTCGACGGTGGGCAGCGTGACCACCCGGGAGCTCTCCGGGACGTCGGCGATGCAGCTGCCGACCTCGACGTCGGTCGCGACCACTCGATCCTTGAAGAAGATGCCGGCCGCCACCACGGCGAGGACGCCGACCAGCACCAGCGCGCCGACCACGGACAGCACGATGATCAGGCCCTTGCGGGACTTCTTCGGGGGCTGCTGCGGGTAGCCACCCGGCGCCGCGCCGTAGGGCTGGCCGTACTGCTGATAGGGCAGCGGCGGCGGTGGCGGCGGATAGCCGTGCGCGGGCGGCGGCGGATAGCCACCGGGCGGCGGTGGTGGCGGAGGCTGTTGCCCGTACGGCTGATTCGGGTCACCGGAAGGCCAGGTCACCCCCGGAACATAGCAGTTCTCAGACCAGCAGACCCTGCGCTGCGTCGGCCGCCAGTGCCGGTACGTCGAGGGTCTTGGACCCCAGGTCGTGGCGGGCGCCGGTCACCTCCACCACCGCCGTGCGGCCGGTGACCAGCGCGGCCGCGGCGCGCAGCTCGTCGATGGTCCCGAACGGGTCGGACGTGCCGTGCGTGAACACCGTCGACACGGTGATCGAGGGCAGGTGCTCGGTGCGCGCCCGCTCGGGCTTGCCGGGTGGGTGCAGCGGATAGGAGAACAGGGTCAGCACGTCGACCGCCAGGCCGCCCGCGACGGCCATCGACGTCATGCGTCCGCCGTAGGAGTGTCCACCGGCGAGGACCGGGCCGTCGACGAGTGCGCGGACGTGGCCGACGGCCTCGACGATGCCCTCCTGGTCGGCCGTCGCCGATCCCGATGGCGGGCCCTTCGGTCTGCGGCGCCGGTAGGGCAGGTCGAAGCGAACGGCGAGGAACCCGCGCCGGGCCCACTCGTCGGCCACCCGCACCAGCATCGGGGCGTCGCGGTTGCCGCCCGCCCCGTGCGTCAGGACAACGGCGCCGAGGGGCGTGCCCGCGGGCTCGTGGGCGACGCCGGCGATGGCGTCGAGGTTCACGGGTTCGCGAGCCGGAAGAGTGCCGACACCGGACCGTGGCCGCCGCCCAGGGGATAGGCGGCGCGCAGGCATTCGGTGACCCACTGCTTGGCGAAGCCGACCGCCTCGGGCACGGTGTAGCCGCGGGCGAGCGCGCACGCCGTCGCCGCCGCGAGGGTGTCGCCGGCGCCGTGGTCGTGCCTGGTGTCGATCCGCTCGGCGTCGAACTCGTGGAACTCGGTGCCGTCGAACAGCAGATCCGGGCTGTGCGACGACGACCGCAGGTGGCCGCCCTTCACCAGCGCCCACGCGGGTCCCATCGCGTGCAGGGCACGGGCGGCGTCCTTCTGCGACGCGGCGTCGACCACGTCGATGCCGGTGATGAGCAGGACCTCGTCGAGGTTGGGGGTGACGAGGGTGGCGATGGGGAACAGCTCGGTGCGCATCGCGTCGAGCGCCGACGGGTGCAGCAGCGGATCGCCGTGCATCGAGGCGCACACCGGGTCGACCACGAGCGGAGCGTCGGTGTGCAGTCCGCGCCACGTCTGCGCGACCGCGGAGATGATCTCCGACGACGCCAGCATGCCGGTCTTGGCGGCCTGGATGCCGATGTCCCCCGCCACCGCCTCGATCTGACCGGTGATCACGTCGATCGGGATCTCGTGAAAACCCCTGACGCCCAGCGAATTCTGCACCGTCACCGCGACCACGGCGACACAGGCGTGGACGCCGAGCAGCGCGAAGGTGCGCGAGTCGGCCTGGATGCCCGCGCCGCCACCGGAATCGGTGCCGGCAATGGTCATCACCCGGGTCGGGGTCTGGCCCGGCGGGGTCAGCGGGAGGTAGTTCACGTGGTCAAGGGTAGATAGACGCGGTTGCCGTTGTCGGCGAACTCCTGGGATTTGTCCGCCATGCCCTTCTCGTAGGCGTCGCGGACGTCGTGGCTGATCCGCATCGAGCAGAACTTCGGCCCGCACATGGAGCAGAAGTGGGCGGTCTTGGCCGGCGCCGCGGGAAGCGTCTCGTCGTGGAACTCACGGGCGGTGTCGGGGTCGAGGGACAGCGCGAACTGGTCGTGCCAGCGGAATTCGAAGCGCGCCGTGGACAGGGCGTCGTCGCGTTCCTGGGCGCGCGGGTGGGCCTTGGCGAGATCGGCGGCGTGCGCGGCGATCTTGTAGGTGATGACGCCGGTCTTCACGTCGCTGCGGTCGGGCAGACCGAGGTGCTCCTTGGGCGTGACGTAGCAGAGCATCGCGGTGCCGGCCTGGGCGATGATCGCCGCCCCGATCGCGGACGTGATGTGGTCGTAGGCCGGCGCGATGTCGGTGGTCAGCGGGCCCAGCGTGTAGAACGGCGCCTCCTCGCAGAGTTCCTCCTCGAGGCGGACGTTCTCGACGATCTTCTGCATCGGGACGTGGCCGGGGCCCTCGATCATCACCTGCACGCCATGGGCTTTCGCGATCTTCGTCAGCTCGCCGAGGGTGCGGAGTTCGGCGAACTGCGCCTCGTCGTTGGCGTCGGCGATCGACCCGGGCCGCAACCCGTCGCCCAGCGAGAACGTCACGTCGTAGCGGGCGAGGATCTCGCACAGCTCGGCGAAGTGCGTGTACAGGAACGACTCGGTGTGCCGGGCGAGCATCCACGCGGCCATGATCGAGCCGCCCCGGGACACGATGCCGGTGACCCGGCCGACGGTCAGCGGGATGTAGCGCAGCAGCACCCCGGCGTGCACGGTCATGTAGTCGACACCCTGCTCGCACTGCTCGATCACGGTGTCGCGGTAGATCTCCCACGTCAGACGGGTGGGATCGCCGTCGACCTTCTCCAGCGCCTGGTACATCGGCACGGTGCCGACCGGGACGGGGGAGTTGCGCAGGATCCACTCGCGGGTCAGGTGGATGTCGCGGCCGGTGGACAGGTCCATGATCGTGTCGGCGCCCCAGCGGGTGGCCCACACCATCTTGTCGACCTCCTCGGCCACCGAGGAGGTGACCGCCGAATTGCCGATGTTGGCGTTCACCTTCACCGCGAACGCCTTGCCGATGATCATCGGCTCGCTCTCGGGATGGTTGTGATTGGCCGGGATCACCGCCCGGCCGCGGGCGACCTCGTCGCGGACCAGCTCGGCGGGCAGTCCCTCGCGCTCGGCGATGAAGGCCATCTCCGCGGTGATCTCGCCGGCGCGGGCGCGCTGCAACTGGGTGCCGCGGTCGCGCACGACGCCGGGCCGGGCGGGCAGGCCGTCGGCGAGGTCGATCGCCGCGGTGTCGTCGGTGTACGGGCCGGACGTGTCGTACAGGTCGAGGTGGTCACCGGTGGTCAGGTGCACCCGGCGGAACGGCACCCGCGCGCCGTCGGGCAGCTCGCGGTAGACCTTCGAACTGCCCGTGATGGGGCCGGTGGTGACGGAAACGGAATCGGACACAGCAGTCATCTCAGAAGCTCCCTACGCCGGCATTACCCGGTCAGGTTCATACGGTCGACGGCCCGTAGCCGTCCTCTCAGCGCACTCAGGTGTGCACTCCCGCGCGGACGTGTTTCGACGTGCGCGGCCCAAGCTACCGCACGGTCTCGAGCGTCGCTCGTCCACGGGTCGGGGAATGAAATTGACCGGAGATCGTTTGCATAGCTAACGTATGTGTTTTCGGGCAGGGCCGCCCGCGACAGCTCCCAGGCGATCGAGGTCGAGATGACGACGAACCCCACAGTGCGTCCCGCGGCGACAGACGAAGGCGTCGTCGAGACGGCGCGGCGACGCACCCGGATGGATCACGAACACCCGCACTACAAGTGGATCGTGTTGTCCAACACCACGTTGGGCACGCTGCTCGCCACCATCAACGCGTCCATCGTGCTGATCTCGCTGCCCGCCATCTTCCGCGGCATCGGCCTCAACCCGCTGGCCCCCGGCAACGTCAGCTACCTGCTGTGGATGCTGATGGGCTACCTGGTGGTCACGGCCGTCCTGGTGGTGCCGTTCGGGCGACTCGGAGACATGTTCGGCCGGGTCAAGATCTACAACCTGGGCTTCGTCGTGTTCACCGTGGCGGCCGTCGCGCTGTCCTTCGACCCCTTCCATCTGGGCGGCGGCGCCGTCTGGCTGATCGGGTGGCGCGTGGTGCAGGGCGTCGGCGGCGCCATGCTGATGGCGTCGTCGTCGGCGATCCTCACCGACGCCTTCCCGTCCAACCAGCGCGGCATGGCGCTGGGCGTGAACATGGTGTCGGCGGTCGCGGGGTCGTTCCTCGGCCTGCTGATCGGCGGCTTCCTGTCCGAGTGGCACTGGAAGGCCATCTTCTGGGTCGGCGTGCCGATCGGCATCCTCGGCACCATCTGGAGCATCCGCTCACTGCGCGAACTGGGCGTGCGCACCCCCGGCCGGCTGGACTGGGCGGGCACGCTGACGTTCGGCGTCGGCCTCACGGTGTTGCTCATCGGGATCACGTACGGCATTCAGCCCTACGGGGATTCAAGCACGGGGTGGACGAGCCCGTGGGTGTTGGGCGCCATCGGCTTCGGCCTGCTCGCGCTCATCGCTTTCGTGATCGTCGAACTGCGCGTCGACTCGCCGATGGTGGACATGCGGCTGTTCCGGTCCACGTCCTTCGGCATGGGCAACCTCGCCGGCCTGATGTCGTCGGTGGGCCGCGGCGGCCTGCAGTTCATGCTGATCATCTGGCTGCAGGGGATCTGGCTTCCGTTGCACGGGTACAGCTTCGAGTCCACCCCGCTGTGGGCGGGCATCTACCTGCTGCCGGTGACCGTCGGCTTCCTGATCGCCGGGCCCATCGCGGGATCGCTGTCCGACCGCTTCGGTGCGCGCCCCTTCACCGTCGGCGGAATGGTGCTGATGGCGGCGTCCTTCATTGCGCTGCTACTGATTCCGGTGAACTTCGACTACTGGATGTTCGCGACGCTGGTCTTCCTCAACGGCCTCGGCGGCGGCATCTTCACCGCACCGAACACCGCGGCCATCATGTCCAGCGTCCCTGCCGCACAGCGCGGCGCGGCCTCCGGCGTACGCGCCACGTTCTTCAACGCCGGCTCGTCGCTGTCGATCGGCATCTTCTTCTCGCTGATGATCGTCGGACTGGCGCACTCGTTGCCCTCCGCGATGAGTACCGGCCTCCGAGCGCAGGGCGTCTCCGCCGACGTGGCGCAGGACGTCGCCAACCTGCCGCCCGTGGGCAGCCTCTTCGCGGCGTTCCTGGGCTACAACCCGATCGAGGAACTGCTCGGGCCGTCGGGTGCACTGAGCGCGCCGGGGGTGAACGCCGACGTGCTGACCGGCAAGACGTTCTTCCCGCAACTCATCACCGAGCCGTTCCACTCGGGCCTGACCGTGGTGTTCATCGCCGCCGCCGCGATGATGGTGATCGGTGCGATCGCGTCGCTGTTCAACCCGGGCAGATACGCGACGGAGGCGTAGGCCGACCAACGACAGACGCGCCGGGCGCCGACGATGCGGCGTAGCCCGGCGCGTCCGAGGGTGGATCAGGAAGGCGGCGCTTCGAACAGCTGGAGATCGTTGCCTTCAGTGTCCTTGAACGTCGCGAGCTTGCCCCACGGGTGCTGGCTGACCTCGCCGGCGAACTCGACGCCGGCGTCGGTCAGGCGGACCACCTCGTCGAACAGGTCACCGCTGGGGTTGAGTGTGAGGACGGCACCGCCGGTGCCACCCTTGTGCGTGTCCTCGCGGGCGTTCAGACCGATGGTCACGCCACCCGCGTCCAACTCCGACCAGTCGTCACCCTCGCTCTTGACGGTGAGCCCCAGGGTCTCGCCGTAGAACTTGAGCGCACGACCCATGTCGTCGACCGGCATCCATACCGTTGCCACACTGTCTGCCATGAAAACTCCTTCTGGACAATCCTTCTAACGCTGGATCGGAGAACTACCCGGTGCGACCGCGGCTACACCCGCCGGTCCGGGCGCGCAGTGGCGTACCCGAGAAAGTGACGAGAGTGTGTCGTCGACGTCACCTCGATTCGAATTCCATTCGACTGGCTAACCACGTTGACGTGACGATCTTGACTGCGCCATGACGGCCATGGCCGTGCGACCGCGTGCCAAGCAACCGAGAGCTGCGATCCTCGGAAAACTCCCACCCATCCGCAGGGAGGACGGCTCGCCCATCCGGGTGCTGCTCGTCGATGACGAGCGTGCGCTGACCAACCTGGTGAAGATGGCGCTGCACCACGAGGGCTGGATGGTCGAGACCGCGCACGACGGGCACGAGGCGATCGCCAAGTTCGCGTCGGTTCAGCCCGACCTGGTGGTGCTCGACATCATGCTGCCGGGCCTCGACGGCCTGCAGATCCTGGAGCGACTGCGCGCCGCCGAGTCGTACACGCCGGTGCTGTTCCTCACCGCCCGCGACACCGTCCGCGACCGCGTCGTCGGTCTGACCTCGGGCGGCGACGACTACATGACCAAGCCGTTCAGCCTGGAGGAACTGGTCGCCCGGTTGCGCGGCCTGATCCGGCGGACCGGCGAGACCACGCCCAGCAGCGACGAGCGCCTGCGGGTCGGCGACCTGTCGCTCGACGCGTCCAGTCGCGAGGTCATGCGTGACGGCGAGCGCGTCGACCTGACGACGACGGAGTTCGACCTGCTGCGTTTCCTCATGCGCAACCCCCGGCGGGCCATCTCCCGCGAGGAGATCCTCAAGCAGGTCTGGAACTACGACTTCGACGGCCGCACCAGCATCGTCGACCTCTACATCTCGTACCTGCGGAAGAAGGTCGACGCCGGCCGCACCCCGATGATCCACACCGTGCGCGGTGTGGGGTACCAGCTGAAACAACCCCAGTGACCACGCGCGGTTCCCGGTGGCGGCCCCGCACGTTGAGCCGGCGCCTGATGCTCGGCGTCTGCACGCTGGTCACCGCGTTGGTGCTGGCGGTGGGCGCGCTGTCGATCGTCACGATGAACGGCTACGTGACCTCGGTCGCCGATGCCGAACTGCGGCACTCGCTGGCCGCGCTCGACACCGCCTACGCCTCGCAGTCCGGGGCCATGACCGACTTCACCGGTCAGGCACCCGGCACCCTCATCGCGGTCCTGCGCAGCGGCGTCGTCACGCGCGCGGCGGTCTTCGACGACGACGGGCCCAGCCGGCCGTCGGACGACGCGCTCGCGTCGGTGCGGGGCGTCACGTGGACCGCCGACGCACCGCGGACCGTGGACGTCGGCACCCTGGGACGGCACCGCGTCGCCGGGCTCGACAAGGGCGACGGCACCATGCTGGTGTCCGCGGTGTCGCTGCGCAGCGCTGAATCGGTGATCACGCGCAAGATCGTGGCCGTCGCCGTCATCACCGTGATCGCCGCGTTGCTGGCGGCCGGCGGCACCGTGCTGCTGGTGCGGCAGGCGCTGCGGCCGCTGCGTCGGGTCGCCGCCACCGCTGCGCTCGCCGCCAACCTGCCCCTGGCGGACGAGGAGCACCGGATCACCGCCCGCGTGCGGAACTCCGACTCCGACCCCGACAACGAGGTGGGGATCGTGGGCGAGACGCTCAACCGGTTGCTGGCCAACGTCGACTCGGCGCTCGCGATACGCGCCGAGTCCGATCGTCGGATGCGCCGCTTCCTGTCCGACGCCAGCCACGAACTGCGCACCCCGCTGGCCGCGATCCAGGGCTACGCCGAGCTGACCCGCCAGGACGGCGCGGATCTGCCGGAGACCACCGAGTACGCGCTGGCCCGCATCGAATCCGAGTCGCGGCGGATGACCGCGCTGATCGCCGACATGCTGCTCCTGTCGCGGCTCGACGAGGGCCAGGGCATCGAGATGGAGGTCGTCGACGTCTGCATGCTCGTCACCGACGCGGTCAACGACGTGGCGGTGACCTCGCCGGACCACCGGTTCGTCGCCGACCTCCCCGACGAGCCCGTCTGGGTCCGGGGCGACGACGCCCGACTGCACCAGGTGGTGACCAACCTGCTGACCAACGCGCGCAACCACACCGCTCCGGGCGTCACCGTCACCACGACCGTGCGAGCCGGTCGAGACGGGGTGGAGGTGTCGGTGGTCGACGACGGACCCGGCATCGACCCCGAAATCCTGCCGCACCTGTTCGGGCGCTTCGTGCGGGCCGGTGCCGCGCGCTCCCGCACCACGAACAAGGCCGGGCTGGGCCTGGCGATCGTCAAGTCGATCGTCACGGCCCACGACGGGACGGTCACGGCGGACTCGGGCGGCGGTCGCACCGAATTCCTGGTGCGGCTGCCCGGCATCGACGTGGGCGCGCCGCCGGCGCTCGACGCGATGAGCGTTAGCTGAACCCGGCTGCGGGCGTACGCTGATGCGGTCGCTCGAGCGAAAGGTGCGACGGTGAAACTGGTCGCACCCTGGCATCCCCTGACCATCCTGCTCGTCCACGACGACGTCGTCTCGGCGGCCGACGTGACGGCGATGGTCCACGAGGGTCTGTCCGACGCCGAGGTCGTCCACGTCCGCACGCTGGCCGAGGCCGAGGTGGTCCTCACCGACGCCGCACCGGATTGCGTCCTGCTCGACCTGCTGCTCCCCGACGGTGCCATGAACGCCGTCGAGAAGGTCCGCGAATTCGACCTCGCCGTCCCGCTGATCGCGCTCACCGACATCGACGACGAACACTTCGGGGTGCTGGCCGTCTCGTCCGGTGCGCAGGACTATCTGGTCGAGCAGCGGATGGACGGCGAGATCCTCAGGCGCGCAGTCATGTACGCGATCGAACGCAAACGCTCCGAAGTCGCGACCGTCGCGCTGGAGACGAGCAGACTGCGCGCCGAGGAGAACATCCGCCTGGAGCGGGGACTGCTCGGCTCGCCGCGGCTGCTGGACCGACCGGGCATCGACGTCGTGTCCACCTACCGGCCCAGCCGGGCGGGCGCACTGCTCGGCGGCGACTTCTACGACGTGGTGCAGACACCCGACCGGACCGTGCACGTCGTCATCGGTGACGTGTCGGGACACGACGCCGACGCCGCCGCGCTGGGCGTCGCCCTCCGCATCGGCTGGCGGACGCTGACCGCCAGCGGCATCCACGGCGAGCCTCAGATGCGCCAGCTCGAGTGGCTGCTGCGCGCCGAGCGCAGCGGCCCGGGCATCTTCGCCACGGCGCTGACCCTCTCGATCGAACCCGCCGACGGCCGCGTCACCGTGGTGCGCGCCGGCCACCCCGGTTTTCTCAAGCACACCGCCACCGACGTCAGCTGGGTCGACACGCGCAGCGGTCCGGCGCTGGGACTGGGTGTCGGCGCGTGGCCCGAGGACGAGTTCGTGCTGGCCGACCGGGTCGGCCTGGTGCTGCTGACCGACGGGCTGTTCGAAGGCCTGTGCGGGGACGGCAATCGGCGACTGGGCGAGGAGGGGCTGTTGCGCGTGGCGGTCTCCGAGGCCGCCCGTCCCGACCTGGAGTTCATCGAGGCGCTGATCGCCGGTGTCGAGCACCTCGCCCGTGCCCAGGGTGGCCTGGACGACGACGTCGCCGTCATTCGCGTACAGCTGACACCGCGGGAGTTTGGCTGAGCCTCCGCAATGGGTAACTCCTTCAACGACTGAAGCACCCATTGAGCATCGAGGAGACACCATGAGTGACAGCGGACCCGAGAACGCAGCCAAGGGCATCCTGAACGACGTTGCCGGCAAGGCCAAGGAGGTCGCCGGGGTCGTGACCGGTCGCGACGACATCCAGGAAGCGGGCAAGGCCCAGCAGGACCGGGCGGAAGCCGAGCGCGACGTCGCCAAGAAGGAAGGCGAGGCTGAGGCCGCACGCGCCGAGGCGAAGTCCGCGGAGGCCCGCCAGAAGGCCGCCGAGTAACCTTTTTTACACGCGAAAGCCGCGGCTGAGGTGTCATACCTCAGCCGCGGCTTTTTCGTGCGGGTCGCGTCCTAGCCGAGCGGAGGCACGTTGCCCCACACGCCGTACGGCCCGTTCTGGAAGCCGGAGCCCGGGGTGACGGTGGGTGCGGTCCCGCCGTCGATGCCCTGCGGGCCCAGGCAGCGGGACGTCGACACCGCACTGGTGCACGGGTCGGCGGCCAACGCGGCGGGTGCGCCGGCCAGTCCGATGGCGACGGCTGCGGCGCCGAGCACGGGGGCGATGGCGATGGTCGTGAGCTTCATGTCGTTGTCTCCCTTTGTCGTTGATCTATCGCGTTCGTTGGGCTCCCTCCACGACTACCCGGGTGGAGGTGACCGAGAAACGCTGCGAAAAGCCTTCATAGAGAACACATATCTCGATCCCGGTCCGGCGGCCACGGTCAGCACTGGACGCCCACGTGGACGATCGAGCCGAGCGGCACGACGTGCGTGCCGACCCGCGAGCCGCCGCGCGGCAACTCGCTGACCTGCATCGGTCGTACCGGCGTCACGCTGCACTCGCCGCCGGGGCGGACGTCTGCGACGACGGCCCGGCCGGCTTCGCCGGTGGCCGAACCGCCGATGGGTGCGGCGGCGGCGAGGGGTGCTGCCAGCAGTGCCGCGCCTGCGACCAGGGTCGCTGCGATGGTGGGTCGCCTCATGATGTGCTCCTTCGTTCGTTGTCTCCGACGGTAGGGAGCGGTCGACGGCTGGGCAACGAATTCATAAGAGGCACATAGGAATCTCCGACCGGTGCCATTCACATATGCGTCTTCTATGAAGAGGGCCTCGTCAGTTTCGCTGCGTCGACGCGCCGGGTAAATCTCGAGTAGCTACCACGAATGCATCTCGCTCTCGAAAGGCGTTGCACGGCATGAGTAGTAGCCGTCACACCCATCGAAGAGAGAGACGTACCTCATGAAGATCAAGTTGCTCACCATCCCGTTCGTCGCCGGCGCGGGCATCGCGATGGGGCTGATGGTGGCCCCCACCGCCGCTGCCGTCGACCCCTGCACCTCCGCGGTCTCGACCTCGCGCTGCCTCGGCCCGCAGGGCGTCGACGGCTTCGTGGTCCCCGCCCCCAACGCCGGGGCCCAGAACGGCCCCTACGGCATGTGGGGCTCCATCCCCCCGATCGGCCGCTGACCCACCCCCACCCGTCACATCTGAAGGAAAGGACCGAACATCATGTCGTTCAAGCTCATCGCCCTCCCGTTGATCGCCGGCGCCGGCATCGCGATCGGCGGACTGGCCACCGCGCCCGCCGCATCGGCCGTCGATCCCTGCACCTCCGCGGTCTCGACCTCGCGCTGCCTCGGCCCGCAGGGCGTCGACGGCTTCGTGGTCCCCGCCCCCAACGCCGGGGCGCAGAACGGGCCGTACGGCGCGTGGGGCTCCATCCCACCGATCGGCCGCTGATCCGCATCGCACGCCGGACGCAATGTCGGTCTGGCGGCGTCGCCATGGACATATGTGCGCCGCGACGCTCTCAGCCCGACATCGTGTCCGGCTGAATCCGACCTCAACCACGCTCGAGACCGTACGAAGGACCCTCGCCCATGCCCGACAAGGGTTTTCCCGCCGACAAGCGGACGCGAAACCGATTCGCCGTCGCCCTGGCGCTGACCGCGGGCACCGCCGACGCCATCGGCTTCATGCAGTACTCCCAGCTCTTCCTCTCGTTCATGAGCGGCAACACGACGCGGTTCGGCGAGGCCGCGAGTTCAGCGGACTGGGTGGGCGTCGCCCGCTTCGGCGGCGTGATCGCCACCTTCTGCGTCGGCGCCTTCCTCGGCACGCTGATCGCCGCGTGGTCGGGACGGTGGCGCCTGGTGACACTCCTGACCATCCAGGCCTCGCTGCTGGTCGGCGGAACCTTCATGCCGATGGGCCCCGAAGCATTTCCCTGGCACGTCTATCCGATCGTGCTGGCGCTGGGTCTGCAGAACGCCACGCTGCAGGACGAGGCCGGACGCAGCATGGCCCTGACCTACGTGACCGGCACCATCGTCCGGTTCGGCGCGGGGCTGGCGAACCTCGTGCTGCACAAGCCGGCACCGTCGTTCTGGATCCAGGGTCCGCTGTGGGCGGGCCTGACCGCGGGTGCCGTGTTCGGCGGACTGCTGCAGCAGCGGTTCGGTGAGATGGCGTTCCTGGTGCCGGCCACCATGCTCGCCAGCCTGGCGATCGCCGCACTGATCACGCTGGTACGCGAGCCGTCGAGCGAACTCGTCACCAGTGAGCACGCACCACAGCCCGACGCCCACCCCGAGGCGCAGCCGACGGCGCTGGCCGGTCGACGCTGACCGGTCAGTCCAGGTCGACCACGACGGGCGCGTGGTCGCTCGGCGCGGGGGTGCCCTTCTTGCCCGGCTTGCGCTCGTCACGTGCGATCTCGGCGTGCGTGACGCGCGCGGCCAGGGCGGGGGAGCCCAGGACGAAGTCGATCCGCATGCCCTGGCGCTTCGGGAACCGCAACTGCGTGTAGTCCCAGTAGGTGTACGTACCGGGGCCGGGCGTGTACGGCCGGACGACGTCTGCGAAGCGGGACTCGATCGCGTGGAACGCCGCGCGCTCGCGCTCGGTGACGTGCGTGCTGTGGGCGAACACCTCGACGTCCCACACGTCCTCGTCGGTGGGCGCGATGTTCCAGTCACCCACCAGTGCGATCGGCAGGTCGGGATCGTCGGCCAGCCAACCGGAGGCCGTCCGGTCGAGCGCCGCAAGCCATTCCAGCTTGTAGTCGTAGTGCGGCGAGTCGACGGTCCGCCCGTTCGGCACGTACAGGCTCCACACCCGCACCCCGCCGCACGTCGCGCCCAGCGCCCTGGCCTCCGACGCGTCGTCCCACATGGGCTGCCCGTCGAAGCCGACCGCGACGTCGTCGATGCCCACGCGCGACGCGATCGCGACGCCGTTCCACTGGCTGACCCCCGTGTGCACGACCTCGTAGCCCAGCGCCGCGAACGGCATCGTGGGGAACTGGTCGTCCTTGCACTTGGTCTCCTGCATGGCGAGCACGTCCACGTCGGCGCGCTGGAGCCAGTCGGTGACCCGGTCGATGCGGGAGCGGATCGAGTTGACGTTCCAGGTGGCGATCCGCATGCGCTAGAGGCTACTGGCGTCGACGTAGCGGGAGCGGTGCTGGGTGCGGAACCCCATGGCCTCGTAGAGGGTCCTCGCCGCCACGTTGTCGGCGAGCACCTGGACGTACGCCCGGGTGGCGCCGCGGTCGGCGCCCCACGCCAGCAGCGCCTCGCAGATCGCCCGCCCGGACCCGCGCCGGCGTGCGTGGTCGGACACGTGGACGGCGCTCAGGCCCACCCAGCGGGTGCCGTCGGGCGCCGCGGTGACCGCACCCCGCGCGGCCGCGACCCCCGGCACCGTGGCGAAGGCCACCTCGCCGTCGACGACCGCTCCGAGCACGTCGTCGGGCACGTTCCGGCGGTTCACCTCCCGCCACGCCGAATCCGGCCGCGCCGCGATCGTCACCCCCGCCGGCGATGCGGCAGGAGACGGCTCGGCCGTCATCACCACGTTCTCGCCGTCCGCCGGGATCCCCTCGGGAAGGCGGAGGAGCCGGTCGGGGGCCGCGATCAGGGCCGGCGCGCCACGAGCGGCGTACCAGTCGGCGATCGCGGGCAGCGTGGCCGGCGAGGCCCACGCCTCCAGCGGCACCGCCGAGTTGGCCCGCCGGGTGTGGCCACCGCCGAAGCGGAGCAGCCAGCCGTGCAGCCACTCGTGTTCTGCACCTGGCCACGCCAGCGCCGCGGCGTGCTCGAGGTTGCGGATCTGCGACGTCCGGACCGGCATCTCCGGCACCACCCGCACCGCGAGGACGTCCTCGACGGCGATCGCGACCACGTCGCCGTGGCGGGTGCGCACCTCGACCAGGGGCGCCGAGGAGACGACGTGGCCGACGACGTCAGTGTGCGGCGGCACCGAACCGGCAGGCAATCGGTAGCGCAGGCTGACCCTGGTGCCGGCGGGCGGCAACACGGTCAGTGGCCGAACGGGTCTGGATCCTCGCCGGGCATCCACGTCTGCCCCGGCACGCCCCACCCGTGCGACTTGACGCTGCGCTTGGCCGCGCGCGCATGCCTGCCGACGAGCCGGTCCAGGTAGGTGAACCCGTCGAGGTGGCCCGTCTCGTGCTGCAGCATGCGGGCGAACAGGCCCGTCCCCTCCAGCGTGATGGGCGTGCCGTCGGCGTCGAGCCCGGTGACCCGCGACCAGCTGGCCCGGCCGGTGGGGAACGACTCCCCGGGCACCGACAGGCAGCCCTCGTCGTCGTCCTCGGGGTCGGGCATGGTCTCGGGCACCTCGGACGTCTCGAGCACCGGGTTCACCACCACGCCGCGCCGCCGCGTCGTCTTGCCGCGGTCATCGGCGCAGTCGTAGACGAACACCCGCGCCGACACGCCGATCTGGTTGGCGGCCAATCCGACTCCGTGCGCCGCGTCCATCGTGTCGTAGAGGTCGGCGATGAGTGCGGTGACGTCCTCGGGCAGTCTGCCGTCGGCGTCGACGGGTACGGGAGTGGTCGCAGTGTGTAGGACGGGATCTCCCACGATGCGGATCGGTACGACGGCCATGACCGGCAATCCTAAGTCAGCCGACTCGCGGGTAAGGGTCACGGCTCAACACCGATCCCCGTGGTTGAATATCGCCGAAACCAAGTGGAATGTCCCGCAATGGTGCGAATTCGAAGACTGTCGGAAGGGTCCTGAGAGCGAAATGGACGGCGCCATCGCGCGGACTGGCCAATCCGGGGACGATTCCGAACTCACCGACGGCCTCACCCGCCGGGAACACGACATCCTCGCCTTCGAGCGACAGTGGTGGAAGTACGCGGGGTCCAAGGAGGACGCCATCAAGGAACTCTTCTCGATGTCGGCCACCCGCTACTACCAGGTACTGAACGCCCTCGTCGACCGCCCGGAGGCCCTCGCCGCCGACCCCATGCTGGTCAAGCGCCTGCGCCGGCTGCGGGCCAGCCGGCAGAAGGCCCGCGCGGCACGCAAGCTCGGCTTCGACGTCACCTAGTCGGTTCGGGCCCCGGAGTCCGGAAACCGCCTCGTAATACAGTGGGAGCGATGAACCAGCGAGAATCCTCCGGGCTGCCACTGCGCGCCATGGTCATGGTGCTGCTGTTCCTCGGCGTCGTGTTCCTGCTGGTCGGCTTCCAGTCGATCGGGTCGGATTCCGACTCCGACAGCAGCTCGTCGTCGTCGGCCGTGGCCACCTCCACCGCCACCTCGAGCCCCGCGCCGTCCGAGGAACCGGGAGCCGCACGGGCCGAGGTCCGGGTGTTCAACGTCTCCGAGGTCCCCGGCGCGGCCGAGGGCGTCGCCACCCGTCTGCGCGACGCCGACTGGAACGTCACCGAGACCGGCAACCTCACCCTCGAGGGCGTGCCGGCCACCACCGTCTACTTCGGCGAGGCACCGGGCGAGCGGGAATCCGCCGACGAGGTCGGCAGGCTGCTGGCCGCCCCGGTCGAGCCCCGGCTGCCCGCACTCGCCGAGCAACCGCCCGGCGTCGTCGTGGTGGTCACCGGCTAGGCTTGGCGCATGCCGATCTCGACCCCGCTTCGCCTGATCGCCGCCGCGGCGCTCGTCGTCCCGATCGCGGCCGCGTGTGCACCGAACGAGCCCGTGTCCAGCGAACCCGGCACCACGCCCGCCGTGTGGACCGGCTCGCCGAATCCCTCCCCCGGCGCCGAGGGCGGCGAGTCCGAGGCTGCCTCCGGTGAGACGCTGATGGCCGACATCAAGTCGCCCGACGGCACCACCGTCGCGACCGCGGAGTTCGTCTTCGCCGACGGCCACGCGACCGTCACCGTCCAGACCACCGCACCCGGTCAGCTGACGCCCGGCTTCCACGGCATGCACATCCACTCGGTGGGCAAGTGCGAGGCCAGCTCGGTCGCCCCGACCGGCGGCGCGCCCGGCGACTTCAACTCCGCCGGCGGCCACTTCCAGGTCGGCGGCCACAGCGGACACCCCGCCAGCGGCGACCTCTCCTCACTGCAGGTCCGCGAGGACGGCTCCGCGATGCAGGTGACCACCACCGACGCCTTCACCGCCGCCGATCTCGAGGCCGGCCAGAAGACGGCCATCATCATCCACGAGAAGGCCGACAACTTCGCCAACATCCCGCCGGAGCGCTACCAGCAGGTGAACGGCACGCCCGGCCCCGACGAGATGACCATGTCGACCGGTGACGCGGGCAAGCGCGTGGCGTGCGGTGTCATCTCCGGCCAGTAAGGCTCCGGTCAGGCCGCAGCGCATCGACTTCGCCGGGTCACCCCGGCCGACCATCGGCGTCGAGTGGGAGTTCGCCCTCGTCGATCCCGAGACCCGTGAGCTGAGCAACGAGGCCTCCGCGGTGATCGCCGAGATCGGCGAGAGTCCGCACGTGCACAAGGAATTGCTGCGCAACACCGTCGAGGTCGTCACCGGCATCTGTGACAACTCGGCCGAGGCGATGGACGATCTGCGCGCCACACTCGCACCCGCCCGCCGCATCGTGCGGGCCCGCGGCATGGAGTTGTTCTGCGCGGGCACGCATCCGTTCGCGGAGTGGTCGGCCGAGCAGTTGACCGACGCGCCGCGGTACGCGGAGCTGATCAAGCGCACCCAGTGGTGGGGCCGCCAGATGTTGATCTGGGGCGTGCACGTCCACGTCGGTGTCTCGTCGGCGCACAAGGTGATGCCGATCATCACCTCACTGCTCAACCAGTACCCCCACCTGCTGGCGCTGTCGTCGTCGTCGCCGTACTGGGCCGGTGGCGACACCGGCTACGCCAGCAACCGCGCGATGATGTTCCAGCAGCTGCCCACGGCGGGTCTGCCCTTCCACTTCCAGGAATGGTCGCAGTTCGAGCAGTTCGTCCACGACCAGAAGAAGACCGGCATCATCGATCACATGAACGAGATCCGCTGGGACATCAGGCCGTCCCCGCATCTCGGGACCATCGAGGTGCGCATCTTCGACGGGATCTCCAACATCGCCGAACTCGGTGCGCTGGTGGCGCTGACGCACTGCCTGATCGTCGACCTCGACCGCCGGCTCGACGCGGGTGAGCACCTCCCCACCATGCCGCCGTGGCACGTGCAGGAGAACAAGTGGCGCGCCGCGCGGTACGGGCTCGACGCCGTGATCATCCTCGACGAGGACAGCAACGAGCGCCTGGTCACCGAGGACCTCGACGACATCCTGAACCGCCTCGAACCCGTCGCCCAATCACTCGGCTGCGCAGACGAACTCCGGCAGGTCGCCGACATCTACGCCACCGGCGCGTCCTATCAGCGACAGCGCCGGGTGGCCGAGGAGCATGACGGCGATCTGCGGGCCGTGGTCGATGCGCTGGTGTCCGAGTTGGTGCTGTGATGGCCGGCGGGCAGGAGCGAAGCGACCCGGGGATTGGCACGGTGGTGCCGATGTTCCCGCTGGAGTCCGTGCGGCTCCCGGGTGAGGACCTGCCGCTGCGCATCTTCGAACCGCGCTATGGCGCACTGGTGCGGGACTGCCTGGAGCAGGAGAAGCCGTTCGGCGTCGTCCTGATCGCCGCGGGCCGCGAGGTCGGCGGCGGGGACGCGCGCCTCGACGTCGGCACCCTTGCCCACATCGTGTCGGCCGAGGACTTCGGCGACGGCCACTACCGCATCGCCTGCGAGATGCGCGAGCGCATCCGGGTGGCACAGTGGCACGACGACGATCCGTACCCGCGCGCCGCCGTCGAGCCGTGGCCCGACGAGGCCGGCAGGCCCGTGGCCGGCGACGAGATCATCGACGTCGAGGACCGGCTGATGTCGCTGTTCGAGCGCATCGCGGCGGCCCGCGACGCGACGCTGCCCCCGAAGCGCGACCTGCTCGGCGAGCCCGAACCCGGCGACGACGCCGGAAAGCGGCTGTACGCGTTGGCGTCTCGCGTCCCGATGGGTGAGGCCGACCGGTACTCCGTGCTGGCGGCACCCTCGGCGAGCGCGCGACTGGACGCCCTGCGCGACGCCGTCGAGACCGTCGCCGCGATGATCGAGTTCGAACTGGCCGACGGGCCGGACTAGTCCTTCGGCTCGTCGGCCATCTCGTCGCGGGTCAGCAGGTCGTTGCGAAAGCTCTGCTCCCGGTAGGCGAGTTGCCCGACGCGGTTGGCGATCACGGGTGCGGTGATGATCGTGAACAGGCCCGTGAGGATCACCATGCCGACGTCGGCATGCCCGCGCAGCCGGATGGCGGCGCCGGCCAGCACCAGCAGCAGACCGAGCACCTGCGGCTTGGTGGCCGAGTGCATGCGCGACAGGGTGTCGGGGAAGCGGACGACGCCGATCGCCGCCGTCAGCGCGAACGTGGATCCGGCCAGCACCAGGAAGGCGGCCAGGACGTCGAGTGCGGTGCTCACGTGTCGGTCCGTTCGTCGCGGTCCCGCACCCGGAAGCGCGCGACGCTCACCGATCCGACGAAGCTGATCAATGCCAGCGCCGTCAGGCTGTAGGTGACCGTGGTGTCGAGGCTGAACGCGGCCCACGTCCCGATGGCGCACATCATCACCGCGACGAACGTGTCCAGCGCGACCAGCCGGTCCAGGGTGCCCGGTCCCGCCAGCATGCGGTACATCGTGACGGTGGCGGCGGCGATCAGCATGACCGCCGCGATGGTCCAGACGACGTTCATGTCAGCTGGCCTCCCTCTCCGGCGACGGCTGCCAATGCCTCTCGCGCTCGAACGCGTTGATCATCAGCCGCTCCACCGTTGCGACCTGGGCGTAGAACCGCTGCACCGCACGCTCGGTGCCCGCGTCGAGGACGTGGACGTAGATCAACCGGCGGGTCTGGTCGATCTCCAGCACGATGCCGCCGGGGATGAGGTTCAGCGTACTGACGGCGAGCGACAGCACCAGGTCGGACTTCAGCGCGAGGTGCGCGCGCAGGACGGCCGAGCGTGGCAACGCGCTCGGCCGGATCGCCATCCACGCCACCTGCAGCGACGACTTCACCAGGTAGTAGGCGACCTGAACGATCAACCGCAGCAACGACAAAGGATGCAACCTGCCCTCGATGGGCACGGGCGGCAGTGGCAGCAGCAGGACCACGACGAGGGCCACGACGAGGCCGCCGATCACGTTGGCCGCCGAGACGTCGCCCCACAGCAGCACCCACACCAGTACCAGCCAGCAGACGACCCACACGCGCAGCGCGTACTTCCGCATCGGCGTCCTGCGCGCGGTCATGGTGTCGCTCCCGGGCTCAGCACCGCGGAGATGTACTGGCCGCGGTCGATGACCTCGTCGGCCGCCCGCTCGGCGTAGGCGAAGATCGGTCCGGCGGCGACGGTCAGCGCCAGTCCGACGACGATCAGCGCCCCGGTGGGGATCAGCATGCCGACCGGCATCCTGCCGACGTCGTCGCGATCGGCGAACGCGACGTCCTCCCCGTCGTCGAGCAGCAGCGCCGAGGGTGCGGCGGCGGACATCTCGCCGTCGGGTGCGTCGGCGCGAGCGCGCCAGAACGCCTGCGTCCACACCCGGGCCATCGCGTACAGCGTCAGCAGACTCGTCACCACGCCGCCGCCGACCAGCAGCCACGCCAGCACCGATGCCTGCTGCGTTCCCGCCTCCAGCAGGGCCACCTTTCCGATGAAGCCCGAGAACGGCGGGATGCCACCGAGGTTCAGCGCGGGCACGATGAAGACGAATGCGAGGAGCGGACTGGCGGCGGCGAGCCCGCCCAGGCGGTACATGGTGGAGGCGCCGGCCTGCCGCTCGATCAGTCCGACCACCAGGAACAGCGTGGTCTGCACGACGATGTGGTGCGCCACATAGTAGATGGCGCCGGACATGCCGAGGTCGTTGGACAGCGCGATGCCGAACACCATGTAGCCGATGTGACTGACCAGCGTGAACGACAGCAGTCGCTTGATGTCGCTCTGCGCCAGCGCGCCGAGTATGCCGATCACCATCGTGAGCAGGGCCGCCACCATCAGCACGTTGTCGAGTTCGCCGCCGGGGAACAGCAGCGAGTGCGCGCGGATGATCGCGTACACGCCGACCTTGGTGAGCAGGCCCGCGAAGACGGCCGTGACGGGTGCGGGTGCGGTGGGGTAGGAGTCGGGCAGCCACGTCGACAGTGGGAACACGGCGGCCTTGATGCCGAACGCGACCAGCAGCACCGCGAACAGCGCGCTGCGCGTGCCGTCGGGGATGTCGTCGAGACGCACGGACAGCTCGGCCATGTTCAGCGTGCCCGTCGCGGCGTAGACGAGGGCGATGCCGATCAGGAAGATCAGCGACGACACCATCGACACCATCACGTAGGCGATGCCCGCGCGCACGCGCTCGGCGCTCGCACCGATGGTCAGCAGCACGAAGCTCGCGGACAGCAGCACCTCGAAGCCGACGAACAGGTTGAACAGGTCGCCGGCGAGGAACGCGGTGCACACGCCCGCCGACAGCACCAGGTAGGTCGGCAGGAAGATCGACACCGGTTGACGTTCGTCGCCGTCTCGGATGCCCTGGCCGATGGCGTAGAACACCACCGCGAGCAGCACGATCGCCGACACTGCGAGCATCAGCGCCGACAGGCGGTCCACGACGAGCGTGATGCCGAGCGGTCCCATGCCCGGCACGCTCTGCCCCCAGCCGCCGACGTGTACGGCGATGGTGCCGTAGCGGTCCGCGAAGTACACCAGCGCGCCGCACACCGCGACCACGGCGATCAACGACAGAACCGTGATCGAGCGCTGCAGGCGCGGCCGGCGACCGGCGAGCAGTGTCACCGCCGCCGCCAGGGTGGGGATCAGCACCGGCAGCGGGGTCAGTACCGCCGCGACGTTCATGCCGGTCATCGCGAGCCCTCGTGTCCAGGCAGCGCGTCGAGTTCGTCGGGCGCATCGGTGTCGCGGGTGGGCTGATGTTCGGGCAGGTCTTCGTCGAGCGCGGCAGCCGATCGCTCGGACAGCTTCGAGACGCGCGCGTCCTCGATGTCGTTGGCGATGTCTTCCTCACGGGAGAGGCGGTAGGACCGGTAGGTCATCGCGAGCACGAACGCGGCGACGCCCATCGTGATCACGATGGCGGTGAGGATCATGCCCTGCGCCAACGGATCCGCCTCGGTGGTCTCGTTGCCCGACGTGCGGTAGCGGACCGGCGGGTTGCCCGACGGGCCGCCCACGGTGAGGATCAGCAGGTTGACCGCGTTGCCGACCAGCAGCAGTCCCAGCAGCATCCGGGTCAGGTTGCGCTCGAGCAGCAGATACACCCCCGCACTGGTGAGGCCACCGATCAGGATGAGGGGGACCAGGTACGTGACGTTCACCGGTTCGCCCCCTGCGGTTGCTCGGCCATCTCGACGTCGACGCGCGCCCCGAGGCTGCGCAGCACGTCCAGGACGAGACCGACCACGATCAGGTACACGCCGGCGTCGAAGAACAGGGCGGTGACCATCTTGACGGTGCCGAGGACCGGGAGGTCGAACTGGATGACGGCCGACGACAGCACGGGCGCGCCGAGGAACAGCGACGTGACCGCGGTGCCGGCGGCGAGTGCCAGCCCGGCGCCGAGGACCTTGCCGGCGTCCAGCGGCAGTGCCTCACCCAGTTCGTACCGGCCGCCTGCGAGGTAGCGCAGTACCAGCGCCAGCCCGGCCGTCAAACCCCCGGCGAAGCCGCCGCCGGGGGTGTTGTGGCCGGCGAAGAAGAAGTACGCGGACAGCACCATGATGAGCGGGAAGATGATTCGCGTCGCCACCTCGAGCACCAGCGAGCGGTAGCGCGGGTCGCGCAGCTCGCTGCCGCGCAGCCAGGTGATCTCGCCGACGGCGGGGCTGTTGGACATCGGGATGCGACCGATGTCTGGCTGACCGGCATCCGAGACCCGGGGTGCCGCACCGAATCGCCTGTTGCGGAACACCATCGATGCGACACCGGTGGCGGCGACCAGCAGCACCGAGACCTCGCCCATGGTGTCCCAGGCGCGAATGTCGACGAGCAGGACGTTGACGGTGTTCGACCCGTGGCCACGGTAGTAGGCGGCGTCGGGCAGCAGATCCGCGATCGGGCGGGTGGTGCGCGCGGCCATCGCGAACACCGCCAGCGCGGTCACGCTCGCCCCGACGCCGAGCGCGAGTGCGGCGCGTGGCAGGCGGTGCCGGGTGACGGTGGCGCGTTCGGCCTCCGCGGGCAGCGTGCGGAGCACCAGCACGAAGATGACCAAGGTCAATGTCTCGACCAGGAATTGGGTGAGCGCGAGATCGGGGGCACCGTGGAAGACGAAGATGACGCCGCAGCCGTAGCCGGTGACGCCGACCACCAGCACCGAGGCCAACCGGTTGCGCAGCACCGTGGCGCTGATCGCGGCGGCGAGGATGATCAGGCCGACGACCACCTGCAGCGGTGAATCCCACAGCTCCAGCTCGGGACGGTTGCGCGCACCCAGGACGAGCATCGCCACCGGCAGGAGGACCAGTGTCAGCAGGATCACGGTCTGCGTCGCGGGGATCGAGCCGCGCTGCGTCAGCGCGGTGAGTCGCACCGCGAGGATGTCGGTGCCGCGCACCACCGCGTCGTAGATGCGGTCGGCGTTGCCGAGCGGCAGGTAGCCGAGCCGGACCCGGCGCAGTCGGCCGCGGGCGAAGAAGGCGGCGATGCCCGACGCGACGACGACGGCGGACAGCAGCAGCGGCAGGGTGAAGCCGTGCCAGAGCGCGAGGTGGTAGCCGTCGTCGCCGCCGGGCACGACGTCGGCGTAATCGGCCAGGACGTGGTCGAGGCCGGTGGGCCAGATGCCGAAGACGAGGCCTGCGGCCGCAAGTGCCCCCGGGGCGACGAGGAAGGCGGCAGGCGGCCGGTGCATCTCGACGACGCGCTGGCTCGGCTCAGGCCTGCCCTTGCGGGCGAAGGCCCCGTAGACGAACCGCAGGCTGTAGATGGTGGTGAAGATCGAACCGAACACGACGCCCGCCAGTACCCACGGCGCCGACGATCCGAGCGACGCACTGTGCAGGAGCGTCTCGAGGTCCGCTTCCTTGGCGACGAAGCCGAAGAAGGGCGGGAGCGCGGCCATGCTTGCGGCGCCGGCTACGCCGATGACCAGTAGCGGACGGTGGCGGTCGCCGAGCCACGCCAGCCGGCGGATGTCGCGGGTGCCGGTGGCGTGGTCGATGACGCCGACCACCATGAACAGCGCGGCCTTGAACATCGCGTGGGCGCAGAGCATCGCCAGGCCGGCGAGCATCACGTCGCGTCCGCCGGTGCCGACCATGATCGTGATCAGGCCGAGCTGGCTGACGGTGCCGAACGCGAGGATCAGCTTGAGGTCGTATTCGCGGACGGCCCGCCACCCCGCCAGCATCAGCGTCGCCAGTCCCAGGACCACGACCGTCGGGCGCCATCCCGGCGAGTCGGCGAACCCGGGCGTCAGGCGGGCGATCAGGTAGACGCCGGCCTTCACCATCGCCGCGGCGTGCAGGTACGCGCTGACCGGTGTCGGCGCGGCCATCGCGCCGGGCAGCCAGAAGTGCAGGGGCACGATCGCCGACTTGGACAGCGCGCCGACGAGGATCAGCAGCACGCCGATCGTGACGGCCGTGCCCGACGGCGGCGCCGCGACCAGGACGGAGAGCAGGTAGGTCCCGGAGACCTCGCCCAGGATGATGATGCCGACCAGCATCGCGAGACCGCCGGCCGTCGTGACGAGCAGCGCCTGGGTGGCCGCACGCCTACTGGTGGCTCGTTCGGCATAGTGCCCGACCAGCAGGAACGACAGGACCGTCGTCAGCTCCCAGAACAGGTACAGCAGCAGCATGTTGTCGCTGACGACGAGGCCGAACATGACGCCGGAGAACGCCGTCAGCTCGGCGGCGAAGCTGGGCAGTCGCTTCTCGGTGTGGCCGTCGTGGTGGTGGAAGTACTCGGCGCAGTAGAAGAGAACCAGTGCGCCGATGCCGAGGACCAGCACGCTCATGACCGCGGCCAGTGCGTCGAACCGCAGCGAGATGTCCATCGACAGTTCGGGCACCCAGGTGACGTGCACCTTCTGATCGCCGGCACCGGGCCAGTTGGCGACGACCCAGATCAGCGAGCCGAGGGGGACCAGCGCGAGTGCGTAGAACGCCTGCCGTCCCCAACGGTGCACGAGCACCGGCGCGATGGCGGCCGCAACCGCATGCGCACAGAGGATGGCGAGCATGGCACTCCGATCGATCCTTCGGGGTGTCAGCCGTCTTGATTATGGCGTGACTTCGACTGCGTCCAGTTTACGGGCTGCGCGTGACCGCTCGTCACCCACGACCGTATTGCCGATCTCCCGGGATCGCGGGGCTGTTGTTGAATGTCTGGCATGGAGATCGACGAGGAGAAGGTGGTCAGCGCGAGTCGCGACGTCGCGGCGCCGGCGGAGGCGATCTTCGAGCTGATCGCGGACCCGGCCCGCCAGCCCGAGTGGGACGGCAACGACAACCTGGCGTCGGCCCGGCCGGGCCAGCGCGTCACCGGCGTGGGCGACGTCTTCGTCACGACGCTGACGCTCGGCGCGGACCGCGAGAACCACGTGGTCGAGTTCGAGGAGGGCAGGCTCATCGCCTGGCGTCCGTCCGAACCCGGATCGCCGCCGCCGGGGCACCTCTGGCGCTGGACGCTGGAACCCCTGGGCGACGGCCGAACCCAGGTCACCCACACCTACGACTGGAGTCGGCTGAACGACGAGCAGCGGATGGTGCGGGCCCGGGCCACCACCGCCGAGAAGCTGATGGGCTCGGTGAACCGGCTGGCGGACCTGGCCGAGCGCTAACGGTTCTCGGAGAACGCGCGCAGCGACGCCACCTGGGCGGGATCGAGCGACGGGCGGACCGCGTCGCGTGCCTTCTCGACGTCGGCGAGCGTCACGTCCGCGGCGTCGATCGAGCGCCGCATCGCCGTCAGTGCCGACTCGCGGAGCAGCGCAACGCAATCCGCCGCGCTGTAGCCGTCGAGATCGTCGGCGATCGCATTCAGGTCGACGTCGGGACTCAACGGGATCGACTTGCCCGCGGTCCGCAGGATGTCGCGCCGGGCGTCGGCGTCCGGCGGCTCGACGAAGACCAGCTTCTCCAGCCGGCCGGGCCGCAGCAGCGCCGGATCGATCAGGTCGGGGCGGTTGGTGGCGCCGAGCACCACGACGTCGCGCAACGGGTCGATACCGTCGAGTTCGGTGAGCAGGGCGGCGACCACGCGGTCGGCGACGCCGGAATCCGAACTCTGCCCGCGCCGGGGTGCCAGTGCGTCCACCTCGTCGAGGAAGACCAGGGACGGCGCAGAATCACGCGCGCGGCGGAACAACTCGCGCACCGACTTCTCCGACGAGCCGACCCACTTGTCCATCAACTCGGCGCCCTTGACGGCGTGCACCGACAGTCGCCCGGTGCTCGCCAGCGCGCGGACGACGAACGTCTTGCCGCATCCGGGAGGGCCGTAGAGCAGCACGCCGCGCGGCGGGTCGACGCCGAGCCGGGTGAAGGTGTCGGGGTGCTGCAGCGGCCACAGCACGGCCTCGGTGAGCGCCTGCTTGGTCTCGACCATGTCGCCGACGTCGGCGAGGGTCACCGACCCGACCGAGATCTCCTCGGTCGCCGATCGCGACAGCGGCCGGATTACCGACAGCGCACCGGTGAAGTCGTCCTGGGTCAACGCGGGCGGCTTGCCGTCGGCGCTCGCACGGGCGGCCGCCCGCAGCGCCGCCTCCCGTACCAGCGCCGCGAGGTCTGCGACCACGAAACCCGGTGTGCGCTCGCCGATCCGGTCCAGTTCGAGGGTCTCCGACGGGACGCCGCGCAGCAGCACCTCGAGCAGTGCGCGTCGGGTCCCGCCGTCGGGCAGGCTCAGCCCGAGTTCGCGGTCGCAGAGGTCCGGTGCGCGCAGCCGGGCGTCGACGCCGTCGGGCATCGCGGACGTCGCGACGAACGCGACACCGGGGGTGGCGACGACGGTGCGGAGTTCGCCGATGATGAGGGTGGCGACCGGTTCCGCGGTGGCGGGCAGCAGCGCGTCGACGTCGGTGACGAGCAGCACCCCGCCGCCGTCGCGCACCTCGGCCGCCGCGGCGGACACCGCGGCCAATCGGTCCTCGGGACGCAGGGCGCCGACATCGGGACCGTCGAGTTCGACCAGGCGGCGCTGCGCGCACACGCTGCGCACCAGCGTGGCCTTGCCGACACCGGCGGGACCCGACACCAGGACGCCCAGATTGGGCTTGGCGCCCAGGGTTTCGAGCAATTTCGGTTCGTCGAGCGCGAGCTTCAGCCACTCGGTGAGGCGACCCACCTCGGCGTGCGCACCGCGGAGGTCGTCGACCGCGATGGTCGCGGCGGCGGCCGCGGGCACGGGCGTGGTGACGGTGAACTGGGCTTGGTCGGAGTCGCCCGGCGGGGAGGTCGCGGGGGTGAGCGCGTCACCCCAGGTGACCGACGAATTGGGTTGCACGCTCACCGGTCCGGTGGGGTCGACGCCGGTGACGGTCAGCAGCTCGGAGGTCCAGGTGATGCCGACCGAGGACGCGAGCGCGGCCGTGGCGGCCGACGTCGACGTGCCGGGGCCGAGGTCTCGGGGCAGCAGCGACACGGTGTCGCCGACCGTCATCACCTTGCCCAGCAGGGCCTGGCGCAGCGTCGCCGAGGAGACCGACGTGCTGGCCAGCCGCGAGCCGGTGAGCGTCACCGACCTCGCGCCATACACCGCGACAGGGGCCACGATCACCGTCGTGCTCTCGCGCAGACCGGCGTTGGACATCGTCACGTCGTCGAGCAGCGCCGTCCCCGGCGGGGTGCCGCCCGGGGCGATGCCGACGACCGCGGCGGTGGTGCGCGACCCGGTGAGCGACACCGCGTCCCACTCCCGGATGCCGAGCGCGGCGAGCACCTCGGGATGCAGGCGCACCACTCCGCGCCGGGAATCCAGCGCCGAGGTGTTCAGGCGGGCGGTCAGGCGCAGATGGGTCAGCGGCGCCTCGTCGGAGAACTCCGACACCTCGGTCACCGTTCCGGCGGGCGAGGCTCGTGCCCGCCGACGCCCGGCCGGCGCAGCCCGAGGCGAGCGGAGGACCGCCGGTGCGGCTGCGAGCGCGCGCGCCGGATGGCCCGCCGGGTCTGGCGCTGCACCTTGGGTTTGTCGTCCCACACCTCGGGGTGACGGGACAGCCAGGCCTTCGTGCCGACCGCGAACGGGATGTGAATGATGTAGGCGACGATCAGCACCAGGATCACGACGTAGCCGTACTGGACGGACGCGGCCACCATGATGGCCAGCACCGCGAGCAGCGGCACGACCATGTTCGGCGACACCGCGAACGTGTGCACCTTGCGCATCGGGATGGCACTGACCACCAGGAGCGACACCGCGATCATCCAGACGATCACCACGGCCTCGGCGGCGTGCGTGTCCCACCAGGGCCCGGGGAACTGCAGCTTCGCGGCGATCGGGCCGATCGACCCGATGGCGCCCGCGGGGGCGGGCATGCCGGTGAAGAACTCCTTCTCGTAAGCGGGTCCGTCGACGTGCAGCATCGCGTTGTACCGTGCGAGCCGCAGCACGATGCACACCGCGTACACCAGGACCACGATCCAACCGATCCGCGACTCCTGCAGCAGCGTCGCCCACACGATCAGCGCGGGCGCGACGCCGAAGTTGACCGCGTCGGCGAGCGAGTCGATCTCCTCGCCCATCTTCGAGGTGGCGTTCAGCATGCGGGCGGCGCGGCCGTCGAGTGCGTCGAGGATGGCTGCGCCGGCGAGCAGCGCCATCGCCTCGGTGGGCCGGTGATCGAGGGCGTACTTGATCGCCGACATGCCCAGACAGATCGCCGCGACGGTCATCGCGCTCGGGAGGATCCGAACGCTCAGCTGCGGCGTCTTGAGGTGCGGTCTCATCGCAGTTCCGCCAGCGGCGTCTCTCCGCCGATCGCCCGCTGCCCGAGTTCGACGATGACGTCGGCGTCGGCCGGGAAGAAGGTGTCGAGGCGCGAGCCGAACCGGATCAGGCCGTACGTCTGGCCCAGCTCGAGCGAGTCGCCGGCGTAGGTGGAGCACACGATGCGGCGCGCGATGAGGCCCGCGATCTGCACCGCGACCACGTCGACGCCGTCGGCGGTGCGCAGCCACACGCTGTTGCGCTCGTTCTCCGCGCTGGCGGACGCCTTGTCGGCCGACTGGAACTGGCCCGGCCGGTGCTTGACGGAGACCACGTCGCCGGCGACGGGCGCGCGCTGGACGTGGGCGTCGAAGATCGACAGGAAGATGCTGACGCGCTTCATCGGGACGTCGGGCAGGTTGAGTTCGGCCGGCGGGACGGCCTCGTCGATCAGCGTGACCAGGCCGTCGGCCGGTGCGACGACCAGGCCGGGCCGGGTCGGCGGCACCCGCGGCGGGTGGCGGAAGAAGCCGGCACACGCGCCGGCGGCGGTGAGCCCGACCGCGCGGACCAGCCGGTTGCGCCGGCCGACCGCGGCCACGCCGAGCCCGCCCGCGATGAACGGGAGACCGGCGGGATGGATCGGGGGAACGGTCGACCGGACGAGGTCGACGAATCGGGAGAGCTCTGAACTATGGTCTTCGACCGCAGGCGGTCGCGCGGGTCTGGCCATGGGATCCCGAGTCTAGCGATTCGACCGGCTGCGAGGTCGCGCCCTGGTCAGCCGAGGTCCCAAATCCGTACAGCCGACCCCTCCGCGACGCCGGTCACGTCCTCGTCGATCTCGAGCAGGCAGTTCGCCGACGCCAGCCAGCGCAGATGGTGCGAGGCCGGCGGGCCGTAGCTCGTCACGGTGTCGCCGTCGAGGACGCCGCGACGGAACTGCCGCCGGCCCCCCGGCGAGGTCAGCGACTCGGTGAGCGTGGCGCTGCGGCGTCGGCGCTCCGGTTCGGGCAGGCGCATCGCCGCGCGCAGGGGACCGCGGATGAACACCTCGAACGACACCAGCGCGCTCACCGGGTTGCCGGGCAGCGTGATGATCGGGGTGCCGGCGACGCGTCCCGCGCCCTGCGGCATCCCCGGCTGCATCGCCACCTTCACGAACTCGACCTCGTCGCCGAGCGAGTCCTTGACCACCTCGTAGGCGCCCGCGCTCACGCCGCCGGTCGTGATGATCAGGTCGGCGGTCGCGGCGTGCTCGAGCAGCGTCGACCGGAAGACCTCGACGTCGTCGGACGTCATCGCGACCGTCACCACCTCGGCGCCCGCGTCGCGGACGGCGGCGGCCAGCATCACCGCGTTGGACTCGTAGATCTGCCCGGGCAGCAGTTCCTCCAAGGGTGTGCCCGCACTGACCAGTTCGGATCCCGTCGACATCACCAGGACGCGCTGCCGGGGGACGACCTCGACCTCGCCGAGTCCGAGCGCGGCGATCAGGCCGAGCGCGGCCGGGCTCAACAGCTGGCCCGCCTCGAGCACGGTGGTCCCCGCCTGGACGTCCTCGCCCGCGTGCCGGACGTGCTGGTCGGATCGGCTGGCGCGCCGGATGGTCACCGTCTCGGTGCCGCCGTCGGTGACCTCGACGGGCACGATCGCGGTGGCCCCGGTCGGCAGCGGTGCACCGGTCATGATCCGGTGCGCGGTGCCCGGCGCGAGGGTGAGCGGGTCGGTGCGGCCGGCCGGGATGTCCTCGGCCACCGGCAACGTCACCGGTGACTCCTCCGACGCGGCGGCGACGTCGTCCGCCATCACCGCGTACCCGTCCATCGCGGAGTTGTCGAAGTTCGGCAGGGACAGCGGCGCCACCACGTCCGCGGCCAGCACGAGGCCGAGCGCCTCGGACACCCGCACGGCCACCGGCGCGCGTGGCGTCATCAGTCGGGCGACGACGGCCTGGTGTTCCTCGACGGTCCGCACGGCTACACCGGGAAGGTGACGCCGGTGAGTTCCTCGGACACCGTCCAGAGCCGCTTCTGCACGGCCTCGTCGTGGGACTGGTCGCTCGACGACACCAGCACCGGGTAGCCCATCAGCTCACGGAAACCCTTGGGGCCGTAGTACTGTCCGCCGACCACGTCCGGAGCCGTGGCGGCCCGCAGCGTGGCCAGGGCGCCCTTGGCGGGGCTGTTGGTGACCAGGCCCGCCACCGAGGAGAAGCCGGGGAGGCCGCTGCCCGGGATGTGGCGCATGAGTTCGGTGTTCGAGATGCCGGGGTGCGCCGCGACCGCGATGGTCTGCTCGCCCTTGGCGGCCAGCCTGCGCTGCAGGTCGTAGGCGAACATCAGGTTCGAGAGCTTCGACTGCCCGTAGGCCGGCACCCTGCCGTAGCTGCGGTCCCACTGCAGGTCGTCGAAGTGGATGGCCGCCTGGATCTTGTGCGCGACGCTCGCGACCACGACGACGCGCGAACCCGCCACCGGCAGAACGTGATCGAGCAGCAGGCCGGTCCACGCGAAGTGCCCGAGGTGGTTGGTGCCGAACTGCAGCTCGAAGCCATCGGCGGTGTGGCCCTTGGGTGGGTACATCAGACCGGCGTTGTTGATCAGCAGGTCGATGCGGGGATGGGCGGACCTGATCGCGTCGGCGGCGGCGCGCACCGACGCCAGCGAGCCGAGGTCGAGTTCCTGCAGCGTCACGTCGGCGCCGGGCGCGGTCTCGGCGATCTTCGCCGCCGCCTGCCTGCCCTTGTCCAGGTTGCGGACCGCCAGCACGACGCGCGCGCCGCGCTCGGCCAGCACGCGGGCCGTCTCGAAGCCCAGTCCGGTGTTGGCGCCGGTGACGACTGCGAGTCGTCCGGCCTGATCGGGCACGTCGGCCTCGGTCCAGTGCGCATTGCTGCTCATGGGCACGACCATACTCAAGGAGATGTCTCAGCTCGCCGACCCCGCGCACCCGCCCAGCCGGAGGGCGCCGCTGGTGTGGGCCGTCTCCGCGGCCGTCCCGTGGGCCGTGCTCGCGGTGGCGCAGGTGGTGTGGTTCGTCCTCGACGGCCGCTTCGGCTGGCTCAACGCGGCGGCCGCGGCGGTCACGGTGGCGGGCGTGGCGCTGTTCGTCGGCGTCGTGCCGGTGTGGCGCTACCGCGTGCATCGGTGGGAAGTCGACGACCGCGCCGTCTACACGCGCACCGGGTGGCTGATCCAGGAGCGCCGGATCGCGCCGATCTCACGGGTGCAGACCGTCGACACCCAGCGCGGACCGCTGGACCGGCTGTTCGGCCTCGCCACCGTCACGGTCACCACGGCCTCGTCGGCGGGCGCGGTGCGGATCGTCGCACTCGACTCCGAGGTGGCCGACCAGGTCGCCGCGCGGCTCACCGACGTCGCCGCCCTCGGCGACCGGGACGCGACGTGACCGCACCGGCGGGGGAGTGGCGGCGCCTGAGCCCGCGCATGCTGCTGGTGCACCCGATTCACGAAGTGCTGCGCCAGCTTCCGCTGCTGATCGGCTCCGTGGTGCTCGGCACCGCGACCGGCAACCCGCTGTGGTCGGTCGCCGCGCTGGTCCTGCTGGTCGTCTACGGCGTGGCGCGCTGGTTCACCACCACCTACCGCATCGACGACGAGCAGATCCAACGTCGTGAAGGCGTGCTGGCGCGCACCGTGCTCTCATTGCCGCGCAACAGGATCCGATCGGTCTCCACCGACGCGCGACTGCTGCACCGGCTGCTGGACCTCACCGTGGTCAAGGTCAGCACGGGCCAGGAGGCCCGTGGCGACGCGGAGTTCGCACTCGACGCCGTCCGCCTCGCCGAGGTCACCGGCCTGCGGGCCGTGCTGCTCGCCGAGGCACCGGTATTGCCGGACCGACCGCCCGTCGACCGGGTGCTGGCGCGGTGGCAGCCGTCGTGGCTGCGCTACAGCCCGCTCAGCTTCACGGGACTGGCGATGATCGCGGCGGCCGTGGGCGTCGTGTCGCAGACGGGTGTGCTTGCCACGGTGGGTGATTCGCCGCTTGCGCGGGCCGGTCTCGACGCCGCCGAGCGAGCGGGGGTCGTCGTGGTGGTGGCCGTCGGGGCCGGTGGTCTGCTCGTGGCGTCCGTCGTCCTGTCGGTGCTGCGCTCGCTGGTCACCTACGGCAACCTCGTCCTGTCCCGCGGGGACGGGGTGCTGAACCTCCAGCACGGCCTGCTCCGACTGCGGCAGCACACCTACGACCTCCGCAGGCTGCGCGGCGGGACGCTGCGGGAGCCGCTGCTGGTGCGGATGTTCGGCGGGGCCCGCCTCGACGCGGTGATGACCGGCGTCGGCGGCGCCGGGGAGGCGTCGCTCCTGCTGCCGCCGTGCCCGCGTGCGACGGCCGAGGCCGTGCTCGGCGACCTGACCGCCCGCGGCATCGGCGGGGTCGAGCTGGTGTCGCACGGCCCGGCCGCGGCGCGCAGGCGGTGGACGAGGGCGCTGACGTTCCCCGCCGTCGCAGCCGTCGCGCTCGCCGCCCTCGGCGCTCCCGCGTGGACGTGGGTCGTGCTCGGCCTGGCCGTGGTGGCCGCGGCGTTCCTGGCCGTCGACCGGTCGCGCGCACTCGGGCACCGGGTGGACGGCACGTGGCTGATCACGCAGTCGGGCAGCCTCGAGCGGCGGCGGGACTGCATCGCCGCGGCGGGCATCATCGGGTGGACCGTCCGGCAGTCGCCGTTCCAGCGGCGCGCGGGCGTGGCCACGCTCGTCGCGGCCACGGCCGCCGGCGTCAAGGGCTATCGGGTGCTCGACGTCCCCGCGGACCTCGCGTGGTCGGTGGCCGCGACCGCGTCACCATGGGTCGCGGACAGTGCGTGGGGCCACACTCTGGCGTCCTGAGCGGGCCCCGAGTTGCATCCGTGCCCGGGCCGTTTACCTTGGCACCATGGCTATCGGTGGCGTGCTGTTCGACATCGATGGCGTCCTGGTGACGTCGTGGAAGCCGATCGCCGGTGCGGGTGAGACGCTGCGCGTGCTGGCCGACCGGCAGATCGCGCGGACCTACCTCACCAACACCACCACCAAGACCCGCGTGCAGATCGCCGATCTGCTGACCGACGCCGGCATGGACGTCACCGCCGACGAGGTGATCACCGCCGCCGTCCTCACCGCCGACTACGTGCGCGACCGCTACCCGGGGGCGCGCTGCTTCCTGGTGAACAGCGGGCAGATCGGCGCGGACATGCAGGGCATCGACCTCGTCTACTCCCACGACGTCGACGACGACTCCTCCGAGACGCCCGACGTGGTGCTGCTCGGCGGGGCAGGCCGCGAGTACGACCACCTCACCCTGAGCCGTGTCTACGACTGGATGGCGCGCGGCGTGCCCGTCGTCGCGATGCACCGCAGCACGGCGTGGAACACCACCGGCGGGCTGCGCATCGACACCGGCATGTACCTGCTCGGCATGGAGGAGACGTCCGGGCGCAAGGCCGTCGCCGTCGGAAAGCCTGCGCCCGAGGGGTTCATCGCGTCGGCCAACCGGCTCGGCGTCGACCCCGAGGAGATGTACATGGTGGGTGACGACCTCAACAACGACGTGCTCGCCGCGCAGGTGGTCGGCATGGCCGGCGTGCTGGTGCGCACCGGCAAGTTCCGGCAGGACACGCTGGACCGCTGGGCCACCGACGAATTCGCGATGCAGCCCAACCACGTCATCGACTCCGTCGCGGACCTGCCGGAGCTGCTGGGCCTCTAGCGGGTATCGCCTCGAGTGTGGCGTTGATGCACGGAAAATCGCGAAATGCGTGTGTCAAGCCCACATTCGGCGGGCACGGCGATCAGCCCCGCAGCGTCCGCACGGCCTCGATGCGCGCGGCGATCTGCTCGGAGTTCGCGGCCGCCACCACGGGGCCACCGCAGATGCGGCGCAACTCGTTGTGGATCCAGCCGTGCGGCTTTCCCGTCCGGTGGTGGGCGAGCGTGACGAGCGCGTTCAACTCGCGCCGCAGGTCTCGGAGCTGGCCGTGGGTGGTCACCGGTGCCACCACCGCGGTCTCACCGTTGGCGGCTCGGCTCCGGCGGCCCAGCTGCTCTTCCTGCCTGCGCGACAACAGGTCTCGCATCTGCGCGGCATCGAGTAGGCCGGGGATGCCGAGGTAGTCGGCCTCCTCCTCGCTGCCCGAGGGGGTGGCCGTGCCGAACGACGAACCGTCGAAGATCACCTGGTCGAGTTCGGCGTCCGCGCCGAGCATCTCGTACCCGCGATCCATGTCGCCGGCCTCGTCCTTGGTCTTGTTGGCGTCGGCGAGCAGTTCGTCGTCCCACTCGTCGCCCTGCGGCTCGCGGTGCGGCTTGCCCAGGACGTGGTTGCGCTGGGCCTCCATCTGACTGGCCAGGAGCAGCAGGTTGGGCACCGACGGCAGGAATATGCTCGCGGTCTCGCCGGCCTTGCGGGAACGGACGAAGCGGCCGATGGCCTGGGCGAAGAACAGTGGCGTCGACGCGCTCGTCGCGTACACGCCGACCGCGAGTCGCGGCACGTCGACGCCCTCGGACACCATCCGGACCGCGACCAGCCACCGGCTGGTGCCCATCGAAAACTGCGAGATGCGGTCCGAGGAGCCCGGGTCGTCGGACAGCACCACGGTGGGCGCCTCGCCGGTGATCGTGGTCAGCAGGTTGGCGTAGGCCCGCGCCGCGGTCTGGTCGGAGGCGATGATCATGCCGCCGGCGTCGGCGACGTGCTGGCGCTTCTGCTGCAGTCGCTTGTCCGCGGCGGCGATCACCGCGGGCATCCACTCGCCCGCCGGGTTCAGGGCGGTCTTCCAGGCGCGCGCCGTCTGCTCTGCGGTCAGCGGTTCGCCCAGCCGCGCCGCGTGCTCCTCGCCCGCGCTGTCGCGCCAGCGGGACTCGCCCGAGTACGCCAGGAACACCACCGGCCGCACCACGCCGTCGGCGAGCGCGTCGGAGTAGCCGTAGGTGTGATCGGACTTCGAGTGCTTGAGCCCGTCGGGGCCCAGCTCGTAGTTGACGAAGGGGATCGGGCTGTCGTCGCTGCGGAACGGCGTACCGGTCAGCGACAGGCGCCGGGTCGCGTCGTCGAACGCCTCGCGGATCGCCTCGCCCCAGCTCTTGGCGTCGCCGCCGTGGTGGATCTCGTCGAAGATGACCAGCGTCTTGCGGTTCTCCGTGCGAACGCGGTGCCGGCCGGGGTGGCTGGCCACCTGGGCGTAGGTGACGACGACGCCGTGGTACTCGTCGGAGTTCTGCGACGACGAATTGCTGAACTTGGGGTCCAGCGCCATGCCCATCCGCTCGGCGGCCTGGGCCCACTGAATCTTGAGGTGCTCGGTCGGCACCACCACGGTGACCCGCTCGACGACGCCCTCGCTCAGCAGTTCGCCGGCGATGCGCAGCGCAAAGGTCGTCTTGCCTGCACCGGGGGTCGCCACGGCCAGGAAGTCCCGCGGACGCGCCGAGAGATACTTCACCAACGCTCGACGCTGCCAGCCCCGCAAAGCCTGGGTGCTGGGCGCTGCAAAAGCCCGCACCCGAAGACTCCTATCTGGTCGTGAGCCACTCTAGGGCACACCGTCGAACCGGTCCAATGATCCCGATTGGCAGGGATTTTCGTGTCGCGCGTGTCGCGTGGGCGTGTCGTGCGGCGGCCGGGTCGACGGACGCTCAGCCGTTTGCCATCCGCCTGGCGGGCCGCCACCAGTCTCGCCGCCTAGCGTGCGCTGGTGCTCACACGGCGGAACTTCGTCGGGACGCTGGTCGGCGTCTCGGCTGCGCTTGCCCACGCGGCCTCCGCGGCGCCGGCGAACGCGGCACCCACGGGTGTCGACCCCGACGCCGTCGCGGCGGTCGACGCCCGCCGCGCGCCGACGCAGTGGGGGATGGCGATGCCGGGCATCGTGTCCGGATTCAGCGCCGCCGGCCGCCAGCTGGCGCTGACCCTCGACGCGTGCGACCGCGCGTGTGACGACGCGCTGCTGAGCATGCTGCAGCGCAACGGGGTGCCGGCGGTGCTGTTCATCTGCTCGAAGTGGATCGACGACAACCCCGGCCGGCTGGACCGGCTGGCCGCCGACCCGCTGTTCGAGATCGGCAACCACGGCACCCGCCACGTCCCGCTGTCGGTGACCGGCCGATCGGCGTACGGCATCGCCGGCACGCGGACCCCGGCCGAGGTGGTGTCCGAGGTGTGGGGGAACCAGATGCGCCTGACGTCACTGACCGGGAAGGCGCCGGTCTGGTTCCGCACCGGTACCGCGCACTACGACGACGTCGCGGTCGACATCGTCCACCAGCTCGGCCTCACCCCCGTCGGCTTCACCGTCAACGCCGACGACGGCGCCACCGAGCCCGCCGCGCACGTCGCGGCCGCGATCGAAGCCGCCGCACCCGGGTCGATCGTGCTGGCCCACGTCAACCACCCCGAGGCGGGCACGGGCACCGGACTGTCGACGGCGATCCCCGCGATGCAGAAGGCAGGGTGGGAGTTCGTGCCGCTGGCGGGTCAGACGTACGCCTGACCGGATACTGCGCAGAATGAGGTGGTGACACCAGACCACGATCCCTTCGTGCGCGTCGTCGGGTCCGACGTGCACAACCTGCGCACCGTGACCGTCGCCGCGCCGCGCGACGCCCTGGTCGCGTTCACCGGCATCTCGGGATCGGGCAAGTCCTCGCTGGCGTTCGGGACCATCTACGCGGAGGCCCAGCGCCGCTACTTCGAGTCCGTCGCGCCGTACGCGCGCCGGCTGCTGCTGCCCACCGACGCGCCGAAGGTCGACGACATCACCGGGCTGCCGCCGGCCGTCGCTCTGCAGCAGCGCCGCGGATCGACGTCGTCGCGCTCGTCGGTCGGCACGGTGACGACGCTGTCGAACCTGCTGCGGATGCTGTTCTCCCGCGCGGGCACCTTCCCCCGCGGCTTCACCGAGCGCCTGGACTCGGACTCGTTCTCGCCGAACACCGCGATCGGGGCGTGCCCGGAATGCCACGGCATGGGCCGCATCCACCGGGTCACCGAGGAGACGCTGGTGCCGGACCCGTCGCTGACGATCCGCGAGGGAGCGGTGGCCGCCTGGCCCGGCGCCTGGCAGGGCCAGAACCTCCGCGACATCCTCATCACGCTGGGCTACGACATCGACAAGCCGTGGCGCAAGCTACCCAAGCGGGACCGCAACTGGATCCTGTTCACCGACGAGCAGCCCACCGTGGAGATCCACCCGCACCGGGCGGCGGTCACCGCGGACTACACCTACAACGGCACCTTCTCCAGCGCCGAGCGGCACGTCCGGCACACGCTCGCCAACTCGCAGAGCGCGATGATGCGCCGCCGCGTGCTCCGGTACGTCGACAGCGTCGACTGCCCGGTCTGCGACGGTTCCGGCCTGCGGCCCGAGGCGCTGGCGGTCACGTTCGCCGGCCGCAACATCGCGCAGCTGGTGGCGCTGCCGCTGACCGAACTCGCCGACGTCCTGCGTCCGGCCGCCGAGCGCACCGACTTCGAGGCCGCCTTCGAGTCGACCGAATCGGGTGAGCTGACCGAGGTCGCCACCATGATCGCCGCCGACCTGGTCGCCCGGATCCAGGTACTCCTCGACCTGGGGCTGGGCTATCTCGCGCTGAACCGCCGCACGCCCACCGTGTCGCCGGGGGAGTTGCAGCGGCTGCGGCTGGCCACGCAGCTGCGCGCGGGGCTGTTCGGCGTCCTCTACGTGCTCGACGAGCCGTCCGCCGGTCTGCACCCGGCCGACGCCGAACCGCTGCTCGAGGTGCTGGACCGGTTGCGCCGCGCCGGCAACTCGCTGTTCGTCGTCGAGCACGACATGGACGTGGTGCGCCGCGCGGACTGGATCGTCGACGTCGGGCCCGGGGCCGGTGAACTCGGCGGCGAGGTGCTCTACAGCGGGCCGGTGGCAGGGCTGGCGGACGTCGGTCGGTCGGTCACGCGCCGGCACCTGTTCGGCGAGGTCCCCCGCACCGCGCGCACGCCACGGCCGCCCACGGGACTACTCCGGCTGCGCGGCATCGACTTTCACAACCTGCGCAGCCTCGACCTCGACGTGCCGCTCGGCGTCTACACCGCCGTCACCGGGGTGTCCGGGTCCGGCAAGTCGACCCTCGTCTACAAGGTGCTGGGCGACGTCGTCCGGCGCCATCTCGGCGGCGGCTCCGCGGAGCCCGAACCCGACGTCGTGGACGACGGCGAGGTGGCCGACCTCGACCGCGACGCGAGCATCGGCGTCACCGCCGACGGCGTCGAGCTGATCGACCGCCTCGTCGCGGTCGACCAGAAGCCCATCGGCCGGACGCCGCGCTCCACGCTGGCCACCTACACCGGCCTGTTCGACGCGGTCCGCAAGGAGTTCGCCGCGACGCCGATGGCGCGGCGGCGCAAGTGGACCGCCGGACGCTTCTCCTTCAACGTGGCCGACGGACGGTGCCAGACGTGTCAGGGCGAGGGCTTCGTCTCCGTCGAGCTGCTGTTCCTGCCGGGGACCTACGGCACCTGCCCGACGTGCCATGGGACGCGGTTCGAGGACTCGACGCTCGAGGTCCGCTACCGCGACCGCAGCATCGCCGACGTGCTGGCGATGACCGTGGACGAGGCGGCGGAGTTCCTCGCCGACGTCGCCGGCGCCGCGCGCTCGCTGCACACCCTGAAGGACGTCGGGCTGGGCTATCTGCGACTCGGCCAGCCCGCCACGGAGTTGTCCGGCGGCGAGGCGCAGCGCATCAAGCTGGCCACCGAACTGCAGCGGCCGCGGCGGGGCCACACGCTCTACGTGCTCGACGAGCCGACCACCGGACTGCATCCCGCCGACGTGGACCTGCTCGACGACCAGCTGCACCGACTCGTCGACGCCGGCAACACCGTCGTCGTCGCCGAGCACGACATGCGGGTGGTGGCAGGCACCGACTGGGTGATCGACCTGGGCCCGGGTGCCGGCGACGACGGCGGTCGCGTGGTCGCCGTCGGCCACCCGGCCGAGGTGGCGCGGGCGGACGGGAGCCGCACCGCGCCCTACCTCGCCGCGGCGCTGGCCGCGGTCACACCGGGAACGTGACCCCGGTCAGTTCCTCCGAGACCGTCCACAGGCGCCGCTGCACGTCGACGTCGTGGGACCGCCGGTTCGACGCGACGACCTTCGGATAGCCGCGCATCTCCAGGAAGCCACCGGGGCCCAGGTACTGCCCGCCGGACACGTGCGGGTCCGTCGCGGCGCGCAGCGTCGGCAGTGCGCCCATCTCGGTGGACTGCTCCAGGGACCCGAAGGCCAGCTTCACCGGGCCGGGCAGGTAGCGGTCCAGCTCCGAACTGGAGCCGCCGGGGTGGGCGGCGAGCGCGGTGGTGGTCGTGCCCGTCAGGCGGCGCTGCAACTCATAGGTGAACAGGAGATTCGACAGCTTCGACTGCCCGTACGCCGCCATCCTGTTGTAGCCGCGCTCGGCGCCGAGGTCGTCGAAGCGGACGCGGCCGAAGCGGTGGCCGATGCTGCTGACCGTCACCACCCGCGAGCCGGGCGCCGCCAGCACGCGGTCCAGGAGGCGGCCGGTGAACGCGAAGTGGCCGAGGTGGTTGGTGCCGAACTGCAGCTCGAACCCGTCGCGCGTCGTCGACTTCGGCGTCATCATCACGCCGGCGTTGTTCACCAGCAGGTCGATCCGGTCGTGCGTGCCGCGCAGCTGTTCCGCGGCGTCCTCGATCGACGCGAGCGACGTCAGGTCGAGTTCCTGCAGCGTGACGTCGGCGCCGGGGGTGCGGCGGACGATCAGATCGGCCGCGGCCTTGCCCTTGTCGAGGTTGCGTACGGCGAGCACCACGCGCGCGCCGCGAGACGCCAGCCCGGCCGCCGTCTCGTAGCCCAGTCCGGTGTTGCCGCCGGTGACGACGGCGACGCGGCCGGTCTGATCGGGGATGTCGGTGACGGTCCAGCGGCTCATGGAGACTCCTCGGGTTAGAGTTGATTCGGAACGTGCGCTCCGGTTGGGTCCGACTATACGGAACGCGCGCTCCGGTTGTCGACCAAGGGAGTGATTTCAGTGAGCCAGGCGGCGCGACCGATGCGAGCCGATGCGGCGCGCAACCGCGCCCGGGTGCTCGAGGTCGCGTACGAGACCTTCGCCGCCGAGGGCCTGGCCGTGCCGATCGACGAGATCGCCCGCCGCGCCGGCGTCGGCCCGGGCACCGTCTACCGCCACTTCCCGACCAAGGAGGCGCTGTTCGAGGCGGTCATCGAGGAGCGCGTCCGCAGCATCCTGGCGCGTGGCAGGGCGCTGCTCGAGGACGATCCGGGCACCGCGCTGTTCGAGTTCCTGCGGGAGATGGTCCGCACCAGCGCCGCCGACCACGGCATCGCCGACGCGCTCGTGGGCTACGGGGTCGACATGGCCACGGCGGCGCCCGGTGCCGAGGCGGCATTCGCCGAGGTGCTCGGAGAACTGCTCGCGGCGGCGCAACGCGTCGGTGCCGTGCGCGACGACGTCGGCGCCGCCGAGGTCAAGGCCCTGCTGATGGTGTGCAAGGCCACGCTCGACCACGGCGCGGGCGTCGCGGACCGGGTCGCCGACGTCATCGTCGACGGGCTGCGGTCCGCCCGCTGAGCCTCAGTCGACGAAGAAGTTGTCGTTGGCGACGAACCACTCCCGGCGCTCGTCGTCAGTCATCTGCCCGAGCTGGGCGAGTCCCTCGAAGTAGTGTTCGCGCGGCGCGCCGGGGGCGAACAGCATCAGCATCGACGCGGGCGCGTCCGCCTCGTTGCGGAAGCCGTGGATGCCGCCGGGCGGTACGTACAGGAAGTCGTTCTGGCCCGTGGTCTTCCAGTCGGTGCCGTCGTAGATCGTCACCGAACCCGACAGCACGAAGAACGCCTCGGACATCGCCCGGTGGTAGTGCGGCCCCGGACCGCCGGCCTTCGGGGCGAGGTCGACGCGGAACAGCCCGTAGTCGCCGCCCGTCGCCTGCTCGTTGGCCAGGTAGTGGTACTGGACCAGCCCGAACGAGTCGTGGTCCGGCGGGTCGTCCCCGCGCCGGACCCACGCGCTGACCTCCGGGTCGCCGTGGTGGCGGGGTGGGGGATAGGGCGGGACGATCAGAGACATCCGGTCGACTCCCCGTGGTGCAGGGCCGCAATCGTGGTCACCGAATGATTTTCGCCGACCTTTCCGCTGTAAGTGGCCCATTCGGTCAACCTTGCACTCGCCCATGTCGAGTGCTAGAAATGACGTTGGCACTCGCGATCGGTGAGTGCTAGGTCGGGACGGTGAGAGCACAGTCCGAACACAACTGGGCTCGTCCGTCGCGGGCATCGCTCCCGGCCCAAGAACGTGTCACCCCCTAATCGGAGGATTCACTTCGCAATGTCCAAGATTATTGCGTACGACGAAGAGGCACGCCGCGGCCTCGAGCGGGGTCTCAATGCCCTCGCCGACGCGGTCAAGGTAACGCTGGGCCCCAAGGGTCGCAACGTCGTGCTGGAGAAGAAGTGGGGCGCTCCCACGATCACCAACGATGGCGTGTCCATCGCCAAGGAGATCGAGCTGGAGGATCCCTACGAGAAGATCGGCGCCGAGCTGGTCAAGGAAGTTGCCAAGAAGACGGATGACGTCGCTGGCGACGGCACCACCACGGCCACCGTGCTCGCCCAGGCCCTGGTTCGCGAAGGTCTGCGCAACGTCGCGGCCGGCGCCAACCCGCTCGGCCTGAAGCGCGGCATCGAGAAGGCCGTCGAGAAGATCACCGAGTCGCTGCTGGCATCGGCCAAGGAGGTCGAGACCAAGGAGCAGATCGCTGCCACCGCGGGCATCTCCGCCGGTGACCAGTCGATCGGCGATCTGATCGCCGAGGCACTCGACAAGGTCGGCAACGAGGGTGTCATCACCGTCGAGGAGTCGAACACCTTCGGCCTGCAGCTCGAGCTCACCGAGGGCATGCGGTTCGACAAGGGCTACATCTCCGGCTACTTCGTGACCGACGCCGAGCGTCAGGAAGCCGTCCTCGAGGATCCCTACATCCTCCTGGTCAGCTCGAAGGTCTCGACCGTCAAGGATCTGCTGCCCCTGCTGGAGAAGGTCATCCAGTCCGGCAAGCCGCTGCTGATCATCGCCGAGGACGTCGAGGGCGAAGCTCTCTCCACCCTGGTGGTCAACAAGATCCGTGGCACCTTCAAGTCCGTCGCCGTTAAGGCCCCGGGCTTCGGTGACCGTCGCAAGGCCATGCTGCAGGACATCGCGATCCTGTCCGGTGGCCAGGTCATCAGCGAAGAGGTCGGCCTCTCGCTCGAGACCGCCGACGTCGCGCTGCTGGGTCAGGCTCGCAAGGTCGTCATCACCAAGGACGAGACCACCATCGTCGAGGGCTCGGGCGACTCCGAGGCCATCGCCGGCCGCGTGGCTCAGATCCGTGCCGAGATCGAGAACAGCGACTCCGACTACGACCGCGAGAAGCTGCAGGAGCGCCTGGCCAAGCTGGCCGGCGGTGTTGCGGTGATCAAGGCCGGAGCTGCCACCGAGGTGGAGCTCAAGGAGCGCAAGCACCGCATCGAGGACGCCGTTCGCAACGCGAAGGCCGCCGTCGAAGAGGGCATCGTCGCCGGTGGCGGCGTGGCCCTGCTGCAGTCGGCTCCGTCGCTGGACGAGCTGGAGCTCACCGGTGACGAGGCGACCGGCGCGAACATCGTGCGCGTCGCGCTGTCGGCCCCGCTCAAGCAGATCGCCTTCAACGGTGGCCTGGAGCCGGGTGTCGTCGCGGAGAAGGTCTCGAACCTTCCTGCGGGTCACGGCCTGAACGCCGCGACCGGCGAGTACGAGGACCTGCTGGCCGCCGGCGTTGCCGACCCGGTCAAGGTCACGCGCTCGGCGCTGCAGAACGCGGCGTCCATCGCGGCGCTGTTCCTCACCACCGAGGCCGTCGTCGCCGACAAGCCGGAGAAGGCGTCCGCACCCGCGGGCGACCCGACCGGTGGCATGGGCGGCATGGACTTCTAAGTCCGACGCTTCACGAGAAGCCCCGGCGCGCTCCGCGCGCCGGGGCTTTTTCGTGTGCCCGACACGATGTCGTGCTGAGAGCGTCGCCATGGAAATAGTGGCGCGGCGGTCCCCTCAGGGCGACATCGTGATCGGCCCGCGGTGGCCACGCCTGCGGATGACGGCCAGAACGTCCGCGAGCACCCCGTCCCAGCGGTAGAAGACGTCCTCGTAGGTCAGCCGCATGACGGTGAACCCCAGCCCGACGGCCACTCTGTCCCTCGTCCGGTCGGCTTGATACCTCGGCAGATGATGCTCGCGGCTGTCGGCCTCGATGATCAGCCGGTCGCCCACCAGGAAGTCGACCCGCCCCACCCCCGGGATGCCCACCTGCGTGCGGAGTCGGATCCCCCTCGCGCGCAGCCGCAGTCGGATGACGGTCTCGGTGCCGGACTCGCTCGCGGCGTCGCATCTGTCGGCCAGGTCCAGGCCCGCGAAGCGGGACGCCGCCACGACCGCCCTCGCGTCGGCCATGTCGAGCATCCCGGCGTTGAGCATCGAGTCCAGGACCACGACGAGACCCTCGGCGCCGAGGCAGTTCGCGGCCGATGCGACCGCCACGTCGATCGGGTCGACAGCGCCGACGATGGGCGGGTCGAGCCGATACGGCCGGCAGGACCGGACGTCCGAACGGGACCGGCGGGCGCGCTCCGAGTGTCGGACGTGCAGCGCGCTGTCGGGAACCCACACGCGGCGCATGCGCAGCGCCGAGACACATCCCACGACGCCTCCCGCCGCGACCGCGCGGACGACGTAGGGGTCGGCCGACGGGCTCGCGTACCAACCCGGTCGCAGGGATCGCCACCCCTGCCCGGACAGCTTCCTGATCTGCGCGTGCGACCACCCCGCGGCCCGCAACTGAGCGGACGACACCACGCCGCCGTTCGCCGCGAGGACGTGGGCGATGGCGGTCACCGTCCCATGGCAGCGCACGGCGCATGGCCGGCGATAGCCCCCGATCGCCGACCTGTGGATAACCGTGGGAACAACGTGGGCGGGCCGCGCGGTTCACCAAGGCATGTCCTTGCCGAAACCCTCGCCCACCACCACCGCCGTCGTCACCGGAGCCTCATCGGGCATCGGCGCCGACCTCGCCCGTGAACTCGCCGCGCGCGGGCACGGTGTCACGCTCGTCGCCCGCCGCGAAGACCGGCTGCGCGACCTGGCCGCCGAACTCGGCACCGCAGTACGCGTCGAGGTGATCGCGGCCGACGTCGCCGACCCCGCGGCGCGCGCAGCGCTGTTCGACGAGATCGAGCGCCGCGGCCTGACGGTCGACGTGCTGGTGAACAACGCCGGCCTCGGTACCGTCGGCGCCGTCGCCGAGGCGGACGTCGACGCCGAGATCGCGCAGGTGCGGGTCAACGTCGAGGCTGTCGTCGACCTGACCACCCGGGCGGTGCGCCAGATGGTGCCGCGCGGCCGCGGTGCGATCCTGAACGTCGGCTCGGTCGCCGCCTTCCAACCCTTCCCGGGTCAGTCCAGTTACGCGGCGACGAAGGCGTTCGTCCGCAGCTACACCGACGGTCTGCGCGCTGAGCTGGCCGGCACGGGTGTCACGGTCGCGACGCTGCATCCCGGACCGGTGAAGACCGAGTTCTTCCAGGCCGCGGGCGTCGACGAGAAGGCCTTCGACGACGTCTTCCCGAAGATCATGTGGATGCCCTCGCGCGCGGTCGCCGAGGTCGGCATCGACGCGCTCGAACATGACCGGGGCAGCGCGATCCCGGGTCTCGCCAACCGGATCGGCAAGGAACTGTTCGGGCTGCTACCGCAGCGCGTGCTCCTGCCGCTGCTCAAGAGCCAGCATCCCTCGCTGAAGGCCTAGGCCGGCGCCGGCCGCCGCCCGCGGACGAGCTTGCCCGGGCGGGCGTCGGTGGGTGCGCCGTGCTCGGCGATCACCTGACCGGACACGATGGTGGCGACGTAGCCGTTGGCGGTCTGGTCGAGCCGGCGGCCGCCTGCGGGCAGGTCGGCCGCGACGGTCGGCTTGTGCAGCGTCAGTGCCGCGGGGTCGATGACGTTGACGTCGGCCTTGTACCCGACCGCCAGCCGGCCGCGGTCGGCGAGGCCTGCGACGCGGGCGGGCACCGACGTCAGCTCCCGGACCACCCGCTGCACCGGCAGTCGGCCCGTCGCGCGATCGCGGACCCAGTGCGTCAGCATGTAGGTGGGATAGCTTGCGTCGCAGATCATTCCGTAGTGGGCGCCGCCATCACCGAGTCCGAGCACGACGTCGTCGCGCTGGATCAGATCGGCGACCGTGTCCAGTGAGTTGTCCCGGAAGTTGGCGAGCGTGACCAGCAGCATGGCGTGCCCGTCGTCGTCGAGCAGCCGGTCGTAGGCCTCCTCGAGCGGGCTGACGCCGCCGGCCCGTGCGCGGGCGCCGATCGAATCCTCTGGCGCCGGTTCGTAGTTCGGCGGATCGCCGAGCGGGAACATGTAGTCCCACGCCTGCGCGGCGAACATCAGCGGGTGGCCACCCGGGGCGGGGGCGTCGTTCAGGATGCCCGCCCGGACGTCGGGCCGGCGCATCGCGGCCACCCGCTCGGCCAGCGGCAGGTCGGCGATCGCCAGGTAGGACGGGTACATCACGAACGGGTTGCCCGACAGCTCCAACCCGAGCACCAAGCCGATCGGTCGCGGGAAGATCTGCCCCGTGACGTCGCCACCGTTGGCGTTGGCCTTCTCCACCATCCGCAGCGCGTCCTCGTGGATGGGTGGGCCGGCGTTGCCGATCGCGAGCGTGAACGTCACTGGCAGGCCCACCTCGGCCGCCACGTCGAACACGGCCGCGAGCGCACCCTCGTAGTCGCCCGCCATGAGGTCGGGAACGAACTGCAGCAGGCCGCCGCCGGCGTCGTCGACACCGCGGGCAATGGCCTCGATCTCGGCGTACTCGGCCTCGTAGCTGGGGATCGGGTGTCCGCTCGACGTCTTGTGCAGGGTCAGCCGGGAGGAAGCGAATCCCAGTGCGCCCGAACGGATCGCCTCCTCCGCGAGCTTCCGCATCATCGCGAGGTCGTCCGGGGTGGGCAGCTCGCGGTCGACGCCGCGCCGGCCCATCACGTACACCCGCAGCGGCGAGTGCGGCAGGAAGGCGGCGACGTCGATGTCGCGGGCCCGGGCGTCGAGTGCGTCGAGGAACTCGGGGAAGGTCTCCCACGTCCACGGCAGCCCGTCGACCATCACGACGCCGGGGATGTCCTCCACGCCCGCCATGACGTCGACGAGCGTCTCGTGGTCCTCCGGTCGGCACGGCGCGAAGCCCACGCCGCAGTTGCCCATGACCGCGGTGGTGACGCCGTGCGCCGACGACGGCGTCATCCGGTCCGACCAGATCGCCTGCCCGTCGTAGTGGGTGTGCAGGTCGACGAACCCCGGCGTGACGAGCAAACCCGCGGCGTCGATCTCACGCGCCGCGTCGCCGTCCACGGTGCCGATCGCGGTGATGACGCCGTCGGTGATGGCGACGTCACCGACGACGGGTTCGCCGCCGAGTCCGTCGACGATCGTGCCGCGGCGAATGATCAAGTCAGCGCTCATCTTCTGAATGTACGACGCGCAAAACCGAGAAACCACGGGATCCGCTCATGCGACGATGGGCATGTGATCGACCACTTCGGAATCAACAGCGCCGACTTCGAGAGGGCGACGAAGTTCTACGACGCGGTCCTGGGCGTACTCGACTACGAGCGGCAGATCGACGTCGGCCAGGCGGTCGGATACGGCACGCAGGGCAAGCCCGACTTCTGGGTCGAGGACGCCTCGGGCCGAGAGGTGGGCGCCCCCGTGCACTTCGCGTTCACCGCGCCCAGCGCCGAGAGCGTCCAGGCGTTCTATCACGCGGCGCTCGCCTTCGGCGTCGAGCCGCTGCACGAGCCGAGGATCTTCCCCGAGTACCACCCGAACTACTACGGGGCGTTCGTGCGGGACCCCGACGGCAACAACGTCGAGGCCGTGTTTCACGGCGGCGGGCCGAGCTAGCGGGCGACCCTTCGGCCGCGGATCAGCAGCACCAGCAGCGTCAGCCACGCCACCGCGGCCACACCGGTGGACACCCCGGCGACGACCTCGCTCGCGCCGAGTGCACCGGGACCGAACCACCGGCTGAGCACCGATTCGGTGCGGTCGGAGTCGTCGAAGTCGACGATCGCCAGGCCGAACGCGAGCATCGCCGCCCACACCGCGAGCTGCGCCCACGCCTGGCCGGCCGTCAGCCGGATCGGGCGGGCCGGCTGCCGGTACGCCAGCACCGTCGTCGTGGCGAGCAACGCCACCAGCAGCGGTACGGCCGTCATCATCAGGATGATGAACGTCCACCCCCATTCGACGCCGAAGATCGCCCGACCCATCCAGACCCAGGCGATGAGGGCGACGTTGAGCGGAATGACAGACCACAGCACGGCCTTGCGCAGAAACGCCATCGTCGAACCGTACGGGTAACTTCGGGTGACATGGCTACCTCGAACAGCGCGTCCGCATCGGATGCCGTCCGCGAACTGCTCCGTGACTCCTTCACCCGGTTGATCGAGCACGCCGACGACGTGACCGACGGTCTGACCGACTCCGTCTCCACCTACCGCGTCACCCCCGACGCCAACACGATCGCCTGGCTGCTCTGGCACAGCGCACGCGTGCAGGACGCGCAGTTGTGCGACGTCGCGGGCATCGAGCAGGTGTGGTCGAGCGAGGGCTGGGTGGACCGGTTCGCGCTCGACCTGCCGCGCGACGCCCACGGTTACGGCCACACGTCTGAGGACGTCGCGAAGGTGAAGGCCCCCGCGGACCTGCTGTCCGGTTACTACCACGCCGTGCACCGGGTGACGCTCGAGTACGTCGCCGGCATCACCGACGAGGACCTCGCCCGCGTGATCGACGAGAACTGGGATCCGCCGGTCACCGTGTCGGCGCGTCTGGTCAGCATCGTCGACGACTGCGCACAGCATCTGGGTCAGGCGGCCTACGTGCGAGGCATCGCGCCTGAATGAGGCTGACCCCGATCCGCTGGTGGCCGTTGGTGGGGCTGTCGGCGATGGCGCTGCTGGGCGTTGCCGTGCGGCACGGTTCGACGGAGGCCGACGAGTGGTTCGCCGTCACCGGTGGCGACCATCCGGTGCTGGGCAGGCTGCTGTTCTTCACCGACCCGCGGGTGCTGTACGTCCTGGTGGGCGCGGCACTGATCGCCGCCCTGTGGCGACGGCGCTGGCGGCTCGCGGCGGTCGTCGCGCTGACGCCGATCGTGGGCGTGATCGCGGCCCGACTGCTCAAGGAGGTGTTCGGTCGGGAGAAGGGCGAGCTGTTCACGCTCGCCTATCCCAGCGGGCACGTGACGGCGACCGTGGCCGTGCTTGGGGTGGTGGTCCTGGTGCTGAACGGGCAACGGTGGGCGATGGCCGCCGCGGCGGCGTGGACGGTGCCCGCGGTGCTCGGTCAGTCGTTCACGTACCACTACTTCACCGACACGGTGGGGGCCGTGCTGCTGGCCACGTCGCTGGTCTGCCTCGCCGCGTGGGCGGCCGGACTTGACAGGTGTCAACCCGGCTGCGACGTGCGTCACAGCACTGGTTAGCATGGGTGCATGACAGCAACGCCAGAAGTTGAAGCCGGCGGCAATTCACTGGATGTCGCCACCATCCTGAACCCCGCCACCGGGGCTCCGGCGGGAACCGTGCGCTGGACCGATCCGGCGGACGTGTCCCGCATCGCCGCGGGGCTGCGGACATCGCAGCGCGAGTGGGAGGCCCGCGGCACGGCCGGCCGCGCCAAGGTGCTGGCCCGCTACGCCGTCTGGCTCGGCGAGCACCGCGCCGAGATCGAAGACCTCCTGATCTCCGAGACCGGCAAGTCCGCGACGGACGCCGCCCAGGAGGTGCCGCTGCTCCTGATGATCCTCTCGTACTACGTGCGGACCATGGAGAAGGCGCTGGCGCCGGACTCCCGGCCCGCCGCGCTGCCGTTCCTGTCGATCAAGAAGATCACCGTGCACTACCGGCCCCGCGCCGTCGTCGGGATCATCGCGCCGTGGAACTACCCCGTCGCCAACGCGCTGATGGACGCGATCGGCGCGCTCGCCGCGGGCTGCTCGGTGCTGCTCAAGCCGTCCGAGCGCACGCCGCTCACCGCCGAGGTGCTGATGCGCGGCTGGATCGACTCTGGCGCGCCCGAGGTGCTCGCGCTCGCGCAGGGCGCCCGCGAGGTGTCCGAGGCCGTCATCGACAACTCCGACTTCATCCAGTTCACCGGATCGTCAGCCACCGGCGCCAAGGTCATGGAGCGCGCCGCCCGCAGGCTGACACCCGTCAGCCTCGAACTCGGCGGCAAGGATCCGATGCTCGTCCTCGAGGACGCCGACGTCGACCTCGCCGCGCACGCCGCGGTGTGGGGCGCGTTCTTCAACGCGGGCCAGACGTGCGTGTCGGTGGAGCGCGTCTACGTCATGGAGCAGATCTACGACCAGTTCGTCGACGCCGTGGTGCGCGACGTCCGCAACCTCAAGATGGGCGCGGGGGAGGGCAACGCCTTCGGCGCGCTGATCGACGAGGCGCAGGTCGCCGTCACCGAACGGCACGTCGCCGACGCGCTGGCCAAGGGCGCCAAGGTGCTCACGGGCGGCAAGCGGCCCAGCGGGCCCGGCACCTTCTACGAGCCCACCGTGCTGGTCGACGTCGACCACTCGATGGCCTGCATGACCGACGAGACCTTCGGGCCCACGCTCCCGATCATGAAGGTGTCGAGTGTGGCGGAGGCCGTGCGGCTGGCCAACGACAGCCAGTACGGGCTGAGTGCGGCGGTGTTCTCCCGCAACCTCGATCGCGCGAACGACGTTGCGCTGCAACTGGACTGCGGCGGCGTCAACATCAACGACGTCATCTCCAACCTGATGTGCACCACCGCGCCGATGGGCGGCTGGAAGTCGTCGGGCATCGGCGCCCGGTTCGGTGGACCCGAGGGGCTGCGCAAGTACTGCCGCATCGAGACGGTGGTCGCGCCGCGCACCAACGTCGGTGCCGGCGGCAACTACTACAACAACTCGCCGAAGGCGCTCAAGCGGATGAACACGATGATGACGAAGCTGGCACTGATCCGGCCGAAGCGCATCGCGAAGTAGCGGGCACCGTCCGGGGGCGGGCGAAGCGACGGGGATGCCGGTTGTTCATCTCGGCGTCACCGTCGCGTACCCCGCGGCCGATAGCTTCGGCGGGTGACCCTGGATGCCTCTGCGATGAACGGCTACACCGTTCGCGACGACGATGACGACGATCCCGAACTGCTGCTGGTGCCCAGCGGCGAGGTCGTCGACACCTGGCGTGAGAACTACCCGTACGACGAGCGCATGCGGCGCGAGGACTACGAGGAGCAGAAGCGCTTCCTGCAGATCGAACTGCTGAAGCTGCAGAAGTGGAGTCAGTCGAACGGGCTCCGGCACGTCATCGTGTTCGAGGGACGCGACGCCGCGGGCAAGGGCGGCACCATCAAGCGGTTCATGGAGCACCTGAACCCGCGCGGCGCCCGCGTCGTCGCGCTGGAGAAGCCCACCGAGCGCGAGCGGTCGCAGTGGTACTTCCAGCGCTACGTGAAGCACCTGCCAGCCGCCGGTGAGATCGTCATGTTCGACCGGTCCTGGTACAACCGCGCCGGCGTCGAGCGGGTGATGGGCTACTGCTCCCAGAAGCAGCACGCCGAGTTCATCCGGCAGGCACCGCTGTTCGAGCAGATGCTGACCAACGACGGGATCAGCCTGACCAAGCTGTGGTTCTCGGTGACCCAGGCCGAGCAGCGCACGCGCTTCACGATCCGTCAGGTCGACCCCGTCCGGCAGTGGAAGCTCTCGCCCACCGACCTCGCGTCGCTGGACAAGTGGGACGACTACACCGCGGCCAAGGAAGACATGTTCGCGTGGACCGACACCGAGGTCGCGCCGTGGACCGTCGTCAAGAGCAACGACAAGAAGCGCGCCCGGATCAACGCCATGCGCTACGTCCTCGGTAAGTTCGACTACGACAACAAGGATCACGAGGTGGTCGGCCGCGCCGACCCGCTCATCGTGGGACGCGCGCTGGCCGACTGACGGGCTCCGCGTCCCCGGAGCCGCCCCGGCGGCGACCGACGCCGGAGGACAAGGAGGACGCCGTGCGGTTCTTGGCTGCCCTCCTGCTCTGGGTGCTCACGACCGCGGCGCTGGCGGTGGCCGTGCCCGCGGCGTGGGCGCAGCACACCGTGATCGACCGCGACGGCTACGCGGACTTCGCGGCGTCGGCCGCCCGCGAGCCGCAGGTGCAGCAGGCGATGGCCTCGCTGCTGACCAACGAGATCGTGTCGTTCGCCGCCGAGAACGGCTATGGCAACCTCAACCCGGATCTCGTCGACAGCGTCACCACCGGGTACACGCAGAACGCCGGCTTCCCGGGCCAGTTCGCGGCCGTGAACCGCATCGCCCACACGTGGATGTTCACCGACACCGTGCAGCGTGATCAGACCGCCGACGACCGGTGGCTGGTCGACATCTCGCCGATGCTCAAGGACCCGTCGCTGCGGGACACCCTCGGCAACCTGAACCTCGAGGTGCCCGACACACTCAACGTGCCGATCACCATCCCGATCTCGTCGGGGCTGCAGCCCGGGCAGCTGCGTCCGCTGGCCACCTGGGGCCCGTGGGTGAGCGTGGGCGCGATCATCCTCACCGGCGTGCTGGCGTTGCTGACGCTCGCGGCGGCGCGGAGCCGGACCAAGGCCGTCGTCGCACTGGGAGTGTCCGCGCTGATCGTCGGCGCCGCGGGCTGGGCCGGCATCGAGGCCGGGCGGCGATACGTCGAGGACGGCCTGAACAAGACCGAGGGCGACGTGCGCACGATCGCCGACGTGGTGGTCGCGCACGCGATCGACAGCCTGCACCACTGGCTGAACCTGACGCTGGCGGCGGGCGCGCTGCTGATCGTGCTGGGCCTGATCGCCGCGATGCTCGGCGGGCTGGGCCGCCGGAGGGTGATCGAACCCGCGCGCTGACGTGCGATGTCGAGCCGCCCCAGCGAACCCCTCACTCGCTGGGACGGCTCGACGTCCCCCCGCCGGCGCACGCCCCCACGTGCGCCTCCAACGCCGTCACCAGCGACGCACCCCTGAGCGGATCGAAGGACCGCGCTCCCCCCGGTGCGCCGTCGCAACGGTCTGGCGAACCCCTTGAGGTCCGCCGCGTCCGTGCGACCGGGTGGCTGATGACGACTGCGTTGAGCGTATGAACGATCACCCCCGCGGCACATCCGTAGCGGACTACGTATTCGGACTACGCATTCGCCAGCGACGCGTCGATGCGAGAAGTCCCGATGTAGCGCGACATGACGCTACCGGCCCTAGTATTTGCTGGTGGGCGCAGTGCAGTGGACGACTGCCCAGCGGGGGGCACCGCAGGGGTTGCTTGAATCAGCCATCACCGACGACGGAGCGCGAGGCGCTGTCGTGGTCGGTCCTGCCGGCGTCGGCAAGACCGTGCTGGCGCGCGAGACGGCGCGACGCTTCGCGACGCGCCACCCCCGGGCGCTCTCGCACTGGATCTCGGCGACCGCGTCGGCCCGGCACGTGCCCTTCGGGGCCTTCAGCCATCTGGTGCAGATGCCCGGCGCGTCGGAATCCGTGGCGCTGCTGCAGTCCGCGCGGGCCTCGCTGTGCGGCGAGAGCACTCAGCCGGTCCTGATCGCCGTCGACGACGCGCACCTGCTCGACAACCTCTCGGCCGCGCTCGTCCACCAGCTCGCGCTGACCTCGGCGGCGCGCCTGGTGATCACCGCGCGCTCGGGCGAGCCCGTGCCCGACGCGATCACGACGCTGTGGAAGGACGCCGTCATCCGGCGCGTGGACATCGAGCCGTTCGACCGCACACAGACGACGAGACTCGTCGAACTCGCGCTCGGCGGCCCCCTGGAGACCGCGAGTGCCAACCGCATCTTCACGATGAGCCAGGGCAATCCGCTGTACCTCCGACACCTCGTCGAGGGGGCCGAACAGGCCGGTGCGCTCCGCGTCGTCGACGGAGTGTGGCAACTGCGCGGTCAGACCACTCTGACCCGCCAGCTGTCCGAACTCATCGAAAGTCACCTCGCCGGAATGACGCCCGCCGTTCGCGACGTCGTCGACTTCCTCTCGGTCGAGGAGCCGCTGCCCGTCGACGTTCTGTCCCAGCTGGTGTCGGCCCAGGCGGTCGAGAGCGCGGAGAAGTCGGGCGTCGTGACCCTGTCGCAGCGCGGGCACGATCTGGTGGTCCACTCGGCACACCCGCTGTACACCGAGAGCGTTCGGGCGTCGATGGGACGGATGGCGGCCCGCCGGCTGCGCACCAGCCTGGTCGCCGTGCTCGGCACCCGTACCGCCGAGCACGTCAGCGATCGACTGCGACTCGCGGCGCTCGCGATCGACAGCGACCTGCCGCCCGAGGTGCCCGACATCCTCACCGCGTCGTGGCAGGCCATGCAGCTGGGCGATCTGGCGCTCGGCGAGCGGCTCGCGCGTGGCGCACTCAGTCGATCCGACGGCTTGCCGGCGCGCCTGGCACTGGCGCACTCGCTGTCCTGGCAGGGCCGCGGACGGGAGACGGACGAGGCGCTGGCCCCGGTCGACCACACCGGGCTGTCCGAGTGGGAACTGACGGCCTGGACGTTGCCCAAGGCGGCGAACCAGTTCTGGATGCTCAAGGACTCCGAGCGGGCGGTCGAATTCCTGCAGACGATGCGAGCGCGGGTCACGCTGCCGGCACCGTTGCAGACGATCGACGCGCTCGCGGCCACGTTCGCGATGAACTCGGGCGATCCGCGCCGGTCCATCGACGTCGCCACGACGGTCCTGGAGTCGACCGACGCCGACGATCTCGCGATCGCGTGGGCATCCTCGGCGGCCGCGATCTCGTGCGCGCGGACCGGACGTCTCGCCGACGTCGAGGGACTGGTGCAGCGGTGTCTGCAGGCGCAACATCCGGGGCTGGTGCGGTACGCCGCCGGTCTGGGGGAGGTGCAGACGGCGCTGGTCCAGGGGCAGGTCGACGTCGCCGAGGAATCGGCGCGGCACTACCTGGGTTTCGCCGACTTCGAACAGCCCGGCCGGGCCATCGGCGAGGTGATCCTCGGGCAGGTGCTCATCGCCAAGGGCGACCTCGGCGGGGCGATCGGCGTGCTCCGCCAGGCAGGGGCGGCGCTCCGGCAGACCGGATACTCCTGGGGGCCAATGGGTTTGTCGCACCTGGCCAAGGCCCTCGGGCAGCGCGGCGACGCCGCAGGTGCGCAGGAGGTACTGCTCAAGGCCGAGGAGAGCCACGGCATGCGATCGGCGATCTACACCCCCGAGCTGAACCTGGCCCGGGCGTGGACGCGTGCGTCGGCAGGAGACGTGCGGGGTGCGGTGGCTGCTGCTCGCGACGCCGTCGGCTACGCGATGCGCACCGGTCAGCTCGCGCAGGCTCTGCTCGCGCACCACGACGCGGTCCGGCTCGGTGACACGCAGGCGGTCACCGGAGTGGGCCGGATCGTCGCCGAACTGGACTGCGGACTCGGCCCCATCGTGCTGCGGCACGCCCAGGGCGTGGCGACTCGCGACGGATCCCTGCTGAACTCGGTGTCCGCCGACCTGGCTCTGATCGGGATGAATTGCGCCGCAGCAGATGCCGTCGCGCAGGCGGCGGTGGCGTTCGAGCTGTCCGGCGATCGGAAGCGGGCGCTCGGTGCACGTGCGCGCACGGCGGAGCTTCGTCGACTCGCGGGTGGCGCGAAGACCCCGGCCCTCGAGGCCGTGCTCAATCCGCTGCCGCTGAGCGGTCGGCAGCGCGAAGTCGCCCTGATGGTCGCCGCCGGGTTGAGCAACAAGGCCATCGCGGAGAAGTTGACGATCTCGGTGCGCACCGTCGAAACCCACGTCTACCATGCGTGTACGAAACTCGACGTCGCCGACCGAACCATGTTGGCCCACGCCGTCGAGGCCGCATCGGGGGGTGGGGATTGATCGAGACGTTCGTCTCGGGGGCGCCGGAGATCGCCCTCACGGCGCCCACCGGTATGACGTTGCGCCAGCCGACGACCGTCTGGTTCAAGGCGCTGGACGGACACTGGCTGAACTTCAAGCGACTCCCTCCGGTCGCGTCCGTCGTCGCGGGCGGCATCTCGCGCGGCCCGGTCATCCTGGTGCACGGTACGGGAGTGCGGGCCAACCTCTTCTGCCCGCCGACCGCCATGACACTGCCGGCGATGCTGTCTGCGGAGGGTTTCGACGTCTGGATGCTCAACTGGCGCAGCAGCATCGACCTCCGGCCCATCGAGTGGGATCTCGATGACGCAGCAGTGCTGGACTTTCCCGCGGCAGTAAAGGTGGTGCGGCAGGCCACCGGGTGCGAATCGCTCAAGGCGATCATCCACTGTCAGGGTTCCTGTTCGTTCCTCATGGCACTGGTGTCCGGCAAGCTTGGTCCGTTCTCCACGGTCATCTCGAACTCGTCCGCGCTGCATCCGCTGGTGCCGTTCATGGCCCGGGTGAAACTGCCGATCGCAGTAGAGACGTTCGGCCGGTTGGCGAAGTGGTTCAACCCGCAGTACGGCCTGCACCCTCCGAGAATCGTGCCCAAGATCATGAACTGGATGGTGCGAGCGTTCCACCACGAGTGCAACAACGCCGTGTGCAAGTACGCGAGCTTCGTCTACGGCGTGGGCTTCCCGACGATGTGGAATCACGACAACCTGAACGACGAGACGCACGAGTGGCTCAAGGGGGAGTTCGGGCACGCACCCGCCAAGCTGTTCAAGCAGGTGCGCAGGTGTGTCGGCGAGGGGCGCTTGGTCTCCACTCGCGCCTATGACGCCGACAAAGTCCCGGAGGACAGGCGCCTTCCCAGAGAGTTCGCGGTCGAGGCGCCGAAGACCGAGGCGACCTTCCACTTCATCACCGGCGCCGAGAACCGTTGCTTCAAACCGGAGGCGATCGAGAAGACCTGGTCCTTCTTGGACCGTGTCGATCCCGGGCGGAACCACACGACCCGCCGATTCGCCGGCTACGGCCACATGGACGTCTTCATCGGCAAGAACGCGAGCCGCGACGTCTTCCCGTATATCATCGACAGACTGCGCGAGTAACGCGTGCCGAAACTGCTCCTGGTCTCGAATGCCGTTCTCCTGCTGTCGCTTTCCCTGATGCTGGGGGCCGCGGCGTCCGCCACGGTCAGCGGTGTTCCCGTCCCCGATCACTGGTTGTTTCGGGCGATGACGTTTGCGATGTGGGTCACGGCGGCAATCATGCTAGTCACCGAGATGTTCTCCGGTCTTCGCTGGTTGCCGTTCGTCACGGTGCTGTGCGTGGCGGTCGCCGCGTTCCAGGACGGCCCGCACGTGGGGTCCGTGACGATGGTCTCGTGGTCGATCGCCTGGCTTGCCATCGCCGGCTGGTTCGGGATCCTGGCCTACCGCCACCGGGAGAACCGTTGAGCAGCATCCGTTTCGACGAAGTCATGCGCGGGCGGTTGGCTCCGTGGGCGCTGGACACGGACGACGGATACGACGCCGAGAATGCGTTCTCCGCGTCCTTGCGCGCGCGCATCAGCATCGCCGATCTGGGGCTGTTGGTCGATCGTGACGTGCCACACCGAGCGAAGCTCTGGGTCGAATTGGAGGTGCCCATTCTCAGTGGGCGTCCGTTCGTCGCGTATGACGGTGCGTTCGAATTGTTCCGGCGTGGTGACATCCCGTCGGGTGGTCGCGGCCGACTGATGGTCTACGACGCCGTCCTGACCGATGGCGAGCGCTTCCTCGTCCTGACGGGTCGCAAGTACCTCACGCCCGGGCGGATCCTCAGGCTCTGGAGCGAGACCACGACGATGAGGGTGATCCTCCGTGACGTGACGCACGGCGGGAGGGTCGACGTCGATACGGATTGTGCTGTGGCGCTGGAACCTCCGCTGGCGTACGACGTGCAGGAGCCGGCAGCGCAACGCGACTTCCTCCGACCCCGGTGGCTCGCGGGCAAGGTACGACTCACGCCCAGCGCCCTGTTCAATCAAGTGGGTTCGATGAATGCGACCGACGCGCGCTGGTACCGCGCGCCATTCGTCATCTCGAGGTTCCTGTGGTTCTTCGCGGCGTCACTGGTCCGGATCTACGTCTTTCGCGCTCGCGCCTAGCTGCCCTCGTATGCGTCGGCTTCGGTAGGTGGCCCGTTGAAGTCCTGTTCGGCAATGAGATTGTGGGCGCTCCTTCGGGCGAAGGCCGCGATCGTGAGTGACGGGTTGGGGCCGATGGGGCCGGGAAACACCGACCCGTCGCAGACACGGAGTCCCGGCACGCCGCGGACGCGTCCGTACGTGTCGATCACCCCTTCGTGCAGGTTCGTGTCCATCGGACATCCGCCGACGGGGTGCACGGTGATCACCCGCTTGAGGACGTCGTACAGCGGGTTCGAGACGTAGGTGCCGCCGAGTTCCTCGGCGATGATCGCCATCCGTTCGTTCATCGCGTCGAAGTAGGCCTCCGACGAGTCGGCGCGCCAGTCGCAGTTCAGGCGACCGTTCCGTCCCAGCGACAGTCGGCCATCGGGCCGGTCGCGTCCCATCCCGAGCAGCGGCATGAAGGTCTTGCTCACCTGCCACTTGCTGAACGTGGTCTTGACGTCGAGTGCGGCTCTCGGGTCGGCTTGCGTGCCGATGCCCGTCATGACCGTGTCGGCCCACATCTCTGCCACCTGTGCATCCGGTATCCGCGCGGGCGCCGGTTCGGGCCCCAACAGGTGGGGGAGGAGGCCTGCGTCCCGCCACATCCCGAAGTTGGGCAGGCCGGCGTCCTGGATGTACATCCCGTGCCGGTCGACGTCGGCGCCGTCTCCACCGGGATCCGGAGAATCAGGATCCTCGATCGGATCGCTCTCGGCGGGGTAGCGCCGGTAGGCCGTTATGACGGGGCCCTTCCAACAGTCCAAATCCTTGCCCGCGCCCTGCACGGCTGCGAGGAAGTCGCCGTTTCCGGAGAATCTCGACCCGAGAGCGGGGTGGTGGAGGCCGAGCGTCGACGAGTGCTGGAGCAGCAGCTCCGTCGAGCCCAGCGACCCAGCGGCCAACACGACCCGCCGAGCCTTTATCGGGCGATCCACGTAGAACGGTTGCGCCGCATCGGAGCCGTCCTTGCGATAGACCCGAGCCGTGACGACGAACCGGTATCCCTCCGCGTCGTCGATCCTTTTGAGACCCACGACCTGGGTCCGGGTGTGCACCGATGCGTCTCGGCAACTGGCGAGAGACAGGTAGGTGTGGTCGAGCGAACTCTTCGCACCTTCGTTGCACCCGACGTCGCATTCACCGTTCAGGCAGCACGTGTTTCGGGTGATCGTCCCGTGGATGTTGCCGTACTCGTCATCGAGGAGAGGTACACCGACCGCGGCAACGCCGTCTTCGCCGCGGAAGCGGATCGCCAGCGGCGTGTACCCGCGGTCGTCGGCCTTCTGGTCCGTAGCGGGCCCGAGGAAGGCAGACGTCTTCTCGAGACGGAACGCAGCATCCTCGGGTGTGTGGGGTAACTCCTCCACCCCGAGGAAGTCCTCCACTGCCCCGTAGTGCTCATCGAGATCGCTCAGCCGCAGCGCCCACTGCTCGGTGAATTCGCCGTTCGGAGTGCGCTGTTGGAACCAGGTGCAGTCCTTGCGCAGCATGACGTTCGCGTAGATGAGCGACCCGCCGCCAAGTCCGCTCGCCACGACGGCGGTGATGTGGGAGAACCATCGGACGTCGTACAGACCGAGGAGTTCGTGTTCCGGTGCCCAGAAGTTGCGCACGATCTCGTCGCCATCCCGCGGGAAGGCGCCCGGTGCGTAGGCGTTCCCACGTTCGAGGACGCATACCTTCGCATCGCTGTAGTCCGCCAACTCCGCGGCCATCACCGACCCGCCGAATCCGCTCCCCACGATGACGACGTCGTACGCGCCGCCCAGTTCCTCATCCAACGGCATGTGACCCCCCGATCCCTGCACGGATTATGCAGGGACGGGCCGGCCGGGGAGGGAAAACCGGCCGCGAGTTCTGCGCCACGGTCGTGGTTGGGCGTTCCCGACGACGCGGATGCAGAAGTCGACGCGCCTGGCCCCTCAGCCCCCGCGCGGTGGCGGGTCCGGCTCGCGGTTCGGCTCGTAGGCGGCGTATATCTCGCCGCCGATCTTCAGGTTCGACGTGCGGAAGTACGCCCACCCGACCATCAGGATCAGCGTCGTCACGACGAACGCGATCGCACTCTGCATGTCCGGCAGGCCGGATGTGAACAGCACCGGGATCGCCACCGCGGTGGCCGTCCAGTAGATGCGACGCTTCATCGCGCGCTTCGGGATCCGGTCGGTGTCCCACCCCGGCACCACCAACCCGGCGAGCAGGATCGCGAAGCCGACGAGGGTGAGGAGCAGCGACTGCTCGGTCACTGCTCGGCGCCCAACGTCCGGTGCAGGAACTCGTAGATCAGCGCCGACCGGAACGCCGTCTGCGCGTTGTCCGCCGCACCGGCGTGGCCACCCTCGACGTTCTCGTAGTACCGCACCGCGTGCCCTGCCGCCTCGAGCGCCGCCGTCATCTTGCGGGCGTGGCCGGGGTGCACCCGGTCGTCGCGCGTCGACGTCGTCATCAGCAGCGCCGGGTACCCGCGATCGGCCGAGATGTTCTGGTACGGCGAGTACTCGGAGATGAACGCCCAGTCGTCGGGATCGTCGGGGTCGCCGTACTCGGCCATCCACGACGCCCCGGCCAGCAGCAGGTGATAGCGCTTCATGTCGAGCAGCGGGACGCTGCACACCAGCGCGCCGAACAGTTCCGGGTACTTGGTCAGCATGATGCCCATCAACAGGCCGCCGTTGCTGCCGCCCTGAGCGGCGAGCCGATCGACGGTCGTGACGCCGCGCGCCACCAGATCGGCTGCCACGGCGGCGAAGTCCTCGTGCACCAGGTGCCGGCCCTCACGCATCGCCTGGGTGTGCCACCGCGGCCCGTACTCACCGCCGCCGCGGATGTTGGCCAGCACGTAGGTGCCGCCACGGGACAACCACAGCCGGCCGAGCACGCCGCCGTAACCCGGCGTGTTGGAGTTCTCGAAACCGCCGTAGCCACCGAGCAGCGTCTTGCCCGGCCCGTCCGAATCGCGGTGCCCGACCACGAAGTACGGGATCATCGTGCCGTCGGCGGATGCGACGAAGTGCTGGCTGACCTCGATGTCGCCGGCGTCGAAGAACGCCGGGGCACTCTTGACCTCCACCAGCTCGTCACCGACCCGGCCGCACAGCAGCCGCGACGGGGTGTCGAATCCGCTGGAGTCGAGGAAGATCTCGTCGCCGTACTCGTCGGCCGCCACCACGACCGTGTTGGTGTTCGGGGGTATCCCGGCGACCGGTTCGCGGGTCCACGTCCCGGGTGTCACCACCTCGACGTGGCTCACGACGTCGACGAGCGTGACGAGGATCAGCCTGTCGCGCGTCCACGTGTAGCTCTGCAGGCTGGTGTGGTCGTCGGGGGAGAAGACGACGGTCAATTCGGCGGCGCCGGTGAGGAAGTCCTCGTACCTGGTCGCCAGCAGGGCGCCGGTGGGATGGGTGGTGCCGCCGACGGTCCAGTCGCTCTTCGGGCGGATCAGCAGCCACTCGCGGTGGATCGACGTGCCCGCGTCGGTGGGCACGTCGATCCGCAGCAGCGCGCCGTCGCGCAGCTCGTAGCGGTCGCGGTTGAAGAAGTCGAAGGACCGGGAGACCAGTAGCCGTTCGAACCCGGGGGTCGGGTCGTAGCCCGCGCCCACGCTGACGTCGGAGGCCTCACCCTCGAACAGGGTCTCGGCGGCCGAGAGGGGCGTCCCGCGACGCCACCGCTTGGTGACGCGCGGATAGCCCGAGTCGGTGAGGCTGCCGGGTCCGAAGTCGGTGCCGACGATCACGGCATCCGGGCCCTCCCAGCCGATGTCGGTCTTCGCCTCGGGCAGTTCGAAGCCGCCCGGCACGAATCGTCGCGTCAGCATGTCGAATTCGCGCACGACGGTGGCGTCCGAGCCGCCCCGGGACAGGCTGACCAGCGCGAGGGAGAGGTCCGGCTCGATCACCTCGGCGCCGGCCCACACCCAGTTCTCGCCGTCGGCGTGGGCCAGGGCGTCGACGTCGATGACCACGTCCCACGCGGGGTCGTCGGTGCGGTAGCTCTCCAGCGTGGTGCGGCGCCACAGCCCGCGCGGGTTGTCCGCGTCCCGCCAGAAGTTGTAGAGGTGCTCGCCGCGCCGGCGGACGTACGGGATGCGCGCGTCGGTGTCGAGGACCTCGAGCGCCTCGGCCCGCATGGTCTCGAACCGGTCGCCCCCGAGATCGGCCAGCGTCGGTGCGTTGTGCTCGGCGACCCACGCCAACGCGTCGTCGCCGGTGACGTCCTCGAGCCAGAGATACGGGTCTTGGTCAGCCTGTTGATCCACGGGCTCCATTGTGGCCGCCGCGCTAAAGTCGGGTGATGGCCGTCCCGAGCAGAGCCCTCATCACGTCGGCCGCGGCCGACCTCCTGCGTCGGCTGCAGGACCGGCACGGCTCGCTCATGTTCCACCAGTCCGGCGGCTGCTGCGACGGCTCCTCGCCGATGTGTTACCCCGACGGCGACTTCATCGTCGGCGACCGGGACGTCCTCCTCTCGGTGCTCGACGTGGGCGACGGGGTCCCGGTGTGGATCTCCGGCCCGCAGTTCGAGGCGTGGAAGCACACGCAGCTGGTGATCGACGTCGTCCCCGGTCGGGGCGGCGGGTTCAGCCTGGAGACACCGGAGGGCATGCGCTTCCTGTCGCGCGGGCGCGCCTTCACCGACGACGAGAACGCCGAACTCGCCGCGCACGCGCCGATCACCGGCGCCCGCTACGAGGCGGGCGACCGGCCCGAGGAGACGGGCTCGCACGTCGTGGCCGAGGCCGTCGACGCCTGCCCGATGCCTGCGGGACGCGCCGCGATCGTGCAGGGCTAGCGGCCGCACCGGGGTTTACCTCGGAGGTCCTACGTCTTCGGTTGGTTCGGCCGCTGGTACCCGTCGTTCGACCATTAGGGTGGAAGGCGTGACCCACTATGACGTCGTCGTAATCGGAGCAGGCCCCGGCGGGTACGTCGCGGCCATCCGCGCAGCCCAACTCGGCCTGAACACCGCCATCGTCGAGCCCAAGTACTGGGGCGGCGTCTGCCTGAACGTCGGATGCATTCCGTCGAAGGCGCTGCTGCGCAACGCCGAGCTGGCCCACATCTTCACCAAGGAAGCCAAGCAGTTCGGCATCAACGGCGACGTGTCGTTCGACTACGGCTCGGCGTTCGACCGCAGCCGCAAGGTCGCCGAGGGCCGCGTCGCGGGCGTGCACTTCCTGATGAAGAAGAACAAGATCACCGAGGTCCACGGGTACGGCAAGTTCACCGACGACCACACCGTCGAGGTCGACCTGAACGAGGGCGGTACCGAGACCCTCACGTTCGACAACGCCATCATCTCCACCGGCGCGCACACGAAGCTGGTGCCCGGCACGTCGATGAGCAAGAACGTCATCACCTACGAAGAGCAGATCATGGAGCGCGACCTCCCCGGGTCGATCGTGATCGCCGGCGCCGGCGCCATCGGCATGGAGTTCGGCTACGTGATGAAGAACTACGGCGTCGACGTGACGATCGTCGAGTTCCTGCCGCGCGCGCTGCCCAACGAGGACGCCGAGATCTCCAAGGAGATCGAGAAGGCGTTCAAGAAGTTGGGCGTGAAGATCCTCACCGGTACCAAGGTCGAGTCCATCGAGGACGACGGCGACAAGGTCACCGTGACGATCAGCAAGGACGGCAAGACCGAGGAACTCAAGCCCGACCGGGTCATGCAGGCCATCGGCTTCGTCCCGAACGTCGACGGCTACGACCTGAAGAAGGCGGGCGTCGAGCTGAACGACCGCGGCGGCATCGCCATCGACGACTACATGCGCACCAACAAGCCGCACATCTACGCGATCGGTGACGTCACCGGCAAGCTGCAGCTGGCCCACGTCGCCGAGGCGATGGGTGTCGTCGCCGCCGAGACCATCGCCGGTGCCGAGACGCTGCCGCTGGGCGACTACCGGATGATGCCGCGCGCCACGTTCTGCCAGCCGCAGGTCGCCAGCTTCGGTCTCACGGAGCAGCAGGCCCGCGACGAGGGCTACGACGTCAAGGTCGCCAAGTTCCCGCTCACCGCCAACGGCAAGGCGCACGGTCTGGGCGAGCCCGGCGGGTTCGTCAAGGTGATCGCCGACGCCAAGTACGGCGAACTGCTCGGCGGACACCTCATCGGCCACGACGTGTCCGAGCTGCTGCCCGAGCTGACGCTGGCACAGAAGTGGGACCTCACGGTCAACGAGCTGAGCCGCAACGTCCACACCCACCCGACGTTGTCCGAGGCGCTGCAGGAGTGCTTCCACGGCCTCGCCGGCCACATGATCAACTTCTAGGTCTCGCGTCGGTGAGGTCCGTAGTCGTCGCCGCCATCGGCGGGCTGATCATCGGCCACGTGCTGTGGCTGATCGGCATCTCGCTGGCCATCAACACGACGTCGGTCAGCAGCTGGGTGCTCGTCGTGTCGGCCGCGTGCCTGGTGGTGGCCGTGCTGTCGGGTCTGCTGGGCTGGCAGCTGGAGAAGCGCAAGGCCCACGCCAGGGCGTGGTTCGCCTGGTGTCTGCCGGTGGCGCCGGTCCTGCTGTCGCTCATCGTGCTCGGGGTGACGTACCTCTAATCCGGGAAGTCCAGCGGGATGCGCAGCGTCGTGATGGTCGCCGCGAGTCCGTCGTAATTGGCGGCCAGCATGCAGAACTCGATGAGCTGCTTCTTGCTCAGGTGGCCCGACAGCGCCGACCACGTCTCGGCCGACATCGACCGGGTGATCACGAACTCGTCGGTCGCGGTGATCAGGATCCGCTGACGCTCGGTGAGGCCCTCGGCGTCGGGGCCCTCGAAGATGCGGGCCTGCTGCGCGGCGTCGACGCCACGGCTGCGGGCCAGTCGCCGGTGCTGCTGCAGTTCGTACTCGCAGTTGCGCAGGTGTCCGACCCGCAGGATGACGAGTTCGGCCTCCGCCTTGGGCAGCTTGCCGAGGCCCAGCAGCAGCCCCGAGTAGGGCAGCCACGCGAGGAACAGCAGGTGGTGCTGACCGAGGACGTTGAACAGCGAGAAGCGGGGCGCGCGGATGGCTCTCGCGCCGAGCTTGGCGATGATCCAGTTCAGCGGGCCGAGTTCGCGGAACCCGCCGGGCTTGATGCGGGCGGGGGCTGTGTCCGGGATCCGGTCGGGAGCGCTCACGGGTCCGAGTCTAGGGATGCTTCACCAGGTAGGGCGACACCGTGCTGCGATGCTCGTCGAGGTCGAGCGCGCGGCCCAGTGCCGGGAACGCCCGCTGCGGGCAGTTGTCACGTTCGCACACCCGGCATCCCGCGCCGATCGGCGTCCCGACCTCACTCGACAGGTCCAGCCCCTCGGAGTAGACGAGCCGGTGCGCGTGCCGCAGCTCGCAGCCCAGCCCGATCGCGAACGTCTTGCCGGGTTGCCCATAGCGTGCCGCGCGTCGCTCGACGGTGCGCGCCACCCACATGTAGTGCCTGCCGTCGGGCATCTGCGCCACCTGCACCAGGATCTTGCCCGGGTTGGCGAACGTCTCGTAGACGTTCCACAGCGGGCACGTCCCACCGCTGGACGAGAAGTGGAAACCCGTGGCGGACTGACGTTTCGACATGTTGCCCGCGCGGTCGACGCGAACGAACGAGAGCGGCACGCCGCGCATCGACGGGCGCTGCAGCGTGGACAGCCGATGGGCGATGGTCTCGAAGCTCACCGAGTAGAACGCCGACAGCCGCTCGACGTCGTAGCGGAAGTTCTCGGCCACCTCGTGGAACTGGCGATACGGCAGGACCGTCGCGGCGGCGAAGTAGTTGGCCAGACCTAGCCGGGCCAGCGTGCGTGACTCGTCGCTGGTGAACACGCCCTCGTCGACGAGCGCGTCGATCAGGCCGCCGAACTCCAGGTAGGCCAGCTCGGCGGCGAGGCGGAACACGTACTGGCCGGACGGCAGGTGGTGTCCGATCTGCAGGGTGCGGGTCTCGGGATCGAACCTGTGCAAAATCGTGTCGCCGAGGTCGGCCCGGCGGACGATGCGCACGTCGTGCAGCGAGGTCAGCCGATCGGACAGGTCGCGGGCCAGATCGCCGCGGTGCATCCGCATCTCGATCGTGAGATCCTCTGCGGCCGAGTCGAGTTCGTGCAGATAGTTCTGCCGCTGGTAGAAGAAGTCGCGGACCTCCTCGTGCGGCATGGTGATCGAGCCGGTCCCGGAGCTGGTGGCGCTGCCGCCCGAGAAGCGGCCTTCGGTGGCGGTCGCGAGCTGGGTGGCCGTCAACCGGTAGCGCTGGTGCAGGTTGACCATCGCGCGGGCGAGGGTCGGGTGCGAGGCGACGACATCGGCGAGTTCGGCCTGATCGACCTCGACGCCGAGGTCGCGGTCGAGCGTGACCTCGCGCAGTTCGGCGACCAGTCGGGTGTCGTCCTGCGAGGCGAAGAAGGTGGCGTCGACGCCGAAGACCTCGGTGATGCGCAGCAGCACGGGCACCGTGAGCGGGCGGACGTCGTGCTCGATCTGATTGAGGTAGCTGGGCGAGATCTCGAGCATCTGCGCGAGCGCCGCCTGGCTGAAACCGCGTTCGCTGCGCAACTGCCGCAGTCGGACGCCGACGAAGGTCTTGGCCACCCCAACAGCCTAAACACTCTTGCCAAGTGCGTCTTCGCAGCATTCGCACGCGTGATCCTGTGGCAGGATCAGGACCCGTGAGTGCGAAGGACGGAGCGTCGTCGGCCGGTGGCCCCACCGGTCTGTCGAAGGTGATGATGCCGGTTCCCGACCCGCACCCGGACGTGTTCGACGTCCGGTGGCCGCTGCGGGTCGCCGACGTGGACCGCGCGGGCAGGCTCAAGTTCGACGCCGCCACCCGTCACATCCAGGACATCGGCTCGGACCAGTTGCGCGAGATGGGCTTCGAGGAGACTCACCCGTTGTGGATCGTGCGTCGGACCATGATCGACCTGATCGAGCCCATCGCCTTCAAGGACACCCTGCGGCTGCGGCGCTGGTGTTCGGGGACGTCCAACCGGTGGTGCGACATGCGGGTGCGCATCGACGGACGCAGGGGCGGCCTGATGGAGTCCGAGGCGTTCTGGATCAACATCAACCGCGAGACGCAGGGCCCGGCCCGCATCTCGGATGACTTCCTCGCGGGACTGCAGCGGACGACCGACGTGCACCGGCTGCGATGGAAGGCCTACCTGAAGGCCGGCAGCCGCGAGGACGCCGAGCACGTCCGGGACTACCCCGTCCGCGTCAGCGACATCGACATCTTCGACCACATGAACAACTCGGTGTACTGGAGCGTGGTCGAGGACTACCTGGCCGAACACCCCGAGCTGACCGCGGCGCCGCTGCGGGTGGCCATCGAGCACGATCTGCCCGTCGCGCTGGGTGACCGGCTGGAGATCATCCGGCACGTCCACTCCGCCGGTTCCACCGATCGATTCGGTGAGGACCTCGCCGACCGGACTGTTACAACGCTCACATATGCGGTTGGCGACGAGACGAAAGCCGTCGCGAGCATCTTCCCGCTGTGACCCACGCGGTTAACAGTACGAGCGTACTGACCTGCGACGATCCGTTACCCGACGGTAACTTCTGAACCGGTTCAGCTAGGGGCCGACTTCGCAAACTTCGCAATACGCTCGTACTGGTTGGCGGAAATTGGCAACCGAAACTGGTGGACCTGCGGATATGTGATGTGCCATGGTCGTGTTAGCACAGAAGTTAAGGCGCCGCGGTGTTAGCAGTCCTGCATCGCGGTGACACGGATAGTGAAGAAATCGAAGGAGCACCCATGTCCACCGTCGGCACGCCGAAGAGCCCCGAGCAGATCCAGCACGACTGGAAGACCAACCCCCGCTGGAAGGGCATCGAGCGCACCTACAGCGCCGAAGACGTCGTCGCCCTCCAGGGCAGCGTCGTCGAGGAGGCCACCCTGGCCCGCCGCGGCGCCGAGGTCCTCTGGGATCAGCTGCACACCATGGACTACGTCAACTCGCTCGGCGCGCTGACCGGCAACCAGGCCGTCCAGCAGGTGCGCGCGGGCCTCAAGGCCATCTACCTGTCCGGGTGGCAGGTCGCCGGTGACGCGAACCTCTCCGGTCACACCTACCCCGACCAGAGCCTCTACCCGGCCAACTCGGTGCCGCAGATCGTGCGCCGCATCAACAACGCGCTGCTGCGCGCCGACCAGATCTCCAAGGTCGAGGGTGACACCTCGGTGGAGAACTGGCTGGCCCCGATCGTCGCCGACGGCGAGGCCGGCTTCGGTGGCGCGCTGAACGTCTACGAGCTGCAGAAGGCCATGATCGCCGCCGGTGTCGCGGGTTCGCACTGGGAGGACCAGCTGGCCTCGGAGAAGAAGTGCGGCCACCTCGGTGGCAAGGTGCTGATCCCCACCCAGCAGCACATCCGCACCCTGACCTCGGCCCGTCTCGCGGCCGACGTCGCCGACGTGCCGACCCTGGTGATCGCCCGTACCGACGCCGAGGCCGCCACCCTGATCACCTCCGACGTGGACGAGCGCGATCAGCCGTTCATCACCGGTGAGCGGACCAAGGAAGGCTTCTACCACGTCAAGAACGGCGTGGAGCCCTGCATCGCCCGCGCCAAGGCCTACGCGCCGTACTCCGACCTCATCTGGATGGAGACCGGCACCCCGGACCTCGAGCTGGCCAAGAAGTTCTCCGAGGCCGTCAAGGCGGACTTCCCCGACCAGATGCTGGCCTACAACTGCTCTCCGTCGTTCAACTGGAAGCAGCACCTGGACGACGCGACGATCGCCAAGTTCCAGAACGAGCTCGGCGCGATGGGCTTCAAGTTCCAGTTCATCACCCTGGCCGGCTTCCACGCCCTCAATTACTCGATGTTCGATCTGGCCCACGGCTACGCCCGCAACCAGATGAGCGCCTACGTCGAGCTGCAGGAGCGCGAGTTCGCCGCCGAGGAGCGTGGCTACACCGCGACGAAGCACCAGCGCGAGGTCGGCGCCGGCTACTTCGACCGCATCGCCACCACCGTGGATCCCACCTCGTCGACCACCGCGCTCGCGGGCTCGACCGAAGAGGGCCAGTTCCACTAGGCCGTACGTTCTGACGTCAGGCCCCGTCCCATAATGGGCGGGGCCTGATGCCGTATCTGAGGAGAGCAATGACTATCGAGCGGGTAGGCGTCGTCGGCGCCGGACAGATGGGTGCGGGCATCGCCGAGGTGTCGCTGCGCGCGGGTGTGGACGTCCGCATCTACGAGCCCACCGAGGCGCTCGCGGAGGCTGGCCGCGGCCGCATCGTCTCGTCGTTGGAGCGCGGTGTCAGCAAGGGCAAGCTCACCGAGGCCGAACGCGACGAGGCGCTGGCGCGGCTGAGCGTCGCCACCGACATCGCCGACCTGGCCGACCGTCAGCTGGTGGTCGAGGCCATCGTCGAGGACGCCGCGGTCAAGGCGAAGGTCTTCGCGCAGCTCGACGAGGCCATCACCGACCCCGATGCGGTGTTGGCGTCGAACACGTCGAGCATCCCGATCATGAAGATCGCCGCGGCCACCACGAACCCGAGCCGCGTGCTGGGCCTGCACTTCTTCAACCCGGTACCGGTGCTGCCGCTGGTCGAGCTGGTGCCGACGCTGGTCACCAGCGACGCGGCGCTGGAGCGGGTCGCTCAGTTCGCGGGCGAGACGCTGGGCAAGAAGGTCGTGCGGTGCACCGACCGGTCGGGCTTCGTGGTCAACGCGCTGCTGGTGCCGTACCTGCTGTCGGCGATCCGGATGGCCGAGGCCGGCGTCGCGACCGTCGAGGACATCGACACCGCCGTCGTCGCCGGGCTGTCGCACCCGATGGGCCCGCTGAAGCTCTCCGACCTCGTCGGGCTGGACACGCTGAAGCTCATCGCGGACTCGATGTTCTCCGAGTTCAAGGAGCCGCTGTACGGGCCGCCGCCGCTGCTGCAGCGGATGGTCGAGGCGGGTCAGCTCGGCAAGAAGTCGGGTAAGGGCTTCTACACGTACTGAGGTCTTGGCGCCGAGCGCACGCTTGTTGAACGCGAACGTCGAGTAGGGCCGCCAACAAGCGTGCGCTCGGCGGGGTCAGGACGGCATACCGGCTGCCAGCAGTGCCGCCGTCACGCGCTGCACGACGGCCTGACGCTGATGGCGGAGTTGTCGCGCGCTCACCCGGACGATCGTCCAGCCGCGGTTGGCCAGGTACTCGAGCCGGTCGATGTCGTTCGCGTAGTCCTCCGGACCGGTGAAGTGCTGTTCACCGTCGTACTCGACGCCGACGGTCCACCGTGGCCAGCCCATGTCGATGCCGCGAACGACGCGCCGGTTCTCCGTGACGGGTATCTGCGTCTGAGGTCGCGGGAGCCCCGCGTGCACCAGCAGCAGACGTAGCCGCGTCTCCTGCGGCGACTCGGCGCCGCCGTCGGCGAGGTCTAGCGCCATGCGGAGCCGGCGGATACCGCGCGCTCCCGGGTACCGAGCGGCGACCGCCTCGATCTCCGACGCGGAGACCCTCGTCGCGTTCATCAAGGCGTCGATCCGGATCACGCCCAGCTCGAGGCTCAGTCGACGGCCCAGGTCGTAGGCGGTGCGCGCGGCGGTGGTGCACCTGACGTCGCCGACGTGTCGCACTTCGTCGTCGCGAATGCAGTTGCTGCGGATGGCGATTCCGTTCGGCCTGCCGCGACGAGCGTGCGCGACCTCGGCGGGTAGGTCGGCAGGAATCCACTTGCTGCCGAGCATGGCCGCGGCGCTGTGGCCGACGAGGATCGCTCGCCGGTCGGACCACAGCCATGCGGCCCGCGCACGGTCTACGGCGGTGAGTTCGACGCCGGCCCTGGTGTAGACGTTGCGGTGGACCTTCGTGTATCGGCGGCGCAGGTCCCGACGGGTGACGTCGCCGGTCGCGAGGGCCTCGGTGCCCACGATGAGGGGGTCGCGCATGCATACATCGTCACCGCTGCCGGGACATGCCCCCGACACCAATCGTCGAGCGCACGCTTGTTGCCGCCGCTACTCGGCCGATGCGTTCATCAAGCGTGCGCTCGGCGCAATCAGGCCGACGCGAGCCGCTTCTTCTCCGCCTCGACGTCGAAATCCGCTGCGGGCCAGGACAGGTCGAGTCCCTCGAGCGCCTCGATCAGCAGCTCGGTGACCGCCAGCCGCGCGTACCACTTGCGGTCGCAGGGGATGACGTGCCAGGGCGCGATGTCGGTCGACGTGCGCTCCAGCATCGCCTGGTACGCCTCCTGGTAGCGCGGCCACAAGAGCCGCTCGTCGACGTCGGCGGGGTTGTACTTCCAGAACTTCTCCGGCCGCTCGAGGCGCTCGGTCAGCCGCTTCTTCTGCTCGTCGAGCGAGACGAACATGGCGACCTTGACGATCGTGGTGCCGTCGAGGGCGATCCGCTTCTCGAAGTCGTTGATGGTGTCGTAGCGGGTGCTCCACACCTCGGGGGCGACGAGGTCGTGCACGCGGACGATCAGCACGTCCTCGTAGTGCGAACGGTCGAACACGCCGACGTGTCCGGGCGTCGGGAGCTTGCGCTCGATGCGCCAGAGGAAGTCGTGGGCGAGTTCCTCCTCGGTCGGCTTGCCGAAGTTGGCGTACTGGATGCCCTGCGGATTGCCTGCGCCGACAACGTGTTTGACGATGCCACCCTTGCCGGCGGTGTCCATGCCCTGCAGCACCAGCAGCACCTTGCGGTTGTCGCCCGCCAGGCTGTTGGCGTACAGCATCTCCTGCAGCTCGGCGAAGCGCTCGGCGCGCTCGAGCAGGAGGTCGGGCGCGTCGGACTTGCTGCCCTTGAAGCCCGGCGTCGCGTTCGTCTCGATGGCGGCGACGGAGTCACCCGGCTTGAACGCCAGGTGGATGTGCGGCTCGTGGGTCCACAGCTCCGGCAGATCGTTGGTCACGTCGTCGCTCAATGCTCGCTCCAGTCCTCGCCGCGATCGCCCCTCGGAGGCGTTCGGTACCCGGTCAGTCAAGCAGTTGCGGCGGCAATACGGGCGACGGGTGGGGCATCGAGCGGAACTCCTCGAGCGATCCGCCGACCTCGACGATGCCCCGCAGCGCGTTCCACGACAGCATCGTGAGGTAGTCGATCAGCTCGTCGGCCGTCATCCGGGGATGCGACATCCAGGAGTGGGTGGCCAGCTGCACGCCGCCGACGATCATGAACGCCCACGGCTGCGCACCGCTGGTGTCCATGCCTGCCTCGGCCATGCGGCGGCGAAGCATGACGCCGAGCATGCGGGCGATGATCTGTTCGGAGTCCGCGACGGCCTTGCTCTTGCTCGCCGAGCTGTTGGCCATGACGAACGGGTAGATCTCCGGCTCGGCGGCCACGGTGTCGACGTAGACGCGGATGATCTCGCGGGTCAGGTCGTAGCCGTCGAGGTTGGCCGTCAGCGCGGCCGCCATGTTGGGGATCAGGGTGGTCTGCGCGAACCGCATCATCACCGCGGTGGTCAGATCGTTCTTGTCGACGAAGTAGCGGTACAGGACGGTCTTCGAGACGCCGATCTCAGCGGCGATCTCGTCCATGCTGACGTTGCTGCCACGGAGCCTGATGGCGTCCAGCGTGCCGTCGACCAACTCGTTGCGGCGATCGACTTTGTGCTGATGCCAGCGCCGTTTGCGCCCGTCGGTCTTCACCGCCCCGGCGATTGATTGCTGTGCCACTGTCGCAGTTATCCATTCCCTCGTCCCGATCGATGATACGGCGCGGCGGGGGGCTACGGGTGGTCGGACGACGGGGCATCCGTCGCGATGACGGAGAATGGAGACGTGTCATCACCTCCCACGAGCGCCGAGCGCCGCGGCTTTGCCGAGTCGATGGCCGGCACCGAGTCGCCCGCCGACGCCGAACGCCGCCGCGGACTGCAACGGATGAAGGTCGTCGCGACCGGTTTCCTGCTCGGCGCGACGATCGTCTTCCTGCTCTGCACCTGGGCCCAGTCGCACGGCGCCGCACCCTGGGTGGGCTACGTCCGGGCCGCCGCGGAGGCGGGCATGGTGGGCGCACTCGCGGACTGGTTCGCGGTGACGGCCCTGTTCAAGCACCCGTTGGGCATCCCGATCCCGCACACGGCGATCATCAAGCGCAAGAAGGATCAGCTGGGCGAGGGGCTCGGCGACTTCGTCCGCGAGAACTTCATGTCGCCCGAGGTGATCGAGGGCAAGGTCCGCGAGGCGGAGGTCGCCGGCCGGATGGGCCGCTGGCTGGCGCACCCCACGAACGCCGAACGCGTGGCGGCCGAGGCGTCCACCGTGCTGCGGGTGCTGGTCGAGATGCTGCGCGACGACGACGTGCAGCAGCTGCTCGACCGGATGATCGTCAAGCGCGTCGCGGAACCGCAGTGGGGTCCGCCGGCCGGCCGGGTGCTCGCATCGATGCTGGAGGCGGGACGTCACGAAGCGGTCATCCAATTGCTGGCCGACCGTGCCTTCCAGTGGTCGCTCAATGCCGGCGACACCATCGAGCGGGTCATCGAGCGAGATTCGCCGACGTGGACGCCGAAGTGGGTCGACGGTCTGGTGGGCGAGCGGATCCACCGCGAACTGATGGACTTCACCGACAAGGTGCGCCGCAATCCCGAGCACGAGATCCGGCAGTCGGCCAACAAGTTCCTCGTCGAGTTCGCCGACGATCTGCAGCACGACGACGACACGATCGCCCGCGCGGAGAAGGTCAAGGAGGAGGTCATGGCGCGCGACGAGGTCGCCCGCGCCGCCGAGACCGCCTGGGGCACCGCCAAGCGGATCATCCTGGAGTCCGTCGAGGATCCGACGTCGGCCCTGCGGACCCGCGTCGCCGACTCGGTGGTGCACATCGGGGAGTCGCTGCGCGACGACGAGGACCTGCGCATCAAGGTCGACAACTGGATCGTCCGGGCGGCAAAACACCTGGTGGAACAGTATGGGACGGAGATCACAGCCGTCATCACGGAGACCATCGAGCGCTGGGACGCCGACGAGGCGAGCCGTCGCATCGAGTTGCACGTGGGCCGTGACCTGCAGTTCATCCGCATCAACGGCACCGTGGTGGGCTCGCTCGCCGGTCTGATCATCTACTCGATAGCCCAGCTACTGTTCTGACCTGCGCTAGCAGGTGCTTGCAAAAGTTAGCACCCCGTCCTACGGTTGTGAGTGTCAGCCGATCACGGACGAAGGGGGCAACCAGATGGCGTCACAAGACGAGAACATCGCCGCCGTCGTGACCACCGTGGCGTCGAACGCGGCATCCGACATCGGCAGCTTCATTCGCGCCAAGCGCGAAGCGGCGCAGGTGTCGGTGCGGCAACTCGCCGAGCAGGCCGGGGTCAGCAACCCCTACCTCAGCCAGATCGAACGAGGCCTGCGCAAACCGTCCGCTGACGTGCTCAGCCAGATCGCAAAGGCCCTGCGTGTGTCCGCCGAGGTGCTCTACGTGCAGGCCGGGATGCTGGAGCCGAGCGAACACAGTGAGGTGCGGGACGCCATCGTCGCCGACGCCTCGATCACCGAGCGGCAGAAGCAGGTGCTGCTCGACATCTACACGTCCTTCTGTCAGCAGAACGACGCCCTGGCGGCCGCGGACGCCGTCGTAGTAGATGAGGAGTCACCCACTGATTGACGCCCGACTCCGCCCAACCACCACGAAGATCGAAGACATCCACGAAGGGAATGGCTGACATGGCCGACAAGAACCAGACCAACATCGAAGACCTGAAGGCCCCGCTCCTCGCGGCGGTCGGCGCCGCAGACCTGGCGCTCGCCACGGTCAACGAGATCCTCGCGACGCTGCGTGAGCGTGCCGGCGAGGCGCGCACCGACGCCGAGGCACGCGTCGAAGAGGCCCGCGCCAACCTGACCAAGCTGCAGGAAGACCTGCCCAGCCAGGTCGGCGAGTTCCGCGAGCGCCTCAGCGCCGACGAACTGCGCGAGGAGCTGCGCAAGGCCGCCGAGACCTACGCCGAGAGCGCGACCGCGACGTACAACAAGCTCGTCGAGCGTGGCGAGGAGGCGCTGGCCCGCCTGCGCAGCCAGCCGGCCCTCGAAGACGCCGCCAACCGCGTCGAGAGCGTCACCGACCAAGCCGTCGAGCTGACCCAGGATGCGCTGGGCAACGTCGCGACCCAGACCCGCGCGGTCGGCGAGCGCGCCGCCAAGCTGGTCGGCGTCGAGCTGCCCAAGCGTGCCGAGAAGGCCGCCGAGCCGGTCAAGGAAGCCGCCAAGAAGGCCCCCGCCAAGAAGGCGCCCGCCAAGAAGGCTCCGGCCCCGGCCGCCAAGGCTCCGGCGCCCGCGCCGGCCAAGGCTCCCGCCAAGAAGGCGCCCGCCAAGAAGGCCCCGGCCAAGAAGGTCACCCAGAAGTAAGGACTCCGAGTAGTCCTGTTTGGCACAGGAGGACGTAACCCGCATAGGCTCGAGGCGTGCAGCCTTCTAGCCTGGTGGGTTACGTCCTCCTCGTCATTCAGGTGGCAGCCCTCGCGACGGGTGCGTACGCATTCGTCCACGCCGCCATCCAGCGTCCCGACGCGTTCACGGCCGCCGAGAAGATGAGCAAGCCGATCTGGCTCGCGATCATCGGCGGCACCGCCCTGCTGGCCCTCGTCCTCGGTCCCCCGGTGGGATCGGCGATCGTCGCGTGCGCCGCGGGCATCTACATCGTCGACGTCAGGCCGAAGGTTCTCGACGTCCAGGGAAAGTCGCGGTAGCGCGTGTCCCGTCTCCTCGCCGCCACGCTCGCAGCGGCGGCGCTCGCCCTAGCGGCGCCCGCCTCGGCGACGCCGACCGTGGGCCCGCCGTTCGTCGACCACACCGAGTGGGCGAAGTGGGGTGACCTCAACAGCCTCCGCGTCTACCCGACGTCCGCCGGCCGCCAGGCCTCCGTCCAGGCCGGCGGCGCCACCGCTGCGGGCGACGAGGCGTGGTCCGAGGTGCTGGCCCAGGCCCCCGACGCCGACCTGCCCGGCATGCGGCAGCAGTTCATCTGCCACTGGCAGTTCGCCGAGATGGTCGAACCGGGCAAGACGAGTTGGAACCTGGAGCCGTGGCGGCCCGAGGTGTCCGACGACACGATGATCTCGACCGGGTGCAATCCCGGTGGTACGCAGGAGCCGTTCTAGGTGGCCTGGACCCGCAGTCAGGTGGCCGAACTCGTCGACCACACGCTGCTCAAGCCCGAGGCCACCGACGCCGACGTCGAGAAGCTCGTCGCCGAGGCGTCCGACCTCGACGTGTACGCGGTGTGCGTGTCCCCGTCCATGCTGAAGACCGTTGCGCGCGTTGGCCCTTCGGGCCGCCAGATCGCCGCCGTCGTCGGCTTCCCGTCCGGCAAGCACGTGTCCGAGGTGAAGGCGCACGAGGCGTCGGTGGCCGTGATGATGGGCGCCGACGAGATCGACATGGTGATCGACGTCGGCGCCGCGGTCGCCGGTGACATCGACGCCGTGCGTGCCGACATCGCGGCCGTCCGGGCGGCCGTCCCCAACGCGGTGCTGAAGGTGATCGTCGAGTCCGCGGCGCTGCTCGACCTCGCGGACGAGCAGACATTGATCGACGTGTGCCTCGCCGCCAAGGAGGCCGACGCCGACTTCGTGAAGACGTCGACGGGCTTCCACCCCGCGGGCGGCGCCTCGGTGCGCGCGGTGTCGCTGATGGCGGAGACCGTCGGCCCCGAGGTCGACGTCAAGGCCAGCGGCGGCATCCGCTCCGCAGCGGACGCGATCGCGATGCTCGACGCCGGCGCCACGCGCCTCGGCCTGTCCGGGACGCGCGCCGTCCTCGACGGCCTCCCGGACTAGATCCGGACACCACGGCGTCGCGTCTGCCGGTGCTTCGATCTCGAACCGCCGCGCCGCTGGGGCCGACCCTCGGTAGGGTGACTGCTGGGACGGTGCGTCGGCCGGACCAGGAGGGAAACCCGTTGATCCTCTACGCCTTTCGCTGCGAGTCCGGCTGCGGCACGACGACGCAGTTCCATCCGATGGCGGACCGACCCGATTCCGTCGAGTGCCCGACGTGCCAGGGTTCGGCCCGGCGGACTCTCGCCTCACCTCACGTGGGACGGGCCGACGCCGCCGCGATGGCGCTGCACGACCGGACCCGGGCCACGGGCGACCGACCGGCCGTGGTGTCACGTCCGCCGTCCACGGGACGCCGGCAGACCGTCACCACCAATCCGCTGCACCGAACCCTGCCGCGACCGTAGAACGCGACCCCAGAAGGAGTTCCCATGCCCGAGCTCGTCTTCCCCCTCGACTCCACCAGGAAGTTCACCGACCAGGAGAAGCTCGGCCACAACCGCTGGCATCCCGACATCCCCGCGGCGGTGACGGTCAAGCAGGGGGACGAGTTCCGGGTGCACTGCCGGGAGTGGTTCGACGGCGCCATCGTCAACGACGACTCCGCCGAGGACATCCTCAACGCGCCCCTGACCACCGTGCACGTGCTGTCCGGGCCCATCGCCGTCGAGGGTGCGAAGCCGGGTGACTTGCTGGTCGTCGACATCCTCGACGTCGGCCCCATCCCGCAGGAGGACTCCGGACCGCTCGCGGGCCAGGGCTGGGGCTACACCGGGATCTTCCCCACCCAGAACGGCGGCGGCTTCCTCACCGAGCAGTTCCCCGATGCGTACAAGGCGATCTGGGACTTCTCGGGGCAGAAGGCGACGTCGCGGCACGTGCCGCACGTCGAGTTCACCGGCATCGTGCATCCCGGCCTGATGGGCACCGCGCCGTCCGCCGGGCTGCTGTCGACGTGGAACACCCGCGAGGCCGCGCTGATCGCCACGGATCCCGACCGGGTACCGCCGCTGGCGCTGCCGCCCGAACCCCGGGACGCGATCCTCGGCGGCCTCACCGGTGACGCTTTCACCAGGGCCGCAGCCGAGGCCGCCCGCACCGCGCCGCCGCGCGAGAACGGCGGCAACCAGGACATCAAGAACCTGACCAGGGGCAGCCGGATCTTCTATCCGGTGTTCGTCGACGGCGCCAACCTGTCGGTGGGCGACCTGCACTTCTCCCAGGGTGACGGCGAGATCACCTTCTGCGGGGCCATCGAGATGGGCGGCTTCATCGACCTGCGGGTCGAGGTGATCCCGGGTGGCATGGAGACCTACGGCGTCAGCGAGAACGCGATCTTCATGCCGGGCAACACCGACCCGCAGTACTCGGAGTGGCTGGCGTTCTCGGGCACCTCGGTGACGCTGGACGGCGAGCAGCGCTACCTGGACTCGCACCTGTCGTACCAGCGGGCCTGCCTGCACGCCATCGACTACCTGACCAAGTTCGGCTACAGCCCGGAGCAGGCGTACCTGCTGCTGGGCGCGGCGCCGATCGAGGGCCGGCTGTCCGGTGTGGTCGACATCCCGAACGCCTGCGCGACCGTGTACCTGCCGACGGCGATCTTCGACTTCCCGATCGCGCCGTCCGTCTCCGGTCCGACGCAGATCGACCCCGGCCCGGGTGCGCCGCGCGCGTCGTTCGCCTAGCCGCTAGATCCCCGAGAAGCAGGCGTCGTCGCCCTGCCCGCCGCCGGCGGGCATCGAGGCGTTCTGCGCGGAGAACTTGCTGATGATGCCGGTGTCGGTGACTTCGATGCTGTCGGCGCGGACGTTGAGCGGGTAGTCCTTGGTGAGCTGGGCGCTGAACGCGTCGAGCGCCGGCTGCACGGCTTCGCGGGGCAACGTGAACCCGAGGCCGGTCAGCGAGACGACCTTGAGTGCGATGGCGCCGTCGACGACCTGCGGCTCGGTGACGATCGATCCGAGCATGCCCTGGAGTTCGATGGTCCCGTCGGACGGGTTGGTGGTGACGCCGTTGACGAACGACCCGATCAGGGGGATCGCGTCCTGCAGCGTCTGCTTGATGCCGTCGGCCGACCAGTCGATGGTGGCGTTCAGCGAGCCGATGGTGCCCGCGGAGTTCGGGTTGTCGGAGACGGTGACGTCGTCGATGACGATGTCGGCCTTCATGCCCTTGGCCTCGCGCAGCCGGTTGCCCTCGGTGGTGATGTGGATGCCGCTGTAGTGCCCGGTCAGGTGCTGCAGCAGGAAGGGGCGCGGGCCGAACGAGACGCTCACGCCGTCCTGAACGACGCAGGACGTGGCCTTCGCGACCTCCTGGTTGCCGAGGTGGCGGGCGTACAGCTCGGCGCCGACCAGCCCGGCCAACGACAGCGCAAGGACGATGACGACGACCAGCGTGATCGACAGCGGGTCGCGGAAGAGGCGCTTGCCGCGCGACTCCTTCGGCGACTCCGGCGGGGGCGGCGCGTCCGACGGCTGACCCTGCGGGGAGTACGGCGGCGGCGGGGGAGGGGGTGGCTGCTGGCGGAACTGCTGGGTGGGCTGCTCACCGCTCTGAGGGTTCGGCCCCTGCGGTGGCTGGTTGGCCGGACGGCTCCACGGATCGGTCACCCCCGCGATTGTGCCCTACCGCTCCCGGCGAAGTCGGCGCGGTTGCGGAGCACGCCGAGGGTCTCGCGCACCGTGTCGACGGTGTCGGCGTCGACGTCGGTGACCACGAGCGCCGGCTCGTCGCCGGCGGCGGCGAGCACCTCACCCAGTGGTGAGGCCACCAGACTGCCGCCGACGCCGGTGGGTCCCGACGCGGCGATCTCGGCGCCGGGGTAGGCCTGGCCGACCGCCGCGACGAACCCGCCGGTGTCCAGCGCGCGGGCCCGCGCCAGCAACGTCCACTGCTCGAGCTTGCCGGGACCGGCACCCCACGACGCGTGCACGGTGGTGAGCCGCGCGCCGAGGCGGGCGAGTTCGACGTACAGCTCCGGGAAGCGCACGTCGTAGCACGTGGTCAGACCCACGACGACGCCGTCGACGGTGATGGTCGTGGGCGTGTGACCCGGTGCGACGGTTCGTGATTCGGCGAATCCGAACGCGTCGTAGAGGTGGATCTTGTCGTAGTGCGCGTCGACGCCGGGACCGGTGGCGAGCAGCGTGTTGACCACGCGACCGTCGTCACCGGGGGTGAACATGCCTGCCACGACCACGACGCCGTACCGGTCGGCGATCGCCCGTACCCGGCCGGCCCACGGCCCGTCGACGGGTTCGGCGACCGGGGCGAGCGGCACCCCGAAGCGGCACATCGTGGCCTCGGGGAACAGGGCGAGGCGCGCACCCGCCTCCGCGGCGCGGCGCACGCCGTCCTCGACCAGCTCGAGGTTGGCCGACGGGTCGGTGCCGGACTGGATCTGCGCGAGGGCAATCCGCATGGGTCGAGGGTACCGACGTCACCGTGGCGCGACGACGTCCCACGGCACCGACAGCACGCCGTCGCGCATCCGCCGCCGCGGCGGGTCGACGGGCACCCCCTGGTCGCGCAGCGTCGCGAGCATCGCCCGCCAGCGCATCCGCGGCCCGAACACGCCGTGCGGCGCGGCGGCGGCCCAGGCTCGGTCGGCGGCGGCGAGCAGCGCGTGCACGGGTTGGCCCTCGACGTTGTGGTGGATGAGCACCTTGGGGAGCCGCTCGGCGAGGTCGGACGGCTTCTCGATGGCGAACGGGTCGCACGCCAGCACCAGGCTGATGGGCCCGTCGGCGTCGAGCAGCACCCAGCAGCACAGCCGGCCCAGTTCGTCGCACGTCCCGTCGACGACGAGACCGCCGGGCGCGAGCCGGCCGGTCATCAACGCCCACGCGTCGGGGACCGCCTCGACGTCGTACTGCCGCAGCACGTTGAACGCCCGCACCAGCACCGGCACGAGACCGGCCAGCTCGAAGCCGCCCAGCCCGAACTCGACGCCGGGTTCCGACCCGGCCAGGGTCTTCGCGTCGCGGACCCGCTCGGGGTGGATCTCGAGGCCGACGACGTGGGCGTCGGGACGCACGGTCCGCAGCCGCGCGGCCAGCTCGAGCGTGGTCACCGGCAGCGCGCCGTAGCCGAGGTCGACGACGAGGGGGTCGCTCGCCGCGAGCAGGGCGGCGCGGACCCGGTCGGAGTGCACCAGCCACCGGTCGCTGCGCCGCAGCCGGTTGTAGCCCGTGGTGCCACGCGTGAGCCGTCCGATGGGGGCACCCATGGCCACCATCCTCTCGCGCTCAGGCGTTGGCGCGGATCCAGTCGGTGGTGAACCGCTGCTCGGCGATCAGCAGCTCCACCAGCTGGCTGCCGACGAAGCCCTCGACCTTGCCGCCGACCAGCGGGATGCGCACCTCGACGGTGGCCCTGAACTCCAGGCGTGACCCGGTGTCCGACGGTGCGAGCACGGCGGTGCCGGTCAGCGAGGCGGGGGCGCCGGGGATGGTGCCCTTGACGGTGGCGGTGGTCCGGCCGTCCCGGATCGGCGTCCACAGTTCCTCGCGGATGAAGCTGAGATCGCCCTTGTGGAACTGGGCGACGAGGCCGGGAAGCCGGCTCGCCCACAACGTCTGGGTGGTGACGACGTCGATGCCGTCGGCACCGACCGTCATCGAGTCGAGGGTGGCCTCGTCGGACCCGGACTGCTCCAGCCGGTCCGTCCAGTACTGCCGATCGCCGAACGCTTCGAAGACCTGCTCGACGCCGCCGTCGTAGTCGGCAGCCATGTCGAAGGAACGAGGCATAGCCGACCACGCTACCGTTACGGCCCGTGGTCGGTTCGTACTTCGCGGGCGCGGCGGTCGAGGAATCCGTTCCCCTGGCGCCGCTGCCACGCTGCGCGTCGGCCCGGTCGCACGCCGCCTAGGTGGTCGGGGGGTGTTTCGCACGTGTCGAACGCGGCGCTGGTTCGTGCTAGATCACCACAATCGTCTTATTCGCCACTGCAGAGTCCTCGAAGCGTTGCGCTTGAGATCGGGGCTAGCTAGCTTCGCGCGTACGCGCAGAGGTGGGGGAAGCCACGTGTTAATCAGTCGAATGGTGCGCACGATGGTCGTTGTCGCTGTGCTCCTCATGATTCATTTAGGGGCTCCGTCGGCATTTCGCGATGAGAACAATCTTCCCTATTTACAGCGATAAGTGGTGCGCAGGGAAAAGGGAGCATTACGCGAGTCAATGTAGCTGGTGCGCCGGGTAGCAGCGCCATCAGTCCATGCGGGCAGCGGTGGGCTCGCCTCGAGCTTTACCCGCGCGGGCAGATTGAAATCCTTGCGCCGTTGCTCTGCGTAAGTGGTTCTGCAAAAGGTGGTGCGTGGCGTATTGCCGTCAACAACATCACAAATCCCGTGCCCTGGAAGAGCCATTACTTTGAGTTCGTGGCATGCAAACCGTATGCGGCTTAGGCCTTGTGTCGATTGCCAACGAGATCGTGCGGACGATCGGATCAAATCTAAAGAACCGACAATCACCCTTAGTCATCATCGGCCGAGCCCGATTCACCAATTGCCTTCCGCTCTTCACCGATCTGATGGGCGCGAAGCTCATGGCCCTTGGAAGTGAGGCATCGCCCAGTTTGCAAATCCCATTGCCAGCCATGCAAGTCGCAGGTAATTCGCTTGCCATCGATGCGGCCAAACTTTGTTAGATCCGCTTTGAGGTGCGGGCAGCGACGCTGGATCTCCCAGCCCTCGAGTTTGATCGACGCGCTGTCGTCGATCGCCTCGGCGAACCATCCCTCCGCGTAGGCGATTCGCTCGGCGGTCAGACATTTGAAGAACGTGTAGAGGTATTCGTTGTAACCGCCGACGCGGTGCGCGGTGAACCGGGTCGACAGGAAGATGCTGTTGACCCAGTCGGGCTCGTCGTCGCGCAGCGCGGTTCTCACGAGCACAGGATCGATAGTGAAGGTAAATCGGTACGACTCATCGCGGATCGGCTCTCGCACGATCCGCTTCGGAAAGTCCAGCACGGCGGTCTCCGCGCCCAGCTTCAGCGCCACCGGGTAGCCGATGCCGTCGCAGATGAGGTCGGAGGCGACCATGATGGGCTCGAACTTGGCGCGCAGTGGGCCCAACAGCGGCTCGCCGTCGTCGGACGCCCACGCGGCCTTCTCGGCCGCGATAGTCGGCGCCTGACGCTGCGCGTAGGCCTCGATGTAGTCGGCCTTGTCGGTGGTGAACAGCGACTCGGGGTTCAGTACGGGGTGTGTCAGTGCGTCCAGCTCCGCGCCGTGCAGGACAGCGGTAGACCCCGGAATCATGAGCAGGCCGCCTTCCTGCCCGTGAGCCTCCAGTTCGGCGAGGAAAACGACCTGGTCCGGGAAGATGTTCGCCGGATCTCCGTAGACGTCGTTGAGCTTGCGCAGCGAATCGTCGAGGAAGCACGGCGGCCCCGCCGAGGGGATCACCCAGGTGGCACCAATGTCCGAGATGTACTGCCTGCACCGGTCCATGCCGCGCTGTCGCTTCTGACTGCCGAAGGCGTCCTTGGCCCTCTGCGGCATGTCGTAGGCGACGGGGTACCAGATGGCGCCGGAGAACTGGAGCATGTGGATGTCGATCGACCCGAACTGGCCGTGCAACGGATCCAGATCGACCGGGCGTGCGTCGTTCATGTTGAACGCCGTCGTCTCACCGTCATCTACCACCAAGGCTGAGTCACCCAAGGGACCGTCTGCAGGCGCGGCCAGCGCGATGATCATCACGTCGAGTGGCCCCTTGGGGCCACTCACGGTGTGGCGCACGTTGTTCTCAGTCTCGAAGAAGTTCTTGAAGCCCAAGCTCTCGAGTTCGCGCCGCAGGTCCGGTACTGGATAATCCGGCAGCAGCACGACGGTGTCCTTGTTGACGTGCTTGCGCAGGTTGCGGGGGTCGAAGTGGTCCTTATGGAGGTGCGAGACGTAGAGGTATTCGCAGTCGCCAAGTTCGTCCCAGTCCAGCTGAGAGTTGTCGGGGAAGGGGAACCACGAGGCGAAGTACGCGGGGTTGACCCACGGATCGCAGAGTATGGAACCGGCTGCGGTCCTGATGTGGAAACCCGCGTGGCCGACACTGGTGATCTCCACGGGCGTCCTTTCTCGTTCCGGACCGGGGCCGACGAATTGGGCTGCGTCGGTCGCCCCGGTAGCGTTTTGGCATGCCCACGTTCGCCGAGTTGACCACGATGCGCCTTGGCGGGCCCGCCACGGGTTACCTCATGGTATCCAGTGCCGACGACCTGATTGAAGCAGTGAGCGCCGCCGACCGAACTGGCCGACCAGTCCTGATCCTGGGCGGCGGGTCCAACCTGGTGGTCGGTGACCAGGGGTTTGACGGTTTAGTCGCCCACGTTCGGACGTCGGGCAGGTCGATCGAGGGTGAGACGATTCACGTCGACGCAGGGGTGGACTGGGATCTGGTGGTGCAGTTCTCGCTCGAGCAGGGCCTCGGTGGCCTGGAACCGTTGTCAGGCATACCGGGGTCGGTTGGCGGCACACCAGTTCAAAACGTCGGCGCCTACGGCACCCTTGTCTCGGACTTCCTCGTCGACGTCGTCGCCTACGACCGGCAGCTTGGCGGGGTCGTGCACATTCCCAACGCCGACTGCGGGTTCGGCAGTCACCGGCAATCGATCTTCAAGCACAGCGACCGCTGGGTCATCCTCTCGGTCTCGTTCACGTTGGAGCGCACGACGACTTCGCGTCCGATCAGGTTCGGCTCGCTTGCCGAGCGGATCGGAGTGCCGGTAGGCGAGCGCGTTCCGGTGTCGGTGGTTCGCGACACCGTGCTCGAAATGCGGGCCGAACGGAAGATGCTGCTCGACGAGCACGACCACGACACCTGGAGCGTGGGCTCGTTCTTCATCAACCCGGTGTTGGCGACGGTGCCCGAGAAGGCCAGCGCAGCGCCGACCTACCCCGACGTGCTGGGTACGAAGCTCCCCGCCGGCTGGCTGATCGACCACGCCGGCTTCGCGCCCGGGTACGGGGCGGACTGGGGCAGCGGCAACGTGCGCCTCTCGACAAAACACGCATTGGCCGTGACGAATTGGGGCGGCGCAACGACGCTCGAGGTGATGAAGTTCGCCGCACACATTCGCGAGGGCGTCGAGCAGGCCTTCGACATCAGGCTCGGGCCCGAGTGCGATCTGGTCAACTGCTCGTTCGACGATTGAGCGTCAGATGAGAAGGGCGGGGCGCCCCGGCCCGTCGAACAACTTCACTGAACGCACTCCCTTCCACAGCCGAATGCGTCGGCCGAGTTCGCGCAGGTCGTCGGCGAGTTCTTCGTACTGAGGCTTCAAGTTGTTGACGAAGTGCTGTCCCGAGTACGTATCAACGATGTGGTCCTTCGCGTCGATGTCGAGGAAGTGGTTCATGGAGATCGCGCGCACCACTCCGTAATCCAAATGGTCTGAACGCAGGTCCTCGATGAGGTTGGTGTCGTCGTCTTTGAAGACCAGATAGCCACCAAGCGCCTTGTCAATGGAGTCGAGCGCTTCGCCGCCGTCCCGACGGAAGATCACGGGCAACTTGACGTAACCCATATACGTGAAATGCAATGCGGTCGCGACGTTGATCGCGGTTCCGAAGGCGTCGACCCACGAACGGTCACTCGGGGCGGGTGGAACCTCGACCCCATGGTTGGCGCAGATTGTCAGCACCTCGTCGAGGCGGTCAACGGGTACGTCGATCTCGGTCGGCGCCTCTGTCTCTTCGCTTACCACTTGTCCTCCTTTGACCTGGATTTCTTGAATAGGAACCGAGATGGGGTCATCTGACGTAGGTGACGAACCGACTCCACTCCCACACCTCTAGAGCGGTGCCGAGCGCAGCGAGTTGAGCCGCCCGCAGCAATTGGGGAAGTGCGCTTGATGATTCGTTCTGCGTGCGGTTGACGATATTGCTTGCGACAAAGCCTGCACCCTTGTCGCTGACGGGCCCGATGCCGGCGATCACCGCCGACGCGCCACCGCTTAGCGCAGCCACGCAGAAAGCCAGTGGTTCGCTGAATGAGCTGTTCTTCAACTCGCCGGAGTGGCAGACCGCAAGTATGACCGCGCTTGGCCACTGCATCCCGAATGCTTCAGCAGCAGTAAAGGGTTCGGGAAGATAGATGGACTGTCGCAGGCCGGTACTCCCCCCGTGTGCGGCGATGTGAAGCAAGCCGTAGCTCGCACCCACAGTTGTCAGTACGGATTTGAGGTCGCGTGGCGCCACCAATGCTCCGCGCGTCGAATCGTATGACACGACGGTGTCGGTGTCCGGACTGTAGGGGAACCCCCAACTCTCGAACTCCGATTGGAGGTCAAGGCGCGCGCCGGTCCAGCCGTCGACCTCGACCTGCTCCGACACGAGATGGACGAGCGCTGGGCCTTGGACCGCCGGTGGACCCTGCGACGAAAGGTTGGCCAAACACGGTGTGAGGGTGATGAGGAAGCGCTCGATGAGCCGCCCGGAGTCGACATCGGCGCACAGTGCGGCCCACGGAACCATCTCGAGGAAGTCGTGGGGTGACACCACCAACTGCGGTGCATCGGGCAGGTGATTCCTGTGCGCTTGGAGGATCTCGGCGGGCAGCAGCCAGATGGAAACGGCACTAAGGTCGGCGCGGCTCGGGTACTTGCCTTCCGCGACCCTTCTCACAAGGGCTCCGCGAAAGTCCGCCGGTTGACGCGTGAACGTGACGGAACCTTCGGACGTCACGTGGGACCGGTAGAGGACACGCTGGGTACCGCGCGCAGTGTTCTCGAGCCAGACGTAGTCCAAGGCTTCGCGACCCGCTAAGGCGGCGACGACGCCAGCGACGTCCACGCGACGCGGGTCGAGTAGGTCGAGTGAGAGTTGGTGAAGGCGGGACTTTATGCGGCCCTCAACCCGCTGTCTGAGCACACGCCGAGCGGCTACCTGCTCTTCTCGCACCGCGGGGTCGAGGTCGATGCGCCAGAGCTCGGCATCGATCCTAGACACCTCGCCGAGGTAGTTCTTGATGTGCCTTGGTAGCGAGATCGACGAGTCCTGCATGATGTGCCCGAGTGAGTACTGTTTGACAAGGACGGCGATGCGAAAACCCAGGATGTTGAAACGATTCGGACGCGCAGCGCAAACTTCGGCGACATCCCCGAGGCATGCGCGCAACACTCGCGCGAGGGGACTCTGGCTCCGTGCCAGCACTCGCCATTGTCGAAAGAGCTGCTCGATGACCCACACCGCCTGCTCTGCTGAGGCAAGGACGGTGGCGTCGTCCGCTCCGGCGAGATGCCAGGCGTCCATCGCGCATAGCACGGCGTTCAATTCGTGAACCAAGAACGACGGAGCGTTCGTCTGCCCGGCAGCCAATTCATCGCGGACTTTGACCTGCGCGAGGTGGGCGAGGCCGCTGGTGTCCAGTCCGCCTTGAAGGTACGCGACGACGCCCCGCACCATCGTCAGCCGACCCCGCCACCAACTCTCATCGAGATTCGGGGCATTGATCGACTTACGTTTCACTGCAAGGTGCTTCGCAAGTCCGATTGGATCGGTGGCCAGGCCGGCGAGCCGCTCACACTCAAAATTGTGCCGTAGGTGGTCATTACCGGTTCCAGTAAGGAAGCGGTCCTCGTCGAGTTCGAGCAGGGTGTCGAGCCACTCGCGGGGATGGTAAGGATCGAGTCTGCAGCTCCGGCTGTATAGCCAAAAGGTGACGGCCCGGAGGTCAAGGTTGTGTACGTGCGACGGGTCGGCGATGTCGGAAGATTCGAAGTGTCCGAGCAGTCGCAGCGCGTGCTCGTAGACGTGTGCAGCCGTCGGCGCGTTCTGGCGGTCCCGCCACCAGCCGTAGTCGGACCCCGGGTGAGCTTCCAGTCCTCGATCAACCGCCACCGGGTCGAACCAACTCTTGGGCCTCAGTCCGAGCAGGTTGCAGCATTCCGCGATCGCGGCCGCATGGCTCAGGTTCTCGACGCGCGCAGAGACTTCGCGTCCACCGACGGTGGATCTCGATCCAAGTACGAGGTGTTTGGTTGCCGCCCGTTTCAACAATTCATCGATGTCGTAGAGGTCGCCAGCCCTCTGCATGCTGCGCTCGGTACGTGCTGCGACTTCCGCCCAGTGGCCGGACATCAGCAGGTCGTAACGCTTCAGGCAGCGAAGAGCCAGCGCTCGGCGCTCGGAATGAGAGACGTCCCGAGGGATTCGCGTGTCAGTCACGATCGGTGCCAAGTACGGCCAGAACTCGATCTCGCCGGCCCGATTCAGTAGCGAACCGGTCCAACTCGAGCCACTCGCGACGCCAAGCGCGGTAACCCGTTCGCGCTCCAAACTTGCTTCGAATCGCTTCGATGCCGCGGATGTACTCCGGCATGGTGGCGCTCCCGATCACGTTTGCATCAGCCCGAGGATTCGTCTGCGCTCGGAGCCACGCGGCGAGGTCTTCGACTTCGTTGAGATCACAACGACGACCCATGACGTCGTGCTCGAGGATCGTCGGAAGTTCACCATCAGGGCACAGCAGGAAGTACGCCAGTCGAAGCTGTATCAACGAGCGAAGGTGGGAGCCGATGTACGGAACGTCATCGAGTGTTTCGTTCGGGAAGGGGTGTTCAATGCGGCGGTACGCTTCCTTGAAGCCTTCAACCAGCTGGTCGGTGTACTGATCCCAACTATCGGCCTCTGGCGCGTCATGCTCGTACGATTCCATCAGCGGGCACATCGGTACAAGTAGGAGGTGCGCCCGCGCCGTCATGATCCCGGGGTTCTGCATCGATGCCCTGCCAAGCAACCGCTTGGCTGTCTTCTGTTTGGCAGGGCCGTATTCCAGAAACGTCATGTCAGCGAGCTTCATCGCGAGTCGACCGCTCTCCACACCGACGCGAAGGCTGTGCGCAAGTTCCGCAATGGCCTCGTCTTGGTCGTCGTCGTCGACTTCCCCCCTGGCTACTCGCTCACTCCAGCGGGCGACGACGAACTCCGGCTCACGGCAGGCGGTTCCGGTCCTCGACAAGTAGTGCTGCTCGCGGATCTCGGTGAGGTCGCACTTGAGGTCTTCGAGGTGAGGACCGTTACCGAACTTGCCGGATTCGATCTCGTCGGCGCGCCGCGCGAGGATCCTGTCGAGCTCGGTATGCGTGGTCTCAGCGTCGTCGTACCCCTCGGCAGTGTCGCGTTTGGAGTGAGCCAGTGCTTGGCAGCGGACCGCGCCGAACGAGCGCAGGCTGAATTCTGGCCATGGCGTCCCACGCCCCATGTCTGCGATCTCGGCGATCTGCGCGCAGTTGAGTTCGGATCGGCTCCGTGCGTCACCCCGAAGGTCGGGAAAGGCGAGCCCGACCTTGTCGATGGCCACTTGACCGGCCTCGTACAGCGCCCAACCGAAGAAGCGCAGTTCGTCGATCAGGTCTGGGGGCGGGACCACTGCGGGCGGCTTGCCGCGCGCAGTCAGGGCAACGTGGCTAGCGCGCAGGTGCTGAAACACCGTTCTGAGGAAGGGGAGATAGTTGCCGATGTCGCTGAGCCTCGGCCTCATCCTCGGCAGCCGATGCGCAATTCGCTCGAGTTCGGCGACGTACTGGTCCTCTGGTACATCAACCCCGGGAACGTGGTCGTCGGGAAAGTCATCCCCAGTAACGGCTGCCAACCCCAGGCCCCCTAAACGCCACCGCCAAGATTGGCGAGTGTAGCAACGCGTCGGCTGGATCGCCCGTCATCAGCGCCGCAGTCCGCGCAGCGTCGGTCGGTAGGTTGGACCGCGTGTCGGGCGAAGAGGTTGCGGTCAGAGCCGAGCGCGTGTTGTCGATCGGAACCGAGTGGTTGTCGAGTGATCCGATGGACGCCCTCCTCGACGCGTTCGGGGACCTACCGTCCGGTCCGGTGATCGACGACGGCTGGCTACCGCTCAACGAGGATCTACCGGATTGGGTGGATGGACTGCTGCGCGGCAACCGCCCCTCGGAGTTGACCTCTGACCACGTCAGACAACTTCAGTCGGCCATGGCTGTCGAGCGTTTTGCAGTGAAGCATTTTGACTTTCGCGCTGCCGAAGGCGGTGGCTACCGCGAGCGCAACCAAGTGACATCCGCCGGTTTCGACGCCGAGACCGAAGCGCTTGTGCGCCGGCAGTGCAACGAACTCGGCTTGGTCGATCCGATGCGGCCTCGCGCGAAGGAGTACGCCAGCACGCTGGTGCTTGGCGGTGGATACAAGTCGCCTCAGATTCGCACTCAGTATGCCGCCGAACTTGCCGCATCTGGAACGGAACTCGGGCAGCTCTACCTGCTCGGAAGTCCTCGGCTGCTCATTGCGGACCCACCGGAGGCGCCCGTCGTCGCCTACTACGCGCCCGGTGCACGGGACGAGTTTGGCCTCATGGTGGCAGCGGCCGTTCGGGAGTTCGACGGTCTGTCCGCAGCGCCGGTCGAGTTCCTATGTGGTTGCACCGAGGACTTTGCGGTCTGTCCGCGCTGGATGTCCGAGCACCCGAACTCTAGTGAACACGTGGACATGCCACCCCGTTTCACTCACCAGCGCCGGGTTAGGTTGCTTGACGCCACAGGAGCGGTGCGTGGCTCGGTGCTGTCCGCGAGCACGGGGCGTCCGCCGTATCGCCCCGACACATCCGACACCTTCGAGCTGTGGGCTCAGGTCGCTGATCCGCGTGAGGGCGACGGCATTCTGATCGTCACCACCCAGGTGTTTGTGCCCTTCCAACGCTTCGACGCTTGCCGGCGGCTGTACCTCGGACATGGCGCTGACATTGACGTCGTCGGATTCGGCGCCGATCGAGGCGACCGTCCCCAGACCACCGAGTACCTGCTGCAGGAGACCCTCTCGGGGATAAGGTCGGCCCGCCGCATGATGGTCGCCGCAGCCGAAATCTTGATCACCCGGGCTCAGTAACGTCGAACTATCGTCCTCGTCATACGAAAGTTGATGATGGCTCGAGTGGCGGGTGGCCAGCTTCCCAGATGGACCTCGGGTCGCAAAGTGACGAAACGGTACACCCAACTTTTACCCCGAACCCGGGACGGCTTCATGCCCACTTGTCGGATGCCGATCCTTCTCGGCCCGGAATCATCGCCGGTCGCATCCGAAATGTTTATTTAACGGGAAGGGTTCTGATTGCTTTGCAGATCGCCTTTTAACGTCCGGTCGGCGTAGCGGTGGAACGCTCGAGACCACATTTCGTCGTTTTCGCGAGTACGAACAGCAGATCGTGACTGAGAACTCGGACCACGCCACGGTGCTGGAGGTGAGTTCGCCGTCATCGACGTCGGCGGTAGTCCGCGCCGCTTGCGCTACTGCGGACCGGCTCCCGCTCTCGACGTCGTGCCACTTCCGAACTATCCGGCGCCCGACGGCGTGAAGCTCGCGGCGGGCTGGCTGGTCGAGCACGCCGGCTTCGGCAGGGGATTCCCGGGTCCGGACGCCCCGGCCCGGCTCTCCACCAAGCACGCGCTGGCGCTGACGAACCGCGGACCGGCGACCACGGCGGACGTCCTGGAGCTGGCCAGACGCGTGCGCGACGGGGTGCGATCCCATTTCGGGATCGATCTCACACCCGAGCCATGCCTGTTCGGCTGCTCCCTCTAGGTACCCTTGGCACACGTGACACTCAATCGCCGCCAGGCCCTCACCGCGCTCGCGGTGGGAACGACGGGTTTTCTCGCCGCATGTGCCGGCACGTCGGTCACCGGTTCGGGTGAGGCGGCCGAGTCCGAGGCCCCCAAGGCGCCCGAGATCACGTTCACCCCGTCGAACTCCACCGCGGACGTGGCGCCGACCATGCCGGTGAGCGTCGAGGTCGACAATGGCTGGTTCCAGAAGGTCACGCTGACCAACTCCGAGGGCCGGGTGGTCAACGGCGTCGTCAACCGGGACCGCAACTCCTTCACCGCCACCGAGCCGCTCGGCTACGGCGTCGAGTACTCCTGGGGTGGTTCCGTGGTCGGCCACGACGGCAAGGCGACGCCGCTCAAGGGCAGCTTCACGACGGTGAACCCGTCCAAGCAGGTGTCCGGGACGTTCCAGCTGGCCGACGGTCAGACCGTCGGCGTGGCCGCGCCCATCATCATGCAGTTCGACTCGGCGATCGACGACGCCGACCGTGCGGGCGTCGAGAAGAACATGATCGTGACCACCGAACCCCCGGTCGAGGGCAGCTGGGCCTGGTTGCCCGACGAGGCCGGCGGCTCCCGCATGCACTGGCGGACGCGCGACTACTACCCCACGGGCACCGTCGTGCACGTCAAGGCCAATCTCTACGGCGTCCCGTTCGGCGAGGGCGCGTTCGGCGCGCAGGACTCGACGCTCGACTTCACGATCGGCCGGCGGCAGGTCGTCAAGGCCGAGGCCTCGAGCCACCGCATCCAGGTGCTCGACGGGGGCGGCGCGGTGATCATGGACTTCGCGTGCAGTTACGGCGAGGGCGACCTCGACCGCAACGTCACCCGCAGCGGCATCCACGTCGTCACCGAGAAGTACGAGGACTTCTACATGACGAACCCCGCGGCGGGCTACGCCAACGTGCGGGAGCGCTTCGCGGTGCGCATCTCCAACAACGGCGAGTTCATCCACTGCAACCCGAACAGCATTGCCTCGCAGGGCAATACGAACGTCACCAACGGTTGCATCAACCTCAACCTCGAGGACTCGCAGCAGTACTTCAACAGCGCGCTCTACGGCGACCCGGTGGAGGTCACCGGCACCCGCATCGACCTGTCCTACGCCGACGGCGACATCTGGGACTGGGCCGTGCCGTGGGAGGAGTGGACGTCCATGTCGGCGCTGGGGGCGCCGGGCACGCCCGCGAACATCCCCGCGAACGCGCCCGCCACACCCAGCGACGCCCCGACGCTGTCGGGGACGCCGACCACCACCGCACCGAGCCAGTCGACGTCCACCCCCGGCGGGTAGCCGAGCGCGTCAGGACCTGCGGTTGAAGCGCCCGTTGGGTGCCTGATCGCGCGGCCGGATCACGATCTGGTCCAGGTTGACGTGCGACGGCCGGGAGGCCACGAACCCGATCACCTCGGCGACGTCGTCGGCCACCAGCGGCGTGATGCCGCGGTAGACGTTGTCCGCCCGGTCCTGATCGCCCTCGAAGCGCACCAGCGAGAACTCGGTCTCGACGGCGCCGGGCGCGAGTTCGGTGAGCCGCACCGGCTTGCCGAGCAGCTCGCCGCGCAGCGTGCGGTGCAGTGCACCCTGCGCGTGCTTGGCCGCGGTGTAGCCCGAGCCGCCGTCGTAGGTCTCGAACGCGGCGATCGAGGTGATGGTGACCACCAGGCCGTCGCCGGAGGCGATCAGGGCGGGCAGCAGGGCCCGCGTCACCCGCAGCGTGCCGAGCACGTTGGTCTCCCACATCCACCGCCAGTTCTCGACGTCGGCCTCCAGCACCGGCTCGAGTCCCTTGGCGCCGCCGGCGTTGTTGACGAGCAGGTCCACCCGGTCGAGGCCGGCCGCGAGGGCGTCCACGGCGGCCTGGTCAGTGACGTCCGCCACAGTGGCGGTGCCGCCGATCTCCGCGGCGACGGCTTCGACGCGGTCGGCGCGGCGGGCCACGCAGACGACGTGGAAGCCAAGGGCGGCAAGGGTTCTCGCGGTGGCCTCACCGATGCCGGAGCTGGCACCGGTGACCACTGCGACGCGCTGGTCTGATGTTGAAGCGGTCATTCCCCCGACTTTAGTCAGCGTGCTAACTTGTGGATGTGTCCGCTAGTCACGCATCCGCTTACGCCGCTCGGCGTGCGTGTTGTTGTTGTTGTCGCACTTTCTGCTGCGCCTGACTAGACCCGGACGACGTTCGTCCCGCTGAGTCGCCAGGTGTGGCCTCGAAAACCACCAGCCGACTTCACCAGAGGATAACACCGTGTCTGCTTCACCCTCCACCACCGTCGCCCCCATCGCGGCCCCCCGTCAGACCCCCGCGGCGCACGCCAAGCGCGCCCTGCTCGCCCGCCACCACATCGTCGCCCCGTCGCTGCGGGTCGCCGACGCCGCCGCGGCCGCCGTCTTCGGCGCCGCCCGGGTGCGCGGACCCATCGCCCGCGACGTGGTCGCAAAGGTCACCGGGCTCAGCATCGCGACCGTGAACCGGCAGGTCACGGCCCTGCTCGACGCCGGCGTGCTGCGCGAGCGGGCCGACCTCGCCGTGTCCGGCGCCATCGGACGACCCCGCGTGCCGGTCGAGGTCAACCACGAACCGTTCCTGACGCTCGCCGTCCACATCGGCGCGCGCGTGACGAGCATCGCGGCCACCGATCTGTTCGGCCGCACCCTCGACGTCGTCGAGATGCCCACGCCGCGCGGCAACCAGGCCGCGGCGCTGGCCGCCCTCGCCGGCAGCACCCGCCGCTACCTCAGCCGCTGGCACCGGCGCCGTCCGCTGTGGGTGGGCGTCACCGCCGGCGGCGTCGTCGACAGCGTGACCGGACTGGTCGACCACCCGCGGCTCGGCTGGGCCGAGGCCCCCGTCGGTCCGGTGCTCGCCGAGGCGCTCGGACTGCCGGTCTCGCTGGCCTCGCACGTCGACGCGATGGCGGGCGCCGAGCTGCTCCTCGGCTCGCGCAGGCCCACGTCCGCGGCGGGCGACGGCGGCACCAGCCTCTACGTGTACGCCCGCGAGACGGTGGGCTACGCGCTGTCGATCGGCGGCCGCGTGCACTCGCCGTCGAGCGGCCCGGGCACGATCGCCGCGCTGCCCGCGCAGTCCGAGATCCTGGGCGGCAGTGGACAGTTGGAGTCGACGGTCAGCGACGAGGCCGTGCTGTCGGCGGCCCGCAGGCTGCGGATCGTGCCCGCCGACGGACCGTCGTCGACCATCGGCGGCGTGCTGCGCGCGGCACGCACCGGCGACGATCAGGCGGCCGGACTGCTGGCCGAACGTGCCCGCGTCCTCGGCGAGGCCGTCGCGCTACTGCGCGACATGCTCAACCCCGACGACCTCGTGGTCGGCGGCCAGGCGTTCACCGAGTATCCCGAGGGCATTCCGCTCGTCGAGGAGGCGTTCGCGAAGCGCTCGGTGCTCGGCGCCCGCGACATCCGCGTCACCTCGTTCGGCAACCGGATCCAGGAGGCCGGCGCGGGCGTGGTGTCGCTCGGTGGGCTGTACGCCGATCCGATCGGCGCCATGCGTCGCGCGCAGTCGCGCCGCACCGAATCGGCCTAGCGGGCACCGGCTGACGAGGGGCGACGACCACCGGTGTAAGGATGGGGTGGTGCGCGTCGCCGTCCTGTCGGTCCATACCTCGCCGCTGGCCCAACCGGGCACCGGCGACGCCGGTGGGATGAACGTCTACGTCCTGCAGAGCGCGCTGGAACTCGCGCGCCGCGGCGTCGAGGTCGAGATCTTCACCAGGGCCACCACCTCCAGCGACGCGCCGGTGGTGCGGGTGGCGCCGGGTGTCCTGGTGCGCAACGTGGTCGCGGGCCCGTTCGAGGGGCTCGACAAGAACGACCTGCCGACGCAGCTGTGCGCGTTCACCGCCGGCGTCCTGCGCGCCGAGGCCACCCACGAACCCGGCTACTACGACGTCGTGCACTCCCACTACTGGCTGTCCGGTCAGGTCGGCTGGCTGGCCCGCGACCGGTGGGCCGTGCCACTGGTGCACACCGCGCACACGCTGGCTGCGGTCAAGAACGCCTCGCTCGCCGAGGGAGACCGCCCCGAACCGCCGCTGCGGGCCGTCGGCGAACAGCAGGTGGTCGACGAGGCGGACCGGCTGATCGTCAACACCGACTACGAAGCGCGGCAACTGGTTTCGCTGCATCACGCGCAGCCCGACCGCATCGACGTCGTGCATCCCGGTGTGGACCTCGCGACGTTCACCCCCGGCGACCGCACCGCCGCGCGCGCCACGCTCGGCATCGGAGTCGACGAGCGCGTGGTGGCGTTCGTCGGCCGCATCCAACCCTTGAAGGCACCCGACGTGCTGCTGCGCGCGGCCGCCAAGCTGCCCGGCCTGCGCGTGCTGGTCGCGGGCGGTCCGTCGGGGAACGGGCTGGCCAATCCGGACGGCCTGGTTCGGCTTGCCGCCGACCTGGGTATCACCGATCGCGTGACGTTCCTTCCGCCCCAGACCCGCGAGCAACTCGTCGAGGTCTACCGGGCCGCCGACGTGGTGGCCATCCCGAGCTATGCCGAGTCCTTCGGCCTGGTCGCCGTCGAGGCGCAGGCGTGCGGCACGCCCGTGGTCGCCGCCGCGGTCGGGGGCCTGCCGGTCGCCGTGCGGGACGGGGTCAGCGGAGCGCTCGTCGCGACCCACGACCCCGACGACTGGGCGGCCGCCATCGACGGCGTGCTCCGGCGCGACCCGGCCGAGATCTCGATCGCGGCCCACGACCACGCCGCCACGTTCTCCTGGGCGCACACCGTCGACGGCCTGCTGGCCAGCTACGGCCACGCCATCACCGACTACCGGTCCCGCCACCAGCGCCGCGACGTCCCGCGACGCGACCGCCGACGGCTCTCGATCCGTCGGGGCGTGCGCGCGTGAGCACCATCGCCGAGATGCGGCAGACCATCGAGGACACGCTGACCGAGGGCGAACTCGAGTACGCCGTCCGCGAGGACGAGCACGGCGACCACCCCGCCGTGATCGTCGCGCTGCCGGGGGAGCGCAAGCTCAAGACCAACACGTTGCTGCGCATCGGCGACCACGCCGTGCGCGTCGAGGCCTTCGTCTGCCGCCGGCCCGACGAGAACCACGAGGGCGTCTACCGCTTCATGCTGCGGCGCAACCGCAAGCTCTACGGCGTGGCCTACACCCTCGACAAGGTCGGCGACATCTACCTGGTGGGCCGGATGGCGCCGCACGCGGTGACCACCGACGAGGTCGACCTCGTGCTGGGCCAGGTGCTCCAGGCCGTCGACGCCGACTTCAACACGCTGCTGGAGTTGGGCTTCCGCACGTCCATCCAGAAGGAATGGGAGTGGCGGGTGTCCCGCGGCGAGTCGCTGAAGAACCTGAAGGCCTTCGAGCACCTCATCGACGACGACGACGGCGACGACGGCGACGACGACTGACCCGTTCCGGCCCGGCCGTGACAGGATGTCCGCATGGCCACGCTGGTGCTGCTCCGCCACGGCGAGAGCGAATGGAACGCCCTGAACCTGTTCACCGGATGGGTGGACGTCGACCTCACCGAGAAGGGTAGGGAGCAGGCCTCCCGCGGCGGGAAGCTGATGGCCGAGGCCGGCGTGCTGCCCGACGTGCTCTACACCTCGCTGATGCGACGGGCGATCACCACCGCCAACCTCGCTCTCGACGCAGCCGACCGGCACTGGATTCCCGTGCACCGCAACTGGCGGCTCAACGAGCGGCACTACGGCGCCCTGCAGGGCCTCGACAAGGCCGCGACCAAGGAGAAGTACGGCGAGGAGCAGTTCATGGCGTGGCGCCGCAGCTACGACACGCCGCCGCCGCCCATCGAGAAGGGCAGCGAGTACAGCCAGGACGCGGATCCGCGCTACGCCGACATCGACGGCGGACCGCTCACCGAGTGCCTGGCCGACGTCGTCGCACGGTTCGTGCCGTACTTCGAGCAGACGATCGTGCCGGACCTGCGCGCCGGACGCACCGTCCTGCTCGCCGCCCACGGGAACTCGCTGCGCGCGCTGGTGAAGTACCTCGACGGGATGTCCGACGCCGACGTCGTCGGCCTCAACATCCCCACCGGCATCCCGCTCGTCTACGAACTGGACGACGACCTGAAGCCCACCGTCCCGGGTGGCCGATACCTCGACCCGGAGGCCGCCGCCGCAGGCGCCGCCGCGGTCGCCGCCCAAGGCGCCAAGTAGCGCACCGGGCGCGGACCGGTGCCCACCCGAGCGAACAGTCGGTTAACTCCGGTGAACGGGTGCCAAACTCCTGTATTTGTCTGTGTGACTTGTCCCGAATTGGCCGCACGCTGCTGGGATGACGTTCACCCAATGCGTACGCTTTGCCCGTGAGTGTGGGGTCCGCACTGTCCCTGGCGACGGTCGTGGCACTGCTCGCGCTGGCGCTCGGCGTCGCGTCGGGAGCGGTGCTCGTTCCGCGTCTTCGTGACCGCCGGGAACGCCGGGCCGCCGATCAGGCGGGCATCACGATCTCAGAAATGCTGCAGCACGTCGTCGCCCTGTCCCCGGTGGGCATCGTCGTGGTCGACATCCACCGCGACGTCGTCTTCATCAACCCCCAGGCGAGTCAGCTGGGCCTGGTGCGGGATCGGCTGCTCGACGACCGTGCCTGGGCCGCCGCGCAACGGACCCTCGTGACCGGCGCCGACGTCGAGGTCGACCTGGCGCCGTCGCGCCGGCACCCCGGGCGTTCGGGACTGCACGTGCGTGGCCACGTCCGGCTGCTGACCGAGGAGGACCGCCGCTTCGCGGTCATCTTCGTCGACGACCAGTCCGAGCACGCCCGCATGGAGGCCACCCGCCGCGACTTCGTGGCCAACGTCAGCCACGAGCTTAAGACCCCGGTCGGCGCCATGGGCGTGCTGGCCGAGGCACTGCTGGCGTCCACCGACGACCCGGAGAACGTGAAGCGGTTCGCCGACAAGATGCTGATCGAATCGCACCGGCTCGCGAACATGGTCGGCGAACTCATCGAGCTGTCCCGGCTGCAGGGCGCCGATCCGCTGCCCGACCTTGAGGCCGTCGACGTCGACACCGTGGTGGCAGAGGCGCTGTCGCGCTACAAGGTGGCCGCCGACAACGCCGACATCGAGATCACCACCGACGCCCCGACCGGCTACCGCGTGTACGGCAACCAGCAGCTGCTCGTCACGGCACTGGCCAACCTGGTGTCCAACGCGATCGCCTACTCGCCCGAGGGGTCGGGGGTGTCGATCTCCCGCCGGCGGCGCGGCGACGACGTCGAGATCGCCGTCACCGACCGCGGCATCGGCATCCCCCGCGCCGACCAGGAGCGGGTGTTCGAGCGGTTCTTCCGCGCCGACAAGGCCCGCTCCCGGGCCACCGGCGGCACCGGCCTCGGACTGGCCATCGTCAAGCACGTGGCCGCCAATCACAACGGATCCATCCGGCTGTGGAGTCAGCCGGGCACCGGGTCGACGTTCACGCTGTCGATACCGGCCTACCCCTTTCACGATGACGACTCAGATCATCTCGACCAATCGGAGGACTGAACCATGACCAGTGTGTTGATCGTGGAGGACATCGAAACGGAAGGCACGGCTCTCTGATGACCAGTGTGTTGATCGTGGAGGACGAGGAGTCGCTGGCGGATCCGCTGGCGTTCCTGCTGCGCAAGGAGGGCTTCGAGGCGACGGTGGTGTCCGACGGGCCCTCGGCCCTGGCCGAGTTCGAGCGGTCCGGAGCCGACATCGTGCTCCTGGATCTGATGCTGCCGGGGATGAGCGGTACCGACGTGTGCAAACAACTTCGCCTGCGGTCCACCGTGCCTGTGATCATGGTCACCGCGCGTGACAGCGAGATCGACAAGGTCGTCGGGCTGGAACTCGGCGCCGACGACTACGTGACGAAGCCGTACTCGGCGCGGGAGCTGATCGCGCGCATCCGGGCCGTGCTGCGCCGCGGCGCCGATCCCGACGAGTCGGGCATCGTCGACGGCGTCCTGGAGGCAGGCCCGGTCCGGATGGACGTCGAGCGGCACGTCGTGTCGGTGAACAGCGATCCGATCACGTTGCCGCTCAAGGAGTTCGACCTGCTCGAGTACCTGATGCGCAACAGTGGCCGGGTGCTCACCCGCGGCCAGCTGATTGATCGGGTGTGGGGCGCGGACTACGTGGGCGACACCAAGACGCTCGACGTCCACGTGAAGCGGCTGCGATCCAAGATCGAGGCGGATCCGGCGAACCCGGTGCACCTCGTCACGGTCCGCGGGCTTGGCTACAAGCTCGAGGGCTGACTCGCAAAAGTTCCGCGCGATGCGATTTCAGCAACGCTCGCATACTTAGCTCGACCTTGCTACTCTTCCTCCCGTGGCCATGCGCTGCGGGGGAATGCGAACCCGCGCACGCGTACGGCGGCGCGGGGGCCCGACTGGAGTCCACGCGGTGAACTCCAGGAGAGAAGCGTCCCAGCGTGTCGTGCCGAGTGTGTGAGTCCGACCAACTACTGAGTGTCCTCGACCTCGGCGCCACCCCGCCGTGCGAGAAGTTCCTGGCAGAAGACGCGCTGGACCAGGCGGAGACCACCTATCCGCTGCACCTGCGACTCTGCGCGGACTGCCTGCTGCTGCAGATCCCGGCGCTCATCACGCCCGAGGACACCTTCACCGAGTACGCGTACTTCTCGTCGTTCTCCGACAGCTGGGTCGCGCACGCCGGACACTTCGTCGCGGCGGCTGTCGACCGGCTGGAGTTGGGAGCGAACTCGTTTGTCGTCGAGGTCGCCAGCAACGACGGTTACCTCCTGCGCCACGTCGTCGACGCGGGCGTCCGGTGCCTGGGGATCGAACCGTCCGTCAACGTCGGCGCCGCCGCCGTCGCCAACGGCGTGCCGACGTTGACCGCCTTCCTCGACGAGGCGACGGGTGCGGGGGTGCGTGCCGAGCACGGGCCGGCCGACCTGGTGGTGGCCAACAACGTCTACGCGCACATCCCCGACGTGCTCGGGTTCACCCGCGGTCTGCGCGCGCTGGTCGCCGACGACGGCTGGGTGTCGATCGAGGTGCACCACGCGCTGGCGCTCGTCGAACAGGCCCAGTTCGACACGATCTACCACGAACACTTCCAGTACTACACGGTCGCGTCCGCGATCAACGCCCTCGCCACCGCCGGCCTGACCGTGGTCGACGTCGAACTCGTCGAGACGCACGGCGGGTCGATCCGGGTGTGGGCACGTCCGGCCGCGGTCGCCGACGAACCGAGTGCGCGGGTCGCCGCGGCACTCGCCATGGAGTCCGACGCGGGCCTGCACGACGTGGCCGGCTACGTCGGCCTGCAGCGGCGGGTCGAGGGGCAGCGGCAGGAACTGCTGCGCTTCCTGCTCGACCGCCGCGCCGAGGGCAAGCGGGTGGTGGCCTACGGCGCGCCCGGCAAGGGCAACACCCTGCTCAACTACTGCGGAATCCGTTCCGACCTCATCGAATACGTCGTGGACCGCAACCCCTACAAGCACGGCCGGTTCACCCCCGGCACGCGCATCCCGATCCATCCCGTGGACCGTCTCGACAAGGACCGGCCCGACGTCATCGTCGTGCTGCCCTGGAACCTCGAGGCGGAGATCACCGCCCAGCTGGGCTACACCGCCGAGTGGGGCGCCGAACTCGTCTACCCGCTACCGACCCTGCACGTCGTCACCCCGGCCGCCGGGGACCGAGAAGGAGAAACGCCATGAAGGTCGTCCTGTTCTGCGGCGGTTACGGCATGCGGATGCGCAACGGTGATGACGACTCCATCCCCAAGCCCATGCAGATGATCGGGCCGCGGCCGCTGATCTGGCACGTGATGCGCTACTACGCGCACTTCGGGCACAAGGACTTCATCCTGTGCCTGGGTTACGGTGCGGCACACATCAAGAACTACTTCCTGACCTACCAGGAATCGGTGTCCAACGACTTCGTGATCCGCGGCGGGAAGGTCGAACTCCTCGATTCCGACATCAGCGACTGGTCGATCACGTTCGTCGACACCGGCCCCGAATCGCCGATCGGCGAGCGCCTTCGACGCGTCAAGAGCTTCGTCGAGGACGAGGAGTACTTCCTGGCCAACTACTCCGACGTGCTCACCGACGCACCGATGAACGACATCATCGACGAGGTGAAGGAGTCGGGCGCCGCGGCGTCGATGCTGATCGTGCCGCCGCAGTCGTCGTTCCACTGCGTCGACATCGAGGGCACCGGTGCCATCACCGGCATCACGCCGGTGTCGCGTCTCCCGATCTGGGAGAACGGCGGCTTCTTCGTGCTGTCCAACCAGGTGCTCGACATGCTCACCGAGGACTGCGATCTGGTGGAGGACGTCTGCGGTGCGCTGGCCGAGAAGGGCAAGCTGCACGGCTACAAGCACCTCGGGTTCTGGAAGCCGGCCGACACGTTCAAGGAGCGCGCCGAACTCGACTCCGGCTATGCGCGTGGCGACCGCCCGTGGATGCTGTGGGAGCACGCCAAGGAACCCGTTCCCTCGTGATCTCGCTGAGCGCCGCCGAGGTCGGCGAGATCGCCGTGCTGGGAGCGCATTGCGACGACATCGCGATCGGCATGGGCGCGACGCTGCTGACGCTCGCCCGGTCGAACCCGGGCCTGCGGGTGCACGCGCTGGTGCTCAGCGGTGGCGGCACCGACCGCGAGGCCGAGGAACGCGCGGCACTGGCCGCGTTCTGTCCGGACGCCGTGGTGACCGCCACGATCCTCGATCTGCCCGACGGCCGCGCGCCGCAGCACTGGGACCGGATCAAGCAGGCGCTGGGCGACTTTCGCCGCACCTGCGAGCCGGACGTCGTGTTCGCGACCCAGCGCCACGACGCGCACCAGGATCACCGCACGCTCGCCGAGTTGGTCCCCACGGAGTTCCGGGACCATCTGACGCTCGGCTACGAGATCCTCAAGTGGGAGACGGACACCCCAACCCCAACCGTGTTCCACGGCCTGGACGCCGCGACCGCGGAGGAGAAGGTGAAGCTCCTGCACGAGCACTACCCCTCGCAGCGCAGCCGCGACTGGTTCGACGAGCTGTCGTTCCTCGGGCTGTCCCGGCTGCGCGGCGTGCAGTGCCGCAGCCCGCACGCCGAGGCGTTCGTGGTGGACAAGGTATCAGTGACTTTCGGTAACGACGGCAGTGGAGGCAGCAGATGAGTCAGCGGGTTCTGGTCACCGGCCATCAGGGATATCTGGGCACCGTCATGGTCCCGATCCTGCGACAGGCGGGCCACGACGTCGTCGGGTTGGACAACGGCTACTTCGCGGACTGCGTGCTGGGCCCCCTCCCGGACGACCCGCCGAATCTGGCGGTCGACCTGCGCGACGTGACGGCCGAACACCTGCGCGGGTTCGACGCCGTGGTGCACCTCGCCGCGCTGTCCAACGATCCGCTGGGCGCGCTCGATCCCGAGATCACGTTCGGCATCAACCATCACGCGTCGGTGCGGCTGGCGGCCGCCGCCAAGGAGGCCGGCGTACGCCGCTTCCTGTACGCCTCGACGTGCTCGGTGTACGGGGCGGCGGGGCAGGACCTGGTCGGCGAGGATGCCGAGCTGCATCCCATCACGCCGTACGCGATCAGCAAGGTCCGCGTGGAGGGCGACGTCGCCGCGATGGCCGACTCGGCCTTCACCCCGGTGTTCCTGCGCAACGCCACGGCCTTCGGCTTCTCCCCGCGGCTGCGCGCCGACATCGTGCTGAACAACCTCGTTGGGCACGCCGTGCTGTCCGGCGTGGTGCGGGTGCTGTCGGACGGCACGCCGTGGCGGCCGCTGGTGCACGCCGTCGACATCGCGCGGGCGTTCCAGGTGTGCCTCGAGGCGCCCGCCGACGTCGTCTCGGCGCGCGCCTACAACGTGGGCACGGAGGCCAACAACCTCACCGTGGCGCAGATCGCCGACGCCGTCTGCGACACGGTTCCCGCGGCGGAGCTGCTGATCACCGGCGAGAGCGGATCCGACCCCCGGTCCTACCGCGTCGACTTCAGCAGGGCGCGAACGGAACTGGGCTTCGAGGCGCTGTGGTCGGTGGCCGACGGTGCGAGCGAGCTGTTCAACGCCTACACCGCGTTCGGGTTGACGCGCGACGCCTTCGACAACGGCTTCACCCGGCTCGCGCGGTTGGAGGCGCTGCGATCCTCCGGAGCGATCGACCAGGCGATGCGCCGTGTCAGCGCAGCAGTGTGACCAGATCCCGCCAGCTGCCCGCGGCGGCGTCCCGAGCGGACACGACGCCGACGGGGTGCGGCCAGTCGATCGCGAGATCCGGATCGTCGTGAGCCACCCCGACGTCCTCCGCCGGGTCGTGTGGCCGGTCGATGCGGTAGCAGACGTCGGCCTCGTCGGTCAGCGCCTGGAAGCCGTGCAGGAATCCCGGCGGGACGTAGAGGTGTCGGAATTCCTCGTCGTCGAGCCGGAAGGCCTCGTGCCTGCCGAACGTCGGCGAATCCGGCCGGATGTCGACCAGGACGTCGTGGACGGCGCCGCGCGCGCACCGCACCAGCTTCGCCTCGCCGCGGCCGCGCCTGCCGTGCATGCCGCGGATGACGCCGCGGCGCGAGCGGGACTGGGAGTCCTGCACGAAGCGCGCCGAGGTGCCCGCACCCGCCCACCCGTCGAACTCGTCGGCGTCGAAGGTGCGGGTGAACAGTCCGCGGTCGTCGTGGAAGGGTTCGGGGACCAGGACGATCACACCCGACAGTCCGGCCGGTTCGATGCGCACGCGGTCATGGTCGCATGAGTGCCTGCCGCGCGTGTGGGGCCGGGGGACTGCACCGCGTCCTCGATCTCGGCGAGGTACCGGCGGCCGACCACTTCCCGCCGGCCGGATCGCCCGTCGAGCCGGGCGAGACGAGCCACCCGCTGGCGATGGACCTCTGCACGGTGTGCGGGCTGGCCCAACTCGCCGACGACGACACGGTCACCAGCGAGCCCCGCGGGGTGGAACCCCGGGTGCTGGTGGATCAGGCGCTCGACGCCGTGGGCAGGGTCGCCGACGCGGGGTGGCTGACCGGAACGTCGGTGCGCGAGTTCGGCAGTCCGCACGGCGGCAGCTGGCTGCCGCTGCTCGCCGACCGCGGCATGACCGTCACCGATTGGCCCGCCGACGTGGTGCTGGACTGCTTCGGCATCATGCACGAACCCGATCAGCGGGCGGCGTTCGCCGAGCGGGCCGCCGCCACCGCGCCAGAGGGCGTGCTGCTGGTCCAGTACCACGAATTGGGCGCGATCACCTCGGCCGGTCAGTGGAATGCGCTGCGCCACGGGCACTTCGCGTACTACTCGATGCCCGCGCTGGAGGCCCTGCTGACGGGTGCGGGCATGCGCGCCGTCGCCGTGTGGCACTTCGGCCTCTACGGCGGCACCGCGCTCGTCGCCGCCGTGCACCGCGGCTCCACGCGGGACGCGCTGCGCGACCCGGAGATCGACCGGATGCTGGCGGGCGAGGCAGCGTTGGCCACGCCCGCGGGACTGGCGACCCTGCAGTCCGCCGCCGACCATCACGCGACGGCGTTGCGGACCTACCTCGAACGCGAGCGCGCCGCGGGGCGGCGCTGCCACGGCTACGGCGCGGCGTCGCGCGCGGTGGCCCTCCTGGCGTTGGCGGGACTCGACCGCGGCCTGCTGCAGAGCGTGGCCGACGCGTCGACCGCCAAGCAGGGCCGCCGGATGCCGGGCACCGACATCCCCATCACGTCCCCGGCGGACCTCGTCGCCGCCGACCCCGACGTGGTGGTGCTGACGCTGGCCGACCTGCTGCCCGAGGTCTCGGCCCGCTTCCCGGAGCTGGCCGGCCGCTGGGTCACCGATGAGTCGATCGCCGCCCGGACTGTGCGATGAGCATGCTGCGCCGAGCCTGCATGGTGGCGCGTCCGACCCAGCCGATCAGCCGGTCCGAGCAGCGCACCTGCCAGGCGGCGTCGTCGCTGATGCGCTTGCTCAGCTCCACCTGCTGATCGAACTGCGACTTCGCCGAGGTGAACGTGGTTGCGCCGTCGGCGGATACGCGGAACGCCGCGGACGGCGTCGGGAGCCCCACGAAGTCGCCCTGGCGCAGCAGCCGCGTCCACAGTTCGAGTTCCATCGGGTAGAGCAGGTCACCCTTGAAGCCGCCCACCGCGCGGAAGTCGGCGCGGCGGAACGTCACTGCCGCGGACGGGCCGATGGGGTTGCCGCCGCTGCGCACCACGTGCCGCACGACGGTCCTGCCGTCGTGGCGGCCGATGAGCCGGCGCAGGCCGGTGGATCGGCGCAGCGGGAGGCCGCGGTCGTCGAGCAGGTCGGTCTTGCAGGCGACCATCGCGACGTCCGGATCGTCCATCAGGACGCGGGCCTGATCGGCCACGCACGTCTCGTCGATGAGGTCGTCGGCGCACAGCAGTTTGATCAGCGGTGCGCGGCACAGGTCGACGACGCGGTTCCAGTTGTCGGGCATCGACAGCGTGCTGTCGTTGCGTTCGACCCGCAGACGCGGGTCGCGCATCTCCGCGAGGATCCGTCGCGTGCCGTCGGTGGTGTTGTTGTCCAGGACGACGATCTCCATGTCCTGGAACGTCTGCGCGAACGCGGCGTCCAGCGTCTCCTTGAGGTGCCGTTCGGCCTGGTAGGCCGGAATGCACAGCGAGACAGCGGGTGTGCGGGTGTTCTCCATGAGATCGTTCATCAGCCCCCCAGGCGTCTGACCTTCGATGTCCTGCGGGTCAGCACCGCGCCGAGCGCGTTGACCCCGGTCCCGCGCAACGTCGCCACCGCGGCGGCGACGTCTTCGCGCGAATTCTCCCCCACCTCGACGACCAGCAGTGCACCGTCCGACGCGGCCCCCACGATCGACGCGTCTGCAGCGTCGAGTACCGGTGCAGCATAGACGATCACGAGGTCGAACTCCTGGCGCAGCGACTCCAGCACCTTGGGCAGCCGGCCCGACGAGAGCAGCGAGGTCGCGGTGGTGCCCGCGGGAACCGTTCCGGCGCCGAGGATGTGGACGGCCGGCGTGTTCCAGGTCGGCAGTCGCTCGGCGACCTCGATCGTCATCTCGGGTTCGCGCAGCAGGTCCGCGAGGCCCTGGTGGCTGGACGGCACGGTGCCGAAGTTCTGGCCGCTGCGCATGTCTGCGTTGACCAGCAGCATGCGGGCGCCCGACTCGCTGGCCGCGCGGCCGAGGTCGACCGCTGCGGAGAACGCCGCCTCCTGCGAGTGCACGCCGACGACCGTCAGCACCTGGCCGGACCCGGCCGCGGACATGCGCAGCCGGCGGAACTCCTCGACGCGCTGGTCGCCGTCGGTCCACGGCACCGACACGGCGTGCGGCGGCTCGGACAGCACGGGCAGGCCGGCGCCCTCGACGTCGCCGGCGCCGCGCACCTTGTTGTCGAGGCGATCCCGCACGATGGCGATGATCAGGCCGACGATCAGGCCGCCGAGCGCACCGAACAGCAGGTTCATCGCGGTCGTGGACCCGGTCTTCGACGCCGCCTTGGCGGCCTCGACCACGGTCAGGTTGGTGAAGGGGTTGTTCTGCAGGCCGGTGTTGCGCAGTTCCACCGTGCCGACCATCTGGACGAACTGGCGTGCCGCGGAGTCGGCCATCCGGCGTGCCTCGGTGGGATCGTGGTCGGTGACGGTGATCTCGATGAGGGCCGTCTCCGGCTCGGCGGCGGCGGCGATGCTGCCCGCGACGTCACCGGCGTCGCGGTCGAGCTTGAGGTCGTCGACCACCCGCTGGGCCAGCAGGTCGCTGGTCACCAGCGCGGCGTAGGACAGCGCACGGTCCTTGGTGAACATGCCGCACTGGTAGGCCTGTTCGATCGAGCCCTCGGCGCACGTGCCGACGAGCACGCGCGTGGAGCTGTGGTACTCGGGCGGCGCCAGGAAGGAGACGACGCCCGCGCCGAGCACGCCGAGGACGACGGCCGTGGCGATGATGATCCAGCGGCGGGCCACCAGGCGGGCGAAGTCGAGCAGCCCGGTCGGGGCGCCCGCCTCGTCGCCGGCGGCGACGGACGGTGGCGGGGGCGCAGGCTGGATGCGCTCGTGCAGATCTGTCATGGGTGCTCCTATTTCTCCGATGTCCCTGCGCCGACGGCAGGCGCTGCTGCCAGGTCGGCGGTTCCGAGGGGACGGTGGTCGGCCGCCTCGGGTGCGTCGCGTAGCCCGAAGACCTTGATCACGAGCGGAATGCAGTTCAGTGCGGCGGCCGCGCAGCCGCCGATCGCGGCGCCGAACGCGCCGTAGAGGTGTCCGCCGACGCCGATGGCGCTGATGAAGACGACGGCGAAGCCGACGCCGACCTTGGCGACGAACTGCTCGTTGCCCTGCGCCTGCAGGATGGCGCTCAGTGCGGCGGCGAGGATCGCGAACGGGATGCCGACCACGAGCACCGTCAGCGGGAGGCCCGCGGGTCGGTAGTCGGCGCCGTAGAGCAGTTGGCAGAGCGGCTCGGCGACGAAGTAGCCTGCGGGCGCGGCGATCGCGAGGACCACCGGCAGCAGCATCGTGAGCCGGACACCGATCTTGCGCGCCTGCGCGGGCGTGGCGCGCGCCGCGGGCGGCAGCACGGTGGAGGCCAGCGTGCCGGGGATGAGGATCAGCGGGCTGGTGACGCGCGAGGCCGCGGCGTACAGGCCGGCACTGTGGGCGCCGGAGAAGAGCGACACCAGAAACGTGTCGAGCGTGGTGATCTGGGCGGTGACGCTGTTGACGAAGAACGCGTACGAGTTCGTCAGCACCGTCCGCCACGGCAGACGATCCGCGATCTTCACCACGCGCGAGCGCAGGAAGTAGGTGCTCTGGACGTAGCCCGCGAGCGCGCCGATCAGCTGGGCCAGGCAGTACGCCCACAGCGCGGACACCCCGCCGATCACCAGCGCGACGAAGATCAGGAACTGGATGCCACGGCGCAGCAGGATCGACGACGCGGGAACGACTTTCGAGTCCGCCGCGATCGGGACGCTGAGCCGGTACTCGACGCACCGGTCGATCGCGACGGACAGGATGAGCGCCGTCATCGACAGCGGGATCAGGTCGCCGGCCGACAGCCCGAGGCCGACGGCGAAGGCGAGCGTCCCGAAGCCCCAGGTGGTCATGGTGGTGAAGCGCAGGGCGGAGGCGACCATCACGTGGTCCTCGCGCGCATAGGACTTCGAGATCAGCGTCGAGAGCCCGAAGTCGGTGATGGTGAACAGCACCATGCAGAACCCGATGATCGCCGACGTCATGCCGATGTCCGAGGGGGCCACGGCCCGGGCGAGGACGATGACGTTGACGGCCTGCAGCACGTTCGCGAGGATGCGCGCCGACAGGATCGAGGCGAACTGGGCGTTCACGACGCGTGCGCAGTCTCGCGGATGCGGCGCACGGCGAACGGCGGCCAGCTGAGCGCGGCACCGGCGAGCAGAACGGTCTTCGCCGTCTTGCTCGACGTGCCCGCCTGCATCGACCGGCGGTACAGGCCCAGGCTGAGGCTCTCGGCGCGGATCTTCATGCGCTTGGGGACGGTGAGGTCCTCGCGGTAGCGACGGACGTTGAGGGTGTCGAGCCCACAGGTACGGCGGTAGTGGTTGCGAACCGCGAGCCCGATGTTGGTGCGGACCGCGACCATGCTCGAGGCGTTGATGCCACCGCCGTGGAACGAGTAGTCGAGGACGTGGCGGTCGAGGTTGGCGAGTTCGCCGACCTCGGACAGTCGCAGGAACAGATCCCAGTCCTCGGCGACGCCCTCGTCCCAGTATCCGCCGACCCGGTCGAGCGCGGACCGGCGCATGACGACGGCGGGGTGGCACACCGCGTGCTGGCCGCGCAGCAGCGCGGCGACGATCGTGTCGTGGTCGAGCGGGAAGCGCGACGACGATTCGGCCACACCGTTGATGACCCGGCGGATCTGACCGCCGGCGAGCACGACGTCGGGGTGGTCCGCCATGAACTCGACCTGGGCGTCGAACCGTCCGGGGGCCGAGACGTCGTCGGCGTCCATGCGGGCGATGAACGGGGCCCGCGCGGCGGCGATGCCCTCGTTGAGCGACGCGGCCAGGCCCCGGTTGGGCCGGGAGATGACGCGCACCCGGGGATCGGTGGTCAGCTCGGCGAGCACGGCCGCGGTGTCGTCGGTGCTGCCGTCGTCGATGACGATCAGTTCGAGGGCGACGGTGTTGCCGCCGAGCACGCTGCGGGCGGCGGCGCCCAGCGTGTGCGCCGAGTCGTACGTCGGCAGGACGACGCTGAGGACGGGTTCGCCCCAGCCGTCACCGGCCACGGAGCACTGCCATGACGAAGCGGGCGTTGCCGAACAGGTAGCGACGCCACAGCCGCTTCGGCTCGGCGCAGAGCCGGTAGAACCACTCGAAGCCGGAGTTCTGCACCCACCTGGGCGCTTCGCGCACCGATCCCGCGACGAAGTCGAATGCCGCTCCGACGCCGACGAAGACGCCGGGCAGTCGGTCGGCGAGGATCGCGGCGGCGAAGTCCTGCTTCGGCGTGCCCATCCCGATCCAGATGATGTCGGCGCCCGATCGTGCGATGCGCTCGATGCACGCCTCGTCGATGGACTCCTCGACCGGGCCGAAGGGCGGCGAGTACGAGTCGACGATGTTGACGCCCGGATACCGGGCCTCGGCCTCGTCGGTGAGCTTGGTGAGCACGTCGTCGGTGGCGCCGAGCATGAAGTGGCGCAGGTCGCGCTTGCGGCCGCGGTCGAGGACCTCGACGAAGAAGGAGGGACCGCGTACGCGGCCGGTCTTCTCCGGGTCGCGGGCCCTGCTGCGCATCGCCCATGCGACGGGCGCGCCGTCGGGGAACGTCAGGCCGGGCCCGTCGAAGATCTCGCGGTACTCGGGGTCCTGGCTGGCGAGCGCGACGCAGTAGGCGTTGGAGAGGCGCACCGCCACGCCCGTGGGCGTGCGGTCCGCGGCGATGTCGATGACGTCCTCGACTGCCGTGTCCATGTCGGTCACCTCGAAGGGCAACCCGCCGATCAGGACGCACTCGCGTGCGGTGCTCAGCTCGAGATCTTTGAAGTCAGTCACAGGTTTTTCCGTGTCGATGTTTGCCATGTTATTAACGTGCAAATTCATTCGAAGTGTGAAGGTAGGTCGCGAAACCAGCCTTCCGGAGGCCGTTGTACCCGGCCTGAGGAATCGTACTACTGGTATGCATTTCTTCGCTACTCCGCTCAATATGGCAGTTCTCCTGCACTTCTTAGGTGGAGTTATACACCAGCTCTGACCAGCATCTCTACGCCAGTGGCGCCTGGCGGGTGTGATTCCGGCCACCGGATCGTTCTCGACGTTTCGCATCAATGTGCCGTTTCAGCAAACTATTGCTATAGTGCCGACAGCGCCGATCGGGCGCACGGGGGGACGCGGGAGGTGACGACGTGGCGGAATCTGGTGTGCGTGCGGCGGGCTACGGACGCCGCGCCGGCGCATACGGCGCCGAGACGAACCAGCCGGTCACGCCCCTGACGGCGTGCCGGATGGACCCGTCGGACTCGTTCCGCAGGAGCGCGGTGCATCCCGGCTGCGGCGCGATCGCGAAGTCGCGATCGCCGATGGTCGTCCTGTCGGGGCCGGACACCACCTTGGTGGTGACGCCCTCGCGGCCCGTGACCGCGGGCAGGTACGAGGTGCCGTCGACCGACAGCACCAGCGACATCGCGCCCGCGCTCGCGTTGAACACTCCCTGCGGGGCGACGCCGCTCGTCGAGGTGATGAATTGATCCACCTCGTACCCGGTGCTGGTGTTGACCACCAGCGTGCCGGAGTCCGGACCCTGGTCGACCGCGGTGCGGTACTTGGTCCAGCGCGAACTGGTGAACGTCAGCGCGTCACCGCGTACGAAGCGCACCGACGAGCCGCCCTTGGTCACCCGCAGGAAGCGGCACCCGTTGACGGTGATGGTCGCCGGGCCGGTCTCGCCGTCACCCACCACGATGTCCTCGTCGCGGATGCGCTCGAAGTTGATGCCGTGCAACGAGATCGACCTGGTGTCGTTTCCGAGCGCGACCAGACCCCGCCCGCAGCCTGCGAAGTCGCCGCCGATCCACTCCATGGTCTCGACGCCGTTCTCGATCATGACGGCGGTATCGCTGTCGACCGCGCTGCAGTTGCGCAGCCCCAGCGGCGACGTCGGTGCGAAGTCGGTGCGGGGAAAGAGCCAGCCGGTGCCCGCGCCGCTGACGCTGACGCCGTCATAGCCGCCGTCCCAGCCGGATTCGTGCCGCACGCCCACGCCGTGGCCGAACACCGTGACGTCGCTGACCGAGAACCGCGACGCCAGCTTGACGCTCAGCCCCACCAGGTCGCGGCCCTTGTCCGCCGCGGTGAGGGTGACTCCGGACAGCGACCAGTCGGACAGGTATTCGTCACCGCCGGGTACGCCGTGTGCCGTCACCGCGGCGCCGGTGCCCTCGTTGCGCAGCACCGTGATGCCGCGGCCCGCGCCGCGGACGTTGACCCTGCCCGTGACGGGCAGCGTCAGACCGGCGATCGCGTACTCGCCGCCGGGGAGCACGACGTCCGCCCCGGAATCCACCGACTCCTTGACGGCGTCGTCGAGCGCGGCCGAGTTCGCCGCGGCGTCGGCCGACGTGGACAGCGCCGCCCGAACGCTGCGCGCGGTCACCTCCACCTCGACGGACCCGGCGTCCGGCCGCTGGCACGCCGACGCGACGGCCGCCGCACCGGCGCCGATCGCCACCGCGGAGATGGTCAGCATGCCGCGCCTGCTGCGGTCGACGCCGTCGGCGGCAGGTGCGGTGGGCTTGTCGGCTGCGCTCACGGTGGGTCCTTCTGTCTCGGGCGGGACGTGCCGGGAGATCGCGTGGGCCGACCGGCGCGGGGACCGGAGCCTCGACTCTCGCGCCCTCGGACGCAGATGCTAGTTGCCAGAACGCCATGCGCGGGACCAACCGAAGGGGTGAGGTCATGCTGAGTCGGATCCGCGGGGCGGCGCCGGTGCTCGTCGCACTGGCCGCCGCGATCGCCGCGGGCGCGGCCGTCGCGGTCGATCCCCGCTTCCTGGCAGTGGAGGCGCTGCTGCTCCTCGTGCTCGCCTCGCTGTTCTACCCCGGCACGTGGTGGCAGCTGGCCCCGCTGGCGATCCTCGTCGTGTCACCGTCGATCTTCGTCGACTCGGTCGGCAACCCCCTGCCCAACGGCGACGCCGCGCAGAAGGCGTTGCTGATCGTCGTCCTGCTGTGCCTGCTGATCACCGCGGGCGGCAGGTGGTCGACCATCGGCGGCGCGGCCGTCGCCACGATCGGCATCGCGTTCGTGGTATCCGCCCTCGACATCGGCGGGGCAATCGACGTCGAGATGGGCACCGCCGCCCGCGCATTCATCGGCTACGCGCTGCCGTGGACGTTCCTGTTCGTCAACTGGCGGCGCATCGGGGTCGCCCGCGGGCTGACGTTCCTGGCGCAGCTGCCGCTGTGGTGCCTGGTGGCGGGGCTGTTGCTGCAGTTCGCCGGCATCACGACCGTGCTGCGCGTCGAGGACACCGGCGTACCCCGTCTGCAGGGCGCGTCGCTGCCCGCGCACCTCGCGATGCTCGCGCTGATCGGCCTGACCGCGAGCCTGTGCCTGCTGGCGTCGGCGCACGCGCCCCGCGGTCCGCAAACCTTCCTGTGGGCGGGTCTCAACCTCGTCGTGCTGATCGGCACCGCCACCCGCGGCGCACTGGTCGTCGGCTGTCTCGTCACGCTCGCATTCGTCGCCCAGTCGCTGCTGCGCAAGCGGTCGGTCACGCGCCGCGCTAAGCGGGCGGCCTGGCTCGTGACGGGGGTCGGTGGAGCGGCGATGGTGTTCGCCGCCCCGGAGCTGATCCGCCGCAGCATGGGCAACAGCTACGAGGGCACGTTCAACACGTCCGGCCGCGATCAGGCGTGGGAGTTCTTCTACGGTCTCGCCAGCCAGAGTCCGGTCACCGGGCGGGGATTGGGCTTCGCCACGGTCGCCGTGCAGATGTTCGCGCCGCCGCACGTGCAGAAGCAGTTCGTCGCGCCGCACAACGAGTACATCCACCTCGTCCTCGATGGTGGCGTGTTCTTCGCGCTCGGCCTGCTCGCCGCGATGATGGCCCTGTTCTACCGGGCGGCGCGCGCCCAGCGCGGCACCACCCGGTGGACGGTCGCCGCCTTCGCCGTGGGGGTGCTGTTCTACTCCGCGATCGACAACACCTTCTCCACACCACAGTTCACCGTCCTGGTGGTGATGCTGCTCGGCCTGCTCGCCGCGCACCCCGCCCCCGACGCCGCGGCACCGCCCGCCGCCATCGACCACACCCGTGTCCCGGTACCAGCAGGAGGAGGTCGGTCATGACCGCCCACGAGATGCCCCCGCGTTCCTTCGAGCGCTCCCGTGTCCTGCAGGACCGGTTGCACGAGGTCGTGCCCGGCGGCGCGCACACGTACGCCCGTGGCTCCGACCAGTTCCCGGAGTTCATGGCGCCGGTGCTGGTGCGCGGCCAGGGTTGCCGCGTCTGGGACGTCGACGGCAACTCCTACGTCGAGTACGGCATGGGGCTGCGGTCGGTCACGCTCGGACACGGATACCAGCCCGTGGTCGAGGCGGTCAGCAGGACCATCGCCGACGGGGTCAACTTCAGCAGGCCCACCGAGCTGGAACTCGCTGCGGCCGAGGACTTCCTGGACCTGGTGCCGGCCGCGGACATGGTGAAGTTCGCGAAGAACGGATCGGACGCCACCACCGCCGCGGTCCGGCTGGCGCGCGCAGCCACCGGGCGGACCCGGGTCGCGGTGTGCCGCCAGCCGTTCTTCTCGACCGACGACTGGTTCATCGGCACCACGCCGATGAACGGCGGGGTCCCCGCCGCGGCCGCCGAGTCGACCGTGCGCTTCGGCTACAACGACCTGCCGTCGGTGGCCGCCGCACTGGCCGGCGACGACGTCGCCTGCGTGATCCTGGAGGCGGCGACCGCACTCGCCGAGCCGCAACCGGGATTCCTCGAAGGCGTTCGCGCGCTGTGCGACTCGCACGGCACGCTGCTGGTATTCGACGAGATGATCACCGGCTTCCGCTGGTCGGCGGGCGGTGCGCAGGGCGTGTACGGCGTCGCCCCCGACCTGTCCTGCTGGGGCAAGGCGATGGCCAACGGCTTCCCGCTGTCCGCGCTGGCCGGCAAGCGGGAGTACATGGAACTCGGCGGGCTGCGGACGGAGAAGGACCGCGTGTTCCTGCTGTCGACCACCCACGGCGCCGAGACGTCGTCGCTCGCCGCCTTCCGCGCCGTCGTGCACGCCTACCGCACGCAGGATCCGATCGGCCGGATGGAGGCCGCGGGCCGCCAGCTCGCCAGCGAGATCTCGGCGGCGGTGTCCGCGGTGGGCCTGGACTACTACGTCGAGGTGCTGGGCAGGCCGTCGTGCCTGCTGTTCTCCACCCGCGGCGCCGACGGGCAGCCGTCGCAGGCGTACCGCACGCTGTTCCTGCAGGAGTTGCTGCGGCGCGGGGTGCTCGGCCAGTCGTTCGTCACCTCGGCCGCGCACGCCGCGGCGGACGTGGACCAGACCGTGGCCGCGGTCACCGAGGCGCTGACGGTCTACCGGCGGGCGATCGAGGCGAAGTCGGTCGAGGGTCTGCTGGAGGGGCGCCCGGTGGCGCCCGCGATCCGTCGCACCGCCGAACCTCGGTTCATCGCGCGACGCGCGTAACGGTCACCGAGCCGCGCGGGTGGCGGGGTGGATCGCGATCAGGCCGAGCCCGCCGCGCCGCCTGCACATCGCCGCCAGCTCGCCGTAGGCCTTCTCGCCGAGCAGCTCGGTGAGTTCGGGTGCGTACGACTCCCAGACCGGGCGCGTGCCGACGTGGGCCGCGGGATCGCCGCTGCAGTACCAGTGCAGATCCTCGCCGCCCTCGCCCCAGCCGCGGCGGTCGTACTCGGTGATCGTCGTGCGCAGGATGTCGCTGCCGTCGGGCCGCTCCACCCATTCCTGCGTGCGGCGGATCGGAAGCTGCCAGCACACCTCGGGTTTCATGGTCAACGGCTCGACGCCCAGCTTGAGGGCCTTCGAGTGCAGGGCACAGCCGATGCCGCCGGGGAAGCCCGGCCGGTTCAGGAAGATGCACGCACCCTTGTACTTGCGCGTCCGCCAGTTCGGCTTGCCGTCGTACTCGTCCATCTCGAGGTATCCCTTGCGGCCCAGCGCCTTGGACCGGAACTGCCAATCCTCGTCGGTCAGCATCGACGCCGCGTCGTCGAGCATCGCGCGGTCGTCGTCGTCGGACAGGAAGGCGCCGTGCGAGCAGCAGCCGTCGTCCGGCCGGTCGGCCACGGTGCCCTGGCAGGCGGGGGTGCCGAAGACGCACGTCCACCGCGACAGCAGCCACGTCATGTCGGCCGCGATGAGGTGCTCGGGGTTCTCGGGATCGTAGAACTCGACCCACTCGCGGGCGAAGTCCATGTCGACTTCGCCGGGATGCCGTGTCTTCTGCCGGTCGCGCGAGTGCTCGTCGCCGGTCTTCTGCTCTTCGCGCAAGCGCTCATCGCCGGTCCCCGTCACGGAAACCAACGGTAGACCCGTTAACGTGGGCTGCGTGCGATTGGGCGTGCTCGACGTGGGCAGCAACACAGTTCACCTGCTGGTAGTCGATGCCAGGCGGGGTGGTCACCCCACGCCCATGAGTTCCACCAAGGCGTCGCTGCGGCTGGCGGAGGCCATCGACGGCTCGGGCAAGCTCACCCGCAAGGGCGCCGACAAGCTGGTCGACACCATCGACGAGTTCGCCAAGATCGCAGCCAGTTCGGGATGCTCGGAGCTGATGGCGTTCGCGACGTCCGCGGTGCGCGACGCCACCAACTCCGAGGACGTGCTGGCGCGGGTGCGCACCGAGGCGGGCGTGGCCCTGAAGGTGCTCAGCGGCGTCGACGAATCGCGTCTGACCTTCCTGGCCGTGCGTCGGTGGTACGGCTGGAGTGCGGGCCGGATCACCAACATCGACATCGGCGGCGGCTCACTCGAACTGTCCAGTGGCGTCGACGAGGAGCCGGACGTGGCGCTGTCCCTGCCGTTGGGTGCGGGCCGCCTCACGCGCGAGTGGCTGCCCGACGACCCGCCGGGCCGGCGCCGCGTGGCGATGCTGCGCGACTGGCTCGACACCGAGATGGCCGAGGCGGGCGCCAAGGTGCTCGACGCCGGCGCCCCCGACCTCACGGTCGCGACGTCCAAGACGTTCCGCTCGCTCGCGCGACTCACCGGTGCGGCGCCTTCCGGCGCAGGACCGCGTGTGAAGAGGACACTGACGGCAGCGGGCCTGCGACAGCTCATCGCGTTCATCTCCAGGATGACCGCCGCGGACCGCGCCGAACTGGAAGGGGTGAGCACCGAACGTGCGCCACAGATCGTGGCGGGCGCACTCGTTGCCGAAGCGAGCATGCGGGCACTGTCGATCGACACGGTGGACATTTGCCCCTGGGCGTTGCGAGAGGGACTGATTTTGCGGAAACTCGACAGTGAAGCCGACGGAACCGCCCTGGTGGAGTCTTCCGCGGACTTGGCCAAGGCCAGAGGCAGCAGACGATGACTGATTCAGACGACAACGCCACCCGGCCCATCTCGGTGGCCGAACTCCTCGCGAAGAACGGCACCATCGGCGCACCGCCGGCGGGCGGCCGCCGCAGGCGCAGGCGTGGCAACACCGATTCGGTGACCGTCGCCGAACTCACCGGCGAGATCCCGATCATCAGCGCCGCCCCCGAGGAACTGGCGCAGACGCGTCCCGCCAAGAAGCCCGCCGCCGTGGCGCCGGTCGTCGAGGAGCCGGTCGAGGAGCCCGTCGCCGCGGCGCCGGTCGTCGAGGAGCCCGCCGAGGAGCCGGCCGTCGAGGAGCCCGCCGAAGAGCCCGTCGCCGAGGAGCCCGCGGCCGACGAGCCGAGCCCCGGTGCGGCCGACTACGCGTCGGTCAGCGAATCACCCGCACCCGAGGTCACCGCCGAGGAATCCGACGTCGTCGACGACCCCGAGGCCGACGAACTGGTCGAGCTGGACCCGACGCCCGCCGACGACGCCGAGGAGGCCTACGCGGCACACCTCGAACAGCGCGACGCCGATCCCGCCCCCATCGCCTTCGCCCCGCCGCTGCGCCGACCCGGTGCCGCCACCAGCACCGGCTTCTCCGCCGCCGGCGGCGCCGAGGAGATGAGCCCCGACCCGTCCTTCGACGACGACGACGATCTCGGCGCCGATGACGGCATCGACCTCGACTTCGCCGGAATCGCCGCCGACAAGGGCGATTCGACGACGAAGAGCCCGTCGCCGTCCTACCTCCGGTCCGCCGACGACACGCTGTTCGGCGACGGTCAGTCGATGGCCGACGATCTCGCGCGCCGCGGCACCCGGCCCGGCCCCGAGGACATCGACCTCGGCGACGAGGACCACGCGGATGACACCGTCGCCGTCGACGTGACCCCCGCCGCCACCACCGAGACACGCGGCTCGGCGTTCCTGCGCGGCGTGTGGGTGGTCGGGCAGTGCATCCTGGCGGTCGCCTTCGGCGCCGGACTGTTCATCGCGTTCGACCAGCTGTGGAAGTGGAACAACATCGTGGCGCTGGTGCTCTCGGTGCTGGTGATCCTCGGGCTGGTCGTCGGCGTGCGCGTGGTGCGCAAGACCGAGGACATCGGAAGCACGCTCATCGCGGTCGCGGTGGGTGCACTGGTCACGCTGGGGCCGCTGGCGCTCCTGCAGTCGCACTGAGGGTCGAGACAGATCCCCGGTGCGCCCCGCCATCAAGGTCGGTCTCTCGACTGCCTCGGTCTACCCGTTGCGGACCGAGGCGGCCTTCGAATACGCCGCGCGACTGGGATACGACGGCGTCGAACTCATGGTGTGGGCCGAGACGGCCAGCCAGGACGTCGATGCCATCGCCAAGCTGTCGCGGACGTATGACGTCCCGGTGCTGTCGGTCCACGCACCCTGCCTGCTGATCTCGCAGCGGATCTGGGGTGCCAACCCCATCCCCAAGCTGGAGCGCAGCGTGCGGGCCGCCGAGGCGCTCGGCGCGCAGACCGTGGTGGTGCACCCGCCGTTCCGCTGGCAGCGCCGCTACGCGGAGGGCTTCACCGAGCAGGTCGCCGAACTCGAGGCTGCGAGCGACGTGATGGTGGCGGTGGAGAACATGTTCCCGTTCCGCGCCGACCGCTTCTTCGGGGCCGGGCAGTCCTCGATCGAGCGGATGCGTCGCCGCGGTGGCAGCCCGGGTACGGGCATCTCGGCGTTCGCCCCGTCGTTCGACCCGCTCGACGGCGACCACGCGCACTACACGCTCGACCTGTCGCACGCGGCGACGGCCGGCACCGACGCCATCGAGATGGCGCAGCGGATGGGTGAGGGACTGGTGCACCTGCACCTCTGCGACGGCAGCGGCGCCGCCACCGACGAGCACCTGGTGCCCGGCCACGGGTCGCAGCCCGCCGCGGAGATCTGCCAGATGCTGGCCGCCAGCGACTTCTCCGGCCACGTGATCCTCGAGGTCACCACGTCGCGGGCGCGCAACGCCGCCGAGCGCGAGCAGCTCCTCGTCGAGTCGTTGGAGTTCGCGCGGGAACACCTGCTGCGCTGACAGATTGGGGTATCAGTGACGGAATCCACGTCGTTCACCGAGGCGATGCAGTTGACGCCGGTGGACAGCGACGGGCCGGTCTCGCGGTTCGACGGCTTCGTCAACGAGAACTGGACGATCGGGCCGAAGGTGCACGGGGGAGTGATGCTCGCGCTGTGCGCGAATGCGGCGCGGACGGCGGCGGGTGCGGCCGGCGGGCTGGAGCGCAGCGACCCGGGAAACGAATACGGCCTGCAGCCGATCGCGGTGTCGGGGAGCTTCCTGTGGGCGCCCGACCCCGGGTCGATGCGCGTCACCGCGACCACCCGCAAGCGCGGCAGGCGCGTCAGCATCGTCGACGTCGAACTGGACCAGGGGGACCGCACGGCCGTCCGGGCCACCATCACGCTGGCCGAGCCGGAGCACGACGTCGCACCGCTGCTCGTCGCGAACCCGGTGGTGCCGCTCATGACGCCCGAACCGCCGCCCGGGCTCGAACCGATCGGGCCGGGCCACCCGATGGCCGACGTCGTGCACCTCGCCCGCGGCTGTGACATCCGGCCGTCGCTGACCACCATGCAGCCGCGCTCCGACGGCGGTCCACCGGTGATCGAGTACTGGGTGCGGCCGCGGGACTGCGCGCCCGACGTCCTGTTCGCCCTCGTGTGCGGCGACGTGTCGGCGCCGGTGACGTTCGGCGTCAACCGGCTCGGTTGGGCGCCCACGGTGCAGCTGACGGCCTATCTGCGGGGCATCCCGGCAGACGGGTGGCTGCGCGTGCTGTGCACGACCATGCAGATCGGCCAGGAGTGGTTCGACGAGGACCACGTCGTGGTCGACTCCGCCGGCCGGATCATCGTGCAGACCCGGCAACTGGCGATGGTGCCCGCCCAGGCCTGACGCCGCCCGGGGTGGGGGTGACGTGCAATGCTTTCCGCGTGGCGAGAATCGCGATCATTGGCGGCGGAAGCATCGGCGAGGCGCTGCTCTCGGGACTGTTGAAGGGTGGGCGGCAGGCCAAGGACCTGGCCGTCGCGGAGAAGGATCCCGCGCGGGCCAAGCACCTCTCGGAGCAGTACTCGGTGTTGCTCACCTCGGTCGCAGACGCCGCCGAGAACGCCGCCTACGTCATCGTCGCGGTGAAGCCGAGCGACGTGGAGTCGGTGGTGGCGCAGATCGCCGACGCGTTCGCCGAGGCCCACGACGGCAGCGCCGAACAGGTCATCGTGTCGGTGGCGGCTGGCGTCGGCACCGCCTTCTACGAGTCGAAGCTGCCCGCGGGGTCGCCGGTGGTCCGCGTGATGCCCAACGCCCCGATGTTCGTCGGGGTGGGGATGAGCGCGGTGTCGCCCGGGACCTACGCGACCCCCGAGCAGGTGAAGGACGTCGCAGCGATCTTCGGCGTCGTCGGCGAGGTCGCGGTGGTCCCGGAGACGCAGATCGACGCCGTCACGGCGGTGTCCGGGTCCGGTCCCGCGTACTTCTTCCTGATGGCCGAGGCACTGGTGGACGCCGCCGTCGCGACGGGCCTGCCGCGCCACGTCGCGACCGAATTGGTGTCGCAGACGATGGCCGGTTCGGCGGCGATGCTGCTCGATCGCCTCGAGCGGCGCCCCGCGGGTGTGGACGGGGCCGCGGGCCCGGCGCCGGACACCAGCCCCGCCCAGCTGCGGGCGATGGTGACGTCTCCGGGCGGCACCACGGCCGCTGGTCTGCGGGAACTCGAGCGAGGGGGCCTGCGGACCGCGGTGGACAACGCGGTCGCCGCGGCAAAAACACGCTCTGAGCAGCTAGGAATTACATCAGAGTAGTTAATGAATTTCCGACGAGTTACCCCACACCCGTCGCAATAACCACAACTGCCACGCTATTCTCCTCGTTGTATGCACGGACCTGCGCCAGCGGTGGGGAAGCCGCTGGCAGGGCCGTGCCTGATTGATTGGGTTGCGATGACGTCTATGAACGGGCCATCGGCACGCGATTCCTCTGGCGGCAAGGCGCGTGATGCCGCCGGAGGATCCGGGGATGGTCAACAGCCCCGTGCTCAATTCCTCACCGTCGCCGAGGTGGCCAGCTTGATGCGGGTCAGCAAGATGACGGTCTACCGACTGGTCCACAACGGCGAACTTCCCGCCGTCCGGGTCGGCCGGTCCTTCCGCGTGCACGCCAAGGCGGTGCACGACCTCCTGGAGACGTCGTACTTCGACGCCGGATAGCCGAGCCCCTGGGGGTACGGCAGCAGGCGTTTTCGTCCGCACCCGGTGGCCGGGTAAGGTGACCAGGTCAGTTAACGAGGCGTACTCGAGATCGTCAGCCTCAGTTGTCCTCGGTTTGTCTTAGGTAGCGGAGTTCATGGGTTCAGTCATCAAGAAGCGGCGCAAGCGCATGTCGAAGAAGAAGCACCGCAAGCTGCTTCGTCGTACCCGGGTGCAGCGCAGAAAACTTGGCAAGTAGTTCTCGGCCTCAGCCGATAGGCTGAGCCGATGGACGCTGACGGACGCTCTGGTGGGCGGTCCGAGCCTGGCTCGACGTCCACCGGTGGATCGGATGCCATCGAACCGCCGAATCATCCGAAGGTGGTGCTGGTCACCGGTGCCTGCCGATTCCTCGGCGGCTACCTGACGGCACGTCTGGCGCAGAACCCGCAGATCGATCACGTGATCGCGGTGGACGCCGTCATGCCGACCAAGGACCTGCTGCGCAGGATGGGCCGCGCCGAGTTCGTGCGCGCCGACATCCGGAATCCCTTCATCGCGAAGGTGATTCGCAACGGCGACGTCGACACCGTGGTGCATGCCTCGGCGGCGTCGTACGCCCCGGGGTCGGGCGGCAGGGTCGCGCTCAAGGAACAGAACGTGATGGGCGCGATGCAGTTGTTCGCCGCCTGCCAGAAGGCGCCGTCGGTTCGCCGGGTGGTGCTCAAGTCGACCTCGGAGGTCTACGGCTCGAGCGCGCACGACCCGGTGATGTTCACCGAGGACAGCAGCGCACGACGCCCACCGGGCGAGGGCTTCGCCCGCGACAGCATCGACATCGAGGGCTACGCCCGCGGCCTGGCCCGGCGCCGGCCCGACATCGCGGTGACGATCCTGCGCCTGGCCAACATGATCGGGCCGGCGATGGACACGGCGCTGTCGCGGTACCTGGCCGGACCCATGGTGCCGTCGGTCCTCGGGCGCGACGCCCGTCTGCAACTGCTGCACGAGCAGGACGCGCTCGGGGCGCTCGAGCGCGCGACGATTGCCGGCCGCGCGGGCACCTTCAACATCGGCGGCTCGGGCATCATCATGATGTCGCAGGCCATTCGCCGTTCAGGCCGGGTTCGCCTGCCCGTTCCGAAATCGGCATTGTCTGCCGTTGATTCGCTGAGACGCGCAACCCGCTACACTGAGGTCGATCGTGAGCAGCTCAGATACCTGAGCTACGGCCGGGTGATGGACACGACGAGGATGTTCGACGAGCTGGGTTATATCCCGAAGTGGACGACGGCGGAAGCTTTTGACGATTACGTCCGCGGTCGCTCGTTGACGCCGATCATCGATCCTCGCTGGGTACGCTCCATGGAGCATCGCGCCGTGGCCGTAGCGCAACGACTGGGCCGGTGACAAGACGTGGAACCCGTGGGAGGAGGCAGCGACATGGCAGGTGAATCCAAGGCGAATGTGATTCCGCTGCACTCGACTTCGAGTCGGTCATCGGCAGCGCGACGTGCCGCGGCACGCGCCGAGAGCACCAGGCGGCATCCGTCGCTGCTCGCCGATCCCGGCAGTCGGGCGTCGGCCGAGCAGATCGCCGCGGTGGTCCGTGAGATCGACGAACGCCGCAGCGCGGTCGGCGGCGCGAGCGAGGACGACACCCCCAACGAACTGGCCCAGCGCATCTCCGCGGTGGCCGAGTTCGTCCGCAAGCGGATGACCGGGGACTACGAGGTCGACGAGTTCGGCTTCGACCCCCACCTCAACAGCGCAATCTTCCTGCCTTTGCTGCGCGGGCTCTTCAAGTCCTGGTTCCGGGTCGAGGTCAGCGGCATCGAGAACCTCCCCGAGACCGGTGCCGCGCTCATCGTGGCAAACCACGCCGGCGTGCTCCCGCTGGACGGGCTGATGGCATCGGTGGCCGTCCACGACAACCATCCGGCGCACCGCGACCTGCGTCTGCTGGCCGCCGACATGGTCTTCGACATGCCCGTCATGGGTCAGGCGGCGCGCAAGGCCGGCCACACCATGGCCTGCACCGCCGACGCCCACCGGCTGCTGGCCGCCGGCGAACTGACCGCCGTGTTCCCCGAGGGCTACAAGGGTCTCGGCAAGCCGTTCCGCGACCGGTACAAGCTACAGCGCTTCGGCCGGGGCGGCTTCGTCTCGGCAGCGCTGCACGCCCGCGCGCCGATCGTGCCGTGCTCGATCGTCGGGTCCGAGGAGATCTACCCGATGCTCGCCGACGTGAAGTTGCTCGCGCGACTGTTCGGCCTGCCGTACTTCCCGGTGACGCCGCTGTTCCCGCTCGCCGGTCCGCTCGGACTGGTTCCGCTGCCGTCGAAGTGGCACATCCAGTTCGGCGAGCCGATCAGCACGGCCGACTACGACGAGTCCGCGGCCGATGACCCGATGGTCACGTTCGAGCTGACCGACCAGGTGCGCGAGACCATCCAGCAAACGCTGTACCAGCTGCTGGCCAACCGCAGGAACACCTTCCTCGGCTGACCGCCCGCGACGGTCGAACGGGCCTACTTGGCCGCGTTACCCCGTTGCCCGGCAATCATGTTCGCGATCGCGGCGTCACGCGCGGCGGCGATCTGAGCGCTGACCTCGTCGGACTCGTCCCTGCTGGCCTCGCCGAACATCGTGACCACCGACGTCAGCACGGGCTTGCCGTCGTCGTCGGTCACCTCACCGCGGATCTCGGTGATCACGGTGCCGTGCGACTCGATGACCGAATCCAGGTAGGAGTCGAACCACAGCCGGTCGCCGACGACGATCGGGCGGTGAAAGGTGAGCTTCTGGTCGCGGTGCAGGACCCGCTCCATGTTCACCGGCACGTCGAACTGCTCGAAGATCTCCTGCTGCACCCGGCGGCCCGCCACGGCGACGAAGGTCAGCGACGCGACCAGGCTGTCGTACCCGCACTCCTTGGCGGCGTCCTCGCTGTGGTGGGCGGGATGGTCGTCCTTGACCGCGCGCGCGAACTCACGGACCTTCTCCCGGTTCACCTCGAAGAAGTCGGGATACCGGTAGTGGGTTCCGATGATGTCGGCGGCGATGGTCATGGTCGGTGCTGTTCCTATCGTGGTCGGAGCGGCGCGAGTTTATCAGCGGAGGTGCTCCCGACGGTGTGGCTAGTGGCCGCCGTCGCGGCGGGACACGACCGCGGCCAGGGCGCCGCCGACCGCGCCGAGGGCCAGCGCCGACGGCACCCCGATCCGCGCGGCCTTGCGCGCGGTGCGGAAGTCGCGGATCTCCCAGCCCCGCTCGCGGGCCAGGCCCCGCAGCGCCGAGTCGGGGTTGATCGCCACGGCGGTGCCCACCAGCGACAGCATCGGCACGTCGTTGAAGCTGTCGGAGTAGGCCGTGCAGCGCCGCAGGTTCAGCCCCTCGCGGATGGCGAGCGACCGCACGGCATGCGCCTTGCCCGCGCCGTGCAGGATCTCCCCGACCAGCCGACCGGTGAAGACGCCGTCCACGGACTCCGCGACCGTGCCCAGCGCGCCGGTCAGGCCGAGCTTGGTGGCGATCGTGGCCGCCAGCTCGTAGGGCGTCGCGGTCACCAGCCACACCTGCTGGCCGGCGTCGAGGTGCATCTGCGCCAGCGCCCGGGTCCCCGACCAGATCTTGTCGGCGATGATCTCGTCGAAGATCTCCTCGCCCACCTCGGCGAGTTCCGACGTCGGCCTGCCCTCGATGAACGCGAGCGCCTTGCGCCTGCCCGCGGCGACGTCGTCGCTGTTCTCCCTGCCGGTCAGCTGGAACTTCGCCTGCGCGTAGCCGAAGCGGGCCAGGTCGCCATAGGTGAAGTACTTGCGGGCGGCGAGCCCCCTGGCGAAGTGGACCAGCGAGGATCCCTGTACGAGGGTGTTGTCGACGTCGAAGAAGGCGGCCGCGGTCAGATCGGGCGGCGGCGGCGGCGAGGGCGACGCCTCTGCGAGCACGCCCTGCTCGCCGACCAGCACGTCGGAGTCGGCCTCGGCTTCACGGTCACCGGACTCGGGCACGCGTCAACCCTAGGTCACGCCATACTCGGTGGCGTGATGCGAGTGGGCGAGCAACCGCGCCGAGAGGTGGTCCTGCTGAGCCGGGCAGGGTGCAGCCTCTGCGACCGGGCCGGGGTCCAGCTGGCCGCGCTGGCCGAGGAGCTGGGCTTCGAGCTGTCCACCACCGACGTCGACGCCGCAGCCGAGGCGGGGGACGCCACGCTGCGGGCCGAGTACGGCGACCGGCTGCCCGTCGTGCTGCTCGACGGGACCGAGCACAGCTACTGGGAGGTCGACGAGGTGCGGCTGCGCGCCGACCTCGGCGGGCTGTGACATCGCTCCCACGGGCTGTGATACTGCTCAGCAAATTTGGAGGACCGGTCACGCTGCGACTACCTTCGGATACGTGGTGACGAGGCCATGAGCGTTCTCCTGTTCGGCGTGTCGCATCGCAGCGCGCCCGTGTCCGTGCTGGAACAGCTGAGCACCGCCGAGTCGGACCAGGCGAAGATCGTCGAGGAACTCCTCCGGTCGTCGCTGGTCACCGAGGCCATGATCCTGTCGACCTGCAACCGGGTCGAGATCTACGCCGTCGTCGAGGCGTTCCACGGCGGACTCTCCGTGGTCGGCCAGGTGCTCTCGGACCACTCCGGGATGTCGCTGCAGGACCTCACCAGGTACGCCTACGTCCGGTACGCCGAGGCCGCCGTCGAGCACCTGTTCGCGGTGACCAGCGGCCTGGACTCCGCCGTGATCGGCGAGCAGCAGGTGCTCGGGCAGGTCCGCCGCTCCTACGCCGCCGCCGAGGCCAACCACACCGTCGGCCGCACCCTGCACGAACTGGCGCAGCGCGCACTGTCGGTCGGCAAGCGCGTGCACTCCGAGACCGGTATCGACGCCGCGGGCGCCTCGGTCGTGTCGGTCGCGCTCGACATGGCCGCCACACGGCTCGGCGCCGACGGCGTGGACGGCCTCGCCGGCCGCACCGCCGTCGTGGTCGGCGCCGGATCGATGGGCGCGCTGGCCGCCGCCCACCTCGTCCGGGCCGGCATCGGCCGGGTGCACGTCGTCAACCGCACCCTGCCCCGCGCCGAGCGGATCGTGGCGAACCTGCGGGCCCAGGGCGTCGAGGCCGACGCCTTCCCGTTCGACCACCTGCCGCCGGTGCTCACCGACGCCGACGTGGTCGTGTCCTGTACGGGCGCGGTGCTTCCCGTCGTCTCGCTGGCCGACGTGCACCGCGGTCTCGCCCACGGCCAGGAACCCAAGCAACTCGTCATCTGCGACCTCGGCATGCCCCGCGACGTCGACCCCGCGGTGGCCGGCCTGCCCGGCGTGCACGTGATCGACATGGACCGCATCCAGCGGGAACCGGCGTCGCGTGCCGCGGCCGGTGACGCCGAGGCAGCCAAGGCGATCGTCGCCGCCGAGGTCGCCAACTACCTCGCGGGCCAGCGGATGGCCGAGGTCACCCCCACCGTCACCGCACTGCGGCAGCGCGCCGCCGACGTCGTCGAGGCCGAGCTGCTGCGCCTCGACAACCGCCTGCCCGGCCTGGACGCCTCGCACCGCGACGAGGTGGCGCGCACCGTGCGCCGGGTCGTCGACAAGCTGCTGCACGCCCCCACGGTGCGGGTGAAGCAGCTCGCCGGGGCGCCCGGCGGCGACAGCTACGCCGAGGCGCTGCGCGAACTGTTCGAACTCGACCCGCAGGCCGTCGACGCCGTGGCCGGTGGCGAATTGCCGCTGATGGCAGGCGAATCCATCTTCGATCCGGAAAAGACCGAGTAGCGCTTGCCCACTTCAGCAATTGAATCGGCCGTGATCCGCATCGGTACGCGCGGCAGTCTGCTGGCCACCACCCAGGCCGGCCTGATCCGCGACGAACTGATCTCCCGAGGGCATCAGGCCGAGCTGGTGATCATCTCGACGGCGGGAGACCGCTCCAGCGCCCCCATCGCCGACATCGGCATCGGCGTGTTCACCGCCGCACTGCGCGAGGCGATCGCCGACGGCCGGGTCGACATGGCCGTGCACTCGTACAAGGATTTGCCGACCGCGGCCGACCCGCGGTTCTCGATCGCGGCGATACCCCGTCGCGAGGATGCCCGGGACGCGCTCGTCGCCCGCGACGGAATGGTGCTGGGGGAGTTGCCGACCGGCTCGGTGATCGGAACGTCGAGCCCACGGCGGACCGCGCAGCTTAGAGCACTGGGTCTGGGTTTGGAAATCCGCCCCCTACGAGGCAACCTAGACACCAGGTTGAACAGGGTAAGTAGCGGTGATCTCGACGGTGTCGTCGTCGCCCGAGCGGGCCTGGCCCGCATCGGACGTCTGAAGGACATCACCGAGACCCTGGAGCCGGTGCAGATGTTGCCAGCACCGGCGCAGGGAGCGCTCGCGGTGGAGTGCCGCGCGAGCGATGCCGAGCTGGTCGCACTGCTCGCAAAGTTGGACGATTCCGACACGCGGGCGGCGGTCACCGCAGAACGTGCCCTGCTCGCCGAACTGGAGGCGGGATGTTCCGCGCCGGTGGGCGCGATCGCGGAAGTGGTCGAGTCCATCGACGAGGAGGGCAACGTCTTCGTGGAACTGTCGCTTCGCGGCTGCGTGGCGACGTTGGACGGATCCGACGTGATCCGTGCGTCCGGCATCGGGACTCCCGATCGGGCACGAGAGCTCGGGCTCTCGGTGGCCGGGGAGTTGTTCGAGCTGGGAGCGCGAGAACTGTTGGTGGAGTTGACTGATAGAGCGGGAGCGAAAGATGACGACCCGACGTAGGCACAAGCCCGGCCGCATCACGTTCGTGGGTTCCGGGCCGGGGGACCCTGGTCTCCTGACGACCCGCGCCCGCATCGTGCTGACCAATGCCGCGCTGGCCTTCACCGACCCCGACGTGCCCGAGGCGGTGCTCGCCCTCATCGGCTCCGAGCTGCCGCCACCCTCGGGCCCCGAGGCGCCGGCCAAGACCGACGACGCCGCCGACGGCGACGCCGGCACGACCTCCGACGCCACCGTCGCCGTGCCGAACGGCGTCGACGTCCGGCCCGCGCTCGGCGATCCCGCCGAGGTCGCCAAGATCCTGGTCAACGAGGCACGCTCCGGCGTCGACGTGGTGCGCCTGGTCTCCGGCGATCCGCTGTCGGTGGATGCCGTGCTCGCGGAGGTCACCGCCGTCGCCCGCTCGCAGGCGCACTTCGAGATCGTGCCGGGCCTGCCCGCCACGACCGCCGTCCCGACCTACGCGGGGCTCCCGCTGGGTTCGGCCCACACGGTGGCCGACGTCCGCGGCGACGTGGACTGGGCCGCGCTGGCCGCCGCCCCCGGCCCGCTGATCCTGCACGCGACGGCGTCGCACCTCTCCGACACGGCCCGCACCCTCATCGAGTACGGGCTGACCGACAGCACCCCGTGCGTCATCACCGCCAATGGCACCACCTGCCAACAGCGTTCGGTGGAGACCACGCTGGCCGGCCTGCTCGACAAGGCCACCCTGGCCGGCAGCGAGCCCGCGGGCCCGCTGGCCGGACCGCTGGTGGCCACCATCGGCAAGACCGTCGCCAACCGCGCCAAGCTGAACTGGTGGGAGAGCCGCGCCCTGTACGGCTGGACCGTGCTGGTGCCGCGTACCAAGGACCAGGCGGGCGAGATGAGCGATCGTCTGGTGTCGCACGGTGCCCTGCCCATCGAGGTGCCGACGATCGCCGTCGAGCCGCCGCGCAGCCCCGCGCAGATGGAGCGTGCGGTCAAGGGTCTGGTCGACGGCCGGTTCCAGTGGGTCGTCTTCACCTCCACCAACGCGGTGCGTGCGGTGTGGGAGAAGTTCAACGAGTTCGGTCTCGACGCGCGGGCGTTCTCCGGCGTCAAGATCGCCTGCGTCGGACAGGCCACCGCGGATCGCGTGCGCGCGTTCGGCATCAATCCGGAGCTGGTGCCCTCGGGTGAGCAGTCCTCGCTCGGGCTGCTCGACGAGTTCCCGCCGTACGACGACATCTTCGACCCGGTGAACCGGGTGCTGCTGCCCCGCGCCGACATCGCCACCGAGACGCTGGCCGAGGGTCTGCGCGAACGTGGCTGGGAGATCGAGGACGTCACCGCCTACCGCACGGTGCGCGCGGCCCCGCCGCCGGCGCAGACGCGCGAGATGATCAAGACCGGTGGCTTCGACGCCGTGTGCTTCACGTCGAGTTCGACGGTGCGCAACCTCGTCGGCATCGCCGGCAAGCCGCACGCGCGGACCATCGTCGCGTGCATCGGGCCCAAGACCGCCGAGACCGCAGCGGAGTTCGGGCTGCGCGTCGACGTCCAGCCGGAGACGGCGGCCGTCGGTCCGCTGGTGGAGGCGCTCGCCGAGCACGCCGCCCGCCTGCGTGCCGAGGGTGCCCTGCCGCCGCCGCGCAAGAAGAGCCGTCGCCGCTAGCCGTTCGACGGACTCCTCCATGGCCTTTCCCCGACACCGTCCGCGGCGTCTGCGCAACACCCCGGCTATGCGCCGACTGGTGTCGCAGACCTCGTTGGAGCCACGGCATCTCGTACTGCCGATGTTCATCGCCGACGGCATCGACGAGCCACGCCCGATCGCGTCGATGCCGGGCGTCGTGCAGCACACCCGCGACTCGCTGCGCCGCGCCGCGGTGGACGCGGTCGCCGCGGGCGTCGGCGGTCTGATGCTGTTCGGGGTGCCGCGCGACGAGGACAAGGACGCCATCGGCTCGGCGGGCACCGACCGCGACGGCATCCTCAACGTCGGACTGCGGGACCTGGCTGCCGAGGTCGGTGACGCCACCGTGCTGATGGCCGACACCTGCCTCGACGAGTTCACCGACCACGGGCACTGCGGCGTGGTCGACGCCGCGGGCCGGGTCGACAACGACATCACCAATGCGCGGTACGTGGAACTGGCGGTCGCACAGGCGGAGTCGGGTGCCCACGTGATCAGCCCGAGCGGGATGATGGACGGTCAGGTGGCCGCCATCCGGGACGGACTGGACGCCGCCGGCCACACCGACGCGGCCATCCTCGCCTACGCCGCGAAATTCGCGTCCGGCTTCTACGGCCCGTTCCGCGAGGCGGTGGCCTCGAGCCTGTCCGGCGACCGGCGCACCTATCAGCAGAACCCCGGCAATGCCCGCGAGGCGATGCACGAGATCGAACTCGACATCGACGAGGGCGCCGACATCATCATGGTGAAGCCCGCCATGTCCTACCTCGACCTGGTTCGCGCCGCGGCCGACGTCTCACCGGTTCCCGTTGCGGCCTATCAGGTCTCGGGCGAGTACTCGATGATCAGCGCCGCCGCGGCCAACGGCTGGATCGATCTGCAGACCGTCGCGCTGGAGACTCTGGTCGGCATCCGGCGAGCCGGCGCGGACATCGTGCTGACCTACTGGGCGGCGGACGTCGCCGGCTGGTTGGCGTGACGGACGACGAGACCCCTGACGGCATCCCCGAGGACGTCGTCACCGGCTTCTGGCTGTGGGTCGTCGCGCTGCCGCTGATGGTGGGCGGCTACGTGGTGGACCTGGTCACCGCACCCGACCAGCCGTGGGTGGTGACGGCCTTCGCCGGCTTCTCCGCGGTGGTGATCGCCGCGATCTCCGTTGCGCTGCTGCTCCTGCTCCGGCAGGGCTACCGCTGGGCGCGCACGCTGCTCACCGGCGGGGCCGCCGCATCCGTGGTCTACATGGTGGGCAACCTGTTCGCCGTCGAGCGCCCGGAGGTCGCGGCGCCCGTCTACGCGGGCTGCGCGATCATCGGCTCGGTGCTGGTCGCGGGCGGGGTGTACCTGCTGCACCGCAAGGACGCCCACGCGTACTTCGTCCGCTGACGACCCGCGCGCTTCTACCGCTGACGTCTCGCCGAGGGTGACCGATAGGCTGGCCCGATCATGCCCGCCACCCCCGCATCGCCTGATCGGCCGCGCATCGTCGACACCGCGTTCTGGTGCTGGGTCGCGGGCGCCGTGCTCACCTCGGCGCTGGGCATGCTGACGCTGAGCCAGGGTGGCCACCCCTTCATGTTCGTCGCGGGCGCGCTGCTGTTCGCCGCCGGACTCGGGCAGGCGTTCCTCGCCGGCCGGGCGCGTAGGCGGGAGCCGCGGTTCGCGGCGGCGGGAGTGGGGCTGGCGATGGCGTCCATCGTGTTCCTGGCGATGCTGCTGCTGTTCGGCGCGGGCATCGTGGTGCTCGCGATCGTGGCGGTGACGATGGTGCTGCTGATCGTCGGCTCGGTGCTGATCCGCAGGGACGAGGCCCGGCAGTGGCTCGAGGCCGCCCGGTGAGCGCACCGGACGCCGAGCCGTCGAAGCCCGTGGAGGTGCTGTACTCCGAACCCGGCGCGACGTGGTGGTGGGCGATGGCCGGGCCCGTGGCGGCGGGCGCGATGCTGCTGCTGCAGGTGTGGACCGGCTACGGCATCGACTTCCTGGTGCCGATCGTCTTCTTCGTGCTGGTGACCGGATTCCTCTCGATCCAGGTGAAGGCCGCCCGCATGCACACGTCGCTGGAGCTGACGCCCGAGTACCTACGGCAGGGTGCCGAGACCATCCGGACCTCGGAGATCCTCGTGGTGTACCCGGAGGCGGAGGGCGCCGAGACGCCGAAGTGGCAGTCGGCGCGCGCGCTCGGCGAGCTGACCGGCGTGCCGCGCGGCCGCACCGGCATCGGCCTGAAGCTGACCAGCGGCCGCACCGCGCAGGCGTGGGCCAAGCGGCACCGCCGGCTGCGGGCGGCGCTCGAGTCGTTGAACGGCGAGCCGTGAGGGGCCGCGGTCGGGCGACCGTCGAGCTGGTCCTCGCCGTCGCGGCGCTGATCGGCTGCGCCGCCTGCTGGGTCGGGGCGCGCTCGACCGAGATGGCGCCGCCCGTCGCGACCACCGAACCGTCCCAGGTGTCGGCGGTCTACTACCCGCCCCTGATCGGGCTGGCCCTGCTGCTGCTCGCGGTCGCCGGGGTGCTCGCGGTCGTCGGGATCGGACGGCTCCGCGGCGGCCGGTGAGCCCGGTCACATCCATCTTGGTACAAAGTGCGGAATCTGTAACACTGTCCCCATGACCGAACTGGCCGAGGACGATCGCCGCTCGAGCACGCCGCCGGACGCCCTGCCGCTCGGGCCGGAGTCGCTGGTGTGGAAGTACTTCGGGGACAACCGCATGTACCTGATCGGGCCGCGGCCCGCGGTGCTGCAGAACATGCTCGCCGAACTCGGCCAGGGCGTACTCGACCACTCGGTGTTCTTCTCCGACACGGCCGCTCGCGTCAAGCGGTCCATCCCACCGATCATGATGACGGTGTACGGCACCGACGACGACGACGAGGGCACCCGCGTGCGCGACTTCCACCGCGACATCAAGGGGGACATGCCGGACGGCACGCGGTACCACGCGCTCGATCCCGACACGTACTTCTGGGCGCACGCCACGTTCGTCGAGCAGGTGCTGTACTTCGCCGACACGTTCGTGCGACGCCTGACCGACGCGGACCGGGAGCGGATCTACCTCGAGTCGAAGACGTGGTACCGCCGCTACGGCGTCAGCGAGCGCCCGATGCCCGCGGATTACGCCGGCTTTCAGCGCTATTGGGACCGCATGATGGACGAGATCATCGTCGCCCATCCCACCGCGCAGTACGGCGTCGGCTACGTCACCAAGGGCTTCCCCCGTCCCAAGGGGATCTCGCCGCTCGCCTGGCGGCTGCTGTCGCCGGTGTTCGACCCGATCGCCGCCTTCCTCACGACCGGCGGAATGCCGCCGCGCGCCCGCGATCTGCTCGCGCTGCCGTGGAGCCCGCGCAGGGAGCGGGCGTACCGGGCGTTCGCCGCCTTCTGGCGGTCGCGGCCGGTCAACTGGGTGTGGGACCGGCTGCCGATGCGGGTGCGGTACAACGGATTTGCGCAGGTGGGGTATGGCCGCTGCTGAGGGGGCCATTCTGGATGCCGCGCTGGTCGAGTTCGAGCGGCACGGCGTGCACCGGGTGGCGCTCGACGACGTCGCGCGGCGCGCGGGCGTCAGCCGCACCACCATCTACCGGAGGTTCGCCAACCGCGACGAGCTGGTGGCCGCCGTCATCGAGCGCGAGAACGTCGCGCTGTTCGCCGACATCGCCGAGGAGCTGAGGGGCGCCGGGCGGGGGTCCAACTACTACGTCGAGGCGTTCACGCTGTCGATCCTGCGGTTCCGGCGCCACCGCGTGCTCGACCAGCTGATGGCCGACGAACCGGCGCTCGTGCTGGCCCAGGCCCGGCGGCACTACCCGCGGGCCATCGAGCGGATGGCCGAGGCGTTGCACGTCATCTTCCCCGACGGGTTCGCCGACCGGGTCGGCGAACGGGCCGTCGCCGACTTGGCGGACACGATCCTGCGCTACGCGCTGATGGTGCTGATGCTGCCCAGCGCGCAGCCGCTCGAGACCGCCGAGCAGATCCGCGAATTCGCGACCCGCCACTTCCTGCCGAGTCTGCCGTCCGCGTTGCGCGCCGTCCCGGTGTGACCCGGGCCCCCGGATCAGGCAACTGTTTCGCAGATCACACGAACGGGCAGCCTGCGGGCATGGCTGACGAACAAGTGACGGAAAAGCCCGAGATCACCGACGAGCACAAAGAGCAGGCCAAGGAGATGCGCAAGTCCTACGAGGAGGAGCGGCCCACCATCGCGCTCCCCGGGTCGGGCAACAGCGTCACCGGCACCGCGGTCAACGACTGGGTCGACGACGACGGTTCGCCCAAGTTCGGCGAGGTGGACAAGGAAGTCGAGCGCCCGGTCGGGGAGACCTAGGCCGACCCCGTGACGAGCCTCGGGGACATCGCACCGGCGTTCCGCGACATGGCCCACGGGATCGTGTGGGCCACCGTCGCCACCGTCGCGTCCGACGGGCGGCCGCGCACGCGGATCCTGCACCCGATCTGGGACTGGGACGGCACCGATCTCGACGGGTGGATCGCGACGGTGCCGACGCCGCTGAAGCGTGCCCACCTCGAGGCCCACCCGCAGGTGTCCGTGAGTTACTGGGCGCCGACCCATGACACGTGCAGTGCCGAGTGTCAGGCGCAGTGGTACGTCGACGACGACACCCGGCGGGAGGTGTGGGCGAAGTTCGCGAACGGCCCCGCACCCGTCGGCTACGACCCGGCCATCATCGGGCCGTGGCAGGACGGCCCCACCAGCGACCAGTTCGCCGTCATCCGGTTGACGCCCTACCGGCTGCGGGTCATGCCCGGCACGGTCATGACCGCGGGCGAGGGGGCACCGCTCACCTGGTCGTCGGACGTCGATCTGTGACCCCGTCGGCGCGCCTCCCCGGGGCCTCCCACTACACCCTGTAGTTGACGCCCGCGCCCCGGCTGGAACACTGGGGAGATGCCCGCCGAACCCCGCTCGACCGAAGTATCGGCGCGCCTCTTCGCCGAGGCGTCCGCCGTCATCCCCGGTGGCGTCAACTCGCCGGTCCGGGCGTTCACCTCGGTCGGCGGCACGCCCCGTTTCATCGCCAAGGCCAACGGCTGCCACCTGACCGACGCGGACGGCAACGACTACGTCGACCTGGTGTGTTCCTGGGGTCCGGCGCTGCTCGGACACGCCCACCCCGCGGTCGTCGAGGCCGTACGGCGGGTGGCCCTGGACGGTCTGACGTTCGGCGCACCGACCGCGGCGGAGACCCACCTCGCGGCCGAGATCATCGAGCGGGTGGCGCCGGTGGAGCGCATCCGGTTCGTGAACTCCGGCACCGAGGCCACCATGAGCGCGATCAGGTTGGCCCGCGGCTACACGGGCCGAGCCAAGATCATCAAGTTCTCCGGGTGTTATCACGGACACAGTGACGGCCTGCTCGCCGACGCCGGATCGGGTGTCGCCACGCTGGGGCTGCCGTCGTCGCCGGGCGTCACCGGCGCCGCCACCGTCGACACCATCGTGCTGCCCTACAACGACGTCGCGGCGGTCGAGGCTGCCTTCGCCGAGTTCGGCGATCAGATCGCCTGCGTCATCAGCGAGGCCGCGGCGGGCAACATGGGCGCGGTCCCGCCGTCGCCGGGATACAACGCCGAACTGCGCCGCATCACCGACGAGAACGGCGCGCTGCTGATCCTCGACGAGGTCATGACGGGCTTCCGCGTGACCGCCGCCGGCTGGTTCGGCGTCGACGGCGTGGCCGCCGACATCGTGACGTTCGGCAAGGTGATGAGCGGCGGCCTGCCCGCCGCCGCGTTCGGCGGCCGCGCCGACGTCATGGAGAAGCTGGCGCCGATCGGTCCGGTCTATCAGGCAGGCACGCTGTCGGGTAACCCCGTCGCGATGGCCGCCGGCCTCGCCACGCTGCAGACGGCCGACGCCGCCGCCTACGCCACCCTCGACGCCAACGCCGACCGGCTCGACGGCCTGCTGACCGCCGCACTGACCGACGCCTCCGTCGCGCACCGCGTCTCCCGCGCGGGCAACATGCTCAGCGTCTTCTTCTCCGACCAGCCGGTCACCGACTTCGCCTCGGCGAAGGCCACCGACACCTGGCGCTTCCCGCCGTTCTTCCACGCGCTGCTCGACGCGGGCGTCTACCCGCCCTGCAGCGCGTTCGAGGCGTGGTTCGTCTCCACGGCGCTCGACGACGACGCCTTCGACCGGATCGCGTCCGCACTCCCCGCCGCGGCCCGCGCCGCCGCCTCCGCCGAGCGGCCCGCCTGATGGCCACCCCGGAGAAGACGACGGTGCACGTGATGCGCCACGGCGAGGTGCACAACCCGGACCAGGTGCTCTACGGCCGGCTGCCGGGATTCAACCTGTCGGATCGCGGCCGCACGCAGGCGCAGTCCGCAGCGGAGTGGTTGGCGCACAACGACGTCGTCTACGTGGTGGCCTCGCCGCTGGAGCGCGCGCAGCAGACCGCGGCGCCGGTCGCCGCGACGCACGGCCTGGCCGTCCACACCGACGCCGACCTCATCGAGTCGTGGAACCAGTTCGAGGGCGAGAAGGTGGCGCCCGGCGACGGCGCGCTGCGCAACCCGCGGAACTGGCCGAAGCTCCGCAACCCGCGCACACCGTCCTGGGGCGAGCCGTACGAGGAGGTGGCGACCAGGATGATCGACGCGCTGCACCGGGCCCGCCGCAAGGCCGTCGGGCACGAGGCGGTCTGCGTCAGCCACCAACTCCCCGTCGAGACGCTGCGCCGCGCGATGACGGACCGCAAGCTCGCCCATCTACCGCTGCCGCACAGCAGGTTGTGCAACGTCGGATCGATCACGTCGTTCACGTTCCTGGGCGAGGAACTGGTGCGCTGGGGCTATTCGGAGCCCTGGAGGCTGTAGTGAGATCGTTTGCCGCAGTGGCGGTGTCGTGCACGGCAGCGCTGACCGTGCTGTTGGCGGGCTGCTCGACCGGTGACGACGCCGTCGCCCAGGGCGGCACGTTCGAGTTCGTGGCGCCCGGCGGCAAGACCGACATCTTCTACGACCCGCCGGAGGCGCGCGGCAAGCCGGGCAAGATCTCCGGTCCCGAACTGCGCGACCCGGCCAAGACCGTGGGACTCGACGACTTCGAGGGCGAGGTCGTCGTCGTCAACGTGTGGGGACAGTGGTGCGGGCCGTGCCGCTCGGAGATGCCGCAGCTGCAGAAGGTCTACGACGCGACGAAGGCCGCGGGCGTCCAGTTCCTCGGCATCGACGTGCGGGACAACAACCGCGACGCCGCGGTCGACTTCGTGATCGACCGCAAGATCACGTTCCCGTCGATCTACGACCCGTCGATGCGCACGATGATCGCGTTCGGCGGCAAGTATCCGACGACCGTCATCCCGTCGACCATCGTGCTGGACCGCCAGCACCGGGTGGCCGCGGTGTATCTGCGGGAACTCCTCGCCGAGGATCTCCAGCCCGTCGTCGAGCGGTTGGCTGCACAGCCGTGAGTCTCGATCAGGTCGACCAGCTGATGGCGACCGGGCCCGTGGTACTGGCGCTGCTGGTGGCCGCACTCGCCGGCCTGGTGTCGTTCGCGTCGCCGTGCGTCGTGCCGCTGGTGCCCGGATACCTCTCCTACCTCGCGGCGATCGTCGGCGTCGACCCCGACACCGAGGATGCCGACGGGGGCGGGGTCGCGCTGCGCACCGCCCGGCTGCGGGTGGCGGGCGCCACCGCGCTGTTCGTCCTGGGCTTCACCGTGGTGTTCGTCCTCGGCACGGTGGCCGTGCTGGGCATGACGACCACGTTGATCATCAATCAGGTTCTGCTGCAACGCATCGGCGGCGTGGTCACCATCCTGATGGGCCTGGTGTTCGTCGGGTTCGTGCCCGCGCTGCAGCGCGACACCCGGTTCACGCCGCGCCAGATGTCGACGCTCGCGGGCGCACCCCTGCTCGGCGCCGTGTTCGGGCTGGGCTGGACGCCGTGCCTGGGGCCGACGCTGACGGCCGTGATCGCGATGGCGTCGGCGACCGAGGGCAGCAACGTGATCCGCGGCGTGGGCCTCGTGGTCGCGTACTGCCTGGGGCTCGGGCTCCCGTTCGTGGCGTTGGCGTTCGGATCGGCGCGCGCGATGCGCGGACTGGGGTGGCTGCGCAGGCACACCCGGACCATCCAGGTGTTCGGCGGGATCCTGCTGATCGGGGTCGGCATCGCGCTGGTCACCGGTCTGTGGGCGGACTTCGTGTCCTGGGTGCGCGACGCGTTCGTCAGCGACGTCAGGTTGCCGCTGTGAACCCCGTCCGCAGGGTGTTCGCGCTGATCCGCAACACGTGGCGCAACCTGACGTCGATGGGCACCGCCCTGGTGCTGCTGTTCCTGCTGGCCCTCGCCGCGATCCCCGGCGCCCTGCTGCCGCAGCGCTCGCTGAACGCGAGCAAGGTCGACCAGTACATCGCCGACCACTCCACGATCGGTCCGCTGCTCGACCGGCTGCAGGCGTTCGACGTGTTCGCCAGCTTCTGGTTCACCGCCATCTACGTGCTGCTGTTCATCTCGCTGGTCGGCTGCCTCACCCCGCGACTGGCCGAGCACGTCCGCAGCCTGCGGGCCCGCCCGGTCGCCGCACCGCGCAACCTGGCGAGGCTGCCCAAGCACCACTCGGCGACGGTGCCCGGCGACGCCTCGGCGGTGGCCGCGGACGTCGACCGGGCGCTGAAGGGGTGGCGGCGCACCACCCGCACCGACGGCGGAGTCACCGAGATCTCCGCGGAGAAGGGATACCTCCGCGAGTTCGGCAACATCGTCTTCCACTTCTCGCTGCTCGGGCTGCTGGTCGCGATCGCCGTGGGCAAGCTGTTCGGCTACGAGGGCAACGTGATCGTGGTCGCCAACGGCGGGCCGGGTTTCTGCTCCGCCTCGCCCGCCGCGTTCGACTCGTTCCGCGCCGGCAACACCGTCGACGGCACGTCCCTGAACCCGATCTGTCTGCGCGTCAACGACTTCGACGCCCAGTACCTGCCCTCGGGACAGGCGCTGACGTTCGCCGCCAACGTCGAGTACCAGGCCGGCGACGACCTCGCCGGTGACACCTGGCGCCAGTACCGGCTGGAGGTCAACCACCCGCTGCGCCTCGGCGGCGACCGCCTCTACCTGCAGGGCCACGGCTACGCGCCGACCTTCACCGTCACCTTCCCCGACGGCCAGACCCGCACCCAGACCGTGCAGTGGCGACCCGACGATCAGCTCACGCTGCTGTCGTCGGGCGTGATGCGCTTCGACCCGCCCGGCGGCACCTTCCCCAACGACTTCGAGCGCCGCCGCAACCAGATCGCCATCCAGGGCCTGTTCGCGCCGACCAAGCAGCTCGACGGGACGCTGCTGTCGTCGAGCTTCCCGTCGCTGAACGACCCCGCGGTGGCCATCGACGTATACCGCGGCGACAGCGGGCTGGACTCCGGCCGCCCGCAGTCGCTGTTCTCGCTCGACACCCGCCTCATCGGCCAGAACCGCCTCACCAAGGAGGTCCGGGTCAACCTCTCCGAGGGCGAGTCGACGCGGCTGAAGGACGGCACCGTGATCCGCTTCGACAACGCGGTCCCGTTCATCAACGTGCAGGTCTCGCACGATCCGGCACAGGTGTGGGTGCTGGTGTGGTCGATGTCGATGATGGCCGGTCTGCTGGTGTCGCTGGTGATCCGCCGGCGCCGCGTCTGGGTTCGTATCACGCCAGGTCCGGCGGGTACGGTTGAGGTGCAACTGGGTGGTCTCGCGCGCACCGACAACAGCGGGTGGGGCGACGAGTTCGAGAAGCTGACCGGGCGGTTGCTGCCGGCAGAGACACGAGGTGGCGCGGTGAATAGCGGCAGCGAGAAGCGGAGCGGGATCGCGTGAATACCTATGACATAGACGTCGAGTTGGCTCGGTACTCGGATTGGGCGTTCACCACGTCCGTCATCGTCCTGGTCGCCGCGCTGCTGCTGCTCGCCGTCGAACTCGCATCGAGCCGCGGCCGCAAGGTCGAGGCGCGGGAACTGGTCACGGCGGGCGGCGGTTCGGTCGCCGCGGACAGTGCCCGCCCCGGCGTGGTGGTCGACGCCCCGCGGCGTCCCCTCGACGAGCGGATCGGCCGGGCCGGTCTGGCGCTCACCTACGTCGGCATCGGGGTGCTGTTCGTCTGCATCGTGCTGCGCGGCTTCGCCACCTCCCGCGTGCCGTGGGGCAACATGTACGAGTTCATCAACCTGACGTGCTTCTGCGGTCTGGTGGCCGCGGGAATCGTGTTGCGCCGCCCGCAGTTCCGCGCACTGTGGGTGTTCGTGCTCACGCCGGTGCTGATCCTGCTCGCGGTGTCGGGCAAGTGGCTCTACACCCACGCCGCCCCCGTGATGCCCGCGCTGCAGTCCTACTGGCTGCCCATCCACGTGTCGGTGGTCAGCCTGGGTTCCGGTGTGTTCCTGGTCGGCGGCGTCGCCAGCATCCTGTTCCTGGTCAAGATGTCGAAGCTGGGCGATCCCGGCAGGCAGGGGTACGTGGCGGGCGTCGTGTCGCGGCTGCCCGACGCGCAGACGCTGGACCGGATCGCCTACCGCACCACCATCTTCGCGTTCCCGATCTTCGGCTTCGGCGTCATCTTCGGCGCCATTTGGGCCGAGGAGGCGTGGGGCCGCTACTGGGGCTGGGACCCCAAGGAGACCGTCTCGTTCATCGCGTGGGTCGTCTACGCGGCGTACCTGCACGCCAGGTCCACCGCGGGCTGGCGCGACAAGAAGGCCGCCTACATCAACGTGGTCGGCTTCGTGGCGATGGTCTTCAACCTGTTCTTCATCAACCTCGTCACCGTCGGGTTGCACTCCTACGCAGGGGTGGGCTGACCTTGCCGTTCTCCGGGGATCCGTCGGTGCCGGCGCAGCCGTCCGGCTTCCGGGAGCAGCATCGGTTCCGCGACCCGTCGGAGACCATCCCGCCGGAGTGGACGGCACCGACCCCGCCGCACGGGATCCCGCTCGCCCCGCTGCTGACCGCGGTCGGCCGTCCGCCGGGTCCGGCGCCCGCTCCCGTGAGTGCGCCGCCGTCGGCGCCCATGCCCGTCGTGGCCGACTCCCCGCCACACTTCGATCCGGCCGCGGTGGCGCTCCTCGGCCAGCCCAAACGCCCGCCGTCGCGGGGGTGGCGCCGGGCGCTCTACCGGGGTACCGGATCCCTCGTCAACGTCGGCGAGGGGCCTCGGGAGGTCCAGCGCAGGAACCTCGAGGCGCAGGTCAGCAGGCCGCTGCGGGACTGCTACCGGATCGCGCTGCTGTCGCTCAAGGGCGGCGTCGGCAAGACCACGATCACCGCCACGCTGGGCGCCACGTTCGCGTCGGTCCGCGGTGATCGCGTCATCGCCGTCGACGCCAACCCCGACCGCGGCACGCTGAGCCAGAAGGTGCCGCTGGAGACCCCGTCGACCGTGCGGCACCTGCTGCGGGACGCGGAGGGCATCGACAGCTACAGCGACGTACGGCACTACACCTCCCAGGGGCCGAGCCGCCTCGAGGTGCTCGCCTCGGAGAGCGACCCCGCGGTGTCGGAGGCGTTCAGCTCCGAGGACTACCAGCGGACGCTGGAGGTGCTCGAGCGGTACTACAGCCTGGTGCTCACCGACTGCGGCACCGGCATGCTGCACTCGGCGATGTCGGCGGTGCTCGACACGGCCGACGTGCTCGTCGTGGTTAGCTCAGGTGCGGTCGATGGCGCGCGCAGTGCGTCGGCGACGCTCGACTGGCTCGACGCCCACGGCTACCAGCAGTTGGTGACCACCTCGATCGTGGTGGTGAACGGGGTGCGGGCCGGTCGCGGCGGCACGCGCGTCGACATGGACAAGGTGGTCGACCACTTCGCCCGGCGGTGCCGGGCCGTGCAGCGGGTGCCGTTCGACGCCCATCTGGAAGAGGGTGCGGAGATCAGCCTCGACCGGTTGCGGCCGGAGACGCGGGATGCGCTGCTTCAGTTGGCGGCGACGGTCGCGACGGGATTCCCCGCTGCGAGGTGAGGCGTCAGACGCCGTCCGGGTCCGGGTGGTTGTTGATCCTGCGCAGGAAGTCCGGATCGTCGTCCGGGCCGACCACGCGCGTCCTCGGTGAGTTGGCCGAGGCGCGGATCAACCGCCAAGCCACGTAGGCCAAGCCTGCCAACACGAGAACGAGGAGCAAAAACTGCACGAAAACCTCCTTACGTCCAGCATACGCGTCGTCGGTACCCTCGAAGGCGTGACTGACGGACGCCCCGGTACCCGCATGCTGCTCGACGTGGCGGCCTACGCCATCGCCCGTCTGCTCCTGGTGGCAGTGCTCACCGGCGTGGTCTACGGCGTGGGAACGCTGGTGGCCGGCGAGTTCCCGCTCGTCGTGGCGATGCTGTTCGCACTCGTCGTCGCATTACCGCTCGGCATATGGGTTTTCGCGCCGTTGCGTCGCCGCGCCACCGCCAGCATGGCGGTCTTCGACGAGCGCCGGCGCACCGACCGCGACCAGTTGCGCGCCCGGCTGCGCGGCGACGGCTCCACGCCCGAGTGACGAATCCGTGACGTCCGCGAGGGCGGCCTTCGGGGCCGAGTTCACCGGGGCGGCGGGCTTTCTCAACTCGCCGACCTATGGCCTGCCACCCACTTTTCTGATCGACGAACTGCACGGCCATCTTGCGCAGTGGCAGGGCGGGACGATGTACCCGCCGGCCTACGACGAGTCGGTGCGACGGGGTCGCGCGGCCTACGCGTCGTTGGTCGGCGTGCCGGCCGGGTCGGTGGCGATGGGCGGCAGCGTGTCGGCGCTGCTCGCGCTGGTCGCCGCGGCGGTCCCCGACGGCAGCAGGGTGCTGACGCTGGCGGGCGAATTCACCAGCACCACGTTCCCGTTCGCCGCGCAGGAGCGACGCGGCGTGACGGTCACCGAACTAACGCAGGCGGAACTGCTCGCGGCTGCGCCGGAGTTCGACGTGGTGACGGTCAGCCTGGTGCAGTCGTCGTCGGGCGCGGTCCTCGACGTCGACGCCCTGCGGGATGCGGTGGCCGGCACCGGCACGCTGTCGGTGGTCGACCTGACCCAGGCGGTCGGGTGGAAGGCGCTCGACCTCGGCTGGGCCGACGTCACCGTCGCGGCGGTCTACAAGTGGCTGCTGGCACCGCGGGGCACGGCGTGGATGTCGCTGAGCGAGCGGGCGGCCGACTCGATGACACCGCACGCGGCGAACTGGTACGCCGGTGCCGAACCGTGGTCGACGATCTACGGGCTGCCGCTGCGGCTGGCCGACGACGCCCGCCGGTTCGACGCGTCGCCCGCGTGGGCCGGGGCGTTGGGCGCGGGCGCGACGATGTCGTGGCTGGCGTCGCTCGACGCGGCGGCGGTGGAGGCGCACTGCGTCGGCCTGGCCGACCGGTTGCGCGCCGAATTGAAGCTACCCCCGTCGACGTCGGCGATCGTGTCGATCCCGGTGACGGATGCCGACGAGCGGCTTCGGCGGGCGGGCATCCGCGCCGCCGTCCGCGCCGGGGCGGTGCGGGTGGGCTTCCACCTCTACAACACCGACGACGACCTGGACCGGTTGGTCGACGCGCTGGGCGGCTAGTCGAAGAGGTCCGGCTGCTCGCGGGTGATGCGGTCGAACAGCGGCTGGTAGCTGAACCAGCCGGCGAAGTGGGTGCCGACCTGGCCCGAGGTGAGCTTGGCCATGTCCGGGTCGATCAGGATCGGCGTGCCGACGGCCTCGGCCATCAGCTGCGCCTGGCAGGACCGCTCCATGGTGATGAACCACCACGCCGCCTCCTCCACCGACTGCCCGACGGTGAGCAGGCCGTGGTTGCGCAGGATCGCGGCCTTGCGATCGCCGAGCGCGTGCGCGATCCGCTTGCCCTCCTCGAGGTCGAGGACGACGCCGGAGTACTGGTCGAACAGCGCGTGGTCCTCGTAGAACGCGCATGCGTCCTGGGTGATCGGATCCAGCAGCCGGCCCAGCGTCGACCACGTCTTGCCGTACACCGAGTGCGAGTGGGCGGCGCCGACCACGTCCGGCCGGGCGGCGTGCACCTGCGAGTGGATCGCGAACGCCGCCTGGTTGAGCGGCCGGTCGCCTTCGACGATGGTGCCGTCGTGGCGCACCAGCAGCAGGTCGCTGACGCGGATGTGCCCGAAGTGCATGCCGAACGGGTTCACCCAGAAGTGGTCGGTCAGCTCCGGGTCGCGGGCGGTGATGTGGCCTGCCACGCCCTCGTCGAAGCCGAACTTGCTGAACAGCCGGAACGACGCGGCGAGCCGCTGCTTGCGGTGCAGGCGCTCCTCGGAGACCGTGCGGTCCTGGGGGAGCAGTGCTGCGGTGTTGCCACCGGCGAGTCGGGAGGCCTGGTCGGCGTCAGCGGACATGACGCCAGCGTAGGCCGCGGCGCAACCCGCCGAACGTTGATTACCGCCACGCTTTTCTCGCTGAAGCGTGGCGGTAACCAACGTTCGGCGACTGGGCGGGCGGTCAGCCCAGCGCGAGGGCGAGCGCGACGGTGACCGACCACACCAGCATCGTCAGGCCGGTGTCGCGGAGCACGGGGATCAGTTCGCGGCCGCCGAGGCCCTTGCGCACCGGCGCGGCCGCGCGGACCGCCAGCGGCAGCGCCAGCAGGCCCACCGCGCACCACGGCGTCGCGAGCATCAGCACCAGCGTCAGCACGAACGCCGCCGCCACCAGCACCTGGTACAGGACGCGGGTCTTGGCGTCGCCGAGCCGGACGGCGAGGGTGATCTTGCCGGTCTCCCGGTCGGTGGGGATGTCGCGGAGGTTGTTGGCTACGAGCACCGCGGAGGACAGCGCACCGACGGCGACGGCCGCCGCGGCGCCCACCCAGTCGACCCGTAGCGCCTGGGTGAACTGGGTGCCCAGCACGGCGACCAGCCCGAAGAACACGAACACCGCGACCTCGCCCAGGCCGCTGTAGCCGTACGGCTTGGACCCGCCGGTGTAGAGCCACGCGCCCGCGATGCACGCCGCGCCGACGGCGATCAGCCAGGGCGCGCTGAGGATGGCCAGGGCCAATCCCGCCGCCGCACCGATGCCGAGGCTCACCAGCGCCGCGGTCAGGACGGCGCGCGGCGAAGCCACCTTCGACCCCACCAGGCGCAGCGGCCCGGAGCGCACGTCGTCGGTGCCGCGGATGCCGTCGGAGTAGTCGTTGGCGTAGTTGACGCCGACGATCAGCGCGAGCGACACGGCGAGCGCCAGCAGCGCCTTCCACCAGACGGCCTCGCCGAGCCACGCGGCCGCACCCGTGCCCGCGATCACCGGCGCCACCGCGTTGGGCAGCGTCCGGGGGCGGGCGCCTTCGATCCATTGCGCGACGGTCGCCATGGGGGAATCGTGCCATGGCGTGCGTCGTCACCTCTCGGGCTGCACCGCCGGGACGCCGTGGATGCCGGGCACCAGGCCGTGCGTGACGGTGTGCGAGTAGTCGTCGACGGCCGCGGTGTCGGGCGGCAGGCGCAGGGCGCCCCAGTCGACGTCGGGTCGGCCGCGCAGCCGCGTCGTCATCTCGTGCAGTTCGTCGAAGGCCAGGAGGCCGGCGAAGCTGCCGCCCGCGGCCGTCGTGCGGTCGTCGATCGAGTACGGCCGGGGCGACTCGATCACGGCCCGCGGTGTCTGGACGACGCCCGCCACGATGGTGGGTGGGTTCCGCACGCAGGGGAACAGGAACGCCTGCGGCCAGCTGACCAGGACCGGGCCGCGCGACTCGAGGAAGCGGTTCAGCGGCACCACCGACCGCTGGCGCGGGCCCGTCACCGCGAGCCAGCCCAGGTCGTCGGTGCGGCCGTCCTCGGCGCGGATCCGGACGCGGTCGGCGCCGGCGGGGACGTCGGGTGCGTCGACGCCGATCGACCGCCACAGCGGGTCGGCCGGGTCCTCGTCGGACGCGGGCCGGTCGGCGGGGGAGCGCTCGCCCAGCGTCGTCACCTCGTCGCCGTCGGCGCGGCCGAACTCGAACGCCAACCGGTTGCCGTCGTCGGTGCGGCCCGCCACCGACACGGCCAGGCCACCGTCGGCGGCGAGCGCGGGCACCACGAACCAGCGGCTCGTCATCGCCGCGCGGCCGGGGTCGGGATCCGCCCAACTGCCCCATAGGAATTCGGACGTGCCGACGCCGGGCGGGTCGGGTGGTGCGGCCTCGGGCGGGTAGCCGCCGCCGCGGATGAAGCCGTCGAGTCGGTCGAGGGCGGCGTCGGGGGCGGCGTCGGGGGCGGCCCGCAGCACCGGTCCGTCGGGCAGCACCTCCACGTCGTCGGCGAGGCCGCACACCCGCGCCCCGGTGATCCGGCCGACGTCGGCCATGGCGAGCGACCCCTCCGGCCGCCGCAGCGGTGCGGCGACGAATGAGCCGAGCATGACGGCCACCGACGTGGCGAGCGAGACGACGACGAGCGCCGCGGGCGCCGCCGCCACGCGCCTCGTGGCGAGCAGCACCAGCACCGCACCGGCGAGCACCGGCCAGATGAGTGGGATGCCAAGAGGTGCAGGGTGTTCCGACGGCCACGGCACGTCGTACACCGCGGGGATCCACCACGCGTTCGGTCCGGCGAACGACACCGCCACGGCCCACGTCAGCAGCGCGGAGCCGCACGCCGCGGCGACGACGGTACGGCGGTCCGGCGTCCACGCCCGCCGCACGATCAGCACCACCGCGACCACCAGCAGCGCGGCGAACGGGCCCGCCGCCGCACCCAGGTGGTAGGACCACTTCGACGGCGCCAGCGAGAACAGGGCGAGCGTCAGCAGCACGACCACGGCGAGTCGGGCCGCCGCCCGCGCCACGAAATCCGGACGCCGCCAGCGCAGCAGCAGGATCACGGGAATCGTTGCGACGGTGAGCAGTACGGCCGCCCGCTTGGCGAAGCTACCCTGCTGATCGGACTGGAGGAGATAGGCGTAGCGATCGGGCTCGTCGTACCACGGCAGGGCCGGCCCGAAGAAGGTGTGCCAGTCGGTGGCGGTGACCAGTGCATCCCACGTCTGGTCGCCGAAGATCAGCACCACCGACACCGCGGCCACCGCGGCGAGCGCGGGCACGTATGCCGCCACCCGCCGTCGCGGCGCCGCGCCCGACCGCAGTGCTGCCCACAGCGTCGGGGCGAACACCACCACCGGCGCGACAACCACCGCGCCGTTGGGGCTGATCGGCACGACGAACCCGGCCACCAGGATCAGCAGGGCGACGTCACGGGGCGACCGCGCCCGCATCGCCAGCGCCAGAACGGCCGTGGCGCCCAGCGCGACGTAGGACTCGGGGCGGGTGCCCAGGTTGAACGGCAGCCACGTGGCGAGCAGGCACACCGCCGCGAGCAGTCGCACGCGGACCGTGGCCGACCGTACCGGTAGCGCCGCACCGAGGACGCCGCGGCTGAGCACGAACCAGGTGGCGATCGCCAGCGCGGTGCTCGGCAGCCGCAGCCACAGCGGTGCGACGCTGAGAGTCGTCAGGCCCGACAGCAGTTCCTGGCTGAACGCGAACGGCACCTCGGCGGCGTTCCACCAGCGGTAGTAGTTGCCCGGGTTGCCGGTGGCCGCGACGTTGCGGGCGATCATCGTGGCCCAGCCGTCGTCGACCGCGAGCGGCCCGATCACCGCCCAGCCGGCGAGCACGCCGACCACCCCGGCGTCGACCCACCACGCTCGGCGCGGTCGCCACCTGGGTCGTCTTGGCGGGCGCCGCCACCGCGATCCCGGCAGCAGGATCAGACTGCCCGCCGTGGCCAGCAGCGCCACGGCGATCAGCGCCCACTTCAGCGGCGACGGCGAGGTCGTGAACCGGTCGATCGTCGACAGCGTCACCGTCAGCCCCGCGGCGTCGGCCCCGCCGAGTGCGGTGCGGAAGCCGAACACCCGCGGCACGGGTGCGCCGTCCAGCGTCACGGTCCGGCCGTCGGCGGTGTCGACGGCCATGCCGTCGGGCGTCGACCGGATGACGACGGCGCGGCAGTCACCAGGCGGGACGGGGACGGCGACGCGCCGGTCGTCGAGGGTCACGGCCGCGCCGGCGGCGTCGGCGGTGACGAGCAGGCCCTCGTCGCCGGTGTCCAGCACGGTCGGGGTGCTCCGCTGGACCGCCGCACGCAGCGCCGCGCAGGGCACGACGGCGGTCAGGCTCGCCGGGCGGTACGGGACGATCATCGCGGTGCTGGACGCGGTGTCCTCCGCGGCGGTCTCGCGTGCCGCGGCACGGTCCTGGGCGGGCCACGTCACCGTGCTCGACGCCACCCACACCGGCGCGAACGGCAGCGCCAGCGCGGCCAGAACGCCCACCAGCCCGACGATCAGTGCAGGCCACGGGCTCCGCGCCGCCCGGTCGGGTCTCGTCTGTGTGGTCGTCACGTCCCCAAGAGGCTGTCACCTGGCTGCCGCGCCGTGCACGGCAACCGCCCGAAGTCACCCCGGCGTCAGAAAACCGGCGGACGGGTATGGGCGATGATGTAGCGGAATCGACGTGAGGAGCAGTGCATGCTGGGTGTGATCGGTGGCAGCGGTTTCTACTCCTTCTTCGGAGCGGACGCGCGCAGCGTCAACCTCGACACGCCCTACGGCGCGCCGAGCGGCGCGATCACCGTCGGCACCGTGGGCGAGCACGAGGTGGCGTTCCTGCCGCGGCACGGCGCCAACCACGAGTTCTCGCCGCACACCGTCCCGTACCGCGCCAACATGTGGGCGTTGCGGGCGCTGGGCGTGCGACGGGTGTTCGGTCCGTGCGCAGTCGGCAGCCTCAAGCCCGAACTCGGACCGGGCTCGATGGTGGTGCCCGACCAGCTCGTCGACCGGACGAGCGCCCGGGCCGACACGTACTTCGACTCCGGCGGCATCCACGTGGGGTTCGCCGACCCGTACTGCCCGACGCTGCGGCGTGCGGTCACCGGCCTGCCCGGCGTCGTCGACGGCGGCACGATGGTGGTCATCCAGGGCCCGCGGTTCTCGACGCGCGCGGAGAGTCGCTGGTTCGCAAGCGAGGGCTTCGCGCTGGTCAACATGACCGGCTACCCGGAGTCGGTGCTCGCCCGGGAACTCGAGATGTGCTACGCCGCAATCGCACTCGTCACCGACCTGGACGCGGGCATCGAATCGGGCGCAGGCGTCACCGCGGTCGACGTCTTCGCCGAGTTCGAGAAGAACCTGGTGCCGTTCAAGCAGCTGGTGCACGAGGCGATAGACCAGGTCGACGTCGAGAACGCCTGCACGCACTGCTCGCCGCATGCCGGCGTCACGCTGCCAATCGAGCTGCCGTGAAGGTATTGCTCACCGGCGCAGCCGGTTTCATCGGATCGCGGATTCGTGCCCAGCTGACCGACGGCGGTCACGAGGTCGTGGCGGTCGACGCGATGCTGCCCGCCGCCCACGGCGACGCCACCACGCCGCCGGACGGCGTCCGGGTGCTCGACGTCCGTGACGCCGCGGGCCTCGCGGAACTGCTGCCCGGCGTCGACGTCGTGTGCCACCAGGCGGCCGTCGTCGGTGCGGGTGTCGACGCGTCGGACGCGCCGTCCTACGGCAGCCACAACGACTACGGCACCACGGTGCTGCTCGCCGAGATGTATGCCGCCGGCTGCCAGAAGCTGGTGCTGGCGTCGTCGATGGTGGTCTACGGCCAGGGTGGTTTCGCGTGCGCCGAGCACGGCGTCGTCGACCCGCTGCCCCGGACCAAGGCCGACCTCGACGCCGGCGAGTTCGAGCACCGCTGCCCCGTCGGCGCCGAACCGCTGCAGTGGCGGCTGGTCGACGAGGACGCGCCGCTGCGGCCCCGAAGTCTGTACGCCGCAAGCAAGGTCGCGCAGGAGCACTACGCGCTGGCGTGGGCCGAGGCGACGGGTGGCTCGGTGGTGGCGCTGCGCTATCACAACGTCTACGGCCCGCACATGCCGCGCGACACCCCGTATTCCGGTGTGGCGGCGATCTTCAGGTCGGCGATCGAGCGGGGCGAGCCGCCGCGGGTGTTCGAGGACGGCGGCCAGATGCGGGACTTCGTCCACGTCGACGACGTCGCCGCCGCCAACGTCGCGGCCACGACCTTCGGCGGCGAGGGCTTCGCCGCGTTCAACGTGTGCTCGGGGCGGCCCATCGCCATCCGCGACGTCGCCACGCGCATCTGCGAGGTGCGCGACGGGCTGGCGCCGGTGGTCACCGGGCAGTACCGCAGCGGCGACGTGCGGCACATCGTCGCCAGCCCCGCGGCGGCCGCCGACGTGCTCGGCTTCCGCGCCGCGATCGACCCGCAGGAGGGGTTGGCGGACTTCGCGTTCGCCCCGCTGCGCGGGTAGCCGTTCCCCGTCCTTCCGCGCGGGTCCCGTCTTCCCGCGAGCAGACGTAAATGTGCGCGCTCTCCTGGGCAAATGCGAACGTTTGTGTCTGCTCGCGGGGAGAGGTGGGCGGGGAAGCCATACTGGCGAACGTGAAACTCGACATCTGTCAACAGTTCGGCATCGACTTCCCGCTGTTCGCGTTCAGTCACTGCCGCGACGTCGTCGCCGCGGTCACCAACGCCGGGGGCTTCGGCGTTCTCGGGGCCACCGCGTACTCACCCGAGCAGCTCGACCGCGAGCTGTCGTGGATCGACGATCACGTGAACGGCAAGCCCTACGGCGCCGACATCATCGTGCCCGCCAAGTTCGAGGGGAAGGGCGAGGGTCTGTCCAAGGGTGACCTCGCGAGCCGGATCCCGGACGACGCGAAGGCGTTCGTCGCCGAACTGCTCAGCGGCCACGGCATCGAGCCCGACGCCACGCCCCGCATCGGCAGCCCGATGCTGTCGGGCAACACCGGCCGTGAGTTGCTCGACGTCGCGATGAGCCACCCGATCAAGCTGATCGCCAACGCGCTCGGCGTGCCGCCGGACTACATGATCGAGGCGGGTCGCGCCGCAGGCGTCCCGGTCGCCGCGCTCGTCGGCGCCAAGGAGCACGCGCTGAAGCAAGCCGCCGCCGGGGTCGACCTGATCGTCGCGCAGGGCACCGAGGCGGGTGGGCACTGCGGCGAGGTCAGCACGCTGGTGCTTGTCCCCGAGGTGCTCGACGCGCTGGAGGCCGCCGGCAGTGACATCCCGGTGCTGGCCGCCGGTGGCATCGTCACGGGCAGGCAGATGGCGGCCGCCGTCGCGATGGGTGCGGCCGGCGCGTGGACGGGTTCGGTGTGGCTGACCACCGAGGAGGCCGAGACCGCGCCGCACACCGTCCAGAAGATGCTCGCGGCGTCGTCCCGTGACACGGTGCGGTCGGCCGGTCGCACCGGCAAGCCGTCGCGGCAGCTCGTCTCGGACTGGACCGACGCGTGGGCCCCCAACGACGGCGGTCGCCGGCCGCTGCCGCTTCCGCTGCAGTCGATGCTCGTCGAGCCGGTGCTGCGCCGCGTCGACGCGCTCGCCGAGCAGGGGCACGAGGGTGCGCAATCGCTCGCGACGTACTTCGTCGGTCAGGGCGTCGGGATGATGAACAAGGTGAAGCCCGCCCGCGAGGTGGTGCTGGAGTTCATCGAGGACTACCTCGCCGCCGCCGAGCGCCTCGGGCGCACCATCCCCGACTGACCGGCCCGCCGGCGAGCGTGCGGAAACTCAGGTTTGCGACCGGCGTGTCGCCCGCAGACACGCACGCTCGCGGAAGGAAGAGAGGGCTCGCGGAAGGAAGAGAGCGCTCAGGCCTCGCCGGCGAGGGGGAGCCGCACCTCGAGGCGCGCGCCGTGCTCGAGGTTGTAGGCGGTGACGGTGCCGTGGTGGGCCTGCACCAGGCCCGCGGCGATCGCCAGCCCGAGCCCGGAGCCGCTGGGCAGCGAGGCGTCGGAGCGGGGCACCCGGCCGTTGGACCCGCGGTAGGCGATGTCGAACACCCGCGCCAGGTCGGCCTCGTCGATGCCGACGCCGGTGTCGTCGACGCGGGCCCACGCGCCGCGCTCGTCGCGTCCGACCGACAGCGCCACCTTGCCACCGTCGGGGGTGTGGGCGATCGCGTTGGCGACCAGGTTGGACAGCACCCGCACCAGCGCCCGGTCGCTGCCGATCACCCGCACCGGCTCGTCGGGCAGGTCGGCGCGCAGCGTCACGCCCGCGCGCTCGGCGGTGATGCGGTGCGCGGACAGCACGTCGTCGACGACCTCGTCGAGGGCCACCCGGTCGAACACGGGCTGGATCGCGCCGGCGTTGATCTTGCTCATCTCGAACAGGTCGTCGACCATCTCCGAGAGCCGGATGGTCTCCTGCTCGATGTGGCGGGCGTGGTCGCGGATCTCGTCGTCGGCGAGGACGCCATCGGCGATCGCCTCGGAGACGGCCCGGATGCCGGCCAGCGGCGTGCGCAGGTCGTGGCTGACGAACGCCACCAGCCGGCGCCGCGACACCTCGGCGGCGTGTTCGGACTGACGGATCTGGTCCTCCCACACCATCTTCCGTGCCTGGTGACGGGCGAGCATGACCGCGGCGGGGATGGTCACCACCGAGACGATCACCAGCACCACGCCGAAGCTCTCGAAGCCGTCGGTCACCATGAAGCCGCTGGCGCCGAGCACGCCGGTGAACGTCGCGACGGTCGGGATGAGCACCAGCGCGACCATGCTGACGGCCAGCGACCAGGACTGCGCGAGTTTGATCACCAGTGCGCCGACCAGGACCACGGGAACGGAGAAGGCCAGCGCGAGGCCGATCATCTCCCAGATGTCGGGTGCGGTCATCGAACGGTGGCGCTCCGCGTCATTCCCGTGCCTCGCTCCACATGTAGCCGCGACCCCACACCGTCTGCACGCGGTGCTGGTCGCCCAGCTTCGACCGGAGTCGCTTGACGTGCACGGTCACCGTCGACAGGTCGCCGAAGTCCCACTGCCACACGTTCTTCAGCAGCTCCTCGCGGCTGTAGACGGTGTTGTCGTGGGTGAGGAAGAACAGCAGCAGGTCGAATTCGCGGTTGGTCAGCGACACCGGCTGGTCGTAGAGGGTGACCGAGCGCGCCGACGCGGAGATCTTCAACGCACCGGTCGACAGCGTCGCGGGCGGCGACGCCTGCGGTGACGGGTTGCGGCGCAGCACGGACCGGACCCGCAGCGCCAGTTCGCGCGGACTGAACGGCTTGGTGACGTAGTCGTCGGCGCCCGCCTCGAGGCCGGCGATGCGGTCGTCCTCCTCGGCGAGGGCGGTCAGCAGGATGACGGGGACCTCGTAGCCGCTCCGGTCGCGCAGCGTCTGGCAGAGCACCAGGCCGTCGGGCCCGGGCATCATCACGTCGAGGACGGCGAGGTCGATCGCCTCGGTGTCGAGTACGTGAAGCGCCTCGTGCCCGTCCCGGGCTATGGTCACCTCGAGCCCGTCGCGCTCGAGATATCGGCGCAACACGTCGCGGACGACGTTGTCGTCGTCGGCGATCAGGACTCGGGTCACGGTGTCAAGGTTAACGGGCAAAGAGGTTCCTTACGCCCGCGTCACTCTTTCGTCAGCCCATTAGTCGTTTGATCGGAGCCCGCGTGGCAAACCATGGGACCGTGAACGACGGTCGGGTGACGGTGATTCTGCCGTGCATGAACGAGGCCGAAGCCCTCCCCGGCGTGCTCGCCTCGATGCCCCCCGGATTCGCCCCGCTCGTCGTCGACAACAACAGCACCGACGGGACCGCGGACGTCGCGCGGCGCGCCGGCGCCCGGGTGGTCGAGGAGTCCCGGCCCGGCTACGGCTCCGCCGTCCACGCCGGCATCGAAGCGGCCGACACGGAGATCGTCGCCGTCATCGACGCCGATGGCTCGCTGAACCCCGCCGACCTGCCCGCCCTGGTCGCCGACCTCGACCGGGGTGCCGACATGGCCGTCGGCCGCCGCCGCGCCGCCGGTGGGGTGGGCTGGCCCTGGCACGCCCGTCTCGGCACCGCCGCGGTGTGCTGGCGGTTGCGCACCCGGCACGGCATGCCGGTGCACGACATCGCGCCGATGCGCGTGGCCCGCCGCGACGCCGTACTCGGCCTTGGTGTCGTCGACCGCCGTTCCGGGTATCCGCTCGAACTACTGGTCCGCGCGGCCGCTGCGGACTGGAACGTGGTCGAACGCGACGTCGCCTACGGTCCCCGCTCCGGCGGGAAGTCCAAGGTCAGCGGCTCGGTGCGTGGCAGCGTTCACGCGGCCCTGGATTTCTGGCGGGTGATCTCGTGAGCGGCGGCGTCCCGTGCACCGTGCTGGTCGTGGCCAAGGCACCCGTACCCGGCTTCGCGAAGACACGGCTGGCCGCGACCCTCGGCGACGAAGCCGCCGCCGACCTCGCCGCCGCCTCCCTGCTCGACACCCTCGACGCCGTCGCCTCGTCGTCGGCGACCGCGCGGGTGGTCGCGATGACCGGCGACCTGGACGGGGCCAGCCGGTCCGACGCGATCCGGGCCCGCCTCGCCGACTTCGTCGTGGTCGACCAGAGGGGCGACGCCTTCGGTGACCGCCTCGCCCACGCGCACGCCGACGCGGCGGCCGCCAGCGGACTGCCGGTCCTCCAGATCGGCATGGACACCCCGCAGGTGACGGCCGCCCTGCTCGACGAGTGCGCCACCACCCTGCTCGCGTCCGAGGCCGTACTGGGCATGGCGTCCGACGGCGGCTGGTGGGTGCTCGGCGTCCACGATCCCGTGACGGCGAATGCCCTGCGCGACGTCCCGATGTCGCGCGACGACACCGGCGCGCTCACGCTGGCGGCGCTGGAGGCCACGGGCCTCGACGTCGCGCTCGTCGCGACCCTGACCGACCTCGACACCATCGACGATCTGGATGCCGTGCGACGCGAGTGCACCTCCGGAACCCGGTTCAGCAGACTCGCACCGGCCGGAGGAGCCTGAATGTTCGGAAATCTGTATGACCGCGCCCTGACGGGCGAGCGATGTTGGATCCGTTACGAGGACGGCAGCGTGCACGGTCTGCCCGTGCACAGCTGGCTCGGCCAGCGCCGCAGTGACGACGACTTCGACCGCGCGGTCGTCGGCGAGTGCGTCGGGCCGACGATCGACCTGGGCTGCGGCCCCGGGCGCCTGACGGTCGACCTGATCCAGCGCGGACTGCCCGCCCTCGGCGTCGACCAGTCCGCGACCGCCGTCGAGATGACGCGACGCCGTGGCGCGCCCGCACTCCGGCGTGACGTCTTCGAGCCGCTCCCCGGCACCGGTCGCTGGTCGACGGTGCTGCTGGCGGACGGCAACGTCGGCCTCGGCGGGGATCCGCGGCGGGTCCTCAGCCGCGCGGCGGAACTCCTGCGCTCCGGCGGCCGGTGCGTCACCGAGTTCGACGCCGAGACCGAGGGCGTCGTGGTCCGCTGGGTCCGGCTCGAGTCCTCGCGCACGATCGGGCCGTGGTTCCGCTGGGCGACGGTGGGGCTCGCGGGCGCCCACCAGCTGGCCGACGAGGTGGGCCTCACCATCGAGGACGTGCAGCCGATGGGCACCCGGCTGCTGACGACGCTGGCCGCGGCCTGAGGGCTACCAGTTCGTCAGGATGAAGCTGTTGAGCGCCAGCGCGCCGACCACGTTCAGCGCCAGCCACCAGCGGTGCGAACGGGCCGGTAGCAGCGCCGCCGCCGCCACCAGCCACACCATGAACGGCAGCCAGATGCGCTCGACCTCCGCCTTGCTGAGCATGCTGAGGTCGGCGCACGCGATCGCCAGCAGGGCGCCGAGCACGACGAGGTGCAGGCCGGAGCGCCGCTTGATCGCCGCGACGTCGAACACCCGCCCGATGCCCGCGACGGTCCCCAGGCCGATCGCGCACACCACCGCGGCGAGGTTGCCCCACACCCAGTACTGGAACGGCCGGTCCAGCGCGATGCCCTGCCAGTAGCGCTCCTGCACCAGGTGGTAACCGTCGAACCACCAGAACCCGGCGGCCGCGAAGACCCCGACCACGACGAGCGCCACCGCCACCGCGGGCACCAGCGCGCGGACGGCGGACCGCGCGTTCCGTGCCGAGACCAGGATCGCGACGGCGGGCAGCGCGATCAGCCCGGCGCCGTAGTTGAGGAAGATGACCCAGCCCAGCAGCAGCCCGGCGCCCGCGGCGGCGAGGATCGGGACGCGCACCGCCGACCGTGCCGCCAGCGCGAGCAGGGCCAGACCCCACGCGGCGACACCCGCGAAGTAGCCGTCGGCCGAGACGGCGATCCAGATCGCCGTCGGTGCCACCGCGACGAACGGCGCGACCAGCCGCGCGGTGGGCTCGTCGGCCAGCGCCCGGACCGCCACCACGATGGCGGCCGCCGCGCTCGAGCCGACCAGGAGGCACAGCAGCCCGGCCCAGCCGCCGCCGCTCAACCCGATCCGGTCCAGCCACACGAACGTGAGGAGCGCGCCGGGCGGGTGGCCCGAGACGTGGGTGATCCAGGAGTCGGGCTGGAAGTCGAGGATCCGGTCGGAGAACGTGCGGACGGTCTCGGGGATGTCGGTGATGGTCGGCACCTGCCGCAGGTACTCGTGGCGGGCCTCCAGGCGGCCGGCGAAACCGAGCTGCCAGCCGTCGATCATCGCCAACGAGAACGCCCAGGCGCACGACACCGCCCACGTCGCCCAGGGCAGCGCCCGCCACGGCAGCCGGGCGGCCACGGACTGGCCGGCCACGACCATGGCGGCGCCGATGACGATCGCGGGCAGCGTCCCCCAGCCGACGTGGGCGTTCCACCAGCCGAACACCGGCGCGGTGCCCGCGAAGTCGCGGAACCGCTCGGGGGTGGCATTGATCAGCGGCGTGACGATGCCGAGGTGGAGGTGCGGAACCACGAATGCCGCCACCACCAACAGGATCGCGAGGGTCACGGCGATCACGTCACGACGGGCGGTCTTCACGCCTGTCAACCCTAGGCGTCGACCTCGTGTACCCGGCCTGACGGGTTCATGACGGTCGGTCGTTTCGCGGGGGATCCGGTGGGAACCCACGACGCGCACGGACCCCGCACGGGGTCACATCTCAACGAGAGGGGACGGCCACGTGGCAGGCGACAGCGGACCGGAGGAAGGCGTCAAGGGCGCGGTCGAGGGCGTGAAGGGCAAGGCCAAGGAGGTCGCCGGCGCGGTGACCGGCAGCGACGACCTGCAGCGCGAGGGCGAGGCGCAACAGGACAAGGCGGACGCGCAGCGCGAGGCCGCACAGAAGGAGGCCGAGGCGGAGAGTGCCCGCGGGGCCGCCAAGGCCAACGAGGCGCGCCAGAAGTCCGCGGAGTAGGCCGCTCGGCCGGGCCGACCCTCGTCACGATCCGCTGGGCGAAGCCCGTCGTCCCCGAAGCGAAGCGGACGAGCCGACGCGGTTTGCCGACCGCCGGATCCGGGTTTCTCTTCACCCCTAGGTGAGAGGCGTCGGGATGAGGGTTGGTCTGGTTGGCGCGAATCCGGCGGTGGAACCGGCTGAGCGCGGCATGTCGACGGCGGAGTTGGCCGCCGCTCTGGCGGCGCGCGGCGCCGAGGTCACCGTGTACGCGCCGCGCCACCACGCCGACGCACCCGACTCGGTCGAGATCGACGGGTACCGCCTCGTCCAGACCCCGCGGGCGATCGGCACGGCCACGTCCGACCTCGCCGAGGTCCTCAACGACTTCGCCCACTTCCTCGTCGACCAGTGGTCGACCGACCGCCCCGACGTGGTCCACGCCCGGTCGTGGCTGCACGGCGTGGCGGCTCAACTGTCGGCCGACCGGCATGCCCTGCCCACCGTGCAGGCCCTGCCCGAGCTGGGATCCGCGCTGCGCAGGCGGCAGTCCCGCGTCGTGGGCCCGCCGGCCCGCACGCGGATGGAGCGTCTGCTCGCGCGCAGTGCGACCCGCATCGCGGCCGCCTGCTCGGACGACGTCGAGGACCTGATCCGGATGGGGTGCGCCCGCGCGCGGATCGCCGTGCTGCCCCACGGCGTCGACGTCGAGGCGTTCGCGCCGACGGGCCCGGTGGCCGACCGCGGTGCGGACGGCCACCGGATCGTGGCTGCGGTCGACGAACTGCTCCCGCATCAAGGTCTCGACGACCTCGTTCGGGTGATGACAAGGCTGCCGAACGCCGAGCTGGTGATCATGGGCGGCCCGGCACCCGACCGGCTCGAACACGACGTCGAGGCCGCCCGGCTGCAACGGCTGGCGGTCGACACCGGCGTCGCGGGCCGCGTGCGGCTGACCGGTGCGCTGCCGGTCGACCAGCGAGCCGAGATGCTCCGATCGGCCGACGTGTTCGCCTGCGCGTCGTGGTACGAACCGAACAACGTCGCGGTGATCGAGGCCATGGCGTGCGGCGTGCCCGTCGTCGCCACCGAGGCGGGTGCCGCCGGCGACCTCGTGGTCCAGGAGGTGACGGGCCTGCTGGTGCCGCCGCGCAATCCGGTCCGATTGTCGGCAGCGCTCGGCGCGATGCTGCACGGCGGTCTGCTCCGCGAGGGGATGGGTCTGGCCGGACGCGCCCGCGCCCGATCCTGCTACGGCTGGGACCGCGTCGCCGCGGATGCCGAGACTGTGCACCTGCGTGCGGTCGACGACCACCTCGTGGCTCCCTCGGGCCGGCCCGCCGCGGGTGCCGGCGGCCGCTGACCGTCCGCGCGCCGCGTTTCCGGTGTCCGGTCCCGGGTAACCGCCACGGACCGACTGGAAGGTGGCACGCATGAAGGCAGTGACCTGGCACGGCAAGCGGGACGTCCGCGTCGACGAGGTACCGGACCCGAGAATCGAACAGGACACCGACGCGATCATCGAGGTCACGTCGACCAACATCTGCGGATCCGACCTGCACCTGTACGAGGTTCTGGGCGCGTTCATGAATGCGGGCGACGTGCTGGGCCACGAGGCGATGGGCGTGGTGCGCGAGGTCGGCCCGGGTGTCTCGAATCTCTCGGTGGGCGATCGCATCGTCGTGCCGTTCCAGATCTCCTGCGGCAGTTGCTTCATGTGCGACCGCCTGCTCTACACGCAGTGCGAGACGACGCAGGTGCGCGAGAAGGGCATGGGCGCAGCGCTTTTCGGCTACTCGGAACTGTACGGCTCGGTGCCGGGCGGCCAGGCCGAGTACCTGCGGATCCCGCAGGCGCAGTTCACCCACGTCAAGGTGCCCGACGGCCCGCCGGACTCGCGGTTCGTCTACCTGTCCGACGTCCTGCCCACCGCATGGCAGGCGGTCGAGTACGCCGACGTTCCGGACGGCGGTTCGGTGACCGTCCTCGGTCTGGGGCCGATCGGCGACATGGCCGCGCGCATCGCCCACCACCGCGGCCACCGGGTCATCGGTGTCGACCGGGTACCCGAGCGACTCGCCAGGACGGCGGCATTCGGAATCGAGGTGATCGACATCGAGGCGCTCGGCGGGCCGGTGGGCGACGCCGTCCGCGACCTCACCGACGGGCGCGGCACCGACTCCGTGATCGATGCTGTCGGCATGGAGGCCCACGGGTCACCCGTCACCAAGCTCGTGCAGCAGGCCGCAGGGTTGCTCCCGGATGCGCTCGGGAAGCCCCTCATGGAGAAGGCAGGTGTCGACCGGCTCGGCGCGCTGTACTCCGCGATCGACATCGTCCGTCGCGGCGGCACGATCTCGCTGAGCGGGGTCTACGGCGGGATGGCCGATCCGCTGCCCATGCTGACGCTGTTCGACAAGCAGGTCCGGCTGCACATGGGGCAGGCCAACGTGAAGCGGTGGGTGGACGACATCCTGCCGCTGCTCACCGATTCGGACCCATTGGGCGTCGACGGGTTTGCCAGCCACGTACTCCCGCTCGCCGATGCACCGCACGCCTACGACATCTTCCAGAAGAAGCAGGACGGCGCCATCAAGGTGATGCTCAAGCCGTAGTTTCGACCCGAGGCCGCGAGATTGACGCTGGCGCGACGAAGTTCGAGTACACGTGTCGGCCACGTCAAACTCGCGGGCAGGAGTAGCCGATCACCAGGTGGTCACCAGCGCGTGGTTCAGCAGCAGCGCACCCACGACGCCGCACAGCAGCCACCACCGGTGTGACCGCGGCGGCAGCAGTGCGGCCGCGGCGGGGAACCACATCGTGAACGGCAGCCAGATCCGCTCGACCTCGGCCTTGCTGAGCATGCTGGCCGTGGCGCACAGGATCGCGGCGAGCATCCCCACCACGATCAGGTGCAGGCCCGACCGTCGGCGCAGCGCCGCCGGGTCGACGGCCCGGGCGACGCCCACCACGCCGGCGAGGCCGACCGCGCACGCCACCGACGCGAAGTTCGCCCATCCCCAGTACCCGAACGGGCGGCTGCTGGCGGTGCCCTGCCAGTAGCGCTCCTGCACCAGGTGATAGCCGTCGAACCACCAGAACCCGGCGAGCAGGAACACCGCCACCACGGTTAGCGCGGCGAGTACCGCGGCGGCCAGGGCCCGCAGCGCGACCCGTCGGTCGGTGGCGGCGAGCAGTACCGCCACGGCGGGCAGCCCCATCAGCACCAGCCCATAGTTGAGGAACACCGCCCACCCCAGCAGCAGGCCCGCGGCGGCCGCGCAGGCCACCGGCCTGCGGACGTCGCGGCGGACGGCGAGGGCCAGCAGCGCCAGCGCCCACGCCGTCACCCCCGCGAAGTAGCCGTCCGCCGATACGGCGACCCAGATCGCGGTGGGGGCCACCGCGACGAACGGCGCCGCCGACCGCGCCGTGGCCTCGTCGGCCAGCGCCCGCACGGCGACGACGATGGCCGCCGCGGCGCTGGACCCGGCCAGCAGGCACAGCACGCCCGCCCACGCGCCGCCGCCGAGTCCGATCCGGTCCAGCCAGACGAAGGTCAGCAGCGCGCCGGGGGGATGGCCGGACACGTGGGTGACCCAGGAGTCGGGCTGGTAGTCGAGGATCCGGCCGGCGAAGCCCCGCACCGCCGCACCGACGTCGTTGACCGACGGCACCTGCCGCAGATATTCGTGCTTGGTGGTGAGCCGGCCGGCGAAACCGCGTTGCCATCCGTCGATCAACGCCAGGGAGAACGCCCAGGCGCAGGACGTCGCCCACGTCGTCGCGACGAGCGTGCGCCACGGGATCCGGGCGGCGACGGCCGGACCCCACAGTGCCGTGGCGAGTCCGATGACGACCGCGGGGAGGGTGCCCGCCCCGACGTGCCACTCCCACCAGCCGTGGATCGGGGCGGATCCCGCGAGTTCCGCGTACTTCTCCGGCGTGGCGCCGATCAGCGGTGCGACGCCGACGTTCAGCCGTGGCAGTCCGAACGCCGCCAGCACCAGGCCGACACCGGCGAGGGCGGCGACGACGTCGCGACGAGAGCCGTTGCGATGCAGGAACTCTCGGCGGTCCACGGTACGGCTAGGAGTCGCCCGGATCGGGTCGGACGGCCGCGAGTGCGTCGGCGAGCGAGTCGTACATCGCGAACACGTCGGTCAGGCCCGTCACCTGGATCGGCCGGCGGGTGGCGGCGCGATCGGCGACGACGGCGAACGCGGAGGGGGCGATCTTGTCGTTCGTCTCCGCGAGGATCCGCAGGCCCGCCGATCCCATGAAGCCGACGCCGCTCAGGTCCACGATCAACGCGTGGCTGCCGGTGGCGGTCGCCTCGGCTACGGCGGCGTCCAGAATGGTGGCCGTCGCCAGGTCGATCTCACCCTCGACCGACAGCACCGCGACGTCGCCGGGGAGGCGTTCGACGCGGGTCGTCAACAGGTCTCGAGGCATTCGGACCTTCCTCCAATGAGGGGCGAGGGACTGGCTGCACGGCGTGCAGCACTGGTCGGGCCTCGGGTCTGAAACCGATCGAACCCTATCGCAATGTTTGAACCATCACCGCAATGTGCACATACGGACGAAGCATCACGGGGAACGAGTCACGGGAGCCTGCATGTCGTTCGAACCACCCTCGCGCGCGGCGGCATGCCCGTCGTCGGCGTACGGGGCAGGCCGATCGACGGCGCCTTCGGGCACCCTCCGATGCTGCGTCGAACGATCATGACGAGACCTCACTCACCGCCGCTGCATCTGGAGATCCCGGCACGCGCCGAAGAGCTGGCGTCGGTGCGGCGTCGATTCTCCGAGTGGCTGGCGCTGGCGGGCGTCGGCGCCGAACTCGCCGCCGACATCCTCCTCGTCGTCAACGAGGCGTGTTCCAACAGCATCGAGCACGCCTACCTCGGCCGGACCCCGGGCGTCGTCCGTCTGAGCGCGGACCACGAATCGGACGGCATCTGTCTCACCATCGAGGACTTCGGGCAGTGGCGGGGCGGTGCCACCGACGCGGACGTGTCGCGCGGTCGCGGACTCCCGCTGGTACGCGCCCTGAGCACCCGCGTCGACCTCAGCACCAGCGATCGCGGCACCCGCCTGTCGATGAGTTTCCCGGCACCGACCTAGGCGCGGCCGAAGCCGGGTTTGCATCGCGGGCGCCGCGGGTACCGCGTCACGTCAGCGATCGACGAAACACGGGGGAGCGATGCGGGCGGACTACCACCGGCAACTCGAGACATTGCGCGCCGACCTCGGCCGCATGTGCTCGTTGGCCGGCACCGCGGTCGGCTCGGCGACGGATGCCCTGCTCGGGGACGACCTCGGCGCTGCGGCACGCGTGTCGGACGACGTCGACCGCCTCCGGGTGCTCGACGGCGCCGTGGAACGACAGGTCGTCAGCATCCTGGCACGGCAGGCACCGGTCGCCCGGGACCTCCGCGAGGTCGTCACCGCCATCCAGATCGCCGCCGACGCCGATCGGATGGGCGGGCTCGCGGCCCACATCGCACGCGTGCCCACGCTCCGCCATCCCGATCCGGTGGTGCCGGATCCGTTGCAGCCCAGCTTCGTTCAGATGGGCGCGTTGGCCGTCGACCTCGCGGACCGGTGCCGCGCGGCGGTGCTGGACGGTACGGGGGCGCAGACGGATCGGATCCTCGACGACGACAACGCGATGGAGCAGGTGCACCGCGGGGTCCACCGCGCGGTGATGCAGAAGGACTGGTCCCACGGCGCGACCGCCGCGATCGACGCGGTGCTCCTGGGCAGGTTCTACGGGCGCTTCGCCGACCACGCCGGGGAGATCGCCCGCCGGGTGCGGTTCCAGACGACGGGCAGCAACGTGCACGGCGACGCGCTGGTCTGACCCTGACGTCTATCCCTTTTACGAAAACAACCGGGCGGGTATTGTGGACTGCCAAGCGGGTTGAGATGTAGCTCGGCGGCCACTGCGTGGAGTCGATTCGATGCACTTAGATTCCGAAGTCCCCGAACCCAATCTGGTCCACCGTCGTGAGGTACGCACCGGCGACCTGGCCGAGATCCGCAGGTACCTGGCCAGGTTGTACCGCGCCGACGTCGACGTTCGGGTCCTCGACCCGAAGCGGGGTCGCCCCCAGTCGCCGTCCCCCGCGCTCCTGCACCGTCGCACCGATGCCGGCTCCTTTTCGTTGGAGGATGTCCGACACGGCGGGCTTGCGGAGACCCGCGCAGATGGCGCACCCGGACTGATCGTGCTGTGGAACGTCGACGGCCACGTTCGCACCACGGTCGACGAGGAGTCCGCGGGGGCCGGTCCCGGCGACGTCGTCTTGGGTTCAACCGGTGGCTCCCGGGTCGCGCTGATGACACGCGACCCGCTCCTGAAGACCACCGTCCTCGATCAGAGCCTGATCGACCGGGTGGCCGCCGACTCCACCGTCATGCGCGCCAAGGGCGTGCGCTTCACGTCCATCGAGCCGCGCAGTCCAGAGGCGACGTTGGCGTGGATCAGGGTGCGGCGCTTCGTGGAGGAAACCGTCGTCGCCGACGACGCCGTGGCGACACCACTGGTGATCGCCTCGGCCGCACGACTGCTCGCGGCCACGGCGCTTGCGGTGTTTCCCAACACCGCGTCCGACCTGCACGACGGGGCCGGCATGGATTCGGGCCCTCATCCGGCCCTGGTGCGGCGTGCGATCGACTACATCGAGCAGCACGTCTCCGACGACGTCGGCGTCGCCGACATCGCGGCGGCGGTCTACGTGACACCGCGCGCGCTGCAGTACATGTTCCGGCGCCACCTCGACACCACCCCGATGGCGTACCTGCGCCGCATTCGGCTCGACCACGTGCACCGCGAACTCCGCGAGGGTTCCCGTGACGACAGCACGGTGACGGCCATCGCGGCGCGGTGGGGCTTCGCGCACACGGGGCGATTCGCGGTGCTCTACCGCGAGACCTACGGCCAGAGCCCGCACGTCACGCTGCGCGAGTAGCGCGGTCCACGTATCGCACGGCTACCGTGCCGCACCATGGGATTTGGGTGGGCTCGTACTCGCGTCACCGTCCGTCAGGTCGGGTCGTGGCCCCAGTTCATCAGCGAGTACCGCCAGTGGGTGTCGGTGACGTCGCCCGAGGGGCGCTGGGCGAGGTGACGTTTGACGTATCCGTTGACCTTGCGCATGTGCGCGTAGTCGTCGGAACCCAGATCGCCCTTCTTCGACTTCAGGATCTTCACGATGTGCCGACCGCTGGCGTGACCGGTCGACTCGGAGTCACCCGACTTCTGGCCGACCTCCTTCGATTCGTCGGTGTCCAGCCACTTCTCGAGTTCCGACGCCGTCATGTTCACGGCGTCGTGGAAGTCCTTCCACGTGGTCTCGTCGTCGTCGGTCATGGCGTGCCTAGAACAGCGCCTTCTCGACCTGGTCCACCAGGTCGGACTTGCTGGCGGGGTAGCTGGCGCCCGCGAGGGCCTTCTGCACGTCGATTGGATTCGGCATGGTCGCGAGATACCCGGCCGATCGGAGGGAAAACGCTTCGGTGACGTCGACGGCGACCGGACTTCGGCGCCTACCCCGTCGCGATAGTGTTCCTCGAGAACGCCGAACGGGAGGTTGCGTGACGCACGACGAGACGACGTCGAGGATCGCCGAATTGGCATCGCTGGTGGCGGAGGTGCAACGCAATACGCCCCGGGACGTCGGCGCCATGCTGTCGGACATCGTCGACAGCGCCACGCGGGCGCTACCAAACGCGAACCACGCCGGCGTGACGATTGCCGACGGCGACGGTCGCGTGCGGTCACTCGCGGCCACCAGTCCGTTCGCCGCGACCCTCGACGACATCCAGGAACGGGAGGGGCAGGGCCCGTGCCTGGAGGCGGCGTGGGAGGACCACGTGGTGAGGGTCGATGACCTGAGCCGCGAAGACCGTTGGCCGCGTTACGTTTCGCGCGCGATCGAGGACACCCCGATCAGGTCCATCGTGTCGTTCCGACTCTTCGCGGACGGCGGTGCCATCGGGGCGCTGAACTTCTACGCGGACCGACCGCATGCCTTCGACGACGACACGGTCGAATTGGGCTTCGTGTTCGCCACGCACGCCGCGCTGGCGTGGGGAATGATGCGCCGGGATCAGCAGTTCCGCAGTGCGCTCGCGTCGCGCGACGTCATCGGTCAGGCGAAGGGCATGCTGATGGAGCGGTTTGCCATCGACGCAATACAGGCGTTCGACCTGCTCAAGAAGCTGTCGCAGGACACGAACACCCCGGTCAGCCGGATCGCCGAGCAGGTCGTCGAGAAGGGCACCGCCCAGCACGACGGGTGACGCGGTTTCGCCGCACGTCACGCGGGGTAGCGCCGTTGGTGAGTCCACCTGAAGGCCCACCGGCGAGGAGCCCCGTCATGTCCGTAGTTCGTTACACCACACGCCAATTCGTCATCATTGCAGGCTCTGCCGTGCTGCTGCTCGGTCCGGTCCCGCTGATCGCCGGGTGCACCGACGGCGGTGGCGACGCGCCCAGCTTCACCACCACGCAGTCGTCGCTCGACGACAGCACGCCCACCAGCGACCGGTACCCCGGCCCGACCGACAAGTCGGACGGCGACGACTCCGAGATCGGCACCGGCGACAATTAGTGTCCGTCATGCGAAGCGGGAGCCGCTTCGCCCGATCCGGTCTGCGAAGGAAAACTATCCGTCGCTGACGCGTTTCACCGCCGAAACGACTGCCGAGCCGCGAGATACCGGTTCGACGCGGCCTGTGCGGGAATCCGGGTGGGTTCCCAGATCGGTCGATCGGGAGCAGACTCGTCGGCAGGACCCCTTAGCCACGTGGGGTGGGCGACACCGACAGTCTGGAGATCCAGATGACGACGGGAATCGACGAAGAAGGCACTACCACGGCTCCGAGGACTCGATCCTCGGACCGGATCGAGAATGCCGTTGCCGCGCACGCCGACGGGCAGTACGACGAGGTGCACCGGATGTTCCACGCACTCCGCGCCCTCGACCCGCAGTGCGACGAGTACACCGCCCTCCGGGAGCGCATCATCGCCGAGTGCCTGCCGCTGGCGGACCACGTAGCCCGCCGCTACCATCGCGGCAGCGAGTCGTTCGACGATCGCGTGCAGGTGGCGCGGGTGGGACTGCTCAACGCCGTCAACCGCTTCGACCCCGACGCGGGCGACTTCCTCGCCTTCGCGGTGCCCACGGTGATGGGCGAGGTGAAGCGCTACTACCGCGACTACAGCTGGGCGGTGAAGGTGCCGCGGCGGCTCAAGGACATATATCCGCACATCGCGCCGACCGTCAGCGACCTGTCGCAGAAGCTCGGCCGCGCGCCCACCCCCAGCGAGTTGGCGGCCGAGATGGGCGTCGCCCGCGAGGACGTCGTCGAGGGCATGGTGGCGGGCGCCTCGTACACGGCCCGGTCGATCGACGCGGTGTTCGGCGACGACGACGACGGCGTATCGATCGTGGACCGGCTCGGTGCCCCCGACCCGGGCATCCGGCACATCGAGGACCGCGAGGACCTGCGCGCCCAATTGGCGACACTGCCGCGGCGCGAACAGCAGATCCTGCAGATGAGGTTCTTCGAATCGTTGACCCAGAGCGAGATCGCGGCACGGGTGGGTCTGTCGCAGATGCACGTATCCCGGCTGCTGGCACGGGCGCTCGCGACGTTGCGCGAGCGGATGAGCGGTGACCGGATGGTGCCGACGTCCCTGGTCGGCTGACCGCCACCGGTTGACGCGGCCCACACTGGGTAGTCGAATCACATGGTGACGCCTGGTTCGGACGACCCACTTCGCGTCGTGGGCGTGGGAGCGTCCGCCGGTGGTGTGGAGGCGCTCAAGCAGTTCGTCGGCGGTCTGCCCGCGGATCTTCAGCAGGCGGTCTTGGTCGTCCTGCACGTCGCGCCGAGTGCGCCCAGCGTCCTCGGCCAGATCCTCGACCGCTGCGGCCCGCTGCCCGCCGCCGCCGCCCGCGACGGCGAGCCGGTGCGGGCCGGTCACGTCTACGTGGCGGTGCCCGACCGCCACCTCCTGGTCGAGGACGGCCGGATTCGGCTGTCGAACGGGCCGACGGAGGATCGCCACCGCCCGGCGGTGAATCCCCTCTTCCGGTCGCTGGCCGTGGCGTACGGCGCGCGCGCGACCGGGCTGGTGATGTCCGGGGTGCTCGACGACGGCGTGCTCGGCCTGCAGGCCATCGGCGCGCGCGGGGGCACGACGATGGTGCAGGATCCCGACGAGGCGATGTACGCCGACATGCCGCGCAACGCGCTGGCGATGACGGACGTGCATCACGTCGTCTCCGCGGCGGAGGCGGGAAAGGTCTTGCAGTCCCTCGAACCGGATCACGGCACGGGCATCGCCGGCGCTCCGGATCCGGTGCTCGAGCTGGAGAACGAGATCGCGCTGGGGTCGCCGTTCGGAGAGTTCGACGTCGCTCGGCTCGGCACGCCGTCGGGCCACACGTGCCCGGACTGCAGCGGCTCCCTCGTCTCGGTGGGCGACGGCAACCTGCGGTGCCGCATCGGCCATGCGTGGACGCCGGAGGCGCTGCTCGAGGCGTGGACACAAGACACCGAGAACGCACTGGGCGTCGCGCTGCGCAGCCTGCTGGAAAAGGCGCAGCTGGCGCGCACCCATGCCAGAGTGATCCACGACGACGTCCTGCGCAGCCGGTACCTGGAGATCGCTGACGAGGCGGACGCGGCGGCGCGCGAACTGCGGCGGCTGCTGGGCGGCACCTCGTCGCGAGTGTGGGGGGAGTCCCGTGGCACGCCCTGACGACGTCGGCCCCTTGCGGATCGAGCAGTGCGTGGCATCGGATCACACCGCCTTGACCATGAGCGGCGTGCTCGACGGCGTCACCTATCGCCAGGCGCGCGACGCGATCCTGAAGGCCGCGGTCGACGGCCCGGCCAACCTCGTCATGGACGTGACCGCCGTCGACGCGCCGTCGGCGTCCGCGTGGTCGGTGTTCACCAGCGCGCGGTGGCTCACCAGCCAGTGGCCGGACGTGCCGATGGGCTTGTCCTGCGGCCACCTGGCGGGACGAGAAACGTTGATCCGCAATGGAATCGGACGCTACGTCCCGATCTTCCACGACGTGGCCGCGGCGGTGGCCGCCCTCACGCTCGCAGTCCCCGCGGTTCGGTTGCGGATGCGCCAGCAGTGGCCCGCCGACGCGTCGTCACTCCCCGCCGCGCGGGAGTTCGTCGCGCACTGGCTCACGGTGTGGGGATCGGCCGACATGATCCCCACCGCGACCGTCGTCGCGACGGTTCTCGTCGACAACGTGCTGCGGCACACCGGCAGCAACCCCGATCTGAGGCTCGAGGTGAACGGCGCCAACGTGACCGTCGCCGTGTCCGATCACGACACCGCGCAGGCCGTCGTCCACGAGGACGCGGAGGCGGCGGGCCGGCTGCACGAACTGGCGATCGTCGGGGTGCTGTCGCTCGCCTGGGGGAACACCCCGACCGACTCGGGCAAGACGGTCTGGGCCGTGATGGGACCCCAGAACCGGCTCTGAGCGCGTTTGTCCCGACCGTCGTCGGGTACCGCCTCCACGCGAACCGATCGGAAGGCGAGGCAATGGACACACGGTCGAACACCAGCTCGGACGCGTCGATGGGCGAACTGCTCGGGCAGCTGTCCGCGCAGACCTCGCGGCTGGTCCGCGACGAGATCCGCCTGGCGCAGCGTGAATTCCAGGACACCGCCAAGCACGCGGCGTTCGGCGCCGGGCTCGGAGGTGGCGCGGGCGTGCTCGCGCTGTTCGGACTCGGGGCGCTGGTCACCGCCGCGATCGCCGCGCTGGCGCTGGTGCTGCCCGTGTGGGCGGCCGCGCTGATAGTGGCGGTCGTCATCTTCGTGATCGCCGCGATCATGGGTCTGCTCGCCAAGAAGCAGGTGGACCACGTCGCACCCATCGCCCCGCAGACCGTCGAGACCGTCAAGGACGACGTACGAGAGGTGAAGGATGCCCGCAATGCCCGCTGACCCACGCCCGGAACCCGACGACGACGCCGGGACCGACGACATCAAGGCCGACATCGAGGCCACCCGCGCCGAATTGGCCGACACCGTCTCGGCTCTCGCCGACAAGGTCGACGTCAAGGCGCGCGCCCACGACAAGGTCGAGGAGACCAAGGCCGTGGTGTCGCAGAAGGCGCACGACGTCGGCGACGGCATCAACGCCAACCGCGAGAGTGCCGTCGGCATCACCGTCGCAGTGCTGGTGGCCATCGGCCTGCTGGCGTGGTGGCGCCGCCGGCGGCGCTGAACGACGCCCGGCAGCCAGTTCGCGAAGGACGCGACCACCGCCGGTGTCACGGCCCCCGACCGGGGTAGTGGTCGGCGACGTCGACGATTCGAGGAGGTGCGCCGTGACCCAGACGGTGTCGGACCGGCCACAGGTCAGCCGCCAGAAGGCCGCCAAGGTGGTGTTCGCCTCCGGCGACGTCATCTTCACCGAGGGCGACCCACCGGACCGCGTGTACCTGATCACCGCGGGCAAGGTCAGGCTCGGCCGGGTGTCCCATACCGGCCGCGAATGCCTCTACACCGTGTTCGGGGGGTCCGACGTCATCGGCGAGGTCGCCGTGCTCGACGGCACCCCGCAGCCCGCCACGGCCGTCGCCATGACAGACGTCCGCGCGCTGGCCTGGAACCGGGCACAGCTCAGCGAGCTGGTCACGACGCACCCGTCCGCCGCCGAGCATCTGATGCGCGTGCTGGCGCGTCGGATCCGCCGCACGTCCGACGACATCACCGATCTGATGTCGGCGACGGTGTCGGCGCGGGTGGCCAAGCACCTGCTGCGGCTCGCTCAGCAGTTCGGCCAGCAGGACCACGGGGTCATCCGGCTCACCATGGACCTGAACCAGGAACAGTTCGCGCACCTGGCGGGCACGTCGCGCGAGTGCGTAAACCGGTCGCTGGCAGAGTTCTGCGAACGCGGGTGGATTCGCCTCTGCGACAACGCCATCGAGATCGTCGACTCCCAGCCGCTGGCCCAGCGGATGGACGGTGCGCGCCGCCTCGGCGTGGTACACCGCTAGTGGTGTCCGTCACGCCGGTGCCCCGCGGCTGGCAACGGCACACCGTCTCCGGCCGGGTTTGAGGGTCCGTGGAACCGGGCAGGCTGCCCACGCCCGCGCACCGAGCGTTTGCGGACGCGCGGTGCTTGAGGCGTTGAGAACACAGCGTCTCAAGCACCCCGTCGTCTCGGATCGTCGCCATCGGCCCTCCCACATTGCGTGTCGGCCCGTCGCGGGTCGACAATGTCGGTGAGTCCGTACGGAGGTCGATGTGCGTGATGAGCGACGAGGGTCCCGGTGACGGCACCGGAGCGGAGAGCGGTTCGGGGCCGGCGCGCCGCGGCCGTCTCGCCGCTGCCCGCGCGTCCGAGCTACGCCGGCGCCTGATCGAACTGGCGGGGGGCGGTAAGCCCACCCCGAGCGCGGCCGAGTTCGCCCGGCGTCGCGCGCTGCAGGCCGTCGTACGCGCCGAGGACGCCCACGAGTCGGCCCTCACCCGGCACGACGAGACTCGGCGCGTACACCTCCGCGCCGCCGCCACCCACGAACAGGCCGCCGTGCTCTTCCACGGGCTCGACAGTGACGGACATCAACGGGCCGCCGAGCGGCACCGGGACGCCGCCGCGGCACACGCCGCCGTCATCGAGTCGTCCGCCGAGTCCGCGGCAGAGGTCGGGGGACGGGTCAGTCCGCGGCCTCCACCATCAACAACGCGCCGCTGACCACGCCGCCCGCCGACCGGAACGAACTGCACGTCACCCGCACCTTGATCCGGCGGCCGCGCCTGTTCACGGCCTCGACCAGGGCCTCACCGGACGCCTGCGGGTCCACGAACGCGTTGCCGATCAGCGGCCGCAGCACCTCGATGGGCAGGCCGATGTCGAGATTGGTCAGCGGTACGCCGGTGGTCTCGTCGGCGCGCAGCCCCCACAGCTCCTCGCTGCCGCCGTTCCACGACACCACCCGCATCTCCCGGTCCAGCACGATCATGCCGACGCCGATCGAGTTGACCAGTGAGTCGAGGAAGCCCTTCGCCTGGTCGAGTTCGCTGGTGCGTTCCCGCAGCGTGTCGTTGATGGTGTGGAGTTCGTCGTTGGTCGACTGCAACTCCTCGTTCATCGTCTCGAGTTCTTCGTTGGTGGACTGCAGTTCCTCGTTGGTGGTCTCGAGTTCCTCGACCGTGGACTGCAGTTCCTCGTTGGTGGTCTCGAGTTCCTCGTTGGTCGACTGGAGTTCCTCGTACGCGGACTCGAGCTGACCGTTGGTCTGCACCACCTTCTCGACGAGCAGGCGGTTCGCCGTCACGTCGAAGAACACGACCGACACCCCGATCAGGCCGTTGTCGGAGTCGACCAGCGGGTTCACGTGGATCTCGAACCACGTGGTGTCGGCGCCCGGGCGCTGCCAGCTCACGTCGCTGATCTTCGCCGCGCGGCGCTCCACCTTGGCCTGTTCCACGTAGGCCCGCAGCTCGACGGGCCGGTAGGAGATCTCGAGGTCGCGCAGCAGTCGGCCGATGTCGCGGCCGGACAGCCCGAACGTCACCTCCGCCTGATGGTTGATCATCGCGACGGTGTCCTGGCCGGTCACCACGATCTGCGGCACCGGGCTCGCGGCGAACGCGAGGTCCCGGATCGGCGCCAGCCCGGTCAGGCTGCCCTGGCGCTCGGAGTGCGGGTCCGGTGCCTCGACCCGGGTGAGTTCGCTGCGCGATCCGGCCGCGCGCACGAAGATCCGGTGCGCGAGGTCCACCGGGGCGAACTTGTCGGAGTGGCTCAGCAGCATCTCGGCGTGCCCGAGGAAGAGCACACCGGCCGGTGCGAGCGCGAAGTGCAGTCGCCGCAACACGTTTCGCTGCGTCTCTGCGTTCAGGTACATGAGGGTGTTGCGGCACACCAGCAGGTCGACCCGTGAGATCGGGGCGTCCTTCACCAGGTCGTTGCGCCCGAAGATCACCGCCCGCCGCAGGTCCTTGTTGAACACGTACCGGTTGCCGACGTGCTCGAAGTACTTCTCCAGGTACTCGGGCGGAACCGACTCGACGGCCTTCGCGTCGTAGGACGCGGCCCGCGCCTGGGTCAGGGCGTCCTCGTCGATGTCGGTGGCGTAGATCTTGACCCGGCGGCGGAACGTGTCGGGGTCCATCGCGTCGGCGAGCAGCATCGCCAGCGTGTAGGCCTCCTGGCCGGACGCGCAGCCCGCGCTCCATAGGCGGATCGTCTGGTCGTCACGGCGGGCGTTCACCAGGGTGGGGATCACCTCGGTGCGCAGGAAGTCCCAGGCGGGCGGATCGCGGAAGAACGAGGTGACGTTGATCAGGATGGTGTTGAACAGCGCGGCGAACTCCTCGGGGCTCGCCTGCAGGACGTCGAGGTAGTCCTCGAAGGTCTGGATGCCCAGCTGTTCGATGCGGTGCCGGACCCGCCGGGTGAGCGACGTGCGCTTGTACCCGGTGAAGTCGAATCCCCGGGCGTCGCGCATGTACCGCAGCAGCGTCTCGAAGGACTCGTCGACCTGCTCGCTCATCACGCCCCATCCACAGGTGCGACCCTACTTGCCGTGCCGCGTCATGGCGTGAGCAGTCGCGAACTCCCCTGCTTCGGGGGCAACGAGGGGAGTTCGCGACTGCTCGCGGGGGAATTGAACTCTCACAGGGTGACGGAGCCGCCGCGTTCGAGTTCGACGATGCGGTCGTCGAGGCCACGCCGTCGCATCGCCGCCGTGAAGTCCGACAGCGGCGAGGCGAACACGCCGTAGTCGTCGAAGTGCACCGGGATGACCTTCGCCGGGTCCATCAGCGCCGCGGTGGCGGCGCCCTGCTCGCCGTCCATGGTGACCGTCAGCCCGAACGGCAGCTTGCGCCCGGCCGGGATGCGGGTGCCCCCGAGGTGCAGCACGCCGGCGTCGATCGCGTCGAATCGCACGGGGATCTCGGCCAGTTCGTCGATGTAGAGGGTGTCGCCGGAGACGTACAGTCGCGTTCGCGTGTCCCCCTCCAGCGGGCCGATCTCGAGCATCGTGCCCATCACCGGCGGGAGCAGTCGGCGCGTCCACAGCGGCGCGTGCCGCCCGGGCAGCGACGTCGCGACGATCCGGTTGTGGGTACCGACCAGCACGTGGGTCGCCCAGGTGTCGAGACCGGTGGCGTTGTCGAAGCCCCTGCGCCGCAACCGGTGTGCGGCGTGCGGTGTCGTCAGCACGGGCAGGTCGTGGTCCAGCCCGCGCTGTGCGACGCGGTCCCAGTGGTCACCGTGCATGTGCGACAGCAGGATCGCGTCCAGCGGCGGCAGCTGGTCGATGGTCAGCGCGGGGGAGCGCAGGCGCTTGGAGACCAGGCCGTGGCCGAGGTAGGCGTGTTGACCGCGATGCAGGAAGTTGGGGTCGGTGAGCACGGTCAGGTCACCGGTGGAGATCAGCGTGGTGGCATTGCCGATGAACGTGATCGTCACGTCCGAGTGGTCCGGCATCGGTCAGTCCCTTCCGTCGAACAGTGCTGCGGCGAAGCGGAGGTCGTCCACCAGTCCGGCGAACGCCTCGTCGCGGGCCTCCGGGGGGGCCGCGCAGGATCGACGAGGGGTGCACCGTCACCACCAGGTCGGGGGTCGCCGCACCGAGATCGGGTCCGGGCGGCATCTCGATGACCTCCCTGCGGTGGGCGGTGATCCGGAAGTCGTTGCCCAGCAGCGACTTCGCCGCCGTGGCCCCCATCAGGACGACGGCGTCGGGCGCCACGGCCTCGAGTTCGGCGAACAGCCACGGGCGGCATGCCACGACCTCGAGCCTGCTCGGCGTCTCGTGCAGCAGCCTGTTGCCGCGTTCGGCGCGGGTGAACTTGAAGTGCTCGACGGCGTTGGTCACGTACAGCGGGTCGCGGTCGATGCCCGCCTCGGCCAGCGCCTTGTCCAGGACGCGCCCGGCCGGGCCGACGAAGGGTGTTCCCGCCCTGTCCTCCTGGTCGCCGGGCTGTTCACCGATCAGCATCATGCGGGCGGCGGGCGCACCGGCGCCGCACACCACCTGGTCGGCGTCGCGGTACAGGTCGCAGCCGCGGCAGTCCCTGGCGGCGTAGGCCAGCGCGACCTGGTCCCGGGTGGGCGGGACGTACTCCTCGGCACCCGTCATGCCGGGTGCGGTACCCGACGCGGATGGCGCGAAACTCAGGCGTCGAGGCGGCCGCGGTGCGCGGCGAGTGCCTCGTCGACGCTGCGGTGGATGGGTATCACGCACCCCTCGATGGGGTGGCGGTAGGCGTCGTGGTCGGCGATGAGCGCGAGCCGGCTGGGCAGGGCGGTGCGGTGCGCGCGGGCGAGTACCTGGCACCCGTCGGGACCGAAGGACGTCACGCGGCGCATGTCCAGGAGCAGCGTGTGTGCCCCGGTCCGCAGCGAGTTGGCGACGTGCGCGGCCAGGATCGGCGCGGTGATGACGTCGACGGCCCCGGCGATGCGCAGGATGATCGTGCCGTCGGCCACCTGCATCGAGATGCGCAGTCCGGTGGACACGGGTGGGCGCAGGGTCGTCATCGCGGTCACCGCCGGGTACTGCTGACGCCGGCCGATCGGTACGGGCCACTGCTGGTCATCGCGAACCCTCCGGCTACCGGGCGCCGCGGTGGTGCGGCGTCTCCTAGAGGTAGTCGGGTCGGGACCCGCGAACCGCACGTCGAACCGGCGTGACGTGCGGCACAGGGGGTCTGAGGGACGGGCGGTCAGCCCGGGTCGTCGGTCTTCGCGTCGACGAGTGGTCCGTCGTCGTCCTCGAGTTCCTCGCCGCGGGCGTCGGGGTCGTCGGCGACCAGAACGCGGATGAAGCTGTTGAAGAACGCGATGGCCGGTACCGCGAGCAGTGCGCCGACGATGCCGGCGAGCACGCTGCCCGCCGTGATGCCCAGGACGACGGCGAGCGGGTGCAGTGAGACGGCTCGCCCCATCACCAGGGGCTGCAGGACGTGCGCCTCGAGCTGCATCACCGCGACGATCAGGCCGAGCGTGATGGCCGCGAACACGAAGCCCTTCGCGAGCAGCGCCACCAGCACCGCGAGCAGGCCGGTGACGAGTGCGCCGACGACGGGCACGAACGCGCCCAGGAAGATCAGCGACGCCAGCGGCAGCGCCAGGGGGATGCCCATGATGGCGAGGCCGCTGCCGATGGCGACGGCGTCGACGAGGGCGACCAATGATGTCGCCCGCGCGTAGCCGGCGAGCGAGTGGAAGCCGGCCGCACCGGCCTCGCGCACCCGATTCCGCTGGCGGGCGGGGATGACACGGGTGACGAACGACCAGATGTTGCGGCCGCCGAGCAGGAAGAAGATGACGGTGAACAGGCACAGCAGTGCGCCCGTGAGGATCTCGGCGATGGTGCCCGCAGTCGACAGGGCGCCGCTGGTGAGTTGCGTCTGATGGTCGCGGATCGACTCGATGACGGTGTCGCCGGCGCGGTTCAGTTGATCGCCACTGAGATTCGCGGGGCCGTTGATGAGCCAGTCGCGGGTGCTCTCGATGCTTCGGGTGACTTCGTCGACCAATTGTGGTGCGCCGGCGATGAACTGGTTGACCACGAAGGCCATCACGCCGGTCAGGACGGAGATGCCGAGAAGGAGGACGAAGGCGACGGCACCACCGCGGACGGCGCCGTAGCGGTCGAGGAAGTCGACGGCCGGCAGCAGCAGCGCGGTGAAGACGAGCGCGATGGCGATGGCCACCACGACGACGCCGAGCCTGGTGAGCGCCTCGAGGGCGACGTAGGCCGCCGCCGCAATGGCCAGAAGCCGCCATGACCACGCTGCGGCGGCGCGGACCACCGGTGAGACCGGATGGTCGCGTTCGGGGTTGCGAACGCTGCGCCCCGCGGCAGAGGTCATGACGGCATCGGCTGGGGACCTAGAAGACTAGGAGACCTAGAACCAAACTTTTCGGCCGCCGACCGGGCGTCCGACCGCGCCGAGGATCCACAGCACCACGCCGACGACCACCAGGATGGCGCCGATCGTGTACAGGATCGACAAGCTGGTGAAGTAGCCGATGAGCAGCAAGATCACGCCGAGGACGATCATTGTTCTTCCGATCTGTCGAGGGGAACCGACTTGTTCCGGAGCGAGTATTGCCCGAACCGTTAAATTCAAACCTCACACCGGTTCTGACGGGTGATCTCAGTACAGGACTCGGCGCATGTTGTCCTCGTCGTAGTACCTCTTCAGCTCCTCGTCGCTGGCATCGGGTTTGATCGCCTTGGCGAGCTGCGCCACCGACGGCACGGCCGTCGGATCCCACGTCTCGGGTCTCCACGCGTCGGACCTCAGGAAGGCCTTCGCGCAGTGGAAGAACACCTCCTCGACGGCGATCTCGAGGGCGAGGATCGGGCGCTTGCCGTCGACGACCATCGCGTCGAAGTAGTCGGCGTCGGAGATCACCCGGGCAGTGCCGTTGATGCGCAACGTGTCTCCGCGCCCGGGAATCACGAACACGGTTCCGACCTGGGGACGCTGCAGCACGTTGAGGAAGCCGTCGACGCGCTTGTTGCCCGGCCGTTCGGGAATGGCGATGGTGATGTCGTCGAGGACGTGCACGAACCCGGGCGGGTCACCCTTGGGCGACACGTCGACCCGTCCGTCGGCGTCGGTGGTGGCCACGAAGCCCAGCGGGGAGTGGGAGAGCCAGTCGCGCTGCGCGGCCGACAAGCTCGCGGTGACCTTCTTGGCCACCGCGGCATTCGGATGCCCGACGATCTCGCGGAGTCGGTCGACGGAGGTCACGACGGTGGGTTCGCGGTGCATGCGGCCCATCATCCTCCGGCGTCGTACCGCGCGGTGAGGTCCCTTCTGTCGACCTTGCCGATGCCGCGGCGCGGCAATTCGTCTACCACGTGCACCTCGCGCGGACCGGCCGTGGCGTCCAGCGTCGCGGCGACGTGTGCGCGCAGGTCGTCGGGTGTCGGGGTCGTCGCGCCGGGCGACAGCACCACCGCCACCGCGACGCGCTGCCCGAGGCGGGAGTCGGTGACGCCGAACACCGCGCAGTCGGCGATCGCGGGATGGCCGGCCAGCGCCGCCTCGACCAGCGCGGGCATGACCGTCAGCCCACCGGTGCTGATCGCGTCGTCGGCGCGTCCCAGGACGCGGAGCGCGCCAGAATCGTCGAGGCTGCCGACGTCGTCGGTGCGGAACCACCTCGGTTCGGCGAAGGGGTCCGGCTGCACCGGGTTCCGGTATCCCCTGGCCAGCGTCGCACCGCCGAGCAGGATCCGGCCGCCGTCGAGTCGGACGTCGACGCCCTCCAGCGGCACGCCGTCGTACACGCAGCCGCCCGAGGTCTCACTCATGCCGTAGGTCCGCACCACGGGAATGCCTGCCGCAGCGGCCTTCTCGGCGACGTTCGCGGGCATGGGCCCGCCCCCGATCAGCACCGCGTCCAACGAGGCGAGCGCCGCGGTCGCCGCGGGGTCGGCCAGGGCCTTGTCGAGCTGCACGGCCACCAGCGACGCATAGCGCGGCCCGGAACCCATCGCGGCGATCGCGACGCAGAGGTCGTCGGTGGTGAAGCTCGGGTCCACCACGATCGGCAGCGTCCCGGAGATGACGCTGCGCACCAGCACCTGCAGACCGGCGACGTGGTGGGCGGGCAACGCCAGCAGCCACGTGCCCGGTCCGCCGAGTCGTTCGTTGGTGGCGTCGGCGCTCGCGATAAGCGCCGGCACGGTGAGCAGAGCGCCCTTGGGCGGGCCGGTGGTCCCCGACGTCGAGACCACCACCGCGACGTCGTCGTCGACCTCCTCGCCCACCCGCAGCGCCGAACTCAGCAGCTCCGCCTCGCGCTCGTCGGAGGGCAGCGGCAGGATGCCGGGATCGCGCCCGTCGAGCACGCCCTCGAGGACGGCGACGAGTGCGGCGGCGGACGGGGCGGGCGGTATGACGACCGCGCGCAACCTGGCTATGGCGTGGGCTCCGGATCCTCGTCGCGGGGGTCGTCCAGTGGCCAGCCCTTCTCAGCCAGATGCGCCCGCACCCGCTCGACGTCCTCCTCGCGAGGGAGTTCGTCGGTGACACCGGTGATGAGCACGCCGATGTCGACGTGGTCGAATTCGCGCCGCTCGATCAGTTCCTGCGAGACGGCGGTGACCTCGTCCTGGGTGAGTTGCCGGTTGAGCAGGGCCAGCAGCGGCACCCGGTCGGCGCCCGGCACGCCCTCGGGGTAGCCGGCGTGCAGCCACGCGACGATCTTCGACAGGAAAGCGTTCACGACTTCCTCCCCTCACTGCGCGGCGGTGCGGCCTCGATGCCGGACGGACAGATGCTATCGGCGCGAGTACCCCGGTGCTAGCCGCGTGCACCCTGGGAACGCGCTGGGCGTCGCGGCGACGTCGCGAACATGAACAGTCGATGAACACATTGACGTCTGCGGCAAACTGCCTGCTCAGCGTGCATCGACGGGCCGACTCCGGCTAGGTGATTTCGCTGAGAATCCCTCAGAATCATCCACATGAGCGGAGAGCTGATCATCCTGGTGCTGTTGATCGCCACAGCACTGGCATTCGACTTCACCAACGGGTTCCACGACACCGGGAACGCGATGGCGACGTCGATCGCCACGGGCGCCCTGAAGCCCAAGACGGCGGTGATCCTCGCCGGCCTGCTCAACCTCGTCGGTGCGTTCCTGTCGGTCGAGGTGGCCATCACCGTCACCACGTCGGTGCTGAAGATCCAGGATTCCAAGACCGGGTCGCTGGTCACCGGGATCGACGCCTCGACGGGGTTGACGATCATCTTCGCCGGCCTGATTGGCGGCATCCTGTGGAACCTCCTCACCTGGCTCTTCGGCATCCCGTCCAGCTCGTCGCACGCCCTGTTCGGCGGCCTCATCGGCGCCGGCCTGGCCGCGCTCGGCACGTCCGGCGTCAACTGGAGCGGCGTCATCGGCAAGGTCATCGTCCCCGCGCTGGCCGCACCGTTCATCGCCGGCCTGGTCGCGGCGTGCGGCACCTGGATCGTCTACCGGCTCACCCGCAACGTGGTGAAGAAGCGCCGCGAGGACGGCTTCCGCTGGGGCCAGATCGCCACCGCCTCCCTCGTCGCCCTGGCCCACGGCACCAACGACGCGCAGAAGACGATGGGTGTCATTGCGCTCGCCCTGATCACCACCGGCCACCTGACCGGCGACGTGAAGGAGAACGGCCTGCCGTTCTGGGTCATCGCGTCCTGCGCCCTGGCCATCGGGCTGGGCACCTACATCGGCGGCTGGCGCGTCATCCGCACCCTCGGCAAGGGTCTGGTCGAGATCGAGTCGCCGCAGGGCCTGGCCGCGGAGGCCTCCTCGGCCGCGATCATCCTGTCCTCGAGCGCCGCGGGCATGGCGCTGTCCACCACCCACGTCGCCACGGGCTCCATCCTCGGCAGCGGTGTCGGCAAGCCGGGCGCGCAGGTCCGCTGGGCCGTCGCGGGCCGGATGGCCGCAGCCTGGCTGATCACGCTGCCCGCCGCCGGACTCGTCGGCGCGCTGTCCTTCTGGCTGTCGCACGTCGTCGAGAACGCCACCGGCAACGCACTCGCCGGCGACGGCCTCATCTTCGTGATCCTGGTGGCGCTGTCGGGCTACATGTACTGGCGCGCCCAGCAGCAGAAGGTCGACCACAACAACGTCAACGCCGACTGGGACGACTCGACCAACTCCGTCGTCCCCGCCGACGCTCGCGACATCACGACCGACGCCAGCAAGCCCGCGGCCTCGGTCTGACCGACGGACTTCTGAGAGCAAGGAACTCGAATGACCTATCTGGAAGCCATCTTCAAGGTGCTCGTCGTGGGGCTGATCCTGGGCGCCGGTCTCCCCGCGGTCTTCGCGGTCGGCCTGGTCGCCTACTCGAAGGGGTCGGGCGGTGCGGGCACCGACGGCACGGCCGTCACGCCCAACCCGGCGCTCAAGGTTGCCGGCCTGGCGCTGTTCACGTTCGTCGCGGCGGTCATCGTGATCGCGATCCTGTACATCACCAAGGGCACGATCCAACACCACTTCGGGTTCAACCCCGTCCCCTTCCTTCCTGGAAAGTGAGCTGACCGCCATGACCGAGACCCAGAGCACGGGTTCGTTCGACAACGTCGTGCAGTGGCTCCGCGCGGGTTACCCGCAGGGCGTCCCGCCGAAGGACTACTTCCCGCTGCTGGCGCTGCTGAAGCGGTCACTCAGCGAGGACGAGGTCGTCAGGGCCGCGCAGACGGTCCTCAAGTCCGTCGACGCCGACACCGTGACGGAGGGTGAGATCCGCACCGCCGTCGAGGCCGTCATCGCCAAGGAGCCCAACCCCGAGGAGATCCACCAGGTCGCCTCGCGGCTCGCGTCGGTCGGCTGGCCGCTGGCGGCGTCCGCCCGCTGAACACGTTCGCCTGACGGCCCTTCGCTTCGGCGGGGGGCCGTCAGTCGTCTCCGGGTCAGTCGCTCCGGGTGTCGCGGCGCAGCGGGTGGGTCTCCGGGATCTGGACGAAGATCAGAGTGACGCCGTCGGGATCGGCCACGTGCAATTCGTGCAGACCCCACGGTTCCTGCCTGGCCTCGCGGGCGATCGGGACGCCGCGGCCCTCCAGTTCGGCCTGGGTGGCGTAGACGTCGCGCACCTGCAGCCACAGCGCGCCGGGGAACGGTGGCGCTCCCTCGGTCGGTGCGCCGTGGCCCGCCAGTTCGATCAGCGACTGCCCCGCGTAGAACACCGTGCCCGCGCCGTACTCCCGGGCGATCGCCAGGCCGATCTCGTCGCGGTAGAACTCGACCGACCGCCGGTAGTCCGCCGGCCGGAACAGGACCCGACTGGCGAGAATCTCCATGCCCGTGTGTAACACACCCGCAGCTCCCCGCCGCCGAGCCCCCTCCCGCCCGAACCCCCCTCTCGCGAACTGGAGAGTCACGTCGTCGATCGGCGCCCGTAGCGACGTGACTCTCCGGTTCGACGCACCATGGGCGCTCGGATCGCGGGTGCTACGTGCCGGACTCCGCAGCGATCCGGTACCCCCGCACGCCGATCGGGCCGAACACCGCGAGCAGGCCGACCACCCATGCCACCGACTGCAGCACCGGCCACAGGATCGGCCCGCCCTCGGCCAGCCCCCGCATCGCCTCGATGGCGGGCGACATGGGCTGCGCGCGGACCACCGGCTGCAGCCAGCCGGGAAACACGTCGATCGGCACCATGCCGGAGTTGAAGAACAGCAGCAGGAAGCACACCGTCGACAGCCCGGTGATGATGTTCTTGCCGTTCGCCTTCACACCCACGGCGATGATGACGGTCGCGAAGCCGATCACCATCAGCACCGGGACGAGCACGAATCCGAGTGCGGCGAGCGGTCCCTCGGTGAATCGCAGACCCATCCCGACGCCCACGGCGGTGATCGCGATCGCGCCGATCAGCGCCCGGCCCGCCTCGGCCAGCAGGCGCCCGGACAGTGCGCTGGCGCGGTACACCGGGAGCGCCCACAGCCGGCTCAGCAGCCCGGACTCGCGTTCGTCGGGAAGGGCGGCGCCCGCACCGATCGCGCCGAACATCGCACCGACGATCGCGCACATCGGCACCAGGCCATAGAGGCTGTCGGCGCCGGTGAGGCTCCGCACCGACTCGCCGATCACCAGCTTGTAGACCACCAGCAGGAACGTCGGGAAGACGAGCGCCTGGATCAGCACGACGGGCTCGCGCGTCCAGCGCCGCAGCAGCCGGCCGGCCTGCAGCCCGGTCTGCGAGGTGAACGTCATGCCGACCTCCGTTGCATCCGCAGCGTGAGGCCGCCGAACACGACCAGCAGGCCGATGCACCAGGCCAGGCTGATCAGTAGATCGGCGGCGGGCACCGCGCCCTGGGCGAGTTCGCGCAGCGTCCCGGCGATCTGACTGACCGGCTGCCGGGTGACGAACCACCCCAGCCAGCCCGGAAACGCCTCGGCGGGAGCGATTCCCGTCGACAGCATGACCAGGAGCAGCTGCGGGATCAGCAGCGTCTGACCGGCCGCCTCCGCGTTGCCGGCCACCGAGCCCAGCGCGTCGGCGCCGAGCGACAGGGCCAGCGACAGCAGCAGGGCGATCGCGCAGAACCCGATCACGTGAGCGGCGTTCCCCTCGAAGCGGAAGCCGAACGCGTAGCCGACGGTGATCGACGCGGCCAGCGACGCCGTCGCGCGGATCAGTGCCGACAGCATGCGGGCGGTCACCGGCACGAGGGACGTCATCGGCATCGAGCGCAGCCGAACGCCCATGCCGCTCAACTGGTCTCGCGCCGCGCGGTCGGCCGTCGTCATCGCCGTGAAGATCATCGCCTGCACGACGATGACGGGGAGGATGTACTGCGGGTAGTCGACGTCGCCCGTGTCGATCACGTGGCGCAGCGTGATGGTGAAGCACAGGAAGAACGCGATCGGCCCACCGATCGCGAAGATCAGGTCGCCGTCGCGGACGGTGCCCAGCACCGATCGCTCGGTCAGCGCGCGCAGCGCACTCACGACGTGACCGCCGGCGCCCCGGTGAGGGTGAAGAACACCTCGTCGAGGGACGGCTTGCGCAGCGAGATGTCCTGCAGCTCCACGCCGAGCGCCGAGACCGTGCCGAAGACCTCGGACATGGTGGCGAAGCCGTCGGGGGCGGGCACGCTCACGGTGCCGGCCTCGCGGTCGATCTCGACGCCGGCGAATCCGCCGAGCGCCTCGGCGATCCGGGTGAGGTCGGCGACGCTGACGGGCGTGATCTCGCAGTAGCTGCCGCCGATGGTGCGCTTGAGGTCGTCGGGGGTGCCGTCGGCGATCACGGTGCCGCGGTCGATGACGACGATCGAGTCCGACAGCGCGTCGGCCTCCTCGAGGTACTGGGTGGTGAGCAGCGTGGTGATGCCCTGGTGCTTGAGTCCGCCGATCAGGTCCCACACCTCGCGGCGGCTGCGCGGATCGAGGCCCGTCGTGGGCTCGTCGAGGAACACCACCTTGGGCGGGACGACGAGGCCGCAGGCGATGTCGACGCGCCGCCGCATGCCGCCGGAGTAGGTGGTGACGCGCTTGTCGCCGGCGTCGGTCAGGCTGAAGGTGGCCAGCATCTCGTCGGCACGGTCGCGGGCGGTGGTCTTGTCCATGCCGCGCAGTCGCGCGAACAGGATCAGGTTCTCCCGGCCGGTGAGCAGTTCGTCGACGGCGGCGTACTGGCCCGTCAGCCCGATCGACTCGCGGACCTGGCGCGCCTGGCGGACGACATCGAAGCCGGCGATCGTCGCGGTGCCGCTGGTCGGGCGCAGCAGGGTCGCGAGGATGTTGATCGTGGTGGTCTTGCCCGCGCCGTTGGGGCCGAGCACGCCCAGGACCGAGCCCACCGGTGCGGAGAACGTGACGCCCCGCAGCGCCTGGTGGTCGCCGAACCTCTTGGTTACGTCGTCGAGCTGAATCGCGAGATCGGACACGCACCCGAGTATGGCATGGCTAACCTAACTAACTATCCCGCGGGCTGCACGCGCTGGCGCTTCATGACGGCGTCGACCGCGCCCGGCGTGAACGCGTTGACGATGTCGGCCGCCACCGCCATCCGCGGCGCGATCCGCACCGGCCGCGACCGCACGGCCGTCACCATCCACCGGGCGGCCTCGTCGGCGGACAGGCCGGGCAGCCCGTCGTAGGCGCGGGTCGGCGCGATCATCGGCGTCTTCACCAGCGGGTAGAACAGCGTCGTCGAGTGCACGCCGTCGACCGCCCACTCGGTCTCGATGACGCGGCTCACGGCGGTCAGCGCGGCCTTCGACGCGTTGTACACCGCGAACAGCGGCGACGACTCGCTCAGCACGCCCCACGTCGACACGTTGACCACGTGGCCGTCGCCGCGCTCCCGCATCCCGGGGCCGAAGCCGCGGATCAGCCGCAGCGGCGAGTAGTAGTTCAGCGTCATCGTCCGCTCGACGTCGTGCCAGCGGTCCAGCGACTCGGCCAGCGGCCTGCGGATCGACCGGCCGGCGTTGTTGATCAGCACGTCGACGCCACCGAACCGCTCGACGACGGTGTCCACCAGGGCATCGACCGCGTCCAGGTCCGACAGGTCGCACGGCATCGCGGTGGCATCGCCGCCGTCGCGTGCGATGTCGGCGACCAGCGCGTCGAGCAGATCGCCGCGACGCGCGGCGACGATCACCCGGGCACCCGCGGCGGCGAGCATCCGCGCCCCCGCCTCGCCGATGCCCGACGATGCGCCGGTCACCAGGATGCGCTTGCCCGCGATCTCCACCTCGCGCCGGGGCTTGAGCAGCTGGGCGGTCAGCGGGGGGCGCATGCTGGCCAGTAGCATGCCGTCGGCGAGGCGACGCAAGGGGTTCCTACTCACGGGGTCCGAGCCTAGGTGCCCGCGGTGCCGGCGCCGAACTCGCGCAGATCGACCACCCACAGCGTCTGCTCCACGTCGAACTCGTCGAACGTCAGCACGGGCACGAAGCCGAGCCGGCGGGCGAGGTTCATCGACCGGACGTTCGCGGACTGCGTGACGACGATGACCGGCTCGTCGGGCAGCTCGCGGGCGGCGGCGCGCAGCACCGCGGTCGCCGCCTGGAACGCCAGCCCGCGGCCCCACAGCACCGGGATCAGCGTGTACGACAGCTCCAGTTCCTCGCCCGACTCGCTGATGTGACCGGGCCGGTGGGCGCCGCGCCGGGTCAGCGCCATCGTGCCGAGGAACGCGTCGTCGGAGCGGGCGGCGATCACGAACGCACCGGGCGACCCGGTCGCGGCCGCCACCCCGACGTCGTCGAGGTCCTGCTCGACCGCCGCCCGCGCCTGCGCGCCGCCGAGGTGGGCGCGCACGCGAACGTCGGTCTCGTGGGCGATGATCGCCTCGCGGTCGCCGTCGCGGGCCTTGCGCAGGACGACGTCGGCCGCCTCGATGCGCTGCGTCACCAGCGTGCGTCCGGGCACCGCTCGAGTGTGCCAGGCGTGGCGGGTCATGCCCCGGCGCGCGGGGCCGGGCGTAACACGCAGCGCGCGTAGCCGATCCACGACACGACGGTCACGGCCAGGGCGAGGCCCAGCAGCGTCGCCGGCCCGGCACCCACCTCGACGCCCACCGCGGCGGTGCCGGGCGCGTTGCGGTCGACGGCGGGCATCAGCATGTGCGGCAGCACCACGGCGGCGAACGTGGCCATCGCGCCGATGACCGCCGCGCCGAACGCCCGGCGCAGCGCGCCCACGATCATCAGGCCTGCGGTCAGGTAGACGAGGACGCCCAGTGGCAGCGGCCGCAGGCTGGCGTCCACGTCGCCGGTCCGGCGCCACGCACCCCAGCCGGCCATCTCGGCGTACCCGTCGACGCCCTGGGCGACGAACCACGGCTGCACCGTCGCCACCACGACGATCGCGACGCCGAGGCCCGCGACGATCCACCCGGTGATCCTGGCTTCGATGACACGACCCCCTTCTCGTCTCGTGGCGATTCGTGGAGGCTTTCCGGCGCTGACCGCCGGAAAGTCTCCACGAATCGCTAGAAGTAGCGCGGGAACTTCGACCAGTCCGGGTCGCGCTTCTCCAGGAACGCGTCGCGACCCTCGACAGCCTCGTCGGTCATGTACGCCAGGCGCGTCGCCTCACCGGCGAACACCTGCTGGCCCACCAGGCCGTCGTCCAGCAGGTTGAACGCGAACTTCAGCATCCGGGTGGCCTGCGGCGACTTGCCGTTGATCTCCCTAGCCCATTGCAGCGCAACGGATTCCAGCTCGGCGTGGTCGACGACCTCGTTCACCGCGCCCATCGCGTGCATCTGCTCGGCGTCGTAGGTGCGGCCCAGGAAGAAGATCTCGCGGGCGAACTTCTGCCCGGTCTGGCGCGCCAGGTAGGCGCTGCCGTAGCCGCCGTCGAAGCTGCCGACGTCGGCGTCGGTCTGCTTGAAGCGGGCGTGCTCGCGGCTGGCGAGGGTCAGGTCGCAGACCACGTGCAGCGAGTGACCGCCGCCCGCCGCCCAGCCGTTCACCAGGCAGATGACGGGCTTCGGCATGAACCTGATCAGCCGCTGCACCTCGAGGATGTGCAGCCGGCCGGCCTGGGCGGGGTCGATGCTGTCGGCCGTGTCGCCGGAGGCGTACTGGTAGCCGGTGCGGCCGCGGATCCGCTGGTCGCCGCCGGAACAGAACGCCCAGCCGCCGTCCTTCTCGGACGGACCGTTCCCGGTCAGCAGGACCACGCCCACGTCCGACGACATCCGGGCGTGGTCGAGCACCCGGTACAGCTCGTCGACGGTGTGCGGGCGGAAGGCGTTGCGCACCTCGGGCCGGTCGAACGCGATGCGCACGGTCGGCTGCTTCACCCCGTCGAGCACGTGCCGGTGATAGGTGATGTCGGTCAGCTCGAAACCCTTGACGGGCTGCCACGCGGTCGGGTCGAACGGGTTGTCAGCACTCACGGGAACGACTGTAGAACGGCCGCCCCCGGGTTTCGCATTCCGTACCCAGGGGTACAGATCGCCCGCAACGGCGCGACCCATCGCGCCATGGATGAGGAGGACCACGATGAAGCGGTCAGCAGGTGTGTTGGTCTCGGGCGTGTTCGCGGGACTGATGCTGGTCGGATGCTCCGCCCCGTCCGTGCAGGGTGGCGACACCCCGTGCAAGGACTTCGTCTCGGCCGACGAGAAGACGCAGAACGAAGCCATCAACAAGATGCTCAAGGACGAGAAGGGCGCCGACCCGGCGTCGCTCGAGGTCACCGGTACGCGCCTCGCGGTGCAGACCTACTGCCAGACCGCGGGCACGCAGGACACGCCGATCAAGAACGCGCCGCACCTCTAGGCGGGATCGAACCGAAACACCGCGCAACGCCCGGCGAGAGCTTCGAACTCGCCGGGCGTTCCGTCTGTCACGAGCCCCGACCGCTTCATGAAGCTCACCCCGGTGGGCACCAGCGTCGGGAACTGGCGCAGCAGCGGGCGGGCGTCATCGGCCGACAACTCCACCATCCGCACGGTCTCCGAGCGCTCGCCGGTGGTCAGCGTCGCGGTGTCCGCGGCGCGGGCGTTGCGCTCCCAGTCCGCCCCGGGGAAGCCCGAGACGACGTAGCGCACGCCGTCGACGACCATCGGCGTGATCGGCGTCGAGCGCGGCTTGCCGGACGTGCGGCCGGGCACCGTCAGCACGACGGGGTCGTCGCCACCGAACAGGCCCAGCTTCATCAGGCCCATGAAGACCTTGTTCATCGGCTTGAGCCACCAGGGTGGCGTCGGACGGTGGTCGGCCATGAATTCGAGGTTAGACCTCGACGCCCGCGGACGTGAGTGCGCGAATCAGGCCGTCGGGCCGCGCGGCGACGGGGAGCGGGTCGACGAGCGCGAAGCGGCAGCCGACCGCGAGCGCACCGCCGTCGGCCTCCTCGCTGTCCCCGACCATCACCGCGTCGGCGGCATCGACGCCGAGCCGGGTCAGCGCGGCCTGGAAGATCTCCGGATTGGGTTTCACCGCACCGGTTTCGAACGAGAGGACGAACTCGGTGACCAGGTGGTCGACGCCGTGATTGCGGAACACCGCGCGGATGTCCCAGGCGATGTTCGAGACGACGGCGACCGCGATGCCACGGTCGCGCAGGCGCTGCAGCACGTCGGCGGTGTCGGGGTAGGCCACCCAGTACGCCGGATCGACGGTGCGGGCGTAGAGCTTCCGAGCGTGTTCGTCGGTCAGGCCGGACTCCCGCATCACGTGCAGGTAGGCCTCGCGGTGCAGGTGTGGCTGCAGGTCGCGGTTGATCCAGCTCTCGAACTGCTCGTCGGACATCTCGACGGGCCGGCCGGTCGGCACGGTGAGACGGTGCATCAGCTCGGCGCGGACGTGCTCGTCGACGGCCTTCTCGTCGACGAGGATGTCGGTGAACCAGCTGTCGTCCTCCTCGAGCCGGAACAGGGTTCCGGAGAAGTCGAACAGTGCGGCGCGGGTGGTCATGGCGTCTTCTCTCTACGTGCGCGGGCGGCCTTGTGGTGCATGACCTCTCGCTCGGCGTCGTTGGTGGTCAAGGTGGCGGCGATGTCGAACTCCGCGGCGGCCTCGTCGTGGCGGCCCAGCCGGGACAGCAGTTCCCCGCGCACGCCGGCCACCAGGTGGGAGCCGTCCAGGCCGCGGATGCCGTCGACGATGGGCAGCGCGTCGGCGGGCCCGGTGTGCATCGCGACGGCGACGGCGCGGTTCAGTTCGACGACCGGTGACGGCGCGATCCGCAGCAACGCGTCGTACAGCGTGACGATGCGCCGCCAGTCGGTGCCGGCCGCGGTGGGGGCGACGGCGTGGCACTCGGCCAGCGCCGCCTGCAGCGCGTACGGTCCCCAGCCGGTTCCCTTGGCGCGCAACGTCGTCGACGCACGTTCCAGGGCCGCGACGCCGCGAGTGATCTGCGCGCGGTCCCACCGTGCGCGGTCCTGGTCCTCCAGCAGGATCGGACTGCCGAACGGATCCGTGCGGGCGGCGAACCGGGACGACTGGAACTCCATCAGCGCCACCAGGCCGTGCGCCTCCGGCTGATCGGGGAGCAGCGCCGCCAGTGCCCGACCGAGACGTAGTGCCTCCGTGCAGAGTTCGTCGCGGATCCAGCGCCGCCCGGACGAGGCGGAGTAGCCCTCGTTGTAGATCAGGTAGACGACGCCGAGCACGGCCGCCAGCCGCGACGCGTACTGGGAGGGATCGGGCACCTCGAACGCCACGTCGGCGTCGGCGAGGGCCTTCTTGGCGCGCACGATCCGTTGCGCCACCGTGGCCTTCGGCACCAGGAAGGCGCGGGCGATCTCCTCGGTGGTGAGCCCGCCGACCACGCGCAGCGTCAGCGCGATCTGGTTCTCCCGCGACAGCACCGGGTGCGCGGCGACGAAGATCAGGCGCAGCACGTCGTCGTCGATGTGGTCGGGATCCCACGCCTCGTCGTGCGTGGTCTCGAGGTCGCGAGCCAGCGCCGCATACCGGGCGTCGAGGCGGTCCCGTCGGCGCCAGTGGTCGATCGCCTTGCGTTTGGCGACGGTGGTCAGCCACGCCCCCGCGTTGCGCGGGACGCCGGCGGTGGGCCACTGCTCGAGCGCGTCGACCAGCGCCTCCTGCGCGAGGTCCTCCGCGAACCCGACGTCGCCGACCACGCGGGTCAGCGTCGCGACGATCTTCGCGGCCTCCATCCGCCACACCGCGTCCACGGTCTGGCTCAGGTCGACGGCGGGCACGCGACCATTCTGCCCAGTCCGCTAGACGTAGCGCGCGCGTCCGGCGAACGCGCCGGCGACGATCTGCACCACGTAGACCGCGAGGAACATCACCCACGGCACGGTCCACCCGTGCGTCACGTCGTGCAGCAGGCCGAACAGGAACGGCCCGGTGCCCGCGATCAGGTAGCCGAGGCCTTGCGCCATGCCCGACAGTTGCGCGGTGTCCTCGGCGTTGCGGGCGCGCAGCGCGATGATCGCGAGCGCCATCGAGAACGCGCTCATGCCGACGCCGATCAGCACGCTCCACAGGACGGGTTGCGCGGCCGGCGCCACCATCAGCCCGACGGCGCCGGTCATGCCGAGGACGCCGAGCGCCACCACCCACCCGCTCTGGCTCGGCTTGCGCGCGGCCAGCGGCGAGATGATCAGGGCCACCGGCACGCCGATCAGCGACGTCAGACCGACGAGGAGGCCGGCGGTGGTCTTGTCGATGCCGTTGTCGATGAAGATCTGCGGCAGCCAGCCCATGACGATGTAGGCCATGAAGGCCTGGCAGCCGAAGAAGAGCGTCACCGTCCAGGCGAGCGGGTTGCGCAGCAGCGAGCGCCGCGGCCCCGTCGGTGCGGTGCTGGCCGCCCAGGTCTCGCCGTGCCGCCGCGACGCGGGCATCCACGCCACCAGTGCGACGACGGCGACCACGGCCCACGCGGCGAGCGCGATCCGCCAGCCGCCGAGCGGATCCTCCAGGCCCGGCGTCACGGCCGATCCCAGTGCGCCGCCACCCTGCAGTGCGGCCGTGTAGATGCCGGTCATCAGGCCGACGCGGGCGGGGAACGAGCCCTTGATGACGACCGGGATCAGGACGTTGACCAGTGCGATGCCCGCGCACGCGATGAACGTCGCGCCGAGCACGACGTTGGGACCGTCGAGGACGCGCAGGACCAGGCCCGCGGTCAGTGCCACCAGGGCGCCGGAGATGGTGCGGCCGAGCCCGATTCGCGATGACAGCCACGGCGCGGTCAGACCGGCCGCCGCGAAGCACAGGGCGGGCAGGGTGGTCAGCAGCCCGGCCCAGGTGGCGGAGACGCCGAGGTCGGCGCGCATCTCGCCGAGCAGGGGAGCGACGCTGGTGACGGCTGGCCGAAGGTTCAGCGCGGTGAGGACGACGGCGAGCCCGAGCAGTGCGCCACCCGCGACGGCGGGAACCGCGCCGGCACGCACGTCGGGTGCGAACGCGTCCAACTCCTGCTTGTCACCGGCCACGCTGCTACATTGCCATACATCCCATGATTGGTTGAAAGGACGTCTCCGTGCCGCTGAGCACAGCACGCCGGTCCGGCCTCGTCGAGCAGGTCATCGACCAGCTCCGCGCGTCGGTGGCGGGCGGGGAGTGGCCGGTCGGCGGGCGCATCCCCAACGAGACCGTGCTGGTCGAATCGCTCGGCGTCGGGCGCAACACGCTCCGCGAGGCGGTCCGGGCGCTGGCCCACGCCGGCATCCTCGAGGTCCGGCAGGGCGACGGCACCTACGTCCGCGCGACCAGTGAGGTGTCTGGCGCTTTGCGCCGTCTCTGCGGCGCCGAACTGCGCGACGTGCTGCAGGTGCGGCGGGGCCTCGAGGTCGAGGGCGCGCGTCTGGCCGCCGCCCACCGCACCGACGCCGACGTCTCGGAACTGCGCGCGCTGTTGGCCCGTCGCGACGAGTGCCTGGCGACCGGCGACACCGACGAATTCGCCCGCGCCGACACCGACTTCCACCTCGCCGTCGTCCGCAGCTCGCACAACGCCATGCTCACGGAGCTGTACCGCGGGCTGGTCGAGGCGATTACCGCGAGCGTCGCCGCCACCCACGAGGCGCCGGTCGAGATCGTCGACCACGGCGTGCTGCTCGACCACATCGCGGCCGGTGACGTCGACGCCGCCGCCCGCACCGCCGGCGACCTGCTCGACCGCATCCTCGCCGGCCTGGCCACCTAGCCCGCGCGTTCTCCCCGCGAGCAGTCCGCAAGCGGCTCCAGCAAATGTGCGCACATCGCGGGCGAAAGTGACACGTTTGCGTCTGTTCGCGGGGAAGAGTTGCGAGGACAACCTCACCCGACGCGGCGGTCCGAGCCCTCCCAGAACTGCGCGCGCACGGCCTTCTTGTCCGGCTTGCCGAGCGCGGTCACCGGCACCGAGTCGACGACCACCACCTGCTTGGGCGACTGCACCGATCCCTTGCGCTCCTTGACGGCGGCCTGGATCTCGGCGGTCATGGTGGCGACGGCGGCCTCGTCGGACGGCGCGTCCGGGCGCAGCACGACGACCGCGGTGACGGCCTCGCCCCACTTCTCGTCGGGCGTGCCGATCACGCACACCTGCGCCACCGCGGCATGCTCGGCGATGACGTCCTCCACCTCGCGCGGAAACACGTTGAAGCCGCCGGTGACGATCATGTCCTTCGTCCGGTCGACGATGAACCAGAAGCCGTCCTCGTCCTCGCGGGCCAGGTCACCGGTGTGCATCCAGCCGTCGCGGAACGTCTCGGCCGTCGCCTCCGGCTTGTTCAGGTACCCGCCCGCCAGCAGCGGCCCCGACACGCAGATCTCGCCGACCTCGCCCTGCGGAACCGGGTTGCCGTCCTCGCCGAGCAGCGCGGTGCGGGCGAACAGCGTCGGCTTCCCGCACGACGTCAGCCGCTTGTCATCATGCTCGGCCTTGGCGAGATAGGTGATCACCATCGGGGCCTCGGACTGGCCGTAGTACTGGGCGAAGATCGGTCCGAAGCGGTCGATCGCCTCCCGCAGCCGCACCGGGTTCATCGCGGACGCGCCGTAGTAGACGATCTCCAGCGACGAGAGGTCCCTGGTGTGCGAATCGGGGTGATCCATCAGGGCATAGATCATCGACGGCACCAGCATCGTCGCCGTGATCTTCTGCTCCTCGATGGTCCTGAGCACCTCGGCGGGATCGAACTTGGCCAGCACCACCATCTCGCCACCCTTGACGATCGTGGGCACGAAGAATGCGGCGCCCGCATGCGACAGCGGGGTGCACATCAGGAACTTCGGATAGCTGGGCCATTCCCATTCGGCGAGCTGGATCGTCGTCATCGTGGTCGTGGCCTGCGCCGTCATCATGACGCCCTTGGGCTTGCCGGTGGTGCCGCCGGTGAAGGCCAGCCCGGTGACGGTGTCGGGTTGCAGTTCGGCGGCGGCCAGCGGCTTCGGCGGGAACTTGGCGGCCTCGGCGGTGAGGTCCACCGCGACGTCGGCCAGTTCGGCGGGCACCGGTCCGATGGTCAGCACCTGCTTCAGCGACGGCACCTTCTCGAGCAGTCCGACGGCCCGCTCGACGAACATCGGGTTCGGGTCGACGATCAGCGTCGTGACCCCGGCGTCGGTCAGCACGTAGGCGTGATCGTCCAGAGAACCGAGAGGGTGTAGTGCCACGCGGCGGTACCCCTGCGTCTGCCCGGCACCGACGATCATCAGCACCTCCGGCCGGTTGAGCGCCAACAGACCGGTCGTGCTGCCGGAGCCCGCGCCGAGGGCCTCGAATGCCTGAACGTACTGGCTGATGCAGTCGGCGAGCTGCCCGCCGGTGAGCGTGGTGTCGCCGAGGAACAGCACCGGCTTGTCCTTGTTCCACTGGAGCGCGCGCACGGTGATGTGGCCGGAGTGGATGGGATGACGCAGCAGCGAGTCGGTCATGGCATCAGATTAGAACGTGTTCTAACTTTAGTTTCAAGGGCGAGCGTTTGACGGGCGTGCGGAGTGGGCTTCACTCGACGGGTGAGCGAGAAGCTGCGGTCCGCGATCCTCGACCTGGCTCGCGAGCGTGGACCGGACAAGACGATCTGCCCGTCCGACGCCGCACGGGCGGTCGGCGGCGAGCAGTGGCGCGACCTGATGGACGACGCCCGCGACATCGCGCGCGACCTCGCCCGCCGCGGCGACGTCGAGATCACCCAGAAGGGCACCGTGCTCGACCCGGACCAGCCGTGGCGCGGTCCCATCCGGATCCGCGCCACCTAGCGCAGTCGCGCCACCCCGCTTCGAACCGGAGAGTCACGTCGTGAATGCGCCGCGGCAGCGACGTGACTCTCCAGTTCGGCGGACTCTCCAATTCAGGTTCAGGACCGCGCGAACCGATCCGCGTCCGCGCGCGCCCGGGCCGCCAGCTTCTCGGCCAGGTCCGCCTTCCACGCGATCTCCTTGCGCACCCACGGGTTGTCCATCGGGAAGTCCTCGGTCTCGGACACCCTGCGCACCTCGAGCTTCACGCCGGGCCCCAGCGGCACCTTCAGCGCCCACCGCTTGGCCTCCTCCTTCGACGACACCTCCAGCACCCAGAAGCCGTTGAAGAGCTCCTTGGCCTCGGTGTAGGGGCCGTCGGTCACCACGGGCGGGTCGCTGTCGAAGTCGACGACGAAGCCCTCCTCGGGAACGGTCAGGCCCTCGCCGGCCAGCAGGACGCCGGCCTTCATCAGTTCCTCGTTGAAGCGGCCCATCGACTCGATGATCTGGTCGAAGTCGATCTCCTGCTCGGCCATCATCGCCTCGGCCTCGGGGGCCACCCGCATGATCAGCATGTATCGCGCCATCGTTCTCTCCTTCTGTCGGTGTGGAAGGGGCATCGGTGATCCTGCCCTCATAACCACGTCGAACGGCACCCCCCGAATTCGACACGACGGGCGAACTTTTCGGCGAGAATTCAGCCGTGGCCGCTGACCTCGTCGTTTATGGAACCGTCCTCACCGTCGACGAGAGCAGGCCGACCGCCGAGGCGCTGGCGGCGACCGGCGGCCGCATCGTCGCGGTCGGCAGCCGCGCCGACGTCGCAGCACTCGTCGGGCCCGACACCGAGGTGGTCGAACTCGGCGACGGCTGCGTGCTGCCCGGCTTCGTCGAGGCGCACGGTCATCCGCTGATGGAGGCCATCGTGCTGGCCGACCGCATCGTCGACATCCGGCCCGTCACGATGCGCGCCACGGACGACGTGCTGACCGCCATCCGCGACGAGGTCGCCAGGCGGGGATCCGACGGCGCCTACCTCAACGGCTGGGACCCGCTGCTGCAGGTGGGCCTGCCCGAGCCGACGCTGCAGTGGCTCGACGGCCAGGCCCCCGACACCCCGCTGGTGATCATCCACAACTCCGGCCACAAGGCGTTCTTCAACACCGCGGCGGCGCGCACGCTCGGCCTCGGCCGCGACACCCCCGATCCGAAGGGCGCCTCCTACGGCCGCGACGCCGACGGCGACCTCGACGGCACGGCGGTCGAGTCGGCGGCGGTGTTCTCGCTCATCGGCGGCGTGATGGACGTGGCCGGGTATCCGGCGATGCTGCTCGCCGAGTGCGCGCGGCTGAACCAGGCCGGGCTGACGACGTGCTCGGAGATGGCGTTCGACCCGATGTTCCAGCCGGCGCTCGACGCGCTGCACGACCACCTCACGGTGCGGCTGCGCACCTACGAGATGTCGACGGCGCAGATGACGACGGCAGCCCGCCCGGTCAACGGCGACGACGTGGTCAAGCAGGTGGGCATCAAGATCTGGGTCGACGGGTCGCCGTGGATCGGCAACATCGACCTGACGTTCCCGTACCTCGATACCGCCGCGACCCGGTCGATCGGCGTGATCCCCGGGTCGTGTGGCTGCGCCAACTACACCCGCGAACAGCTCACCGAGATCGTCGCCGCGTACTTCCCGCTCGGCTGGCAGATGGCGTGCCACGTCCAGGGCGACAACGGCGTCGACACCATCCTCGACGTCTATGAGCAAGCGTTGCAGGCACATCCGCGCGACGACCACCGGCTGCGGCTCGAGCACGTCGGCGCCATCACCGACGAACAACTCCGCCGCGCCCACGACATGGGCGTCACGTGCAGCATCTTCGTCGACCAGATCCACTACTGGGGTGACGTCCTGGCCGACGGACTGTTCGGCGAGGAGCACGCATCGCACTGGATGCCGGTCGGTTCCGCGCTCGCCACCGGCATGCGGGTCTCGCTGCACAACGATCCGCCCGTCACGCCGGAGGAGCCGCTGCGCAACATCGGCGTCGCCGTCACCCGCCTCGCGCCCAGCGGTCGGGTGCTCGGGCCGGAGCAGCGGATCACCGTCGACCAGGCCATCCGCGCGCAGACCATCGATGCGGCCTGGCAGTTGTTCTCCGACGACGTGATCGGATCGCTGGAGGTGGGCAAGTACGCCGACCTGGTCGTGCTGTCGGCCGACCCGCGAACGGTGCCGCCGGAGTCGATCGCCGACCTCGAGGTGCGCGCGACGTACCTGGCGGGCCGGCGGGTGCACTCGGCGTGATCGCGCACCCACGGCACGCGGTGCCCGATCCGCTGGCCACCGTCCGCACCCCGCGGTTCTGGCTGACGCCGGTCCTGGTGCCGCTCGTCGTGTTCTCGGCGCTGGCGGCCCTCTACCTCGCGGGCATCCTCAACCCGACGCCGAACCTGCGGAACTTCCCGGTCGCGGTGGTGAACTCCGACGCCGGGCCGTCGGGCGCGGACGTGGTCGACGGGCTGACGTCCGGGCTCGACCCGAAGCAGTTCGACGTCCGGGTGTTGACGCCGGACGAGGCGGCCGATCAGTTGGGACGGGCCCAGCTGTACGGCGTCGTCCAGATCCCCGCGGAGTTCTCGGCCGCACTGCAGGCGCTCGGTCAGAAGGCGACGACGCCGGGCGGCGTCACCCGTCCCGTCATCTCGGTGTCCACCAGTCCGCGAGCCGGCGAACTGGGCGCCAGCATCGCCGGCCTCGCCCTCGCCAAGGCGGTGGAGGAGATCAACGGCGCCATCGGGAAACGACTCTCGCAGCAGGTCGCCCAGGCGAGCGGTGCGCCGCTGTCCGGCGGGGTGGCGCTGGCGCTGTCCGCGCCCGTCGACGTCCAGGTCGGCAGCTACGACCCGCTGCCGGGCGGTACGGGCAACGGCCTGTCGGCCTTCTACTACGCGCTCCTGCTGTTGCTGGCGGGTTTCACCGGCAGCATCATCGTCAGTTCCCTGGTCGACTCCATGCTGGGGTTCGTGCCCTCGGAGCTGGGGCCGGTGTACCGCTTCGCCCGGCGCACCGACATCTCGCGGTTCCGCACGCTGCTGCTCAAGTGGGGGCTGATGGTCGCGGTGGCGCTGCTCACCTCGGCGGCCTACATCGGCATCGCCGCGGCGCTGGGCATGCCGATCCCGAACGGCTGGACGCTCTGGCTGTACGGGGTCTTCACGATCACGGCGGTCGGGGTCACCTCGACGTCGCTGATCGCGGCGCTCGGATCGGCCGGGCTGCTGGTGAACCTGTTCGTCTTCGTCATCCTGGGCCTGCCGTCGAACGGCGCGACCATCCCGTTGGAGGCCGCGCCGACGCTGTTCGGCTGGCTCGCGAGATTCGAGCCGATGCACCAGGTCTTCCTGGGCGCCCGGGCGCTGCTGTACTTCGACGGCCGCGCGGACGCCGGCCTGAGCCATGCGCTGGTGATGACGGCGATCGGACTGGTGATCGGGCTGCTGATCGGTGCCGTCGTCACCCGTCTCTACGACCGCCGCGGCCTTCGCCGGATCCACGACTCCGACACCGCGGCCGACGTCACGGCGAAGTAAGGGGAAAGACACCTCGGGCCGCCGCGTTCGTGGGACGCTTTCGGGCATGTCCGACCTCCCCATTCCGACCTTCCTCGACGAGCGCGTCGCCCACTGGGCCCAGACCAAGCCCGACGACGAGGCCATCACCTTCGCCGACCGCACCTGGACGTGGTCGCAGTGGAACGACCGCATCCGGCGCCTCGCCGGTGCCCTGACCGAACTCGGCGTCGGCCGCGGCGACGTCGTCGCGTTCCTCGACAAGAACCATCCCGCCTGCGTCGAGACGACGTTGGCGGCGGCGTCCATCGGAGCGGCCACGGCGATCATCAACTTCCGGCTCGCCGCCGACGAGATGGACTACGTCATCAACGATTCCGGCGCGAAGGTGCTGATCGTCGGTGCGGAACTGAAGCCCGGCGTGGAGAAGATCCGCGACAAGCTGTCGGCGGTGGAGAAGATCGTCGAGGTGACTCCGGAGGGCGCCGAGGGCGACGAGTACGAGGCGCTGCTGTCGTCGGCGACGCCCGTCGACCGGTCCGACGACGTCGAGCCCGACGACGTCGCCATCATCATGTACTCGTCCGGCACGACCGGCCGGCCCAAGGGCGTCGCGCTGACGCAGGCCAACCTGATCGCCCACACCGAAAGTGCCTTCGAGGGTTGGGAACTCGACGAGGGTGACAAGAACCTCGTCGCGATGCCGCTGTTCCATGTCGGCGGGTCGTCCTACATGCAGCTGGGTCTGCACACCGGCGTGGCCAGCTACATGACGCGTGACGTCGACGGTGCGCAGCTCGCGGGCGGCATCCTGTCCGGTGCCAACCGGACCTTCCTGGTGCCCGCCGTGCTCGCCAAGGTGTTGGAGTCCGGCGAGGACGCCGTCAAGCTGTTCAGCGCCCTCAAGACGTACGGGTACGGCGCGTCGCCGATGCCGCTGCCGCTGCTGCGCAAGGCCCTCGAGGCGTGGCCGGACACGGACTTCATCCAGGCCTACGGTCTGACGGAGGTGGGCGGCGTGATCAGCCTGCTCGCGCCGGAGGACCACCGCAGCGGCAACGAGGAGCGCATGGGCAGCGCGGGACGGGTGGTGCCGGGCGCCGAGGTGCGGGTGGTCGACCCCGACAGCCTCGAGGACGCCGAACCCGGTACGCAGGGCGAATTGTGGTTCAGGACAAAGCAGTTGATGAAGGGCTACCACAACAAGCCCGACGCGACGGCCGAGGCGGTCACGGAGGACGGCTGGTTCCGCACCGGCGACATCGGACGCGTCGACGAGGACGGCTACATCTTCGTCGAGGACCGGCTCAAGGACATGATCATCACCGGCGGCGAGAACGTCTACTCGATCGAGGTCGAGCGCGTGCTGGCTGAACATCCCGCCGTCGCCGAGGTGGCCGTCATCGGCGTGCCCGACGAGAAGTGGGGCGAGGCGGTGAAGGCCGTCGTCTCGCTCGAGGGCGACGCGTCGGAAGCCGACCTCATCGCCTACGCCGCCGAGCGGCTCGCGAAGTACAAGTGCCCCAAGACCGTCGACATCGTCGACGAGTTGCCGCGCAACCCGACCGGCAAGATCCTCAAGAAGGATCTCCGCAAGCCGCACTGGGAGGGCCGCGACCGCGCGACGGTCTAGGAGTTCACCGCGAGATCTGCGTCGGCGTCGTCGTCGGGCGACATGGACGACGCCGACGCAGATCTCGGCGGGCGGGTGGGCTAGTGGTGCCCGTTCGACCCGTCGCCGTTCCCGTTGGACCCGTTGGACCCATTGCCGTTCGAGTGGCCGTTCGAGTGGCCATTCGAGTGCCCGTTGGTCGCGACCCCGTGCTCGGTGTCCTGGTACTCCTTGAGCGCGGTGAGCGCACGGCCCTCCGACGCGTGCGCGGCGTCGGTGATCGCCTTGCTCTCGGTGAGCGAGTCGGCGAACAGGAACCCGCCGGTGCCCGTCGACCCGCCGGCACCCAACTTGTTCATCCGCTTGGGCAGCGCGGCGCCCTGGTACTCCAGCGGCAGCGGGTGGCCGTGGTCGTCGACAGGGCCGAGCGGCTGGTGCAGCTCGACGTAGGCGCCGTGCGGCATCCGCTTGATGATGCCCGTCTCGATGCCGTGCTCGAGAACCGCTCTGTCACTGCGCTGCAACGCGATGCACCACCGATAGGTGAGGTAGTAGACGAGGGCGGGCAGCACCACCATGCCGATGCGGCCGATCCACGTCGTCGCGTTCAGCGAGATGTGGAACTTGAGCGCGATGATGTCGTTCACCGACGCCAGGGTCAGGACCACCCACAGCGAGATGGCCATCGCTCCGATCGCGGTGCGCACCGGTGCATCGCGGGGACGCTGAAGCAGGTTGTGGTGGCCGTTGTCGCCGTTGAACTTCCGTTCCATGAACGGGTAGACGGTGAGCATGCCCAGAACCAGGCCCATGAGCAATGCCACCCATACCGACTGCGGCACGGTGTGTCCGAAGAAGTACAACTCCCAGGGCGGGAAGACGCGCGCCAACCCGTCGGTCCACATCATGTAGAAGTCGGGCTGGCTACCGGCCGAGATCTGGGACGGCTTGTACGGACCCAGCAGCCAGATCGGGTTGATCTGCAGCAGGCCGCCCATCAGGCCCATGACTCCGACGACCATCGCGAAGAACGCACCGGACTTCACCGCGAAGACGGGCATGACGCGCACGCCGACCACGTTGGTCTCGGTCCGGCCAGGACCGGGGAACTGGGTGTGCTTCTGGAACCACACCAGCGCCAGGTGAGCGCCGATGAGAGCCAGCATGATTCCCGGAATCAGAAGGATGTGCAGCGCATACAACCTCGGGATGATGATCGTGCCGGGGAAGTCTCCACCGAAGAGACCCCAGTGCAGCCAGGTGCCGATCACCGGCATGCCCAGGCTGATCGACGAGAACGCGGCGCGCAGGCCGGTGCCGGACAGCAGGTCGTCGGGCAGCGAGTAGCCGAAGTAACCCTCGAACATCGCGAGGATCAGCAGCAGCGAGCCGATGACCCAGTTCGCCTCGCGGGGCCGCCGGAACGCGCCGGTGAAGAAGATGCGTGCCAGGTGGACCATGATCGACGCCGCGAACAGCAGTGCCGCCCAGTGGTGTACCTGCCGCACGAACAGTCCGCCGCGGACCTCGAAGCTGATGTCGAGCGCGGACTCGTAGGCCTTGGACATCTGCACGCCGTTGAGCGGCTGGTAGACGCCTTCGTAGGTGACCTCGGCCATCGACGGGTCGAAGAACAGGGTCAACCACACGCCGGTGAGCAGCAGCACGATGAAGCTGTACAAAGCGATCTCACCGAGCAGGAACGACCAGTGCGTCGGGAAGACCTTGTTCAGCTGCCGCCGCACGGCTGCCGACGGGTGATAGCGCGAATCGATCGCGTTGCCCTGTGCGGCGGCGATCGATGACGTCTTGGTACTCATGTGCATCGGCTCCTAGCCCACGTACGCGGTTACCTCGAGGATGCGCTCTTTTCGCGCTTTGAACCGTTCCAGACAGCGACGTCACAGGCCGGACACATCTTCGTCGTGGGACGGCGGCGTAGGCGAGGATGACGGGGTGTCCCCGACCCTCGACGACCTCCTCGACGGGCTGCACGTGGTCGCGCTGCCGATGCGGGTTCGGTTCCGCGGCATCGACGTCCGCGAGGTCGCGTTGATCGAGGGTCCGTCGGGGTGGGGCGAGTTCGGCGCCTTCCTCGAGTACGAACCGCCGGAGGCCGCGCACTGGCTGGCGTCGGCCGTCGAGGCGGCCTACGGCGCCGCGCCGTCGCCCCTGCGCGACCGCATCCCGATCAACGCGACGGTGCCCGCCGTCGAGGCCGCCCGCGTGCCCGAGGTGCTGGCCCGATTCCCGGGTACGACCACCGCGAAGGTCAAGGTCGCCGAGCGTGGCCAGACCCTCGCCGACGACGTCGCCCGCGTCGAGGCCGTGCGCGCCGCGGTGCCGCGGGTGCGGGTCGACGCCAACGGCGGGTGGACGGTTGCGGAGGCGGTCGAGGCCGCGGCGGCGCTCACCGCGGGCGGGCCGCTCGAATACCTGGAGCAGCCGTGCGCGACGGTCGCCGAACTCGCCGAACTCCGTCGTCTGGTCGACGTGCCGGTCGCGGCCGACGAGAGCATCCGCAAGGCCGAGGACCCGCTGTACGTGGTGCGCGCCGGGGCCGCCGACGTCGCGGTCGTCAAGGTGGCGCCACTCGGCGGCATCGCGCCGCTGCTCGCCATCGCCGGCCAGATCGACGTGCCGATCGTGGTGTCCAGTGCGCTCGACACCGCTGTCGGGATGTCGCGGGGGCTCCTCGCGGCGGCGTGCCTGCCCCGGCTGCCGTACGCCTGCGGGCTCGGCACCGGCGGCCTGTTCGTGGAGGACGTCGTGGATTCCGTGCTCCCGGTGGACGGCCACCTCCCGGTCGGACCGGTGGTGCCCGACCCGGCGCGCCTCGCCGGGCTCGCCGTGTCGGCGGATCGGCGGCGGTGGTGGATCGACCGCATCCGGGCCTGTCACCTGCAGATGTGACGTAACGCTGAACGCGTGTTCACTCAAGTTTGTGCGATCGCCGCGCGGGGCAACTCGTTAGCCGAACGAACTACTTCGAGAGGCATACATGAAGCTCACACGCATCGCAGGCGTCGCCATCTGTACGACGGCCCTGTTCAGCGTCTGCGCCGTCGCACCCGCGTCGGCCATCAACAACATCAAGGGATTCGGCGTCCAGGAGACCCTCAAGGACTTCTACAGCCTGTCGAACTTCAGCAGCGAGATCGGTTACACGGTCAAGAATCTGCGGCCCAGCAGGGACGCCGTGCCCTACCCGGTCGGCGGCCGGCTGTACGAGGCGAACGTGACCACCGACGCCGTCGTCGGCACCGTCACGCCGAAGGTCGGCAACTTCCTCGCCCGCACCGCGAACGGCGCCGACTACCGCGCCCTCAACGTGTCCACCCTGAGCGGCGCACCGCTCGGCCAGGGCGGCAGCAACTCGGGCAAGCTCTACTTCGACGTCGTCGGCGAGAACCCGGACAGCGTCATCTTCAACGACAACTTCCAGGACATGCTCGGCTGGGTGGGCACGCAGCCCGTCGACCCCGCCGAGACGGTGCCCGGCTCGAGCAGCGGCGGCGGATCGTCGACCGACGGAGCGTCGTCGTCCGGTGGCGAGTCCGGCAGCAGCGCGGGCGTGAACGGTTCCACCGGGCCGAACCTGGCCACCCCGCCGTCGATCAGCAACGGCGCCCAGAACGGCCCGTACGGACCGGCGGGCGGTACCCCGCCGGTGGGCGGCAACTAGCAGGTCCTCGCCGACGCCCGCCGTCGTGTCCTGATCCGTGGGGTCCACGGCGTAGACGACACGGCGGCGGGCGTTGACACTGAAGGCGTGCGACTGTCGGTGGTCATCCTGGGGTTCGAGGGCGTGCAGGGCCTCGACCTCGTCGGGCCGTTCGACGTCTTCACCGGAGCATCCGCGTGCCTGGGGCCGGCCGGCGCCACCGACGGCTACGACGTCAGCGTCGTCTCCGTCGGGGGACTGCCCGTCGGCACGGGCACCGGCCTCCAGCTCGTCGCCCAGCCCCTGCCCGCACCGGGCGCCCCGATCGACACCGTCGTCCTGCCCGGCGGCCGCGGCGTCGAGGCGGCGCGGCGCGACCCCGCCGTCATCGCCTGGATCCAGGCGGTCGCGAAGACCGCCCGCCGCGTCGTCAGCGTCTGCAACGGCGCCCTCCTCGCCGCCGAGGCCGGCCTGCTGGACGGCTGCACCGCCACCACGCACTGGTCCTTCGCCGCGCAACTGGCCGACGAGTTCCCGGCCATCGACGTCGATCCCGAGCCCATCTTCGTGCGCAGCTCCGAGACGGTCTGGACGGCCGCGGGCGTCACCGCGGGCATCGACCTGTCCCTCGCGCTCGTCGAGGCCGACCACGGCACCGACGTCGCGCAGACCGTCGCCCGCTTCCTGGTGCTGTACCTCCGCAGGCCCGGCGGCCAGACCCAGTTCGCCGCACCGGTCTGGATGCCGCGCGCCAGGCGCGAACCCATCCGGGACGTGCAGGAGGCCATCGAGTCCGAACCCGGCGGCGCCCACGCGGTCGCCGACCTGGCCCGCCGCGCCGCCATGAGTCCGCGGCACTTCACCCGCGTGTTCACCGACGAGGTGGGGGAGGCCCCGGGCGCCTACGTCGAACGCGTGCGCACCGAGGCGGCGCGCCGTCAGCTCACCGAGACCGATGACACCGTCACGGTGATCGCCGCGCGCTGCGGCTTCGGTACCTCGGAGACCATGCGCCGCAACTTCATTCGCCGGATCGGCATCTCGCCCGACCAGTACCGCCGCAGCTTCGCCTGACCATCGAGAGGAAACGTCATGCAGATCGCCGTCGTGCTCTACCCGGGGTTCACCGCCCTGGACTTCATCGGCCCCTACGAGATCCTGCGCAGCCTGCCCGACGCCGAGATGCGCTTCGTCTGGCACGAGACCGGCCCCATCGCCGCTGACTCCGCCGTCCTGCTCGTCGGCGCCACCCACACGTTCGACGAGACCCCCTCGCCCGACGTGATCGTGGTGCCCGGCGGCCCCGCCACCATGGAGCACTGCCGCGACGAGGTGGTACTCGACTGGTTGCGCCGCGCGCACCAGACGACCACGTGGACCACCTCGGTGTGCACGGGCTCGCTGCTGCTGGCCGCGGCCGGCCTGCTGGAGGGGCGCCGCGCCACGTCGCACTGGAGCGCGCTGCCGATGCTCAAGGCGTTCGGCGTGACGCCCGTCGGCGACCAGCGGGTCGTCCACGAGGGCAAGCTCGTCACGGCCGCGGGCGTGTCAGCGGGGCTCGACATGGCGATGTGGCTGGCCGGTGAGATCGCCGGTGAGGCCAAGGCGAAGGTCATCCAGCTCGTCATCGAGTACGACCCGCAGCCGCCCTTCGACTCCGGCCACATGTCCAAGGCGTCGACCGCGACGAAGGCCGCCGCCACCGCGGAGCTGACCAGGGACCTGGTGACGACCGGCCAGATCACGGCGCCCGTGCGACTGCTCTGGGACCGCGCGATCGGCAAGGCACGCGCCCGTACCCGGTGATTCGTGGAGACTTTCCGGCGCTCACCGCCGGTAAGACTCCACAACTCGCAGTCGGTAGGGTCGGCCGGGTGAATTTGGCCTACTCCGACCGCGGAACCGGCGACCCCGTCCTCTTCATCGCCGGCCGGGGTGGCGCGGGCCGCACGTGGCATCTGCACCAGGTCCCGGCGTTCCAGCGGGCCGGCTACCGCGTCGTCACGTTCGACAACCGCGGCATCGGCGCCACCGAGAACGCGACCGGCTTCACCACCGCCACCATGGTCAACGACACCGCGGCGCTCATCGAGGAACTCGACCTGGCGCCGGTCCGCATCGTCAGCGTGTCGATGGGCTCGTTCATCGCCCAGGAGCTGATGCTGGCCCGTCCCGAGCTGGTGCGGTCGGCGGCCCTGCTGGCCACCCGCGGCCGCGAGGACCGCACCCGCGAGTTCAGCCGGGCCGCCGAGCGCGAACTGCACGACGCCGGCATCGAGCTGCCGCCCGCGTTCGACGCCAAGCTGCGGCTGCTCGAGGGCTTCTCGCCCAAGACGCTGAACGACGACGCAGTGGTCCGGGACTGGATCGACATGTTCACCATGTGGCCCACCAGGATGACGCCGGGGCTCAAGGCACAGATCGACGTCGCCCCGGACGGCAACCGGTTGTCGGCCTACCGCAGCATCGCGGCGCCGGTCCTGGTGGTCGGTTTCGCCGACGACATCATGCTGCCCGCCTACCTCGGCCGCGAGGTCGCCGATGCGCTGCCGAACGGCCGCTACCTGCGGATACCCGACACCGGCCACCTCGGATTCATCGAACGGCCGGAGGCCGTCAACGCCGCCATCCTGGAGTTCTTCGGGTCCGGGGTCTGACCCCCTCACCTCGCCCACGGAGCTACCTCCCGGTGTTGTGACACGCTGTAGTAGTGGAGGACCGATGAACCCATCGACGACGCAGGCCCGCATCGTCGTCGACGAACTCATCCGCGGCGGCGTCCGCGACGTGGTGCTGTGCCCCGGCTCGCGCAACGCCCCGCTGGCCTTCGCGCTCGAGCACGCCGACCGGCACGGCCGCCTGCGGCTGCACGTCCGCATCGACGAACGCACCGCGGGCTTCCTGGCCATCGGGCTCGCGGTCGCCGCGGGCTCGCCGGTGTGCGTGGCGATGACCTCCGGCACCGCCGTCGCCAACCTGGGCCCCGCCGTCGTCGAGGCGAACTACGCCCGCGTCCCGCTGATCGTGCTGAGCGCCAACCGGCCCTACGAACTCCTCGGCACCGGCTCGAACCAGACCATGGAGCAGCTCGGCTACTTCGGCACCCAGGTCCGCGAGACCATCAGCCTGGGCCTGGCCGAGGACGCGCCGGACAAGCTGGCCGCGCTCAACGCCCAGTGGCGGTCCTCGACGTGCCGGGTTCTGATCGCCGCCAAGGGATCTCGCAGCGCCAACGCCGGACCCGTGCAGTTCGACATCCCGCTGCGCGAGCCGCTGGTGCCGAGCGTGGGCCAGGCCGACGACGACGAGGCACCCGCCGGTAGGCCCGACGGCAAGCCGTGGACGTACACCCCGGCCGTCAGCTTCGACCAGCCGCTCGACGTCGACCTCACCCTCGACACCGTGGTCATCGCCGGCCACGGCGCGGGCGTGCACCCCAACCTGGCCGGCCTGCCGACGGTCGCCGAGCCCACCGCGCCGCCGGCCGCCAACCCGCTGCATCCGCTCGCGCTGCCGCTGGTGTCGCCGAAGCAGGTGATCATGCTCGGCCGCCCGACGCTGCATCGCCCGGTGTCGACGCTGCTCGCCGATCCGTCGGTGCCGGTCTACGCGCTCACCACCGGCCCGCGCTGGCCCGACGTGTCCGGCAACTCGCAGGCCACCGGCACCCGCGCGGTCACCAGCGGCACTCCCGATCCGGCCTGGCTCGCGCGCTGCGCCGAGCTGAACGCCGTCGCCGTCGAGGCGGTCCGCGACCACCTCGCGACCCACCAGGTGACCACGGGTCTGCACGTCGCCGCGCGGGTCGTGGACGCGCTGCGCGACGGCGACCAGCTGGTGCTGGGCGCCAGCAACCCGGTGCGCGACGCGGCACTGGTGGGCCTCAATCGGCGCGGCGTGTCGGTGCGGTCCAACCGCGGCGTCGCGGGCATCGACGGGACGGTGTCGACGGCGATCGGTGCGGCGCTGGCCCACGAGCGGACCGGCGATCCGGCGGGCCGGGTGCCGCGCACGGTCGCGCTGCTCGGCGACCTCACGTTCGTCCACGACAGCTCCGGGCTGCTCGTCGGGCCCACCGAGCCGTCGCCCAAGAGCCTGACCATCGTGGTGTCGAACGACAACGGCGGCGGCATCTTCGAACTGCTCGAGCAGGGCGATCCGCGGTTCTCCGACGTGTCGGCACGCATCTTCGGCACCCCGCACGACGTCGACGTCGCCGCCCTGTGTCGCGCGTACCACGTCGAATCCCGTCAGGTGGAGGTCGAGCACCTCACCGACGTCCTCGCCGAACCCTTCGAGGGCATGCGGGTGCTGGAGGTGAAGGCCGACCGTTCGTCGCTGCGGGCGCTGCACGCGTCGATCCGCGCCGCGCTGCGGGACGCCCCATGATCGCGTCGGTGGTCGCCGCCGCCCGCAACGTGCGCCGCGTCCTGATCCCGCACCTGTACGGCGGCCCCAACGAGACCCGCGCGCAGTCGGTCATCCGCTGGGTCCGGATCGTGGTGGTCGTGCTGGCGTGCCTGGTGACGCTGCAGTCGGTGCTGCTGGTCGCGGGCGCCTGGCGCAACGACCGCCAGATCGAGCGGAACATGGGCGTCGCCGCGGCCGAGGTCCTCGACGCCGGGCCGCGCCGGTCCACCATCGAGTTCGTCACGCCCGACCGCATCACCTACCGGCCCGAACTCGGCGTGCTGTACCCGTCCGAACTGGACACCGGTATGCGGATCTACGTCGAGTACGACCGCAACGACCCCGATCTGGTCCGCGTGCAGGACCGCAACGCGCTGCTGGCGGTGATCCCCGCCGGGTCCACCGCGGTGCTCGGCTGGATCGTGGCGGGCATCGTGCTCGGCGGGCTCGCGCTGCTGCACCGCAGGCTGACGCGCATCGAAGCGGAGAAGACCCCCGCTCAGGACGACGTCAGCTTGGACAGCCACTCGTTGTCGTAGACGTCGAGCTTCTCGTCGTTCCGCAGGTCGTAGACGGTCGGCGTGCCGGTGTCGATCGGGTCGATCTCGTAGAGGAACTCGAAGTTCAGGTCCGAGGCGGCCACCGCGTCGAATGCCATGGCGCCCTTCGCGATCTGGGCGACCTGCGGCTCGGGGATGCCCGCCGAGCGCGCCATGTCGGCCATCTCGTCGGGGGTCGGCCCCACGCCTGCCGGATCCTGGCTCGCCCACAGTTCCTCGACGAACCGCTGGAACGCGGGACCGGTCGTCGCGCCGGCGTCGCCGCCGCCGGGGGAGACCGCCTCGAACAGCGCGTTGACCACGCGGGCCGAGTAGCCGTCGGCATCGGCGTCGAAGAACGTCAGCGGGCGGTAGGTGACGGCGATCTGACCCGTCGCGATGTAGTGCGCCAGTTCGTCGCCGAAGTCCTGCTGCAGATCGGCGCAGTGGCTGCACTGCGGTTCGGTGTAGATCTCCACCTCGGCGGGCGCGTCCTCGAACCCGGCGCGGATGCCGTACCCGTCCTCGGTGACGACGACCGGCGCCTTCACCGGGTCCGGCCGGGCGGCGCCGGTGACGTCCTTCGAGCAGCCCGCCACCAGGAACACGCTGGTGGCGACGGCGACGAGCACCCCGATCCGACGCACGAGCCCTCCTCCGGGTCGGCCCTCAGTATGCAGCGACGAGACTTCGCGTGTCGTCTTCCTCGACGCAACCTCCCGGACAGTCGGCGCTGCGACCGTATCGGGGTGCGCGTTGCGATCGTCGCGGAGAGCTTCCTCCCGAATGTCAACGGTGTCACCAACTCGGTGCTCCGGGTGATCGAGCATCTCCGCAGGACGGGGCACGAGGTGTTGGTCGTCGCCCCCGACACCCCCAGGGGCGAGGAGCCCGCGGACCGCGTCCACGACGGGGTCCGCATCCACCGGGTGCCGTCGCGGATGTTCCCGAAGGTGACCTCACTGCCGCTGGGCGTCCCGCGGCCCCGCATGGTCGGGGTGCTGCGCGGCTTCGAGCCCGACGTCGTGCACCTTGCCTCGCCCGCGCTGCTCGGGTACGGCGGACTGCACGCCGCGCGCCACCTCGGGGTGCCGACGGTGGCGGTGTTCCAGACCGACGTGGCCGGCTTCGCCGAGAGCTATGGCGCCGGGGTGATGACGCGCGCGGCGTGGGCGTGGACCCGGCACCTGCACGGCCTGGCCGACCGCACCCTCGCGCCCTCGACGTCGGCGATGGAGAACCTCGCCGCTCACCGCGTGCCACGCGTGCACCACTGGGGCCGCGGCGTCGACGTCACCGGCTACGTCCCATCCGCGCGCGACGCCGCATTGCGCGCCGCGTGGTCACCCGCCGGCAAGCCGGTCGTCGGGTTCGTGGGACGGCTCGCACCGGAGAAGCACGTGGAGCGATTGGCCGCGCTCGCCCGCCGCGACGACCTGCAGGTGGTCGTCGTCGGAGACGGCGTCGACGCGGCCAAGCTCCGCACCCTCATGCCGTCGGCGGTGTTCACCGGTGCGCTGTACGGCCCGGCACTGGCGACGGCGTACGCGAGCATGGACGTGTTCGTCCATCCCGGCGAGCACGAGACCTTCTGCCAGGCCGTGCAGGAGGCGATGGCGTCCGGGCTGCCGGTCGTCGCGCCGAACGCGGGCGGTCCCCGGGACCTCGTCGCCCCGATGCACACCGGCCTGCTGCTCGACGTCGGTGAGTTCGAGGCCAAGCTGTCCGGCGCAGTGGACCACCTGCTGGCCGAGCGGCAGCGGTACTCGATCGCGGCGCGACGCAGCGTGCTCGGCCGCACCTGGCCCGCGGTGTGCGCGCAGCTCGTGGGCCACTACGAGGACGTGCTGGGGTTGCGCGGGGTGCGCGCGGCCTGAGCGATTCGTGCACCCGGCCGCTCTGAACGCAGCCGCGCTCACCGCGGGTGCGCGTGCACGGGTCCGAGGTGCGGCGCCGTGACGCCCGGTCCGGGGATGTGGACCCGTGCCCGCCTCTGAGCGACAACTCGCGACACCGGCTGCGAGCGCGGCGGTTGTCGCGAGTTGTCGCTACGAGGTGGGCAGTTCGACCGGACGGTTCCCGCGCTCCCAAGCCCCTGCGCTCCCCAGCCCGCGTTCTCAGCCCTGAGCCAGCTCCGCGACGTCCTGCCACTGCTCCCACGTCGCCAGCCGGCTCTCGTAGTCGGCCTTGGCCAGGGAGAGCGGCATCGCGCCGAAGAACACGCGCAGCGGCGGCGGGGACGCGTCGACGACCTTGAGGATCGCCTTCGCCGACGCCGTCGGATCACCGGGTGCCGGCATCCGTTCGGCGCGCTTGCGGTTGGCCTCCTCGTGCACCTCGGCGTAGTCCGGCAGTTCGGCGGCGCGCTTGGCCGACGGGCCCGCCCAGTCCGTCGAGAACCCACCCGGCTCGATCAGCGTGACGTGGATGCCGAAGCTCTCCACCTCCTGCGCGAGCGACTGCGAGAAGCCCTCGAGCGCCCACTTGGACGCGTGGTAGATCCCGACGTTCTGGAACGCTGTGATGCCGCCGATCGACGACACCTGCACGATGTGCCCGCTGCGCTGCGCCCGCAGGAACGGCAGCGCGGCCTGCGTCACCCACAGCGCGCCGAACACGTTCGTCTCGATCTGGTCGCGCGCCTCGGCCTCGGTCAACTCCTCGATGAACCCGAACTGTCCGTAGCCGGCGTTGTTCACCACGATGTCGAGCCGACCGAAGTGATCGTGTGCCTGCTGCACCGCCGCGAAGTCCGCGTCGCGGTCGGTCACGTCCAGACGGATGGGGAGCAGCGCGTCGCCGTACTTTGCCACCAGGTCGTCGAGCGTGGCGGTGTCGCGTGCGGTGGCGGCCACCTTGTCGCCGCGCTCGAGCGCCGCGATCGACCACTCCCGCCCGAATCCGCGCGATGCGCCGGTGATGAACCAGATCTTCTCGGCCATGTCGTCTCCTCGTGTCACGTATGGATCGGTCGTCTTCGTGTCATCAACGTCACCATCGGCCACCCATTCCCGAATCGGGACGATTCGCAGGTAGCTTTGATCTGGTGAGCAGGGCGTCGCTGGAGAAGAACCCGCACGAGGTCGCGTCGATGTTCGACGGGGTCGCCCGCCGGTACGACATCACGAACACGGTGCTGTCCCTCGGCCAGGACCGGTCGTGGCGGCGCGCGACGCGATCGGCGCTCGGCATCGGCCCGGGGGACCGCGTCCTCGACCTCGCCGCAGGTACCGCCGTCTCGACCGTCGAACTGGCCGAGTCCGGCGCGTGGTGCGTCGCCGCCGACTTCTCCGTCGGCATGTTGGCCGCGGGCGCCGCCCGTCCGGTGCCGAAGGTGGCCGGCGACGCGACGCGGCTGCCGTTCGCCGACGACACGTTCGACGCCGTCACGATCAGCTTCGGCATCCGCAACGTGAACCCCTACCCCGAGGGTCTGCGGGAGATGGCGCGCGTGACCCGGCCCGGCGGCCGCCTGGTGGTGTGCGAGTTCTCCACGCCCACGAACAAGCCGTTCGCGACGGTCTACAAGGAGTACCTGATGCAGGCGCTTCCGCGGATGGCCACCATGGTGTCGTCCAACCCCGACGCCTACGTCTACCTGGCCGAGTCGATCCGCGCCTGGCCCACGCAACCGCAACTGGCCCAACAGATCTCGGATGCGGGCTGGTCGGCGGTTCGCTGGCGCAACCTTACCGGTGGCATCGTCGCACTGCACTCCGCCATCAAACCGGCCTGACAGCAAAGCCGAATCCCGCTCTCGGCAGCGGTCTTTCGTGTCCGAACCTCCGAGGACCTGTAGAGACGACAGATGCCGGGTGCCCCTGAAGAACGGCACCCGGCATCTGACGTGTGGTACTTAAGCGCCCAGCGTGCGCTGGATGTCCGGCTTCATCGCGTTGAGCTGCGATCCCCAGTAACCCCAGCCGTGGGTTCCGTTCGGCGGGAAGTTGAAGGTCCCGTTGCTCCCACCGTCAGCGGTGTACGCGTTCTGGAAGGCGCGGTTGCTGTCCTGGGTGATGTTCTCCAGCAGCTGGCCGGCGATGTCGCCGCCGCCACCGAGGTCACCCGGTCGACCGTTGCCGGTGTAGACCCAGATGCGGGTGCCGTTGGAGACGAGGCGCTGCGCCTGCAGCGTCGGGTCGTTGCGCTGCCATGCCGGACCGCCACCGGGTCCCCACATCGCGCCGGCGTCGAAGCCGCCGGCGTCACGCATCGCGAAGCCGACCAGCGTCGGCCAGATGCCCTGCGACAGGTTCAGGAAGCCCGAGAGCGAGCCGGCATAGCTGAACTGGCCCGGGTGGTAGGCCGCGAGGATCAGTGCGGCGCTGCCCGACATCGACAGACCGACGACGGCGTTGCCACTCTGCGAGATGCCCTTGTTGGCCGCCAAGTAGTTCGGCAGCTCCGAGGTCAGGAACGTCTCCCACTGGTAGGTCTGGGTGGTTCCGTTGCCGACGGCCGGGTTCTGCCAGTTGGTGTAGAAGCTCGACATGCCACCGACGGGCATGACCACCGAGAGGCCGGACTCGAAGTAGTTCTCGAACGCCGCGGTCTCGATGTCCCAGCCGCTGTTGTCGTCGCGGGCGCGCAAGCCGTCGAGCAGGTAGACGGCCTTGGGGCCGCCGCCCTGGAATCGGACGGGGATGTCGCGGCCCATCGCCGCGGACGGCACCATCAGGGTCTCGACGGGCAGGCCGGGGCGTGAGTACGCCGAGGCGGTGGCGCTGCCACCGACCACGGCGATCAGGCCGGGGAGCATCAGCGCCGCCGCGGCGACGACCGTCGCCCGGCGGAGCAAGTTCTTGAGTTGGGTCATGAGTTCGCACATCCTTTACGACCGGCCGGAATGCCGGGTCGAATCGTGTTCCATGAATTGCCGACGCCAGCAGTCCGTCGCAGGCGGGCGGGGACGCTACTTGCTTGGCGCCTCACCCGGGAATGTCGCCTCGGGCCAGGTTCCCGTTACCGAGCAGGTCAACCCTGACGGAAAGGTCACATTTGGCAAACCGTCAGTCGCCCGCCGGACGCAGTGCCTGGGCGATCTGCGCGCGTGAGCGGATGCCGAGCTTGCGGTAGATCTGGGTGAGGTTGGCCTCGACCGTCTTGAGGCTCACCGACAGCGCCCTGGCGAGGTCGCGGTTGCTCATGCCGTCGACGGCGAGTTCGGCGACGCGGCGCTCGGACGGGGTGAGGCCGGTGGTCGCGACGGGCTGCCGGACGCCGCGGAGTTCGGCCCTCGCGCGGGCGGCCCAGATCGGGGTGCCCATCCGATCGAACTCGGCGGCCGCCTCGGTCAGCGCCTGCGCCGCGCCGGTCGTGGCGCGCTGCCTGCGGTGGAGCTGACCGAGCACCAGCAGCGTCCGCGCGCGCTCGAAGGGCATCGGCACCCGGTCGTGTTCCCGCATGGCGTCGCGCGCGGCCGCGATCGCCTGCGGTACCTCGCCTCGCGCCGCGAACCACATCGCGCGGCACCTGGCCCCGGCCGCGCTGACGAAGGCGCGGTCCAGGTCGCGGCCGCTGGCCTCGAGGGTGGCGATCAGGGGGTCGGCCTCGTCGAACTGCCCGAGCCCGATCAACGCTTCGATGGCGTCGGGGAGGTACAGCGCGGTCATGATGCCGCCACTGCGGCCCTCGGAAGACATCTCGTTCGCGCGTGCCAGGATGCCGAGTGCGGCGGCGTGGTTTCCGAGCGTGACCTCGATGAAGACCTGGACCATCATCGCCCAGGACGCATGCTGGGTCGAGCCGCAGCGCAGCGCCCCCTCGAGCGCCTCCGCGGCCTGGGCCCGAGCTTCGACCGTTCGGCCGAGGTAGGTGTCGGCGGTCGCGCGCAGCACCAGGGCGGCGGCCCGCAGGTGGTCGGTTCCTGCCAACTCGGCATGCACCATGGCCTCGCGCGCGTTCTCCGCCGCCTCGCCGAAGTCGCCGCGCCAGATCTCGATCATCGAGCGATGGCTCGCGATCACCATCAGGTCGCTTTCCGCGCCGCGCTCGAGGCAGTACCGGCGCATGTCCAGCGACCCGGCGCGGGCCTCCTCGATGTGGCCTGCCCAACTGCGGACGATCACGTCGACCACGCTCGCGCGGAACAGGATGGGGACCTCGGCATCCCGGTCCTCCAGTTCGAGCGCGCGAACCATGTCGTCCTCGTCGACGACGCTGCCGAACATCAGCGTGACGAGCGCCGACATGGTGAGGACCTGGCTCGTCAGGGCGGCGTCGTCGAGGTCGCGGATGTATGCGGCGGCCTGCTCGACCCGCTCGAACGCGACGGTGAAGTCGTTCTCCATGAAGTGCGCGAACGCCAGCTGCAGCAGACAGCTGGCCATCAGACGCGGATCGCCCGTCGCGTCGGGCAGGGCCGCCGTCAACAGCGTCACCGCGTCGCCGACGCTGTCGTCGTAGGTCCGGATCGTGGCGAGGATGTTCGCGGCCCGGGCGCGCTGCAATCCGGGCGGCAACGTCTCGAGCACCGCCGCCAGCAGTTCGTGGGCGCGGCGGGTGTCGCCGGCGTGGAAGTGGTACTCGGCGGCCTGGATGCGGCGCTCGTCGTCGTCGCCACCGAGCCCCATCGCGAGTTCGACCAGTTCGGCCGCGGCCGATGGCGCACCCCGGGTGCGTGCGGTGACGGCGGCCTCGTCGAGCGCGCGCAGCGTCTCGGCGTCCGCGGTGGTCGACGACAGGGCGAGGTGGCGGGCGCGCATCTCGGGCAGCTCGACGATGCCGGCCAGCGCGCGGTGCGTGTCGCGTCGGCGCGCGGGATCCGCCATGCCGTGCACGCCGCGGGCCAGCAGCGGGTGGGTGAACTGGACGCGGTTGCCTTCGATCGTCACGATCCCGTCGGTCTCGGCCTCCTCGATCGACTCGACCACCTCGACGGCGGTGCGGCCGGTGACCCTGGCGAGCAGGTCGACCGTCGCCGTGCCGACGCACGACGCGGCGAGCAGGACGTCGAGGGCATCGGTGGGCAGCCGGACGAGGCGGGACTCGACGAGGTCGGCGAGCGAGCCGGGCAGTGCGGACTGGTCGGTGGCGGGCCGGCCCTCGAGCGCGCGCGCCAGCTCGAGTGCGTAGAACGGATTGCCGCCGGACAGCTCGGCGATGCGGTTCATCGTGGTGCGCGAGAAGCCGTGTCCGAGCCGACCGGTGAGGACCGTGTGCAGGCCCGTCATGCTCAGCGGCGCCACGCGGACGCGGCTGACGCCCTGGGTGGCGTTGACCTGCAGCCAGGCGCCGCCGACCGCGTGGCCCTCGGTGCGCTCGGCGGCGATGACGCCGACCCGGCCCTTGAGCCGCCGGGCGCTGAAGGCCAGGACGGACCGGCTCGAGGAGTCGAGCCACTGGAGGTCGTCGATGGCGACGAGCACGGGGGTGACGGCGGCCAGCCGGTCGAGCAGCACGAGGAAGGCCGACGCGACGATCCGCTCGTCGGTGGCCGGCCCGGCGTCGCACTCGTCGGTCCGGACGCGGTCGAGGGCGACGCGCTGGACGTGTGGCAGCGTCTCGACGATCTCGGCGTCGACGTCGGCCAGCAGGTCGGCGAGCACGCAGAAGGCGGTGCCGGTCTGGGCCTGTTCGGCTCGGGCGGACAGCACGCGGAAACCGCGCTCGACGGCGTGCTCCACGGCCCCCTGCCACAGGGTCGTCTTGCCGATGCCGGCTTCGCCCTCGATCACCAGGACCGAGGGTGACGACTGCGCAGTCCGTAGGAACTCGTCGACGGCGCGCAGTTCAGCGCGACGTTCCCCCACCCGCATTCGATTCCCCATGAGCGGTTCCGCGAACCCCCTCAGGCCTGTGATCCCGTGCTCACCTGCGCCCCCGCCGAGCGCGCCGCGTATTCAACACACGCGAAGAAGTTTGCCCCGAAGTGTGAACGCTACCCGACCTCACGTCCAGCCCCTGGCGGCTGTGAGGTCAGCTGAACGGCGACCGACCGTCGAGCCGGGCGGACCCCGCACCGGCGCGCCGCCAGATCCGTGCGACCCAGTCGGCGTCCTCCTCGGTGACCAGGTTTCCCATCACCCGCACCGCCACGTTCATGAGGAAGTGCGAGCGCATGGCCAGCGGACCGGCCGCGGGCAGGAAGCGGGGGATCGTCAGCAGCAGGGCGAGCCGTCGCGCGACGGAGAAGCCGTGCGCGTAGTGACCGCGCAACTCGGCCGGCCACGCCTCGGTGAGGTCGCCGGTGCCGAGCATCTCGGCGGCGAGTCGACCGGTCTCGAGGCCGTAGTCGATGCCCTCGCCGTTGAGCGGGTTCACACACGCGGCGGCGTCGCCGATCAGCATCCAGTTCGGTCCGGCCACGTGGGAGACGGCCCCACCCATCGGCAGCAGCGCCGACAGGCCGGCGCGCGGCTGACCGGTGAGTCCCCACTCCTCGCGGCGCAGGTCGGCGTAGTAGGCCATCAGCGGTCGCAGCGCCGCGTCGGCCGGCCGCTTGGTGGTGGCGAGCGCTCCGACGCCGATGTTCACCTCGCCGTTGCCCAGCGGGAAGATCCAGCCGTAGCCGGGCAGCACGTCACCGGCGGGGGAGCGCAGCTCGAGGTGGGAGGTGATCCACGGCTCGTCGGCGCGCGGACTCGCGACGTAGCCGCGGATCGCGACGCCGTAGACGGTCTCCTGGTGCCAGGCGCGGCCGAGCGTGCGACCCAGCGTCGAGCGCGCGCCGTCGGCGACGATCAGTTCGGCGCAGCCGATCTCCTCGCCGGAGTCGAGCACCACCGTCGACACCCGGCCGTCGGAGTGGTGGCGGACGTCGACGGCCTTCGCGCCGAGCCGCATCGTGGCGCCGTCGGCCACGGCGACCGACCGGATGCGGTCGTCGAGTTCGGTGCGCGGGACGGCGCTGCTGCTGGGTGGGAACGACGGGCCCGGCCACTCGATCTCGACGTCGGCGCCGAAGCCGGCCATCCGCAGTCCGCGGTGCCGGATGCGGCCGTCGAGCCACGGACCCAGGCCCAGGCGTTCGAGTTCGGCGATGGCTCGCGGGGTGAGCCCGTCGCCGCACGCCTTGTCGCGCGGGAACTGGGCGGAGTCGATCACCAGCACGTCGCGGCCGCGGCGGACCGCCCACGCGGCGGCCGACGAACCGGCCGGGCCGGCGCCGATCACCACCACGTCATGCTGCGTCATCCCCCCAGTATGTTGGAGCAATGAAGACACCGGCGACCGTGGTCGCGGGCGTGGACTTCGGCGATGCCGACTTTGCCGCGCAAGTGCGTGACGGAGTGGCCCGCGTCGAGGATCTGATGGCCACCGAGCTGGGCAAGTCCGACGAGCTGATGGCGGAGGCGGTACAGCACCTGTTCAAGGCCGGCGGCAAGCGCTTCCGCCCGCTGTTCACCGTGCTGTCCGCGCAGCTGGGTCCCGAACCCGACGCGTGGCAGGTGACCGTCGCGGGCGCCGTCATCGAGCTGGTGCACCTCGCGACGCTCTACCACGACGACGTCATGGACGAGGCGCAGGTGCGCCGCGGCGCCGACAGCGCCAACGCGCGGTGGGGCAACAACATCGCGATCCTGGCCGGCGACTACCTCTTCGCGACGGCGTCGCGGCTGGTGTCGCGCCTCGGTCCGGAGGCCGTGCGGATCATCGCCGACACCTTCGCGCAGCTGGTCACGGGCCAGATGCGGGAGACCCGCGGCGCCGCCGACAACGTCGACTCCGTCGAGCACTACCTCAAGGTGGTCTACGAGAAGACCGCCTGTCTGATCGCCGCGTCGGGCCGGTTCGGTGCGACGTTCTCCGGCTCCGACGACGCGCAGATCGAGCGGCTGGCGCGGCTCGGCGGCATCGTCGGCACGGCGTTCCAGATCTCCGACGACATCATCGACATCGACAGCGACCCCGACGAGTCCGGCAAGGTGCCCGGCACCGATCTGCGCGAGGGCGTGCACACGCTGCCCGTGCTGTTCGCGCTGCGCGAGACCGGACCCGACGCCGACCGGCTGCGGGTGCTGCTGCAGAACCCCCTCGAGAAGGACGACGAGGTGGCCGAGGCATTGGCGCTGTTGCGTTCGTCACGCGGCATCGTGCAGGCCAAGGAAACGGTCGCCCGGTACGCCGCCGACGCGCGTGCCGAACTCGAGCACCTGCCCGCGGGGCCGGGTCGCGACGCGCTCGCGGGCCTGGTCGAGTACACGATCAACCGGGACGGCTGAACTCCGGAACCTCCGAGGCCGTCTCGGGCGTTTGACTGGAGCGAAGAGCTTTCCGAGTTGATGGGAGAACGCCGATGACCTGGCATCCGCACGCGAACCGTCTCAAGACGTTCATGTTGCTGGTCGGGTTCTCCGCGCTGATCGTCTTCATCGGCGCGCTGTTCGGCCGCAACGTGATGTTCCTGGCGGTGCTGTTCGCCGTCGGCATGAACGCCTACGTGTACTTCAACAGCGACAAGATGGCGCTCAAGGCGATGCACGCCCAGCCCGTCACCGAGCTGCAGGCGCCCGCGATGTACCGGATCGTGCGGGAGCTGGCCAACGCCGCGCACCAGCCGATGCCGCGGCTCTACATCAGCGACACCGACGCCCCGAACGCGTTCGCGACCGGACGCAATCCGCGCAACGCCGCGGTCTGCTGCACCACCGGCATCCTGCGCATCCTCGACGAGCGCGAGCTGCGCGCCGTGCTGGGCCACGAGCTGTCGCACGTGTACAACCGCGACATCCTGATCTCCTGCGTGGCGGGCGCGATGGCGTCGATCATCACGGCGCTGGCCAACCTCGCGTTCTTCGCGAGCATCTTCGGCGGCAACCGCGAGGGTGGCACCAATCCCTTTGCGATCCTGCTGGTTTCACTGCTCGGCCCGATCGCCGCCACGGTGATCCGGCTGGCGGTGTCGCGGTCGCGGGAGTACCAGGCCGACCAGTCCGGCGCCGAGCTGACCGGCGACCCGCTGGCCCTGGCGAACGCGCTGCGCAAGATCAGCCGCGGCGTCGAGGTGGCGCCGCTGCCGCCGGACCCGAAGCTCGCCGACCAGGCGCACCTGATGATCGCCAACCCGTTCCGCGCGGGCGAGAAGATCGGCAAGCTCTTCTCGACCCACCCGCCGATGGCCGACCGCATCGCCCGTCTCGAACAGATGGCCGGCCGTCCCCCCGGCCACTACTGACCGACCTTCGCGGACCTTTCTCGGGAGACCGTCCTTCCGCGAGCGTGCGTGTCTGCGGGCGACACGCCGTCGCAGAACCCGAGTTCTCGCACGCTCGTCGCAGCTAACGTTCGCCGCCCTCGCGCCGATGATCACGAGGTGACGATCCCGCGACGAGGTAACCGAGCGCCCGCCCATCGCCTGCTCTACTCTGAGCGCGTGTTGAGCAGAATCCTGACCGGCCTGGTTGCTGCGGGGGCAGTGGCGTTGGGTGGATCCGCCGTCGCGGCCGCCGAACCGGAACCGGCGCCGCCACCACCACCCCTGCCCAACGTCAACGCGTTCGCGCCGGTGAAGCCCTCGGAGTTCGCCGCGATGGACGGCAGCTTCTACTCGTTCACGGTCGGCAACGGCGTCACCTGCGTGATGAGCCGCGGCACCGGCGGCTACGGCTGCAGTGGTGCGCTACCCGCCGCGCCGAACGCCGCCAACGTGGTCAGCGGTGGCCAGGTGGGCGCGCCCGGTTTCTCCAACGCCGCCGCCCCGATCTACGACGGGGTGGCCGCCGACGCCAAGCCGCTGCCCGCCGGCTCGCGGATCAGCTTCCGCAACGTCACGTGCGGCTTCGATGGCACCAACACGGTGTGCCAGAACAACTTCGACCAGGCCGGCTTCGTGCTGAGCCCGGCAGGCAGCTTCATCATGAACGCGTCGAACCCGCTGCTCGACCGCCCCGAGGGCACCAACCCGTACTTCAACTAGTCGCCGGCCGGCTCAGAAGCCCGAGCCGTGCACCTCGTGGCCGGGCTTCTCGGCCACCAGCCCGCGGTAGGCGTCCTCGACCGTCGACCCGTGGTTGATGACGCCGTCGACCTCCCGGGCGATCGGCATGTTGAGCCCGTACTTCTCGGCGAACTCCATGATCACGCTGGCGGCCTTGACGCCCTCGGCGACCTGGTTCATCGACTCGATGATCTCGGAGATCGGCTTGCCCGCGCCGAGCTGCTCGCCGACGTACCGGTTGCGGCTGCGCTGGCTGGTGCAGGTGACGATCAGGTCGCCCATGCCGGCCAGGCCGGCGAACGTGTCGCGGTGCCCGCCGACCGCCTCGCCGAGCTTGGACATCTCGCGGACCGCCCGCGCCATGACCATGGCCCGGGTGTTCTCGCCGATGCCGAGCGAGTACCCCATGCCGACGGCGATGGCGTAGACGTTCTTCAGCGCGCCGGCGATCTCGACGCCGATCACGTCGTCGGTGGTGTAGGTGCGGAAACGCTTGGTGCGGAACAGCTTTCCCAGGTTGGCGGCGAGCCGCTGATCGGGCATCGCGAGCACGGCCGCGGCGGCGTATCCGTCGGCGACCTCCCGGGCGATGTTCGGTCCGGCCAGGATCCCCGCGGGGTGTCCGGGCAGCACCTCATCGACGATCTGACTCATCCGCATGTTGGTGCCCTGCTCGAGGCCCTTCACCAGCGACACGACCGGCACCCACGGGCGCAGTTCCTTGGCCAGCTCGGTGAGGACGTTGCGGAACCCGTGAGACGGCACCCCCATGACGATCACGTCGGCACAGTTGGCGGCCTCGCTGAAGTCGTTGGTGGCCTTCAGGTCTTCCGGCAGTTCGGTGTCGTCGCCGAGGTAGCGGGTGTTGCGGTGGTTGTCGTTGATGTCCTTCGCGGTCTCCTCCGAGCGCACCCACTGCAGCGTCGGTCCTCGCCGCGCACAGATGGAGGCGACGGTGGTGCCCCAGGAGCCGCCGCCGAGGACGACGACCTTGGGTTCGCGTTGAGAGGGTGCCATGGCGTCAGCGTATTGCCGCGCGTCGCTCGGGGAGGGCGCTTTCCGTTGCCAGAAGTACGCGTCGCCGCCGCGTTCCCCGCCGAACGTCGATTACCGCCACGGTCCGACGAGAAAACCGTGGCTCAACCCCACACCCGGCAGGGGAGCGGCGGCACCTACCGGTAGTTGACGAACTGCAGCGCGACCTCGAGGTCGGCGCCCCGCAGCAGTGACTGCACGGCCTGCAGATCGTCGCGCTTCTTGGAGCTGACGCGGATCTCCTCGCCCTGGATCTGCGCCTTGACGCCCTTGGGGCCCTCGTCGCGGATGAGCTTGGTGATCTTCTTGGCGTTCTCGCTGTCGATGCCCTGCTTGATGCTGCCGATGACCTTGTAGGTCTTGCCCGACGGCTGCGGATCGCCGGCGTCGAAGGCCTTCATCGAGATGTCGCGTCGGATCAGCTTCTCCTTGAAGACGTCGACGGCTGCCTTCACGCGCTCCTCGGTGGACGACACGAGGATGATGCCCTCCTCGCCCTGCCACTCGATGGTGGTGTCGGTGCCGCGGAAGTCAAAGCGGGTGGACAACTCCTTGGCCGCCTGGTTGAGCGCGTTGTCGACCTCTTGGCGATCGGCCTTGCTGACGACGTCGAAGCTGGAATCAGCCACTGGATCCTCCTCACGAGGTTCATGCGTTTTCGTCTTGGAACCATCTTCGTTGTACCCTGCTAGTCGCGCCAAACCACGAAGGTCCTCGACCATTGAACACCGTGGGATTGGTTGCAACCCGGCAGGTTGCCCGAGCGGCCAATGGGAGCGGACTGTAAATCCGTCGGCTAACGCCTACACAGGTTCGAATCCTGTACCTGCCACGACGTGTCAGGCCCCCTTCCGAGGGGGCCTGACTGCGTTCTGGGATACGACCGTCCGCAGAGCCTCCGCAAAGCCTCCGCAGAGCCTCCGCAAAGCCTCCGCAGAGCCTCCGCAGAGCCTCCGCAGAGCGTCGGCAGTAGTTGCAGCGGCTCTGTGGAACGCGACGGCCACCACCCAATGTGTCCTTCTGAGCCACGCGGACTGTGAGTTGTAGCCGGAGCATTCCGCGTTGCGCGGCTAAATGACGGTGGCGCGCTCAGTGGCACTGCGCGGGGTCACAGCGGCACAGCAGACATGTGCGAACAGCAGCCACAGAACCGCTCGATTTTGATACGGGCTGTCACTGCGGCGGTAGCGGATCGATTTGCACCACATGACCCAATTGCCCCAGGTCCGCGACTTTGTCATTGGTATCGCACGGTGGGCGGTGCTGGCGTTGCAGGTGCCCGGTGTTGTACTTCAGCGCCACGGTGTCGTCAGTCGTCTGCCGCGAAGACGCCCGGCGTTTCCCATGCCACGGTCTACCGGTACCTCGCCGTCGACGTAGTCCCTGACACCGGCCGAGGGTCGGTGTCAGCAAAGCCGAGCCGAGGAATCCGATTAGACCTCCAGCGCGTTGGCAACGCAGTCGGTGTTCCAGCATGCTGGGCCCTGCCGACCTACTTCGAGTACTTCACCGCTCTCCATGGCAGACCGCTGAACCAGGTAGCCGACAGTGTCTAAGCCGCATTGAACGCACTGGGCGGTCGCTTCGAACTCAACACTTGGCAGTTCGCGCTTGAGTAACAGAATCGGCCAGTGGGTTTGATTGGTGCCCTTCGCTTGAATGTCCACGGGACCTATCACCTCCCATCCAGCCGCGCCGAGATTATTCAGATCCTCTAGCCAGCCTGTGATCTGAGCCGTGTCGTCGCGCCAGAAACTGATAATCGTGTCGACAATTGTGTATTCCCATTGTCGGTTTGCCATGGCAGACGACTCTAGCGGCCCACCACGCGGCACTGGCTGGGTTTGCTCATCCAGTTTCGTTCGTCCATGAGCCAGTCGACGATGTCGATGGAGGGCAGTGAGTTCGCCATCGGCGGATGGCTGCCCGGTGAAGGACCCAACCGCAACAGCATCGGGGCGCTGCTGGTCGGCGCTCACGACGAGCAGGGGCGACTGAAGTTCTGTGGCCCGGTCGGCCCGGCAGGCCCGGTGGGTCCGAGCCCAAACGGTCGGCGACGTCGAGTACCGAGAGCTACGCGGACTCCTATGACACCCATCTTGGAAGGCGTGCGGGTCACAATGTGTACGTCGTCACGTCCGGCGTACTGGCTCTGCAGGTCGCCCACAATTGCCGACGCCTTATCCGGCCGTCGGGAGCGTGCCGACGTGGACCTCCAGGCTGTAGGACTTCTTGCCAATCTTTAGGCGGTACTGCGGAACCGGCGCCCTCGACGCCTCTGTCGAGCTTCGCCCCGCCGTCCTCCCGACGTCCCCGACGAGCAGGCCACCGCTTCTCCGCCAGCCCAGACTTGCAGAACGAGTTTGTCGGCGCGGGCATCGGAGCCATGGCATCCTCCGAAGACCTCTCTATTCAGGTCCTCAACAACCCCGGAGTCTCGCAGAAGCTGATAGGCGAACTACTGCCCATCATGTGCGAGGGACTGAAGACCGGCGCATGGTGAACGCGTTAGGTGGCCCGACTCAGTTCACTACGGGGGCCCCCAGACCTCCTGCCACCTGGATGGCTCGTCTGAATCGCACGTGCTGGTCGAGTAACCAGGCAATCATCTCTGGCCATTGATCAACATCTGTTACGTCGCTGAACTCGGAAGTGAAGGACACACGGGCAGACTTCCGGCCCGCTAGGTCATCCCACACTGGCTGTTCCCCTAACGCCTGCTCGAACTGCTGTCGCCTTTCGTGCAATGCCTCGAAGCGAGCGGTATTGATCGACGGGTCGGGACCGTCGAAGTTAAGCTGGACTGCTAGGCCCTGACGGGTGAATGCTGAGTCGAGCGAGGCTGCGCCCAGTCCAGTAGGCAAGCCGTACCAGTTGCCGCGGTTTGACGTCTTCTGATTGGTCCAGTCTGGATGTTCGGTAATTACTCTAGCGCGAAATTGCTCCCAGAAATCCCAGTAGAGCTTAGCCATTCCGTTCGCCCCCGCTGCAGTGCCCGCCTTGACTCGCTTCTGCCAGTCGTTCGGCTTCACTGCAATTTTGAAATTAGGGGCAGGGGCTGACTCCCCGATGCGAACTACCTCGATCTCGACGCCAAAGAACCGGATCTCGGGGCCGGTGTGTTCGTTCAGCCAGTCCAGCGCCGCACGGTGTTCAGGTCGAAATCCAGTGTTGATCCAGACGATCGTGGTGGGGTTGGTGCCCGCCGCGTAGGTGAGGATCTGGCCGAGGTGGCCGTGGTCGGATGCATCTAACTGGTTCTCGACGATGACGACGGATTCATCGGACAGGTCGCGGCCCAGCAGGTCCAATGAGAAGCCTCCAACCGGGTGCTCCGCAACCTCCAGGACGAGGTCCATCCCCAGCAGCTCGCTCAGCACGTCGACGTTCGCCAGTAACCATGGTGTGAAGTTGAGCGCCTCATGAGGCCATACCTCCCGAGGTGGCACTGGCGTCAGCCGACCAAGGTTAGGGTCTGTCACAGTTAACTCCGTTCGGTTGGCATCGCACACTAAGACCGTGGCTGAAGACGTGGCAATATCTACTGATTAATCTGCTACCCCGAGTTGTCGGCAAGGGAGGCTGCAATTCGGTCTGCGATTCGCTCGACTTCAGCGGCCACGCCCTCGTTACTGCTGTGGGCACGGATGAGGTCAGCAGCGTGATGAAGAACGGTTACCGCACGCACCCGCTTCAGAGGTTCGCGCAGCTCCGCCGCCCGCGTGGCTTTTTCCTTGGTGTAAGCCCGTGCTGCACTCTGCAATGCATCCATGTTGAATCACCCCCCCGGGTCATCCTTGCATCAACCACCGTAGCCAGGCCCCGTCCTATGCCACGGAATTTGCAAGCGAACGTCCAGCGGATAGCCGCGGTCGAGCATGGGCTGTCCGTTAGTCGTCCGCAGGCCGCCCGTAAGTGGAGCAAGGGAACCTTGAGAAGACCAACCCAGCCAACCACCTGACCTGGACCGTGGTCGAAGTGCCAACACAGCTCGTCGTTGCAAACACCAACAATGACGGCCTGTGAATCCGTCGGCCACCCCAGCGTCACCCCAACACCTGCGAAGCCCCCTAGAGGCCTTGCCTGGCGCTAACCATCGGACCCGACAGCCGCCGGCGATGGTCCGCTTCGGTCGTAAAGCAGCTGACACCCACTCCCGACAACCCGCTGCCCGGGACGCGGGTCGAGAACCGGGACACCGACGAACCCGCCGAGCGCGGCATCGAACGAATGCGCCTGATCCGCGACGAGACCACTGCCCGGGTCCGCCACGACCTCATCTGACGAGCGATCTCCCGCGCGAGAGGCTAGCCGTTTGCGCCGGGATCGCCGTTGCCCGCGCCTCCGGTGCCTCCGGCCCCACCCGCGCCGGGGTTGTTGCGGTTCGGCGCACCGGTAGTGGATCCGCCGTCGCCGCCGTCGCCGCCCACGCCGGTCTGGCTGTTGCCGCCCTTACCGCCATTGCCCGCGTAGTTGGTACCCGATCCGCCGGTGCGAAAGGAGTCACCGCCCGTTCCTCCGACGCCGCCCGTGCCGGACTGGCTGTCGCCACCATCACCACCGTTGCCGCCGAAGTGAAAGGACCCGGAGTCATCCGTGGAGGACAGCTCTCCGCCGTTCCCGCCGTTTCCGCCGGGGCCACTGACACCGTTGCCACCCCTGCCGCCGGGTCCGGCGCTGTTGTTCGTACCGCCGACGCTCTTTCCGTCACCGCCATTCCCGCCGTTGCCGGCGACAAGGCCGTCGGCACCGCGCGTGCCTGACGCCCCGACGGAGGCACCGGTGCCGCCGATACCGGCCTGGCCGCCGGCGCCGACGTCACCTCCGTCACCGCCGACACCACCGACGGCGGAGGCCATGGCGCTACCGCCGTTGCCGCCGTCACCACCGTTGCTGCCGCTGCCGCCGTCCGACCCGTTGCCGCCGTTGCCTTGAACGCCGACCTCGACGCCGCCGACACCGGCTACGCCACCGGTCCCGCCGGTCCCCGCGGCGCCGCCGACACCCGGAGCGCCGATTGCGCCGCCGTTGCCGCCGTTGCCGCCGTCCTGACCGGCCCCGCCGTCCTGACCGTCCGTGCCGAATCCTCCGTCCACCCGGTCGGCGGTCGCCTTCGCACCGTCCACGCCGTTCGCACCCGCGACACCGTTCGCGCCGCGCACGCCGTTGCCGCCGTTGCCCCCGCTGCCGCCGCTGCCTCCGTCACCCCCATCGCCGTTGACGCCCGCCGCGCCGGAAGCACCGAACACGTAGGAGCTACCACCGACACCCGCGTTGCCACCCGCACCGCCGGTGCCCCCGGATCCGCCTGCGATGCCGTCCTTGCCGCTTTCACCGGCCACGCTGCCCGACAGACCGTTTGCGCCCGACCCACCGTTCCCGCCGTCCCCGCCGGCGCCGCCCGCCCCGCCGGCACCGCCATTGCCGATGAGCAGCCCGCCCGCGCCGCCCCGGCCACCCGCGCCACCGCTACCGCCTGCGATACCCGGCTGGCCCGTCGCACCGTCGGCACCCGACATCGCCGAGCCACCGTTGCCGCCGTCTCCACCGCTGCCGATCAGCAGTCCACCGCGCCCGCCGGCGCCACCGGCCATCCCCGATCCGAGCGCGGCGTTCCCGCCGGCACCACCGAACCCGATCAGCCCGGAATAGCCGCCCGCACCGCCATTGGCGCCACGGCCACCCGATCCCAGGAGGAAGCCACCGTTGCCGCCATTGCACGCCAAGCCCTCGCAGTCGGCTGCGGCGTCGGCTCCGTTACCGATGAACAAGCGGATGAACGCCCCGATCGGGTCATCGCCCGGCGCCGGCGTCGCCGCCGCCAGCGGCATCACCCGCGCCTGCGGAACACCAAAGGCGTCCGTGGGCGCGGGCGGCACGACTCCCGCCGAGCCGATCATCAACACGCACAACGGATCCGAACAGTCGCCCGACGCGACCTGCGTCGTGGGGCCGGCCGCTCCGCGCGTCGCCGAACCCTGATCAACGGAATCCGCCGATGCTGCCCACGGCGAGACGATCATCGCGCCCGCCCCCAACGCGACCGCCAACGCACCGACCCGACCGACGTAACGAACACCACTCACCGCGAAGACTCCTCTGCACCGTGCGGCAGGCAGCCCCTAGCGCATCCAGCCGAGTATGGGCCATCCCAGCTACTTGCTGGTGACTAACTGGAAACTGGTCATCGCGCGATCACGGCCCACAAAAGGAAACGGCTCTCGGGGATCAGATGAGCGGGAACCACGGAGTTCCCGGTGCCGGTGGCGGCGTCGAGCGTGTACCCGCGAACGACGTAGCGCGGCCCCGGGGGGGTCACACACGAATCCACACGCCCAGAGCGCCCGGAACGAATCCGGCACCATCGGTGACGAAAGATGGCCAGATCCGCACCCTCGTCGCGCCCGCGATGCGGATACCGGCGAAACTGACGAAACCGTCGGAGTGGTCTTTGCCGACCTTGCGCGCCGGGTACACGACGACATGCCCGGCGGTTGCGTGGAGCGGGAGGGGACGCAACCGCTGGGCGCAAATCTGCCGCCGATCGCCGCGTCGCTGGCGTTTATCCACTTACGGTCGGTAGCGTTGACATAAGGCGAGCTGTGGCCGACCCCCCCCTGTGCCGCGCTCGCTTAGGTCTCGCCGACTCATAACCCCCCTTGAGTCGGCGAGACCGCCTGTCTCACGGCTCGCTGGTGTCGAACCGTCCGTCGGCGAGACGATCGACGGCGCGGCCGTCGGCAAGTTCGGTGCGGTCGTCCGGGTTGCGCAGATAATGCCGCACGAGCCAATACAGTCCGGCGCCGTCGGGCACGTACAGTTCGGCGTCGTCCACGCGCCGCCTCCGTCCGTCGCGAAGGTGGAGGACGATGGTCTTGCGGGTCGGCGCGGTGTAGACCGTTTTCGACATGGCCTGGATTCGCTCCCATGCCGTCAAGATCCCTCGGTCCACCTCATCGCTGATCGCCGCGATGTCGTCCCAGGCGACGGTCACCGTGCGCCGGACGTCGAAGTGGTCGATTCCGCCGGGTGTCATTCGTACCTGTCCGATGCCGCCGCGCGACCATGCGTGGATCAGCATCCAGGTAGCAACGAGTGCTGCGGGGATGGCCACGACCACCGCCTGTCCAGCAAGGTCGACGTCGAAGAACATCCCCGGTCTTCCTCCCCACGTGCCGACGATCACGATCACGCTGGTGACGACGAAGAGGGCGAGCGACACCAGGCCCAGCCGGCTGACGTTCCGGTCGGGCATGAACGTCGTGCCGGTCGATCCGTGTTCGACGTGGACCGTGGTCCGTCCACGTGTCATCGACGTCAGCACGAATATCGCGAGGGCGAGGGACGTCAGCAGGCCTGCTGGAATCAGGGCTCCCACGTACAGCCCGCTGGTCACGTCGGCGGCACCGAGCATCAGGGCGGCCAACGCAAAGAGCGCCAAGAGGATTCTGCTCTGCAGGTAGCGCTGCCATCCCGGGGGCCAATGCTCCGGCTGCGGAAGTCGGTCATTCGACATGCGAACGCTCCTCTCGCCGGGGCCGACGGCTCGGGCTGTGCGTCGGCGAGCGCAGAAGGTGAGCTGGCCACCGCCGTCTTCTTCGAACGTAACCGACGCCCAGGCACCGCAACGGACGGACGCTTGAACCAACGCCCGGCCCGACCGGATCCCGTCGTCAAAGGGGAGACGGAGCCCCCATTCCGTGGCATTGCTTCCCGTAGGCTGTGAACAGTCGCTGCGGGGGCAGCACACGGCGAGGGGGCCGCAGTGAATTTGCTGTCGATCATCTCGATCATCTCCGTCTACGTGGCCGGTGCATCGATCACCTTCGACCGGGTCGGTCGGTCCTTCGACCCGAGCGGCGACGCCGTTCAGGTCAAGGTGGGATGCGTCGTCACCGTCGCGGCGGCACTCTTCTGGCCGCTCGCGGCTCCCGTGGCCCTGCTGTACCGCGGCGCGCCCAGTGCCACGACCCGGCCGACAGCGCGCCGGCACCACGATCATCGGGCGCGCTGACCTCGGGGTCCGCACCGCAGAACGAGGCCACCGCCGCGCGCACGCAGTCGAGTAGCGCGGCGTCGCGGTCGATCCCCTGCGACGGCAACGGACTCAGACCGCGGGCGCCGCGACGGGCGGGCGGCCGTGGCACGACTTGAACCGCGTGCCGCTGCCGCAGAAGCACTGATCGCTCCGCGGGATCGGCAGCATGTACAGGTGGCCCTCGTCGACCCTGGCGATGACGCTCTCCAGTCGCCCCTCGGGTGCCGGCGTGTGGCGATGCTCGAGCCAGGCGATCGCGACGGCGAGCGCGCCAAGCACCATCAGGATCTTCACGGCGTCGTCGGCCTCGCGGAAGCGGAGCCACACCGCGACGTCGGGATGCTCGGCTTCGATCGCCTTCGCGAGTTGCGCCGGCGATGGCAGCTCGTATCTCAGGTGATGATGGACGGTTTCCTGAAGCCGCATCAGTTCTGGATGCTCAAGCGCGCAGAGCGCCGATTCCAGGCGTGCGTCAGCTGAAGAAGTGGACATGTTCCCCCCCGGTGATGCCGATGCCGCACCCCCCAGCGCGGCGACGCCGTCATCATCGCACGGATCCGCTCCGGCCGGAATGGACCATTCACGACAACTGGGCATGTCGTTCTCAGGATTGACACAGGGAAAGGCCTTAAGCTCACGGACAGACGAGCGCTGGCCTACCCCCCCTGTGCCGCGCTCGTCAGGTCTCGCCTGACTCCCATCCCCCCCGGGAGTCGGCGAGACCTCCTTATGTGGGCACGTTGCGTCAGACGGGCATGCCGCCGGCCGCCTGCGGACCGGTGATCGACCCGAGCACGATGGCCAGCACGGTGTAGTCGCCGTTCGGCATGGTGCCCACGCCCACGTCGACCCAGCGGCAGTCGTTGATGAGACCCTTCGCGTTCGTCGTGACCTGAGTGATCGCCGACGCGACCGGTCGACCGGTGGCGATGAAGGGTGTCGTGTATCCCGGGTAGGCCTGCCCGCGCAGCACGCCGGCACGCACGTAGTCCTGGGCGATCGCGTCGAGTTGGGCGGAATGGTTGAGCGGTGCGCAACCCGAGCGCTGGCGTACGTCCTGGATCACCGTCGAGGTGCCGTCGACCGCGGCGTCGGCGCCGGCCGTCGGGGCGCCGAGGACGGCGCACAGGGCGGCTGCTCCGACGAGGACTGCGCACTTCAGGGCCACGACGTCTCCTTCACCAGCACGGATCCGATGTCCCTGGCAGCGTGACACGGTCGACGACGAGGGGGACGCGTTTGGCCCGATCAGTCGCGTCGGTCGTCGGTCGGTTCGGTCGAGCCCGGCCCGTCGGAGGGATGGTCTGCGTCCCGGCGCACGAGACACCGGACGGCGGTCCGCACGCGAACGACCACCCCGACCACCGCGGCGATCGCCCCGACCACCAGCGCCACCGGCCAGGAGGGTTCCCTGCCGTAGTCGTCGTGCATCGTGTCGTCCCCAAGATTGTCGCGAGCGTTGTAGCCGTCGGGTCCAGTATCACCGCTGAGCCTGAGATTGTGGTGAACGCCGACGACCCGCACGGCGGCCGATCCGGGTATAGGCTCGCCACCACAATCGAACAAGCCGTCGACGCATGGCGGGAGAACCTCCGATCGAAGGAGGCGCCGTAGGAGCAATGTCCTCCCCGGGAATCTCTCAGGCCCCAGCACCGCCACGCCGAGGCAACTCTGGAGAACAGTGCCGACGATGCCGCCGGCGCTTACCGAAGGTGAACGGCGAAGTCTCGCCCAAACTCTCAGGTCTCAGGACAGAGCGGGGAGGTGCCTCATTCGATGTCCGGGTCTGCCCGGCGTCGATCCATGGCCGGGCACGCCCGGCGTGACGGAACCGGAGTCGCCTCGATGACCATCAGCGTGTTCGACCTCTTCACCGTGGGTATCGGCCCGTCGAGTTCCCACACGGTCGGCCCGATGCGCGCCGCGGCTCGCTTCGTGGAGGACCTCGACGACGCGCGTCTGCTCCCCGACGTCCGGCACGTCCGCGTCGAACTGTTCGGCTCCCTCGCCGCCACGGGCAAGGGTCACGGCACCATCCCCGCGACGCTCGTCGGGCTCGAGGGCCGGCACCCGGAGAGCCTCGATCCCGACGACATGGCCCGGTCCCTCGAGCGGATTCGGGCCGACGGCACCATCCGGCTCGGCGGCACGATCGTGCTCCCGTTCACCGAGGGGGACGTCGTGTCGAGTCCGCACGTGGTGCTCGACCGACACCCGAATGCGTTGACCATCAGTGCCTTTGGCGACGACGGTGCACCGCTGGCCGAGGAGACCTACTTCTCGGTCGGCGGCGGATTCGTCGTCGCCCAGGGGGACTCGCTCGACCAGTCGGCGCCGACGGGCGGCGTGACGTTCGGCTCCGCCCGCGAACTCCTCGCCCTCGCCGCGGCCCGTGACGGGTCGATCTGCGACGTGATGGCCGAACACGAGCGGGCGTTCCGGTCGGACGCCGAGGTCCGCGCGGGCCTGCTGCACATCCGTGACGTCATGGCGCAGTGCGTCGAGCGGGGCATCGACCAGGACGGGCACCTGCCCGGCGGGCTCGCCGTCCGCCGCCGTGCCCGCGACTGGCACCGTCGACTCGCCGCTGAGGACCCCGACCGCGATCCGATCTTCGCCGAGGACTGGGTCAATCTCGTCGCGCTGGCCGTCAACGAGGAGAACGCCGCGGGCGGTCGGGTGGTCACCGCACCCACCAACGGCGCCGCGGGCATCATCCCCGCCGTGCTCAGCTACGCCCGGCACTACTGTCCGGCCGGACGGACCGACCCGGACGACACCGCGGTGCGGTTCCTGTTGACCGCCGGCGCCATCGGATCGCTGTACAAGGAGATGGCCTCGATCTCCGGCGCCGAGGTGGGCTGCCAGGGCGAGGTGGGGTCCGCCGCGTCGATGGCCGCCGCGGGCCTCACCGAAATCCTCGGTGGCACACCGGCTCAGGTCGAGAACGCCGCGGAGATCGCGATGGAGCACAGCCTGGGCCTGACGTGCGATCCGATCGCCGGCCTGGTGCAGATCCCGTGCATCGAGCGCAACGCCATCTCCGCGGGCAAGGCCATCAACGCCGCGCGGATGGCCATGCGCGGCGACGGCACCCACCGGGTGAGCCTCGACGAGGTGATCGCCACCATGCGCGCCACGGGGCGGGACATGAGTTCGAAGTACAAGGAGACGTCCACGGGCGGACTTGCCGTCGCCGTCAACGTCGTCGAGTGCTGACCCGTCCTACGGAGTGCGGCCGTGGCAGCTCTTGTACTTCTTGCCGCTGCCGCAGAAGCAGTCGACGCGCTTCGGCAGCGGCATCAGGTGTGGCTGACCGGCGGCGGCCTTCTCGACGACCTCGTGGAGCTGGTCGGGCGGTGCCGGTTCCTCGGACAGCATGTACAGCGTCAGAAGGACGCCGACGATCGTCGACAGGACGTCGCCGGTCCCACGCACGTCGGCCTGGCGCGCGACCCAGCGGGCCAGCGGCGCGGACACCGGCTCGATCCGTGCAGCCACCTCGTCGACCGTCCCCGCGTCTCGGGTGGCGGTGAGTGCGGCCTTGACGAGGTAGAGGTCGGTGGCGGACATCCGGTAGAACACCGATTCCAGCCCGCCAACGGATGGCGTACCCGAGGGTGCCGAACTTTGCTCGAATGCACCGGCTGCGTCGTCCACGGATCTACCCCTCTGCCCGCCGACGTCGTGACGTTGGGCGAGGTCGAATGGTCGCATAGTGCGCGAATGGTCGCTGAGCACGGTTAAGGGTAGCCACGCCGACAGATCTTGAAACAAAACCCGGTCACGCCCGCGTGGCATCCCCGCGACGTGTCAGACCAGATCGAGCATCCCGACACACGCGTGCCGCATGTGGCGGAACGGGTGATCGCAGATCGGGCAGGCGTCGTCGTCGGGCTCAGTGGCCCGGACCGTGTGACCGCCATGCCGGACGGCCCCGACGAGTAATGCCGAAGGCAGCGTGAACAGCGTGAACATCATGTGTTTCCCCCCAGATGACGAACATCGTCATCCCCCGGACGCCAGCATAGACCCGGCCTCCGACGTTTACGTCAATTCACGGAGTTCAGCGCGGGGCGCCGGTCGGTGCTGGTGCGGGAGGACGGGCCGCGGGTGCGGACGGTGCGGGCGCGGGTGGCCGCACGGCCGGTCCCGACGGCGCGGGCACGCCGGCCGCTCCGGGGCCCGCGGGGGCGGGCGGTGCGGCGGGCCCGGGGACCGGCTCCTGACCGGGTAGGGCATCCCCCGGCGCGGGGGCGACGGCGGCGGGCGGTGCGTCGACCAGCGGAATCCGCTCGATTCCCGCTCCCTTGACCATCAACGTCACGAGGACGACGAACCCGGCCAGTGCGAGCACGGCGAGTGCCGCGAGGCCGTACCAGAGCGCGTTCTCCACCCGGTTCGCTTGCGGCGAGCCGACCGATGCCGTCGTTGAGGTCACGTGACCCACCACCCTTCGAGTGCGCCCGAGTGTAGCGATACGAATCGGGCCGAATCTGTCAGGCCGATCCTCGGGGCCGCACCCGGACGTACCGCCACCCGCAGGACTCCGTACGCCCGCCCGTAACGGCCGCGACAGGCGCCCGACCGACACTGCGCCGTGGTCTTCCAACCCAGCCGCCGGACACTCCTCAAGGCGGGCGCGGCACTGGCCGTGCTGCCTGCCGTCGGCTTCACGCCGCGGCACGTGCTCGGGCTGCTGCCGCGGGATCCGTTCACACTCGGCGTCGCGTCGGGCGAGCCGGCGCCCGGCGGCGTGGTGCTGTGGACCCGCCTGGCACCCGAGCCCCTGGCCGACGACGGCCTCGGCGGCGTGCCGGCCCGCGCCTTCGACGTCGAGTGGGAGGTGGCCGCCGACGAGTCCTTCGCTACGGTCGTGCGTCGCGGCACCGCCGTCGCCACGCCCGAGGAATCGCACGCCGTCCACGTCGAACTCGACGGTCTGGCGCCCGGCGCTGACTACTTCTACCGGTTCCGCACCGCCGGCTTCGTCTCGCCTGCGGGACGGACGCGCACGGCACCGGCGCAGGGATCGATGGCTGCGACGACGATGTGCGTCGCGTCCTGCTCGCACTACGAGCAGGGCTGGTTCACCGCGTACCGGCGCCTGGCCGAGGAGCAACCCGACGTGGTCGTGCACCTCGGCGACTACGTCTACGAGCAGGCGGCCGGACGCAGTGCCACCCGGGTGCGGGATCACGCCGGCGCCGAGACCGTCACGCTGGCGGACTACCGCCGCCGCCACGCGCAGTACCGCACCGATCCGGATCTGCAGGCGGCACATGCCATCGCGCCGTGGCTGGTGGTGTTCGACGACCACGAGGTGGTGAACAACTGGGCCGACGAGGTGCCGCCCGCACCGGATCCGGCGTTCCCCGCCCGTCGCACCGCAGCGCTGCGCGCCTACTGGGAGAACATGCCGCTGCGGTCGTCGGCGCGGCCGAGCGGGATCGACATGTCGCTGTACCGGCGGATCGACTGGGGTGGGCTCGCGACGTTCCACGTGCTCGACACGCGGCAGTACCGCACCGATCAGCCGTGCGGCGACCGCTACGCGTCGGACTGCCCCGAACGGCATTCGCCCTTGGCGACGTTGACCGGCCCGGAACAGGAACGCTGGCTGCTGGACGGGTTCGCGGGATCGTCGGCACGCTGGGACGTGCTCGCTCAGCAGGTCTTCCTCTCCGAGGTCGACCTGACGCCCGGCCCGGGGCGCGGGTTCAACCCGGACGCCTGGGACGGCTACACCGCCAACCGGCAGCGGATCCTCACCGGCCTGGCCGGGTCGCGGGTGCGCAACGCGGTGGTGCTCACCGGCGACGTCCACGCGCACTGGGCCGCCGACGTCGTCGAGCGGCCGGGTGACCCGTCGTCGCGCAGCGTCGCGACCGAACTGGTCACCAGCTCGATCACCTCGGGCGGCGACGGCTCCGACACGCGCGCGGACGTCGACGCGGTGCTGGCCGAAAATCCGCACCTCAAGTACTTCAGCAACCGGCGCGGCTACGTCCGGACGCGCATCACGCCCGACGAGATGCGGGTCGACTTCCGCACCGTGCCCTACGTGTCGCGGCCGGATGCCCCGGTGGGCACGGGCGCGTCGTTCGTGGTCGCGGATCGTGACCCGTCGCTGCGCGGTCTCTGACGCTCAGTCGTTGTCCCCGCCGGTCGACGAGACGGCGTCGGCCGCAAGGGTATGCCCGTACTCCGTCGGCCACACCCAGTCGCGCACCTCGGGGACGTCGTCGCCGTGCGCGCGGGTGTACTCGCGTGCGGCGATCCGCTTGTCCACCATCCGCTGCCGCAGCGCCGCGTACCGCGACCCCAGCGACGGCGTGCGGTCGATGACGTCCATCACCAGGTGGTAGCGGTCGAGGTCGTTGAGCATCACCATGTCGAACGGCGTCGTGGTGGTGCCCTCCTCCTTGTAACCGCGGACGTGGATGTTGTCGTTGTTGGCGCGGCGGTAGGTCAGGCGGTGGATGAGCCACGGGTAGCCGTGGTAGGCGAAGATCACCGGCTTGTCGCGGGTGAAGATCATGTCGAACTCGTGATTGTTCAGGCCGTGCGGGTGTTCCTTCTCGTCCTGCAGGCGCATGAGGTCCACCACGTTGACGAAGCGAATCCTCAACTCCGGCAGGTTCCGACGCAGGATGTCGACGGCGGCCAGCCCCTCCAGCGTCGGGACGTCGCCGGCGGTGGCGACGACGACGTCGGGGTTCTCACCAAGCGTCTCGGTACCCGCCCACTCCCAGATGCCGAGCCCTCGCGTGCAGTGCGCGACGGCCTCCTCCATCGTCAGGAAGTTGGGGCTCGGCTGCTTGCCCGCGACCACCACGTTGACGTACTGCCGCGAGCGCAGGCAGTGGTCGTAGGTCGACAGCAGGGTGTTGGCGTCCGGCGGCAGGTAGACCCGCACCACCTGGGCCTTCTTGTTCATGACGTGGTCGATGAAGCCGGGGTCCTGGTGGCTGAACCCGTTGTGATCCTGACGCCAGACATGGCTTGACAGAAGGTAATTGAGGCTGGCGATCGGCCGGCGCCACGGAATGTGGTTGGTCACCTTGAGCCACTTGGCGTGCTGATTCACCATCGAGTCGACGATGTGGATGAACGCCTCGTAGCAGTTGAACAGGCCGTGCCTGCCAGTGAGCAGGTAACCCTCGAGCCAGCCCTGGCACTGGTGTTCGGACAGCATCTCCATGACGCGTCCGGCGCGGGCGAGGTGCTCGTCGACCTCGGGGCCGATGAACTCGGCGTTCCATTGCTTGTCGGTCGCGTCGTACACCGACTGCAGCCGGTTGGACGCAGTCTCGTCGGGTCCGAAGATCCGGAAGTTGTCCGGGTTCTGGCGGATCACCTCGGTGAGCCAGCCGCCGAGCACCTTCGTCGACTCGGCGATGGTGGCGCCGGGCGCGGGCACGTCGACCGCGTAGTCCCGAAAACTGGGCAGCCGCAGGTCCTTCAGCAGCAACCCGCCGTTGGCGTGTGGGGTGGCGCTCATCCGCAGCGCGCCGGTGGGCGCGAGTTCGGCGATGAACGGGTCGAGCCGGCCCTCGTCGTCGAACAGCTCGTCGGCGCGGTAGGACCCGAGCCAGTCGTCGAGCACCCGAAGGTGTTCCGGGGTGTCGCGGGCACTGGCGAGCGGCACCTGGTGCGCCCGCCACGAGCCGGTGCTCTTCTTGCCGTCGATGGTCGCCGGTCCGGTCCAGCCCTTGGGGGTGCGGAACACGATCATCGGCCAGCGCGTCGGGGTCTGATCGTCGTCGGAACGGGCCTTGATTTCGGCGATCTCGTTGAGGACGGTGTCGAGCAGTTGCGCGAACTCTCGGTGCGCGGTCGCGAGATCGGTCTCCTCGGTCGCCTCGAAGAAGTACGGCTCGTGCCCGTAGCCGACCATCAGGCTGCGCAGCTCGTCCTGCGGAATGCGCGCCAGCACGGTCGGATTCGCGATCTTGTAGCCGTTGAGGTGCAGGATCGGCAGCACCACGCCGTCGTTCGCGCGGTTGGTGAACTTGTTCGAGTGCCAGCTGGTGGCCAGCGGGCCGGTCTCGGCCTCGCCGTCGCCGATGACTGCGGCCACCAGCAGGTCGGGGTTGTCGAACGCGGCGCCGTACGCGTGGGACAGTGCGTAGCCGAGTTCGCCGCCCTCGTGGATGGAGCCCGGCGTCTCGGGGGCGACGTGCGACGGGATGCCGCCGGGAAAGGAGAACTGCCGGAACAGCCGCCGCATGCCCTCCGCGTCGGGCGTGATGTCGGAGTACACCTCGGAGTACGTGCCGTCGAGGTAGGCGTTGGCCACCAGTCCCGGGCCACCGTGGCCGGGCCCGGTCACGTAGAGCGTCGACTGCTCGCGCGCCTTGATCGCGCGGTTCAGGTGCGCGTAGAGGAAGTTGAGTCCGGGGGTCGTGCCCCAATGCCCGAGGAGGCGCGGCTTGACGTCGTCGCGGGACAGCGGCGTCCGCAGCAGCGGGTTGTCCAGGAGGTAGATCTGGCCGACGGACAGGTAGTTCGCGGCGCGCCACCACCCGTGCACTTGGGCGAGGGTGTCGTCGTCGAGCGTGCCCACCTCGGCGGTATGCCAGGTGGTGTTCTCCGTGATCGTCATGGCCGTTCGGCTCCTCGCCTTGGTTCTGAAACGATTCCGTACCCCATGTAACCCGCATCGGCCGATCCATGCAGCGCCGGAACCGAATGTTCACCGCGCGCGTTGGACGGGTACCAGGATGGGTGGACCCGTACGACGACGTACCGGGGAATTGCACGTCAGAGTTTGTTGTTAGCTCGTGTAACACAAGCGGACAACTGGACGATTTCATGGACAGTGTGATGCACTGTTCGCACCGAATTGCCGCGTGAGCAGCAGTTCTTGAAACGTCGGTAAGAAATAGGGTCGGAAGGCAAATGAGAATGCGTATTGCAACCAAGGCTTTGATTGCATCGGGTGGAGTGGCCGCTGCACTGCTGGGCACCGCCGGAATGGCTTCCGCGGCTCCCGACACCGAGGCGATCGTCAACACCACGTGCTCGTACCCGCAGATCATCGCGGCCGTCAATGCACAGGATCCCGCGGTCGGTCAGCAGATCACCAGCAACCCGATGGCCGTCGGCTACCTGCAGAACTTCGTCGCGTCGGGTCCCGATCAGCGTCGTAACTACATCCGCCAGGCCCAGGGCGTGCCGCAGATCGTGCAGTACACCAGCCTGATCAACAACGTTGCGGGTACCTGCAACAACTTCTGAGCATCGCTTCGCCAGTGAGACCGGTCGTCTTCGACCGGTCTCATTGTCGTCTCGAGGTCAGTCGACGCGCTGCAACAGGGCGTCGAGGCTCGCGTTGCACCCCTCGAGCGTGGTGACCATGGCGTCGACGATCGGTTGGCGCGCCTCCGGGTCGGCCGGCAGGTCGGCGAACATGCCGCGCAAGATGTTGAGCCTGGCCGATTCGAGCCACGCCGTCAGGTCGGGGTCCGAGAGCCACCGGGCCTGGCCGGCGTAGTCGGACCGCGCGACGCGCAGCCAGTCCAGCGGGACGTCGGGGTGCGGGACGGGCGCGCACAGTCGGTTGCGCTCCGCGTCGGTGCCGTAGGCCTGCTCGACGTGCGCGATGAACGCCGAGCTGAAGACCTGCTGGCAGCCGCGCACGCTCTGCAGCACGATGCGGCCGTCGTCGAAGACCGGCACCGGCGGCGCCTTCGTGAGCCCCGACGCCGTGCAGTCGACGTACAGCGTCCCCGGCTCGGCCGGCAGCTCGCCGGCCTCGAGCACCAGCCGGTCGGGTTCGATCCGGTCGACGTGGCCGAGGCGCACCACGTCCTCGATGCGGCGCAACTGTTCCAGTTCGCCCAGCGACACGATCGCGCAGTGGTACATCGTCGGGGTCACGGTCGGGTCGATCCGCAGCAGCGACCCGTCGGCCTCCAGCCGGGTGAACAGGTCGTCGAGTGACGTCGCCTCGAACGCGGCCTTCATGCGCAGGCCGAGGGCGCCGCGGGTCTGATCCATGAACCGCGGCCCGGGCTGTACGTGGGCGCGGTTCATCAGCCAGGAGTCCCGCGGCATGATCCAGCGGATCCGGTCGGGTGGAATGCCGTTGCGCAGCAGCCAGATACAGGCGTCCATCCCGGTCTTGCCCGCGCCGACGATCGTGAAGCGGTCCCGGCCCGGTGCGTTCTTCGGCAGATCGTTGGGGGTGACGACGTCGACGCCCGCCGCCGAGGGGAACGGTGGCGGCCGCATCGACGGCACCGTGGTCAGCAGGTAGCTCGCGTCGACGACGCGCCGGCGGACGGTCACGGTCTGCTCGGCGCCGTCGAGGGTGCGCACCCGGTTCTCGCCGAGGTAGCGCGTCATGGGCAGGTAGGTAAGCCGACCGGTGGGCAGCATCTGGTGGCGCATGACCTGTTCGAAGTACGCGCAGATCTCGCTGCCGGTCGCCAGTTCGTAGAACCCCTCGTTCCACCCGCCGGTGTCGACCACGTCGTCGCCGAACGGCCGGGAGTTCACGCCGTAGTAGGCCGAGGGCTGGTGCAGGCGCACGAACGGGTAGCTGACGAGCCAGTGCCCGCCCGGTTGGTGGCCGGCGTCGACGAGGACGACGGACGCGGAGGTCTCGGTGAGCAGGGTGTCGACGAAGGCCATGCCCATGGCGCCCGCGCCGACGACCAGGTAGTCGGTCTCGATGGTGGTCATCGCCCTCGGACGCTACGCGGCGGAGCGGTCGGGCGCGGCAGAATTGCTTTGCTGGCTGGTCAGGCGTTGATCACGGTTTCGCCGAACTCCGCGATCGTGTCGGGCGGCGCGAAGTCTGCGAACCAGACGTAGATGCGTTGCGCACCTTGCGCTTCGAGTGTCCGGTAGTGGTCGGCGAGCGCGCTGGCGTCACCGCACACCAGGCCGGGCCCGAAGTGGCCGAAGCGGCGCTGGGCCTTCTCGACGGTCGCGGCCGGGTCGTCGCCGCGGCGCACGAACCCCGTCATCTGCTGCACCGACGCCTTCGCGGCGCCGATCCGCGGCACGAACTCGGCCAGCCGGTCGACGTAGGTGGCGGGCAGGTTCCACCAGTCGGCGTGTTCGCGGACCAGGGCCAGCATGCGCGGGCCGACGCCGCCGAGCACGATCGGGATCGGGGCGCTCGGCGTCGGGTGCTGCGCGGCCTCGTCGTCGGCGTGCCAGTACCGCTTGAGTGCGACGAGGGTGCGGCCGAGGGCGTCGACGCGTTCCCGCGGCGACGCGGTGCTCAGACCGAACTTGGCGAGTTCGTCGGGCATCGAGCCGGCGCCCAGGCCCAATTCGAACCGCCCGCCGGACGCCTCGGCGAGCGTGACCGCCTGCTTGGCCAGCGTCGCGGGGTGGCGGAACGCATCGCACAGGACTAGGTGGCCGAGCGTGACGCGGTCGGTCTTGGCGGCGAGCCAGGTCGCGGCGGTCATGGCCTCCCAGATCGGGCTGGCCGGCGCCATCGGCGTCTCGAGGTGGTCGAGCAGCGCGACGCCGTCGAAGCCGGCTGCCTCGGCGGCGCGGGCGCGCGCGACGAGGTCGTCGATGCCCTGTCTGCTCTGCGGGACGTAGAGGAACCACTCGACCATTCGCGCTCCTCGGGTTTCGACGTGGCGGGACGCGCGGGCTGCCTATACTCGCGCCAGTCGATGGTAACGGCGTTCTCTTCATCGGAGAGTCGGTTTCCGCGTCGAGAGGGGCGTGCGTGTGACGGGTCGGTGCGAGGGCAAGGTGGCGCTGGTCACCGGGAGCAGCCGCGGGCTGGGCAAGGCGATCGCGCAACAGCTGGCCCGCGAGGGCGCGACGGTGGCGCTCACCGCCCGCACGATGGAACCCGATCCCCGCTACGAGGGATCGCTGGGCGAGACGCGCGACGAGATCCTGGCGTCCGGCGGCCGGGCGATCGCGGTCCAGGCCGACCTGTCGCACGGCGAGGAGCGGGAGAAGCTCTTCGCCGCGGTCGTGGACGAAGTCGGTGCGCCGGACATCCTGGTGAACAACGCGGCGGTCACGTTCCTGCGGCCGCTCGACGGGTTCCCCGAGAAGCGTGTCCGGCTGATGCTCGAGATGCACCTGCTGGGGCCCCTGCAGTTCAGCCAGCTGGCCATCCCGGCGATGCGCTCACGGGGACGCGGATGGATCCTCAACCTGACGTCGGTGGGCGGGGATCTGCCCGTGGGGCCGCCGTTCTCGGAGTTCGACACCTCTGCGGGCTTCGGCGTCTACGGCACCGCGAAGGCGGCGCTCAACCGGCTGACGCTGAGCCTCGCCGCCGAGCTGTACGACGACGGCATCGCGGTCAACGCGGCCGCGCCGTCCAATCCGGTCGCGACGCCCGGTGCGGGGACGCTCGACCTGGCGAAGACCGACACCGAGGACGTTTCGCTGATCACCGAGACGGCGCTCCAGCTGTGCAGTGGTGACCCGAAGACGTTGACGGGCCGCATCGCTCACACGCAATCGTTCCTGCGGGAGACCGGGTGGCTGCGGTAGACCTCGGCGCACTCTCGAGGCGCCTGGATGTCAGCGGTCTGGCGCCGCTGGCCGGTGGCGCGTCGAGCCTGACGTATCGCGGTGTCCTCGGCGACCGGGCGGTCGTCGTCAAGGTGGCGCCGCCGGGCATGGCGCCGGTCGGGCACCGCGACGTGCTGCGGCAGGCGCGGATCGTTCGAGCCCTGGCCGAGACGGACGTGCCGGTGCCGGAGGTGCTGGCCGAGGACGACGGTGACCCGCCGGCCTTCGCGATGTCGCTGGTCGACGGCGAGACGTTCGAGCCGCTGTTCGATCCCTCGGTGTCCGAAGGGGATGTGGCGCAACGGTTCCTGTCGGCCGCACGGGTGCTGTCGGCACTGCACTCCGTGTCGGTGGACGGGCTGGGGCTGGCGGGCGAACCGGTGGTCGACGCGGCCGCGGAGGTCGAGCGGTGGAGCGCGTCGCTGCGCACCGTCGACCCCGCACTGGTGCCGGGATGGGAGGCGGTGCGGTCGGCGCTGCTGTCCCGGGTGCCGCCGCCGGTGGGGCGGTCGGTGGTGCACGGCGATTTCCGGCTGGGCAACCTGGTGGCCGTGGACGGCGAAGTCACCGCGGTGATCGACTGGGAGATCTGGTCGGTGGGGGATCCGCGGGTCGACCTCGGGTGGTTCCTGATCAACGCCGACCCATGTACGTACTCCCGCCCGTCATCATTCGTTGACGCCGTACCGCCTCGTCATGCCCTGCTCGCGGCCTATGGCGATGCGCCCGACGTGGAGTGGTTCATGGCGCTGGCGTGCTTCAAGTCGACGGCCACGTGGTCGCTGATCGTCAAGCACAACCGCCGCAGGCCAACGCCCAGTGCCGAATTGGAGGACATGGCCGCGGTGCTGCCCCGGCTGCTCGAGCAGGCCACCCAACTGCTTTCATAGCTCGATTCGAGGAGTATTTCCGGCGGTGAGCGCCGGAAATGCTCCACGAAACGGCGCGGTTAGCGCGGGATCCCCGCCAACCGGTCCGCGAACTTCGCCTCGGCCGCCTCGCGCAGCCGCAGCAGGTGCTCGGACGGGAACATGTCGGGTGCGGGCAGGACGTCCTTGAGCAGCAGCCGGGCCAGCGTGACCTTGTGCACCTCGGTGGGCCCGTCGGCCAGACCCAGGACGAACGACTCGGTGAGGTACTGCACGAACGGCATCTCGTGCGACGTCCCCAGCGAGCCGTGGATCTGCAGCGCGCGCGCCGACACGTCATGCAGCACCTTCTGCATCATCGCCTTGACGGCCGAGATGTCGGCGCGGACGGCCTTGTAGTCGTTGAACTTGTCGATCTTCCAGGCGGTTTGGAGGGTCAGCAGTCGGAACGCCTCGATCTCCATCCACGAGTCGGCGATCATCTCCTGCACCATCTGCTTGTTCGCGAGCACCTCGCCCTGCGTGTGTCGCGACACCGCGCGCTCGGCGATCATGTCGTAGATGCGGCGGACCAGTCCGACGGTGCGCATCGCGTGGTGGATGCGGCCGCCGCCGAGTCGGGTCTGCGCGACGACGAACGCCCCGCCGCGCGGCCCGAGCATGTGGTCGCTCGGCACGCGGACGTTCTCGTAGCGGACGTAGCCCTCGCGGCCGCCGGCACCGAGCGGCTGGTAGCCGAGCCCGACGTCGCGCAGCAGATTGATGCCCGGCGTGTCGCCCGGTAGCACGAACATCGAATACCGTTCGTACGGCGGGGCATCCGGGTCGGTCATCGCCATCACGATGATCACCGACGCCATCGACGCGAACGACGAGTACCACTTCTCGCCGTTGATGATCCAGTCGTCGCCGTCCTGCACGGCGGTCGTGGTGAACACCTTCGGGTCCGCGCCACCCTGCGGCTCGGTCATCGAGAAGCAGGACACGATCCGGTTGTCGAGCAGCGGCTCGAGGTAGCGCTCCTTCAGCTCCGGCGTGCCGTAGTGCGCGAGGATCTCGCTGTTGCCCGAATCCGGTGCCTGCGAGCCGAACACGATCGGCGCGCATTCGGACCGGCCGAGGATCTCGTTGAGCAGCGCGAGCTTCATCTGGCCGTACCCCGGCCCGCCGAGGTGCGGGCCCAGGTGGGTGGCCCACAGGCCGCGGTCCTTGACGATCTGCTGCAGCGGCGGGATCAGCGCCTGCCGCACCGGGTCGTTGAGGTCGTGGGATTCGGTGACGATCATGTCGACGGGTTCGCACTCCTCGCGCACGAACTGGTCGACCCACGCGAGTTGCTCGGCCCACTCGGGGTCGGTGGAGAAGTCCCACGCCATGTGAGGTCCTTTCAGTGGAGGCTGGTCACGACCACCTGGCGCGGCGCGCGGCGGCGTCGTCGGTGGCGTGGGTGAGCACCTGGTTGCGGTTCTCGAGTTCGACGGCGGCGTCGAGGTGCGCGGCGTCGGTGTTGACCTGCAGTGCCCGCTTGGTGAGTTCGACGCCCAGCGGGGCCAGGCCGGCGATCCGGGTGGCGAGGTCGAGCGCGTGGTCGTGCAGGGCGTCCGGCGCGACCACCTGGCTGACCAGGCCGCGGCGGTCGGCCTCATCGGCGGTCACGGTGCGGCCGGTGAGCATCCAGTCGGCGGCCACGCTGGTGCCGACGATGCGCGGCAGGTGGTAACTCATCCCCATCTCCGCGCCGGACAGGCCGAGCAGGATGGCGGCGTTGCCGAACTTCGCAGCGTCGGAACAGATCCGGACGTCCGACGCCAGACACAGCGCCATCCCGGCGCCCACGCACGCGCCGTTGACGGCGGCGATCACCGGCTGGGGGACGTCGCGGACGGCGCGGGGGAGGGCGGCCATCGCCTCCTGGAATCGCATCCGGTCGATGGCGGGCGCGGTGGCCTCGAGCATGCCGGGGCCGAAGTCGCGGACGTCGATGCCCGAGCAGAAGCCGCGGCCGGCGCCGGTCAGCACGATCGCACGCACCGAGCGGTCGGCACCGAGTGCGCGGAACGTCTCGATCAGCTCGTCGCGCATCAGCTGGTTGATCGCATTGAGCCGGTCGGGACGGTTCAGGCGCAGCACCGCGACGCCGTCGACGGGGGTGTCGAGGTCGAGGGTCTCGATGTCGCGCTCCCGTCCGTGGCTGCGGTTCCGGCCGTCGGCGAGAACCGATGATCCGTTTAAGAGAATCATGTTCTCACGGCGTCGGGGCGGTGGCCGCGGGTTTCGGCAAGCCGTTCACGCGGGCATAGGGTGAGCATTGCCCGAGCGCGCGGTCACACCGTCTTGCCGCCGGCCCGAGACGCACTCCCTGGAGGACCCCGTGGACCAGTTGACCCTTGGCGTCATCGCCGCCACCCGCAAGGAGAACGAGCGCCGCCTCCCCATCCACCCGGAACACCTCGACCGCATCGATCCGGACGTCGCGAGCCGCATCTACCTCGAGCGCGGCTACGGCAAGGACTTCGGCGTCTCCGACGAGCAACTCGAGCGGCACGTCGCCGGCGTCCGCTCGCGAGCCGAGCTGATCGCCGACTGCGACGTCATCCTGCTCGCCAAGCCGGAGGCCGCCGACCTCGCCGAGCTGCGCGACGGCCAGATCCTCTGGGGCTGGCCGCACTGCGTGCAGGACCGGGACATCACGCAGGAGGCGATCGACCGAAAGCTGACGCTCGTCGCGTTCGAGGCGATGAACCTGTGGAACCGGGACGGCGGCTTCAAGCTGCACGTGTTCCACAAGAACAACGAGATGGCCGGGTACTGCTCCGTCCTGCACGCGCTCGAACTGATCGGGTCGACGGGCACCTACGGCAGGCGGTTGCGGGCGGCCGTCATCGGGTTCGGTGCGACGTCGCGCGGCGCGGTCACCGGCCTGCATGCGATCGGCGTCCAGGACGTCGACGTCCTGACCAACCGCAATGTCGCCGAGGTCGCCTCGCCGATCCACTCGGCGAGCATCCTGCAGTTCGAGAGCGACGACGACGGCGCCAGCGTCGTGCAGACCGATGACGGCAAGCAGCCGCTCACCGACTTCCTCGCCGAGCACGACATCGTCGTCAACTGCGTCCTGCAGGACCCCAACTCGCCGCTGATCTTCCTCGACGAGGACGACCTCGGCGCGTTCCGTCCGGGCAGCCTCATCGTCGACGTGTCGTGCGACGAGGGCATGGGCTTCAGCTGGGCCACGCCGACGTCGTTCAACTCGCCGAGCTTCGTGGTGGGCGACAACATCACCTACTACGCCGTCGACCACAGCCCGTCGTACCTGTGGAACGCCGCGACGTGGGAGATCAGCGAGGCCCTCATCCCGTATCTGGAGACGGTCCTCGGCGGCGCGGAGGCGTGGGACGGCGACTCGACGATCTCCCGCGCACTCGAGATCCGGGACGGCGTCATCCAAAACCGGGACATCCTGGAGTTCCAGAATCGCGCCGAGGAGTACCCGCACCCGTCGCGCTGACGCCGCCCGAATTGACACCGGCTGCCGAATTTTCGTCACGGTCGGCGCAGGTGCGGTAGCTTCAAGCGACACACCGACTGGCCGCAGCCGAGGAGTACACCGGTGGATGCGACACCCTTCGGGCATTACCAGCTGCAGAAGCTGCTGGGGCGCGGTGGAATGGGCGAGGTCTATCAGGCCCACGACACCAAGACCGACCGCGTCGTGGCGCTCAAGGTCCTGCCCCCGCACCTCGCCGCCGACGAGACGTTCCAGCAGCGCTTCCGGCACGAGTCGCACGCCGCCGCGGGGGTCAACGACCCGCACGTCGTCCCCATCCACGGCTACGGCGAGATCGACGGCCGACTTTACCTGGACATGCGGCTCATCGAGGGCCGAACCCTGGGCGCGATCCTCGCCGAGGACAAGCACCCGCTCGACCCGGAGACGGCGGTGTCGGTCGTCGAGCAGGTCGCCGGTGCGCTGGACGCCGCGCACGCCGCCGGTCTGATCCACCGCGACGTCAAGCCGTCGAACATCCTGCTGACCGAGCGGAAGTTCGCCTACCTGATCGACTTCGGGCTCGCGCGCACCGCGGGCGAGGCAGGCATGACGACCGCGGGCAACACGCTCGGGACGCTCGGCTACATGGCGCCCGAGCGGTTCGAGGGCGGGCCGATCGACGGCCGTGCCGACACCTACGCGCTCACGTGCGTTCTCTACGAGCTGCTGACCGGCGTCCGGCCGTATCAGGCGGACAGCCTCGAGCAGCAGATCGCCGGCCACATGATGTCGCCACCGCCGCGGCCGTCCGCGACCGACGCAAGGCTCCGCGCGTTCGACGACGTCATCGACAAGGGTATGGCGAAGAAGCCGGCCAAGCGCTTCCAGACGGCGGCCGAACTCGGCACCGCGGCCCGCCGCGCACTTGAGGCGCCGGTGCCGCGCTCCCGGTCCGGGCGCACCAGCGGCAAGCACTCGGTGCCGGTTCCGGCGGGTCGGCCCACGCCGTGGCGGGCGCTGACCGTGTCCGGCGCGGCCGTCGTCCTCGCCTGTGGGCTCGCGTTCGGGGCCTGGCACGTCTGGGGCGCATCGGATCGCGAGACCGAGCCGGCGAGCGTCGCCGAGTCGACCGTGCCCGCCGCGGCGCCCGACGGGACCGTGCCGCAGATCGCCGCGACGGTCCCCTCGGACGTCCGGTCGACTGGCCGCCTCGTCATCGGAGTGCATACGCCCTACGCGCCCAACGAGTTCGAGGATTCCTCGGGCAAGGTCGTCGGCTTCGACGTCGACCTCATGAACGCCGTCACGCGGGTGCTGGGCCTGACGCCGGACTTCCGCGAGACCGCGTTCGAGAGCATCATGCCGTCGATCGGCGGCGGCAGCTTCAACGCCGGGGCGTCGTCGATCACCGTCACGCCCGAACGCAGCAAGACCGTCGACTTCGTCAGCTACTTCCAGGCGGGCACGCAGTGGGCCAAGCGGGCCGGCGGCTTCGTCGACCCGGACGCCGCGTGCGGGCTGCGGGTGGGGGTGCAGTTCGCGACCATCCAGGAGACCACCGAGCTGCCCGCGAAGAGCGCCACGTGCACTGCGGCGGGCCTGCCGGCCATCGACACCGTGGTCTACACGCGGCAGGACGACCTGACGGCGGCGCTGGTCGCCGGCGACGTCGAGGCGATGTCCGCCGACTCGCCCGTCACCGGCTTCACCGTGAAACTGTCTGCCGGAGCACTGGAGACGGCCGGGGAGATCTTCGACGTCGCGCCGTACGGCTGGCCGGTCGCGAAGGGATCGGCACTGGCCGAGTCGCTGCGGCAGGCGCTGGAACACCTGATCGCCACCGGCGAGTACCGCACCATCGCCACCATGTGGGGTGTCGAGAAGGGCATGATCGACAAGCCGACCGTGAACGGTGCGGCAAGATGACCGGGTGACCAACCCGACCATCACGCCCGTGCCCGGCACCCCGAACCTGCTCCTCGGTTCCTACGACGTCGGCACCGTCGGCTACCGCGCGGAGGAGTTCTTCGTCTCCGGCACCGCGACGAGCTACCTCGAACCACCCACCACGTCCGACTACACGACCCGCGTCGTCGCGCTCGTCCCCGAGGACGGCTTCAGCGGCACGGTCGTCGTCGAGTGGCTGAACGTCAGCGGCGGGATCGACGCCCCGGCAGTGTGGTTCATGGCGCACCGCGAGATCGTCCGCGCCCGGCACGCCTACGTCGCCGTCTCGGCGCAGCGGGTGGGCGTCGAGGGCGGCGCCAGCATGGGCATGGACATGTCGCTCAAGACGCTGGACGCGCAACGGTATTCGACGCTGGACCATCCCGGCGACGAGTTCGCCTACGACGTCTTCTCGCAGGCCGGCCGGCTGGTCGGCGACCTCCTCGGTGGGCTGTCGCCGCGGTCGGTGATCGCGGTGGGCGAGTCGCAGTCGGCGCTGTTCCTGACCACGTACGTCAACGTCGTCGATCCGCTCGCCGAGGTGTACGACGGGTTCCTGGTGCACTCCCGCTTCGGTCCGGCCGCGCCGCTGGACGGGTCGTCGATCTTCGCCGACGCCGGCGGCGCCGACCCGGCGATCGTGCCGTTCGCCGACGACCTGCGGGTGCCGGTGCTGACGGTCATCACCGAGACCGACCTCGTCGGCGGCGCGCGGGCCGGGTATCACGCGGCGCGGCAACCGGATTCAGAGTGCCTGCGCACCTGGGAGATCCCCGGTACCGCACACGCCGACAACTACACGATCAACGTCGGGTTCATCGACTCCGGCTCCGCGCCGCTGGCCGACCTGGTCGCGGGCTACGCGCCGACGCGGAGCCTCATGGGCCAGGAGCTGCCGTACGCGATCAACTTCGCGCCACAGCACCACTACGTCCTGCAGGCGGCGCTGGCCGGCCTGGTCGGGTGGGTCCGCGACGGCGCGACGCCACCCATCGCCCCGCCGATCGAGCTGACCGACGGCGCGACGCTGGTGCTCGACGACAACGGCCTGGCCGCCGGCGGCGTGCGGACCCCGTGGGTGGACGTGCCGGTCGCGCGCACGTCGGGGCTGGCCGACGGTGGGAGCCTGATGGCGATGCTGTTCGGCTCCGGCGAGGTGTTCTCGGCCGATGCGTTGGAGCGGCTCTACCCCGGCGGCGTGGAGCAGTACCTCGGCCGGTTCACCGACGCCCTCGACTCGGCGATCGCGGCGGGGTTCCTGCTGGCCGCCGACCGCGACGAGATCCTCGACCTCGCCGCCGCGACCTACCCCGCCCGCTAGTGCCCCGCCCTTCTCGCGATTTGTGCACTCGCAGCCGCGGTGAGCGCGGCTCAGCGTGCACAAATCGCGCGGTTCGGGCCGTCGCGGGCGCGCCACTGAGCGTGGCGTGGCTGGCGATCCTCGTCGTCACGACCCGTCGACAGCAGGCGGCCGGGCGCCGCGGCTCCGAGCAGATCCAGCGCGACCACTCGACCAACCTGAAGAAGCTGAGCACCGAGCCGTCGCGGGTCCTGGTGACGAGCGCGTTCTATCTTGACGGCCGCAGCTGGTGGCCGTACGTCCCGGTGTTCGCAGGCGTCGTCGCACCGGCCGAGCGGCGGTTGGGCTGGTGGCGTTGGCTTCTCGTCGGCGCGGCGGCGCACGTCTTGGCGACCTACGTCGGTCAGGGGCACCTGCTCGCCCGGATCCGACGGGGGAGCGCGCCGCGGCGGCTGGCCAACGCCCGCGACGTCGGTGTGAGCTATGTGCTGCTGGGCCTGGCCGGTGCGCTGTCCGGCTACGTGCCCCGGTCCTGGCGGGCGCGCTCGCAGATCGCGGTCGGTGGGGCGCTGGCCGTCAACGCCGCCGTCCGGCCGACCGCCACCGAGGTGGGCCACCTCTCGGCGTTCGCGATCGGGCTGGCGGTGAGCCCGTGGGTCCCCGACCGCGACGCCCACCCCTACCCGTCACCTTTTTCCCGCGAGCAGACACAAACGTGACCGCCTAGCCCACGAATACGGCACTTTTACTGGAGCCACGAAGTGGACTGCTCGCGGGGGTCACCTAGGACTTCAGGTCGGCGCACCGGCCTCTGTCGGCGTCCGACTGCGTCCCTGCAGCAGTCGGCCCCAGCGCTCGCGCGCGACGTCGTGGGCGGTGGTGGTCCCGTCGTGGCCGCAGGCGACGTCGAGCAGGGCACCGGAGATCGTCGTCAGGCGCAGACCCGTGTCCCGGGCGGTGCAGACCAGCTCCATGAACGCGGCGGCCGAGTCGTACCCGAGAACGCCCATCAGCACGCCCTCGGCGCGGTCCAGGATGCGTCGTCCGCGGACCGCGTCGTCCTCTGTCCTACTCACCTGAGTCCACTGCTCCAGCACGGTTCGTCTCCTGGTCGTCGTGTCGTTGGCGTCGACGTACCCGGATGTGCGTGATTCACGCCATCGGTGTCGCCGTCGGTGCCTCCACCCTTGATACCCGCGGGAACTGCGGATGGAGGCTGACGGCGCCGAACCACAGACGAGTCACAGAGAGCCCACGAGTCACGCGACTATTCGGCGGCCTGCTGTTCCTCGACCCGACGGCGGATCGCCGCGCCGCCATCCTCCTGCTCGAGTGCGGAGTACATCGCGTCGACCTTCGACTCCGGCATCAGCGGCGGCAGCAGCGGCGTGTTCGGATCCGTCATGGCCTCGATGACGAACGGGCGGTCCGCGGCGAACGCCTGCTTCCACGCGTCGGCGGCTTGATCGGACGAGGTGATCCGAATCGAACCGAGCCCCAGCATCTCCGCGTACTGCGCGTACGGGAATGCCGGCACGTCCTGTGAGGCGTCGAACCGCGGATTGTTCTCCATTTCCCGCTGCTCCCAGGACACTTCGGCGAGGTCGCCGTTGTGCAGCACCAGCACGACGAAGCGCGGGTCGGCCCAGTTCCGCCAGCGGTCGGCGAGCGTGACGAGTTCGGGCAGGCCGGCCATCTGCATCGCGCCGTCGCCGACGAGAGCGACGACTGGTCGGTCGGGCGCGTCGAGCTTGGCGGCGATGCCATAGGGCAGCGCGCAGCCCATCGACGCCAGGTAGCTCGAGACGTGGGCTGGGACGTCGGGCGGCAGCCGGAGGTGGCGGGCGTACCAGTAGACCGACGATCCGACGTCGACGGCGACGCGGGCGTTGTCCGGAAGGTGTTGCGACAGTTCGCGTACGACGAACTCGGGGTTGGCGTTGACGGACTCGGCGGTGCACCGCCCGTCGGCGATCTGGTGCCACTGCGTCGTCCAGGCGTGAACCTGCTGCTCCCACCCGCGGTCGGTCTTGCGGTCGAGCAGCGGGAGGAGATCCGCGAGCGACCGGCGGGCGTCGCCGCTGATCGCTGCCTCGATGGGGTACTTCGCGCCGAGTACCTTCTGGTCGACGTCGATCTGCACGGCGCGCGCCTGGTCGGGGGCGGGGTAGAACTCCGTCCACGGATCATTCGAGCCGACGATCAACAGCGTGTCGCACTCCGCCATGAGGTGGGCGCTGGCCGTCGTGCCGAGGTGACCCATCACGCCGGTGTGCCAGGGCAGCGTCTCGTCGAGCACCGGCTTGCCGAGCAGCGAGACGGTCACGCCCGCGCCCAAAGCGTCCACCAGCGCGGCGATTTCGTCGGCGCAGCCCGCGGCGCCGCGGCCCACCAACAGTGCCACCCTGCTGCCCGCGTTCAGGACGTCGGCGGCCGCGCGGATCTGGGACTCCGGCGCGGTCAGCAGTTGGCGAGCGGCGATGGGCGATGACGGGACGATGCCGTGGCTGTGCTGCGTCTCCTCGGGCATCTCGGCCTGCTGCACGTCGTGCGGGATCACCAGGCACGTCGGCGTCTGCGTGGCGATGGCGGTGCGCATGGCGTTGTCGAGCGCGGTCAGCGCCTGCTCGGGGGCGAAGACGGTCTGGACGTACTGCGCGCAGACGTCCTTGAACAGCGTGTGCAGGTCGACCTCCTGCAGGTAGCCGCTGCCGAGCGCGGTGCTCACCACCTGGCCGACGATCGCCACCACCGGCCGGCGATCGAGCTTGGCGTCGTAGAGCCCGGCGAGCAGGTGGATCGCGCCGGGTCCCTGGGTGGCCATGCAGACGCCCACCTCGCCGGTGTACTTGGCGTGCCCGCAGGCGGAGAAGGCGGCGTGTTCCTCGTGCCGGGTGGAGACGTACTCCGGGCCGTCGGCGCGTTGCATGGCGCCGAGCAGCGTGTTGATGCCGTCGCCGGCGTAACCGAACACGCGCGTGGCGCCCCAGTCCCGTAGGCGTTCGACGATGGCGTCGGCGACGAGCTGAGGTGAGGACTCCGTCATGGAGCGGGGCTACCCGGGCTGGCGGTGTCGAACCGTGCGCCGTTTCGTGGATGGGGGTCCGGGTAGCTTTGGCGGTCATGACGACGTCGGGCTCGGTGCTGGCCCGGCTGCGGGCCGTCCCGCTCGAGTGGCGCAAGGTCGCGACGGTGCTGACGATCGCGATCCTCATGACGTCGGCGTTCGCGGCGGCGTACACGATCGCGCTCGGTCGGCCGTTCCCGCATCACCTGCCGATCGGTGTGGTGGGTGCGCCGTCGGCGGAGCTGCTGGCGCAGTTGCAGGCGCGCGAGCACGAGTTCGACATGCGGAGTTACGCGACGCGGGCGGACGCGATCGTCGCGATCGACAGCCAGCAGGTGACAGCGGTCATCGATGCGGGCGCGTCGCCGCCACAGCTACTGCTGTCGAGTGCGAGCGACCCGTCGTCGTCGCGGGCGTTGACGCAGCTCGACCAGGCGGCACCGCAGTCCTACCGGTTGCAGGTGGTCGACCTGCATCCGCTGCCGCCCGAGGATCCGGCCGGGTTGGCGACGTTCTACGTGGTGATCGCCGCGACGATCCTCGGCTTCGTGACGATGTTCCAGCTGCGCGCCAACGTGAAGACGCTGACGCTGGGCAAGTGGATGGTGTGCGTCGGCGTGCTGACGGTGGTGGGCGGTTTGGCGCTGGCGTTGATCGCGGGGTCGGTGCTGCATTCGCTGCAGACGCCGTTCGTGCAGCTGTGGTTCCTGCTGTCGCTGCAGGTCGCGGTGGCGGCGATGTTCAACTCGACGATGCTGGTGCTGATGCACCGGTGGGCGATCATCCCGACGTGGCTGACGTTCATCCTGCTGGGCAACACGTCGTCCGGCGGCGCGGTGTCGGCGTCGCTGCTGCCGCAGCCGTTCGCGTTCCTCAACCATGCGCTGCCCAGCGGTGCGACGGTGTCGGCGCTGCACTCGGCGACGTACTTTCCCGACCACCAGCGGCTGCTGCCGTACCTGGTGCTGAGCGGATGGTTGATCGTGACGACGACGGTGCTCGTCGTGGTGTCGCGGCGGTTGGGGAAGTCGCCGGCGGAGCGGTAGGCATTGGCTGGCCCGGTATCTGGCGGTGTGTCTCCCCGGCGCGTCAACGAATGATGACGCACGGCAGAGCACCCGTGCCGCGTCGTCCCAGACGCTACGGTCCGCTCGCACGTCCTCGGCCGCTCGACGCAGACCGAGCGAACGTGACGCCGTGACTCCCCAGACCGTCATCATTCGTTGACGCCTCCCAGCCTCACACCCCTTCCCCCAGCGCCGCCAAACCCCGCCCACCAGCGCACCGCCGCACGACGCAGGACACAATCGCAGGCATGACTGACCACGGGCGCCCGAGCGGAGCGCGTCGCGTGCTGCGGTCCATCCGCAAGGAGGTGCCGCCGGCGCTGACCGACGGACGCCACGACGACGAGGCCGAGGTCGCCGCCATGCTCCGCGAGCTGGGCATCGCGTTGATCGAGTGCGAGCAACCGTCGCACCAGGTGGAGGCGCGGCTGCAGACCATTGCCAAGAACTACACCGACGAGAAGGTCCGCATCGTCGTGTTCCCGACGGCGCTGGTGGTGCAGGTCGGCACCGTTGCCTACGAGGTCGAAACGGTCGTGCGGCCGACGACGCAGCTGGACCTCGCGGGCCGCGTCGACGCGATCGCCGAACTCGCCGAGGTCGGCGCCATCACCCCCGCCGATGCTGCAGCCGAGGCTGCTGCCGCCCGGTCGATGCCGCCGCGATACGGCCCGGTCGTCACCGTCATCGGTTACACCATCACCACGCTGGGCTTCGGCATGGTCATCAACCCGACGTGGGCGTCGCTGCCGGGTTACGTGTTCCTCGGTGCAGTCGTCGGTGCGATCGTCATGCTGGGCCGGCCGTTCCCGACGCTGGGCGCCGTACTGCCGACGTTCGCCGCGGCGGTCGTCACGCTGCTGGCAGCAGGGTTCGTCGCCGACGCCGCAAACGACGGTCTGCTGCGCGTGATCAGTCCGCCGCTGGTGGCGATCCTGCCGGGCCTCGCACTGACGATCGGCGCGATGGAACTCGCCAGCGGCCAGATGATGAGCGGCGCGACCCGGCTGATCTACGGAGTCACGCAGCTGGGCCTCCTCGTCTTCGGCGTAGGGCTGGGCATCCACCTCGGCGCGGACCTGGCCCCGCAGCAGCCGTCGGCGCAGATGGGCGGGTGGTCGCTGTACGTCGCGATCCTGGTGATCGCGGTCGGGCTGTACATCTATCTGTCGGCGCCGAAGGGGTCGTTCGCGTGGCTGATCCTTGCGGTAGCCGTGGCGCTGATCGGCCAGAAGATCGGCGGCCTGTTCCTGTCGCCGACGCACTCCGGCGCCGTCGGCGCGTTCCTGGTCGTGCCGTTCGCGATGCTGGGCGCGCGGATCAAGACGTCGCCGCCGGCGATCGTGATGATGCTCGCGGCGTTCTGGGCGCTGGTCCCCGGCGCTCTGAGCTTCGAGACGCTCGGCGAGGCCGTCGCCGGCGAGGGCAACGTCCTGACGCTCGGCACGGCCGTCGCGGCGATCTTCTCGATCGCGCTCGGCACGCTGATCGGCTGGAGCGTGTTCGCGACGATCGACACGCGCCTGCGCCGCTGACCCACCAGCCTCAACCCCGCCGAGCCTGCTGTGGGATCGCGATCCAAGGCAAACCAGCGATCCCACAGCAGTTTCGGCGAGCGCAATGAGATCAGACGGCCGCGACCACCCGTCGCTCGTACCCACCCATCCCGAGCGGCTGCACCACCAACCGCGTCAGCAGGTAGTGCGCCAGCCCGGCGATTAGGAACGCGGGCACCGACGCCGTGGTGTAGCGGAACAGCTCGCTCGGTTCGTACGTGACCGGGTTCAGCAGCAGCGAGTACGTCGTCGCCCCGGCCGCGACCGCGACGAAGGCGGCGATGTTCACGCCCCGCCAGTAGCCGTACCGCGACTCGCTCGGCGGCAGGAACAGGGCGGGCACGTGCAGCCGACGCTTGCGCAGGATGAAGTAGTCGACCAGCTGCACGGCGCACAGCGGCGCCAGGACGATCGCACCCCAGGACAGGAAGCGGCCGTAATTGTCGTACACGGCGGCCGGGAAGAAGACGAGAACCGCCGCAGGGCCGAGGATGACCGCGATCAACCATGGCCATGCCGCCGTCCGGAACACCCGACCGCCACCGCCCTTGAGCGCCACCATCGACGCGTAGCCCTGCGACAGGATGGCCGTGACGTTGGCCAGGCAGACGATGACGAGTGCCACGACGCCGACTCCGGCGCCGGCGAGCGGGATGAACCACTGGGTCGGCTCGTCGATCTGCAGCGAGAGTGCCGCCAGCGCACCGACGATCGCGGCGACCACCGACGCACCGAAGATGCCCATGCAGTTCGGCCAGAAGCCGGCACGCGAATTCCGGCTCAGGCGAGCGAGATTGCCCATGTTGGGCCACCAGGCGAAGCCGCCGGCGATGTTCAACTCGATCGCCAGCAGGAAGCTGAGGTGGCTGTCGTCGCTGGCGCCGCCGAGCGGTTCCAGCGCGGCGAGTTCGGGCCAGGTGTGGTGGGTGAACACGACGACGATGATGCCGACGAGGATCACCATCAGCATCGGCGCGATGACACGGCACACTGCCTCGACCGACACCGGTCCGCGCGCCAGGATGAGGCACGACACGATGATGGCGACGAGTGCGAGAAGGCTTGCTGCGGTGCCGGTCTCCGACAGTTCGACGCCGAACAGCTGGTTGGCGACGGTCACCAGGCCGTGGCCGAACATGATCGCCAGCACCGCCGACCACGCCGCGGCCAGAATCGTCGAGACGGTCACCATGACGACGCGCGCGCCGTTCTCACCGAACGCGCTGCGCAACCCGACGAACTGCTCGATGCCGTACTTGACCGACGGCATGCACGGCGCCAGCGAGACGAGCAGCACGCTGATCCCGTAGCCGATCACGATGGACGCGATGGCCTGCTTCACGCCGACGTAGTAGGCGACGGCTGCGCCCTGCAGGAAGGCCCACGTCGCGATGGCGAGGCCGATGTTCACCCAGGAGTGCTGCCAGAAGCCCCAGATCCGCTCCCGGGGGAGGAGCGGCAGTTCGGTGAGGGTGGCGTCGAAGGCTTCCTCGACCGGCGCGTTCCTACCGCGGCGCAGCAGATGGGTCACTAGTACGCCCACCACGTCAGCGCGACGATCGCGAGGGACAGCGAGATCACGGCGATCAGGAAGTCGCGCAGCGGCAGGTCGGGCACGGCGATCGTCGTCCCGTCGGGGTTGTCCACCAGCGCGAGCCGCTCCCGGAGTTCCCGGTCGAAGGTGACGTCGTTCATGCGAACCTCATTCTTGATTGGCGGACCAGTTTATTTAGCTTGTGGTCGCCGTCACGTTCTGTCAAGCGCTGGTGTCAAGTCACTCGAAATACTTGACTGACGAGCCAGTTATGAATAGCGTCATTGCCATGTCGACCGCCGAACTGCCGCCGAAGTCCACCGTCGTGGTGGTCGGCGCCGGATACGCCGGGCTCTCCGCTGGCCTCGCGCTGCACGACGACGGCGTCGACGTGCTGGTCCTGGAGGGATCGGACCGAGTCGGCGGCCGGGTGCTGTCCGAACGCGTCGACGGCGGTCTCGTCGTCGACCATGGTGGCCAGTGGGTCGGCCCGACGCAGACCCGGCTGCTGGCGGCCGCCGAGCGCTTCGGGTGTGCCACGTTCCCGACCTACAACACCGGCGACCACCTCGAACTGTGGTCCGACGGCGTCACCCGTCCCTTCCGCGGCGCCGGTCCCGACGACGCGCCGGGGGTCGACGCGTACGTCGCCGCCGCCGACGTCATCGACGAGTTGGCCGCGACGATCGACCTCGACGATCCGACCGCGCATGATCGGCTGACCGAGTGGGACTCCGAGACGGTGCAGTCCTACCTCGACCGCACCGTCGCCGACGAGGCCGCGCGGCTGCGGCTCGCGCTCGCCGTGCAGGGCGTCTGGACGGTCGAGCCCCGCGACATCTCGCTGTTCCACCTGCTCTTCTACGTCGCCTCTGCCGGCGGCTTCGACCAGCTGATGGAGACCGAGGGCTGCGCCCAGGAGCGCCGCTTCACCGACGGCGCCCAGTCGGTCGCGCTGGCCATCGCGGCGCACCTCGGCGACCGGGTCGTCCTCCACGCTCCCGTGCGCCACGTCGAGACCCTCGAGGGCGGCGGCGTCCGCGTCGACACCGAGCGCGGTCAGATCCTCGCCGACCACGTCGTGGTCGCCGCGTCTCCCGGTGCGGCGGTCCGCATCCGGTTCATCCCGCCGCTGCCGCAGGCGCGCAACCGGTGGATGGAGCGCACCCCGATGGGCGACGTCGCCAAGATCCATACCGTCTACGACACCCCGTTCTGGCGGGCCGACGGCCACTCTGGCGAGGCCACCGCCTATGGCGACAACGCCGTCGGCGTCGTCTTCGACAACTCGCCCGACGACGCCGGCGTCGGGGTGCTGGTGTCGTTCGTCTACGCCGACCGGCAGCAGCGCTGGGCGAGGCTCAGCCCCGAGCAGCGGCGTGCCCAGGTCCTCGCCACGCTCACCGCCCTCTTCGGCGCTCGCGCGGGAGAACCGTTGCAGTACATGGAGAAGGTCTGGCCCGACGATCCCTGGGCGCACGGTGGCTACGCCGCGAACCCGGCCCCGGGGGTCTGGACCGAACACGGCGCCAGCGGCTGGCGCACCGCCTGTGGCCCAATCCACTGGGCCGGCACCGAGACCTCCAGCGTGTGGAACGGCTACATCGACGGAGCCATCGCCTCCGGTCAGCGCGCCGCCGCCGAGATCACGACGGCGCTGCGCCCGTGACGACCCATCTGACCCGACCCGCGACGGACCTCGCCGTCTTCAGCGATCCCGCGTCGGTCGCCGTCGTCGGGGCCTCCGAGGATCCCACCAAGTGGGGATATTGGTTGGCCTCCGGCGCGCTCACGGGCGCGCACCGCCGCCGAATCTCACTCGTCAACAGCCGGTCCGCATCGGTACTCGGCCACCCCTGCGCACCGAGTGTCTCGGCGCTGGACGAGACGCCCGACCTCGTCGCCCTGTGCGTCCCGGCCGGCCACGTCGACGCCGTCGTGGACGAGTCGCTCGATCGCGGCGTGCGCGGCTTCCTCGGCATCACCGCCGGAGTCGCCGACGACGCCGCGCTGGCCCGTCGGATCACCGCCCGCGGCGCCCGGCTCATCGGCACCAACAGCCTCGGCATCTACGACGCGACCACCGAACTCCAGCTGATGTGGGGGAGCCCGACGCGGGGTCCGTTGGCGATCGTCTCGCAGAGTGGGCAGCTCGGCTCGGAACTGGTGGCCGTCGGTCGCCGACGCGGGCTGGGCGTGTCCCGGTTCGTGTCGATCGGCAACCAATCCGACGTCACCGCAACGGAACTGCTGCACGACCTCGCCGCGCACGACGCCACCCGGGTGATCGCCCTCTACCTCGAGAGCTTCACCGACGGCGAGGCGCTCTTCGACACGCTCCGCACACTCCGTCAGTCGGGCAAGCCGACGGTGCTACTCACTGTCGGTGCCAGCGCCGCGAGTTCGCGGCTAGCCCGCACGCACACGGGATCGCTGACGTCGTCACTCGACGTCGTGGACGCCGCCTGCCGCGCCGCCGGTGTCATCCGGGTGGACACCCCGGGCGACGTCATCGACGTCGCGCGCACGCTACTCGCCGCGCCGATGCCCCGCGGCCGCCGCGTCGCGATCGTCGGGGACAGCGGCGGGCAGAGCGCCATCGCCGCCGACGTGGCTACCGCTGCGGGACTGACGGTTCCGCCGTTCCCCGCAGCGCTCACCGACGAATTCACCGTCGCACTGCCCGTCGGCGCCGCGTGCACCAACCCGGTCGACCTGGCCGGCGCAGGCGAACGCGACCTCCGCAACTACGCCACCTACGTCGAACGCGTGATCGCCGACGGCGACGTCGACGCGGTCGTGATGACGGGCTACTTCGGCTGCTACGGCCAGGACACCCCGTCGCTCGCCGACGCCGAACTGTCGGTCGCCGAACACCTCGGCGCAATCGTGCGCGACACCGGCGTTCCCGTGGTCGTGCACACCATGGCACCGGAGTCGGCGACCGCCCGGACCCTGGAGCGGCACGGCGTGCCGGCATTCGACCGCATCGAGTCGGCGATGGGCGCCCTCGCGGCGATCAGCACTGCCGCAACGACTCTCGGCAAGGACGTGCCACGCCCGGTCCAGTCCACCGCAGCGGTCACGCCCGGCTACTGGTCCGCGCGTGCCGTGCTCGCCGACGCCGGCATCGCGTTCCCGCGGGGCGTGCTGGTGCGCACCGCGGCCGACCTCGCCGAGGCAGTGCGGCTCCGCGCACCGCTCGTGCTCAAGGCCGGTTGGCTCGAGCACAAGAGCGACGTGGGCGGCGTCCGGACGAACCTGGACGTCGGACACCTGGCCGCTGCCTTCGCCGACATGCGCAGTCGGCTCGGGGAGGGCGACTACGTCGTCGAGGAACAGGACACCCGTCCCGACGCCGTCGAGATCCTCGTCGCCGCCCGCCGCGACCCGCAACTGGGGCCGGTCGTCGTGGTCGGGGCGGGTGGCACCGACACCGAGATTCAGCGGGACGTCCGGATGGAGTGCGCGCCGGTCACCCACGCCACCGCGATCGCGATGCTCGACCGCCTGCGCTGCGCGCCACTGCTGCACGGCTTTCGCGGCCGTCCGCCCGTCGACGTGGACGCCCTCGCCGACGTGGTCGTCGCCGCGTCGCACCTCATCAGCCGGCGTCGCGACGTCGCCGAGATCGAGGTGAACCCGGTCCGCGCCACCGCGTCCGGAGCGCTGGCAGTCGACGGACTCGTCCTGACCGATACGCGTACCTAGCACTTCCCGCCCGACCTCGAGGAGACCACCATGGCGACCGCCACCCGTTCGACCACCAACGTCCCGGCCTGGCCGCTCACCGACGAGCAGCGTCAGATCGTCGAGCTGTGCCGCGACTTCGCGGCCAAGGAGATCCGGCCCCGCGGCCGCGAGGTCGACGAGGCCGACGTCGTGACGCCCGTGGACATCTTCGCCAAGGCGGCCGCCGTCGGCATCACCGACTTCATGATCCCCGAGGAGTTCGGCGGAGGCGGCTTCTCCGACGTCTTCACCCAGTGTCTGGTGCAGGAGGAGCTGTGCTGGGGCGACCCGGGCATCGGAAACCTGGTGTGCTCCAACGGCTTCTTCTCCGACCCGATCATGGTGCTCGGCACCGAGGAGCAGAAGAAGCGGTGGCTGACCCCGCTGACCGGCCCGCAGGCCGTGATGACGTCACTGGCCACCACCGAACCCGAATCCGGTTCGGACGCGGCATCGATCGTCACGACCGCCACCCGCGTCGACGGCGGCTACCGGATCAGCGGGCAGAAGGCGTGGATCTCCAACGCAGGCGCCGCTCAGTTCTACGTCGTCTTCGCCAAGACCGACGCTACCAAGCGCTCGGGCGGCATCTCGGCGTTCCTGCTCGACAAGGACACCGAGGGGCTCAGCTTCGGCGCGCCGATGAAGAAGATGGGCCAGCGGGCCATCGTCTGCCGAGAGATCTTCCTGGACGACGTCTTCGTGCCGGAGGAGGACCGGCTCGGCGAGGAGGGGCAGGGTTTCTACGGCCTGATGGGCACCTTCGACATCTCGCGGGTGGTCCTGGGAGCGGCCGCGGTTGGCGCCGCACGTGCCGCCTACGAGTACGCGCTGGAGTACGCGAAGACGCGCAAGCAGTTCGGCGTGCCGATCATCGAGCATCAGGCCGTCGCATTCCGGCTCGCCGAGATGGCCACCCGCATCGAGGCGTCCCGGCTGCTCGTCCTGCATGCCGCGCGCATCATCGACAGTGGCGAACCGGCCCGCGGGATCGCGGCGATGGCGAAGCTGACGGCCTCGGAGACGGCGATGTTCGTGACCCACGCCGCGGTGCAAACCCTTGGCGGCTGGGGCTATTCGCGCGAGTACCCGGTCGAGCAGTGGATGCGCGACGCGAAGCTCGAGGAGATCGAGGAGGGCACCTCCGACATCATGAAGCTGGTGATCTCCCGCAACCTCGGGTGAAGTTGATCGGCCCACCAGTCAAGCTACTTGTACGATCGGAACGCCAGTAGCCGCAGCCGACCGGAGGGCCCGATGCCGCGTCCCAGCGTGGAAGCCGAGCGGCGACCGCAGATCCTCTCCGCGGCGTGCTCGGCGATCGCGTCGGTGGGCGTTCCCGCGCTTCGGCTGTCCGACGTCGCGAAGCAGGCGAACGTCAGCTCGGGGACGATTCACTACTACTTCGAGACGAAGAAGGACGTCATCACCGCGGCGTTCGAGTTCAACCTGACGGATTCGCTCGCCCGTCGGCACGAACTGCTGGCGTCCGGCAAGGACAGCCTGGCGATCCTGAACGACCTCGTCGAGTCCTACCTGCCGAGCGACGACCTGTCCTTGCGGGCATGGAAGGTGTGGCTCGCGCTGTGGGCGGAGGGCAGCCGCGACGCCGTCCTGCAGGAGATCAACGACCGGCTCTACGGCCAGTGGCGCGACGTCGTGGCCGGGGTGATCGCCTCGGCGCAGGACGAGGGGACCGCCCGCGCCGGCGATGCGGTCCTGCTGGCCAACATGCTGATCGGGATGCTCGACGGGCTGGCGGTGCAGGTGCTGCTCGAGTCGTCGAGCATGTCGCTGGACGCCATGCGCGAGACGTGCCGGGCGTTCGTGCGCGGTGTGATCGAGGAGTAGCCAGGGTCGATAGCATTCGACCGCGAAGGGGGTGGCCATCGCGATGAGCACCGGCGGCGAGATCGTGGCTGGGGAGCCGACACCGAAACAGACCGTGCGGGCACCGATGCTGCGGTCCGCGTCATGGGGGTTTGGCGCGGCGCTGGCCCTAGGCGCCGCCCTGATGTGCGCCTACGGGCTGGCGTTCGGGGGTGCAAACTGCATCGGCGAGTGTCACCGGCAACGCGTCGCCGCATGGTGGGCGGCTCTCGTGCTGGTTGCCGCCGCGTTAGGTCTCGGGTGGATGGCCTGGGCATGGCGCAGGTCGGTCCCCGAAGATCGCCTGACCATCGCTCGAAGCCTCACCTGGTTCGCGGTCCCGGCGGCGATTGCCGGCCTGCTCGGGCTGTTCGCCCTGGACTGGTGGAACGCGTTGGTCCCGTCTCGGGCGGACGGCGTACCGAACGTCCGGGTGGCGCTCGTCGTGGTCGCGGTCATCTGCGTGGTGCTCGGCACGGTCGGTCTCTGCGCCGGTCGACGTTCGATGCTGCTGGACGCGAACCGACGCCGCGGTGGTTTCCGGATCGGAGCCGTGATGGGCGCGGTGGTCTGCATCGTCCTGGCCGGCCTGACGGGCTTCGTCACTGCCGACAGTCGGTACGTCGACCACACCACGGCTGCCGACGCGTCGATACCGCCGGTACCCCAGACGCTCGGCGTGGAGCGGTTCCGCATCAGGATTGGCGACGCAGCGGTGACGACGCCCGGCTACCGCGTGCTGCGCGCAGGTGCGGGCTTCGTCGTCTGGGGTGCCGGGCCGGTGACCGCCTACGACGCCGAGGGCAAGGAGCGGTGGCACTACGACCGAACCGGCCCGGGACCCGTCGAGGTCGTCACGGTTCGTCCGTTCGACGACGGGCGGACGCTCGTCCTCGGAGCGCGTCGGCCGGAGCATCAGGAGACGACGCCGACGTTCGTGGCGCTCGACGCGGTCACCGGCGCGGAACTGTGGACGGCGACCGGTGACGTGTTGGCCGAGGCGATGGGCTTCGGCGCTTCGGGTGACTACCAAGACAACGTCGACGCAAACGCCGGCCTCTTGATTGCACGGGGTGAGGAGTCGTGGACACGCATCGACTCCCGCACCGGCCGTCAGACGTGGCAAGTCCCCGATCCGCTGGGTGAGTGCGAAGCGATCGGTCCACAGATCGCGTCGACTGGACAGTTCGCGTCGCTCGGGTATTGCGATACCGCCGATGACGGGGCCCCGTTCATCGTGCTCGCCGTCGTGAACCCGGAGACCGGCGAGGTGATCCGGCACCAGGACGTCATGAAGCCGTTCGACTTCGAGCGGTTGGGCACCGTCGACGTGTTACGGGCCGGCAGGGGTGGCGCCGTGCTGAAGTTCCAGAGCGGCAAATTGACGCGGTACGTCGACGTCCGCACCGGTCGGTTCGTCGACCTGCCGGCCTTCTACCGCGGCGCCGTGGTGTCCGACAGTGACGGCTTCGTCAGTCGCTCCAGTGCAGAGCCGAGCCGGGTTGAGCTGATCGGTTCGGACGGGAGGACGACCTGCGCGCTGCCGCCGGAGACGCAGGTTCGGGGCCCGGACTTCGACGAGGGTTACGCGTCCCTTGGGCGCGCCCTCGTGTTCCCAGAGTCGGGCGCTGAGGTTCCTGGCCTGATCGTCGTCGACCCCGCCGACTGCCGCGTCACCGAAACCCGCGAGATCGGACCGGCGGACGCGTTCGTCCTGCAGGTCACCGCAGCCAACGGCGCCACCGTCGTCCTCACCCAGGGTTCGGACGGCGTTTATGCGCAGGGGTTCGGGTAGCGGGAGAGCGAATCGCCAGGTAGCGCCGCTGGCGCGGCGGCTGGGCGATTCGCGTCACAAAACCGGACACTCACACCCGTGTAATCTCTCCACAGAGCAATTGGCTTGTGCTGCCATGACTTCGGTGTCGTGGCTCGCCGCTCACGTCGGGGGACGGGTTGAGCGCGTGCACAGCGGGAACACCGTCGACGGCGACGGTTCAATCCACGTAGACGCAGATCGAAAGGGTGGAGGGAACGCATATGGGCTCCCCGGGTGTCGACTCCCGTCTGGGCTCGCGCTTCGGACCCTACGAACTGCAGGCCGTCATCGGCATCGGCGGCATGGGCGAGGTCTACCGCGCCTACGACACCGTCAAGGAGCGCGTGGTGGCGCTCAAGCTGCTGCGCCCCGACATGGCCGGCGACCCCGTCTTCCAGGACCGATTCAAGCGCGAGTCGCGCATCGCCGCCCGCCTGCAGGAGCCGCACGTCATCCCCGTGCACGACTTCGGCGAGATCGACGGCGTCCTCTTCATCGACATGCGCCTGGTCGAGGGCGCCAGCCTCAAGGAGGAGCTGCGCCACCACGGCACGCTGCCTCCGGGTCGCGCGGCGTGGATCATCGGCCAGGTCGCCGCAGCCTTGGACGACGCCCACGCCAACGGGCTGGTGCACCGCGACATCAAGCCCGAGAACGTGCTGCTCACCAGCGACGACTTCGCCTACCTCGTCGACTTTGGCATCGCCTACGGCGGCGGCGAGGCGACCGTCACCAAGACCGGCCTGGTCATCGGGTCGTGCGCCTACATGTCGCCGGAGCGGCTGAGCGGCAAGCCGGGCGGCCCGCCGTCGGACGTGTACTCGCTGACCTGCCTGCTCTTCGAGTGCCTGACCGGCCGCGCGCCGTTCGAAGCCGGTGACCTGCGCCAGGTCATGAGCGGCCACCTGTTCACCCCGCCGCCGCGGCCGAGCGCCCTGCGCCGCGGCATCAACCCCGCGTTCGACGACGTCATCGCCAAGGGCATGGCCAAGAACCCGGGCGATCGCTATGCGTCCGCCGGCGACCTCGCCCGCGCGGCGTCGGCGGCCTCGCACAATCGGCCAGTCCCGCCACCCGCGCCCCCGCGGCAACCCCCGCCACACAACGGCACGCGCGCGATGCCGGCGGCCGACCCGCGCCCCGCGTACACCTCGCACCCGTCGCTGCCGGTCACTCCCATCGCCAAGACGGGCCTGAGCGCCACGCAGAAGGCACTGCTCCTCGGCACGTTCGCGATGTTTGCGCTGGCGGCCATCCTGGCTGCCGTCGTGGTCATGAGCGGCGGGGACAGCGGAGGTAGCCAGCCGCGCACCACGCTCGCCGTCCCACCGTCGACCAGCACCGAGGAATCCTCGGCGACTTCGGACGACGAGGAGACCACCACGTCGAGCACGTCGACGACCACCACGTCGACGAGCGCGAGTCCCATCGCCGGGGTGTCCGGCGCCGACTCGCAGGGCTTCGTCGGGCACTCCGCGCGTTGCGAGGCAGGCAGCTCGCCGGCCGCGATGATCCGCACCGCGAACTCGCTGGCGATCGTCTGCCAGACCGGGTCGGACAGCTACTACTACCGCGGCGAGCGGCTGAGTGACGGCGCACAGCTGGTGCTCCAGAACGCCGTGCCCGCGGGCGGCGGCTTCGACGCGATCAACCCCGCAGACGGCTCGCGCTACCAGGTGCGGCCCGACCAGCTGACGATCTCCAGCAGCCGAGGCAGTGAGAGCGACCCGGCGCTGGAGTACGGCGCCTCCCAGCGCTGAGCCGGCAGTGGTGGCTCCGTGGCGCGTCAACGTGTGATGACGCCTCCAGGAGCGCACATGCTTCCGCCCCGCACGCCAAACTGCGGTGAGATCGCGAAACCCGTAGGAATCGCGATCCCACCGCAGTCTCGGCGAGCTAGAGGCGGGGCTACAGCAGCCCGAGCAGCTCCAGATCCGTCACGTACTTGACGATCACCGGCGCCGACAGGTGCGGGATGTCCTTGTCCGGCCCGATCTTCGCCTCCTGCACGGCCGCGCGGAAGTGGTCGGCGGGTGCGAGTGAGCCGTTGATCGGCGGCATCGGCTGCTGGTAGTTGTGCAGCAGCGGGATGAGCGACGCCTGCCGCTGCTTCTCCGGCAGTCCGCGCAGCGTCGTCTCGAACCGCTCCAGCCAGGCCGAGTAGCCCGCCACCCGCGAGATCGGGTAGCCCGCGTCGACGAGCCAGTCGACGAACGTGTCCATGCTGATCGCGTCGTCGTAGGGGTTCATCACGTGGTAGGTCTCGTAGCCGTCGGTGACGTTCGCCCCGAGGGTCGAGATCGCGTCGGTGATGAATTCGACTGGCAGACCGTCGAAATGCGACCGCTGCCGGCTGCCACCCTCGTCCAGCTCGTAGAACGAGGTGGGTGCGATGCCCGTCGCGACCAGCGACAGCATCATGCGGGTGAACATGTCCGGCACGTTGAGCTGCCCGGCGTAGGTGGTGTCCGCCATGATCATGTCGCAGCGGAACACCGACACCGGCAGACCGGCCAGGTCATGCGCCTCGCGGAGCAGCACCTCGCCCGCCCACTTGCTGTTGCCGTAGCCGTTGGCGTAGCTGTCGTCGACCTTCCGGGTGGCGCTCATCTGCCGGATGTCGGGCTCCTCGACGAACGTTCCCGGCGTGATGCCGTCGCCCACGCCGATCGTCGAGACGTAGACGAACGGCTTGATGCGGGTGGTCAGCGCAATGCGGACTAGCTCGGCGGTGCCGACGGCGTTGGGGCCGAACAGCTGGCTGTACGGCAGCACGTGGTTGACCAGCGCGGCCGGGTCGACGATGAGGTCGACGGTGTCGGCCAGCCGCAGCCAAACGTCATCGGACAGGCCGAGATTTGCCTCGCCCTTGTCGCCGGCGAGCACCTCGAGGTGGTCGGCCGCCAGGTCGCGGTAGTGCGCCAGCAGCTTCGGGTCGCCGCTGTCGAACGTCGCGTCGAGGCGGGCCCGGGCGGCGTCGTCGTCCTTGGCGCGGACCAGCGCGATGACCTTCCCGTCGACCAGGCTCATCCGCTCCAGCCACTCCAGGGCGAGGTAGCGGCCGAGGAAGCCGGTGGCGCCGGTGAGCAGTACCGTGCGGACCTCGCGGGCGGGTCCCGGCAGCGACGGCGCCGCGGCGAGGGTGGCCTCGTCGAGGAACTTGTCCAAAGTCAGGTCGCGGGCGTGCACCTCGGTGGCGTCACGGCCGTGAACGGCGCCGTAGGTGGGCCGCTTGGACCCGCCGCCGAGCTGCGCCTCGACGTAGGCGGCGATGGCCGCGAGGTCGCTGGCCGGGCTGACGATGATGCCGACGGGCACGTCGACGTCGAAGATGTCGTGCAGCAGGTTGGCGAACGTCAACGCCGACAACGAGTCTCCGCCGAGTTCGGTGAACTGTGCGGCGGGAGCGACGTCGGAGGACGCGGCACCGAGCAGCGCAGACGCCGCGCGGCCGACCGTCTCCAGCACGGGCCGGTTGGCGCCGTCGGCCCGCAGTTCGCGCAGCACGTCGGCCTGACCGTCGACCAGGTCGACGTACAGCTGCTCGAGTTCGGGGGCGTAGCGCTCCTTCAACTGTGGGCGGGCGAGCTTGCGGATGCCGGTCAAGAGGCCGTTCTCCAGCGTGAACGGCGTCGTCTCGACGAGGAAGTCGCGCGGGATCTCGAAGGACTGCAGGCCGCTGTCGCGGGCGACGGTTTGCAGCGCCTCGGCGAGCACCGGCTTGACCGCTGAGACGTCGCCGCCGACGGACGCCAGTGCGTCGTCGGTCGGCACGATCACGGCGAGCACGTAGGAGCGAGCGCTGTTGCCGTACACGAAGATCTGCCGGATCGACGGGTGCCCGCCGTAGGCCGCCTCGAGCTTGGAGACGGTGACGAACTCGCCCTGCGACAGCTTGAGGACGTTGTTGCGGCGATCGACGTAGGTGAGCTGGTCGGGTCCGATCTCGGCCATGACGTCGCCGGTGTGGTACCAGCCGTCGGCGTCGAAGAGTTCGGCGGTGATCTCGGGCCGCTTGTAGTAGCCGGGGATGAGATCGGTTGACTTGATGAACAATTCGCCGCGCGGGAACGGACGGTCGGTGGAGTGGTAGCCGAGTTCGGGGACGTCGACCAGCTTGTAGTCGAGCACCGGCGGGCGGCGCAGTGTGTCGTCGACCAGGACGACGCCGTCCTCGGTGGAGCCGTAGCCGTTGATGAGGTGGATGTCCATGAAGTCCTCGGCCCAGGCGCGCAGCTCGGGGGAGATGGGAGCCGAGCCCGTCATCGCCGAGAACTGCCGTCCGCCGAGCATGGTGTCACGGCGTTCGTCGAGCACCTGGCGTTCGACCTCGGTGCGGTCGGCGCCGTCGGTGACGCGCTTGTCGACCTCGCTCTGGACCTCCTGGAATAGCATCTCCCAGATGCGGGGCACCAGGTCGAGCTTGGTCGGCCGGACGAGGGCGAGGTCGTCGAGGAGGGTGGACAGGTCGCTCTTGGCGGCGAAGTAGGCGGTGCCGCCGGTGCCGAGCGTCGAGTAGAGGATGACGCGGCCCATGACGTGGCTGATCGGCATGAAGTTGAGGCTGATCGCCGGCAGCTTGCCCTCGGTGTCCCACTCGGGGGCGAACCAGCCGCGCCAGCAGTTGGCCATGAGGCGGTCGGTGTACATGGCGCCCTTGGGGGTGCCGGTGCTTCCGGAGGTATAGATGAGCAGGCGGAGGTCGTCGTCGCTGCCGCGGGGGACGTCGGGTCCGGCGGCGTGCCGGGCGCCGGAGGCGATGACGTCGTCGAGGGCCTCGACGGTGACCTTCGGCAATGCGGCAGTGGCCTTTTCGAAGGCCTCGCGGTGGTCGTCGATCTCGGGGTGGTAGTCGAACACGACGAGGCGCTGCGGTGCGTGGGCGGTGAGGGCGAGTTCGACGGCGTCGGCGAGGTGGTCGACGCTGGAGAGGATGGCGACGGGCTCGGTCTCGATGAGGATCGGGTGCAACTGGGTGAGCGGCGCGCTGGTCTGCAGCGGGACGGCGACGGCGCCGGCGAGGGAGAGGGCCATGTCGACGACGGCGTAGTCGGCGCTGGTGAAGCCGAGCGTCGCGACGCGGTCGCCGGGCTGGACGGGATTGCCGGCCAGGGAGTCGGCGAGGGCCTTCACGCGGGTCCAGGTCTCGCCGTAGGTGATGGTCTCGAAGCGGGGCTGGTACTCGGCGACGGTGCGGCCGGAGGCGTCGGTGACGAACTCGACGGCGCGTTGGCCGAGGGCGGGGCGGTCGGCGTAGCCAGTCATGACGGTGCGGATCGCGTCGGCGAGCACGACGCCGGAGGCGTGCAGTTCGGCGGTGATCGCTGGGTTGGGCTGGGCGGCGGTGAGTTGCGCGTCGCCAGAGGTCAACTGCTCGAAGCGCTGGCGAAGCCGTGCGTCGCGGGCAGTGGCGGGAGTTGACATGTGCGTCTCCTCTGGGATCGGTATTCAGTTCGGTTGCAAGCACGACGCTGTGCCCTATCTACGAAAGTAAGATAGATAGCCTATGTATTCCTGTGAGTCTGCTGGGAGCACGCGGGCGATCGGGGCGCTACCTGCGGTGACGTGGGCGGGGGGCTGTCCGGCGGTGACATAGTTCACCGGAGGTTTGATTAACGCTTGAGCCGGCGCCGTCAGTCATCGGCGCGGGACGGGTGTCCCGATCGTGTCGATGTGGCGACCCCGCCGCTGCGCACCCGGACTAGTGCTGACCAGCGGTTCGTAACGAATCTCGTTCAGCGAGCGGTGTTTACCCGTGGGACGAGCGCTTCTTCGGTGCTTGACAGCCGGCCGACAGCAAAGCGGCGGAATATATCCTGGATCCGCTGCGTAGCGTCTAGGGGTCGGGGTGACTCGGAGCATCCACTCCGGAAAAAGGAGCACATGACGATGAACCTCAAGAAAGCCGTTGCCGGCGTTGCCTTCGCAGGCGGGATGGGGCTGACCCTGATCGTGGGCGGTTCCGGTGTCGCGGTCGCGGCACCCGGTGGTGGTGGCGGCGGAGGGTGCCAGCCGCCGTTCTGTGTCGGCGGACCCGGCCCGGGTGGCCCAGGTGGTGGCCCGCAGGGACGTGGGCCCGGTGGCCCAGGTGGACCTGGCGGCCCAGGTGACTTCCGCGGACCCGGCGGTCCCGGCAACGACCGTGGCCCGGGCGGACCCGGTGGCCCAGGCGGCCCCGGCGGCGGTGGACCGGGCGACTTCCGCGGACCCGGTGGTCCAGGTGGACCCGGCAACGATCGTGGCCCCGGCGGACCCGGCGAGGGTCGTGGACCCGAGAACACCCGCGGGCCAGATGGCCGCGACTGGGGACCACGCCCGCCGAACGCGTTCAGCGGTTGGCGCGACGCACCGTGGGGTGGCGGGCCCGCACCATGGGGCTGGGGCGCACCGCCGCGGTTCAACTGGGATCGGCCACTACCGCCTCCCGGCGGGTACTGGAATTACGGCCCCATCAACTACTGGGGCTTCGACCAGACTCCGATCTGGGACCCGGGCTTCAACGGCTGGGGCTTCTACTTCTTCGGAATCTGGATCCCGATCTTCAGCATCTGACGAATGAGCAGCCGCCTCGCGTATCGCGAGGCGGCTGCTTCGCGTTGGGCGCGCAGATCCTGGCCAATAGCGTCTGGGACTGCAGTGACGCGTTTGCGCACAACAAGAGCAGACATGCCTCGGACCGACGGCATCAGCGCTCGCCGCGCCAGGGCGGCCGCCGCCGCGCTCACGGCGCCGCGCCGCGCCCGCGTGACCGGTTGGTCGGAGACGTTGAGCGGAAAGTCGTACACGGGTAGGTGATACAGCGCTGACACGTCGGGACGCCACCGACCTGGTGGCGCCAGCCAAGTTCGGCCAACTGACACCAGGCGCTACGCCGCGATTGCGACGACGCTCGCCACGATGCACGACCTGAACGACAAAGGCGGCCGCAGTGCGGATTTCGCGGTGTTTCATCGGCCAGATCCGCGGGACGTACCGCCGGCGCAGCTCGCTGATGATGGAGCTCGATGCGAAGGGACTGTGAGCGCTGGGTGCGAACCCTGCGTCAGATGTCACCCAGCCACGCGTCGCAGTGCACGGGCTTGGCGACGACGCGGTGAAACGGGGGCTTCTGCGCGAGCCTGGGCCGATGGGACGCTTGTCCATGAGTAGCCACGCGTCAGTCGTCGACGAGAGAAAGGTGTCACCGAGGGTGGTGACGGTGTCGCATAATCGAACGAGCAACGCCACTCAAGGGGCAATCGCCCAGGTCGGTTAGTCGTCATCGGGGGGAAGTGGGGCAAAGTGCTGGTCGATCCAGAAATCCTGCGTGCCTTCGCCGGGCAAGTGAACATCGCTGCAGGAGACATCAGTACAGCGGGCGTCGCCGACAAGATTTTGTCTGCTGGTGACGCTTTGCCGGGTTCGACGACGCAGTGGGCGGCGCAGACAGTGGGGGAGCACTTCGGTCAGTTGGTCACCCGGCTGTCGCAGAACGTGACGAAGATGGGAGCGGCAGTTCGGGGCGCGGGTGATGCTTACGAAGTGGCTGATGACGCCCTGGCCGGACAGTTCGACGGATTGTTCTGATCGATGCTGCCCTCTCGAACGACTCTTCGGAGTTGGAATCCCGATGCGTTGGCGGCCTCCGCGGCGGGGATCAAGGTCGCGGCGGAGTCCGTCGCCGGCGCGGTGAGCGGGATCGACACCGCGTGCGCTCAGATGCCGGAGACGCGGGCGTGGTCTGGTCGCTCGCACGAGGCGGCGAGTGCAATGTTCGTGCGGGCCAACCGCGAGGCCTCGAAGGTATCGGAGTACGCGAAAGCCGTCGCTGCGGCAATGACTACGGGCGGGTCGGTCATCGGCCAGGCCAGGGCCGCGCTACTGGCCAAAGCGGACCAGGTCGACGCCGGACCGCTCAGCGTCAGCGATCAGTGGGCGGTGCTGATCGACCCGGTGAAGATGTCTGCGGATGACCTCGCCAAGCTACAAAAGCTGGCGGCCGAGGAGCAGGATGAGATCAACACGCTGCTGACCGCCGTCGGTGATGCCGACGAGAGCACGGCGAACGCGGTTGCGGCGGCCGGTGCAGGCTTCGGTTTCGTGGAGGTCAGGCCGTCGGGAGATCCCTTCGCCATTCCGACGATGTCGGGACGCCCTCGGGACCAAGTGCCCGATCCGCGCGATCCGATTGGGATGCTTGATCAGCAGGCGCTACGCAATGGGGACATGGCAATCTCAGTCCGCGAGGTCATCGAGTCGGAGAACGCGTACGGCGACGAGGTGACGACGGTGATCATGCAGGACGGCAGCAAGCAGGTCATCAAGAACAAGGACCCCTTTGACTGGCCCAGCAAGCAAAACTTCATCTCCATCGAGCACTACGACAAGGACGGCAAGGAAGTCTCCGAGTCCAGCTCGTGGCACGACCTCGGGAACGACTGCGACTACACATCAGTGACGTGGCCAGACGGATCGAACTTCACCATGTCGATGGATCCGACGGGGCACCGCAACGCCGGGTTCACTACACCGTTGGGACGACATCAACCAGTTCCGGTGGAGCTGATCGACAACATGTCGCTCGGAGCGGGATCCGCGTTGTCGGGTCTGGAGAAGCACGTGGTCAACGGAGGCGGCCTGCCGATGCTCACGGCCGAATCGGTCGAGGACATCGGAAAGGCCGCCAAATATGGTGGGCCGGCGTTGGGCGTCGCGACGACGGTGTTCGACATGGTGATGGCAGAGTCCGGACGAGACGCGTGCATCGCCGCGTTCGGCGGCGGGAGCGGCGGTCTCGGGGGTTGGGCGATGGCTGAGGGTGGTGCGGCAATCGGCGCAATGACAGGAATGGGCGCGCCAGTGTTGGTCCCGGCGCTCGCTGCCGGCGGAGCGTTCCTGGGCGGGTTCGGCTTTGCCGAACTCGGGAAGAAGATCGGAGGCGTCGTGTGTCCGTATTGATGCTGCCGGATCCGCCGGGTTGGACGTCAAGCGGGAACCGGCTGGTTCTGGTCACCGTGGTGGGCCTGGCGCCTGCCCTCATAGCCCTTGGGTTTGGGCTGCGGGCGCTAGATAGGGGGAGCTATCTGACCGCACTGGTGATATTCGCGCTCGGCGCGAGCTTCGTGTTGATCGCCGTAGGCCTGCAGTACGTCCGCCGAGGTCGAACAGCGCTAAGGGCGAGTTATGACCCGGCAGGTACGGTGCTGTTGCCGGACCGGTGGTTTTCCGCGCTCGTAGTCGCCAGCCTGCTGCTCGCCACGCTGAGCATGTCGGTGATTGCCGTCGCGGCGCCGATCGGAGTTCTGGACATTCCGATGTCCGCTGGTATGAGAATTGCTTCCACGTTTGTCGCGGGCTTCGGTGCGCTAGTGGGAGCGTCCGGCTTGTTCACCGGGTGGCGGCGCGGCGGCGTCGGCTATGTGGGGCTGTCGGCGGACGGTGTTGACATCGCCGACATCGTGAACACGGAGTCGATCGACTGGGGCGACATCACGCAGGTGACAGACACTGCGCACGAGAAGAAGACGCGCAAGGCGGTCGTGCTGCAGCTGCGGGACGGAAGCGAGAACGTGATCGACGGCGCGGACTTGTACGTGCCGGGCGGGGCGACGCTGTACTGGATGGTTCGGCACTACTGGTTACACGCAGAGGACCGGGCTGAATTGGGTGATGGTCGGGCACTCGAGCGATTGAGCAACGGTGGGTTCGCGACGGCGTAGGGATGCCCATGACGCGGTTGCGGGTCCAGCACCCAGCGCTGGATTGCGAGGGTGAAGGTCCAGCCGCTCACGAACCGGCGGTCGCAGCGTCGATGGCGTTGAACTCCTCGTCGGTGAGTTCGATGCCGGCGGCCGCGACGTTGGGTTCGAGGTGGTCGACGCGCGAGGTCCCGGGAATCGGCACGATCACCGGTGAGCGCTTCAGCAGCCAGGCCAGCGAGAGTTGCGACGGGCTGGCCCCGTGGTCGGAGGCCAGCGAGCCGAGCGGTCCATCGGCCTCGGCGAGCGGGCCGGCCGCCAACGGGAACCACGGGATGAACGCGATGCCCTGCTTCTCGGCTTCGTCGAGCAGCGGCTCGGCGGTGCGGGTCGTCAGGTTGTAGAGGTTCTGCACCGAGACGATGGGGGCGACCTTCTGGGCCGCCGTGAGTTGGTCGACGTCGACCTCGGAGAGTCCGATGTGTCGAATCTTGCCCTCCTGCTGCAACTTCGCGAGTTCGCCGACCTGGTCCTCGAGCGGGAAGTTCGGGTCGATGCGGTGCAGCTGATGCAGATCGATGCGGTCGACGCCGAGCCGCCGGAGGCTCAGTTCGACTTCCTGGCGGAGGTAGCTGGGGTTGCCGAGTGGCACCCACACGTCCGGCCCGGTGCGCAATAACCCCGCCTTGGTGGCGATGACGACGTCGTCGGCGTAGGGATGCAGCGCCTCCTTGATCAACTCCTCGGCGACATAGGGACCGTAGGAATCGGCGGTGTCGATGAAGTTCACGCCGAGTTCGACGGCGCGGCGAAGGACGCGAATGGACTCGTCGTGATCGTCCGGCGGACCCCAGACGCCCTTGCCGGTGAGTCGCATCGACCCGAAGCCGAGTCGGTTCACGGTCAGGTCGCCGATGGCGATGGTGCCGGCTGCCGCCGCGGTGGTTGCGTCTGTCATGGTGCTCCGTTCGTCGGAAGTTCGGTCCACCTTGAGCGTGGCACCGGTGCGTAGGACTGTCCATGCTTGCGGCACGCACGAGGGGAAGGTGGGAGGCGCGAAGCTACAGCCCACCCAGCAGCGCGTCGCAATGGACGGGCAGGTCGCGCACCCGCACCCCCGTGGCGTGGTAGATCGCGTTGACCACCGCAGCGGCCGAGCCGACGATCCCGATCTCGCCGGCACCGCGCGAGCCCATCGGATTCGAGTACGGGTCGACGCTATCGAGCCAGATGGCGTCGATCTCGGGGATGTCGGCGTGGCTGGCGATGTGATAGGTCGCCAGGTCCTGCGTGACGACGTGCCCGAAGCGGTGGTCGCGGACGCTCTCCTCGTGCAGCGCCATCGACAGGCCCATGGTCATGCCGCCGATCAGTTGCGAGCGCAGCGTCGTCGGGTTGATCGCGCGACCGATGGAGAACACGCCGAGCATCCGGGACAGGTGGATCTCGCCGGTGTACCGGCTGACCCGCGCCTCGACGAAGTGTGCGCCGAACGAGTACATCGCGTGCTCATCGGCCTCCTCGTTCTCGGGGGCGTCGGCGGTGGTCGCGTCGCCGACGTCGGGGTCGTCGCCGTGGTCCTCCCGGAAGCGTTGCGCCGCAGCGTAGATGGCGCGCCCCCAGGAGCTGATGCCCGACGAGCCGCCCTCCACCGACGCCACCGGGAGGTCGGTGTCGCCGATCTGCAGGTCGACCGCATCGACGTCGACGCCCAAGATGTCGGCGGCCACCTGCGTCAGCGCGGTCCACGTGCCGGTGCCGATGTCGGCGGCGCCGATCTGCACGGCGTAGCGGCACTGCGCGATGCACTCGATGCGGGCGCTGTTGCCGGGCTGGATCATCGCCGGGTACACCGCGGAGGCGACGCCGGTCCCGATCAGCCACTCGCCGTCGACGCGGGCCTTGGGCGTCGGATCCCTTGACTCCCAACCGAAGCGCTCGGCGCCGGTGCGCAGGCACTCGACCAGGCGGCGATCCGACCACGGGTGGCCGGTCTCGGGGTCGACGTCGGGTTCGTTGCGGATCCGCAGCTCGATGGGGTCGACGCCGCACGCGACGGCGAGTTCGTCCATCGCGACCTCGAGCGCATAGGTGCCGGGGCATTCGCCGGGGGCGCGCATCCAATACGGCACGGGCACGTCGAGCTGGGCGAGCCGGTGGCTGGTCCGGCGGTGCTCGCCGGCGTAGAGCATGCGCGACGGGACGGCGGTCTGCTCGGCGTACTCCTTGACGGTGGCGGTCTGCTCGACGACGTCGTGGGTCAGAGCGAGGATGGTGCCGTCGGGCTGGGCGCCGAGCCGGATGTGCTGGATGGTCGGCGTGCGGTATCCGACGAAGTGCGACATCTGCTGACGGGTGACGGCGTACTTCACCGGCCGCCCGCCGGTGCGCTGCGCGGCCATGACGACGAGCGTGTTGTGCGAGTGCGGCGCGCCCTTGGAGCCGAACCCGCCGCCGACGTTCTTGGCGACGACGCGGACCTGCTCGAGGTCGAGGCCGAACATCGTGGCCATCTGCTTGCGGACGACGTGCACGCCCTGCGTCGAGTCGTACAGCGTCAGCATGGGCCCGTCGGGATCCCAGGTGGCGATGGTGGCGTGCGGCTCCATCGGGTTGTTGGTCTCCTGCGGCGTCGTGTACGTCTGGTCGACGACGACGGGTGCGTCGCGCAGCGCGGCGTCGGCGTCGCCCTCGGAGGTGTCGGTGGGGAACGACGGGTTGACCTGTTCGGGCGCGTACAGCCCGGGGTGATCGGTGCGGATCTCGGTGTCGTGGTCGGCCTGCTCGTATTCGACGCGTACGAGATTGGCTGCCTCGCGGGCGGTTTCGGCGGTGTCGGCGACGACGGCGCCGATGAGCTGGCCGCGGTAGTGGACCTGGTCGTCCTGCAGGATGGTGACGTCGCCGTCGGAGGTGTCGGCCAGCGTGGGTGCGTCGAAGACGGTGAGGATGGCCTCGACGCCGTCGAGCGCTGCGGCGGCGCTGGTGTCCATGGCGGTGACACGGCCCTTGGCGATGGTGGCCTGTAGCGCGTGCAGGTACAGCGGTGCGTCGACCTGGTATTCGTAGGCGTAAGACGCGGTGCCGGTGACCTTGGCGGGTCCGTCGAGGCGGGTCAGGCGGGTGCCCATGGCCCGGGGCTGCACGGCGGTCATCGCTGCCGTCCTTCCGCGAGGGTGGTCAGGGTGGCGACGATGGTGCGGGCGGTGAGTTCGACCTTGAACTCGTTGCCCTGCTGCGGTTCTGCCTGGGCGAGTTCGGCGTCGGCGGCCCGCCGGAACGCCTCCTCGGTGGCGGGTTGGCCGACGAGCGCCTGTTCGGCTCGGGTGGCCCGCCACGGCTTGTGGGCGACGCCGCCGAGGGCGATGCGGGCGGAGGTGACGGTGCCGTCGTCGATGACGAGTTCGGCGGCGACGGAGGTGATGGCGAAGGCGTAGGACGCGCGGTCGCGGACCTTGCGGTAGGTGGAGCGGGCGCCGTCGGGTGCGGGTGGGATCTCGACGGCGGTGATGAGCGCGCCGCGGGGGAGGGTCGTGTCGAGGTCGGGGCGGTCGCCGGGGAGGCGGTGGAAGTCGCTGAGCGGCATGCGGTGTTCGCCGTCGGCGTCGAGGTAGACGACGGTGGCGTCGAGGGCTGCCATGGCGACGGCCATGTCGGACGGGTGGGCGGCGATGCACTGCTCGGAGGCGCCGAGGATGGCGTGGTAGCGGGTGTAGCCGCCGATAGCCGAGCAGCCGGTGCCGGGGGTGCGCTTGTTGCAGGGGGTGGTGACGTCCTGGAAGTACACGCAGCGGGTGCGCTGCAGGAGATTGCCGGCGGTGGTGGCGAGGTTGCGCAGCTGGCCGGATGCGGCGGAGAGCAGCGCGCGGGCGAGGACGGGGTAGTGGCTGCGGACGATGGGGTGGGCGGCGAGGTCGCTGTTGCGGACGTCGGCGCCGATGCGCAGCGTGCCGTCGGGGAGGCGTTCGACGTCAGCGAGGGGGAGGTGGCCGACGTCGACGACGAGGCCGGGTTCGACGATGCCGAGCTTCATGTGGTCGACGAGGTTGGTGCCGCCGGCGAGGAAGACGGCGTCGGGGCGGTCGGCGACGGCGGTGACGGCATCCTGCGCGCTGCTGGCGCGGTGGTACTCGAAGGGGATCATCGGGCGGCCTTCTGGATGGCGTCGACGATGTTGGGATAGGCGGCGCAGCGACAGAGGTTGCCGCTCATGCGTTCCCGGATCTCGGCGTCGGTGAGTTCGGGGGTGTCCTCGAGGTCGTCGCTGACGTGGCTGGGGGAGCCGGACTTGACCTCGTCGAGCATGCCGACCGCTGAGCAGATCTGGCCGGGCGTGCAGTAGCCGCACTGGAAGCCGTCGTGCTCGAGGAGGGCCTGAGCGACGGGGTGTAGGTGGTCCTGGTCGCCGAGACCGGCGGCGGTCTGCACCTCGGCGCCGTCGTGGGCGACGGCGAAGGCGAGGCAGGTGGTGGCGCGCCGGCCGTCGAGCAGGACGGTGCACGACCCGCACTGGCCGTGGTCGCACCCCTTCTTCGGCGCGGTGACGCCGAGGTGCTCGCGGAGCAGGTCGAGGAGGGTGATGCGGTTGTCGACGTGCACGGTGTGGTCCGTGCCGTCGACGCGCAGGGATACGTCGGTGAAGTGGGCTGACTTCATGGGCGGGGGCTACCCGGGGGAGGGTCGGTGAAACGGGAGGTGTTGCGGTACCAGCGTTTGGTCGCGGATCGTGGCACAACAGCTGAAGCCGCACGTCATCCCGGTGCGTGAGTCTGGCGAGATCGACTGTTCGCTGTTACTCAACCTGCGACTCTCGGGCACCAGCGTTCAACGAGGAGCTGCGGCACCACGGGTCCCCGGTTCGGGCGAAGTCGGTGAGCGGTGCGTCGCGGCGCTTGCGGGTGACGACTTGACCTCTCGAGCCACCCGGCAGATCGAGAACTTTGGCCGAACCTTTGTGAGTTAAGGCCAGAGGACGACGAGGTCTTCGAGAATCCCCTGGGTCTGCAATTCGCGAGCGGTGTCGAGTAAGTTCAGCCCGGCGACGTCAACCATCATCCTCGGGCTTCGATTTCGACATTGCGATCTGTTCCTGCAGTTCGATGAGCGTGAGCCAAGGGTTCTTTCGATGGATCATTCGGTGACAATTCGCGCAGATGAGGACGAGGTCGACCAGCTTGGTCGTGGTCTCTCCCAACTCGCTGAGGGGAACGACGTGGTGGCATTCGATGTACCCCGCTCCGTGCTGGCCGTACGCGGCTTCGAAATCAAATCCGCAAGTGGCACAGGCCAGGCTCGAGTGGGACTCAAGGTGTCGCTCGATCTTGCGCTGGCGTAGTCGCGGGTCACGCTCTCGGGTGAGGTGACGCCGCACAAGCAGCCGTCCTTCAGGGGCTGAGTCGTCGTCCGCGCCGTCGTCTACGTCTTGAAGCTGTTCGAAGTCCCTGATCAACTCGCCGGTACGGATCCCAGTTTTGATCGCTTCGGCGACGCCTCTCATCTCGTCTTCGCGGGCCACGAAATCTGCAACCACTGCATCGTCAATCACGCTGCCGTTGGTCTTCTTCTTTGTGTACGTGGGGTGGCGGGTGGCCAGGTCCTGCATTTTCCGACCCACTCCGTTGGCATTTCGGAACTTAGGACCTCTCACCTCCATCGAGTGGAGCGGCAGCAGTTGGAGAAGGGCGGACAGCTCCTGCACGCGTGTATCAGTTACCGGTCGCCACTTCCATTCAGTGTCGACCAGAAGATCGCAGACGAGAATGACCTCGTCGCGAGTCCAGTCGGGTGCCCGGCTTGGAGGCACCCTGAACCCGAGGAGTCGGAGGTACTTGACCGCATCGTCGACGCCACCCGAGAACTCGCTAGCCGCGAGCGGAGCAAGACCGGGGTGATGCCCGTGTGCTGCGGCGAAGATTGCGTTGGAGTCGTACTCCTGGCCGTTTCGGAGCAGGAGATAGGAGGTGGCCTTCTTGAACCCGTACTTGTCGAGAAAGCGGTCGCTCCCGAGCGCGTCGTGTTCGGCGAGCGCCGCCAGAACATCTGTACGCTCCACATCTGCTCGCGCCATGTCGCTAAGGCTATCTAGCACCGGGGACGGCTGTCGCTCGTTCGCAAGTATGAACGTCCTCATTTTTCAGAGGCATCAGGCTGGCGCGAATTGGAGTCGAAGTGACGCCTGGTCTCCGGCTCGAGGGCTCTCCGCGCACGGGGAGTGGCTACCTGTCAGGCTCGAGGATCTGGGCGTAGGTGTTGCATAGCCAGCATCGCCAGCGCCGCCCCCTCGGCCGGCGTTTGCCCAGGGAGGACGAATCGTTGACCGAGATGATGGCAGTTGCACTACGGGCGGGCGGGCGGGCGAGTCGGGTTGGATGTCGATGGTCGCGCTAGCATGGCCTAGAAAGGGGTAGCTCGTTGGACGACGTATTCTTCCGGATATTTGCTGAGTGGGCGCGGCGCGAAGGCAAAGACAGCGCTCTCGCCGCGTATCGGGGCAACATTCCCGATGGCCAGCTCGCCGACATGGAACGCGAGTACGACCGGCTGGTAGAGACGATCGAGAAGGGAAAGCCCGGCGGCGTAGTCCCACCGGGCATCGAAAGCTGGTATGCGGGTCCGCTTGCGCAAGATAAAAACTGGGGTGCGCTGCGGAAGTATTTGCAAAATGACATGGGTTGGAAGGCCCCGACCATCGACCCGGTTGACGGTGCCTCCACGAAGGTCGTCGCCTATACCCCGAAGCCGAGTAAAACCGAGTGGACGGCGAAGGGGCTCGTCGTCGGATACGTGCAGAGCGGCAAGACCACCAACTTCACAGCGGTGATAGCGAAGGCTGCGGATGTCAGATATCGCCTCATCATCGTTCTCTCCGGGATTCACAACGGACTGCGTAGACAAACGCAGGAACGTCTGGCGACTCAGCTGAAGACCCACAATCCGCAGGCGTGGATTGAGCTGACCACGCTCGATGACGACTTTCGCCGACCCACTATGACTATGGCGTCGCTCCTGCACAAGAGCGAGGGAACCGCGTTAGCCGTGGTGAAAAAGAACAAGGCTCCGCTTACCCGTCTGCGGAAATGGATCCAGGAGGCAGCTGACCAGAACGCGGTCCAAGACCTTCCTGTGCTCATCATCGATGACGAAGCTGATCAGGCGAGCGTAGCGACCAAGACAATCAATCCCTTGATCATGGCGATTATGGAGCTTCTTCCTAAATGCACCTACATCGGGTACACCGCAACTCCTTTCGCTAACGTCCTCATCGATCCCGCAGCTGACGATCTTTATCCTGCGGACTTCATCCTCAACCTCCCCCCTCCATCGAGGGCGGCCGGATACTTCGGGACGGATCGCGTATTTGGAAGGGACGCGGTTGAAGGAGAAGAGGCGAACGGCGCTGAACTCGACGGATATGACATGGTTCGCATCATCGGTGATCACGAATTGTCGTCACTTCGGCCATTGAAGCGAAAGGACGTTCCGGGGTTTGAGCCGGACGTAACGACCTCTCTGGCCAATGCTATTAAATGGTTCTGGCTCGCTACCGCTGCGCGGCGGGCCCGCGGCGATCACGACCACTCGTCCATGCTTGTGCACACGCACGTCAGCCGCATAGTTCACGACCGTTTCAAGGCGCCATTGATTGACTTCAGGGACACTTTTCTCCGTCGGCTAAATAGTAACTACGAAGATGCGCAGGCGGAGTTGCGGACGCTTTGGGATGACGAAGCGTACCGAGTGCCCCATGAGGACCTTCCGGCCATGGTCGAAGTCACCTTTGATCAAGTGATGAATGAACTCGAGAGCGTGGTAGAGACCACGAAGATAATAATCGATAACAGCTCTAGTGAGGATCGACTCGATTACTCAACGAGCGGCCAGGTCGCCATCGCCGTCGGCGGTAATACCCTGAGCCGAGGCTTGACGCTGGAAGGGCTGGTCGTTAGTTATTTCGTGCGTTCTTCGACGGCGTACGACACTCTCCTCCAAATGGCGCGGTGGTTCGGTTATCGCCGCGGCTACGAAGACCTGCCTCGGATATGGATGACCGACACGCTCCGCGAGTGGTTCAGGCATTTGGCCACCGTGGAGCGAGAAATCCGTTCGGATATCGAGCGCTATGAAGAGCAGGGCTTCACGCCGATGCAAGTTGGGGTGCGAATTCGCACACACCCCAAACTGGCTGTGACCGCAAAGATGGGCGCGGCGAAGCCTGTGGCGGCGTCGTTCAGTGACGCCCGCGTCCAGACACGCTACTTCCGCGAGGACGACGAAGCATGGCTGAACGCGAACTATAAGGCTGCAGACCGACTGGTGACCGATGCGAGAGCCGATGGAGCACAGCCTTACACCGACTATGAACGGGGTGCGACACTACTGCGTGATGTGAGTGCGGACCGCATACTTAAGTTCCTCGCTCAGTACCTCGTACATGACCACTCTCCGGATCTCAACGGCTCACTGCTGAGGACCTATATCGAGAAAGAGCTAACGCTCGGCAAGCTTGAGCAATGGACCGTGGCGATAATGGCGCCGGCGGCAGAAGTCGGCACGGCAACTCCGATCCGAATGGGCGGCATGGATTTCAATCGCGTCACTCGTGCTCCGCTCAAGGACTCTCCGACACACCGCGCAGACATCAAAACGCTTATGTCGAAGCAACACCGTGTAGTGGATCTCGACATCGAACCTACTGTCGCAAGGAGGTTGGACGAGAAAGAACTCGTGCCAATCCGAAATGCAGATCCGGTGCGGGCCGACGCAGGACTCCTTCTCCTGTATCCGATTGATCCCGACTCGATTCCGGCCACCGCGAACGAAGTTAGCCGTAGGCGCCTTGCAGCCGGTGCGGAGGTCATAGGACTTGCGTTGGTGTTCCCGGCTTCGGAGAGGTCGACCGACAACTTCGTCGCAGTGGACCTGAGCAGCGTGGCAGTCGATCTTAGGCCGGACGAAGACGACGCCGATACTGAAGGCGATGCGGACGCTGAAGCGTTGGCAGCGCTGAGCGAGGGGTAGAAGATCACCCAGCCAGTGAACTTTTCAAGCCGCTGGTCGATGCTCGGCGCGGCGAGCGAAGGCGACAGCGTGCTGTCATCGATCTTGCCGACCAAGTCAGGTCTTGATACGCGATTGGCAGTAGATCGCGATGGCATGCGGCACCTTTTGGTGGCCGTTCGGCCGAGTGACAAGCGGGTGCCAGAAGAGGTCGATGGCGCCCTAAAGGTAAAACGGCGGCCCTACACTTTTAATGAAGCTACGTTGTTCTACCTTGACGTCCAGTGCACTCGCGGAGACCTCTTCGACGTCTTCGACGAACTACTCACCGATATAATGGACACGATTGACGCCGGAGGAAGTGCCGACGCGGCCATTGGAGTCATTCAGGGTTGGCGAAGCTTGCTCGCAGTACGCGGGCGGCAGACACTTTCGCTCGCCGCGCAGCGCGGCCTTTTCGCGGAACTCACGGTGTTGCGTCTCGCGCAACCGGATGGCTCGATTGACTTCTCGCATTGGCGAGGACCGTTGAAAGAGCCACACGACATTCTCATGCCGACACTCGCCATTGAGGTCAAGTCCGTGGGCCGAGACACTCGGTCGGTGGAGATGCACGGCGCGCTACAGCTATCAGAGCCGGGCCGTCCCCTATCGCTTGTACTGGTCGAACTAAGAGAAGAGCCTTCGGGGCAGTCTTTAACCGACCTCGCCGAAGAGTTGATCGAACAGGCAACGGACCATCAGTTTGCAAAACGCAGACTTAGGATGGCGGGCGTTGATTTCAGCCAACTCGACTCAAACTCGGCGAACTTCAAGGTTACTCGAGTCCGTCACCTGATCGTGGGCCGCCAAACCCCAAGGATTACGCCAGAAGAATTTGCAGATGGAGCGCTTCCGGAAGGACTTCTCTATCTGGTTTATGGAATCGAGGTCGCAGCGTTAGACAGCATGCTGATAGAAGGAGTTGCGCCGCTGCGGGATTGGATTCAAGAGCTGAATGAGGGGCGTTAGCACTGTGGGCGCGAAGTGGTGGTCCCAACCTGTGGCTGCTGAGGGATCGACTGCTTCAGAGGGAATTCGGCGTCAGCTCGGCAAGCCCAACCTCGATCCGTTGACCATTTTAATTCGTGAAACGGCGCAAAACAGTTGTGACGCAGCAGTTGGCGAGGGAAACGTCGAGTATTCGATTCGCCTATGGAGGCTATCCGGGAACCGCTTAGTGAACTGGACAAGCTTTCTCAATCCAGAACCCTCGGGATCGGGGCTGGTGATAAACAAAACTCTCGAGGACCATCCGTTGGTTCTCACAGTGTCCGATCGCGGCACTACGGGACTAGGCGGCCCGATGCGATCCGACGAGATACCTCTACCCGGAGAGCGCGCCGACTTCGTTAACTTCATTCGGAATGTCGGTGAAACCAAGGCCGGCGAACTCAGCGGCGGATCCTACGGATTTGGTAAGGGGATTCTTTACAATCTGAGTCGTTGCCACGTTGTAGTCGCGGACAGCGTGTGCGAATTTCGCGGAGTGCGCCAGAGGCGTTTGATAGGCGCGGCGCTCGGCGACAGCTACCGGCATAAGTCGAGGCTGTATACCGGCCGTCATTGGCTGGGTGATGTCGACGCTGACGGCTATCCCGCTCCCTTGCTCGACGATGCCGCGACCGATGTGGCTCTGCAGTTAGGCTTACCAAAGTTCGAGGAAGGCGCAACAGGGACGTCGATAGCGATTGTCGGCGTCGACCTCGGTATGAACGGCGAAAAGCCGCGTGACCCGGAAGAAGCCGCTGCATTCATGGTGTCGACCATTCTGTGGAACTTGTGGCCGAGGATGTTGGACGGCCGAAGGAACCAGCTCACCTGCAGTGTACGTCGCGACGGTTTCCGGACCGACGTCCCAAACCCTGAGGAACTTCCTCTCTTGGCGCCATTTGCGGCGGCGTACCGACAAGTTACGGAAACCGATGAGTTTGAAATTCCGATGCGAAAACAGCGTCCACGTGATGTCGGCCGCTTTTCGTTGAGGCAGGGAATGGCTCCAACCTGGACTGACGAAGTACTTCGTCCGGCAGCCCCATTCACCGGGCCGGCGCATCACTGCGCTCTAATGCGACAGGCCGATCTTGTAGTTGAGTACCAGGCCGGTGACCCGCCGCCGAATGAATTGCTCCAGTATGGGGCGGTCTTTCGAGCGAGCGCGGAGGCAAATCAATATTTCGCTGAGGCGGAGCCGCCCACCCACGACGCCTGGGTGCTGTCGGGTCTCACCGGGACCGCTCGCGGCGTGGTACAGCTGGCCCACAAGTACGTGCGGGATAAGCTCAAGGCGGCTTCGACTCCCGCTGGGATGCAGAATCCGACTATTTCCTCAGAGCCGTTGGGACACTTCGCCAATCAATTCGCGTCTGTAATTGCCACCGCTGAGGGTGAATCGGCAACCGCGTCCGTTGACGATGGTCTTGCAGCGAGGCAGTCACGCGGAAGGCGGCGTCCGGGTACACGCTTCGTTGAAAAGCCGAGTCTGGTCTTTGAAGCCGGGCGGCCAATTGTCCGGGCGACCATCGAGTTCACGGGCGACACGGCGGGCAAGGTTGCGGAGCTAGTGCCTGCTGTGGTGACACCCGACGGTGTTGAGGTCAATGACGACGGCATCGACGGTCCGGTTCCATTGAGTTGGACCGCTGAAGGTACGGGTCGGGTAGTCGAAGGGCGGTTTCTCGTCACGGAGGGACGCACCGAAGATAGGTGGGTTGTGCGGGTTGAACCTGTCCCCGACACGGTCACCCGCGTGTCGGTGCGACTGACGGAGTTGGGCGGATGAGAAGAGATGACGTTCCCCCTTTTTTGGTCCCCTCGGGTGGCGATATCCGGGCAACCGACTGGATCCGCGTATTAGAGGAAACGGCTGATTTAGTCGATGACTACATTCCCGACTGGGACCAAAACACAGAGCTTCACTTCAGGTGCATGGTCGTCGCTAGCGTCTCGAAGATCGAAGAGGTTACGGGACTGCCACAGTCGACTCTAGGATGGACGATCGGCTGGGAGGTCACCGAGACTGGTCTCGTCGGGCCGTCGCAGACGATCGCTGTGAGCGACGACGAGGTGGAGGTTGACCTTTTCGTTCCGCCGCGCTACACCGGCAACACAATTCGGCTGACCCGCCGGCTCGTTGTTGTCAGCGCCCCGAGCACGCCCCGCTCGCCGCTGCGAGCCCATATGCCAGGTTCGATTCTCTGGTCCGATTCGAAACAAATCCGGCTATCCGGTACAGGCGCTTCGTTCCCCACCGAGATCGTCGACTTCGCCAAGGTGCCTACACTGGCCCGTCTGGCCCGCAATAGCTGGTATCTCGAACTGCCGGACTCGGTGGAACAGCCCGTGCTGGGCGGCTTGCTCCTGCTCGTCAATTCCTCCGATCACGCCCTGGCTGCGGCGGTGTCCGCCCATACGCCCGACGATCAGCAGCGGGTCTTGGTTCAGACCCTTCAAGAGGATGTCACCGGTCACCTCATTCGGTGGGCCCTCATGCGATGGGAGGAGCTGAAGGATCTCGATGACTCGTCCGTGGGATCGGTCGCGCGCGTGCTCACTGAGCGTATTCTTCCGGATCCTGTCAGCTGGTCAGCGATCGAGAGCGACGCAATGGAGTTGCACGCCAAGATCATTGATGGCGCCCGCCGAATTGGGCTCGGTAGAGCACTATCATGAATCAACTATGGCCGCGGCTCGCGAGCAGTGCAGCCCGACAGATCTTCGATGAGTTGGCGGAGAACTCGGCGACCTCTCCCGTCGGTGCCACGTCGCATCCGCTGCAGACTTTCGCCGCAACCGGTGGCAGTAGGGTGACGCCCAAGATGGTCGGCGACCTCACCAATGTCCTTGCTGAAATTGCGTCGCGATACGGGTTCCCGAATAACTCACCGGTCGCTGATCGCATCGCTTTCGATCGCGAGGCTGCCGAGGAGATCTTTGGCATGATGGCGATAACGGCTTTCGAAGCCTCGCAACCGGGGGTTTGGAACTTCTTGGCGCTTGTTGCCATGCCAGACATAACGCTGTGGCGCTTCGGATTTAACAATAGAGAGCGCTGGGTAGCGTCCGATCTCACCCGGCACATGTTTTCGCGTCTGTGGTGGCAGGCTTTCACCTTCGGCCAGCCGTGCGATGGACGCGTTGACTTTCAACTGCTCCATTCACTGTCCGAAAGCGATCTCAACCAATTGACTGAGCGGCGCAGCCTTGGCGGCAATCACAGACTGGCCCGCGCAGTTGCACGCGAGTTAGATGCTCACCCCAAACGGGGGCGAGCGACGGTGCGTCATGTAGCACGAAAGCTGCGTCGACTTTCCGCTTTCATCGACTTCGCAGGTCTCAGTGACGACGACCTCGATGCCTTAGTGGGCGTTACGGTGCTCGAAGCCCTTCGATCCCAGGCAGTCGACTGACCCAAGCAGTTCGCGTCCAGAGTCTAAAAAGCGAGTCCCGGAGGCGCCGGGCCTTGTTCGCTTTGGCCATCGCGTCGTGAGCTGGTGCGTGTGTCGTCCTCCTGATGGTTTGACACGACGCGCTTAGGGGAGCTTAGTCAATGTTGATTGGATCGGAAATGACTAGGCAATCCGATGCCCTTGGAATCGGACGACGTGGTCGGTTGTTTGTCATAATGGCCCAAAGACCTTCGCTAGAATGGGCGACAAGCGACCCACCGATGAACGCAACCCCCTGCGCCGTACGTCGGACTGTGTTGCACGGCTTTTTGAGGCTCCAAGATGATGGCGGATGCAAGTCGCGGCTTGTCGGCGGTGGTCGTCTGAGTTTCCTAAAAGGGAGAGAGACACTTGACCGCCCCGTTCGCTCCTGATTTGTGTGGCTACAGACCGAACGGAATGCCGTCTACGTCTGACAGCCATGACGCCGGTTCGGTGGAATGGGGGCATGCCCTCTTCGAGAAGCTCCTTGTTCCCGGTCACAAATTGGAGGTTCCGTCGGTTGGCGCCGCAATGGAATCCGCAGTCATCGACGATTTGACAGATGTCCGATCGGACTTGTTTGTTGGGCGTAGCAAGCCTGCGGTTGGCTTTCAGCAGTACCGACATCTTGGCGTGTCGTCTACGTTCACGAAAGAATACGGTGGCGATCGCTCTGCCTTGAAGCAGGCGTTGATGTTGGTCGAGGAACTACCCGAAGGCGGCTCGCGGCAGGAGATCCGAGACTCACTACTTCGCGGAATAGACGCGGTGTCGTCCGACGATCGCAGGGTGAGGGAGTTAATCATGATGCTGCCGGAAGAATCGATGCTACGACTGGACATTGCCATCTCCTCGCCCAGTACTGGGCGACTGCTCGCCGGCATTAGTTCGAAGTGGTCACTTCGGACGGATCGCGCTCAAGACTGCGTTTCCCAGGGCTCGAAATTGGTAAATCTGAGGCGTGGGCAGATGCCGCATTATGCGGTATTGACGATGGAGCCTCGGCCCGCCATGCTCAAGCTCATTGCATACGGGTCCGGTGCCGTCGACTGCGTCTATCATCTCGCTCTCGACGAATTGTTGGAAGCAGCGGCCGATCTCGCGGCGAAGCGCAACAAGCCGGATTGGCCGACCCGAAGATTATTGGAGCGGATGGTCCTGCAGGGTCGCATCCGCCCGTACAGCGCGCTTGTCGGGGAAGTTTTGCGACTCCCGGGTGACTGAAGCCAGCCCTGATTCGAGAGGCGCGACTCTCAGTCCACGGGCATCTTGGCGCCCAGATAAACTGAAGCGTAAGCCCGGGAACGGCCTGTTGCTATCTGAGCGATTGGCGAATCTGTCGCGCAACAGCCGACGCGAGCCCAACAGGGACGGCGTTACCGATCTGCTTTGCGATTTCGATCTTAGAGCCACACCAGGTGAACGTCTCCGGAAAGTCCTGTAGCTGAGCCGCTTCCAAGTGAGTGATTACCCGGTTGACTCGATTGGCTGGGGCGTTCGGATCCCACTGAGGATGGAGGTACTTGCCTTTTTCAGGCTTGAAGAACTCAGTGCGGATCGTTACGGATGGCTCGTCCCAGCGGAGACGTCCCATGACGTCCGTCGTGCCGGTCGGTTTATTGCGCCAGCAGTCGGGCAGGAGCTCGTCCGGGAGGTCGAATCGCCCACCACCGGGAGGGATGCAGTCATAGCGCCGAAGGGAGAGTTCGCGAGGATTACGGCCGAAGTGCAGATCGAGCCACTTGAAGGTCCCGGGCACCGTCTGTCCAAAGAACGTGGTCTTGGCTTCCGGCAGTGACGTCGTCGCGGGGCGTTCGGGCAACTTGCTGATGCGTGTTCGGACGGTCGACCAAGGCTCTAGGTCGTCGGCAGGATTTCTGGCGTGGGTGGGCGCCGGCAGCTCGATCCTTCCGACTCTCGACCCGATGACGATCGCGCGGGGCCGGCGTTGGGCGACCCCATAGTCCGCCGCGAGCAGCACGCCGTGAGTCAGTTCGTAACCGTGCAGCATCCCGCCGTCGGCTTCGTCGAGCAGCAGTTGGAACTCGGCGCTTCGACGGAACCGCTCGACGTTCTCGATGACGAAGACTTGAGGATTTGCGCGCTCGACTACTTGCAGATAGCGCTTCCACATCTTGTTCCGTGGATCGTCGACGTCTTTGCTGCCCAGGTTTGAGAACCCCTGGCAGGGCGGGCCGCCGATGACGACGTCCGCTTCAGGGATCTCCCCATGAAGTGCGTCATCGATGTCGCCCCAGAAGGTGTGTTCCTCACCGAAGTTGGCCGCGTAAGTAGCCGCCGCATGGAGATTCCACTCGACCGACAACACAGGCTCGAAACCATGCGGCTTGAACCCGGCCGTCATGCCGCCACAACCTGCGAACAGGTCGATCATCGTCAGCGGTTGAAGCACAAGCCCATCGTATTCAGTCGGTCTGACATGTGTGTACCGGCGCGCCGTTTCTAGGCTGGGGGTATGGCGGAGTCGTGGGCATCGTCGCTCGAAGTTCGGGCGAGTATGCAATCCAACAAGGGCAGGGACACGAAGCCGGAAGTAGCGCTCCGGTCCGTGGTCCACTCCTTGGGTCTTCGCTACCGAGTGTCGACTCGACCACTCCCAGGGGTCAGACGGACTGCTGACATGGTGTTCAGCAGGGTGAAGGTCGCAGTCTTCCTCGACGGATGCTTCTGGCACGGGTGTCCGCAGCACCACACGGTCGCGAAGACCAACGCCGAGTTCTGGGCGGCGAAGGTGGAGACGAACAGACTGCGAGATCGCGACACGGACCGTCGGCTCGCGGACGCCGGGTGGCTGAGTTTCCGCGTCTGGGAGCATGAGGACCCCGTGGAGGCGGCCCGCCGCGTAAAGGCCGTCGTCGAGGCGCGGCGACCAAGTGCCAGGTCGGCCCAGTCCTGCGATTAGACGTGGCGGGCGCCCGTCCGGTTCCGTCCAGACGGTGGCAGATCGCTATCGCCCTTGTCTTTCGCTCTTAGTGATGCCGCTGTTGAGGCCATCGAAACGGACTTGGCGGCCCGCCGGCTCCGGTCTGCTGGGATGTCCGACCGCCATGGAGTTTGATAGGCGCCTCTGGTGCCGAGTTTCAGCACTTATAGCCGGTATAGCCTTGGTTGTCCCACGGGTACATCGATAAGAGGAACGCAGAGCACCAACCCCGGTTCGTGTACTGCTTTGCAATCGCGGCATGGCCCTTCACCAGCCCGGTGTAAGCAAGACGCATCTGCCACGGCACCCACGCGGGAGGTGCGGGAGAGAACTTCCCCAGTGAAAGCAGTCGGGTCTCGTCCCTCGATAGACGCACGATGCAGCGCCCATCCTTGCCCGCATGCTGCGCCCCGCACCCGCCGCCAGTGGCGCCTGCGGTGGGCGGTGAAATAGTGGCAAGGCCAACCGCCATGACGACGGCAGCGAACACAACGGTAAGGCGACGGATAAGTGCCGACACAGTGTTCATCCAGGCTTTCCCCCGGGTCGAACTCATGCGATTCCTCTTTCATTAGGTCGTCAGATAACAGGAGTTGTGGAGCTACTTGCGGTGGCAGTCAGCGAGAAACTGACCGTTCAGCGAATTCGACGCGGTGTGGAGGGTACCTAGCTGCTCCTTATCCCTACCGCCAGCGAGCAACCACTAGAAAGCTGGCGCTCGGTCGAACTTCGGCATGTTGAGAGTGCATGTCCGCAGCCGTGGAAGCAGCACCCTGACAGGGTTATACGGCGTCGAATCGCAGAAGAAATTAGATACTTGCTACCCCCCGGATGTGTTCGTACCGGGCGATCATGACAGACCTTCTGCGCAACTGCAGGATTTCCAAAGCACTTTCACAGAAGTCGGCTGGAAGCCGACCTGGCCGTGCAAGCCAGCTAAGCAGCGACGGATCGGTGCATGTTCGATTCGACCAGGGGGGTTTCGCCTTATGGGACGCGGAACGCCAACCCGTGCCCTGGAGAGGGGACGGACCGAGGGATAGTTGTGACCGACGGAGCCACAACTGCTTGGACGCGGGTGGGTGGTCATTTCGGTTCCCCTGCCGGGGCTCCAATCTCCCAGGCGGGAATAGTGAGGGCGGCACCACCGTCTGGCCGGCGGCCACGCTCATGCACGCAGATCCCGGTTTCGCTCCGCACACAGGACACGTCTTGCCCAGGCCGCGCTGCTCGAGCTACTCGGTGCGGCCAAGATGCGTGTATCCCAGCGGCAGTCCGGACAGCCGGCAGAGGCATGGCTGGCCTTCTCTCGCTGGCACTCGCAGCAGAGGGCGCTAACGAACGTCGCGCTCATCGACCGGCCCGACCTTCTCGACCAGCTCGAGGACGGGTGCGGGCGTTGGCCCGTCAGCCGGGTACTCGACGGTCCATCGCGCCGCGCAGGATGGTGAGCAGGCCAGCCATCTCGCAGACGGTGAGGCCGCTGCGGCTAAGTGTCCGCAGGAGGTCGCAGACTTCTTCGGCGTCCATCTCCTTGCGGAGAAGCTCGGCGATGGCATCTGTGGTGGCGAAAGTCATGAAAACCCCTCGGTGGCTGCTGCTAACCGAGGGGTCAGTTCACGGCGTGGTGCGCGATACTGGGATTGAACCAACCCCGCAATGTTAGTGCTGAAGCACAAATACGGCAGCAGTGCGCCGACAAGCCGCGGGGCAAAGACATCAAATTCACCGCCCCTCCCGCACCGCCAAGTAGTGCTCCGACACCGCATCCCCGTCGACGAGTCGCTCTACGGCCTCCTCGATCAGCCGGTCCTGTCCCGTCAGCCGCGTGTAGTGCTGGAGCGTGTGCTCGCCCCAGGACCGCACGACGAAGGTCTCCACGAACGTCGACTCGTGCTCGATGCTGCGGAACAGCCGCCACTGCGACGCCCCTGTGCGTTGACGGGACCGCCCCAACACCGCCATCGCGGCTAGAAACGCCTCCTCGTTCTCCGGCACGACGCGGTACGCGGTGATGATTAATACCGGCCCGTCCAGCGGTTCCGGCTCGAAGATCAGCGCCGGCTCCGGCCAGTGAGCGGAGTGCGTCAGATCGAGGTCGCTAGTCTTCGCGTGCAACGGCCACCACAGCGAGGATAGCCCGCACACCACCAGCAGACCCGCTGCCACCAAGAGGCTGACCGAACTCGTGAAAGACCCGGCGACCACGCCCCAAGCCACTGACCCGAATGCCTGCCCGCCCATGAAGATCAGCTGATACACCGACAGCCCGCGCGCCCGCACCCACGCCGGCAGGCTCAGCTGCATCGAGGCGTTCAATGTCGACAACGACAGCAGCCACGACGCCCCGCCGACCACCAAGCCGACGAATACGAAGCCAAAGACCGGCACCAGCGCCAGGACCAGCGTCGCCACCGCGAAGCCCGCTGCACCAACTGTCAGCAGGACGTTCTGCCCGAACCGGGCCCGCAGCCGCGACAGCAGGAACGCCCCCATCACCGCACCCAGACCGAGCGCACCCAGCAGCAGCCCATACCCCGACGACGACAACCCGAGCTGGTTGGCCGCGATCACCGGCAGCAGCCCCCACAGCGCGCTCGCCGGCGCGATGAACAGCGCCGCCCGCAGCAGGATCCGCCGAACGATCGGCGAGCTGCGGATAAACCGCCCACCCGCACTAAGCGCTGCGAGTGCCCGTTCGGGCGGATAGTCGTTCACCACCGGTGGCCGGCGCCACCAGACCAGCACGAACACGATCCCGATGAACGACACCGCGTTGAGCCCGAACACCAGCGTTGGCCCGGACAGCGACACCAGCACACCCGCGATCGCGGGCCCGATGGCTCGGGCTCCGTTCAAACTCATACTGCCGAGCGCGGCCGCGGCCGGGATCTGCTCGGCAGGAACGAGATCGGGCTGAATCGCCTGCCACGCCGGTGCGGTCAACGCTTGCCCGCAGCCGATGACGAACAAGAGCATCAGCAGCACCGCCGGCGTCGTCAGCCCGAAGCCCGTCAGCGTGGCGAGCAGACCCACCCCGGCGGCCATCGCCCCCTGTGTCGCGATGAGCAGCCGACGTCGGTCGACCAGGTCGGCCAGCACCCCTGACGGCAGCGCCAGCAGCACCACCGGCAGCGTCGTCGCGGTCTGCACCAGCGGCACCAGGACCGCCGCGCGCGGATCGCCGACGAGCATCCACTGCGCCCCGACCGTCTGCATCCAGGTGCCGAGATTGGACACCAACTGCGCGATCCACAGCGCCCGATACACCGGCGACCGCAGCGGCGCCCACGTCGAGATAGGCCGCGCCGACGCGCCCACCGATGTCATCCGCACTCCCGCCGTCTGGCCCTCGGGACACTGTAGGGCGCGCGACCCAGAGATGCGTCTACCGCGCAAGGGAGCAGGCAAACCTCGCGCCTCGAGACTCACCTCACTACCGACGACCGCCAGCGGAGTCCGCGCCAACGACCAAAAGGTGGGCGACCAGTTCGAGGGCTTCCCGCTGCTGATCATGAAGTCGACGGGCGCCACGAGCGCGCATGCCGCGAGAACCTAATCGGCCACTGGACGTCGACGGCAAGATCTACGTGGTGGGCTCGGCCGCCGGCCGCCGGCTGCGATCCAGCCCGCCTGGGTGTTCAATGTCCGCTGCGGACCCACCGTCACTGTCGAGATCCGGCCCGGCCCGCCAGCGCGGATAGTGATCCACGAACTGCCGAAGGCGGAGCGGGATAACGTCTACGAGCGCATCGTCGAACTCGCACCCGGCTTCGGCGAGCACCAGAAGCGGACCGACCGCGTCATCCCGGTCTTCGAGTTGGCGCCGAGCACCTGATCTACGAGGTGCGGCGGCGTCGCAGGAACGGGTCGGTGAGCGACGGCGGCTGGTAGCCCGCGTCGGCGCTCGAGATCGTCACGCCGGGCGGCACGATCTCGTCGATCCTGTCGAGCACGTCGACCGACAGCGTGACGTCGGCGGCGCCGAGCTGCGACTCCAGGTGCTCCATCGTTCGCGGGCCGATGATCGGCGCGGTCACCGCGGGATGCTGCATCACGAACGCCAGCGCTAGGTGGACGAGTGACAGTCCGGCGTCGTCGGCCAACCCGCCGAGGGCGTCCGCGGCGTCGAGCTTGCGCTGGCCGTCCGGGCTGTCGAGGTCGTAGCGCGCGGGCATCCGTTGCCGCCGCTTGGACTCCGGCAGCTCCTTGCCCTTCCGGTACCCGCCGGTGAGCCAGCCGCCGGCCAACGGACTCCATGGCAGCACGCCCATCCCGTACTCCTGCGCGACCGGCAGCACGTCGGCCTCGATGCCGCGGGCCAGCAGTGAGTACGGCGGCTGCTCGGTGACGAAGCGGCCCAGCCCTCGTCGCTCGCTGACCCACTGCGCCTGCACTATTTGATGCGCGGGGAACGTCGACGAGCCGAACGCCCGGATCTTGCCCTGCTGCTGTAAGTCGGTCAGCGCGGACAGCGTCTCTTCGACGTCGGTGTCCAGGTCGGGGCGGTGCACCTGGTAGAGGTCGATCCAGTCGGTATTCAGCCGGCGCAGGCTCTCCTCGACTTCGCGGATGATCCAGCGCCGCGAGTTGCCTCGCTGGTTCGGGTCGCCCACCTCTCCCATCGGTACGCCCATCTGCCCGTGGAACTTGGTGGCCAGCACCACGTCGTCGCGCTTGCCGTTGGCGAGGGCCTTGCCGACGATGACCTCCGACTCGCCCTGGGAGTACACGTCGGCGGTGTCGATGAAGTTGATGCCCGCGTCAAGGGCGCGATGGATGACCTTGACCGACTCGTCGTGGTCGGGCTCACCCCAGGCGCCGAACATCATGGCCCCCAGGCAGAGGGGGCTGACCTGGATTCCGGTTCGGCCGAGGCTGCGATAGTCCATGCCTCGATGGTAGGCGCGTGCTGGAGTGGGAGTCGGTGACTTCCGCCCGTCGCGCGGGTTCGGCGAGGGAGTCAACGACTTCCAACCTGGGCACCGCCGAACCACCAGCCAGCACGGCCCGCGCGTGACGTTGGGCAGCACGGACGATGGGCTGTCAGGTCAGGTAGAAAGTGCGACGGTCCCGGCCTTCGAGAGTGATTCGATGAATCGGCGACTCGCGCTGGGCTGATTCCTGAGTTGCGACCGTTGGGAATTTAGACCGGAGCTTTCTCCAACGAAATCTGTTCTTCGTTTCGGTTGCGACGCACGCTGCTGATGAACGCCGCACCGATCAGGACGACGCCGACGAGCCCGGTGATGATCTCGTCGACATGAACGCCGATCGACACGAGAAGGATCGTGGCCAGCGCGCCGATCGCCCAGTGCGCGCCGTGCTCGAGGTAAACGTATTCGCTCAGCGTGCCCGTGCGTACCAGGTACACGGTGATCGAGCGGACGAACATCGCGCCGATGAAGCCTAGGCCCAGCGCGATGATGATCGGATCCGCGGTGATTGCAAACGCGCCGATCACACCGTCGAATGAGAACGACGCGTCGAGCACCTCGAGGTAGAGGAACAGAAAAAATCCAGCCTTGCCGGTGGCCTTGACGGCGTTCGACGGCCCGGTGTGGTCCTCGGGATGGAACATCGAGCCGAGCCCGTCGACCACGATGTAGGTGATGAGCCCAAGGACACCGGACAGCATCACCGTTGCAGTCTGATCGTCGGCGGCGAGGAACACTGCCGCCAGCGTGAGCGCCAAGCCAGCCACGGCGACAGCCAGCTGATCGAGCTTGCCGGCCTTGCCTAGGGGCTTTTCCAACCAAGAAAGCCAGGTGATCTCACGCTCCTCGAAGATGAAGTTCAAAAACAACATCAGTAGGAACATGCCGCCGAACGCAGCGATTTGCGGATGCGCCGCGGTCAACAGCTGCTCGTAGCTGGCCTGCCCCGAACCCTCCGGCGGCGGGTTCAGCGCAAGATCCAGGGCCTCCACCGGGGCCAGCCCCGCCGTCACCCAGACGATGGCGAACGGGAACACCAGCCGCATGCCGAACACCGCAATCAGGATGCCCACCGTGAGGAACATCGTTTGCCAGAACTGGCTCATCTTCTCAAGGATCGTCGCGTTGATCACCGCGTTGTCGAACGACAACGAAACCTCAAGGATGCCTAGGATCGCGCAAAGCGCCAGGGCTTCCCAGGGGTTGCCGCCCCGAAGCCCGTAGACGTAGGCAACCCCCAGCGACACGATCGTGATGACGATCGAGAGTCCAAACACGCGCAGCACCACGAAGGAGCCCTATCTGTAGGTTTCGAGCAGCGACACTGCGCTCACATGTCTCACCTCGGTTTTGGTGAGACCCGGATTTTGAAAATTCCGTACTTAGACGCTTACGCCGTAGTCGCGTGCTATGCCGCTGAGACCGGAGGCGTAACCCTGCCCGATGGCACGAAATTTCCATTCCGCGCCGTTGCGGTAAAGCTCCCCAAAGACCATCGCGGTTTCGGTGGACGCGTCCTCGCTGAGGTCGTAGCGGGCGAGTTCGGTCCCGTTGGAGCGGTCCACCACCCGGATGTAGGCGTTACGCACCTGGCCGAAGGACTGCGCGCGGGTATCGCCGTCGTAGATCGAGACGGGGAAGAAGATGTTGGTGATCGTCGGCGGCGTGGCGGCCAGGTCGACGTTGATGATCTCGTCGTCACCGTCGCCTTCACCAGTGGTGTTGTCGCCGGTGTGCTCGATGGATCCCTCGGGCGAACGCAGATTGTTGAAGAAGACGAAGTGTTGATCGGAGAGCACCTTCTTGGACTCGCCGGTCGCGATGGCGCTGGCGTCCAGATCGAAGTCACTTCCGGTTGTCGACCGAATGTCCCAACCGAGGCCGACGGCCACAGCGGTCAGATTCGGCGCAGCCTTCGTCAGAGAAACGTTTCCGCCCTTGCTCAAACTGACTCCCATGAGGGGCCCTTTCCGTTGCGTGGCTCGCAAGGGTGTCGACCCCCCGAGCAATAACTGGCAGCCTGCTGTGCGCAGCGCTGGTTAAGAGCTTAGTAGCTGAGTCGTAATAGGTCGAAAACACCCAAGAACTGTCCAGGAGTTGCCGGACGTACGATCGGGCGGTGAGCACCAGCTGGTCGGCACGCTTGTTTCGGCGGGCGCGCACCGAGTCGGCGCCACCCGCTGTCCCTGTTGAACTCACCAGGGCTTTCTTCGACATGGACAAGCGCCAGAGCATCGCCGAGTCGGCGGTCGAGGCCTCGGAACAATTATTTCCGGAGCGCCGGCTGCGCCAAGCGTGGGATCCTGTGGTCAGCACCTGCTACGCAGCCTCAGCGGCATATCTCGCCGCAACGCAATCGCATGAGAGCGATTCGCGGCGGACTCCAGCTCCACGGTCTGCAGGCCATCCCTTTGACGCTGCCCGCGAGCAATTGATTGCGGCCTCGCGCCGAGTCGATGAGTTCTACGAGGCGAATCGAGCCCATCTAGAAGACGCGCAGGCTCTGCTGTCGGCGGCGCCCGCAGAGGCGGAGCAGGCGGTCGCCGTTGCCGACGCAGCTCGGCAGCGGCTGGACGCTCTCGATGCGTCGTTCGCCAAGTACCTGTCGGTGCAGACGTCTGACGCCGGGCTGCGCGCCGCGATGGCCACGTTGGACGGCGCACTCGCCGTGCGTAACGCCAAGCAGATTCGCGAGGCTGCGGCCGGGGTGCGCAGCGCTGCTGCAGCAGTCGACCAGGCGGTGCTGCGCGCCCCGGACCAGGAGCGGGTGGCGGCACAGGGTCTGGTGTCGGTCGCCACGCGGATGGCTGCGGTGTCGACGCGCGCCGAGGGGCTCGCCCCGGCGTTCTCGTCGCTGCTGCGTGAGTTCAACGCCGCCAGCTCGGCCGACCTGACCGACAACGAGCGCAACAGCCGCCGCATCCTGGCCGACGCCGAAGCCGACCTGGCCGCGGCGCGCGACGCGTTGGCCCACGGCGAACCGGAGCGGGCGACCGCGCTCACCACGTCGGTGCGAGCCCACCTCGCACGGGCCGAGGAACTCGTCGACATGGTGACCGACCGACTGATACTGCTGCGGTCCGTGCGGGACAACCCCAAGGCCAAGGAGAGCGACGTCCGATTCAAGCTGCGCGACGCCCAGATGCTGGCCGTCACCCGCGGAGTCGTGCGGGAGTGGGCGTCGGTACTCGACGCTCAGGTCGACCGCATAGATCGGGTGGTGGGGCAGCTGAACGGAAGAAACCCCGACTATTGGGGCTACGTTTCCGGTCTGGACGCGGTTTCGTCCTTCATCTCCGGTGTGGTGCAGAGGATGCGCACCGAGTCCAGTGACGGCACCTTGTGAGCCCTGGGGTCGCCCGGCACTTCAGCCAACTTCGCGACGACGTCACCTCGCAGCTGTTCCTGGAACGGCCGCACTCCTTCAGCGACGCCGACGACCGCGACACCCTTGCGGTCGCCCTCGGTGCCACGCTCTACGTCCCCGCGACACGCGCCGATCTGACAGCCGCGATCGCCGCGCGGGCGGCAGAGGGGGTGTGCTCGATGGTCCTCGATCTCGAAGACGCCATCGGCGATCACGAGGTCGACAACGCGATCGAGAACACCGTGCGCACGCTCGACGGGCTGGCTGCGACGCAGGCGTCGAACGTGTTGCTATTCGTCCGGATCCGCACACCGCAGGCAATCGGAATGATTTGCGATGCCCTGGGCGACGGAGTCGCGGCGCTCAGCGGATTCGTGGTCCCGAAGTTCGGGGCGGAAGGAGGCGCGGCGTTCCTAGAGGAGGTAGCGGCGGCATCGGAAAGGCTCGGCAAGCAGCTTTATTCGATGCCGGTGCTCGAATCGAGCGGGCTGGTGTTCCGCGAGCGACGGGACGACGAGCTTCGCGGCATAAGCGACTTGCTCTCGGAGTACCGCAGCCAGGTGCTGGCCGTGCGCATCGGGGCGACGGACATGTGCGGTGCGTTCGGCATCCGACGCGATCGGGACCTGACCATCTACGACGTCAAGGTCGTTGTCGACGTGATCGCCGACATCGTCAACTACTTCGGTCGCTCCGATGGCACGGGTTTCGTCATCACCGGGCCGGTATGGGAGTACTTCGCCGACCGGGAGCGCATGTTCCGCCCGATGCTCCGCGCCACCCCGTTCGCAGAGCACGACGCCGTCCTCTTCCGGCAGCACTTGGTGAGCCGTGACCTGGACGGCCTGCTGCGAGAGATCGCGCTCGACCGTGCCAACGGCCTCTGCGGCAAGACCGTCATTCACCCCTCACACGTCGCCGCGGTCCACGCCCTTTCGGCGGTCACCCACGAGGAGTATCAGGACGCGCTCGACATCCTCGGATCGTCCGTCGGTGTGCAACCGTCTGGGTACCGCAATAAGATGAACGAGACCAAACCCCATCAGAGCTGGGCGCGCCAGACCTTGTTGCGCGCGAGAGTCTTCGGGGTGACCAACACCGGAGTCAGCTTCGTCGACCTGCTGACCGCGCTGGTCGCACCATGACCGATTCCCCGACCGGCTCGGACCTCCAACCCTGGGTCACACGCGAGCTGGGCATCCGGCTGTATTCGGACGTCTCGGGCCTCGGGGACACCGTCGATCGACTGGTGCAGCCGGGGCTGCGCCGCAATCCGCGCCGGGCGCACCTGCTGGTCTCTACCGTGCTCGGCAAGCATCTTCCGGCGCCGCCCGCCGAGGTGCTGGCGGCGGCGGACCGCCTCGGCGATCTGGTCGCCGCGGTACTGGGTGACTCGACCAAGGCCGCCACTGTGCTCGGGTTTGCCGAGACAGCAACGGGTTTAGGTCACTGCGTCGCGGCGCGGATCGGGGCGAGGTGTTATCTGCATTCGACCCGTCGCAAGGTTCCCGGAGCGACGGTCGAGGCCGGTTTCGAGGAAGGTCACTCCCACGCGACGAGCCACCTTCTGACACCTTCGAACGCGGGTTTGCTCCACCACGACGGACCGCTGGTTCTCGTCGACGACGAATTCTCGACCGGAGCCACCGCCATCGGGGCCATCCGAGCGCTGGCGGCGCGCCAGCCGCGCCGCCGACACGTCGTCGCCTCGCTGGTGGACCTTCGCGCCGAGGTGCACTATGCGGCGATGGCCGCGGCGGCCGCGGAGCTAGGTACTCGGATCGATTCGGTCAGCCTGGCCCGGGGCCGAGTCACGTTGCCCGAAGGCGTGATCGAGCGGGTGTGCGCACTGCCGGAGCCGGCGCTGAACCCGCCGGGACGTCGGCGTGGCTCCGTGCGCCGAGTGCAGCTGTCCTGGCCTGCCGCGGTACCCGACGGCGGTCGGCATGGATTCCTGGCCTCCGACGAGGCAGCTTTCACCCGCGCCGTCGCGGAGGCGGCGGCCACGCTGGCGACGCAGCTGGACCAGTCCCGGCCGGTCATCGTCGTCGGCCACGAGGAGCTGATGTACCTGCCGCTACGCCTGGCGCAGGCCCTCGCCGACGCCGGCCTGCGGGCGCTGTTCCAGACCACCACGCGCTCGCCCGCCTACGTGCTGGACCGACCTGGCTACCCGCTGCGGCGTGGATTCCGTTTCACCGCACCGGAAGACGACGAGGCGCAGTACCGCTACCTGTACAACGCGCGGTGGCCGCACCCGGACGGGGCAGCCGAGGAGGATGCGCAGCTGGTGCTGATCGTCGACTCGCCCGCCGACACCGCACGGCTGTGGGAGGACGGCGGACTGGTCTACGTGTTGGCCGCGGCGGGTAGCGACGTCTTGGTCGCCGTGGTCCCGAGCACCGACCCTGACGTCCTGCATCGAGAGCGCGCGGTCCGCTCGTGACGGCACCGCTGAGCGGGCCTCGGTTCGGGTCCTATGCGCCCGCCGAAGTGCAATGGCTGCTGAAGGATCTGTCCCACCTCGCGCTAGAAGCCGACGTCGCCGACCGCGAGCAGCGCATCCAATCCGGGCAGGCCCACTACGCTGAGTCGCTGCCGATCGAGTTTCAGCCGGATGCCGCCTACCGCGAACTGTTCGAGCGCGTGCTCGACACCAGTGCCGGCCGACTGGCCACGGCGGTCGGCACCGTGACCGACATCGTCCTGGCCGAACGCGGCGCGAACAGCGTGCTGGTGTCGTTGGCGCGCGCCGGGACTCCGGTCGGGATCCTGATGCGCCGGTGGGCGGCGAGCAGTCACGGGCTCGAGCTGCCCCATTACGCGATCTCGATCGTCCGCGGCAAGGGCATCGACACCGAAGCGTTGAACTTCCTTGCCGCGCAACATGCGCCTAGCTCGATCGTGTTCGTCGACGGTTGGACCGGCAAGGGTGCGATCGCCCGCGAACTCACCGATGCCTTGCGCAGGCACGCCGACGTCACCGGCGTGGTCTTCGACGACGAACTCGCGGTGCTGGCCGACCCGGGCCACTGTGTGCGCACCTATGGCACCCGAGACGACTTCCTGATCGCGTCGGCATGTCTGAATTCGACGGTGTCCGGGCTGATTTCGCGGACAGTCCTCAACGATCGGGTGATCGGGCCAGGCGAGTTCCACGGGGCCAAATTCTACCGCGAGCTTGCCGATGCCGACGTGTCCAACCATCTGCTCGACGCCGTCACCCAGCGATTCGCCGGCGTGCGCGAAGACGTGGAGCGCAGCGTCCGCTCGATTGTCGGTTCCGACCGCACCCCCAGCTGGAGCGGCTGGGCGTCGGTGGAGAAGGTCCGCCAGCAATATGGGGTTTCGACGGTGAACTTCGTCAAGCCCGGCGTCGGCGAGACCACCCGGGTATTGCTGCGCCGGGTGCCGTGGCGAATCCTGGTGCGTGACGCCGAGGCGCCCGAACACGAGCACATCCGCATGCTGGCCGCAGCGCGCGGGGTGCCCGTCGAGGTGGATCCGGAGTTGGCCTACTCGTGCATGGGTCTGGTCAAGGACGTCAGCGAATGACGGACCCCGGCCGCCAGGCGTCGAAGCTGATCGTCACCGACCTCGATCGCACGATGATTTACTCGCGCAACGCGATCGGCGCGGCCGTCGCCGATGCAGAGCTGCAGTGCGTCGAGTACTACCAGGGTGCGCCGCTGTCCTACATGACACGTCGCGGTGCGGCGGCGCTGACCGAGCTGGCCGCCCAGTACTTCGTCGTACCAGCCACCACCCGTACCATCGAGCAGTTCAACCGCATCGACCTGCCCGGCGCGCCATGGCCTTTCGCCATCACCAGCAACGGCGGCAATATCCTGGTCGACGGCGTCGCCGACGCGGGTTGGCGGCGTACCGTCGCCGACGCCATGCGCGAGGCCGGCGCCTCCCTGGAGGACGTGACGACCGAATTGCGAAATAGGGTCAGTCCGGACTGGGTCGACAAGGTGCGCTCCGCCGATGAACTGTTCTGCTATCTGGTGATTCGGCCCGAGGCCCTGCCCGCGGACTTCCTACCGGCGTGGGGGCGGTGGTGCGCCGAGCGGGGGTGGACCGTCTCGCGGCAGGGGCGCAAGATCTATTCGATGCCGGCTGCGGTCTGCAAGAGTCACGCCGTCGCCGAGGTGCGGTCGCGGCTGACGGCCGACGGGTCGTTGGACCCGCACGCCCGGGTGCTGGCCGCCGGGGACGGCGGGCTGGACGCCGAGATGCTGGCCGCCGCCGACGCCGCTGTCCGACCCCGGCACGGCGAACTAGAGGCGCTGCAGTGGCACCACCCAGGGGTCTTCGTCACAACCCGTGCGGGAATTGTTGCGGGAGAACAGATTCTGCGTTGGTTAGCCACCGAGGGGCCGGTCGACTAGCTCAGTGCCGCTGCTGCTGCTGCCCCAGCTGACCGGTGATGACGGTGTTCAGGCGTTGCAAGCCCGGCGGGCTGATGCCGAACAGCTGACCCTCGATGGTCCGGACGATGCTGCTGTCGTCGAGAATCTTCTCACTCGATTGGATGAGAACCGTTCCGGTGCCGGTGAAGTCGAACTGCCGCTCCTCACCGGAGTTGATGCCCATTCGGGCCGCGCCGGCGGCCATGAAGCTGGTGACCCACGCCTGGTCGTAGTGATGGCTCGGGGAGGGGCAGTCGGACCAGCCCACCAGAGCCTCGGGATCCACGCGCAGCGGCGGCTCGGCGAAGAGGACCGGCCCGTTCGACGACGCGAGGAACGTGCCCGTGCCGATCAGCGTGAGGAAGCCGGGCACGATCGACTGGTTCAGCGCCAGCCCGGGTTCGAAGCCGAGCAGGTTCGCCGCCCGGATGGTGAGGTTGCCGTCGTCGAGGTCGTAGGAGTTGATGTCATAGCCACGGTCGCCGATGATCAGCTTGCCCAATCCCTCTGCAACGGAATACTCCCCGAGGTACAGCGGCGCCGAGAACTGCTGCGCCACCATCTGCAGAATGCCGCCGGCCAAGCCGTGCGTCAGTGCCCTGAACTCCATCTGCCCGTAGTAGGCGATCATCGCACCCCGCCGGATGAACCATGGCGAGGTCAGATCGATGCAGTACGCGTAGCCGTTGTCGGGCAGGTTGTCGTTGCCGTTTAGCACCGATGGGTTGAGGATCTGGCTCATCGCAGGACCCACATCACAGCACTCCCATCACAGCTTCTCCTCGGACGCTTGCACGAAAACCACACCCTGGCCATGGCAGTGCAGCTGCATGGCCTCACCGGACCCCTTGCCGACCGCGTCACGCCAACTCAGGGCGGTCTTCAGCTCGGTCTGGACGTTCCCGTACGACCCGACGAACGCCTGCGGGTCGACGACCACCGGCACCGGGCCACCCACCTGCAGCTCGAATACACCGCCGTGGGCCAGCAGCACCGCGGCGCCCTGGCCCGAGAGTTGAGTGGTGAATATGCCCTGGCCGGTCAGTGCACCGGTCGCCGCGCCACGAAGGGCGCCCATCATGCCGCGGCCGCCGCCGCCGCTCGACGAGCTCGCCACCGACACGACCGAACTCTGCAGTCCGGCGGTGTTGGCGAGCAGCCGGGATGCCTCGGCGCGCAGCGTCATGCCGGAGGCAAGGTCGACGGCGTGCAGGTCAAGGCCGGCGAAGCCGTAGTGCACCTCGCCGTGACCCTGCGCCAGCATCGTGCGCTCGTGCTCGCCCTGCATCATCCGGCCGGCCATCCGGGTCAGGCCGCCGAGGCCACCCAGTTGGGCGGCGCCGGGCACCTGGTGTGGCATGAAGCGCACGTCGCCGGTGTAGAACAGCATGGCGCCGGTGCGGGCCACCACGCCGCCGGCGCGCGCCACGTCGATCTTGACGACCTTGGAGTTCACCTTCTCGAACATGCGCACAACCCCTTCTACCGCTCGGCGGGCTGGATGGATACCAGCCCGCTTCCTTCCCAGCGGAGCGAGAAATTCTCCCCACTACCCTGGCCCATCGCGGTGCGCCAGGAGACGTCGGTGACGAAGGACTGCTGCAGATTGCCCTTGGCGCAGACGAACGCATCGGGATCCACCACCAGCGGATAGCTGGGGCCGACCTCGAGGTGGATCAGCGGGCCGCCCGCGGACAGTAGGGCCACCTGGCCCTGTCCGGTGACCGTGGTGGTGAACAGTCCTTGCCCGGAGGTGGCGCCCCGCAGGCCGGCGAATGTGACGTTGGTCTGTAGGTTGCCCGCTAGCGCGAGCAGCTGCCGGGACTCGACTTTGAGTTGCTCGCCAGCGAGGTCGATGACCGTCACGTGCTGGGCGTTGACGGCTAGGTAGACCCGGCCGTCGCCGCTGCACTCCATCAACGAGAGCGCCTCGCCGGTCGCACGCTGCTTGAGGCCGGCTATGACTCCCGAGCCGCCGCCGAAACCGGCGGACTTGAACGAGACGTTCCCCTCGAAGGCGACCATCGAGCCGGTCAAAGCCTTGATGCTGGTGCCCGCAAGCTGGGCCTCGATCACCTTCTTGGACTTCTCCAGTAGTCGTGCCATCGGTGCTCGCTTACATGGGGGACTCAGACGCTAAAACCCTAGTCGATCGCTGCGTTCCCGCCGCGGAATTGCTGGACGCAACCCGCCGAATCTCCGAACGGCTTCAGTAGAGTTGCTCCCGCCATCTCCGATCGAGTCCGCGGCCCGTCGTCTAGTCGAAGGATCTGCAGTGTCTGCTCCGCTCGCCAAGGGCCAGAACGGGCCCATCACCGTCCACGAGCTGCGGGTGTCGGTGCAGCTCAGCGCTGCCGCTGACCTGTCGGCACTACTCGTCACCGACAGCGGCAAGGTGCGGTCGGACGCCGACTTCGTCTTCTTCAACCAACCGTCGGGGCCGGGTGTACGGCTAGAGGCAGGGCAGGCCGGGCAACCGGCCAGCCTCGCGGTGTCACTCGCCGCGGTGCCGGCCGACATCACGCAGATTAGGGCGGTGATCACCCTCGACGACACGAACTCCACGTTCGGCCAATCGGCGCCGCCGACGGCCTTCGTCAGCGATGGTGCGGGAAACCCGTTGTACGAGTACCGCATCGACGGTCTCGGTAGCGAGTCCATCGTCATCGCCCTGGAGATCTACCGGCGCCAGGATTCGTGGAAGGTACGGGCCGTCGGGCAGGGCTACGCGGGTGGATTCGCCGCACTCGTCACCGATCACGGGGTGTCCGTTGACGACGCACCGGCACCGGCCGCGGCGGCTACACCACCGCCCGCGCCGCCCGGGCCGCCCCCACCACCGGCCGCGGCCTACCCGCGGCCGCCCGCGGCACCCGCGTATCCCCCGCCCCCCAACTACCCGCCGCCGGCGTACCCGCCCCCACCTGTAACGCCACCGGTTCCGGCCGCTGGCGGCTCGTCCGGCGGCGAGGTCAACCTGACCAAGGGTCGACCGGTCAGCCTGGTCAAGGGCCAGAAGGTGACGCTGAAGAAGGACGGCGGGGTCGCGCTGGGGCGGGTCCGGATGGGCCTGGGCTGGGATCCGGTGAAGGCCGGCGGCATGTTCGGCCGACGCACCCCCGACGTCGACCTCGATGCGTCGGCGGTGCTGTTCGCCGACAGCACCATGGTCGACGTCTGCTACTACGGTCAGCTGAAGTCCAAGGATGGTTCGGTCCAGCACCAGGGCGACAACCTGACCGGCGAGGGCGAGGGCGACGACGAGGTCATCGTCGTTGACCTGCAACGCATTCCGTCGCACGTCACCACCGTCGTGTTCATCGTGAGCTCCTACCGCGGGCACACCTTCGACCAACTGTCCAACGCCTTCTGCCGACTGATCGACGACAGCAAGAATGGCGGCGAGTTGGCGCGGTACACCCTCGCTGGCGCGGGACTGCGCACCACCGGAATGGTGATGGCGAAGTTCTTCCGCGCCGGCGGCGACTGGAAGCTGCAGGCCATCGGCGAGCCGATCCAGGCCAAGCACGTAGGGGAGGCCGCGCCGCTGCTCACGCGGTTCGTGACGCAGTAGCCGAAGATGACGCTGCGGCTGGTTTCCGGACAGAATGCGCCACTGGCGCAGCGTGTCCTACGTTTCGCGGTGGTAACCGCGGCAGACCTCGACGTCTCCGCGATCGTCGTCGGCGCACACCTGACCGCGGCGTCGTCGGACGACTTCGTGTTCTACAACCAGCCCGGCACCGCGGGGGTACAGCTGCGCCCCGACGGCGTGCACGTCGATCTCGACGGCCTGTCAGCCCACGCCCAAGGCGTGCTCTGCATCGTCAGCGCCGACGGCGACACGACGCGCCGCGGGCTCGCGATCGAAGCGGCCCTGTTCGATACCCAGGGCGCGGTGGTCGCGGATTTCACGATCCCGTGGGACGAAGCCACCTGCGCCGTAGTCTGTTTCGAGCTGTACCAGCGGGCCGAGCAGTGGAAGGTGCGGGCGGTCGGGCAGGGGTACGCCGGGGGATTGGCGCAGCTGCTGGCGACGCACGGAGTCGAGGTGGACGACGCGGCACCAGCGACCCCGACGGCGGTGGGCCAACCCGGTCAGTCGTCCAGCGCGGGGACCGGCTTCGTCGAGCCGCTGGACCGCGAGCATCCGTTGGAACGCATCGAGATGATCTTCGAGGACGCCGCACGCTCGACGGCGGCTCTGCTGTCGGCACGTGGCTACGCTGCCCACCGGCTCGACGAGGACCTGTCAGCGGCCGTCGCCAATCCCTCGGCGCGGACGGGCCCGGCCGCTGAGCTCGCGAGAGCTGCTGCGCAACGACGCCACGACGGGTTGATCGCCGACGCCGACGCCCGCTACGACGCGGATGCACGCCAACTGATCGGCGAGCTGGTCGTGATCGACGACGAGCTCCCGCGGTCGCTGTCGTCCTGGCAGTCGGCGTCGTGGCGAGCCGCAGCCACGACGCCGCGCGTTGCCGACGGCATCCGCCTCGGGCAGGTGTGCGCCCCGGGCGCCGAGCGGCTCGCGATCCCGTTCTGTCTGCCCTTGCCGCTGCGGCGGCCACTGTGGGTGGACGCGCCGTCGTCCGCGGCGGCCGCACCGGTCGTCTCTGCGCTGGTCCTGCGGCTGTTGGCGGCCGTCCCGAAGCCGCCCATCCTCGACGTCGTCGATCTCACCGGGGGGCTGGACGGGCTGACCAGCCGGTTGCGCCCGATGATGATCGGCGAGGTGGTGCGGAGCCATCTCGAGGTGTCGGAGAAATTGGCGGCGCTCGCACACGCCGTGGACCTAGCCTTGCTGGGGGTGCAGAGCGGGCTCAGTCCGGCGGACCTGCCGCCCAGGGTGGTGGTGCTGTCGGACTTCGGGCACGGTCTGCAGGTCGACGACCTCACGCAGATCGGCGCGTTGGCGGCTCACGGGGCCGCGGCCCGACTGTCGCTACTGATTGTTGGCGCCGATGCATCGGGCTCGTCCGAACCGTTGCTGCAGAACATTGCTCAGTTCTGCGAACATCTGCCCGTGGACGGCGAGGCGCGGGTGCGAGATCGGTGGGCGGGCAACGAGTGGATGTTCACTCCCGATGCGTTGCCCGCCGACGCTGAGCCGATCTCGCAGTTCATCAGCAGCCTCGCTGGGCCCTAAGGACTACTTTCGGCCGGTCTTCCACTGCATGCCCCAGCCGTAAAGATTGTCGAGTTCGGCCTGGTTGCCCGTTACGTACTTCACCTCGCGCTGGACTGACACGGTGCGCCCGTCGCTCTCGATAAGCGCTACCGCGCAGATGCGGGCTTTGTTCTCAGCGGAGTCGAGGCGTACCTCGACTCGCGGCCCCGACGTCGGAAAGAGTGTCACGACGCCGTCGACGGCGGCCCAGTTCGGGGCGCCCTCGTAGATCATGGCGAAAACCAGGATGCGGCGGAACTGTTCCGGCCGAGCAAGATTGACATGCATGTTTTCGCCGGCGACGCTGGCTCCGGAGCGGTCGTCTCCGTCGAGCTGGATGTACGGCGGCCGGTCAAGTGAGCCGAAGCTGTTGCCCAGCGCCTGGATCACACCCTTGCTGCCGTCGGCGAGTTCATAGAGGCAGCCCAAATCGAGATCGATCTTGTTGACGGCTGCGCCCAGCTTGGCCATAAAGCCACCCGCGGGTTTCTGGGCCGACCAGTTCAGGTTGACCCGCATGGGCCCCTGACCGTCGCCCCCCTTTGCAAGGTTTACTCGGGGCGCAGCCTTGGTCAAGCTGATCGCGGTAGGAGCCGTCGGCGACACCGGAGGTGCAGAAGTCGGTGCGCTCGGCGAGGCGGAGTTACGGCTGGGACGTTTGGAGTAGTCGATTCCCATGGTGACTCCTCTAGAGTTCGAACTCAGCAGGATCGATGCCGACGGCGTGGCAGGCGCTGCGGACAGCGGCCTTCTCATGGTCGTCGAAGTTACCGTCGGCGCCGCCGATGATGATGCCGATCTGGATGACTGCGCGTGCCTGCTCTGGCTTCGCCCTGAGCTTGCCGATGGTGGCCGTGGCCTCGACCTTGCCGAACTCGAAGTCACCGGAGAGCTTGTCGCAGTACCAATCGAACTTCTGCTGCAGCTCCGCAGGCGGGAAGTGGCTCAGCGACTGATTGGTCGCGATGAGGCCAGACGTCTTCTGCCGCTCGGACGGGTCGATCCTGCCGTCGGCAGCGGCGATGAGGGCGCACATCGCCATCGACCCGTTAGCAAATTCCTTGTTCTTGAACTGGCTGGTCTTCGTCGCGAGTTGCGTATTCAGCTCCTGCGCTTTGACCTTGAGCTGGTCCCAGAATGCCACTGTTGGCTGCTCCTTGAGTTGATCGAACAAGAACGCACGGGTGGGATGCGCGAGGAACGTGCGACGACTCTACCGAGCGAGTCTGCCACGGGCTAACGAGTGGCGATTGAAGATGGTTCCTCGCGCGTCGGGCTTATCAACCTCAAACCTGCGATGCGCCTTAAGCGACGTCGACGCCGAAGCTTCGAACAATCCCCGCGAGGCCCGACGCGTAGCCGTCTCCGATCGCGCGAAACTTCCACTCTCCTTCGCGTCGATACAGTTCGCCGAAGACCATGGCGGTCTCCGTGGACGCGTCTTCTGCGAGGTCGTAGCGAGCGAGTTCGGTGGCGTTGGTGCTGTCGACGACCCTGATGTAGGCGTTCGACACCTGGCCGAAGTTCTGGCTCCTAGCTTCAGCCTCGTCGATGGAGACGACGATGACGATGTTGGTGACGTCGGCCGACACCGATTCGAGGTCGACGTCGATGAACTCGTCGTCGCCTTCACCTTCGCCGGTGAGGTTGTCCGGCCCGCACATGATCGAGCCGTCCGGCGACACGGGGCGACCCTTCGGATTCTCGGGATCTGGTGGGGTGCGGGTCTTGCTTCCGTAGAACACGAAGTGGTCCTCGGACAGCACCTTCTTGTTTTCCCCACACGCCAGCGCGCTGGCGTCGAGGTCGAACTGCACCCCGTCCGTTTCGCGGGCATCCCAGCCCAGGCCGACCATCACCTTGGTGAGCCCCGGTGCTGCCTTCGACAGCGATACGTTCCCACCCTTAGCCAGAGAGACGCTCATGGGTCGATGGTATCCCCGCTGCTTCAGCGAGCGGCGGGTTGTTTGGTCCGGTGGTGAAACTGATCTGTGCTCAACCCGAGGCCGGCGACACGCTGTCGGTTGTACGTACCAATTCGTTGCTACTACCGCCCTCAACCTGGCCGCGATTATGCCAGGATGGTCCGCAGATGTCTGCCGTCGGCCGTAACGTCGGGGCGAGTACGTCGAGCTGAAAAGGGGCAGCGTGGGGTCACCGTTCAATCCGTTTCAAAGTGGCGGGTCAGCACCGGGACCGGCGCCGACGGGCGGCCCCGGCTGGGGACCCGCCCCGCCGAGCGGACCCATGCCGGGGATGGCGACGTCGTCCGAATCTGACGGGCCGTTGCAGCAGACGGGACCGCCCCTGGTGACGTTGATCGTCGCCGGTGTCGTCGCCGTGGTCGGTACCGCGGTGAGCGCATTGTTCTTCGGCGACGTGCTGGCGATCGTCGGCTGGGCATTGGCCGGGCCTATCGCGATCAGCCTCATGGGCGCGTTCGTCCGGGCTGACACCGATCGTCGCGCCGAATCCGGTTACCTCCGTCCCACCTGGATTGGGGCGGCGTATGCGCTCGTTGCGGTGGCGTCAATCGCGGGCATCATCGTCGGTGCCGTCGGGTTCGCCATGTGGATGGGACGCCTGTGATCGCCAAGTTCGGCAGGCTCGCCGTCGCCGGCCTTCTGGCTCTTCTGGCCAGCGTGGCCACGATGTTGCTCGCGCCCCCTGCCAACGCGGCCTCCGACAACGCCGTCGAGCGGTTCGGCGCCTGCATGAACGCCCAGAAGGCAGGCCAGGTTCTGATCATGCTCGACGAGTCGGGCAGCCTGACCGCCACCGACCCGCAGGCCGCGCGCGTCGAGGCGGCGGACTTCTTCGTCGAGGAACTCGCGCAGTACGCCGCGGACACCGGCGTCGCGCTCGAGGTGGGGGTGTCGGGTTTCTCCTCCGACTTCACCCCACCATCGGGATGGATTCGGCTTGATCCGGGCAGCCTGGGATCCGTGCAGTCCCAGATCGCGAACTTCCGCGATCGCAACACGGGCCGTGACACCGACTACTGGCAGGCGCTCAACGGTGCGAGGCAGGCGTTAGCCGACCAACCTAGCGATAACCCCGGGGCACGTCCGTGCCACGCCTTGGCCTGGTTCACCGACGGCAAGATCGATTTCGACACGCAACCCGGTGTCGAGAAGCCCTATGCGCCGGGTGTGGACCTCGGCAGTCAAGGGGGCATCGACGCGACAATCCGTGCCGCGCAACAGGACATCTGCCGACCAGGGGGCGTCGCCGACCAGTTGCGCACGTCCGACATCATCACGTTCGGCATCGGACTCTCGCCCGAGGGCAAGAATCCGTCCGACTTCGACGTCCTGAAATCGATCGTCACCGGCGAACAGACACCAACCGGCGCCTGTGGTGACGTCGCTACGCCGCGGCCGGGGGAGTTCTACCTGGCGCAGAACATCGACGACCTGCTGCAGGCCTTTCACAATCTGGGCGCGCCGGGCAACACCCCCGTGGACACCGAGGCAAACGCGTGCCCGGGTGAGGAGATCTGCGACGAGGGCAAGCACAGCTTCGTCCTGGACCGGTCGGTGCGCAGCGTCAACGCTCTCGCGACCGCGGGTGCTCCCGGACTGACCGCCGTCCTCGTGCCGCCGACGGGGCCGCCGCAGGACCTGCCTACGGGTGCGCCCGGCACCCTCGATTTCGGTGGCGTCAACGTGAACTACGAATGGCGCTCGGAGAAGTCGGTGTCGTTCCGGATGGTCAACTCGACCGCGCCGACGTGGCAGGGGCAGTGGGCCCTTGTCTTCCAGAATCCCTCGGGCGACACAAGTGTCAAGACCAAGTCGAGCCTGCACATCTCCGGGGACCTCTACCCGGCCTGGCCGCAGAGCGGCGACACGACCCTGAATCAGGGTCAGGTTGTGCCGGTCACGTTCTCGGTAATCGACGGCAAGCAGGGCCCGGTTGATCCGAGTGCTCTGCTGGGCACCGCCGATCTCAGCGTGACGCTGATCGACGCCGAGGGCAAGGAACACCCCGTCGCGAACGCCCTTCCCAAGGACCAGATCTTGACATCGCAGCAGCTCGACCTCAAGGACGTCCCGCTCGGCCGAGCGACGCTCCACATGGTTCTGGGGGTGACCACCGCCGCGGCGACCGGGCCCGACGGTGCAGCCGTTCCGGGGACGTCGCTATCGCCGCAGGCCGTCGACCTGCCGGTCGTGGTCAACGCACCGGTCGGCTATCCCGCGGTCAGCGCGTCGGTCGACTTCGGCAAGCTCGAGGGAGTGGGAACCCGGACCGCCGAACTCCAGGTCAAGGGTCCCGGCTGCGCGTGGGTCGCAGGGGACGCGCCCGTGACGGTGGTCGCAGGCCCCGATGGTCTGCCTACGCCGAAGATCACGTCCACCGCTAACGGGCAGTCGAACTGCACAAGGGTCGATGACGGTGATACGCAATTGCTTCCGCTGACGGTCGAGGTGTCCCAAGCTGGCAACGGTGCAGTGAACGGCACCGTGCAGGTGTCCCTCGCGCCGAAGGACGGCGAGGGGCCGCCGGTCACGGTCGACGTGCCGTTCACCCTCGGCATGGAGAAGCCTCTCGACCAGATGACGCTGTGGATCGCCATCGTCGTGGGCTTGATCCTCGGCCCCGGCATCCCGATCGGGCTGCTCTACCTCACCAAGTGGCTCGCGTCCCGGATCCCCGGTAAAGCGCTTCGCTCCGAACGGATTCCGGTACGCATTAGTGGCAATTCGGTGCTCCGCGACAACCAGCCGTTCAGTATGCGCGACGGGGAGCTAGTGCGCCTCGTCGAGGGTCTCGCGGGTCCGACGCGTCGACTGGCCGTCGGTGACGTCGAGTTGCGGGCTAGGATCGGCCTCTCGCCCTTCGGTGCGGGATTCGTCGTCGCTTCGGCGCCGGGCCTGGCGGGTGCGGGCGGCCGGTCGGGCGACACGCACAAGAAGACGCCGGACGCGAAACTGCCCCTCGCGGTGCAGAACACCTGGTTCCTGCTGCACGATCCCAACGGACCCGAGGATGCCGCGGTCGTGGTGCTCCTGGTCGGCGGCGATGCGGGCAGGTCGGTCATCGACCGGCTCGTCGCCGAGGTGAAGGAGGCCGTCCCGCGCGTCCTGCCCGACCTCCGACGGCGGGCGAAACTGGGGGCGCCGCAGAACGGTTCGACCGCACCGCCCAGCGACAGTGACCCGTTCGGAGGCAATCCCTTCGGCACCGGCGGTGGCAACGCGGTGCCGTCGGGCAATCCGTTCGCAGGAGGAGCGCCCTCGGGTAATCCGTTCGGCTTGAACTCGCCACCTCCGACCGGCAACCCGAATCCGTTCGGCGCGCCCGGCAGCACCCCGCCGCCACCACGGCCTGGTCCGGCGAATCCGGATCCCTTCGGGGGTGGCTCTCAACCGGGTCCAGGTCCTGATTCATCGAATCCGTTCCGTCCTAACTAGACCTGATAGGCGCCCGCTGGGCCGGGCGCCCGATAGGTACTTTTCGCACTTGATGATTGGAGACGAATGAACCGGTATCTCATCGTTGGATGCGGAGGCTCTGGCGGGGCCGCGCTCGCATACATGATGGATCAACTCCGGTCCGAACTGTCCGACGTCGGCATCAACAAGATCCCCGCGGGATGGCAGTTCGTCCACCTCGACGTCCCGACGTCGCCGTCGCCGCTGCGCGACGTGGGGTCGGTGAAGGACCAGGGGGGCACGTACGTCGGCACCGGACCGCTGAGCGATTCCTACAAGGTCCTTGACAATGCGATGTCAGCGCAATTGGCGAGCAAGGCGGCGTTGGACACCATCGCGACCTGGGCGCCACGGGATCCGGAAGCCGTGCACGTTCCGCTGAGCACCGGTGCCGGCCAGTACCGCTCACTCGGGCGAATGATCACCCTGAGTCGGGTGAGTGAGGTTCGGGATTCGCTCCAACGAGCCTGGGACAAGCTTTATCTGACATCGACTGACACCGAAATGAAATCGCTGTCGATCCCCGGCGCCGGGCAGTACTCGTCCGGCGATCAGCCCGTCGTATTGGTGGTGTCCTCGATGGCCGGTGGCGCGGGAGCGTCGATGGCACTGGATATCTGCCGCGTGCTCACTATGGTCTCGGGAGTCGACCCGCGCCTGATGGGCGTTTTCATGGTGGCGCCGGACATCTTCGAGACGCTTGACGAGTCGTCGCGCACCGGTGTTCGGGCGAACGCTCTGGCGATGCTGGGGGAGATCGTGGCCAGCCAGACCGGCGCCGCGCGCGAACACGACGTCAACCTGCTGCGTGCCCTCGGTCATGACAACGGCGAGGGTGAGATCATTCCGTTCGCGCGGGTGTTCCCCGTCGGCCGGTATGTCGGCGCTGATCGCACGGTGTTCGGGGACGGCACCCCCAACGCGGTGTATCGCGGTCTCGGACGCGGCTTGGCGGCGCTGATTCTCAGTGCCTCGGCCAGTCAGCAGTTCGTCGAGTACGACCTCACCAACGGCGGCGGTGTAGCCGGCTACCGCGAGTTCCTCGGCTGGGGCAACGCGCAGTGGAACAATTTGCCCTGGGGCTCTTTCGGATTCGCCAGCCTCAGCATGGGGCGCGACCGGTACGCCGAGTACGCGTCGCAGCGACTGGCGCGCGGCAGTGTCGACAAACTGCTGTGGGGGCACAAGCAGCCGGGCAACACCGCCTCCGACGAGGAGCAGGTCAACGCGATCCTCGACAACCAGTGGATCAACATCGGTCGCGAACTCGGGCTACCCGACGCCGGCAGTGGCGTCGGGCCGTGGATCGGGAGCACCGTCCTTCCCGCCGATGCGGTGTCCCAGTTCGCGCGCAACGTCGTCAACGGGACGCTGCGGCCGTACATGCCGCAGACGGACGGTATCGCCGCCAGCCAGTGGATTGGCCGGGTGCGCCAGGTGCTCACCGAACGGAGCGAGTTCCTGCGCAGCGGTGCTCAGGAGGTCGCGTACGCCGTGGCCTTCCACTGGCAGCAGGATTTCGTCACCCGGCTCGAGCGTGCCGTCGCCGACGCCCTCGCCCTGCGTGGGATGCCCTACGCCACCGGTCTCCTGAAACGCGTGCAGCGCGCCCTGCAGGACGTGGTTCTTCCCGGCGGGCAGGACCTCGCCAAGTACGCACCCGCCGACATCGCCGACATGCCCTCCGACGTCGCCGCTTTGGCCCAGCGCAAGGGCACGCTCGGAAATCCGCCGGAGGTACTCGAACGCGTGCTCGGTAGTACCGGCGGAACCGTGGAGCGGCAGATCTACGCGTCGCTCGCCGAACTCATCAGCGTGGCCGTCGGGAAGATGACCGGCGAAGTGCTCGACCCCCTCGTCGACGCTCTCGACGAGACCCAGCGTGTGCTGCGCCAGGCGGCCGCCGCGACATCCGGCGATCTGGGCCTGGCCCACCTCAAGACCGATCATTACTCGGCGTGGCCGTCGGACGCGGATGAGACTGTGGCAGCGCGTTTCTCGGAGGCCACCAACGAGGTCATGCTGACGAATTCAGCGGCCTTCAAGGGCAGGTACGAGATCGACCTGCCGCAGGCGGTCGACATTCAGACGACCGACCGGCGCAGCTTCGAGGAGGGCACTGCGCGTGCGGTGTCGCACGTGATCACCGGTCTCTGGAACGCCGTCGGCGGCATCCCCGCGCCGGGGGCCGTCCAGCCCGTCATCGAGCGTACGACGGAATGGCGCTCGAGCGCGTTTCCCACCCATCCGGAGACCCGAGAGGGGCTCATCGCCCAGCGCGCAGGCTATAACGTCCACGTGCGACCGTTCGAGTTGGTGGCGAGGGCACGCGATTTCGTCGCGCGTCCCGGCGCCTCGTTCGCTAACTTCTGCTCGGTGTCGTTGCGCGAGTACGTCACCGGTGCCGATAGGCCACCGGAGTCGGAACTGGCCAAGCGGGCGCAGGACGTGCTGCTCAAGTTCGGCGAGGCGATCGATCTCGCCCGCCCGCTGGCGAGCGTCAACGAGAACGCCATGCAGGCGCTCCACGGCGTGAGCCAGATGGTCTACCACTACAAGTTCTCGTCAGTGCCGTTCCGCGAGATGGCGGTCGGCGAGGCGCTGGTGACCTCGCTGTCCGACAAGAAGCGCATCGACAACAACAGTGGGGACCGACTGCGCCGGGCGTTCAGCGACGAGGCCAAGATCAAGAAGATCGACATCTTCGGTTCGTACCCCAACTACTCGCCGCTCGCGTACACCGCTGTGGTCGAAGGAGCCGCCCGACAGTGGCTGGCCGCGTCGCCGACTGCGCGCGAGGCGTTCTGGACGCGACGCAGGGCGCGCCCGCTGGCCGCAGCGCTGCCGATGACCGAGATCGAGCGACGCACCATGGTCGCGGGCTACGTCCTCGGCCGCGCCTTGGGTTTCATCAACCTGCCCGCGGAGCCGTTCACGCAACCGGCGCACGTATGGGACACCAAGGACCAGCGGTGGCTGCCGTTCCCGAACCCGCTGTTGACGCCGCCGGGGAACTTCCTCGCCGATTACGATTGGCTGCCCGCTATTCTCGAGGGTCTGCTGATCGCCATCGCGCAGTCGCATCAGCCACCGGTGCTGACGTCGATGCATCCCTATCGTGCGCTGCGCCGCATCTACGACGACGCGTACGAGGATCCGGTGGCGGGTCTGCACACGCTCGCCGCGAAGACCCACCTGACCCGCTTCCTGCGCAACGGCAATCTGGGGACTGGCGTGCCGTCGGTGATCTCTGGCACCGGAGAGGGCGTGTCCGTCGATGAGCGTGCGACGCGGGTGCGTGCCTACCTCAAGGAGTTCCACGACTTCGCGGGTGCCCATTACATGGCGCCCGGTGAGGGCGGCGGGCCGGGTGAGCCGGGCGCGCCCGGCCGAGGGACGTTCTCCACGATCTCGATTCGGCCGCAGGCGTCGCAGACGCCGATCTTCCGCGACGTCGCGCCGGACGTCTTCTGGGCGACGCGGCGACTGATCGAGTTCATCCCCGACTGCGCCGAGGCCGCGATTCAGCCGGAGGCGGGAGGCGACCAGTTTCCGCCCGGACCGCCGTCGGGTCCGGGCGGTCCGACCTTCGAACCTCCGCAGATGGGAACGACGTTCGAGGTCCCCAAGGGAGGGAGTTTCTGATCATGAGGGCCTTGACGGTGTTCCTCGCACCCGCTGGAGCCGCTGACGGGGTGTTGTCCGCGCTGACGGACTTGTCGGCAGCTAAGTTGATCGAGCCGTTCTACTGGGTGACCAATCCGACCGACGTCTCGCCACCGTCGACCATGGTGCAGGTGATTGCCGGGCGGCAGATTGACGTGACCGTCCAGCAGATCGTGTCGAGCCAGCGCGCCGACATCACGCGCGTGTGCGCGGTGGTGCCGCTGACGGGCACCGACGTTCCGCTGACGCTCGCCCAGGAGCGGTTCACCACCGACCTCCTGGCCTCGACGTCCGGAGTCGGCAGGACCGTGCGGGTGCGGTGCCTGCTGGCACGTCCCGGTGCACCAAGGACCACAGGTTCCCGTGCGGCCATTGACGGTTGGCACAACATCCTCGTCAACCCCGAAGACGGCCGCGGGCCCCGCATGGGGCACGTGCAGTTGGCGGGCGATTCGTCCGCCGAATCGATCGGCAGGCACGCGGCGCCGGTGATCGCCGCGCTGCTCGGGTTGTGGTCGGAGATCGACCACCGTCCGCTCGACGACGCCTCGGTTCCGCCGGGCGAGGTCGTCCGGCTGGCCCGCTCCTTCTACCGCAAGGTCGAGACCGGTGACGCTGAGGCGGGCCTGCGCCGGCGATTGCTGGCGCAGGACGGCACCCTGCCGCTGCCCAGCGATCAGCGGTCGCCGGTCGTCCACGTGCACGACGTCGGCCTGGCAGCCGCGAACATGTCGGACAGCCTGTGGCGCAAGTACGCAGGCATTCTCAAGGGGCCGCGCCGCGATTATGCGACCCGCACCACGGAGAAGATCGGCGCGTGGAAGGCGCTGAAGATGTTCTTCGGCTTCATGTGGGCCGCCATCAAGAACGCGCCGAGCGCCTGGTACCAGGCTGTCGTCGAGGGTGTTTCGACCAGCATCGCCGCCAGCGTCAACAAGGCCGTCTTCGGATCCGATTCGGAGTACGAGGTCGTGGTGAACGGCCGCACGGCGCGCGGCGAACGCGCGGAGTGGGGCGACATCGCCCAGGCCACCAGCCGGCTCAACGACTTGCTCGAGTCCGGTGACCGCGGCGACCACAACGTGCGGACCGACCTCTCCGGTGTGTGGCAGGACTACAGCCGCGCCGCCATGACCATCGCTGACGCCGGAGTCCGCGCGAGCGACTTACCGCCCGTTCAGGTCGGCGCGAACCGCGGCATTCTCGCCTACGCCGCCTCCGTCGTTCCCGGTCCGGCACAACGGTTCACCGCGATCCCCGGTGCCGTCGCGGCGAGTGTGAACACCGACGGTGTCGACAGCACCGACCCCCTCGGTGTCCTGTCGTTGCGGAACAAGCTCAACGACCTGGAGCGCACCCCCGAGCACGGACTACAGGCGCGATCCACGCTCAACGCCCTTGACGCCTGGCAGCGTGAGAACTCGCAGAGTTTCGGCGTCACGGTCGGGCGCAGGCTGGCCGACGCGTTCGCCGACGCGTACGGCGAGGTGCGCCAACTGTTACAGCAGTTACGGGATGCGGGCGATCTCCCGCCGGAGCCGGGCCGCAACACCCGGCTCGCGCGGTGGATTCAGGTCACGGTCCTCCTGCTGATCGTCGTGACGGCCGCGGTGGCCTTCCTGGCGTACAAGGACAAGCTCGAGTGGTGGTGGGCAGTGGTCATCGCACTGGTGGCCTACCTGCTCGGGATCGGGTTGTGCGCCAACGCGTTCTGGCGCAGCCAGCAGGAACTGTTCCAGTTGCTCAACAAACGCAGGGCGATGATCGATCGTCGCGAGGTCGACCATCAGAACCTGCGGGCCGCGCTGCGGGACCTGAATCGACTGTCTCAGGCTTATGGCGAGTTCCTCTCCTGGAGCCGCGCACTGGGGGCGTTCTTCGCCGCTCCGCTCGGACCTGACATCTACCGCCCCGACGTGGATCTGCGGGTCGGGTGGGGGTTGCCGATGTCGACGGCCATCGCCTATGCCTCGCCTGCGGATACAGACGTCGACGGGGCGGTGGGCTACCTGCGTCGTGAACTGTTCAACGTCAGCTGGCTCAGCGGGCCCTGGGAGAACCTCGTCCTGTCCACCCAACCCGGTGCAACGAACGGCCGGGAGACTACGGCGGACAGCGCCGCCGTGTGGACCCAGCCCGGCCGGGGTAGTGGATCGACGCTGGACCGGTGGTCAGACGAACTCTTCGCGGGGACAAGAACATCTGACGGCGCCGACGTGGTGTGGGACCGGGCGCAGTCGGCGCTGCACGGACCGCTGGCCGGTCTCGTCGACACCCTCGTCAACCGCGTCGACGTGCCGGGCGGCGCACCGATGTCCCGCCCCGAGTTCCTTGCCGAGGTCGACCAACCGGCACCGGTGCCCGCCGCGGGCGCGTTCGACCGCAGCCTACTCACCGACCTGGCCGCCACCTCGAACGCAGGTGCAGTCGTGGACGACGTCCGTCACCGTGTGGCTGACGGTATCGGAACTATCTGTGTAGCAACGCAGTTCAGTGAGGCGATGCCTCTTGACTACCTAGCGGTGGGTGCGGTCGACGCGTACCGTGAGCAGAGTTGGCAGGGCGCCATCCCCACGGCTGGCTTCGACGGCCAGGCGTCGTCGAACCCGGCGTCGAAAGATGCTGGCGAGTTCCGTCCGCCTGACCTGGGCGGCGGTTTCCGTGCCTGATCCGGCAGTCGACAAGAAGTACGCGCGGCGTATCGCGGTGCTCAGGCTGTTCAGCGCGCGTGCGCGGGCGGCGGGGCATCGGGTTCCGTCGGACGCGGATGTGATCGATATTGCGACGAATCCGGACAACTGGCAGCAGCGCGTCACCTCGCCAGAGGCGGCCGCGTGGGAGGAGACCATCGCCCACCTGTTGACACAGGTGAAGTTCGGTGTGGACGCGACGGCTGCCAACGATCAGCTGACGTCGCATCTGTTGCGCCCCAGCCGCGATCTGCCCCTGCCTACAGCCGCCCCCAGCCCGACGCCCGAGCCGGCGCCGGATCCGGTTGCACCGCCAGTACCACAGGATCTCGTCGAGGAACTCATGAAGTGGCGGGCGAAGTCGATCGCCGACGGCGTCGACGGCGCAGACTCCATCAAGGACGCCACGCTGCGCAACCTGGTGAAGTTCAACCACACCGAGGCGGAGCAAATCGGCAAGCGGATCGGCGGACCCGCGGCGCACCTGGCTCCCCAAGTCGCCGCGATCATGGCGGCGTTCAACGGGACGTCGGCGCCTCCGCCGCCAAGTCCGCCTCCGGTCGAGCCGATCCCGCCGCCGACACAACCGCGGCACGCCGCGCCACCCACTGGTTCCCAACCGCCTCCGACGCAACCGTTCCCGCCAAGTCCTGTCCCACAAGAGGAGCCGCGTGCTTCCGCGACACTCCTCAACCTGCAGCACCGCGACTTCGCGACCTACGACTTCGGCGATTCCGAAGTTCAACCCACAAAGGTCAGGTTCAAGACCGCAGCCGACGGCACAGTGTCACTGTCGTTCGACGCCCACGTCGCGGACGCAGGAAAGATGGTGCTCTATCGCATCGTCTCAGGCGAGGACTCTGTGCCGTACAAGCCCGAGATCGGTGACCTGATCGCCGTCACGACCGGGCTGTTCGTCGACGACCCGCGCTTCTTCACATCGGCGGTGCGGACCTATCAGGTGTGGTGCCATATCGGACGCGACCAGGAGGACGCCTGCCGATCGCAGCCGTTCCTAGTGGCCGAGGGCGAACAGGTCAGTCCTGTCGACGAATTTGTGATCACCGAGGACGAGGGCCGCGTCATCGGGCAGTGGTCGGTGTATGAGGGTACCAACCGTGTGCGTATATACCGGCTGCCGTTGAGCGGCAATATCGGCGCAATGAACGATGAACGCTACCGTATCTGCGCCGACGAACTCAACCTCACCGGATTCGTCGACACCACCGCCGAGCGCGGTCAGCGCTATCTGTACCGTGCCCTCGCCGAGGTGACGGTCGGTGACTCGCCTCGACTGTCCAAGCACTCGCAACAGGAAGTTCTGGTTTCTGTTGTGCTGCAACCGGTCAACGATCTGACCGTGTCGGTCGCCGGTGACGCCAAGTCCGAGTTCGACGTGAGCTGGACGACGCCGGAAGCGGGTACGGTTCGGGTGTACCGGCTGCCGTCCGAGCCCTTCGGCGGGGTCGAGGGCGCCGAGGTCGACGAGAACGCACTCGGGCCGATGGGTCTCACCGAGGAGAGCCGGATCAAGCACCCGGTGAACCCGGTCGACGCTGTGCGGTCCCAAATGCGAGGTGTACCATGGCCTTTGAAGTGGCAGCGTGCTTTTCTTGTTCCAGTCACATTGCTCAACGGGCGAGCGCACGTCGGCAAGATCGCGATAACTGCCCGCGCCCTGCCTCCCGTCACCGCTGCCGAACTCATCGAGCGGTACCACGCCGAGATCGCCACCTTCGGCTGGCCCGCGGGCGCGGCGAGCGTCAAGGCATTCGTGGGCCGCAGCTCCGCTTCCCCCGAGGAGATCTGCAGCGGAACAGCCCTCGCGGAGATCAATGAGGCGCGGTACGAGCGAGACGGTGGCATGACTTTCGCTCCGCCGCTTACGGCGACGGGCGTTGCGGTGTGCCTTGTGCCCGTCGCGTACTCCGAGGCCACCGAGATCCGCGGCGAGATCACCACGCTGCAGTATCCCGGACTCGCACGGGTGGACTACAAGCTCGTCGTGCGCGAGGACAGCGCGGTGGCCGCGATCTGGTTGCAGTCGGAGCTGGACATCGAGGTACCGCCACCGTTGATCCTCATTAACAACCCGGACCGCTTCCCGCTCTCGCCCGACGATGGCCGCTTCATCTACCTTCGGCCGCCGGAGGGCGGCCAGGGGGTGCCACAGTGCGTGCTCGACCGCATTCCGCGGCACGACGGGTGGAACACGCAGTGGACCGCTGACCTCAGTGGGGTTGAGGGTTTCTTTCGGCTGTTCTTCGGGCAGTCGAGTACCTCGGTCCCCATGGCGCTACGCGATCCTGATCTCAACGAGCTATGGCGACCTCGTGCGGGGGCTCAGCAGTGACGTCGTACTCGCTGCCGGCAGCCGCGCCCGCGACGAAGGTCACTCCGGAGTCCACGGTCCGCTATGCGCAGATGCTCTACTCGTCGTTCGATGACGTCAGCGGGGTCGGTGGCGGCTGGCAGGTCAAGGACGAACTCGGTGGGTTGACGGCCGCGGAACGCGACGCACTGACCGCCAGGGTGGTCACGAAGTTCGACGTCGACCCGGCGCTCCCCGAGTATCCGACGACCGATCAAATCGCAGATCGTCCTGCGCGTCTCGCGTATGGGACGCTCAGTCCGACGGTGGCCGGATACTGGCACACCGCCGCCGCAGGCGCGGACGCGACGGGGAGACCCGGCAATGTGATGGCGCACGTGTTGCTCGACCGCGACGTGCGCTTGCCGTCGACGCTGAGGCCGATCCAACTGTGGCGTTCGCCCGACTGGCGTAGACCGTACGGGGCGGCGGAGGTGCTGGAGACCAAGCTGAGTTCCGATCGCCCGCCCGCGCCAAACCCCGAGATCACCGCGAGCGCCAGCATCGACTTCCTCATTGGCACCACAGTCGATAGGCAGGGTGTCTTCCGGGTTCTGTTGGACGCCGTGTACAGCGCGATGTCCGGCGGTCCCAAGGTTGTTCTCGTCACCAGCGATCAGGAGCACGGGCCCAAATGGCTTGCCGCCATCAGCTTCTTCATGTCACCCGGTTCTGCGCGCAGATTCAGCTGGTCGACGTTCGACCGGGCAGAGCAAGCGGCCATCGATCTGGCTCGGGGCGTCGACGTAGTGGTCATCCCTCGCGAGTCGGCGGCGGATCTCGACCACCGAGACTGGGTGATAATCGACGAGGATGACGAGCCGACGGTCCGCGAGTTGGGGGCGGCGCACACCACCAGACACGCGCAGATCGTGGTGACGCCTTGGTCGACGCTGACCGAAGGAGTCCTCGGCGACGATGAATCCACGGCGGTAGCGCTCCTGGCACGCCAGGACGCCATCGCCTTGGAGATCGGCGACTACGACCTATCGCCGCTCTGGCCACTGGCGGTGGCCGTGCTCGGCAGCGAAGAGTTGGACGAGTTTCACGACGAGGCGCGGCGTGCTGTCGCCGACGAGGCCCCTGTACATCTGCCACTGGCCGGTCCGATGTCCGATCTCGTCGCCGACGCCGCAGAGGCGACCGCGCCAACCGACATGAACGAGGCGCTTGAGCGGCTTCGCACTGCCCAGGCCCGCGGCGGATACCCGCGTGCAGCAGATCAATTCGCCAGAATTGCATTCGCCGATCCGGGCAATCTAGAGCAGTTGACGCTGACCGACGTAGAACGGGTCCGTACGGTGCCCGCGCACCGATGGGGACCGCTCGTCAGCCGGATATTGGACCAGCTCGAGGATCGCCTGCCCGACGCGACGGGGTATGCCGCCCGACGTCTGCTGCGAGTGATCACGCTGCTGGACCGACTCGCTGTCGACGAACCCGAATCCCACGCCGCCGAGGACCGTGTCAGGTCATTGCTGACGGATTCCGACCTCAGCTGCCTGGGCGGGCCCGCCGCCGCAATCGTGACCGGCCAGCCGGACATCCCACCGGATGTCAGGAGGGCCATCCTGCGTCCGGCTGTCGCGGACCTACCCAGCGGTGCGCTGGCGACGATGTCCTCCGCCACCTGGCGCTGGGTGATGGCTGACGGGACGGATGAGACGCTGGTGCTGCCGCCGAACCCGAAGCCCGTGGACCTGGCGTTGTACCCGTGGTTCGTCGATGCCTTACTCCGTGATTACGATGCCGCGGACATCCCGCAGGGTCAGCTGGGGGATGTGACCAAGGACGCGCTCCTCTGGGCCTTGGAGTCGGAACGGATCTCCGATGCCGAGTGCCGACAACTCGCGTCGCGGCTCGCGGTGCACGCCCAGTTCGACAGCGCTGCTCTCAGCGACGTGTTCAACCGTTGGCGGCACCGTGTCACCCCTGCGATGCTCGGGTCGACGATGCTGTATCAGCCCGTGTCGGCGGATCTTATCGCGCTGGTCGCCGGCCTGCCGGTCGATCCCGGCGGTGCGGATCCTCAGTCTGACAGTGCAATAGCCGCGGCGCAGTTACGCCAGTTGGTCACGGCTCAGCCGCTGACCACGGCCGTGGCGAGGACGGCGCTCGAGGATGCCGCACCCGTCGTCGTCGCAAATCTCACTGCTGAGCACATCAGCCCGCTAAACGACGAGCTGGCCATCGCGCTGTGCGCGGCGTTCGTCGCGGCGCAATCCACCGATCAGCTGTGGGCTAGTGTCGAGGGGCCGGTAGCACAGGCGCTACGGCACCGCGTCGGACGCGGGGCCGGACGGGTGGTGGAGTTGATCGCCGACCTCGTCATTGCGGACCTCGTTGACGTCGATTGGATTGCGAGTCAGGCATTTCTGTCCACGATGGACGGCGGGGCCGAGCGTCCATCCGTGCCGTTCGATCGACATCGACTCGATGACGTCGTGACGCGATTGGTTGAGCGGAAGGCCTATCGCGGGCCGCGTGACGAGCGGGCGTTGCGCACCGTGGCGTGGGATACGGTGCGCCTCGGCACCGCCGAACGCGCCGAGGACTTCTTCCAGCGTTTTCCCAGGGCGGCCCGTGACTGGTTCCGCGACCACCGCTTCTGAGCCCCGGCGCCGCACCCGTTGGCGCCCTGACCGAGAGGAACTTTGAGGATGTCGACGTACCTTCTCGAAGGCACGGCATCTGCGCGTCTGCCTCGTAGGCCGCTGACCGTCACGCTGTCGCTACAGGGTCCGCAGGCCGGCGTGCGCTTGGTCGCCCGGTTAGAGGATTCGCTGGCGGAGGCGCCAGGCGTGCGGCGCCATAGTGCGGGCATGTTGATCGTGCCCAGGGTGGAGGAAGAGATCGTAATCGCGGCTGTGCCTGAGGCCGGCCGCGAGCGCTTCGACCCGAACACCGTGTTGTACGTGTCGATTGGGCCTGACGCGGTCGGTGACCTCGATTCCGATGTGGCGCAGCTATCGCCACGTGATGTCTCGGGATTGGCGTCGATCGAATTGGCGAGCATCGCTCCCGCTGGCGCCGACGAAGTGGTGGTCACCACGCGTCTCATCCAGCGTGACGACGAGCTCCCGCCCCTGGCGACGCGTGCTCGAATCGCCTGTCGTGGCGTGCTGGGTCTGGATCGGCTGCCATCGGCTGAGCAGGTCGCGATCGGTTGCGTGGTGGACACCTCTGCGTCCATGTCGTTACCGGTCGCGAACGGCTCCGTGGCAGCGGTGGCCGACGTGATCGCGGGGATTTCGGCGGTGGTATCGGGTGCCAAACCCGTGAACGTGCTGCTCGCCGACGAACGCCATACTGCAGTTCCCGCGGGACGTTCGGGTGAGCTCGCCGTTCGCATCGGCTCCGCGATCGAGCAGGTCGGTTACGGAGTCGGTGCCAATCTGGACGCAGCGGTCGACGCGCTGGCAGGGGTGGCCGGACTGACGGTCGTGGTAACCGACGCGCCGGGGCCGACGCTGCGCAACTCCTCGCATGGCAAGGTGACTCGGCTGGTGCTATCGCAATCACGATCTGCACTAAGTTATCTGGGCTTCACCGGTGCGTTGCTTCCCCCACCGCCCCCCGGTGCTGGCGCGGCCGAACATCTCATGTCCGATCCCCGGTTGCTCGACAGCATCGTCGCCGGAATCCTGACGCCGATCCGAGGTCGGTGACGTGTGACGAAGTGTCCGCGCTGTTTCAACGTCCTGCCCGCCGACATCTGGTCGTTCACGCGAGTATCGCCTGACGACACCCAACCCGACGAGGCGGCCTCGGCGTATCGCGGCCATCCGGTGAAGATGGGTCGCGTCCTCGACATCAACACCGCCACCACCCCGAATGGGTATCCGACGATCGAGCAGGCCAGCGCCGAACTCGGTGGCCCCTCAGTCGAGGTCTGTCCGATCTGCCACTACAAGCTTCCCGCTCGTTGGCGCTGGGGGCAGGTTACCTGTCTTGCGATGGCCGGTGCGCGGTTCACGGGCAAGACCGTGTACATCGCGGTGATGGTCAAACAACTCGAACGCCGTCTTGAGCAGTTGGGCATGGTTTTGGAGCCCGCCAACGTCGAGACGCAGACCCGATACCGCAAGGACTACGAGACACCGCTCTTCGAGGAGCGCGGTCTGATGCCGTCCACGTCGTCGGGTCGCATTGAGGGTACCTATCAACACGATCCGTTGATCTTCCACATCGGGCAGTGGTACAACGTGCCGCAGTACGTGGCGATCCGCGATGTCGCAGGCGAGGATTTGGAAGACCCAAACGTTGGTGGCACTCAATGGGAGTTCTTCTCAGCCGCCGATGCGGTGATCTTCATGTTCGACCCAATGCGGGTGCAGGAGGTCAAGGCCATCCTGGCCGGTTTGGTGCCGACGAATCAATACACGGGCGGCGATCCCCGCGACGTCCTGCGGACCGTGCTCCGACTGATGAGTGGAGGAGCGCCGCGGTTGGCCATCGTGCTCTCGAAATTCGATGCGCTGCAGGCGATGCGGCGCGTTGCCACGCACTCATGGGGGCAGGTCATGTCGCATGCGGGTGCCGCGTTCTCGCGTGATCCGGGCGTGTTGCGGGGCCCTTACGACGACGTCGACAGCCGGCTGCTCGACGCGGAAGTTCGGAGCCTACTGACCAAGCTCGATGCGGGCTCGATGTTGCACCTTGTTAACGCGTCGGGTCGTGGCCAGGTCACCCGGTACTTCGCGGTGTCGGCACTCGGCGACTCGCCGCAGGGGCAGCGACTCAACGCGAGCGGGATCTCCCCGTTCCGGTGCATGGACCCCGTGCGGTGGGTGCTGGCGGAGCGCGGCTTGCTATGAGTCGAGTGACCGATAGACGGTTGTCGATAGCGCTCGTAACGGTCGAAGAGGATGTCGTCATCAAAAACGCGATTGCAACGTAACGGCCCATTCATTGGTGTGAATAGGCAGTTGCACGGCAAGAACGGGGCCTATTGTCCACACGGGGACAACAAGTGACCCGGGCTGGTGACGGGAATGACCAGTCGATCATCGTCGACTTGGAGAAGTTCCCGAGTGATACCTAGACGCTGGTCTTCGTCGTGAAATCCTTTAGTCGCAAAACTTCTCGCAGATCCAGAACTCGTACTGGCGGCTGGTCGATTCGACCCACGAGCAGGAGGTCGCCCCTACGAACTCATCGGATGGAGCAAGCGCAACGCCCAGGTCATGGCGAAGGCCACCCGTAACGGCGCGGGCTGGACGATGACGGCGATAGGCGCCACCGCGAACGGCCGCAACTCCAAGGATTTGGAGGCGATTGCGCGCCTGCACCTTGGCTAATCACTTATCCTGGGACGCGAGTTTGGCACTGGCGGGATGTGAATGGATCAACATGACTGACGACTGGTCGAAGCGGCTGCGTGAGATCGGGGCGTCGGCGATGCCGAACGGCGTCCCGCCCCAGGAGCGGCTGCCCGCGGTGCCGGCAGTCTACCCGTTCGGCAGCGTCCCGCCCGCGCCCGCCAACCCGTTCGGCGGTTCGACGCCCTACGTCGAGATCGCCCCGGTTGCTGCGGTGGGACAGGGTGCCAGGCCTATGACCGTGCGGGTGGCCTACTTCGCGTTGTGGATCGCCGCGCTCGGCGCGCTGGTCAGTGCGGTCATGGGCATCGTCTGGCTGTTCGAACTGCGCGACAACGTCGACCGGGCGCTGCACCTAGATCCGTCCGGCACGGCGATGGCGTTCGCCAGCGGCTACGCCGACGACATACAGTTCTGGCTAATCTCCGCGAGCGTCGGTGTCGGGTTGGTCTGCGCCCTCGCTTACGCCCTCATCGGGTGGGCGGTCCGAGGCGGGCACCGCTGGCCGCGCTGGGTCGGCACCGTCCTGGCGGTGCTGTCGCTGCCGCTAGTGTTCGCCGGGCCGATGGTGGTCATGGTGCTCTTCGGTATCGCCGCGGTCATCGCGATGTGGACGCCGACGGCTCGGCAGTTCGCCCTCGAGACGACAGCCGGTTGCTGCGCCGTGCGAGCGTGACGGGGTGCAGACGGTTCGCCGTCAGTTGGTCCTGGAAGCCGTCGGGGGCCACTTTCCTTGCTGCCTGCAAAGGACTGCGGTCATAGAGCCGAGCGTGGGGCGGCCCGCAATGACCTACAAACTTACGTGGGCTGCGCAGGATGGCATCAGTCGCACTATCGGCTCTGGTCGCCCGGTTCTCGCGTACAGGGCTGGCTATCTGCGATAGCGGGGTCAATTTTCGCCAAGAGCACGTCTGTGTTGGCGGGGAGCCGTGTGGGGGCCCCGGCCGGGCGTCCTCGCGTCAGTCAGCGGGCAATCAGAGTGGGAGCGGGACAGGCAGTGTCGGAACAACATGACTTGATCAAGGGATCTAAGACCGATCTGGATCGCAGTACATACACCGTTGCGGTCACAGGTGGGGGCGCCCAAGCCGCTGACTTGATGGCAGTGCTGATCGGCGGCTCCGGACAGGTGCGCCACGCCGACGACCTCGTCTTCTTCAATAACCGCACGGCGCCGGGGGTGGCGCTGCTGTCTGATCAGGTCATCGAGGTACGACTCGCCAACCTTCCCGCCGGTGTGCACCGCGTCATCATCGCCGCGAGCACTGAGGCGCAGCATAAGAATTTCGGAGAGGTGACAGGTCTACAAATCATCGTAGACGGCGCTGACGCCGAACGCTTTCGGTTTCAGCCACCCTCGCTGACCAACGAGACGGTGCTCCAACTCGTCGCCTTCTACCGGCGTGGAAGCGGCTGGCGTCTCGACGCTATCGGCCAGGGCTATGCAAACGGTCTCGCCTCATTCGCGAAGGACTTCGGTATTGCGGTCGACGAACCAGGCGCAGTGGACGCCATTGACGAGCCGGCGGTGCCTCCTCCACCGCCCGCAACCCTGGTGCCTGCTCCAATAGACCTGCGTAAAGTGTCCGTCACTCTGACGAAGGACTCACCGACGAAAACGGCGACCATTGACCTGCGAAAAAGCCAGGGCAACCCCAACTGGGTTCTCACCGTCGGCCTCGAATGGGATGGTCGCGACGCCACCTACCACCCGAACGGGCAGGTTAAGAAGTTCGGCAGCGGTGATCTCGACGTCTACTTCTTTTGCCGCAATGAAGAAACCAATGAATTCGTCGTCATCAGCGGTGACCGAGGTCACCGAGGCGATATAAATAAATGGCCTTTCGTCTTTCACTACGGCGACAGTACCGGGCCGGGTAAGAACAAGAAGCCAGCGGTGGAACAGGTGAGAGTGTTGCCGCAGGAGAATGGTGATCTGCTCGTCAACGTGTACCAGAGTCTGGACAACGGAGCCGGAGCGATTGACACTTTCGGGCGACCCCGGTGCGTCATCCGATACGGCCCCGCTGGAAAGGACGGGCTTCCGGGATCGGACGCTGATGAGATAACTGCTTTCGTTGGGAACAACAAAAACAGTTATTGGGCCACCGTCGCGCACATCGACGTGCAGGACGGCATCCTCACCGTGGACGGTGAAACCCGATACAGCCGCACCATGAGCGAACAGATGCCAGGTCTGGACACCGCCGGTACTTGGGTACGAACACCAAGAGGCGGCCCGTCTGGGCAGAGCAAAAAGCACAACGACGGCATCGGCCTTACCCATTACGCCGGTACATGTCCCACACCGTCTAAACGACGGAAATAGACCGTGCGTTCTTAAATCTCGCGTTGGTTTGCCAGTTCTGGGCGCCACCCAACATCGCATTGGAGTCAAGCATCACGTTTCGGGGGTTCGGAGCGCCCGCGTCCTAGCCGAGTACTGTCGCGAGGAGGGGCGGTATGGGTAGTTCGAATGGCCTCGAGAGCGGGCGAAACGGCACCGCGAACTGGCGAGCGATAACGGTAAAGTAAGCAGCCACCACTGATCCGGCCGGCTCGATGCACCCGACTGACAGTCAACCGGATCCGGGTGCCGCGGTGCGCCAGCGGCTGCGGTGGGCGGTCACGACGCCCCAGCTTGCCGCGCACGATCCCCTGGAAACCGTAGATTTGCATCAGTCGGCCACCCGGTTCACGGCCCATGTCGTGACCAATGTTCCTTTGTGTGCCTATCTCGCGGAAACGAGAGCCAACGTTTGGCATGCAGAGCTGGTGCAGAATATCGGGAGCGGGGGCTTCAGCCCAAACAGCCTCGCTTACCGGGCCCCTGGCCTTGGTCGTGAAGTAGGTGAACGAGGCGATCTTCACGGCGCACTCGGTGAGCACGGAGCGGATCGAATTGATCCCGGACCGGTCGCGGTGAAGGTCGATGTAACCGACGGTTCACCGAATACGGCGGTCGACCTCCGCCACGGCGAAGAGCGCAGGTGCCGTCATGAGAATTCCTTCGACCCCGCGCAAGTCGGCGTTCTCCTGGGCGACGCATCCAGTCAGCCGAGGTATCTTCCGCCCCACCCGAGTGAATGCCTCGGATACCTGTTTCACTCCGAGGGCGCAGAAGCGCGTAGCGCCACCTCTGTTGCGCAGCGCAGTCGAGCCGGACACCGAGCGCAGAGGACCCGGCGCCACCCACAAATGGCAGTGTTTGCGCTGAGAGACTCTCCGCTCAACCGAACTCCAGCCGGATGGGCTTTGCGCCGTACTGCGTCCTGGATCTACGCGCGGTGCTGTCCTAGCGAGCAACGAAATGAGGACTCAGGCTACGTCAACGCCGTAGTCCCGCGCTATGCCCTCTAAGCCGGAGGCGTACCCCTGACCAATTGCACGAAACTTCCACTCGCCGCTGTGTCGATAAAGTTCGCCGAATATCATCGCAGTCTCAGTCGATGCGTCTTCTGAAAGGTCATATCGGGCTAGCTCCGCTCCAGTGACAGTATCGACGACGCGAATATAGGCGTTATCCACTTGGCCAAAGGTTTGCTTGCGATTATCGGCGTCGTAGATTGACACGGCGAAGAAGACTTTGGTGATGGCGGGCGGAGCCGCAGCTAGATCGACCTTGATGATCTCATCGTCCCCGTCGCCCGAGCCGTCGAGGTTGTCACCGGTGTGCTGGATCGAGCCATCGGGCGACGACAGGTTGTTGAAGAACACAAAGTAAGAGTCCGATAGCACCCTTCGGTCGTCGCCGCACGCAATAGCACTGGCATCGAGGTCAAAATTCGCGCCGGTAGTCACCCGAACGTCCCACCCCAGCCCAACGGCCACGATGGTGAGGTCTGGTGCCTCTTTGGTGAGCGAGACATTGCTGCCCTTCGTCAAACTGACGCTCATATCGCAACACCTTTCGCAACGTTGGACTTCCGGGCACGGAGTGCCAATCCGAGATTTGACCGTAGCCGTTATACCTCAGGTATCAGCGGGAAAGGGCAGCGCGTTGTCCACCTTGAGGCTCAAGGATCGCCGTCGTTGGCAGGCTCGGATAGATGTCAGCCCAGCTAGAGGAGGTGTCGTCGCAAGTCAATGTGAAGGTGACGGGCGACAAAGCCATCCGGTCCCTCCGGAGAAGATTTAAGGTGTCCACTATGAGCGTAAAGATGACCAAAGGGCAGAGCGTATCGATGGTTAAGTCTGATGGTGGGACCCTAACCAGGGTCCGCATGGGTCTCGGCTGGGATGCCGTGAAGAAGCGTGGCTTCTTCGGCAAGAAGGCACAAGAGATCGACCTCGACGCCTCCTGCATGATCTATGACCGCCAGGGCACGCTCATCGATGCGGTCTGGTGGAAGCAGCTCACCAACAAGGACGGCTCGATCGTTCACACCGGCGACAACCGAACCGGCGACGGTGACGGTGACGACGAGTCAATCATCGTTGACCTTCAGGCGCTTCCCGCCAACATCGGTACCCTTGTGTTTGTCGTCAACTCGTTTACAGGGCAAGATTTTTCGCAGATCGAGAACGCCACTTGTCGCCTTGTGGATAACGCAACGGAGACCGAGATAGCTCGCTACGAACTCACTGGGTCGGGGACGCACAATTCGCAGGTGATGGCCAAGGTCTCGCGCGACGGCGGAGGTTGGACCATGAAGGCCATCGGCGCGGTCGCGAACGGGAAGACTTTTAGGGATCTCGAACCAGCTGTCCGACCGCACGTCTGACTCGGCGTCGTCTGGTCCACCGCTGGTCGGTGAGCCACCGTGCAATTACGCGGGATGCGGTGTCTTTTACAGTACGGCGCGTATTGGCTGGAGAAGGCCGTCAATACCGCAGTGCAGCAGGCAGGTATTGGACGGCACACACCAGGCTGAGGAATCCGATCGAGCGGCTAAGGCTTCGGAGGCGGGTCAATGCGCGGCCACACTCGGTCGGCGATTTCGTAGGCGATATGACACGCTGCATCGACGTCGGCGCCCTCAATCGGTCAACCCGCCGGTGAGCTTGTGTAATAAGGTTTGCGTGCTGCGCGGGTGATTGCCAAGATCGCGCTCTTGAGAGTACGGAATCGATCGCAAAGACCGCCTACGCTAGAGCGGTGCCCAGCGTTTGGCGCGTTTGGCGGTATCTGATGGACGGATCAGCATGAACGAGGAATGGTCGAGGCGGCTCCGCGAGATCGCAGCCTCAACGGGTTCTGGTGGCCCACCGTCAAGTCCTCCCGTAACTGGGCAAACCGGGAGTGTCCCGCCCGTCACGGTCAACCCATTCGAATGCCCACCTGGTGCGGTCAGTCCGTTCGTTGGCGGGTCGCTGCATGACGCTTCCACCTACGGCAGAGACCAAGAGGCACCGGTCCCCGCATCGCTGACGTCTTCGCTTCACACGGAGACCCGCGCACCGGTGCGGAGAGCCCGCTTGGCGCTGTGGGTTAGCGTCGTCATTGCACTAGTGTGCGCGGGAGCGGGCGCCCTTTGGTTGATCGAACGGCCGTCCGCGGTTGCTCCGTCGCCCGACCGGTCGACTTCTGGCGCGACTCCGCCGGCCGCCCTCCCGTCGAGGGCGTCTGGCGGGAGGGTCAACGAGTTGCTCGGACGCATCCGCGTCGTCCCCGACCTTCCGAATGTGGATGGCTACGAACGCAGTTGCAGCCCGGGCAAGGGCTGCGTCTTCGGCCCTGCGTGGACGGACGTCGCGCGCACCGGGTGTGACACGCGAAACCGCGTGCTCGCAAGCCAGTTGCGCCGAGTGGAGTTCAAGCCCGGGACGCGTGACTGCAAGGTCGTCGCTGGCCTGCTCGACGATCCATACACCGGCGCGACGATCGATTTCACCACGGCGAACCCGCGGAAGGTAGAAATCGACCACGTCTTTGCCCTGGCGCGAGCCTGGGATGCCGGCGCATCGAGTTGGCCCTACGACCGACGCGTTGCCTTTGCTAACGACACCGACAATCTCCGTGCGGTGTCAGGAAAAGAGAACTCACGCAAGTCGGACTCCGGGCCAGACACTTGGATGCCGCCGAATGAGGCGTTCGGATGCGAATACGTCACGGAATATTTGACGATAGCCGCAAAGTACCAACTCGCCATCACTGCCGACGATGGGATGGTGGCGACACAGGCGTGTTCGGCCTAGTCGACGTCGATCCCATGTGTCTGAGCCAACTCGGCGAGCCCGCCCGCCCAGCCTTGACCGACCGCTCGTAGCTTCCACACCCAACCGTCGGGTCCATGATGCCGGTAGAATTCAGCGCCGATCATCGCCTTGATCGCTGAGTCAGGGTCGGGGTGAAACAGCCAGACGTCGTCACCTGACGTGACCGCAAGCGTTATTGAATCGATTGCCCCGCATGACAAGCCGCCGTCGGTATCCATGCTAAGTGCCACCAGAACTCTCACCACCCGAGGCGGCAGCATGGATAGGTGTAGCTCACCGCGCTCGGTAACCGCGCCGGAGTCGACGACCTTCCGTGCGAGCCGGACACTTTGATCGGCAGTTGCTGGTTGGTTGTAGAACACGAAATCGTCGGTGTTGCCGACCTTCCCGTCGAGCTCAAGCAGAATGATTGCGAGGTCGGCATCGGCATCGCGGGTCCGCATTCGGTACGAAAACGTCACCTGCGCTTCGAATATCGCCTGCTCGGAAAGCACAAGTGTTTGCCCTGCGACCAACCGTTGCTGACGCGATGCTGGGGCGGCGACCAGTGCGTCGGTCCGGTCTCGAGCTGCCAGCCACTCGGCGAACGGCGTGAGCGCGTAGGGATGGGTGTCACCGTGGGGTGAGTCGGGCGAAACCTGATTGGCCGCCAGCGCATTGTCGAACTCGCCGAGGTTGTCGCTGCCGTCGTCAACGGCGTTCTCGTCAAGCAGGCTCTGCAGCCCCGGTATCCCGTCGACGTCCAGGGGCTTCACAGCGGTGGACAGTGCACCGGACGTGGTTGTGCGCACGCTGCACGCCACGTCGCGCCCCAAATCGAGAATCCTTAAGGCGTCCCCGGGGGTGCTCCATGAGGCCGAATCGATCGCGGTGCGTGTCCAGGTTCCGAAAGCGACCACGCCCAGCCGCATAGTGTCGGGCACGCGGGACAGAACGGCGACGCTGACGTCGGTAATGCCAGGGGCGACTGCGAAAGCCTCCTTTAGCGTGGCCACCAGGTTTGATGACAAGATCGTCAGCCACCAGCCCACGCGGTCCTTCTTGGTCAGCGACTTCAGCGTGGCTCTGCCCGCGCTCGTGAGGCCTGGCGTTTGGCCAGGCAACGAGTCAATATCCTGCTGGCGCATTACAATAGATAGAGTTGAGCCCTTGACGCCGACGGCGCATCCCGCGGCCGGGTTGTCGGAAAACGCCGTGTTCACCGCCTCGCATACCGTGAGTTCGTCGTTCGCGCTGAGTTCTGCCCACCATTGGTCTGCTGCCCTCTGCAGATGGCGGTAGACGGCATTCAACCGGCGCAACTCGTCCTCCGCGTAGGCGCTCGCATCGTGGCGGGCGCGCTCCTTGGCGGCGCTGCGCTCAGACCTAGCGAAGATGCCGATCCCCTGCAGGCGGTGTGCCGTTGCCTGCGCCTCGACCCAGTCGGACGGAAGCGGTGGAGGCGCGTTGATGACCGGTTGTCGGGCCATTGCGAAGTCTTGTAGATGGACGGTTGTCGATTGCCAACGTAATTCAGTTAAGCGCTCGATGGCGGCGTCGCGCTCGGCATCCTGCCGCGCGCGTTCGGCGGCCCGTTCCGCTCGGGCCAGCTGCGCGGCAGACGGGCCCACGGCCCGATTTGGTGCACGCCTCGTGCTGATGGAACGGCGGCTGCCGCCGCCGAGGGACGTCGAGGCGAAGAATGGGCCGAAACCTGACGAGACTCTTGTACGGCCGGATCCGAAACTAACGCGTGCAGCACGTGGCCCAATCGATGTTCGGACGCCGCGGGTGGACACTCTGACCTTGAAGCCCGGCGGGCCCACTCGGAAACCAAAGCTCATGTCATCTTGCCTTCGTTAGACGTCCCAGCGATGCTGTAATGGAGACGGAGGGGACGGTAGCTCACGATGGATGCACCCGTGCGAAGAGTGAGTCTTCTTCTTTAGGCTTCGACGTGTCGTCGCTTAGACCATCCGTGAAGCTGCAAACGGTTGGCACGGCGCGAGACGTCAGGTGTAACAACTTCACTACCGGCTGCGAAGCATGGTGTGAAAGTCGCAAACTGTAACTAGGGGGAAGCATGACGTTGGTAGGTACGCGCGCAATGAAGCGTGCAGCGATGACTGCGGGGGCTGTAGCCGCATTGTGTTGCCCGGCCGTTTTGGCAGCGCCGGTTGCCGGGGCGTCACCGTCTGACGACAACTACCTGGCGGCGATCGAGGCGAACGGTGTCCCGATAGTGGGCGAGGCCTATGTGATTGGCCTTGGTCACGCCGTTTGTGACACCGCTAGACAGTATCCGTCGATGCAGATCACCGATCTCGTGCTGAGCGACGTTAGCAACGAGAACTTGCCAAGTCCCTACAGTTTTGATCAGGGCAAGGTGATCGTCACATCCGCACTGGCCAACTACTGCCCTGACAGCGCTACCGAGCTAGAGCCGGTTCCACCGCCAATTGTTGCCCCGGCGCCGACAGTGGAGACGCCGTACGTGCCACCCGTCCCCGTCCCGACGGCCGACGTACCTAATCTCGGCTGCACCTGGGTCAACGGCTACACCAAGAAGAACGGCACCAATGTGAGGGGCCACTACCGGTGCTGACGCGGGACTGGGCTTAGGCGCAGCGGTGGGATCAAGCGTCGGACACCGGCCGATGCCTCACCGTTGACGGCGCTTGGCCATATTGCCCGTGAGTCGGCCGCTGGTCCTGGAGATGCTCGACGACGAGGGCGCGACCATCACGGGCCGCGATATGTTCAGACCCGTCTGCGGTGGCTGGGGCAACCGGACTGGACCGGCTGGTGGGGCGACGAGCTGCCCTATGTTTGCCCGGTGTTGGTGCTGACCCACCAAGCGCGTGACGCCATTGCGTTGACTGGGACGACATTCCACTTCGTCACCGGCGGCGTCGAGGCCGCGCACGAGTTGGCGGTCGATGCAGCGGGGGACTGGCCGATAAGCATCGTGGGCGGGGCGTCCTGCGCCCGGCAGGCGATCCGCGCGAGCATCGTTGAGGAGATCGACCCGCAGGTGAACTCCGCCATCCTGGGGTCGGGGGAGCGGTTGTTCGACGGCCTCGAGGAGGGCAGCCCTCGGCTCGAGCTGGAGCGGGTGCTCGAGGCGCCCGGGGTGGCGCATCTGCGGTACCGCGTCGTGCGGTGAGGAGCTGGGACGCTCGCGACGCGCGCAAACTGCCGTTGAAGCGTTTCTCGTTTTGAGGCCTGAGTACGTATGCGCTAAACATCCGTAACCATTCGGCCTTTCAAATAAGGGCAGGCTGTCGCCTTGTGAACAGCGACAACTTCGCGCTGCTGCGACTCGCCGGTTACCGGTGACGAAGCCTGCGGTTCAGGCACCGGATCGCGTCGGATGTTGAGGGGCCCTCGAGCGCGACCTCGCCGCGCCGCGATTTCCCCGATGGCTTGTGTCAACGGCGGCCGAAATCTCACCCCTTTTCGACGGTTGAAAGTTGACCCCCTGCTGATTGGTTTTAAGTCAGAACCTTGAATCTGGATGACGGGCCGGTTTTAGAGTCGTCGTCCTGGTAGCGAGGCCCTAACGAACTCATTGAAGGCCTCTGCAAGAAGCTCACGTCGCGAGGCGAAGAAGTCATCGGCTCGCTTTATTCGCCATAGAGCTGACTCATCGGGAATGCATTGACTGGCGAGATACGCCGGCTTGACTTCCTCGAGGTAGACCTCCGGTCCCGAATGCGAGATTGACTTGTTTACTTCGCTTGTGATGAAAGCGATGTTGGCCAGAGTGTCTGCAGATGTGCGGTCTGCCTCGGGAAATTGGCGACGGGGAAGGATATGATGGCGATCAATGTCATTCTGCATACCGATCGTCTGACCCGTGAAGATGTCTTTCATGTCTCTGTCTTTGCAAGCGATATACGTTGCCAGGAGGCCGCTCCGATCATTCAACGACCCTGAGAAGTCGGCGGCGGTGGCGGCCAGTGAGGGGCGGTGTTGCCGCAGATTTCTGAGCAGCTCTCCGACTGCATCGTCGGAACGACATGCCCGGACGTCTTGGTCTAGCGCAGTGTCGCTCGCGCGGCTGTACCGATGCAGCAGTGAAGCTAGGGCAAGCCAGCCGACCATGCCTCGTGGGTCGCCTTTGGCGGGTTTGGCTGTCGCGAGGGTTGTGATTATCGGTACAAGCAATGCGCCAGACCAGAGGATGTCCATGTTTACAAGCCCAAGTTCAGCTCTGATCAATTGGCCCGCGGACAAGGTCGCCTTTTCGGTGGCCTTCCACGCCTTCACAACGTCAGTGCGCGGCAGTTCGTAGAGGGGAGTGCGTCGCCGAGCGTCAGGTTGAGCAATGAACGCGCAAACGCGAAAAAGATGCATTACCGTCAGGCGTTTTAGGCCTGCGGCTTCGACCTGGGCCATGAAGGGAATGACCTCATCGGCGATGAGTCCGGAGTGACGCGCGGCGACCTTCGCGTTCTCGATGTCCTGGGTCTTAAGGCGGACACCGAGCGAGTTGATGCGAGTAAATGCGTCTACTGCATCTTCGAATGTGTGGTCAATCATCTGGACCACAGGGATCTCGTAATCGCGAATAGCTCGAACGCGTTCGTATTTTGCCTCAAGTGCGGACCCACGTTGTGTGGCCGATATATCTTGTCGTAGTTCGCGGTATCTGATGTTGTCGAATAGATCGGCCACCCGTACCCATGCGGGATCATTCCGCGTTGCCGCATTCGCCAACGCAAAATGCTCTGTCGTCGCATTGAACATTACGTCGATACCCTCATCGCCGTTCATCACGCGAGACAGGGTAATCGCCCTCTGTTGACCATCTATGAGCCAGCTCATCCGGGTGGTGCTAGGCCTTGGATTTCTTTGGCGTGCTCTGCCGTATTCCGTGTTCTGCCAGAGCAATAGAGATGATATCGGAAAGTTTTGGTATAGGGAGTCGATCAATCGCGGAGCCTTCTTCTTCGGCCATACGTAGTCGCGTTGAAACTCAGGGATGACGATCCGCCCACTGCGATAGTCATCTACAAGTTGTCCAACCTTGACAGCTTCGTTCTTCAGACGGGGCGTAGGCACATCTCCCAATGTAGGTCGCTTTCGCAGGGCTGTGACTCGAATTTAGACGACGCCGTTCGACAGGCGCTGGTTCTCCCAGTCCGGAGATCGGGCAAGTCACGTGAACTCGATAGATTCAGCGTGAACCTAGGCCCTCGAGTAACCTCTCCACGATATAGCCGACGGACCCCCAAGTCCGCGCTCGCTTTCATGGCCGAGAGTCGCCGCAGCGCCTCACGCAGTGGAGCTTCATCTTCCGCAAGCTGCTGAACGTCGGATTCAGGAAAACGGCGGCAGAAGGGATCGAGAGGGAGCCAGCGAGGTCCAGGCGCGACCCCGCCACGAGAAACCGCCAACCGTGCCACGTTGGATTCCGTGTCCGACGGCGACCCGATGACCTCGGAGCGCGAGTTCACCGGACGCAACATCGCGGAGTTCCGCGCCAAGAGCGGCGCGCGTCGTGAGAATCTGATCGGCTACTTCGACGTCGACGAGAAGATTTACGTGGCCGCCGGCCGCCGGCCGCGATCCAGCCCGCCTGGGGTGTTCAATGTCCGCGTAGACCCACCGTCACCGTCGAGATCCGGTCCGGCCCGCCGGCCCGGATCTCGACGGTGACGAACTCCGGAAGACAAAGCGAGACAACGTCTACGAGCGCATCGTCGAACTCGCACCCGGCTTCGGTGAGTACGAGAAGCGCACCGACCGCGTCAGCCCCGTCTTCGGGTTAAACCCCGAACACCTGACCTAGGAGGTGCGGCGGCGCCGCAGGAACGGGTCGGTCAGCGACGGCGGCTGGTAGCCCGCGTCGGCGCTCGAGATCGTCACGCCGGGCGGCACGATCTCGTCGATCCTGTCGAGCACGTCGACCGACAGCGTGACGTCGGCGGCGCCGAGCTGCGACTCCAGATGCTCCATCGTTCGCGGGCCGATGATCGGCGCCGTCACCGCGGGATGCTGCATCACGAACGCCAGCGCTAGGTGGACGAGTGACAGTCCGGCGTCGTCGGCCAACCCGCCGAGGGCGTCCGCGGCGTCGAGCTTGCGCTGGCCGTCCGGGCTGTCGAGGTCGTAGCGCGCGGGCATCCGTTGCCGCCGCTTGGACTCCGGCAGCTCCTTGCCCTTCCGGTACCCGCCGGTGAGCCAGCCGCCGGCCAACGGACTCCATGGCAGCACGCCCATCCCGTACTCCCGCGCGACCGGCAGCACGTCGGCCTCGATGCCGCGGGCCAGCAGTGAGTACGGCGGCTGCTCGGTGACGAAGCGGCCCAGCCCCCGGCGCTCGCTGACCCACTGCGCCTGCACCATCTGATGCGCGGGGAACGTCGACGAGCCGAACGCCCGGATCTTGCCCTGCTGCTGTAAGTCGGTCAGCGCGGACAGCGTCTCTTCGACGTCGGTGTCCAGGTCGGGGCGGTGCACCTGGTAGAGGTCGATCCAGTCGGTATTCAGCCGGCGCAGGCTCTCCTCGACTTCGCGGATGATCCAGCGCCGCGAGTTGCCTCGCTGGTTCGGGTCGCCCACCTCTCCCATCGGTACGCCCATCTGCCCGTGGAACTTGGTGGCCAGCACCACGTCGTCGCGCTTGCCGTTGGCGAGGGCCTTGCCGACGATGACCTCCGACTCGCCCTGGGAGTACACGTCGGCGGTGTCGATGAAGTTGATGCCCGCGTCAAGGGCGCGATGGATGACCTTGACCGACTCGTCGTGGTCGGGCTCACCCCAGGCGCCGAACATCATGGCCCCCAGGCAGAGGGGGCTGACCTGGATTCCGGTTCGGCCGAGGCTGCGATAGTCCATGCCTCGATGGTAGGCGCGTGCTGGAGTGGGTCGGTTCTGCGCCGACGCTAGTCGAAGTGGCCCTTCGCAATCTGCGCATGCACGCCGACGGTCTTGTCCACCACCTGGCTGACGGAGAAGTTCACCGCGGCGGAGAGGTAGGCGTACGCGGTGGGGCGGTCCATGCCGCGGTCGTCTTCGAGGAAGTTCAGGGCATTGACTACGGCGCGCCGCATCGCGACGAGAAGGTCGCTGCCTTGACCGTCGACCGCACCGTTGGGGTCGGACAGCCCAATCGGGATCCACGAGTCCTGGTTCTCGGCGAACGGATACGCGAAGGCAACCGAGGGAGCGTCGCCGCTGCCCTTCTTGCACACGGTCAACCGGAACGTGCCCCGCAACGATCCCTCCATGGCCGTGAGCGCGACTTCGCCGTCACCCATCGCCATGTGCGGATCGCCGACGTAGAACAGCGCGCCGTCGGCGAATACGGGCAGATAGAACGTCGACCCCGGCCCCAGCAGTCCGATGTCGATGTTGCCGCCGCCCAGGGTGGGTGGGATCGAGTTGGCGTTCGGCGACGTCAGGCCGGCAGCGCTCGCATAGGCCACGCCCATCATCCCCATGAACGGCCGCAGCGGAAAGCGGACGGCGGCAGTGCCGAACGGCATGACACCGTGCCCGTCCTCGACGGCGGTGAAGGTGGAGACGTTTCCGTACTTGGTCGGGTCCTTGGTGTCTCGGCCGTCCGTGGCGCGGGGCGGCATCACCTCGTCGAGCACTATCCCGGCCGGCGCCTCGCCCTGGGGCGTCAGGCCGAGCGCGCCCTTGCCGTGACGGCTCGACACCACGCCATAGGGAACGCGGGGCGTGGCTTCGAGGGTCTCGATCTTGAGGACGTCGCCGGGTTGGGCGCCCTCGACGAAGATCGGGCCGGTGACGACGTGCGGTCCGTCCACGTCGAAGTTGCGGGGTGTGCGGTTGTACTCCGACGCGATGTTGATGGCATCCTGGAGCACGTTCGATTCGGCGACGCCGTGAGAACCGAAGTAATCAAGCGGATTTCGCCCCTGATCTTCGAGTATGCCTTCGTGGGACACCGCATCGATGGTGACGGTCTGTCCCGAGCGCACGCGCAGCACCGACCGTGATTCGACGGTGGGGACGTAGCCCCACAGCACCTGGTCTGGTTCAGAACTCAGGTAGTGGTCCCCGGGCCTATCACCGGTGCCAGGCTGCAGAATCGGACCGGCGCCCGGTGTCGGAGTGCCCGACGACGTGGCACTGGTGCCGCCTTCGCCCGGTGACGAGCACGCTGCAGTGCCGGCGATGCCGAGGCCGACCACTCCGGCCACTGCCTGAGCGAACCCCCTGCGTCCAATGCCGCGGGTGAGGGTCGCGGCGGCTTGCTCGGCCAGGGGGTGTGTCATGGTGCTCCCAGTTCGAGGTGATTGACGGGACGTGTCTCCGCGACTGGAATTCCCACAACGCATTTCCGACTGATTGCCGAGATGTAAAGGCTGCCCGGGCTCGGGCGATGAGTTCTGCCTCTCGCTCGGGTCTGCCTGACGTCATCTCTTCGAACGGAGCACACATGCCGCGCACCAACCTCTCGATGTCGATCTCGGCCGACGGCTATGTGGCCGGCCCAGACCAGAGTGAGGAGCATCCGCTTGGCGTCGGCGGCCAGCTGCTGCACGGCTGGCACATGGGTCCGGCCGCGGATCATCCCGTCAACCGGCAGGTGGTGTCGGAGATGCTCGACGGCATGGGTGCGACCATCATGGGGCGCAACATGTTCGGACCGATCCGCGGCGACTGGGGCGACTCCGACTGGACCGGCTGGTGGGGTGACGAGCCGCCGTACCACTGCCCGGTGTTCGTGCTGACCCACCATGCCCGCGATTCCATCGCGCTGAAGGGGACGACGTTCCACTTCGTCACCGACGGCGTGGAGGCCGCGTATGAGTTGGCCGTCGAGGCCGCGGGGGAGCGGCCGATCAGCATCGCGGGCGGTGCGTCCTGCGCGCGTCAAGCGATCCGCGCCGGGATCGTCGACGAGATCGACCTGCAGGTGAGCCCCGTCATCCTCGGACTAGGGGAGCGGTTGTTCGACGGCTTCGACGCAGGTACGCCTCGGCTCGAGTTGGAGCGAGTGCTCGAGGCACCCGGCGTCGCGCACCTGAGATATCGGGTGGTGCGGTGAGGGGCGGTCCGTCGTCGTTCAGCCGCAGCTCTCACGGCAGCGGTTGTATTCCGTCGCGAAGGCCTCCGCGATGCCGGCCGCTCGGCGTCGGTACTCGTCTCCGGTCAGGCCACTGCCACCTGCTGCGTATCGGGATGCCAGACGAGCCAAGGCGTCCGCTCCCTCGTTCAGCGGTTCACCACGATGCCCGGGGGCCCAGACGAGGTTGATGCGGTCGCGGTTCTCCCTAATCGACCGGCGGATGACCAAGAGCCCCGCCTCCTCGCCATTGGCGCGCTCGGTCGTGTACCCGCGGGGCAACACCTCGTGGCCGGCCATCCAGTCACGGGCCATCGCGATTGCCGGTCGGCTATCGCAGACCAGCGTCAACTGACGGCCAGGAAGCCGACGCACCGCCGCACCCATCGACCGTAGTTCCGAGATCAACACCACGCAGTTGCCCACCACCCTCTTGGAATGGCGGAAGCCCCACTGACCGTGTGCACCCGACGACGCGAGCCATCCGCAGCCGGTAACGCTTCCGCGAACCGAACCGTCGGTGGCTACGGTGACCGGCGTCGTGTCCTGCACCCCGGGGTCTGCCGGCAATTCGCTCGTCGACCCCTCCTTGAGAGCATCGGTGGCGAGCGTCACTAGTGCCTGATCGCTCGGCTCGGGGTGCTCGAGGAACGACTCGGGAAGTAAGAGGTTGAACTCTGCGCGGTGGCGCCACAGCGGACTGGATCGTGCCAGGACCGGCACGAACCGGGCCCTCCCCAGATCGGGACACTGCGTCCGAATCGAGACGATCGTGTCGAGTACTGCGGCGTCGACCGTTTCGGCGCTCACTGTGCCCATCCACGTCCGCTCGTCCGATGCGGCGAAGAAGCGGCGGGTTGCTTCGGCGTGTTCGTCGAATGCGATGACGACCGTGGTGATCGGTCGTGCGCTCGCCCATGCGAGATCGCTGCGCTGCTGTCTTGGAATGGGTTTCGGCCGTGCACACAGATCCCCGTCAACCCCCCGGTTGCTCATGGCGGCAGTGTAGAGGCATACCCCGACAAGTTTGCCGTGACGTTGAAGAATGCGTGAAGCGCCGCTTCCAGGCATCGAGCCAACGCCGCCGTGCTGAGGGTCGCACGGGTTACGGTGCGACCATGAGCCCCGAACCGCCGCTGCGCGTCCTGGTCATCGGCCTCGACCCGCGCCGGGTCCCCGGGCCGTGGGATCCTGAGCCCGTCGTGCAGAAGGTCGAAGCAGGACTGGCCAAGTTCGCCGAGCACGGAGTGGGCGTCGCGGCGTGCCTCGTAGGTCTCGACGACAGCGATGACGTCCAGGCCGTCATCGTCGCTGCCTTGAAGGGGCACGCCTGGGAGTGCGTGACGATCGGCGGCGGCATGCGGCACGCCGACAATCACGTCGACCTGTTCGAGCAAGTGGTCAATCTGGTTCGGATGCATGCCCCTCAGGCTGCAATGGCATTCAACGATGCACCGGATACGACCTGGGAGGCCGCGTCTCGCTGGCTCAGACCGGGCGGTGAAGGCGTGAGTGGACGGCGCGTCGCTGAGACTCGGCCACGGGAGAAGTGGTGAGGTCCGCACGTTGTCGAGGGGCGACGCTTGGATCCCTCTTCGGCTGGAGCGGGCTCGCTGCGCTCGTGCTCGGTGTGGCGGCGTACGCGGCTCTAGTGGGAACTGCCAGACATCGGTTGCAGGAAATCATCGACAACCCCTGCGAGAAGGACGCGCTCGGTCCGTCGGCGCTTGAAACCGCGCTCCCCACCGTCGCCGCGATCTGCCTGTTCGCGGCCTTGGCCTGCTTTGTCGTCGTCCTCGTCTCTGGCGCTCGACAACAGACCCGTACAACCGCGACGCGTCTCGCGTGGATTGGTCTCGTGATCGGGGTCCTGCTGTCGATACCCGTCGCGAACATCGTCGCCAACGATCCCCTCGGGTTCGACGATCAGATGCTTCCCAACTGCATGACGATGTCCTCGTTCCTTGGCATTCCATCGACGAGCGTCTGACGTCCGGGCTGAATCACGCCGGTCGGCGACCCGGTGAACGGCCGTGCGAATACTCCCGAGAAGCGAGGCCGCAGCCGCTGCAACGCGTTGCCGCCATGGAGGCGTTTTGCCCCGTTCCGTCGGACTCCGGCGCTAACCTCCTTTCGGAGTCAAATTCCTGGGGGGACGAATGACGTCGACGATCGACGGCCGGCAATGACCATCACCGTCACGGAGACGCCGCGGCTCAACAGCTCCGAGCGCAGCACCTGGCGGGCGCTGGTCGACCAGCTCGAGCCGAACGACCTGGTGATCCCCGGCCAGCGCGTCACCGACCACCTCAAGGATCACGAGGTCGACTTCGTCGTCGGCATCGAGGGCGCGGGCATCGCGTGCCTTGAGGTCAAGGGCGGCGAGGTCTGGCACGACGGCACGAGCTGGTGGCAGAAGCCCGGCGGCAAGATCAAGGAGATCTTCCCCGTCCGTCAGGCCCGCGAGGCCTGCTACGCGCTGCGGTCGTACATCGAAAAGGACCCACGGTGGACGCAGGGACGGCAGCGGTGGGACCACGTCGTCGTCCTGCCCCACACGGAGCTGCCCGCCGACTTCGACCTGCCCGACTGTCCGCGCTGGAAGGTCATCGACCGCACCGACCTCCCGCACCTCGTCGACCGGCTGCGGGAGATCCTCGTCAGGCAGGAACTCGAGCGGCCACTGCTCGGTCGCGAGGGCATCGATCAGCTCGGGACGGCATTGAGCGGCAGGGGATTACCGCAACGCGACGTCGTCGCCCGTGCGCTGGCCAACAACGACGCCGCCGACGCGCTCACCGAGCACCAGGCCGTCATCCTCGACGCCATCCGGCTGATCAACCGCGTCGAGGTCCGCGGCGGCGCGGGCAGCGGCAAGACGTTCCTCGCCATGGAGCAGGCCCGCCGGCTCGCGCAGCGCGGTCAACGCGTCGCGCTGGTCTGCTACTCCCACGGCCTCGCGTCCTACCTCGAGCGCATCGCCGCCACCTGGCCGCGCAACCAGCAGCCCGGCTACGTCGGCGAGTTCCACGACCTCGGCAAGAAGTGGGGTGCACCCGAGGGGCCCGACGAGGCGCTCCGGAACGACGAGACCGTCAGGTTCTGGGAGCACGACCTCCCGCTGCAGATGGCCGACCTCGCCGAGCAGTTGCCGATCGGCCAGCGGTTCGACTCGATCGTCGTCGACGAGGCGCAGGACTTCGCCGACGCCTGGTGGGACCCGCTGCTCGCCGCGCTCAAGGACCCCGTCGAGGGCGGCATCTACGTCTTCTCCGACGAGGGGCAACGTGTCTTCAATCGCCATGGCTCGCCGCCAGTTCCGTTGGTGCCGTTGATCCTCGACCACAACCTGAGAAATACCCGCCAGATCGCCAACGCCTTCCAACCTCTCGTCGATCACCCGATGCGCTTCCTGGGCGGTGAAGGGCCGGCGGTCACGTTCATCCCGTGCCATCGCGATGAGGCGATGGGCAAGGGCGACGACCAGATCGACGCGCTGCTCGAACAGGGCTGGCGCCCCGAGGACGTCGCACTCCTCACCACCGGCAGCCGCCATCCGGAGCAGACCGAGCGCCAGAAGGACGGGCACAAGGCCTACTGGGACACGTTCTGGGATGACCAGCAGGTGTTCTACGGGCACGTCCTCGGCTTCAAGGGCCTCGAGCGGCGCGCGGTGGTGGTCGTCGTCAACGAGGAGAGCAAGTTCGAACGCTCCCGCGAGCGTCTCTACGTCGGATTGTCGAGGGCGCGTGACCAACTCGTCGTGTGCGGTGATCCTGACTTCATCCGCGAGGTCGGTGGGCCGGACCTGGCGCGTCGGCTGGGGATACCGGGCCGTAGGGGACCTGGAGTCGTCAACGTTTGATGACGCCGCCCGGAGACACACCGCTCTGTCGGCCCGCAGCGCTAACCTGACATCAGCTTCACGAGACACCGTCGCCAAGCTCCGACTTGACGGTGCGCCAACCCCACGCTCGTGGGTGGCTCGGATGACGAAGCGGCCGACGTCGACCGACGGCGGCAAGAGCGCCTCCCCATGAGGAGGCCGGCAGAAGGACCCGACCATGACCGACGACGACCAACGACCGCTCTACTGGGGTCCCGCGGGGCCGCCGAAGGACAGAGAACTGGTCGACTCCTGGACGCCCGGCCGCAGTGACGCCTCGACATGGGGCCCGTATCACTCGGTGCTGTTCCCGCTGCGAAAGACGACTCCCTGGATCCGCTACAAGCGCATGACAACCGGCCTCAACATCGCGAAACGCCTATGGGACGAACGTGAGGCCCGCCGGCGTGCCTACGAATCCGTCCACGGCGACGATCCCGATCACTGGCCCACGCGCCACCCTGCGGTCGTCCTCGAGTCCGTGGAATGGACCGCACATGCGGGTTGCCTCGGGTGCCAGTGGTTGGACCGCGAGGGTGTCTACATGAAGGTCGACGGCTGGCACGCCGAGGCCACGAAAAATGCTGAGCAACATCAAGAGTCGGATGGCAAACTGACGTGAGGGGCCATATGTCAGCCAGCGGATTCGAGTGGCGACACCGCAAACCGATCGGAGATGTCACCGCCCGTAAGTAGCGTCCGCGGCATGAACGATGCACGCAGGCGCCGCAGCGCCAAGCAGGATCGGCGCGACGCGAAACGCGCACGGAAACATCAAACGGTCAGCGATGACGAACTGCTCATCTCGACCATCCGCCAAATCATGGCGGGACCGCCGCCAGCGCTGCTCGCGTTGGCCAGTCTTGTCATCGGTTCGATGGCACCTGACTCGTTGGTGCCTCCGAAGGAGAAGCCGAAGACGCCGCTGTCACTCGACACCTTCATCGCGTCGCTCATCAACTTGAAGTACCGCGAGACGACCGCGATGCTCGCCGTCCTCGCCGAATTGCTCGTCGACGACGACGTGCTGGCCGAGCGCTGCCGTCGGGAAGTGTCGACGCGACGTGACCATCTCCCGAGGTGGATCGTTGGCCTGACTGATGTCGAAGTCGGGCGGGTGATGCGCAGGACGGACGTCCTCGGTGACGCCGACGAGTTGATGGTCGAAGTCCGACTCACCGACGGGACTGAGCTGGCGCTGGTGGCCGTGATCGATCACAATCGGCTGTCGACGGTGCGCGACCTCGAGCTGTTCACGGGCCATTTCGAGCCGCTCGCGGATGACGGCGAGAGCCTCTCTTCCACAGAAACATTCACGGATATGGACCCTGCTGACGCGCGTGCGTGGCTCGAGCATGGACTGAGGCACGAGAGGCTCGCATGGCGGTCGAAGGAGTGGCGCAACGACGCACCCATGATGAAGTGGATGGTCTCGCAGCTTCCCGACGGCGGCACTACCTACCAGAAGCCCGACTGGGATGACGACGCGATCGCAGAGGTGCTCGATGAGTTCTTCGCATCGCCGGCCGGCGCACCCTTCGGAGGAGAAGACTACCGGGACGTGCTGTCGGAGTTGTGCGAGTCTGGCTGTGGAGACCCGTTGCGATGGAGCACGTTTCGCATCATCGACATCATGCGGCTCCCGTTCCACCGCGAACACGTCCCGCTCGAGGTCGCGGTGGACGCCCCGGCTCTCCTACGCGCATTCGTTCCGTTCGCCCACGACCGCAGTGGAGTCCCCCAGGGCCTGACCGACGCTGCGATCAGGACCATCGACGAGATGAGCCGCGATTACAGGCGTCGGCTTCTGGACGACGCGATGGTTTACTACGACGAACACGACGTGGACCCCCTGCCTCGGCGCAGTTACCCGGACCAGGCGTCGTGACTGGTCGGCTGTCGCATCTGCCAACACTGTGCGAGCGAAGAAGTACGCTCACGACATGCGGAACCTCTACCTGCGTAACGTTCCGGACGTGGTCATGGACCGGCTCGAGCGGTTGGCGCGCGCGGAAGGAATGTCCCTGAACGCTACGGCCATTCGAGAACTCGACTTGGCCACCGGTCGGGTGGACAACGCGACGATCCTCGCGACCCTGCCCGACGTGGGCATCGCCTCGAAGGACATCGTCGCCGAAGTCCACGCTGAACGACGGTGATCGTCTTGGACGCGTCACTCGGGTCGAGCGATCAGGTAAGCCGGTCCCTCGCCTGCTCGTCGGACGACAGACGCGTCGCCCGCTCGAGTGCGCTGCGGTCACGCACGTCTCGGGCGGAGAGTCGCTGAATGCGATCTCGATAGTCGGCGAAGCCATGGACGCGAGCGGCAAGTGCGGCCAACGCGGTCCGGCGGTCGTCCTTGGCTTCGGCGATCACCGCGCGGATGTCGGGATCGGCGCGGAGTCGGCCGCGTTCGAGCTTCTCCGCCGCCTCCCGGTCCAGCGCGATCTGGCGGGCGCTCTCACCGATCTCGGCGAGTTCGTCCCAGAGGTCGATGGGAAGGAACGCCGCCGAGTCCGTAGCCCAGCCGGGGTCGCGGGCGATCTCGGAGGCGACCTTGGCCGCGCAGTACGACAACGTTCCCTCGTCGCACAGGATCATCTGGTTCAACGTGTCTGTATCCGCTGGACTCAAACGCCCGGCTCGAAGCAAGGACTCGGCCTCCACCGCTCTGGCGCGAAGATCTTGGTACCGGCTGATCGTCTCTCTCGCGGACAACGCAACCGTCAGGAGCATCACCAATGCGCAGGCCAGGAGTGCTCCACCCACTATGGTTACCGCGGGCTGACCGGTGAGGCCAACCACCACGATCGCGGCGGAGACCCAGGCGAGGGCAGCGGCGCCCGTCCTGACTCGGAGGGCGACCGGGGCGGCCAGGTCGTCGGGATGCGGTAGTCGTGGCTCGCCCCGAAACCGCGCGGCGACGAACGCCAGGAACTCGCGGTCGGTGTCGATCTTGGGCGCCACGCCGGCGAGGCGCTCCCAACGCGACGGCATGTTCGACCTCTGGAAGACGTCCTTCGGACTGATCGAACGTTCCGGTCCAGACCGTGAAGCCTCAGCCATGGTGTTGCCCCTCCTGCCCTCCGAAGGTATCTGTCGACGCAGACAGATCGCTACCTCGAGCCCCAGGAACCACGCAGCACGACCCGGACTGATTGACTCCACCGATGGACCCGCGGTCACGGATGCACAGCCCCACGGCGCGGTTGACGGGCGCCACCCTGGTCGGGGCCGCCGCGACGGCCGCCGCGGCCTGGACCGGCTTCGGCTGGTTCTCGCTCCTGGTCGGCTGGGACCTCCTCGCCGTGACCTACATGACCTGGACGTGGTCGGTGCTCTGGCCGTTCGGCCCCGAGCAGACCGCGTCGCACGCCGAGCACGAGGAGCCGGGCCGACAGGCCGTGTTCACCCTGATCCTCGTCGGCGCACTCGTCAGCCTCGTCGGCGTCGGCCTGCTGCTCGCGAAGGCGGACGCAGGCAAGGAAGGCGTGGCCGCGATCGCCGTCGCCAGCGTCGTCATCTCCTGGCTGGCCGTGCACACCCTGTACGCGCTCACCTACGCGCGCGTCTACTTCGGCGAGAAGCCGGTCGGCGGAATCGATTTCAACACCGACGCCCCGCCGCGCTACAGCGACTTCGCCTACGTCGCCTACACCGTCGGCATGAGCTTCGCGATCTCCGACACCAACCTCACGTCGTCGCGGATGCGCGCTACGGCCCTCAAGCACGGCCTGCTGTCCTACGTGTTCGGCTCGGTGATCGTCGCGTCGGTGGTCAACCTGATCGCCGGCGGCCTCTGACTACTCCGGCGCGAGCGCCCGCAGATCCATGACCTCGGCCTCCAGCGCCGCCACCTCGGACTCCAGCGCGGCGACCGCGTCCTGGCGCGCGGGATCCGTGCCGGCGCCGACCGCGATCAGCCGGCTGTCGAGTTCGGCGATCCGGTTCTCCGCGCCGACCTTGCGCTCGAGCGCATCGTCGTCGGTCAGCGGCAGCGCGTCCACCGTGCGCGCCAGCTCGAACAGCGTGCGGTGCATCCGGGCCTCGGGGGAGTTCGCGACCGCCCACTCGACGGGTGCCCCGGTCGGCATGCCGGGCAACACCTCGAGCTGCGCTGCCAACCTCGCCTTCGACCCGCGCGCCACCATCACGACGTACGTCACGACGCCCACCACGAGTACCAACAGCACGATCAGCACGAAGATGTTCGTCTGAGTCACCGCACCCCCAAGTCGATTCTGGCAAACGATACGGCCCCGACGTTACCGCCCGGCGGGGCCTCGCGGGCGCCCCCACCGGCGTAGGTCGCCGGGCCTCGCGAATCACGCACCGCAGCAACGCGATCAGCCGCCGAACTGCGCGCGGGATCGGTCAGCAGCCCCACTACCAGCAGAAATGGTGTAACGTCAGCGCTGGGAAACCAGTCAGTCCGGACCAGGTTGGGCGCGTACGCCGACCTACCGAGCCGCTGCTCACGCCGGATTCGCCGGTGGCAATCGCCCAGTCGGGAATGACCCTCGTGAATGCACCGTTCTCCATTCGTCCCATGCAGTTCTCCGCGTCGGGGACGCGCTTCTCGCGCACGCCCACCTTCGGAATCCTCAGCACCCACCCGCCGACGCTGTGCGGCCTCGCGACGTTCAGCGTCGCGCTCGCCGAGAGCCTCACCGAACTCGGCGCCGAGGTCGGCGTGGTGCAGATCGAGGACGGACCCCCGTCGCAGAATGACCGCGTCGTCGGCCACCTCGAGAACGGGTCGCCCGCGTCGGTCGCCGCCTGCTCCGCCCTGCTGAACCGCAACGACATCGCGATCATCCAGCACGAGTACGGCCTCTACGGCGGTGCGGACGGCGACGAGGTCGTCGAGATCATGCGCGGTCTGACCGTGCCCGCGATCGTCGTCGCCCACACCATCTTGAAAGACCCGACGCCGCACCAGCGTTCGGTACTCGAAGAGGTCGTCGGCCTCGCCGATCAGGTGGTCGTCATGTCCGACACCGCCCGCGAACGGCTGCGCGCCGGCTTCACCGTCGACCCCACGAAGGTCGTCACCATCCCGCACGGTGCCGCCCTGCCGACCTCGCCGGCGCTCAAGCGCTCCGGCCGGCCGACACTGCTCACCTGGGGCCTCATCGGCCCGGGCAAGGGCATCGAGCGGGTCATCGAGGCGATGGTGTCGCTCAAGCACCTGCCCGGCCGCCCGCAGTACCTGATTGCCGGGCAGACCCACCCGAAGGTCCTCGCCAGCCAGGGCGAGGCCTACCGCGAGGGCCTCGTCGCGCAGGCCGAACGCCTCGGAGTCGCCGACTCGGTCTCGTTCGACGCCCGCTACCGCAGCCCCCGGTCGGTCACCGCGCTCATCCAGACCGCCGCCGCCGTCGTCCTGCCCTACGACTCCAAGGACCAGGTGACGTCGGGGGTCCTCGTCGATTCGCTGGCGAGCGGACGGCCGGTCGTCGCGACCGCCTTCCCCCACGCTCAGGAGCTGCTCAGCGGCGGTGCCGGGTCCGTGGTCGCGCACGACGATCCGAAGGCACTGGTGCACGTCCTGCACGAGCTGCTCACCGATCCGCGCATCTCCGGGACCATGGCCAACGAGGCCCGCCAGCTCGCGCCGACGATGGCCTGGCCGGTGGTCGCCACCGCGTACGTCGATCTGGCGCAACGACTTCTGTCGGCGCGAGCGGCAGTGGCGTGACGGCCACGCCGTTCGGCCACCTGTTCAAGATCACCGACCACCAGGGCACCTTCGAGCACGCGCTGCTCACCGAGCCGCGCCGTGAGCACGGCTACTGCGTCGACGACATGGCCCGCGTGCTCGTCGTCGCCACCATCGAGCCCGACACCACCGGGCTGATGAACGGCCTCGCCGGCAAGGCGCTGCGCTTCCTCAACGACGCGCAGTCCTACAACGGGGCCTGCCGCAACCGCATGGACGTCGGCGGGCACTGGACCGACAAGCCCACCACCGACGACCACTGGGGCCGCTGCCTCTGGGCACTCGGCACCGCCGCCGCGTACAGCGACGTCAGCATGGTCCGCAAGCTCGCCATCATCCAGTTCGACCGCGCCGTCGCGACGCGCTCGCCGCACCGGCGGGCGATGGCGTTCGCCGCGGTGGGCGCCGCCGAACTGCTCAGCGTCGAGCCCGGACACCAGCCGGCCCTCACCCTGCTCACCGACTACGTCGCCACGCTCGACCCGCCCACCGGCGACGCGGCCTGGCCGTGGCCGGAGCCGCGCCTGACCTACGCCAATGCCGTTGTCGCGGAGGCGATGATCGCCGCGGGCGTCGCACTGGAGCGGCCCGAGCTGCGCGACCAGGGCCTCGACCTGCTCGAGTGGCTCGTCGGCTACGAGACCTCCGACGGACACCTGTCACCCACACCCGTCGGCGGGCGCGGACCCGACGACGCCCGGCCCGGGTTCGACCAGCAGCCCATCGAGATCGCCGCACTGGCCGCCGCCTGCGCGCGCGCCGCCGACGCGGACCCCCGATCGCTGTGGCCCGAGACCGTCCGCGCCGCCCAGGCGTGGTTCGAGGGCAGCAACGACCTCGGCCTGCCCATGTGGGACCCGGCGACCGGTGGCGGCTTCGACGGCCTACACGTCGACGGCGTCAACCAGAACCAGGGCGCCGAGTCGACGCTCGCCGCGATGGCCACCATGCAGCTGGCCCGCCGCTACACCCCCGTCCCGCAGTGACGTCGGTGCACTCCCGGCTCGCCACGCGGCTTCCGCAGCGCGTCGCGGCCGATCCGTCGCGCGTCGTCACGCAGCTCTTCGTCCCCGGTCAGGAGGGCTTCGAGCATCAGGAGTCACGCGCCGGTGTCGTCCTGAAGCGCATCCTCGGGCTCAGTGACGACGACGTCGACGCCGCCCTGAGCGATCTCGTGACCCGGTTCGACGGACGCCACCGCGACCTGCACGGCACGTTCCGCCGGCACGCCCGCGAACTCGCCGACCGCCTCGGCCCCGACCGGCAGCTCTCCGACGCGCGGACGCTGCTGCTCGGCGCCACGTTCACCAGCGAGTACGCCATCGAGGGCGCGGCGCTGTGCAACCCGAGCGTCGTCGCCCACCCCGACCAGACCGGCGTGGCCGCGGGCAGCCTCCGCTTCGTGATGAGCGTGCGCGGCATAGGGGAGGGGCACCGCTCGACGATCGGCTTCCGCACCGGCGTCGTCGACGACACCGGCCACGCGAGCATCGACGCCCCCGGCCCGTTCGCCGCCACCACACCCGCCACCCCCGCGCGCCTGGAGAAGGCCGTGTTCCGCGCCGAACTCGACCGGCTGGGCGACGCGGGCGAGGTCGCCGACTACGTGCTCGACGCGCTCGGTGCGCACTTCACCCGCGCCGAACTCGACGAGCGGCTCGCGACGCTGCGCACGCGCCTGGCCACCCGCTACCGGGGCGGGGAGACCATCGCCCTCATCCGCGGCATCGCCGACCGGTCCTACGCCGTCGAGTTCGATACCGCAACAGAGCTTTCCGAACGCGTGCTCTGGCCGGCGATGTCCGCCGAGGGCGCCGGCATGGAGGACGCCCGGTTCGTCCGCTTCACCGACGACGACGGCACGGTCACCTACTACGCCACCTACACCGCGTACAGCGGCTCGCTGATCAGCCAGCAGCTGCTCGCCACCACCGACTTCGCGTCCTTTACCTCGGGGCCGCTCGTCGGGCCCGCTGCGGCCAACAAGGGCCTCGCGCTGTTCCCCCGCAAGGTCGGCGGCCGGTACGTCGCGATGTCGCGCTCGGACCGCGAGAACAACACGCTCGCGTTCGCCGACCACCCGTCGGTGTGGCCCAGTGCCTCGCCGTGTCAGACGCCGACCGAGTCGTGGGAGGCGCTGCAGCTCGGGAACTGCGGCCCACCCATCGAGACCGACGCCGGCTGGCTGGTGCTCACCCACGGCGTCGGGCCCATGCGGACCTACAGCATCGGGGCGATTCTGCTCGACCTCGACGACCCGACGACGGTGCTCGGCCGCCTGCGGCACCCGCTGCTGAGCCCGGCGCCCGACGAGCAGGACGGCTACGTGCCCAACGTCGTCTACTCCTGCGGTGCCCTCGTCCACGCCGACACCCTCGTCATCCCCTACGGGATCGCCGACGGCGCCATCGGCCTGGCCACCGTCCCGCTGCCCGACCTGCTGGCCGAACTCACCGCCTGACCAGGAGCGTTGCCGCCCATCCCGGCCGACCGTAGGCTGGCGTCAACGCCGTCGCGCTGTCATCCGGACCCCCGTGACCGGCACGCCTCGGCCGCTGGGTGGAGAACGCCGCCCGCTCGACGACCGAGGACGCCATGGCCATCGCCGACATCGCCGAATACGCCCACCTCAGCGACGAGGACGTCGAGCGCCTCGCGTTCGACCTCGACCTGATCCGCCGCGACGTCGAGAAGTCCCTCGGCGCCTCTGATGCGACCTACATCCGTCGCGCCATCGCCTTCCAGCGCATCCTCGACGTGGCCGCCCGCGTCGTCATCGCCCGCACCCGCTCCCGCGGCGGCTGGTGGGCCGGCACCCTCGGCCTGGCCTATGCCAAGTCCGTCGAGAACATGGAGCTGGGCCACAACATCGGCCACGGCCAGTGGGACTGGATGAACGACCCCGAGATCCACTCCAGCACGTGGGAGTGGGACATGGTGGGCTCGTCGGCGCAGTGGCGCTACTCGCACAACTACCGCCACCACATGAACAGCAACATCGTCGGAGTCGACGACGACCTCGGCTTCGGCGTCATGCGCGTCACCCGCGACCAGCCCTGGGAGCGCCAGCACCTCATCCAGCCGCTGCGAAACCTGTTGCTGGCGGCCGTCTTCGAGTGGGGCATCGGGCTGCACGACTTCTACTCCGAACGCGACCGCGTCGACAGCCCCGAGGCCAAGTCCGAAGAGCGCTGGGTGTTCATCCGCAAGATCGCCCGGCAGACCGGCAAGGACTACGTGCTGGTGCCCGCGCTCAGCGGACGACGGTGGCGCCGCACGCTGGGCGCCAACGTCACCGCCAACCTGCTGCGCAACGTGTGGACCAACGTCGTCATCCTCTGCGGGCACTTCCCCGACGGCGCCCACAAGTTCGACGAGGCCGTGCTGGAGGACGAGACCCGCGGCGAGTGGTACCTCCGCCAGATGCTCGGCGCCGCCAACTTCACCGCCGGCCGCGCGATGGCGTTCTCCACCGGCGGCCTCTGCTACCAGATCGAGCACCACCTGTTCCCCGAGCTGCCGAGCAATCGGCACCACGAGATCAGCGTGCGGGTGCGGGCGCTGTGCGAGGAGTACGGCCTGCCCTACTCGACGGCTTCGCTGCCGCGACAGTACTTCTCGACGCTGCGCACCATCCACCGGCTCGCCGTGCCCGACGACTTCCGGCCGATCCGGCGGCTCCGCGAGCGTTTGGGCGTCTAGCGCTGGGGGCTGTGCCGCCGGCCGGGGGAGACGCGTGTCGGACTGCCCACCTCCGAGCGACAAGTCGCGACAACCGGACTGCTGACACACGGCACCGCCGCGGATTGTCGCGAGTTGTCGCTACGAGGCGGGCACATCGGTCCATGCTTCCGGCGGGCCGGCCCAGCCCATCTGCCGAAGTCGCGCCGTCGGCCGCGGCGCCCGTGTCATCATTCGCCCAGAGGCCGATGCGGTGCGTCGGCGAGGCTGAATGAAGAGGTTCGGGTGAGTCGTCCCGTCGGATACGTCGGAATCCTGCTGGGCAGCGCGGCCGCCGCGCTGATCTTCGGTGCCGGGGTCGCCCAGGCCGACGAAGGAGCGCCCTCGTCGGACAAGGCGAGCGAGTCGAGCGCGTCGTCGGAACCCAACACCGCGGCCGAGCCCAGCAAAACCGAGACCGAAGCCGGGCCGGAGCCCGAGACCAAGACCGAGACCGAGCCGACGACGCCGGACGCCACGCCACCGAAGTCGGATGACGCGACCCCGCACGCATCGGTAACCATCAGCAGCCCGTCCACGTCGGTCGTCACGCGGACCGTCACGATCCGCAAGGACGATGACACGACCACCGCGGTCCGCGACGAGCCCAAGACGGAGCAGCCCAAGAAGAAGGCCACCCTCGAAACCGTTGCGACGCAAGCCGAAACGCCCACGACGATCACGACGGCCGCCGAGACCAAAACCAGCCTCGTCACCCCGGCACCGCAGGCACCCGACCTTCAGCAGTTCGTCCGTCAGCTCACCGGCCTGGGCGTCGACGTCGCGGCGCTCAGCGCGTCGTTCGTCAGCAACCTCGCCATGCAGGTGGCCTACACGCTGCCGCCGGGCTTCTTCGGCGGCGGACCGCATTACACCGCATTGACGATCGCGAACTTCGCCGCCGACGTCAGCAGGCAGCTCACCGGCGCACCCCCGAGGACGCCAAGTGCTGGCCCGTTTCCGGTGAACTACGGCGTCTTCGACCCACTCGCCTGGCTCAACCCGAACGCCATTCCCGCCGGCGCCAACGACCCGACGATCACCGTCACCCCGGCCCGCCCGCTGCCGGTCATCCTGATCAACGGGACCACGGAGACGTCGGGCTTCAACTGGAGCGTCGGCGCGCCGGTGCTGGCCAACGCCGGCTACAAGGTCTACACGTTCGGCTACGGCGCGTCGGGCTTCCCGATCGGCGGCGTCGGCGACATCGCAAAGTCGGCCCAGGAGCTGTCCGACCAGATCGACGCGGTCCTCAGAGAAACCGAGGCCGAGAAGGTGATTTTGGTCGGCCACTCGCAGGGCGGCGGCATCCTGCCCGCGTACTACATGAACGTCATGGGCGGCGCCGGCAACGTCTCGCAGCTGATCGGCATCGCGCCGAGCAACCACGGCACCGACGTCAACCAGCTCGCCTACGCGCTGGCGCTGCCGATCCTCGGGCCGCTGCTCACGGGGCTGCTGGGTGCCACGCTGCCGGCGCTCGAGCAGCAGAGCATCACGTCGCCGTTCCAGCAGCTCGTCTACGGCAAGGGGGACACCCAGCCGGGCGTGCTCTACACGACGATCGTCAGCACGTACGACGAGGTCCTGACGCCGTATCCGCGCCAGTTCCTGGACGGGCCGAACGTCACCAATGTCGTGCTGCAGGAACAGAACCCGGGGTTCCTGGGCGGCCACCTGAGCGTGCTCGTCAACCCCGCGGTGTGGTCGACCGTGCTGGACGCGCTGTCGCAAAACCCGGCAGCGAATCCGCTGCTGGCGCCGCTGGCCGCGTGAGGCTCAGCCCTTGACGAGGGTGAACTGCCCCAGTTGGCTGATGCCGCGCTTGAAGAAGTCGCTGCAGCCGACGAGGTACTTCATGTACCGGTCGTAGACCTCCTGCGACGTCGCGGCGACCGCTTCGTCGTGGGCGGCCTCGAGCGCCTCGGCCCACATGTCGAGCGTGCGGACGTAGTGCTCGTCGAGCAGGTGGTTGCGCTCGAGCGAGAAGCCCGCTTCGGCCGACAGGTTGATGATGTCGTCGTCGCACGGCACCGAGCCGCCGGGAAAGATCTCCTTGGCGATGAACCGCATGAACTTCAGATCCGACATCACGATCGGGATGCCCATCTCCGGCCAGCGCTTCAGCGGATGCCCGAGGATCGCCTGGATGACCATGCGGCCACCGTCCGGCAGGTAGCTGCCGCACGCCTTGAAGAACGGGGCGTAGCGCTCCTGCGGGAACGCCTCGATCGCCTCGAGGCTGATGATCGCGTCGACGGGCTCGTCGAACTGCTCCCACCCGCGCAGCAGCACGCGCCGCGACCGGGTGGTGTCCAGCCCGTCGAGCAGCTCCTGGGCGTACTTGCACTGGTTCTTGCTCAGCGTCAGGCCGATGACGTTGACGTCGTACTTCTCGACCGCCCGCTGCATCACCGAACCCCAACCGCAGCCGACGTCGAGCAGCGTCTGGCCCGGCTGCAGGTTCAGCTTGCCGAGCGCGAGGTCGATCTTCGCGATCTGCGCCTCTTCGAGCGTCATGTCGTCCCGCTCGAAGTACGCACAGCTGTACGTCCGCGTCGGGTCCTGGAACGTGCCGAAGAAGTCATCCGACAGGTCGTAGTGCGCCTGCACCTCTTCGAAGTGCGGCTCCATCGAGTCGGAGCCGTTGGCTGTCTTCAGATTGGGCTTGGCCATCCCCGACCGCCCTCCATCCGTGTTGCGGACCATTTAGTTGATGTGCTGGTGCTGCTGGTGCGTCGAGACGCGGGTCATGCCTTCTGCAGGGTGAACTGGACGACGTCGGTGTAGCCCTCGCGGAACAGGTCGGCGCAGCCCTTCAGGTACTTCAGGAAGCGCTCGTAGATCTCCTCGTTGGTGATCTCGATGGCCTCGGCCTGCTTCGCCTCGAGGTTCGCGGCCCACGTGTCGAGCGTCTTCACGTAGTGCGGCTGCAGGTGCTGTTCCTGGGTGACCGTGTAGCCGGCCTTGACCGCGTGGTCGGTGACCATCGAGGCCAGCGGCAGACGGCCGCCGGGGTAGATCTCGTCCATGATGAACTTGATGAAGCGGACCTTCGACATGGTCAGCGGCAGGCCCTTGGCCTTGATCTCCGTGTCCTCGGGGATGGTGATCGTGTGCAGCATCTGCGTGCCGTCGGCGGGCAGCCAGTCGTAGGTCTTCTTGAAGTAGTCGTCGTACTTGTTGAAGCCGAAGTGCTCGAAGGCGCCGATCGAGACGATGCGGTCGACCTTGCCGTCGTAGTCCTCCCACGGCTGCAGGCGGACGTCCATCGTGCGGTCACCCTTGTAGTTGGCGAGCCAGTGCTCCTCGATGTGGCGCTTCTGGTTCTCCGAGAGCGTGAGGCCGATGACGTTGACGTCGTACTTCTCGACGGCGCGGTTGATCGTGGCGCCCCAGCCGCAGCCGATGTCGAGCAGCGTCATGCCGGGCTCGAGGCCGAGCTTGCCGAGCGACAGGTCGATCTTCGCCATCTGCGCTTGCTCGAGGTTGTAGTCGTCCTTCTCGAAGTACGCGCAGCTGTAGACCTGGTTCGGGTCCTGCCACAGCTTGAAGAACTCATTGCTGATGTCGTAGTGGAACTGGACTTCCTTCTTGTCCGATCCGCGAGTCTGCGACGCCGACTTGGAGAGCCACGCGGACTCTGCCTTCGGCGTGAAATCCTGCGTGTCGTTTGAAGAGGTCATCATCCACCTTGTTGGCCATCGAGCATTCATGGTCGTGTGCCAGCCAGCCATTGCTTCACCGATCAGGCGATCCGAGCCTACATCCGTCTGCGGCCCATCGCGGACGACCCTCCGCAGGTCGCGGCCCCAAAATTTGCCGACGCCGATTCGCGTGCGGCACGAGCAAATGGCAAGCAGCACAACAATGGCAGGCAGGCGCAATCGCCGCCGCGAGCGGCAACGACGGCACGCGCCCGTCAATATTTCGGCGAAATCAGCGCTTCTTGCGGAGCGCGTCCACGTCGGAGGTGGCCGTGGTGTCACCCTTCGAGCGCTTGTCGGCGCGCTTCTCCTTCAGAGACTTGCCGGACTTCTTCGTCATGCCTTGGCGCGGGGACTTGTCAGTCATCACTGGCCTCTGGATTCCGGGACCCTGAATGGTCCCGATGATCCGGACTGTACGCGGACGTCGACGCTGGACCGCCCGGCCGCGCGTCAGATCGCGTAGTCGCGCGGCACGTGCTGCACCGACACCCAGTGATCGGTGGTGAACTCGTCGATCGCCCACTGACCGCCGAACCTGCCGACGCCGGAGCCCTTCTCCCCGCCGAACGCGGTGTTCGCGTCGTCGTTGACCGGTGAGTCATTGACGTGGGTCATCCCGGCCTGGATCCGCCGCCCGAACTGCACGGCCCGGTCGACGTCGCGGCTGAACACCGCCGACGACAATCCGTACTCGGTGTCGTTCGCGATGCGCAGCGCGTCCTCCTCGTCGTCGGCCCTGATCACCGTCATGACCGGGCCGAACACCTCCTCGCGGGCGGTCGCGACGTCGTTGCCCGCGGTCAGCACGTGCGGCGGCAGGCAGAGCCCGGCCGGGCCGAACGGGTCGCCGCCGAGCAGCTGCTTTGCGCCGGCCTCCCGCGCACGCGACAGCTTGTCCTGGATGCCCTCGAGCTGCGACGAGTTGATCACCGGGCCGAGCTGCGTCGCCGGATCGCTCGGGTCGCCGACCGTCAGGGCCTTGACCCGGTCGACGAAGCGCGACGTGAACTCGTCGTGGACGCTGGCGTCGACGACGATCCGGTTGGCGATCATGCAGATCTGGCCCTGGTGGAAGTACGACCCGTACACCGCGGCGTCGACCGCCAGCTGCAGATCGGCGTCGTCCAGCACGACCAGCGGGCCGTTGCCGCCGAGTTCGAGCGCCAGCCGCTTGAGCCCCGCCTTCTCGGCGATGCCCTTGCCCACCGGCGTCGACCCGGTGAACGAGACGACGCGGGGGACCGGGTGCTCGACGATCGCGTCGCCGATGTCGGAGCCCGACCCGACGACCACCGACAGCAACCCCGGCGGCAGGCCCGCCTCCTCGAAGATGCGGGCCAGCAGCAGGCCGCCGGTGACGGGCGTGTCGCCTGCCGGCTTGAGCACGACGGCGTTGCCGACGGCCAGCGCCGGCGCCACCGACCGGTTCGACAGCTGCATGGGGAAGTTCCACGGCGAGATGACGGCGACCACGCCGACCGGCTCGCGGTACACGCGGCTCTCCTTGCCGGGGATGTCGCTCGGCATGATGCGGCCCTCGACGTGGTGCGGCATCGACGCCGCCTCCCACATGACCGACCGCACCAGGCCCCACTCCAGCTCGGCCTTGGCGATCGTGCCGCCGGTCTCGTGCACCAGCCAGTGCACGATCTCGTCCTTGCGCCGGCCCATCACGTCGGCCGCCGCGCGCATCACGCCCGCCCGCTCCGCAGGCGGCGCGTCGGCCCAATCCGATTGCGCCGCAACGGCCGCCTCGTAGGCCTCGTTCAGGTCGTCCTCGTCGGCCTGCGGAATCTCGGCGAGCGTGTCGCCGCTGTACGGGTCGGTCGACTCACGGGTCTTGCCCGCGGCACCGGCGCGCCACGTCGTGCCGATCGGCATGGTGTCGAAGTCGGGGTAGGCGCTCACGACGTCGCCACCCCGATCTTGACGTGCGGTCCGTCGGCCTGGGCCTGCCAGGCCTTCTCCGCCTCGTCGAGCAGGTAGCGGGTGGTCTCGACCTGGATGCGGCCGCGGACGGCCAGCCCGGTCAGCTCCGCATACGCCGCGCGCACCTCGTCGGGCGGCATCAGGTCGTTCATGTGGCCGACGTGGGTGCGGCCCGCCAGCGCCCGGAAGGGGATTTCGGGTCCGCCGCCCGCGCCCTGCCCGACGGTGATCAGCGTGGCGCCCACCGCGGACGCGTCGAGTGCGGCGAGGAAGGGATCTCCGTAGACCAGGTCGATCACGATGTCGTAGCCGTCGCCCGCCTCGGACTGCAGCGCCCCGGCGTCGTCGTCGCCCCCGAGCTGGACCGTCGTGTCGGCGCCGAGGTCGCGGGCCTTGACCAGCTCGTCGGCGTTGCGGCCCGCGCCCACGATGCGACCGGCACCGAGGATCTTCGCGGCCTGCACGGCGATCTTGCCGACCACGCCCGTCGCGCCGAGCACCAGCACCGTCGAGTCGGACGTGACCTCGGCGTGCCTGGTCAGCGGTAGCCACGCGGCGAGGCCGGCGATGCCGCAGGCGACGGCCAGATCGTCGTCGAGGCCGTCGGGCACCGGGTAGGTCTTGGTCGGGTCGACGCGGGTACGGGTGGCCCAGGACCCGAACGGCGCGGGTGGGGAGTCGAAGTACACGCGAGCACCGTCGGCGGTGACGCCGATGCCCTCCTTGCCCACCACCTTGGGCACATCGGGCTCGCCGAGCTGGCCCGACGCGAGCGCGAGGTCGACGGGGTTGCAGCCGGCGAGCCGCACCTCGACGACGTCGCCGTCGGGCTCGTCGAAGTCCATCACCGTGGGGGCCTCGCCGACCTTCTCGAGCACTGCTGCGCGCATCTCGTCCTCTCCCGTGAGCGTGTGTTCAGGCGTGCGTCCGGTCGGCTACCCGGGGGCGGACCTGTGAAACGACTCGGTCGCGATGATCGGCGTGGGGTAGTGTCGAGTTGTTGGGAAACTGACCAGTCCGGGATGAATCCGCAGTTCAGCGCTGATATTCGTGAGCAACCGCTCGAGCCGGGCACCCCGCGACATCGCGCGTCAGGACCACCCTTTGTCGACTATTTCCGTTGATCACGTACCCACCCACGTCGCCGTTGCGCCCCGGGGGATGACGCCACCGAGCGTCGGGGTGCTCAGCACCTTCTCGCCGACGCTCTGCGGCGTCGCGAGCTTCAGCGCGTCGCTGTGCCACGCGCTGGGTGAGTCCGGATCGCCCGTGAGCATCGTGCGGGTGGCCGACGGGAACGAGTGCAGCGACGGCCGCGTGGTCGGCGAACTGGTCAGTGGCTCACGGGAGTCCGTGGCCGCGTGCGCGCATCGGCTCAACCAGCAGGACGTCGCGATCATCCACCACGACGTCGGCATCTACGGCGGTGAGGACGGCGACGACCTGCTCGAGGTCATGCGCGCCGTCACCGTCCCCATGATCGTGGTCGCCCATGCCGTCCCGCGGCTGCCGTCACCGCACCAGCGCGCGGTGTTCGAGGCCGTCCTGCAGATGGCCGACCGCGTCGTCGTGGTCTCCGACTCCGTGGGCGAGCGGTTGCACGCCCACTACGACGTCTGGCGTGGCCGGGTGGCGACCATCGCGCACGGCGTCACGCTCACCGCGGCCGCCGGGTTGAAGCGCGGCGGCAGGCCCACGCTTCTGACCTGGGGTCTGCTGCGGCCCGGCAAGGGCGTCGAACGGGTCATCCACGCCATGGGTGCGCTCAGCGCGATGCGGGGGCAGCCCCGCTACCTCGTCACCGGCCGGACCCATCCGCGCACCCTCGCCGACGACGGCGACGTCTACCGCGAGGCCTGCCTCGACCACGTCCGGCGCGACGGGTTGACCGGGTCGGTCTCGTTCGAACCCGACTACCGCGGCCGCGGCACCCTGGCTGCGCTCGTCCAGTCCTGCGCAGCGGTCGTGCTGCCGTACGACGACTCCGAGCAGGTGACCTCCGGCGTGCTGGTGCAGGCGGTGGCGAGCGGCAGGCCCGTCGTCGCGACGGCCTTCCCGCACGCGGTGGATCTGCTCGGCAGCGGTGCGGGCATCGTCGTCAGCCACGACGACCCCGACGAGATGGAGAACGCGCTGCGCCGGATCCTCACCGACCCAAGGCTTTCGGGCGAAATGGCGGCCGAGGGCCGTCGGCTGGCGCCGACGATGACGTGGTCGGTGGTCGCCGAGAAGTACCAGGCGCTGGCACACCTGCTGATGCGCGAGCAGCGCGCGCGAATGTGATGCTGCGCCAACGAGAGTTAGCGTACTGTGGAGGAATCGGGTAGCTCGGGATCGAGCAGACATGCTCGACCTAAGGATTCCGATGACCTCGTCAGCAGTGCTCCTCAAGACCCCCTACGGACGACGGGTCGAACTCGTCAAGGCCGTCATCCAGGAGAAGTCCTCCAAGATCAGCGACGACGATGCGCGCGAGATCGCCGTCCACGTCTTGCACGCCCTCGATTCGATACCCGAGAAGATGCGTTGACCGTCATGGTGACGCTGCCTGGCGGCGGAACCAACGAGTACCTCCGCTACGGCGACAGCTTCCACAAGCTGGCCGACGGCTCACTCGAAGTGATCCGCACCGGCGTCAAAGAACACCTCCGCTACGCGGCAGGCTCCTGGGCCGACGTCGAGGGTGACGAACGGACCTGGAAGAAACGCTTCACCTGGCGCTGATCAGCGCGTGCTGTAGGACGTGAGTTCGTCGACGAACCCGGGCGGAAACCGCAACGTGCCCTTGTGTGTTCGTCGAATGAATCCCGCTGCGGCGCGGGCCGACAGCGGCTTGCCGGGGTGCTGCAGGAAGTCCTGCAACGGCAGCCGGGGCTGCCACTGCGGCCACGGTCCCACGTCGGCCGAGTGGACGACACCGTCGAGATTCGCCCATGCCGCCCGGCGCGGCCACCTGTCGGCGGCCCACGGTTGGTCGTCTGCCTGATAGTCACCGGGCTCGCGCAGCCGCTCGCCGATCCACGTCGCGACCGGCACGCTGACCGAGTTGCCGACCATCCGCCAGCGTTCACCGCTCTTCGCGACCTCGTCGGCCGGTGCGGTCCAGTCGCTCGGAAACCCTTGCAGCCGTTCGGCATCCCGGATGTCGGGCGTCACGTACTCGCCCGACGGCAGGCGGATGGCCGGTGGCGACGCGACGCCTACCGACGACCCGCACTTGATCGGCGGCACCGCGTCGACGGCCCAGCCGAACGAGCGCATGCCCTCGGTCCAGTAGAAGCCGCACGCCACGTCGGGATAGGTGGCCGGCTGCTCGGGCTTGTCGGCGTCGTCGGCCAGCAGCACGTCGCGGGGATCGCCGTCGCGGCTGGCCACCAGGTACCACCGGTTGCGCCGCTGCGGCAGGCCGAAGGCGTTGGTGTCGACGACGCGGTACGCCCACCGGTAGCCCAGCCCGGTCAGTGACTCCGTCACCATCCGCAGCGCCGCACCGCGGTTGAGCGACATCAGGAAGGGCACGTTCTCCAGCACCAGCCAGGGGACGTCGGCACGTTCCGCCAGGCGCAGCGCTTCGCCGACGAGACTGCTTCGGGCGCCATCGATTCCGGCCTTGCGGCCGACGCTGCTGAGGTCCTGGCAGGGGAAGCCCGCGACGATCAGGTCGGTGCCGCGGGGGAGTTCCCGGACTTCGCGCACGTCCGCCTTTAGCTCGGTATCGGGGAACCGGCGGCGCAGCACGTGCGCGGCGGCGGGGTTGTTCTCGACCAGCAGCGCGGCGTGGTGGCCACCGGCGGTCATGCCGAGTTCGAGTCCGCCGATGCCCGCGAACAAGCCGGCGACGGTGAGCGTCACCGCAGCCATTCCAGCGCGACGGCGTAGCTCAGCCGCGACGGGACCGCGTTGCCGATCATGCGGGCCAGTGCGGTGCGGCGGTGCACGCCGTCGAAGCTGAACCAGTCCGGAATGTACTGCAGCCGTGCGGCTTCGTGGGCGGTGATGGTGCGGCGGAGGCTCGGGTGGACGTTGCGGCCCATGCACATGCTGTAGAAGCCGGTCGTGACGGTCTGGGCCGGCCGGTCCCAGGCGAGACGGCCGTAGATCGACTTGTAGCTGTGGCCGCCGCCGGCGTGGCAGGCGGGTCGCTCCTCGTCGGGAAGGTCGAACCGGTCGTGGTCGAAGAGGTGGTCGATGCGGCGGCGGGTATCGGCGGCGGACTGGGCGGCTGCGTCGATCAGGCCTGTGCCGTCGGCGTTCTCGAGGTCCTGGAAGGCCCACGCGACGGTGCGTGTGTGGCGGCGGTGACGTTCGACCACCTCGGCGGGGGTGACCGATCGGGTGCGACTGGCCATGAGGATTAGGCGGCGGCGGGTCTGCGGGACGCCGATCTCGCTGAGGTTCACCACGCCGGTGCCGACGTCGTAGCCGAGGGCGGTGAGGGCGTCGGCGGTGCGCTGGACGACGGCACGGCGGTCGTTGACGGCGCCGGGGACGTTTTCGATCAGAACGTGCTCGGGGGTGAACACCTCGGCGGCGCGAACCATGGTGCGGTACAGCTCGTTCTTGTCGTCGATGTGGCGGGTGCGGTTGTTGAAGTCGCTGTGCCCCTGGCACGGTGGGCCGCCAACGAGGACGTCGACGTCGCGGTGCTGCCTGGCCAGCAGGCGCTCGGCGGGGGTGAGCGCGCTGCCGACGGCGCCGGGCAGCAGGTCTTCGACGTCGGTGCGCAGCGCGGCGGCGGTGGGGAAGTTGGCCGCGTAGGTGGCGGTGGCGGTCGCGTCGAGGTCGACGGCCAGCAGCGGCCGGAAGGGTCGGTTGAGGGCGCGGGCCGCCTCGGCGAGGCCGATGGACAGGCCGCCGCAGCCGGCGAACAGGTCGATGGTGCGGACGGGCCGGCGCGTACCGGTGGCGGCCGGCGCCGTCGTGCTGCGCAGCCAGGCGCGTTCGGCGTCGTCGGCCGACGCGGGGCCGGTGTGTTCGTCGGGGGCCGCGGCGAGCGCGCTGGTGACCGTGCGGCCGTCGCCGAGCGTCAGGATCCGCTCGAAGGCGCCGTTGCGCGTCCGGAAGCGCTCGAGTCCGACGGCGGCGTCGGGCCGACGGTCGGTGACGAGGTGCGCGGTCTCGGGCATCCCCGCGATCCTATTTCGCATGCAGTCGCCGGTGGTGCGGCGCGCCGTTCGTACGCTGGGGGTATGGCCGAGTCGTGGGCGTCGTCGCCGGAGGCGCGAGCGCGGATGCAGTCGAACAAGAGCCGCGACACCAAGCCGGAGCTGGCGCTGCGGTCGGCGGTGCACCGGCTGGGTCTGCGGTACCGGGTGTCGGCGAAACCGCTGGCCGGACTGCGCCGCACCGCCGACCTGGTGTTCCCGCGGGCTAAGGTCGCCGTCTTCCTCGACGGGTGCTTCTGGCACGGCTGCCCCGAACACCACACCGTCGCGGCGGCCAACGCAAAGTTCTGGCGGGACAAGGTCGAGGGCAACCGGGCCCGCGACCGCAACACCGACGAGCGGCTCGCCGAGGCGGGTTGGGTGAGCGTGCGGGTGTGGGAGCACGAGGACGCCTCGGAGGCCGCGCAGCGGGTGCGCGATGTGGTGCGGGGGAGGGCTCGGTAGGCGGCGTCTGCGGTGCGCCGTTCGGCGAGGGTTGTTCGAGTGCCCGCCTCTGAGCGACAAGTCGCGACAATCGGTAGCGGCGCCGTCGTGAGTGGACCGCGGCGGTGCCGTGCCCGAGGCTAGGTACCAGTCCGCTTTCGACGGGGACGTCCCGAGGGAGTCATGACGGCGGGTGGAGCCAGACCGGCGGGAAGCTGACGTCCAGCCGGATGCTGCGCTTGAATCCGGCCCACGTCGGGACACCCGTCGGCTGGCCCCGGTAGAGCCCCCGGGCCGCCGCGACGACGCGTTCCCGCTGTGTCGGCCACTGGATCTCGGCGGCGATCTGATCGAGCACCTGCAGATCCCGCTCGAGCGTGCGATCGACCAGTTCGATCGCCGGCAGCGCGCCACTCTTGTCGCCATTGCATCTCGTGCAGGCCAGAACCAGGTTGGCCAGACCGTCGATGCCGACCAGCGACCAGGGCAGCACGTGGTCGACGGGATTGTCGTCGGGAAGCGTTGCAGTGCAGTAGAAGCAGCGGGCTCCGAAGGCCTCCTTCAGCGGTCCGCGGACTGCGGCGAGTCCCGTGCGCTCGCGCCCGAACAGGTGGCCCGCGACATCCGGGACGCGTTCGTCGAGGAACCTGTTCATCCTCCGCACGTCGTCGACCCACATGATCTCGAGTGCGGGCTTGAGCAGGCCGGCCAACCGCGCGAGGCCATGGGCCACGCCTTTGTTCAGAGTGATGGCATCGCCATGCGCGTGCAGACGCCTACGCGTCACGTCCTCGCCGAGGAACGAGTCGTCGTACAGGAACGGGTCGCTCGTCGGGGAGCCCGGGAGTTTCTGCAACCGCGGCAGTGGCTGCTTCGCCAGTGCGATGGTGATCTTCTCGATGGCCTGCTCGTACGCGGCGGGCGCGCGAAGCATCGCCACCTCCAACGACAGACCGGTCTGTCCGGCGCCTGCGGCTGCGCGCAACGACTTCGCGGCCTCGGTGATGCGACCCGTACTGCCGCGGACCTGGACGAGGTCCTGGCCGTCGAACGTGCGGACCTGTCGCCAGTAGGTCGCCAGTACCCGATGGGCGAGATCCGGGATCGGAACCGAGAGCGTGTCGTCGACGCGTGCGGGCAGGTTCTCGATGCAGTGTTCGATCAGCGCCAGCAGGAGGGCCAGCTTGTAGGTGGCGGTGCGTTGACCGGTCTCCAGGATGGCGACGATGCGTTGACCCAGGAGCAACGGGTCGAGCGACGCGTCAGCCACCCGTCGATTATGCCGACGTCGGCGCCTCGATTGTCGCGAGTTGTCGCTCAGAGGCGGGCACCCGCGACGCCTACTTCAGCCGCACCAGCCGCGTCGTCGAACTCTCGTCCAGCTCGACGACATCGGTTCGCGAGCGCAAGAAGTCGCTGAACGACCGGAAGCCCAGGGACTTCTCACTGAACGACGGGTCCATCCGCTTCATCTGCGCCTTGACCGCGGAGTTGTGCAGCCAGTCGGCGTCGTCCTTCTCCAGACCGATCTGCAGCGCGCGCTGCAGCAGGTTGGTGGCGGCGGTCTGCGGGTCCGGCTGCTCGGGCTCCTTGGGCGGGCCGGCGGCCTTGCTGCTGCGCCGGGCGACCCGCTTGCGCGGCGCCTTCTCCTCCGGTTCGTCGGGCTCGTCCGACTCATCTTCCGTGGCCACTGGCTCCGGCTCGAACACGGGAACGCCGGGCAGCGCGTCGTAGATGACGAAGTCGTCGCACGCCGCGGCGAGCGACTTGCTCGACGAGCCGGCCACCCCGATACCGACCACGTAGCGGCCGAGACGCTTGCAGCGCTGCGCCAGTGCGATGTAGTCCGAGTCGCCCGCGACGATCACGACGTGCGTCAGGTCGGGCAGCCGGAACATGTCCTCGACGGCGTCGACCGCCAGCCGGATGTCGGCGCCGTTCTTGCCGTATGCGGCGGCCGGGAAGAGCTGGACGAGGTCGACGGCGCGGCCGACCAGCTGGCCGCGGTAGTCGGCGTTCACGCCTGCCGACCAGTCGGCGTAGGCACGAGTCAGCACCAGCGTGCCGAACGACGAGGCGAAGTCGATGATCGCGCCGACGTCGACGGTCGCGCGCTCCAGCCGCTCCGGATCGAGGCCCTTCGCCTTCGACTTGTCCTTCATGAAGGAGCTGCGGCCGTTCACCTGGTCGTACCGCGAGATCACGATGTTGTCGAAGTCGAGATAGACCGCGACGCGGGTGGCACCGGATTCCGTCATGGGGTCAGTCTGGTCCATCGCATGTGTGGTTGACGAACCCATGGAGATTGTCGACATGGCTATCGTCCGGTTTCACCGCAGCCGTGTTAACCAGTGAACACGGCTGAATGGTCGCCGGAGGATCGAATTCGATTGACAGGAGTCCGAGTCGTACTGAGCGGGATGCAACCGATCCGCCCCAAAACGACTGTCGCCTCTCTCTTCCCGGCTCGAGTGCACATCACAGAAATTCGTGTGAGCGAAGTTCACCATTCCTACCGACGGAGATCAGCCGTCTGTGGTACTTATCTGATGGCACTCGGGGGAGTTGCCATGCACTAGGGGGAGAAAATGTCAGCACGTCATCGCGCCGTCATTCAGGCGAAGCGCAAAGCCGCAAAGAAATCCGGTCGGCACCACGCTGCGCCGCGCAGTTCGGGCGCCTACGCATGGTTGGGCGCGGGAGCGATCACCCTCGGTGTCGGCGCCGCGCTGGCCACCGGAACGGGGGTCGCCCACGCCGACGACACCGGAGGAAGCGCCTCGTCCGGCGACAGTTCGTCCTCGTCGAGCAGTGCCGCGTCGAGCAACGCGTCGCCGAACAGTGGACCGTCGGCCGACGGGCCCTCTGCGACACCTGCCGGTCAGAAGGCCGAAGACAGCAAGGACTCGGATTCGTCAGGCAACACCACCCGGCACGAGTCGCCCAAGACGACCGTGTCCTCGAGCGGGGGAAACACGTCCGGCAGGGACGAGTCGCGCGGAGCTGACGACGACGCGGCCAAGGACGCGGTCGCGAAGACCACTGCCATGACCACGGCGGATGACGCGGACGCCACGTCGGCGTCCGCGCAGGTGACGTCCGACGGCGGTGCGCCGTCGACATCCGCGGTCGAGGTCACGCCTGCGTCGTCGTCGCTGCCCGCAGACCAGATGAAGCCCGCGGATCAGACGCCGCCCGCAGACCAAACCGAGCCGGAATCGCCTGCCCTGCCGGCACCGCTCGTCGCACCCGCGACAGACACGACACCGGGAACGTCGCTGCGAGCCGCGGCACCGGCGGCACTCGCCGCGGCGGCGGTCGCCCAACCAACCGTCGTCGCGACCATTCCGATCAGCACGGGGTCGTTCCTGATGCGCCCGGACGGTCGCTACGCGTACATCGCCAACCTGGACACGGGCGCGGTCGACGTCCTCGACGTCGCGACGAACCAAGTGGTGCAGAGCATCCCGGTCGGTGACTTCCCCGGCAACGCGGTGATCCGGCCGGACGGCACCCGTGTCTACGTCATCGACTACGGAAACGAGGGAACCAACTCGCTCGCGGTGATCGACACCGCCACCAACACCGTGGTCGCCACCGTCCCGCTGGCGCCTGACGCAGGCTCGATCACCGTCCGACCCGACGGTGCCCGCATCTACGTCACCAACTACGACGCCAACACGGTCACGGTGATCGACACCGCGACCAACCAGGTGAGCGGCACGATCACCGTGGGGGCCAACCCGTTCTACACCGAGATCAGCCCGGACGGAACGCGCCTCTACGTCGCCAACGAGGGGCCCAACACGATCTCCGTCGTCGACACGGCCACCAATCTGGTCGTCGGGACCATCTCGGTCACCGACGCGGAATCGGTCGGCATGATCGCAAGCCCCGACGGTCGCCGCCTCTACCTCGGCAACTTCGAAGATGGCACCGTGCGAGTGGTCGACACGACGACGCTGCAGACCATCACCACCATCACGGTCGGCGAAGGCCCGTCGGGCCTCGCGTTCAGTGCCGACGGAGCACGTCTCTACGTCGGCAACTTCGACGCGGGCACCATCTCGGTGATCGATACGGCGACCAACACCGTGATCGCCACCATCCCCGTCGGCTCGGCCCCGGGCAGCCTCAACCTGGTGCCCGGCGGCAGTCAGCTCTACGTCAGTCACTACGACGACGGCTACCTGTCGATCATCGACACCGCCACCAACACCGTCGCTACGACGGTGACGCTGGGCGGACCCGATTCGGGGACGGGGTACGTCACGTTCACCCCGGACGGCAAGCGGGCGTACGTCGTGAACTTTCAGGCGGCCACCGTCTCGGTGATCGACACGAACCTCACCGGCGGCGGCACCACCAATCCGGGCGGCGGTTCGACGGGCAACCCGTTCGTCGACGCCATCAACAGCTTCGCCCAGGTGGTCGGCGGCCAGATCGCGGCGATCGCCAACACGCTGACCCAGACGGTCAACACCCTCGTGCAGTCGTTCGTCGGTGCGGCAACGGCAGTGATCCAGACCGTCAACGCGATCATCACTCGGGTTGCGACGGACACGATCTGGACCATCCTGGCGGCACTCGGCATCCAGCCGCCCGTGCAGGTCGGTTCGGCGGTCGGCGACGTGGTCCGCACGATCTAGTCGGTCAGACGGTGGCCTCCGCGGACGTCTGCGGGGGCCATCGTCGTGTCCGGATCAGTCCCGCTCGTCGGGCGCGTCCACACCCTGACGCAACTGCGCCTTCCGGACGGCCTCGTCGACCAACCGCTCGGCGATGACGTGCAGCTTCACGTTCTCGGCCTGGCTCATCTTCGTCAGCCGCGCAAACGCGTCGTCGGTGCTGATGCCCGACCGGCTGCGGACGATGCCGATCGCCTGGTCGATGACGGTCCGGCTCTCCAGCGCGCGGCGCATCCGCTCGGTGCCCTCGCGGGCCGTCGCGAGCAGCTGTGCGTTGTAGATCGACACGGCCGCGGGCGCGGCGAACTGCTCGCCCACGCCGACGGCGTGCTCGGCGAACACGTCACGCTCGCGGGCGTAGGAGTTGATGGCACCGATCACGCGGTCGCCGACGATCATCGGCAGCGCGAGCACCGAGTGCACGCCCATCCTGGCGACCGACCCACGCAGCCGCGGCCATCGGTCATCGCTACCGATCGAGCCGCTGACCGCGGGCCGACGCGTCTGCATGCAGGTGACGCACGGCCCCTCCTGCAGCTTGTTGTACTGCAGGATCTCGATCTCGCGCACGAATGCAGGCGTGGCCGCCCACGCGTGGGCGCGCGGCGACCCGCTCACGAACTCGACGAGCGTCACCCCCGCACCGTCGACGCCGGGAATGGCCGTGACCGCGAACGCCGCCACGTCGGACAGCAGGTCCTCGACGCTGCGCGCGTCGGCCACGACCCGCGCGAGGCTGCTCAGCCCGTGCTGGAGGTCGACCTCGTCGGCGTGCGCCTGCTCGGCCGAGACGTCGCACGCCGGCGGCGCGTCACGGCCCGGCTGTGCATCGAACTCGGCCATGGTCCTCCTACACGTGCACGCGCGCCCCAACTTACTCGGCGCACCACGTGGCGAAGAGGCTGTTGCGTAAGGCGCCGATCAGGACACCAGCGGCACGGCGTGCGCGCGGCGCAGCTTGCCCGACGGCGTCTTGGGGATCATGCCGGGTTCGAGGACGACGACGTTGCGCGGCCGGACGTCGACCTCGGCGACCACCTCGTGCGCGACGGCCTTCTCGATCCGCCGCACCTCGACCGGGTTCTCGTAGTCCTTCGACTCGACCGCGACCGCGAAGCTCTCGCGCGACTGGCCGGCGTCGAGGCGCACCGCGACGGCGCAACCTGCACGAACACCGTCGACCCGCGCCGCGGCCCGCTCGATGTCGGTGGGGTAGACGTTGCGGCCCGCCATGATGATGACGTCCTTGACGCGACCACACACCACGACCTGATCGGTCTCGGTGAGGTAGCCGAGGTCGCCGGTGTCGTACCAGCCCTGCTGATCCTGTGCCGCAACGAAACCCGCGACGGTGGTGTATCCGGCGGTCACCGGCTCGCCGCGGACCTGCAGCACGCCGACGGCGCGCTGCGGGAGGACGCGGCCGTCGTCGCCGACGACGCGGATCTCGAGACCCTTGAGCACCCGGCCCAGCGACACCAGGCGACGGGTGTTGCCGCGGGTGGCTGGGATGGCGCGGCGCAGCGCCGACAGCAGATCGGCGTCCACCTCGTCGACGACCATGCCGCCGCCCGACTCCGAGAACGCCACGCCCACAGTCGTTTCCGCCATGCCGTACGCGGGCACGATCGCCTCGGGTCGCAATCCGAACGGTGCGCCCGCCTCGATCAGGTCTTCGACGTCGGCGGGTTCGACCTGCTCGGAACCCGACAGCGCCCACCGCAGGCTCGACAGGTCGAACTGGCCGGGCGTGGCCTGGCGGCGCAGTCGCTTGGCGAACAGGTTGTACGCGAAGTTAGGGGCGGCCGTCATGGTGCCCTTGTACTTGTCGATCAGCCTGGCCCACAGCAGCGTGTCGCGCAGGAAGTCCATCGGCGTGACCTTGACCAGCTCGGCGCCGAAGTACATCGGCACGGTCAGGTAGCCGGTGAGGCCCATGTCGTGGAAGCACGGCAGCCAGCTGACGATCACGTCGGTCTCGGAGTCGAAGTCCGCGCCGATGAACATCGCCTCGGCGTTGCTCACGACGTTGCGGTGCGTGATCTGCACGGCCTTCGGCGAACCCGTCGACCCGGAGGTCAGTTGCAGGAGCGCGATGTCGTCTTCGTCGGTCTCGATGGGGTCGATCGGATCGGCGGCCAGCAGGTCGGCGATGGTCACGACGTTGAGGCCGAGCTGCTCCAGCAGCGGCGCTGCGGGCATGAACGGATCGGAGACGACGACGGCCGAGGCGCGGATCATGCCGATGACGGCAGTGGTCTCTTCGGCCCAGCGCTCGAGGTTGGTGCGGGGGGTGGGCTGGTGCAGCATCGTCAGCGACGCGCCGCGCATCCAGATGCCCTGTGCGGTCGGTGCGATCTCGACCGGTGCACCCGCGAGGACGGCGACTGCGTCACCGTGGCCGACGCCGGCCTTCGCGAGCCCGCCGGCGATCCTGCGCGCGCGCTCGTGGACCTCGGCCCAGGTGTGCCGCACGGGAGCGTCGGGCTCGCCCGTCACCATGCCGCGACGGCTGGACAGGGCGTTGGCGAACATGGTGTCGGTGAAGCGGCTCACGAGACGACCTCCACTGCCGAGTAGGGGGCGTTGCTTGGCGACGCGTACGTCACAAATCTGGTAGCCAAGGGACTCCGTCATTCAGGCACAACCGTACGAAGGTCGGCCAAGTCCGTGAGCAGTGCTCTCGGCAGGGACGTATGACGTCGCCGCCGTGACGGGTCCGGGTGGCTGTGTTGTCAACCGGCTATGACGGTACCGCGCCCTGGGGCGCGGACCCGCCAAACGGCGGTGCACGACGTGGACACGGTTCAGTGTCGTTTGGAGATCGGCGCCGCGACTTTGCTGTGGCGTCGCCATGACCTGCGACGTTGGCGGCGCAGACCGGTGGTGTCGCTCCCCGGCGCGTCATCATTCGTTGACGCGCCGGCGCCCGGTAATGCCCAGATTGCCCTCGCGATCACGCGCTCAGGCCGTGAGCGTGCGTGAAGTCGGGTCTGGGCCCGGCGTGTCGCCCGCAGACACGCACGCTCGCCGGAGGAGTGCCGGAGGAGGTGAGGGGGCGGGGACGGGCGGCGCATTTCGATCAGCGGGATTCGAAACGGGCGCCACCAGGGGCGGGTGGCGCAATGGCGCCGACGGCCGCTCGAACAGCAGGTCGTCGGCACCGGCGACCGGCGCAATCGCCCCCACCGCAGCCGACGCCTCGCCGGCGTGACAGGCAGCGCCAAAAGCGACCGATACCGTCCTGACCAGGTCAGTCACGCCACCGACAGCCCTCAGGAGGTGACCATGGCCCAGCTCGACCCGTCGGACGAACCCACGCCCATCCGCCGACCCCGCGCGGACCAGGCGCGTCTCGTCGCCGACGTCCTGCGCCATCAGATCCACGCCGGCGGGTACACCGGCGGGCTGCCGTCGGAGCAGGATCTGGCCGACGAGTACTTCGTCTCCCGCAACACCGTCCGCGAGGCACTCGCCACCCTCAAGGACGAGGGGCTGATCGACCGCGGCCCGCGGACCGGGACCCGCGTCGCCATCCGCAAGTACGACCACGGACTCGACGCCCTCACCGGTCTCAAGGAGACGTTCAAGGGCTACGGCGAAATCCGCAACGAGGTCCGCGCCACCATGACGGTGTCCGCCCCGCCGAGCGTCGCGAGCAAGCTGAGCCTGAGCCCCGGCGAACCCGTCGTCTTCATCGAGCGGCTGCGCTACCTCGGCGACCTGCCGCTGAGCCTCGACATGACCTACCTCGCGCGCGACATCGGCGCCCAGGTCATCGAGCACGACCTCGAGACCAACGACGTCTTCGCGCTCATCGAACACGTCACCGGCCGCCGTCTCGGCAACGCCGGCCTCGCCGTCGAGGCCGTCCCCGCCGAGCCGCACTCGGCGGCCCTCCTGCAGGTGCCCGACACCGCGTCGCTCCTGCTGCTCGAACGCCTCACCCACCTCGACGACGGCCGACCGGTCGACCTCGAGTACATCCGCATGCGCGGCGACCGAATCACGTTGCGTGGCAACCTAGTCAGAGGAGAATGACATGGCCCAGGTCAACCAGCGGGTCGACGTGCCCGTCACCATCGACGAGTCGCTCTGCATCGAGGGCTGCACCCTCTGCGTCGAGATCTGCCCGCTGGACTCGCTGGCGATCAACCCGGAGAACGGCAAGGCCTTCATGCACGTCGACGAGTGTTGGTACTGCGGACCCTGCGCAGCGCGCTGCCCCACCGGCGCCGTCACCGTCAACATGCCCTACCTCATCCGCTGAAGGACCTCCCGTGAAACGCACCCTCGCCGTACTGCTCGCCGCTGCGACCGTGACCCCACTCGCCGCCTGCTCGCTCGACTCGCGGTCGCAGGCCGACGACACCGTCACCGTCGTCATCGGCTACCAGTCCAAGACGATCAACACCGTCACCGCCGGAACACTGCTAAAGGCCAAGGGCTTCCTGGAGAAGCGCCTCGACGACCTCTCCAAGACCTCCGACGTTCGATACGACGTCCAGTGGCAGGACTACGACACCGGTGCCCCGATCACCGCCCAGATGGTCGCCGAGAAGATCGACATCGGCTCCATGGGCGACTACCCGCTGCTCATCAACGGCTCCAAGACCCAGGCCAACGAGCGCGCCCGCACGGAACTGGTGTCTATCACCGGCTACAGCCCCACCGGATCGCTCAACATGGTGGTCGTCCCGCCGGACTCGCCGGCGAGCAGCATCACCGACCTGAAGGGGCAGAAGGTCTCCGCCAGTGTCGGGTCCGCGGGTCACGGCACGCTCGTCCGCGCACTCGACAACGCGGGCATCGACCCGAAGACCGGCGTCGAGGTACTCAACCAGCAGCCGCAGGTCGGCGCGTCGGCGCTCGAATCCGGCCAGGCGCAGGCACTCTCGCAGTTCGTCGCCTGGCCTGGCCTGCTCGTATTCCAGGACAAGGCCAAGCTGCTCTACGACGGCGCCGAGGGCGACTACCCGACGTTCCACGGCGTCGTCGTCCGTCAGACCTACGCGACGCAGCACCCCGAGGTGCTCGACGCCTTCCTGCAGGCCCAGCTCGACGCCACCGAGTTCCTCAACCAGCATCCGCTGGAGTCTGCGCAACTGGTCGCCGAGGGCAGCGGCCTGCCACAGGAGGTCGTCTACCTCTACAACGGGCCCGGCGGCACCAGCTTCGACACCACGCTGAAGCCGTCGCTGATCGACGCCTTCAAAGGCGATGTGCCGTACCTGAAGTCGATCGGTGACTTCGCCGACCTGAACGTCGACGGCTTCGTCTCCGACACCGCGCTTCGCAAGGCGTTCGCCGACCGCGGCCAGGACTACGACGCCGCGCGCGGAGCCACCGCCAACCCGTCGGCGCTGACCGGTCAGGACCCGGTCTGCCGGACCGCCGTCACCGACCCGAAGCTGGCCGGTGAGCTGTGGGTCGACGGCAGGGACGCCACCCAGCCCGCCGCGAACCCGGGCTGCCTGCTGCGCGCCGTCCGGGAGGCCACCGCCCGCGGCGACCGGATCCGCGCCGCCTACGTCCCCGACACCGAATTCGGCACCCGCTGGTTCGCCGACAAGTCGATCTGGGTGCGCGACGGCGCGAACTACCTGCCGTTCGGCACCGCCGCCGGTGCGGGTCGCTACACCGCCGGACATCCCGGCGCGGCCGTCGTCGACTACCAGCAGGCGCTGGCGGGTGCGGTGTGACCGCCGCACCCGTCGTGCTGACGGCGGCCGCACCCGCCGTCGCCGCGCCTCCCGCCCCGCGGGCACGTCGACGGTCGTGGCCGGCGTGGCTGGTCCGCGTCGCCTCCGTCGCGGCCGCCATCGCCCTGTGGCAGCTGTTGACGGCCAACGACGTTCGGCTGTGGCTGCGGTTCGACACCCTGCCGACCGTCACCGAGATCGTCGGCGCGTTCGGCGCCAGGCTCGGCACGGAGGACTATTGGCTCGACCTCGGCCAGTCGCTGATCCGCATCCTCACCGGCTTCGCGCTCGCCGCCGTCGCCGGCGTGATCACCGGCATCCTGCTCGGCCGGTCGGCGCGGTTCGCGAACGTCGTCGGCCCGCTCACCGAATTGGCGCGACCCATCCCCGCCATCGCGATCGTCCCCGTCGCGATCCTGCTGTTCCCCACCGACGAGGCGGGCATCGTGTTCATCACGTTCCTCGCCGCGTACTTCCCGATCATGGTCAGCACCCGGCACGCCGTGCGCGCCCTGCCGACGCTGTGGGAGGACTCGGTGCGCACACTCGGTGGCAACCGTTGGGACGTCATCACGCGAGTCGTGTTGCCCGGCATCCTGCCTGGCGTGTTCGGCGGCCTGTCGGTGGGCATCGGCGTCGCGTGGATCTGCGTGATCTCTGCCGAGATGATCTCGGGCCGTCTCGGCGTCGGCTACCGCACGTGGCAGGCCTACACCGTGCTGGCCTATCCCGACGTGTTCGTCGGCATCATCACGATCGGCATCCTCGGCTTCGCGACGTCGGCGGCCATCGAACTGATCGGCCGACGCGTCACCCGTTGGCTGCCCCGCGGACAGGAGGCCCGGCAGTGACGGGAATGGATCTGCGGCTGCGCGACGTCGTGCTCAGTTACGGCGGAGCGCCCGTCGTCGACCGACTCGACCTCGACGTGCGACCCGGCGAGATCCTGGTGCTGACGGGGCCGTCCGGCTGCGGCAAGTCCACGGTGCTGCGTGCGCTCGCCGGTCTGCTGCCGCCCGACGGGGGAGAGGTGCTCGCCGACGGCCACCGCGTCACCACCACGTCGCGTGACCGCGCAATGGTGTTCCAGGACAACGCACTCCTGCCGTGGCGCACCGTCCGGTCCAACGTCGAGCTGGCGCTGAAGCTCGCCGGCCGACCCCGTCAGGGCCGCCGCGCCGAGGCGGCCAAGTGGATCGCCGACGTCGGCCTCACCGGCTTCGAGTCCTACCTGCCCAAGAGCCTGTCCGGCGGGATGCGTCAACGCGTCCAACTCGCCCGCGGTCTCGCCGGGGCGCCGCGCGCGGTGATGATGGACGAGCCGTTCGGCGCGCTGGACACCCAGACCCGCACCACGATGCAGCGCCTGCTCGTCGACACCTGGCGAGCGCATCCGACGACCGTCGTCTTCGTCACCCACGACGTCGACGAGGCACTGCTCATCGGCGACCGCATCGCCGTCCTCGGCCGCGCCGGCCAGCCGCTGCGAACGCTGCTCGACGTGCCGTCGCCCCGCACCCCCGACGTCGACCGCACCGCTCTGCGCATTGACGTCATCACCGCCCTCGATCACTCGGAGTTGACCGTCTGATGCAGATCCCCGATATGGACGACGCCATCCGGCTCGACACCGACGTGCTGGTCATCGGCGGTGGCACCGCGGGCACCATGGCCGCGCTGACCGCCGCCGAGAACGGCGCCCAGGTGCTGCTGCTCGAGAAGGCCCACGTTCGGCACTCCGGTGCGCTCGCCATGGGCATGGACGGCGTCAACAACGCCGTCATCCCCGGTAAGGCCACGCCGGAGGACTACGTCGCCGAGATCACCCGCGCCAACGACGGAATCGTCAACCAGCGCACCATCTATCAGACCGCAACCCGTGGTTTTGCGATGGTGCAGCGGCTCGAGCGGTACGGCGTGAAGTTCGAGAAGGACGAGCACGGCGAGTACGCCGTCCGGCGCGTGCACCGCTCCGGGTCCTACGTGCTGCCGATGCCCGAGGGCAAGGACGTCAAGAAGGCGCTGTACCGGGTGCTGCGGCAGCGGTCGATGCGCGAGAAGATCCGCATCGAGAACCGGTTCGTGCCGGTGCGGGTGCTGACCGACGACGACGGGCGCACCGTCGGCGCCGCCGCCCTCAACAGCCGCACCGGCGAGTTCGTGGTCGTCGGCGCCAAGGCCGTCATCCTCGCCACCGGTCCGTGCGGACGCCTCGGCCTGCCCGCGTCGGGCTACCTCTACGGCACCTACGAGAACCCGACCAACGCCGGCGACGGCTATTCGATGGCCTTCCATGCCGGCGCCGAACTGTCGGGCATCGAGTGCTTCCAGATCAACCCGTTGATCAAGGACTACAACGGACCCGCCTGCGCGTACGTCGCCAACCCGTTCGGCGGGTATCAGGTCAACGCCCAGGGCGAGCGCTTCGTCGACTCCGACTACTGGTCCGGCGCGATGATGTCGGAGGTCAAGAACGAGATCGAGTCGGCCCGCGGGCCCATCTACCTCAAGGTCAGCCACCTGCCCGACGAGACGCTGTCCACGCTCGAGGGCATCCTGCACACCACCGAGCGGCCCACCCGCGGCACGTTCCACGCCAACCGCGGCCACGACTACCGCACCCACGACATCGAGATGCACATCTCCGAGATCGGGCTCTGCAGTGGGCATTCCGCATCCGGGGTGTGGGTCGACGAGAACGCCCGCACCACCGTGCCAGGGCTCTACGCGGCGGGCGACCTGGCGTGCGTGCCGCACAACTACATGATCGGCGCGTTCGTCTACGGGGAACTGGCCGGCTCGCACGCGGCGTCGACACTCGACGACGCCCCCGCGCCCGGCGCTCTGCCCGCCGATCAGATCGCCGCCGCCCACGACCTGATCTACCGCCCGCTGCGCAATCCGGACGGGCCGCCGCAACCCCAGGTCGAGTACAAACTACGCCGCTTCGTCAACGACTACGTGGCGCCGCCCAAGACCGCCGCCAAGCTGTCGCTGGCCGTGCAGACCTTCGACCGCATGCGCGACGAGGTCGCCGGCATCGGCGCCACCACCCCGCACGAGCTGCTGCGTGCGGTCGAGGTGTCGTTCATCCGCGATTGCGCCGAGATGGCGGCCCGCTCCTCGCTGACCCGGACCGAATCGCGGTGGGGGCTGTACCACGATCGCAGCGACATCCCGGATCGCGACGACGTCGACTGGCGCTATCACCTCAACCTGCGCAAGACCGCCGACGGCGACATGGAGTTCTTCAAGCGGCCCGTCGCGCCGTACTTCGTCCCCGTGCCGGGCCTCGACGACTTGCCCAGTGGCGAGACCGAACCCATTCACGTCCAGCAGCCGCCGTTGGTCGGGGGTCAGGCGCCGGCCTCGGAGGTGTCGCGGGTGATCGACGCTGCCACCGTCGAGCCACCGTCGCCGCGCATCGCCGCCGTGCTGGCCCTCGACGAGCCGTCCATCGGCGACCTCGCGCCCTACCTCGGCGACGAGGATCCCGGCGTCCGGCGGACCGCCGTCGACGTCCTCACCGAGCACCTGTGCGACGGCTACGGGCCGGCATTGTTCGCGGCGCTCGACGACCCGGCCGTGGAGGTCCGCCGCCTCGCCGCCGATGCGATCCGCGAACTCGTCGAGGTGCTGCCCGCTCCGGAGGCGCTGCGGCCGCTGGTGGACTCGGGCGACGCGGTCGTGCGCGGCGCCGTGCTCTACGTCGTCAGTTCGCGTCGCGTGGGTGAGCCCGCGAGATACCGCGACGCCCTCGCCGACCCCGACCACCGCGTCCGCATCGAAGCCGTCCGCGCGCTGGTGTCGGTCGACGACGCCGACGGCGTGGCCGACGCCCGCGGCGATGCCAACCGCGAGGTGCGCATCGCCGTCGCCAACGGTCTGGGAACCCTGCGCAGCGGCGTCGACACCGTTCGCGAACTCACCGCCGATCCGGACCCCCTGGTGCGTGCGGCGGCGCTGGCGGCACTGGGATCCGTGGGGTGGGAGGACGCCGACGTGCCCGCCGTCGAGGGTGCGCTCGTCGCATCGGCCTGGCAGATCCGCCAGGGGGCCGCGCGTGCCCTGGCCGGGGCGCCGTCGTCGTCGACGGCCGTCCCGCCGCTGTCCCGGGCGCTGGGAGATCCCCACCTCGACGTGCGCAAGGCGGCGGTGCTGAGCCTGACCCGCTGGGCGGCGTCGGAGGACGCGGCGCGGGTGGCGTTGACCGGTGCGCTGGACGACGGGGACGCCGACGTGCGTGCCTACGCCCGGCAAGCACTCGCCGCTGTGACGTAGCTCACAATCGGCGTACGCTGGGGTGATCTTCGGAGGGAGACACCCATGAAGGGCGCACATCGAGATCCCGTCGACCATTCGCGCACGTGCCAGCAGCATGCGGGCGAGTCGTTCATCGACACGCTCTGGCTGCCAGGCCTGGTCCTGATCATGGTCGGCACGGCGCTGATCGCCGGAACGGTCGCGGCATCCGCATACGGGCGCACCGATCTGGTGATGGCGCTCGCGCTGATCGCCGGCGCGCTGGTCACCGCGGGCGCGATCCTCGTCGCGCTCGAGCATCACCGGGTGAAGCGCGTCGAGCAGCAGTGGGACGCCGACCACCCCGCGCCGCACATCCGCGCGTAGAACGACCCGCTACGTCTCCACCGTCGCGCGCAGCCACGTCATGATGTCGCGCGTCGGCCTGTCGACGATGTCGGCGAACTCAGGATGCGCCTTGACGTACTTCGCGACCATCGGGCACACCGGCACGATCCGCAGACCCTCCGCGCGCGTGACCGTCAGCGCCTCGGCGATCACGATGGTCGCCAGGCCCCGGCCCCCGTACGCGTCGTCCACCTCGGTGTGGAAGAACACCCGCTGGGCGTCGCGGTCGACGAAAACCGTTTTGCCTGCGGCCTTCCCGTCGATGGAGACGGCGAAGTCCTCGGCGTTGCGAACGACGGACACCGGCGCACCCGTCTTGTCGGTCAGCGTCATGGCACCCTCCTGCTGCGTACGATCGACTCGACTGTAGCGATCCGGAGGCCGTGGTGGACATCGAGCACGTGTACATCGACAAGCAGAGTCCCGACGCCTATCGGGCGTTCGTGGGCGCTGCGACGGCGGTCGGCAAGACGGCGGCGGACGCAGGCATCGAGAAGGCCCTCGTCGAACTCGTGAATGTCCGGGTGTCCCAGATCAACGGCTGTGCGACGTGCCTGGAGCTTCACCACCGCAAGGCGGTCGCGGTGGGTGTCACGGAGAAGCAGCTGGCGACGCTGTCCGTGTGGCGGGACACCGAACTGTTCAGCGAGCGCGAGCAGGCGGCGCTACGACTGGCCGAGATCACCACCACGCTGCCCGACCACGACACCGCCGAGCGCGAATACGGCCGTGCGCGCGAGGTTCTCGGCGACGACGAACTGTCGGCCGTCATCTGGGTGGCGACGGCGATCAACGCCTTCAATCGCGTGTCGATCCTCAGCCGGCATCCGGTCAAGCCTTAGCGGTCACAGTCCGGATCACGACGGTCGTCGTGATCCGCGTGAACCCGCCCCTGCGGTCGACGGACTCGAAGACGAGGTCCTCGGTTCCCGCGGTGGTTTGCGTGGGTGAGTACGTGTAGGCGGCGTACAACTCGGTGCCGTCGCCATACCTCTCCACGAAGTCTCGGGTCAGGGTGCCGGTCGTCGGTTTCGGATCGATGATCGCCGTGACGCCGTCATTGTCCTTCGCCGTGACGTAGAGCTTGACGATTCGGCTCGGCAGCGGGCCCGAGTTGGTGATCGTCAGCGCCGGACCGACGTTGGTCGGCGACGGCCCCGGCGGGTTGTACACCGGTGGGACGTAGGGCGGCGGGGTGTAACGGCCCGGTACGAAAACCAGAGCCGGGATGCTGTTGAGGCCGCCGTTCCCGTCCGTCAAGGTGAAGAAGACGTTGTCGAGCCTGTTCGTCGAGGTGGTGTTGGGGCTCGGGACGTAGTCGTAGACCGCTGTTGTGACTCCGTTGGCGTAATTGGTGGAGATCAGCGTGCCGCGACCGCTGATCGCGACGACGTCACCGTCGGGGTCGGACGCGCGCACGGTGATCCGGGCGACGCCGTCGGTGGTCGATACGTCGAATGTTGCGTTCGGCTGGCGGTTGCCGTCGACCCCGACTGTGGCGATCGCCGGCACGGATCCGCCGAACTCGTCGGACACGGTGAAGTCGAGCTGCCGGAAGAGCGGAGTGCCGGTGTTGGCGACGGTGGCACGGTCGATGTCCGATGCCGTGTAGCGGTAGGTCGCGGTGGTGACACCGGACGCGTCCGTCGTGGACGACACCAGCGAGAGTATCCCGCGATAGCTGTTCGATTCCGGCGGCGTGATGGTCACCGGGTCGCCGTCGGGGTCCTTTGCGGTGATCGTGACGATGACGACGCCGCGCTTCGTGGGTTCGCTCGCGAACACCGTGACCTCGGGTGCCCTGTTGGCCACGGCGGCGGGTTCGATCGCGACGGTGATGGTGATGGACGCACCCGTGCCCGCCAGGAATGCGTACCCGTCGGTGGCCGTCACGGTGAACGTATCGGTGGTGGGGCCGCCGCGCGCCGCGGCGACGCGTGCCGCTTCGGTTGGGGTGTAGATGAATTCGCCGGTCGTGATGGCGCCGCCGGTGGTGGTGAGCTGGACGCTGCCGTGCGCGGGGGCGGTCGCGGTCAGGGTGACCGGATCGAGTTCGGAGTCGGTGAACTCGACCGTGCCGGTGACGACGCCCGCGGCGTCGGGCAGGTTGACGTTGCTGCCGAGCGGGATCGGTGCGAGGTTGGTCTTGTCGATCGTCACGCTGACGGGGACCGTGAGGGTTCCGCCGAAGCCGTCGACGACCGTGAACGTGGCGGTGTCGGTGGTGACGTCGGCGCCGGCGCCTAGCTTGGCTGCGGCGTGCCGTGCGTCGGGCGTCGGGGTGTAGGTGAACCGCCCCGACGAATCGACGGTGAAGGTGCCCTTCGACGTGGTCACCGTCGCGGGCGTGTAGGCGAGGGTGTCACGGTCGGCATCCGTGACGTTGAGATTGCCACTGATCTGTCCCGTGGTGAAGTTGGTGGACGAGATGGTGACGCCGGTGGTCGACGGCAATGCGTTGGCGCCCAACACCGAGACGGTGACGGTGCTGGTCGCGGTCGCGCCGAACCGGTCGGTGGCGACGACGGTGACGACGTCACTCACCGGGTTGGCCGCGGCGGCGTGGCGGGCGTCGTCGGTGGGCCTGAAGGTGATCTGTGAGCCGTCGACGGTTACGGTGGCGGTGCCGCTCGCGGCGGTCGCCGTATAGGTCAGCGTATCGCCGTCGGGATCGGTGGCGCCCGCAGCGAGGGTGACCGCGCCGGTGGTCGGGTCCACGCTGGTGACCCGCGGCGGCGTGCCGAACACCGGAGCGCGGTTGGTGCCGGTCACGGTGACGGGGACGACTGTGGTGATCTGGCGCTGGCTGAGGAAGCCGAAGAGGTGGAACCCTGCGCTGTCGTCGATGACGACGGTGAACGAGTCGGTGACGCCGGCCTGCTCGACGCCGCCTCTCGGGGTGTAGACGTACGTGCCGTCGGCGTTGACGACGACGCTGCCGGACGTGGGCTGCGCGGTCACCGTGTACGTCAGCGGATCCCCGTTGGGGTCAACGGCGTTGAGGCTTCCGCTCACGATCCCGCCGGGGCTGGTCTGCCCCGTCTGGCGAGGGTTCGCCGTCGGGGTGGCGTTGAAGAGGAAGTTGTCGATCCGTCGGTAGAACGCGATGAGCAACTCGAACACCGGCGCGGGGGTGACGGGGTTCAGCGGCGAACCGGCGAGTGGACCGGCCAGCAGGCCCAGGAGCCCGACGACGATGCGGGTCGGGGCGAGGAGCAGCGTCTCGATGGGGCCGGCCGGGACGGTCGACATGGAGGGCGCGGGCGTGGCGTCCTGCGTGACCACCGCGACGGCGAGCGGATTGGCCTTCGCCGTCGCCGTCGCCGTCGCCGTCGCCGTCGATGCCGCCGTCGACGGCGTGACGCGGGCGCGCTCCGGGGCAGCGGATACGGCTACGGCCAGCTTCGCGGGCGCAGACTCGACGGTGGGCGTCGTCCCCTCGGACCCGTCCGAGCGTTCGACGACGTGGATCTCGGGGGCTGAGGGAGTCGGGGTGGGGGTCGACACCGGCGGCGGCGTTGCCTCGACGGTGGGTACCGCTGGCGTAAGAGCGTGGGTCGGGTCCGGTGTCGGAGCCGGATCGTCCACTGGGTCAACGGTCTTCGTCTCGGCGCCGGTCGCCCGGTCCGAGGTCAGGGCGCCGCCGGAGCTGCTGACGGTCGACGATGGCGATGCGTCGTTATTCGAAGTCGAGCCGGAGGTGGAGGTCGACGTCGAACCGGTGGTCGATGTGCCGGTGGTGGTCGGCGGAGCCGTCACCTTCGGGTCCGTGGCCGATGCGCTGGCGTCGGAGGACTCCGAACCGGACGGGCTGTCGGATGCGGACGCGGGTTCGGCCGACGCCACTCCCGCACCGACCGTCGCCGCCCAGCCCACGCCGAGTGCGACTGCCAACGTTCCGACGCGACCCACGTACGCGCTGTGCCCCATGACGTTCCTTCGGTTGCTCGACGTTGCGCAAAACAACCAGTTGTCGCGTCCGAGGGGTGCGCTGCCAGTTTGCTTGGCAAAATAGAAACACGAGCGTTTACGTAGGTCAAGCAAAATTGACGGAGAGTTGTCTTCGGTGGCTACGGTCCGATGCGTCCCGGCTCGACCACGTGCGCGTCAAGCCCTGGCCGGCATCCGCATGGAGCCGGGGGCGAGTCGCTCCGCCAGGCGGACGATCGGCTTCCGCAATCTCAGGACTGCGGCGACGTCGCCTTCGATCAGGGCTTGGGTGACGAGCGTCGAGACGGTCGCCACCAGGGCCTGGCATGCGAACACGTCGGTCTTCGTCCGTGCTCTGAAGGTGGCGGCAACGCGGTCGACGAATTCCTGCTGCATCCGCAGGCGACGACGCATCGCCTCTGGGCCGGCTGCGTACACCTCGACGAGGTAGAGACGGCTCGTAGAGGGATTCGAGACGATCGCGTCGAGATACTTCACGAGCATCGCATCGAAGCGCTGCATGGGTGTGCCTGAGAGCGGTTCGCTCAAGATCGTGCTGAGTATCCGCTTCTGCAGGCTGGCGTACCCCGCCATGAAGCAATCCTGCTTGGACTCGAAGTTCTCGTAGAACGTCGGCCGCGACACCTTCGCGTGGCGCACGATGTCGGAGATCGTCGTCTCGGCGTACCCCTTGTCAGTCATGACGACGGCGAGTGCCTCGAAGATCCGCCGCCGCTGATCTGCGGCGACTTGATCGCGGGTCAGGTTGTGGCGTCCCGCGGGAAGTCTCTCGACCACGCGACGCTCCTTCCGGCACCCGGAGCCGTCGCCGACAGGTGACGCTCGGTCGAGGGCGTCGGCAGCCCTCGGTCAGGGAAGCATAGCCGCCAGGCGGTACCAAGATCACCATATTGTGACGGAGGCTGTCAGTTTTGTCCGGAACCACTTGGAAACGCAGAAGAGCAGCCGCCCGGAGGCGACTGCTCTTCGAAGAGGTGCGGAGATCAGGACTTCTCGGCGGCCTTCTGGCGCGCTTCCTGGGTCTTGGCCTCGGCGCGAGCGGCGTCGGCTTCGGCTTCCTTCTTGGCGACGTCCTTCTCGGCCTCGGCCTTGTCCTGCTGAGCCTTGCCCTGCTCCTCGAGCTTCTCGTTGTTGAAGACCACGCCGAGGATCTGCTTGACGACACCGACCCCCAGGTCGACGACGCTCTTGACGAGATTGATGGGTCCGCTGGTGACAGACATTCGATGTCCTCTCATTGGGTGACCCGGCGGCCTGCTTGGACGCTGCCGGGTACGTGTGAAAACCAGTCTGCAAGCTGGTGCTAGCTATAGCAAGCACCTTGTTAGCATGATCACCTTTGGTTTGTGATCGGTAGAAATCGGGTTGGTCAGGCCGTCGCCGTGGAGACCCGCGCACGTCGGCCGAATCGCTGCCACGCCACTGCCGCCACCACGGCCACCACCACCGCAGCCACCGCCGCCGTCGACACCAGCACGGGACTGCCGCGCTGCGCCGCACCGACCGCGATCGCCACCAGCGCCCAGAGCACCCCCGCGACGTAGCCGATCGTGCCGCGCAGCATCAGCGTCACCCCGATGGCGGACATCGCCGCCAGCACCAGCACGACGAACTGCCACCACCAGTCCTCGGTGCGCCACCCGTCGTTGACGAAGGCCGCCGCCACGTTCGCGAACCACGCGATGCTGCTCCAGCCCAGATACAGGCCGAACGTCACCGTCGCCAGCGTCGCCGCCCACGACGGGCACGTCAGGTCGTCGCGGTGACGGATCAGCTTGCGCATCACGTGCGCCAGGGCGCCGACCATCACGCCGAACACCACGACGCTCACCCACAGCCAGTCCTGCGCGGCGATGATCAACCACAGGCTGAATCCCACGAAGACGATGCAGACGTCGATGAGAACCCCGGTCTCCCACCAGGATCCGAGGCCGTACCGCACGATCACGACCGCGGTGATGGCGCTCAGCACGGTGATGACGCCCCACAGCCCGAACGCGTAGCCGGCCGGCGTGATCAGCGCTTGATTGGTCGCCCCCGACGCGAGGAAGTCGCCCGCGATGGCACTCGTCACCGCAGGTGCCGCGAGCTGACTCAGCGCAAGGACCAGGGCCACCCACCGCCATGCGACTGCCGCACGCGTCGGATGGGACGAGGAACGAGCCGGCGAGGTCACACCGCCACCGGGACCGCAATCTCATTGCGTCGCAGCGGGGGCAGCGTCCACGGCGGATCGTAGAACCACGCCGCCGGCTCCCCGGACGGTTCGAATCCATACGCGCGGACGACGTCGAGCAGCTCGGCCGTGCGCTTCGCGACGGCGTCGGGCCCGCGGTCACCGGTGAAGCGGAGCACCGCGTACGTCTCACCGGGCACCTCGACGAGGCGCACCCGATCGTCGACGGGCTTGGGCAGCGTCTCCAGAGTCCACTTCGACGGCATGAAGAAGCGGATCACCCAGCCGGTGCCCACCTCGACGTCCTGCGCCGACTGGACGACGGGTGCCGTCATCGCGATCTTCTCGCCCTCGCGTGACTGCGCGACGGGTGCGGTCATCGCGATGTCACCACTGGTGGTGTTCTTGCCGAAGATGTAGCCGGCGAGGCGGCGGAAGCCCTCGCTGCGCGCACCCTCCTCGTCGGCCTCGCCGGCGCTGATCGTCGTCTCGGCGGCGATGCGTGTGCCGTACTCGCGCAGTTCGACGCCGTCGCCGAGGGGCTCACTGTTGTGTCGCGGCTCCTCGGTGCCGTTGCGGATGCCGACGATCGACAGCACCGATTCCCCGACCTGTCCCACTAGCTTCACCACGCGACCGAACATGATGTCCACGTTCCCACGTCCTGGGCCCCCTACACGCCAGGCAGGTGACGAATCGCTGACGGTCGGGCGGTTCAGGCCACGGGTGGCGATGTGTGGGCGGGGCGTCGCACGTGCCCGCCTCTGCGCGACAACTCGCGACAACGGGAGCGTCGTCCGGCCATTGTCGCGAGTTGTCGCTACGAGGCGGGCAGTCGGGGCACTTGTCGGCGTGGGGTCGGTCTGTCCTGCGGAACCTGCAGTAGCCGGAGCGGCATCCCCAACGTGCGCTAGGTTTCGAGGCGTCGTCGATCTCGGGAGGGTCCGTTGCGGGTACTCGTCACTGGTGGCACCGGCTTCGTCGGTGCCTGGACCGCCAAGGCCGCGCAGGACGCCGGCCATCAGGTGCGTTTCCTCGTCCGCAACGCCGACCGGCTGCGCACCAGTGCCGAGAAGATCGGCGTCGACATCGGCGACCACGTCGTCGGTGACATCGCCGATCCGGACACCACCACGACGGCCCTGGACGGCTGCGACGCCGTAATCCATTGCGCGGCAATGGTGTCGACGGACCCGGCGCGCGCCGACGAGATGCTATTCACAAACCTCGAGGGAGCGCGCAACGTGCTGGGCGGTGCGGTGAAGGCCGGCATCGACCCCGTCGTGCACGTGTCGAGCTTCTCGGCACTGTTCCGTCCCGGACTGGAGACGCTGCACGCGGACCTGCCGGTGGTGGGTGGCTCGGACGGCTACGGCAAGTCGAAGGCCGTCGTCGAGGCGTACGCCCGCGGTCTGCAGGATGCCGGTGCACCGGTGAGCATCAGCTACCCGGGCATGGTGCTCGGCCCGCCCGCCGGCGATCAGTTCGGCGAGGCCGCCGAGGGCGTCGAGGCCGCGGTCAAGATGTACGGCGTGCCCGGGCGCAGCGCCGCGTGGATCGTCATCGACGTCCGCGACCTGGCCAACCTGCACGTCGCGTTGCTCGAACCGGGTAGGGGGCCGCGCCGCTACATGGCCGGCGGACAGCGCGTGCCGGTGTCCCGTCTGGCCAAGCTGATCGGCGAGGCCGCCGACCGGCCGCTCGTCGCGGTTCCGGTGCCCGACAGCGGGTTACGGGCGCTGGGCCGGCTGTTCGACGTCATCGGCGACCGGCTGCCGTTCGACACCCCGATCGACTCCGCCGCCATGCAGTACTACACCCAGATGCCCGCGTCCGACGACGGCCCGGCCGAGCGCGAGCTGGGCATCGTCCGGCGCGACCCGGCAGAGACGCTCGCCGACACCGTCGAGGGCCTGCGCAGCGTCGGCCGCCTCTGACCGCTACATGCGATTGGCGTTGGCCGGCCCTGCAAGAGCGAACAGGCCGGCATCGGTCTGCTGGTAGACGAGTTGCCCGTCGAAGTCCGGTGCCGTCGTGGGTCGGCCCGGCACGGTGCGCACCGTCGAGGTGCCGTCCGGGTCGACGATGGTGACCGACGTCGCGGTGCCGTCGTAGGACGTGAAGTACGTCCGGCCGGCGACGTCGACGGTCGTGTCGTCGATCGGCACGCCGGTGATCGGTACGGTGACCGACGACCCGTCGTCACGCACCAGGACGACCGCGTGGGCTGCACCGTTTCGGATGCGAACGATGAACGAGTCGGGGCCGGCGAGGACTTCCGGCATCGGCGTCGAGGTGCCGAGCGGGGTCGTGACGACGGTGCCATCGATCCGCACGGTGGCGATCGAATAGGCCCCGTTGGTGCCGGGTGCTCTGACCACCGCTCGGATGGTGCTCGCCGGCCCGGAGACGAATATGCCCTCGGTCAAACGGCCCGGCAAGGCGGCAGTGACGGCTGAGCCGTCGTCGGAGACGATCGTCACGAACGATTGACCGTTCGAACTGGTCAGTTGCACCGTCCGGCCGAGTTCCGGATCGACGTCGTAGCCGTCGACGGGCATGCCGGTCAACGGTGTCGTTCGTGCCTCGCCGGTCGAGGTCACGGACACCAGCGAGTACCGACCGGAGTCGTTGGTGACGACCCGCGCGATTCCCCCGATGACCCTGAGGGCGTCGGGTTCGAACGTGCCCGCCACGGCGACGGTCGGGTTCCCTGCCCCGTTGACGACGGTGATCCACTTGGGGTCGCTGCCCTGTTCGCCGCTGGCGAAGTACGCCGTTCCGACGTCGTCGAACACCGGGGCTCCGGTGGGACGCCCGGGTAACAGAACCTGCTGCGACGTGAGTCGAGTCGTGTCGACCACCGTGACGTGATAGGCCGCGGGCACGACACCACTGGGCAGCACGACCGTCACCTGATAGACCTTGCCCGCCGCGGCGAACGCGGCCGCGGTGATGGGCTCCTGATCGAGCAGTCGACCAGGCAGTGCGACCGACTTGTACATGGGACCCACGCCGACGGTCAGCTGGTACTGATCGGGCGTCGATCCGGCCCGGGGCAGCTTGACGGTGAAGTAGCGCGACGTTTCGATGCCCCGGTCGTCGACGACGTACTGGACGGGCCCCACGATCGTCCCGGTGACCAGCTTGACGGCCCCCTTGGTGACGGCGACGTCACCCGTGATGCCGATGGCCGTCCGGTAGTCGACCAGCGAGTTCGCCTCCTGTCGAACGGAAGCCACCGACACCACACCCCCGCCGTCGAACCTGATGGTGCCGACGATGTCGCCGGGCGGGGCCGCGACGATCGTCGAGCCGTCTAGACGCAGCACCGTCAATGTCGATGACCCGTCCGTGGCGCGGGTGGTGAAGATCAGTGAGCCGTCGACGCCATTCTGCGCCTTGCCCACCGCAGTGCCTGAAAATGCCAACGTCGTCGAGGTGGCGTCGCGGCGGATGATCGTGATGGCCGAGCCGCCAGACGGGGTGGTCGCGACGACGTAGTAGCTGCCGTCGGTTCGCCTGATCAGACCGCCGGGTGTGCCGGGGAGGCTGACCGTGGACGATGCACCGGAGACCGGCAGCAGCGTCACCGCGTGCGCGCCGGTACTCGACTCGCTGACGACGTATACGGTGCCGGTCGCCGCGTCGACGACTCGATCGGTGGGGGATCCGGGCAGCGCCGTCGTGGTAGCTCCGCCCGCGCGGATCACCGTGGCGGAGACGGTGCCGTCGGTCGAACGGCTGTACTGCAGGGCGATTCGCCCGTCGTCGTAGACGCCGTCGATCGGGGTGCCCGCCAGCGCGACGATGCGCGGAGCGGCGCCACCGGGGGAGGTCACCACGATCGCGTAGTTGCCATCGGCGGTGCGCACCGTCAGGTATCCGACGCCGCTCCCGGTCAACACCGTCGGGCCGGCAGTGGCACCCGTCGGCAACTGGTAGACCGCAGCGACATTCGTGGGGGACAGCGACGGGGTGATCGTGACCGTCTGGCTCGTCGCGCCGTCGCTGATGCGAATGACGATCGCGTCCACGTCGTCGGCGGTGCTCAGCGTCGTGGCGGCGGCGACGCGACGCACCGGATCGGGTGTGTAGGTGAACGTCCCGTCGGCGGCGATGGCGAAGGTGCCGAATCTGGGCTGACCGGTCACCGTGTAGGTCACGTCCTGCTTGATGGCGTTGACGGTGCCTTGGGCTGCGCCGGTGACGGGGTCGGGCTGCAGCCCCAGCGACACCGGCGTCTCGGGGTCCACGAGCACCGCAGCCGCAGCCGGTGCGACGAGGACGTCGACACCGACGGTGGAGGTCAGCGTTCCGTCGGAGACGGTGAACGACAGGGTCTGCACGTCGTCACCGGGTGTCGCCGCCGCGGCCGCTCGCGCTGCGTCGGTCGGACGGAAGGCGTACTCGGACACGGTGACGCCGTTGGACGGTGCGCGGGAGACGAAGACGAGGTCGTAGCGGGCGGGATCGCTGGGTGGGGTGATCGTGACGGCGCCGCCTTCGGGATCGGTTGCAGTGACGGTGATTCGGAGTTCCCCGGTGTCCGGGTCGACGACCCGCACCGCGACGGAACCGGTCGGCGCCTGGTTCACCGGTTCGATGGATACGGCGGCCGTCCCGACAGCGGTGAGTGCGCCGTCGGAGACGGTGAAGCTGAACGCGTCCGAGCCCGAGACGTTCTGATCGGGGGTGTAGCGGAAGGTCCCGTCACCATTGATGACCACCGTGCCCTTGGCGGTCTTGCCGCCGCCCGAGAAGGTCAGGTCGTTGCTGTCGACGTCGCTGGCGGTGAGCGTACCGGTGACCGAGGCGTTGGTCGGCGTGGTGAGGACCACCGTCCCCGCCACCGGGGCGTCGTTGCGAGGACTCACCCCGAAGGTGACGAATCCTTGCTCGCTTCTGAGGACGCCGTCGTAGGCCGTGAACGAGAACACGTCGATGCCATACAAGTCGCGAAGGGGTGTGTAGGTGTAGGTGCCGTCCGGCGCCAGCACCAGCGTTCCGCGAGTGGGCGTTCTTTCGACTTGGAAGGTGAGCGGGTCACCGTTCGCGTCGTTGGCGAGTCCCACGAGGGTGCCGGTGAACACCGTGTCCTCGATGACATCGAACTCGAACCCCACCAACGCGACGGGCGCGACGGGTTGAGGCCTGATGGACACGGTGATGCCGGCCGTTGAGACGCCGCCGTAGCCGTCGGTCGCGCTGACGGTGTAGGTGGCTTCCCGCTCGGCGGCGGTGGCAGCCAAGGCGCCCGCGGCCAGCATGGCCGCCGACGTGGCGGTGAAGGTGTAGCTGCCGTCCGGGGCGATCGCGAGCTGGCCCTTCGGGGTGGTCGTGACGGTGTAGGACAGCGGGTCACCGTCGGGATCGGTGAACGTGACCCGGCCGGTGACGGTTCCGTCTGTGCCGGGTGCGGAGGGCGGCGGGTTGGACACGAGGACAGGGGCGGCGTTCTTCGGGCTGACCGCCACCGACACGGCGACTGCGACGCTTCCGCCCTGGCCGTCGGTGACGATGAACGTGGCGGTGTCGGTCGTGACGCCGAGTCCTGCGCCGGGCTTGGCCGCAGCATGCCGCGCATCGTCGGTGGGCCGATACGAGAACGCTCCCGCGGCATCGACGGTGAACGTGCCCTTGGACGTGGTGACGGTCGTCGGCGTGAAGGTCAGGGTGTCGCGGTCGCCGTCGGTGACGTTGAGCGAGCCGGTCACCACACCCGTGGTCGCGTTCGGCGTGCCGATCACCGGGGGACGGACGTTGATGGGTGCGACGTTGACGCTCGTCGAGACGACGGCCAGTACCGACACGTTTCCGAGGCTGAAGTTCGAGGTGTAGGCGGTGCCGTCGGACGTGAACGCGGTGTACTGAGCGCCGGGTCCGACCTCGATCGTTGAGCCGATGGTGGTGTTGGTGGACGTGTCGATGACGGCTACCCGTCCATTGTTGAGCGTCACGTAGGCAGTGGACCCGTCGGGACTGACGCGGACTCCGCGTGCCGCGTTGCCCACCGCGATCTGTGAGAGTTCGCCGGTGGTCGTGTCGAGGACCGTCACGTTGGTGCTGCCACCGTTGGCGACGTAGACGTTACGGCCGTCGGCGCTGACGTCGAGTCCCTGCGGGTTGTTTCCCAGCGCCGTGGTGGAGACGACCGTGTTGGTCGACGTGTCGATGACGCTGAGCGAGTTGCCACCCTCGTTGCGCGTCACGTAGACGAACCGGCCGTCACGGCTGGCGGCGATGTTGTTCGGGCCGGCGCCGGCGGGCAGGTCGACGTACCGCACGGAGGCAGGGGAGGCGGGGTCGACGATCGCTACCCGGTTGCCGGCCGCGGAGCGGGTGGTGACGTAGACCAGTCGCTGGCCGTCGGGCAGCGTGACCTCGAGCAGGTCGCGCGCCAGTCGTCCGACGGCGACGGGGGTCTGGGCGCCGGTGGCGGTGTCGACGATGACGACGACGCCGTTGCCGCCATTGCCCGCTGAGACGTAGACGTACTTGCCGTCGTTGCTCGCGTCCAGGTACTCGGTGCCGGACACGCCGTTGATCTTCACCGTCCCGATCACCGCGTTCGTCCGGGTGTCGATCGTCTTGAGTACTCCGTCGGAGCCGATCACGTAGGCGCGCGTGCCCACGACGTCGACGTCGACGATGCTGGATCCGGTGGGAATCGTGCCCACGACCACGACTCGCGCGGGATCTACGACGGCGGTGATGGTGACGGCAGCGGCGGCCGTCCCGTCGGACGCGGTGATCGTGAACGTCCGCTGATCCGTACCGGTCGTGAGGTTGGCCTGCAGGCGATCCGCGACGGTCGGCGTGAATGTGTATCGGCCCGTGGCGGCGTCGTAGGTGACCCGTCCGCTGGCGGGTTGGGTGACGGTGAAGGTGAGGTCGTCGCCGTCGACGTCGGTGAAGCCAATGGTTCCCGAGACCGCACCGGTGGCGTGGTCGACAGTCTGCGGCCCGGGGGAACCGGCGACCGGTGCGTCGTTCACGGGGGCGACGGTGATGGTGACGGTGGCCGTGGACCGGGCGCCCTCGGCGTCGGCGACCGAATAGGTGAAGCCGTCCGTGCCCGAGTAATTGGACGCCGGCGTGTATTCGAAGGTGCCGTCCGCGCGCAGGGTGAGTGCGCCGTTCACGGTCGTGGTCACCACCGCGTAGGACTTCGTGTCGGGAACGTTGACGTCCGTGTCGTTGGTCGATACGTCGCCCGTGAGCGTGGTGTCCTCGTCGACCGTGAACGCGTCGTCGCGAGCGACGGGTGCCTGGTTGATCGGGCGCACGGCGACGGTGATCACGCGGGTGGTGGTCGGCGGCGACGTCAGTGCGACGAGTGCCCCCACCAGATCTAGGCGTGCGAGGGCTGCGCCGACGTCCTGAAGGTGCAGGCCGCCGCCGGTGCTGACCGCGGTCACCGTGAACGAGTCGACGCCACCGGTGCGCGCCAGTTCGGCGGTCGGCGTGTAGGTGAAGGTGCCGTCGGGTCGCAGTGTGACCGCGCCGCCGTTGACCGGGGTCGACGCCGAGAGCGACACGGGGTCGCCGTCGCGATCGGTCACGACGACACTGCCCGTGACCCGACCGTTGACGTCCTGGCTGTTGCCGGAGGCCGGATAGGCGATGGTGGGAGCACTGTTGAAGAAGGTCCGCTCGACCTCGCGGCGCACCCACGCCAGCACGGCGAACAGGGTGGGCGATGGTGCGGGGGTGGCGGGACCGGGCGCCAGCAGCGGCGACAGGACGACCGCAACCATTCCGGCCGCGGCGTCGAGGAAGGCCCCCGGCAGTCTGAGCAACGCGGCGACGGGCCCGGCATCGGCGGGTGCGGCCTGGGCGGTGTTCGCGGCCGGCACCGCAAGCTGCTCGGCGGACGCCGTTCGAGCGGTGGCGGCCCGGGTGGCGTCGGGCGGAGTGGCACCGGCGACGAGTGTCTGCCGGACGCCGCCGACGGTGGTGCCGGTCGCCGCGGTCGTCGGGGTCGACGGGCCGTCGGGACGCGTGCTCGGCGAGGGGCGATCCGCGACCGGTTCGGGTCTCGCACTGGTCGAAGACGCGGGGGCATGAGTGGGACCGGTGGGTTCGGCATCGGCGCTGGGGGTCGGAGGGGGGACGGACGGGGTGGGCGTGGACGGCGTGCCCGGGTCACTCGTCGGCGACTCGGCCTCGACCTCGACGTCGGGCTCGCCCGGAACGCTTGTGCCAGTCGCCCGTTCGGAGGTCAGCGCTCCGCCGGAGCTGCTCACCGACGACGACGGCCCGTCACCCGAGGTGGTCGTCGAGGTGTAGCCGGACGCGGATGTCGACGTCGACGTGGTGGTCGGGGCGCCGCTGGTCGCCGACGGCGACTCGGCGCCTGCAGACGATGAGGGGGTCGAGGCCCCCGTGTCCGCGGCCGGCGAGGAGTCCGATGGTCCGGCCGACGTGTCGGCAGAGGGTTCGGCGGTGGCGACGCCCGCCCCGTGAGTGGTGGCCCACCCGACTCCCAATGCGACGGCAAGTGCCCCGACTCGACCCACGTAGGTGCTGCAACCCATGACTCCCCCAAATACGGCCGGTCCGCGCACGGCGGCCACGACTCGTGGAGGAGTGGGTCGGATGCACTTCGATCAATACGCTCGCGGCAATGCAAACACGAACGTTTATGAACGTCAATGGCAAACTTGCAGATGGGTAAATCCGGGTGCGTCAGACCCAGCTAGCTACTCGGCCGGCGGCACCGGCTCCGGGCCGACGCCGACCGTGATCCGCGGGTTGGCCGACGGCGTCAACCACTGCAGCAGCGACCGCATCTCGTCGCGCTCGACGGCGATGCACCCCCACGTCGGCTCGCCGTCGGTGACGTGCAAGAAGATCCCCGCCGACCGGCCGGGGATGCGCTGCGGGTTGTGCTCGACGAGCACGGCGTAGTCGTACATCTCGCCCGACGTGTAGAGGTTCTCCGCGTCCTCGGACGGCTTCGTGCGCGAATTCACCAGCGTGTTGTAGGTGGGGGAGTCGACGTCCTCGTCCCACCAGTCGCTGCGCGTCACCTGCGTGTAGGGCAGCGACGTCCCGGGATTCGGCTCGCGACCGAAGGCCATGCCCAGCGGATACGTGCCCGTCGGGGTGCGGAAGACGTCGTCGGCGGGAGCGCCCACCCCGAGTTCGCCGAGGTCGGCGTCCATGGGTCCGCGCACCAGCGTCCACTCCCGCCCGGTGCGCTCGTAGGCGGCGAGGCGGCCGACGTCGGAGTCCGCGGTGGGCGCGGTGACGACGATCAGCTGCTCGGCAGGGGAGGCCATCGGCTCACCGTGCGCCGACGGCGCCTCGGCCGCGGTCAGCGCGACGGCGATCAGAAGCGCGACGACCCTCATCGCAGCCTCGACGCCAGCCCGGTCGCGCGGACCGCCCGCCGCGAGATCGCCTCGCGCACTTCATCGGCCGATCCGACCACCCGCACCTTCTCCTTCGCTCGCGTCACCGCGGTGTAGAACAGCTCACGGGTGAGCAGCCGAGAGTCGACCGGCGGCATCAGCACCGTCACCTCCCGCGCCTGCGAGCCCTGGCTCTTGTGGATCGTCATCGCGTGCATCGTCTCGACGTCGGCCAGCCGGCTCGTCGCCAGCGAGACTGTCGCGCCGCTGCCCGCGACGACGGCGCGCAGTCCGGCGTCGTCCACCAGTGTCACCCCGACGTCGCCGTTGTACAGCTGCAGGCCGTAGTCGTTGGCCGTGACCAGGATCGGCCGGCCCGCGTACCAGGCCGTCCAGATCGGCTCACCCGTCGCGTCGGTCAGCCAGCGCTCGACCTGACGGTTCCAGTGCGCCACCCCGTGCGGGCCGCGCCGGTGTGCGCACAGCAGGCGGTGCGCGTCGAGCGTGGCGAGCGCGGTCTTCCCGTCGCGCAGGATCGCCGCCCGCCGCAGGTCCATCGCGGGCGGCAGCAGCACCGCGCGCAGAGCGGGTGTCGGATCCTCGGCGTCGATCCACTCGACGTGGTCACCACCCGCGTGCAGCACCTCGATCGCGGCGTCGGCGTCGCCGTCGCGGATCGCGGCGGCCAGCGCACCGATCGCCTCGCCGAACCGGTGCGGGGTCTTCAGTTCCGCGATGCGGACGTCGCCGCGTTCACCCAGCCCGTCGACGAGGTCGGCCAGCACGGCACCCGCGTCCACCGACGCCAGCTGATCGGGATCGCCCACCAGCAGCAGCCGCGCCTCCGGCCGCACCGCCTCGAGCAGCCGCGCCATCATCGTCAGCGACACCATCGAGGTCTCGTCGACCACCACCACGTCGTGCGGCAGCCGGTTGCCGCGGTGGTGGCGGAACCGCGACGAGTTGTCCGGCCTGCTACCGAGCAGCCGGTGCATCGTCGTGGCCTGCAGCCCGGCGATGCGGCGCTGATCCACCAGGTCCAGCTGGTCGATCTCGGCCTGGACGGCCTCCTGCAGGCGGGCGGCGGCCTTGCCGGTCGGTGCCGCCAGCGCGATCCGCAGCGGCGGCGCTCCGGAGGCGTGCGCGTCGCCGGCCAGCAGGGCCAGCAGCCGCGCGACCGTCGTGGTCTTGCCGGTGCCCGGGCCGCCGGTGATGACCGTGAGGCGTTGCCGCAGCGCCAGTTCCGCGGCGGCGCGCTGCTCGGCGTAGTCCGGCGGGAACAGCCGGTCGACGTCGGTCGCGCGGGTGGTCGTCGGGTCGGCGGACACCATCGCGAGGAGGTCGTCGGCGACCTGCTGCTCCTCGCGCCAGTACCGGTCGAGGTAGATGGCGTCGCCGCGCATCCGCAGCACGTGCGGCGTGGTGTCGACCAGCGGGCTCGCGCGGACGGCGGCCACCCACCCGTCTGTCTCGGGCCACGGCAGGTCGGGCACGTCGACCTGCTCGGCGACGCCCGCCAGTTCGAGGCACACGGATCCGCCGCGCAGTGCCCGCACCGTCAGCGCGACCGCCAGTGCCACCCGCTCGTCGACGTCGCCGCCGAGTGCGGTCACGCGTTGGGCCACCAGGACGTCGGACGCATCGAGCACGCCCGCGTCGTTGAACTCGCGCAGCAGCCCGGTGGCCCCGGCCGCGCGCCGCCAGTGCGCCTCGTCGACGACCGTCATGCCACCGCCCTCCCCGCGTCGAGCAGATCCGACATCGCCACGATCAGCGCGGCGGGCGGCTGCCAGTCGAACACCCCGGCCCGGTGACCGTCGACCACCGGCGTCTCCGGTCCGCACATGCCGCGCACGTACAGGTAGAGGATGCCGCCGAGGTGCCGGTCCGGGTCGTACCCGCGCTGCCGCCACCGCAGGAACCGGTGCAGCACAACGCTGTACAGCAGCGCCTGCAGCGGGTAGTCGGAGTGCAGCATCGCCTCGATCAGGCGCGGCCGGTCGTAGTCGGCGGCGGTCAGCGGATCGTCGCCGTCACCGAGCCAGTTGGTCTTGTAGTCGACGACGACGTACCGGTACCCGCCGCTCGCATCAGGCACGCGCAGCACCGCGTCGATCTGACCGCTCAGGTACCCGCGCAGGGTCTGACTGGCGAGCGGCTCGCTGGTCAGCCGCCCCGCGTAGGACGCCATCGGGTCGTCGGCGGGCAGGTGCTCGGTGAGCAGCCGCCCGACGTCGCGCAACCGGACGTCCGGCGCGTCGGCGCGCAGGTCGCCCCCGGCCAGCGGGAACTCGAAGTCCAACTCGCGCAGGCGGTCCTGCAGGCCGATCTGACGCAGCGTCAGATCGTTGGCCAGCGGGCCGAGCGGCGTGTCGTGCATCGGCACCAGCGCGGCGGCCAGATCTTCGGGCGGCACGTCGATCGGCCACCACACCAGGTGCACGCGGATCTGCTCCGTCAGTTCGGCGCCGAGATCCGCCGCGGTCGGGTCGGCGGTCTCGAGCACCGAGTGCACCAGCGTGCCGAACCTCGCGCCCGTCGGGAGGTCGGCCATCGGCGACGGCACCGACGGCCCGGCGGCCGGCAGGGCCAGCGGGATCTCGGCGGATGCCTCGTCGTCGAGTTCGGCGACCTCGGGTTCACTGCTGACGTTCGTGGTCTCGGTGACGCGGATGAGCCCCGAGTACGACGTGCGGCGCCACGACGTGTCGATGCCGCGGTGGAAGTGCCGCGCGCCGAGATCGGTGGGCCGGTCCGGAACCGGCGGCTTCGGGGCGGGGGTGAGCACCGACGGCTCGAGCACCGGCCCGCCCGCATCGGCCCACGCCTGCAGGCGCGCCCAGGCGTCGTCGTCGTTGGTCTTGCTAGGGACGCAGACGTCGGGCACCGTCGCCTCGCCGGGGGAGCGGCCGCGCAGGATGCGCGACAGCCCGCCGGTGGACTCGTTCGCCGACGGCGCCCACCACGCCACCACCTGCGCCTGCGCGCGGGTCAGCGCGACGTACGTCAAACGGCTGTCGTCGCCGGCGTTCTCGGCCCGGCCCTGCTTGGCGACGGCGTGATAGTCGGGGCCGTCCTTGCCGCCGACGTACAGGCACCGCACGTCACCCTCGTGGAACAGGACGTTCTCGTCCTCGGGCACCCACCGGTTGAACGCGAACGGCAGGTACACGATCGGGTACTGCAGGCCCTTGCTCACCCAGACGGTCATGATCTGCACCGCGGCGACGTCGCTGTCGAGTCGGCGGTTGCGCTCGGTGCGGCCGTCGCCGCGATCATCGCGCTCGGCCCGCAGCCAGTCGCGCAGGGCCGGCAGCGTGTAGCGCTCACAGTGGGCGACGTCCTGCAGGATCTCCGTGACGTGGGCGAGGTCGGTCATGTGCCGCTCGCCGTCGGGCCAGGACAGCACGCGGTCGGCCATGCCCCGCAGCTGCGCGGCCTCGTAGATCGCCGCGACGCCACGCTCCCGGGCGTGACCGGCCCACTCGCGCAACGTCTCCGACAGGTCATCGGTGAGCTTCTCGCCCCCGGCGACCAGTGACTCGGCGGTGTGGCCGAAGAACACGGTCGCGGCGGCGGCGCGCACGACGCCGGGCCGGTGCGGCTGGTCGAACGCCTCGAGCAGGGCGAGCCAGTCCTCGGCGGCGGCGGACTCGAAGATGTCGGAGTCGCCGGTGTAGACGCACGGGATGCCTGCGGCCGCGAGCGCGTCCTGGCAGATCCGCGCGTCCTTGTGCTTCTCGACGATCACCGCGACGTCCCGCGCCTCGATCGTGTGGCCGTCGAACGTTGCCCCGCTCGCGAGGAGGGTGGCGACGTCTGCGGCCAGGTCGCGGCCGACGTGCCTGCGGATGTCGTCGATGGGGACGTTCTGAATCCCCCTCTTGCCGAACGTCGGTCGCTGCACGACGCGTATCCGGAACGGATCGGGATGCGGCGCACCGGCAAGGCGGGTGCCCTGATGCGCCGCCTCGATCCGGTGCACGACGATCCGCTCGTCGCCGAGGTGGGCGCCCTCCAGGACGGCCTGCAACCGGTTGACGAGTGCGGCGTCGCTGCGCCAGTTGGTCGCCAGCGTCATCTGCTCGCCCGCGCTCTGCGCCGCGCTGAGGTAAGTGATGATGTCGCCGCCGCGGAACGCGTAGATGGCCTGCTTTGGGTCGCCGATCAGGATCAGGGTCGACCGCCCGCTGAACGCCCGGTCGATCACCTGCCACTGCACCAGGTCGGTGTCCTGGAACTCGTCGACCATGACGATCGGCCAGCGCTGGTGCATCCGCGTCCGGGCGGGGGAGTCGGGGGCATCGAGCGCATTCGCCAGCCGCGTCAGCAGGTCGTCGTAGCCGAGGATGCCCATGCGGCGCTTGCGGATCTCCATCTCCGCCAGCACGTCGGTGGCGAAGCGGATGCACGTCTCGGCGCGCGATCCCGGCTCGGGGTGCAGCGGCCGAAGCTCCGTCGCCGGGTTGTTGACGACCTCGCGGGCCAGGCTCAGCGCGTCGCGGTAGGTGAGCGCCGGGTCCTCGCGCTCCTGCCCGAAGTGCGCCAGATAGAGGTCGTCGACGACCTCGGTGACCAGATCGGTGAGGCTCTCCACCAGGGTCACCGCAGTGTCGGAGTCGCCGGCCACGCCGAGCGAGCGCAGCACCAGCTGGCAGAACTGGTGGGTGGTGGCGATCGTCGCGGAGTCGAAGGACGCGAGCCCGTCCCGCAGTCGCTGCCGACGCGCGGTGCGCTCCTCGGCGGTGCCGTTCACCAGGTGGGCCACCAGGAGGTTGTCGCCGATCAGCGACGGGTCGTCGAAAGCCGCTGCCGCGTCGGCCATCTGGCGGCGCACGCGGTCGCGCAGTTCCTGGGTGGCGGCCCGGCCGAACGTGATGAGCAGCATCTGGTCGAGCGTCGCGACGCCCTCGGCGACGTAGCGGGTGACCAGACCGGCCAGCGCGAACGTCTTGCCGGTGCCCGCGCTCGCCTCCAGCACGGTGGTCGCGTTCTCGGCGGGCAACGCCCCGCACAGGTCGAACGGCGTCATCGGCGTCATCGGGTGGGGTCCTGACCGGCGCGCAGCATCGGCAACCAGAGGCGGCTGGAGTAGGCACCGAGGCGGTTCGTCTCGCCCTCGTACTCCTCACCCGGACGCAGCGGCTGCATCAGGTGCCTGAGCCAGGTGCCCTTCCCCCAGGCGCGGACCTGAGCCGGGTCCTCCTCCTCGCCGGGGAACTTGTTCGACCGCCAGCGGTATCCCGCTGCGCCTTCCGGGTCGTCGCCGGTGTGCCGGGCGCTGGCCCACGCGTGCGAGGTCTTGATGGGCAGTGGCAGCGGCTCGCGCCTGCCCGCGTCGTACATCTTCACCAGATCCCTCAGCAGGTCCACGGGGGAGTCGTCCGGACGGCCGAGGCCCTCCTCGACGGGGGTGCTGCGCCGCTTCGGCCTGCCGATGCACACCGACGACCACTCGGTCGACGGCTCGCGAGCGTACGACGCCAGCAACGGGATCCACGTGCCCAGCAGGTGCTTACCCGCGAGCTTCGAGTACGTCACCGAGACGATCCGCTCGCCGAACACCGGCGACACCGTCCCCGTCAGCCGTCGTCCGCCACCCAGGTCGACGTCGACGTCGAAGGCCCGCACCGCCGCGTTGCGGTACCGCATGGCCGCCGCGGCCAGCAGGTGCGCCTGGTCGCGCAGCTCGGTGGCCTTGCGCCAGCCGAGCCGACCGGGCGGCAGGGTGCCCCGCCGCCATTCGGCATCGCGAGCGTCGTCCGGCGTCATCCCGCCCAGCATGTCGGCGAGCATCCGGTCGCCGACGCTCCACTCCTCGAGCGCGTCGATGTCGACGGGCATCTCGTCGTCCACGCCGTCGACGTCCCACGGCAGCGTGTACTGCAGCTCGCGGAAGAAGCCCTTGACCGGGTCGCGGAAGAACGCGATCAGCTCGGCGAGTTCCACGTCCGACGGCGGGGGCGCAGGCAGCGGTCCGCTGATGAACGGCTGCGGCGGCGTGCGATCGGCGGCGCCGGCGCGGGCCGCGCGCAGCACGGTCGGATCGAACGTGAACGGCACGTCGGGCACCAGCCGCCCGGGCTCGACGTTGCGAACGTCGAACGGCTGCAGCGGATGCCGGACCAGGATGCGGTCGCGGACCGGCTCGGGCGTGGTGCGGTCCAGCGCGTCGAGCAGCTCGGCGAGCGGGACGGCGGGCGGCCGCTGCTGACCCGACTTCGCGTCGGCGCCGGTGTAGGTGATCACCAGCTTCTCGGTGGCCGCGCCGATGGCGTCGAGCAGCAGCTGCCTGTCCTCCGACCGCGAGTCGCGCTCACCGGTCATCGGGTCGCGGCCGAGAACGTCGTCGCCGTCGACGATGCCGCGGCGCGGGAACACGCCGTCGTCGAGGCCGACCAGGCACACCACGCGGTGCGGCACCGACCGCATCGGGACCATCGTGCAGACGGTCAGCGTGCCGGTGCGGAAGTTGGCGCGGGTTGGCCGTCCGGCCAGGCGGCGCTCGAGCAGCGCCTTGACGTCGGGCAGTCGCAGCACGGTGTCCGCGCGCGCCCCGGCCGCGGCCAGCACGTCGGCGAACTCGCGGTCCATCTGCCCCACCTGCCACGCGTCGGCATCGGTGGTGCGGGTGAGCAGGCCGATGCTCTCCGACATCGAGGTGAGCCAGTCGCGCAGCGGCTGCGCGGTGTCGAGCGCGTCGACGGTGCGCTGGAGTCGGTCGACGAACTCGGCGAACCGGCCGGCGAGTTCGACGCGGTTGCTGCTGACGTCGTCGAGGGGGAGCGTCGATTCGATCCAGGCGTGCGCATCGTCGGACATCGTCACGCCCGTGAGGACGCGGTCGATGCCGAAACGCCATGTGTTGTGCACGAAGTCGACGCCGTAGGGCTTGCGATGCTCCTGGTCGAAACCCCACCGGATGTTGGCCTGGCGGACCCAGCGGGTGACGTCCTCGAGATCGTCATCGGTGAAGTCGAAGCGCGCCCGCACCGGCGCGGACTGCGCGAAGTTGAGCACCTCGCTGGCCGTCACCCGGCTGCCCGCCAGGCCGAGCAGCTGCGTCGCGACGCCGAGCAGCGGGTTGGTCTGCACCAGCGCACGGTCGGCCAGCCGCATCCGCAGCTTGTGCGCCGGGTGCACGCCAGGTAACACGTCGCCGAGACCGAAGTCCGCGTTGATGAGTGGGGCGTAGGTGTCGATGTCCGGACACATCACCAGGATGTCGCGCGGCTCGAGGGTGGGGTCGTCGGCGAGCAGGCCGAGCAGCACCTCGCGCAGGACGTCCACCTGACGTGCCGGGCCGTGGCACGCGTGCACCTGGACCGACCGGTCGGCCTTGGTGTGCGTACGGCCTTGTTGCGCAACGCTATTGGCGGCGATGTCGGCCTGCAGCCACCCGAGCAGGTGATCGCCGTGGGCGGTGCCGGGCAGGTGCTCGTCGGTGGCGACGTCGACGGGCAGGCTCCGCTGCAGCTCTCGCAGATCACGGCCGAGCGTGGCGAGCAGCGGGTGGCCGACGGCGCGGTGACTCTCGTCGGTGAGACGCGGCACGGCGCCGTGGACGCCGCTCAGCGCCTGCCACAGCTCGTCGCTCGGGTGCGGCAGCCACAGGTGCAGGTCGTGATGGGTGGCGAGCGCGGTGATCAGCTCGATCTCGGTGGCGGGCAGCCGCGTGTGGCCGAACATCGAGAGACGCTGCGGCAGATCCAGATTCGACGCCGCCTGCAGGCCGTCGACGGTGGCCCGGTGCCGGACGTGCGGAGGATTGGCCGGGATGCGGGCCACCAGTTCGCGCCACAGCGGCGGCTGCCAGTCGAGGTCGACGGGCAGGGCGCCGGGATCGCCGTCGAGCCAGTCGACGAGCAGCCGCGGGCGCTGGCGGGCGTAGGACGCGAACAGTCCGGCGATGCGCCGCGCCACCGCGTACCGCCGGCCCAGGCGCAGCTCCTTCTCGGCCTCGCCATCCTCGAAGTGGCCGAGGTGCAGTGCCAGCGCGCGGCACCACGGCTTGTCGAGGTTGGCGTCGACCACCTCGAGAAGCGGCCACACCATCGCGTCGGGCGACCAGGGGTCGTCGTCGGCGGTGCCGGTGAGTTCGGCGATCAGCGAGCGTGGATTGCGGAACTCGACGCCGGCGCACACGCCGTCGCTTCCGTCGCCCCGGCCGAGGACGTGGGACAGCCGCTGCGACAGCCACCGCTCGACACCGCGCGCGGGGACCAGCACCAGCTCCATCGCGAACGGATCGTCCAGCGGTCGTGCCAGGAGATCGCCGAGACCCGCGGCGAGCGCGTCGGTGCGCTCGGCACGGTGGAGGTGGAGGCCCATCGACTCCACCCTAGGACGTCGCTGCGACAGGGGTCCCGGGTTCGTTCACACGGGGTGCCGCGTCGTACCCCTGTGCCACAGTGAAGGTGTGCCGAGCGAGTAGACAGGGGGGCACATGCCAACGGAGACCACCACACCGAAGCTGTCCGAGCGGTTCGACGAGGCGCTCGCCTACGCCGCGCAGCTGCACCGCACCCAGGAGCGCAAAGGCAGCGGCATTCCCTACGTCGGGCACCTGCTGTCGGTCGCGAGTCTGGTGATCGAGGGCGGCGGCACGGAGGACCAGGCGATCGCCGGGCTGCTGCACGACGCTGTCGAGGATCAGGGCGGCGCGCCGACCCTGGCCGAGATCCGCGCCAGGTTCGGCGATGGCGTCGCGACCATCGTCGAGGAGTGCAGCGACACCGACCAGGTGCCCAAGCCGCCGTGGAAGGCGCGCAAGCAGGCCTACGTCGACCACCTCGGCTATGCCTCCAAGGCGACGCTGCTGGTGTCGCTGGCCGACAAGCTCGACAACGCTCGCGCCATCCTGCGCGACCACCGCTCCGACGGGCCTGCGGTGTGGCAGCGGTTCAGCGAGCAGGATCCACGCGAACACCTCTGGTACTACCGGTCGTTGCTCGCCGTCTACCAGAAGCATCAGGACGGTTGGCTGGTCGGCGAACTCGAACGCGTCATCGACGAACTCGAGGCGCGCGTCGACGCGGAGCAGGGCTGAGTTCGCTTTTCGGGGCCGCTCCCGGCGGGAGCGCGTGACGACTTGCCCGCCTCGGAGCGACAAGTCGCGACAAATCGGCGGGGCGGCGCCCTAGCTGTTGCCGAACTCCTCGGGCAGCCCGTCGATGCCGGCGCGGATGGCCTTGAGGGCGTCCTCGCGGGCCTTGACCTTGCTGGCGCGGTGCGCCTTCACGTGCAGTGTCGCGGCGAACTCCGCGGCCACCTCGTGGGCACGGGCCAGCACGTTCCCGTCCTCGACGATCTCGTCGAGCCAGCCCGCCGACACGGCGGCGTCACCGGAGAACACCGCGGCCAGGGCCACGGCACGCTGGAAGGCCGCGCGCGTCAACCGCATCCGCATGATTTCGATGGCGGAGATGGGCAGCACCATGCCGATCGCCACCTCGTTGGCCTGGCAGCGCGAACTCGGCGACCCGACGCGGTGATCGCCGCTGAGCAGCATGAAGGACCCCATCGCGATCGCGGGTCCGGTCGCGGCGATGACGACGGGCACCGGGAACGTCAGCAGCCGGATCGACAGCTCGAAGCCGCCCGACAGCATGCCGAGCGCCGCCGCGGCGTCACCGGAGTTGAACACCGACAGGTCGAAGCCGGCGCTGAGCACCCGGTTGTTGCCGGCCAGCACGATCGCCTTGACCTCGCCGGCGGACGCGGCCTGCTCGGCCTGGTCGAGCGCGTCGTTGACGTGCTGCTGCATCGCGGGGGACAGCACGTTGACCTTCCCGTCGTCCAGCGTGATGGTCGCGACGGATTCGTTCAGTGCGTAGGTGACCGGGCTGCTCATCCCGGCGATGTTACTGAGCGCGCTGCGGCGTCCGTCGGTCAGCGCCGTTGACGCGGTGACGACCGGCGACGTCGTCCTTGATCCAGGGGAAGTCGAGTTCGGTGGTCTTGTCGGCTTGGCTGGTGCGCCAGCGGTCCTGCGTCTCGTCGACGGCGCGCTTCATGCGGTCGATCTCGGCGCGGAAGACGTCGGGCCGGGTCTCCTTGGACGCGTAGTGAAAGTAGGTCAGCACGGTGCGCAGCAGTTCGAGCTTCTGCTTCTCCCGCTTGGCCAGGTCGTGTCCGGTCAGGAGTTCCAGACGCTGCACGGGCTGCAGCGTGGCCCAGTCGAGGCAGACCTTCGACTCGAACGTCTGCCGGTTCTTCCAGGCGCGCGACGCCTTGCCGCCTGCAGGTCGGGCCTGGTCGGTGTAGGTGAGGGTGCCGTCGAAGCGCGATCGGATGGAGCCGCCGAGCTGCTCGCGACTGATCGCGGAGTCCCACACCGTTCGCCATTCCTGCCCGGGTGCGAGCAGCGGCAGTTCGCTGGGAAGGTCCAGCTCGGCGATCTCGGGCGGTCCGCCGAAGTGGTTGTCCTCGTAGACGGCAACGGTCGGCGGGTGCGGGAAGTCGAAGCGGACGTCGTGCGCCGCGGTCTGCCCGAAGTTGTGGACGACGAGTTCGATGACGTGCCAGTCGGAGGCGTGCGGCTCCATGAACATCGCGACCTGCGGACGGATCTGCGCGGTCGTGAGCTGGCGATTTCGCTTCAGCAGTCGGCTCACCCAGACGGCGATGACGATGATGACGACGAGCGCGACCCACGCGGCGATCGCCAGCCATTCCTGCGATCCGAGGCTGGTCACATCGGCCCAGGTCATGGTGTTCAGGTCCACACTGCCCTCACGAGGTCATCCGTCGGTTGCCACGAAACCGGCGCTTCGCTGACGGCATCGTATGCGATCAAGCGGAAAGTTAGCTGATCGTGTGAGGAAGTGCGGTCGTCAGGAGTGCAGCGAGTCCGGTTCCGACGAACGACGCCGGGCAGCGATCGCGACCGCGGCGAACAGCGCCCACGCGAGTGCAACGCCGGCGAGCGCCGCCGATCCCGCGAAGCCGACGCTCAGGATGCTGAAGAACGTGAGGAGCAGGATCGCTCGCTGCCAACCGCTCAGATCGACGATCATCGTGGTGGCCGGAGCGCCGTGCGAGGACGTCGGCGCGTGATGACCGATGACCCATCGAACGTTGGAGGACCCGTTGCTGCCTTCGTCGTTGATGCGCGACGACGAATGGAATGTATTCACTGAAGTCCCCCCGGACGATCCCCACCCGAACCACCATCACGGTATCGACCTTGCGACCCAGCGGAATCGGGGGAAACCCTCGAGTGTCCCGGCCGTCTTCTGTTTCGCGTCAACCGGTGCAGACGGGCACGGACACCAGCGGCACCGGCGTGTCACGCAGTGGTTGCACGGGGACGCGTGGGGCGCCAGGCGCGGTCGGTTCGGTGAGTTCGAACTTGACCTCGGCGGTTCTGCCGCGCTCGAGCCGAAGTTGTACGTCATAGACCGGATGACCCCGTTCCGTCCCGGTGAAGACGGCTACCCGCCTGCCGTCCACGTACGCGGCCGTCAGATCGGCGCCCTTCGTCGCGAGTAGGGACACCATCGTCAGGTTCGTCCCGTTCGGCACGTCGGCGAGCAGTCCCTGGCGCAGTCCCTCAGATCCGGCCACGTAACTCGTCAACGCCGCGTCCGGTGCATCATTCGTCAGACGGACGGTGACGGCCGAACTCCGAGTCTCGGATTCGCAAGCGTTCGCCGTGTACTTGATCTGCCGGGTGAGGTAGTAGTCCAACTTGTTACCGCCCAGATTGTTCACCAGCACTTCGGCGTAGGGCGCAGGATCCTCCGGCACGATGTGTGCCAGTGGTGTCTCCTCGAGCAGCTTCTGATCGGCCGGCACCGAACTCCACACGGCGATCCTGCCTTCACCGGCGGCTCTACCGAGTGCGTCCAAGAGTGCGCGCGGTGAACCCACTCGGTCGGTCATCCGCGTGACGACGGCACCGGCTATGTCCTGCAGGTACTGCTTTCGGGCGTCGTTGTCGTCGGCGAACCTGACGTACGCCGTCGACTCGGTCAGTTCCACGACGTTGTCCGCGGTCACGACCTCCCCATCCGGCATCGTCACCGGGCCGACGACGGCCAACACGTAACTGAGTGCCACGGGGTCGATCGCGATTGCCCCGTCGACCCGCGTTCCGGACTGCTGCTCCCACATCGACTGCCAGATCCGGGCTGCGTAGGGAAAGTGCGAGCTGACGTTGCTGTTCCGATAGTCGGTCGATGGGTTGACGAAGCCGTATTGCTGGTCGAACTCCGTGCCGAGGTCGACCGGCGCAAAGGGCTTGTCCAACTGGTTGTTGCGACCCAACGCGTCCACCGAAGCGGTGCCATCGTCGAATCGTAGAATGCCGAACCCGCCGAGAAGTCCGCCGGTGCCGCGCGCCTCCGCGTTGGTTTGAAAACCCATGAAGTAGGTGCGGGGACCGTCCGCTCCAAACATGGACGGGGCCAGTTGGGCGGCCATGGAGGTCTTGTCGAGGAGGCCGGCGAGGTCAGCGGTCTGAGCCTGCAATGCACTCCGCGCATCGCGGATGGACGCGAGATACGCGGGATCCGTGATGGCCTCGGCTTCTTGGTTCAGTGCCTTCGCTGCGGTCGATATCGCGACGAGTTGGGGCGCCGCGTTCCGGAGCAACTCGACGTCCAGGCGACCTGCACCGTTCAGCAGTTGGTCGGGCGAGATCGCCTCTCCGACCGAGACCGCCGGCTGGAGGACGTTCCCGACCAGCCCGAGAACGACGTCGGATATCTCCTGCCCTGCCTTGAGCGGACTGCCGGCCCAGGGCACTGAGGACGCGACGACCCAGGGGAACGAATGCGTTGCATCTCGCGCGCTCTGAGCGTGAACGCGGGCTTTATCCACCCACGTCGTCGCACCCGTCGCGTCGCCTCGTGACAACGACTCCTTGGCCAGCTGCGCGCTGTCGCGAGCCTGTTCCAGTTCCGATTTTGCTTGCGAAGCAACGTATCCGAGCCATCCGACCATCGCTGCCACTGCCAACAGAAGGGCCGCTGACACGAGCAGCCACGTACGAGTCTTGTGCCGCACAGTCGTCCCTAAAGTCTCAGGCGTGCGCGTCGACACTCAGCCGGACCACGACATCGCCAAGATGACGATGCAGCGGAACGATGGGAACCACGCAGTCGCACGCAAGCGTGCGATTGATCAGCAGCTTCTGCCGACGCTCACGGAGACGGTGCCATACATGCCGATCTTCGCGCTCAAACCGGCCACGCACGCTTCCAGGTTGAGTGCGGTGAACCAACCGAAGAAGGGCTGCACGAAACCGGGCAGCAGACCGAGCGGGTTGAGGCTCAGGACCGTGGTGCGCTCTGCCGGGTTCGGATTGGCGGCACCCAGGTAGAAGTAGCTGGGCGGCATCGGTGCGGCGGCCACCCGCGACACGACGCCGACGGGCGGTGCAGCGTTGCGTCCCGTGTCCAACCAGAACGGTGCGGCGCCGACTGCGGACGAGCCCAGCGTGCCCGTCGTCGCAGGTGCTGCAGGCTCTGCCTGAGCTGGTGCTGCCGGCAGCGCTGCAGCTGTCGCGATCACTCCGGCCGCAACCCCGACGCGCACCTTCGTAGCAATGTTCCCCATTTGGCTCCCCCAGCCTCCCCATTAAAATGTGACGCAAGCATCGCAGACGCCATCCTGCCTGTCAAACGGTGTTTTTCGCTGCGTTGGACGGGCTGAGAGAGCGCCTATTCGCCGCATTCGTCAACAATCTGCGGCTGCTTCAGCGAACGGATTGTGTGCGTCTTGTGGCGCTACGAAGGTAGGTACGAACGCCGTCGAGGCGCCCGCGCTACAGCGGTAGTTCGGCCCCGGCGCCGCCAGGAATGCCGTGCAGCTCGATCGCCGTTGCCACGGTCCCGGTCGGCACGTCGAAGGCCACCGCGGTATCGATCGCCTCGCCGGGGGTGATTGTCACCACCCCGCTGCCCACGTACGTGGACGCTTCGTCGTCCGGCGGGAACGGTGTGCCGTCGGCCTTGAGCACCTGCAGTGCTGGGACGAAGGTCTGCACGTCGGGGCTCGTGTTCGCCACGTTGACGAAGACCACGACGAACTCGCCGACGGCCGTCTTCGTCAGGGACGGGTCGACGGCGGAGGTGACCGTGGCCCCGGTCTCGGAACCCGCCACCGTGAACGTGAACGGGCCTTCGGCCACGTTACCGCCGACCGGCGGTGCCGCTGCGGTCTCGGAGGGCGCCGCGGTGTCCGAGGGGATGCTCGACGTGGGTTCGGTCGTCGACGTCGTCAGATCGGTCGAGGCGCTCTGGGTCGGCTCGTCGTCACGAATGACGAACGCGTACAACAGGACCAGGATCAGAACCAACAGGAGTGCGCCGACTGCGCTGAGGTAACCGACGAGCAGCTTGCGATTGTTCGGCGCCTGCGGACCGCCGCCGTACGGGGACTGACCAGAGGGCAGACCCGCTCCGAAGGATGCCCCGTTCCACGGAGTCGGCGTCTCGCGGTCGTCCCGCTCGGGTCGCTGGGCGAAGGACTGGGTCGTGGTCGTCGGTGCGACGGACGGCTCGGGGGACGCTGCCTCGTCCTGGGCGGCGGGCGCGGTCTGCGCCGGCCACGACTCGGCGGGTGTCACAGCCTCGGCCGCCTCCGCAGCCGCCGCGTCCGCATCCGCGGCCTCGGTCTCCTCGGCCGGCGGCGGTGGCTCGGGCATCGAGAGAGCGCCTGACGCAATTTCCTCGAAGGACGGGGTCTCGAAGCTCTCGAAGGTCGGCGGCTCGAACGCCGCAGGCTGGCCCGGAGGAATCGGGGGGATGGTGTTGTCCGGCTCTGAGAAAGTCTCGAGCGGTTGTGGCTCGTCGTCGACGCTTTCCGCGGGGGCCTGCGCCGCGGGGGACTTCTCGTTCACGACCGCGGTCTCCTCGGAAGTCGATGACTGCGTGGCCGGTGCGGACTCGGTCCAGGCCGAGCCGTCCCAGTACCGCTGTGCACCCGAGCCGTCGGGGTCGGGATACCAGCCGGCCGGCGTCGAAGGTGTCGTCATCGCAGGAACCTCTCCATTACGCGCCTGAGAGAGCGCTGCGAATCGGGACGATAGCGCAGGTGGTCATACGCCGCGTTACTTCGGAACGCGCACACGGCGGTCGTCAGCCGCCCATCACCGTCCGCCACTGCTCCAGACTGCTGGCCCGGTACACGTAGTTGTCGCGACGGACGTCGGAGAGGGCGGCGCTCGGTTGGGCGGAGTACCAGTGGCCGGGGAACACGATCGGGTCTCCGGGGAGCGCAGCCAGTGCCTGCAGGCTGCGGAACATGTCGTCGACGTTGCCGCCGGGGAAGTCCGTGCGGCCGCACCCCTCGAGGAAGAGGGTGTCGCCGGCGATCAGGCGCCCGTCGAGCAGGAAGCACTGACTGCCGGGCGTGTGGCCGGGGGTGTGCAGCAGCTCGATCTCCACGTCACCGATGCCGACCTTGTCGCCGTGTTCGTGCGCCGTCAGGTCGCTCATCGGGATGCCGGTGATCCGGGAGACCCACTCCGCCTCGTGGGTGTTGACGTGGACGGGCAGGCTCACCCGCTCCAGCAGTTCCGCGAGACCCTTGAGTTCGAAGCCCATCATGGAACCCCCGACGTGATCTGGGTGGTGATGGGTGACGAGGACGCCGGACAACGTCATGCCGTCGGCCTCGGCGGCGTCGGCCAGCTCATTGGCGGCGTAGGCGGGGTCGACCACCAGGCAGTCCCCGGTCTCGCGGTCACCGATCAGGTAGGAGAAGTTGCGCATCTGCTGGGCGATGGCGTCGTCGGCCGCGAAGTCGCGGCCGGAGAGCAGTTGCTTGAAGTAGAGACGGTCGTCGGCCATGTGCACACAGTATTGCGGGCGATGCTTCGTCCGTGTTAGCGGGCGGAACTGCATACCGTGATGGTTCAGCGGTATGGGAAGAACGAACTACGGACTGAGTTCGAGTGGGTAATGCCGACGGTTTCTGGACCTCGGCGTGTGGGATATCGTCCCGTGGGATTGCACCTGGCAATTTCACGTGGGGGGCCAGTGAGAACACCTGCCGGATCAGAACCGGATCCGAGTCGCGTTGACGGGGAACGTGGTCGGAGCAGCGACCTTCGGACGGCGGACACCATGACGATTCCGGTCGTGACCGACGACCCTCCGGCCTCGCCAACGCGCCGGCACCTCGGGGGTATGGACAGGCTGTCTGCCATCGTCCTCGTGTGCATGCTGTCGGTCCTCGTCGTGGTCAGTGCAGTCGGTGTCATCCTGGCCGCTCGCAATGCCGCCGGAAGTGAGGAAAACACGGCGACCCCGGTGCGGACGTTCGAGTCGGTAGCGGAGACGCCATCGGCACCCGCCCCTGGCGCAATCACTCAGATCGAGAACCAGGGCGTCGGGTCGGCGGGAACGGTTCGCGACGGCGACCTGACATTCGTCGTGCGCGGAGTGGAGACGACGACCGTGCTGACGGACCCGGCGACGCCCGCTGTCACCATGACGGCAGACGGAACATACGTCGTGATCAGACTGACCGTCACCAACGTGGGCGCCGTCGTCTCGAACTTCCTGGCGGGGGCGAACACCATTTCCGACGGGGTGACCGACTTCCCCGCAGACGTCACGCCCAGGCCGTACGTCGCCGAGACCGAAGTTCCCCTTGCGCCCGGTCAGTCAGCTGACACTGCGGTGGTCTTCGACGTACCCATCGGCACCGACGTCACCTCGATGCGGTTGCGCGCCGATCCTGCCTCGGTGGGCGTCCAAGTGCCCGTCTGAACAGCGGTTTGGCGTGGGAAACGGCGAGACTGTACCCTTTTCAAGGCCCACCGCGTCGACATCGTCGCCGTCGAGGGTCACGCCCCCTTAGCTCAGTCGGTAGAGCGTTTCCATGGTAAGGAAAAGGTCAACGGTTCGATTCCGTTAGGGGGCTCGGCGGACACCCGGGCGAGTGAAGCGTCAGTCAGGCGCTTGTGCTGGTCAGGCGCCTCGACATGGCGGTGTAGCTCAGCTGGTTAGAGCGCACGACTCATAATCGTGAGGTCGGGGGATCGAGTCCCCCCACCGCTACAAAGAAGTTCCAATGAACCATGAATAGACACCGAAAGAGGCACTGACGTGGCGTCGAGTACCGACGTACGGCCCAAGATCACCTTGGCCTGCGAGGTGTGCAAGCACCGTAACTACATCACCAAGAAGAACCGCCGGAACGATCCCGATCGCCTCGAGATCAAGAAGTTCTGCCCGAACTGCGGTCACCACCAGCCGCACAAGGAATCGCGCTAGCGGTTCTTCCCGTGGGCCAAGCCCAGGGGCTGACCGGTTAGGTTCATCAACTGTGGCTTTGTCGTCGGACATCATCGGGAAGCACTTTCGCTACCCCGATCATTACGAGGTGGGACGCGAGAAGATCCGCGAGTACGCGATCGCGGTCAAGAACGATGATCCCGTCTTCCATGACGAGGTCGCTGCCACCGAACTCGGTCACGACGAGTTGCCCGCTCCGCTGACCTTCATCTCGATCTTCGGATACACGGCGCAGACGGCCTTCTTCGCCGATGCCAACATCGGGATCAAGGACGCGAAGATCGTTCAGGTGGATCAGGAGTTCAGGTTCCTGCGTCCGATCTACGCCGGCGACAAGCTGTACTGCGACGTCTCCGTCCACGCCGTTCGGCAGGCGCACGGCACGGACCTCATCGTGTTGAAGAGCATCATCAGCAATGCGGCGGGGAATGTCGTTCAAGAATCCTTCACGACCCTTGCGGGTCGGTCGGGCGAAATAGGAGCAGAGGGTTTCGACGATGGCACTGCGTGAGTTCGATTCGGTGAAGGTCGGGGACGTGCTCCCCGAGAAGGTGATCCCGCTGACGCGAGGTGACCTGGTCAACTACGCAGGCGTCTCCGGCGACCTGAACCCCATCCACTGGGACGACGAGATCGCCAAGCAGGTCGGACTCGACACCGCGATCGCCCACGGCATGCTGACCATGGGCCTAGGCGGCGGTTTCGTCACCTCGTGGGTCGGCGACCCGGCCGCGGTGACCGAGTACAACGTCCGCTTCACCGCGGTCGTCCCCGTTCCCAACGACGGCGTCGGAGCCGAGATCGTCTTCGGCGGTCGGGTGAAGTCCGTCGACCCCGAGACGAAGTCGGTCGTGATCGCCATCTCCGCCACAACCGGGGGCAAGAAGATCTTCGGGCGCGCCGTCGCCACGGCGAAGCTGGCGTAGGGATGGCCCTCAAGACGGACATCCGCGGGATGGTCTGGAAGTACCCGGACACCTTCGTCGTGGGTCGCGAGCAGGTCCGCCAGTTCGCCAGGGCGATCAAGACCGACGACCCGGCGTCGTTCGACGAGGCCTCGGCCGCAGAGTTGGGCCACGACACCCTGATCGCGCCGCTTACGTTCGCGTCGATCTTCGCGATGATGATCCAGAACCACTTCTTTCAGCACGTCGACATCGGTCTCGCGCAGATGCAGATCCTCCAGGTCGACCAGAAATTCCTGTTTCACCGGCCGATCAAGGTCGGTGACATCCTGACCGGGACCATGCACATCGAGTCGGTCAACGAGCGGTTCGGTGCCGACATCGTGGTGACCCGCAACGTCTGCACCGACGCGGAGGGCACGGTCGTCATGGAGGCCTTCACCACGGTGATGGGCCACGAGGGCGACAACTCGGTGTCCATGAAGTGGGATCCAGAGACCGGCCAGGTCATGCGGACGGCCGCCCCCGTGAGCGCTTCGGACGTGGATTAGCAAGTCAGTCTTGGGCCGATGTACACTCGGTCCTCGGGGTTTTGCCCAATTCAGCGCGCTGTCCGCCGGTTGCGTATCGACCGATCGGGGAGCGCGCGAATTGTGTGAGGCCCCCGGGAAGGGTCTGCCAGCAGTGCCATTCTCGAAGGGGCGTAGCTCAACTGGCAGAGCAGCGGTCTCCAAAACCGCAGGTTGCAGGTTCAAGTCCTGTCGCCCCTGCTCAACTGAATACTCGACAGGTGTGGACACTGGAAGGTGACCACACCAACCAGACGAAAGGCATGCGGTGAGCGACGAGCGCGACGGTGCCGGCTCCGCAGGCGACGGCTCCGACACCACCAGCGAGAACACCGACGTTGACAACGCCGGCCAGACCGCCCCGGTGTCCGGGCCTCAACGGCCCACTGGCAAGCGGACACGGCGCGTGGGTACGGCCACCAGCGTCGCCACCATCGATGCGGACACGGTCACGACCGGCGACGCCAAGAAGCCGAAGGCCGTCAAGAAGGACGGGCCGAACCGCAATCCGTTCACCTTCGTCTTCAACTACCTGAAGCAGGTCGTCGCCGAGCTGCGCAAGGTCATCTGGCCGAACCGCAAGCAGATGGTCAGCTACACCACCGTCGTGCTGGTCTTCCTGGCCTTCATGGTGGCGCTCATCTTCGGAGTCGACACCGGCTTCGCCAAGCTCGTTGGACTGGTGTTCGGCTGACGAACGCCTCACCACCCGAGCTGAACAGATTTTAGAGAGGACTGACACGTGACTTCCTTCGAGGGCGATACGCCTTCGGCTTCGGATGTGTCCGACGCACGCATCGAGGCTGCGGACCCCACGACGGTGATCGCCAGCCGGACCGCGGAATCCCTGGAGTCGTCCACGGCTGAGGCCGTGGCCGAGGTCGCGGACGTCGTCGACGGCGCACCGGTCGAGGTGGACGATGCTCCCGCCGAGGAGGCATCGGAGGGCGAGGCACCCGCCGAGGACGTCGTGGACGAGGACGAAGATCCCGCGGTCACGCTCAAGAAGGATCTGCGCAAGCGTCCCGGCAATTGGTTCGTCATCCACTCGTACGCGGGTTACGAGAACAAGGTGAAGGCCAACCTCGAGACCCGCGTTCAGAACCTCGACGTCGGCGACTACATCTTCCAGGTGGAAGTTCCCATCGAGGAAGTCACCGAGATCAAGAACGGCGTGCGCAAGCAGGTCAACCGCAAGGTCCTGCCGGGCTACATCCTGGTGCGCATGGACCTGACCGACGAGTCCTGGAGCGCGGTGCGCAACACGCCGGGCGTCACCGGTTTCGTCGGCGCGACCTCGAAGCCGTCTCCGCTGGCACTCGACGACGTCGTCAAGTTCCTGCTGCCCCCGGCCGCCGCGAAGAAGCCTGCGCGCTCGTCCGCAGGTGGTGCCGCATCGTCGGAGGCCACGCTCGAGCGTCCCGAGATCCTCGTCGACTTCGAGGTCGGCGAGTCGGTCACCGTCATGGACGGTCCGTTCGCGACGCTTCCCGCGTCCATCAGCGAGGTCAACGCCGAGCAGCAGAAGCTCAAGGTGCTCGTCTCGATCTTCGGTCGTGAGACGCCCGTCGAGTTGACCTTCACCCAGGTCGCCAAGATTTAACCGGTCATCCGGTTCGAGAAAGAAAAGGAACACCACAGCATGCCCCCGAAGAAGAAGGTCACCGGGCTCATCAAGCTCCAGATCCAGGCCGGCGCGGCCAACCCCGCACCGCCCGTTGGTCCGGCGCTCGGTCAGCACGGCGTCAACATCATGGAATTCTGCAAGGCGTACAACGCCGCGACGGAGTCGCAGCGCGGCAACGTCATCCCCGTAGAAATCACCGTCTACGAGGACCGCAGCTTCACGTTCGCGCTGAAGACTCCGCCTGCCGCCAAGCTGCTGCTCAAGGCCGCAGGCGTGCAGAAGGGTTCGGGCACCCCGCACACCACCAAGGTCGCCACGGTGACCTGGGATCAGGTGCGCGAGATCGCCGAGACCAAGAAGGAAGACCTGAACGCCAACGACATCGAGCAGGCCGCGAAGATCATCGCCGGCACCGCTCGGTCGATGGGCATCACGGTCAAGTAGGAATAGTCGGCACCCAAACAGTGCTGATGCAGGAGAAGTCCGAATAGCAACCTGCGTGACCGCTATCTGGACGAGAACCCACATGTGGGAGAGCCCGCTTCGGCTCGATAACCACGAACTCTGAACAGGGAGACAACAATGAGCAAGACGAGCAAGGCCTACCGCGAAGCCGCCGAGAAGGTGGACCGCGACAACCTGTACACGCCGCTCGAGGCCGCCAAGCTGGCCAAGGAGACGTCGTCGAAGAAGCAGGACGCGACCGTCGAGGTGGCGATCCGCCTGGGCGTCGACCCGCGCAAGGCCGACCAGATGGTGCGCGGCACCGTCAACCTGCCGCACGGCACCGGCAAGACCGCCCGCGTCATCGTGTTCGCCGTCGGCGAGAAGGCCGAGGCTGCTCTGGCCGCCGGCGCCGACGAGGTGGGCAGCGACGACCTGATCGAGAAGATCCAGGGTGGCTTCCTCGACTTCGACGCCGCGATCGCGACGCCGGATCAGATGGCCAAGGTCGGCAAGATCGCCCGCGTCCTCGGACCGCGCGGCCTGATGCCCAACCCGAAGACCGGCACCGTGACGCCCGACGTCACCAAGGCCGTCAACGACATCAAGGGCGGCAAGATCAACTTCCGCGTCGACAAGCAGGCCAACCTGCACTTCGTGATCGGCAAGGCGTCGTTCGACGAGACCAAGCTGACCGAGAACTACGGTGCGGCGCTCGAGGAGATCCTCCGTGCCAAGCCGTCGTCGTCGAAGGGCCGCTACCTGAAGAAGGTCGTCGTCTCGACCACCACCGGACCCGGCATCCCGGTCGACCCGGCGATCACCCGCAACTTCACCGAGGCCTAAGCCTCACTACGACGACGTCCCCGTTGCGCTTCGGCGCGGCGGGGACGTCGTCGTTCTGGGGACGGGCGGGGCCCTCAGCCCCGCGGCACCATGACGGTGGCGATCACGGCCAGATGGTCGGTGCCCTCTATCTCCACGGTCTCGGTGGACGTCGCCGTGCTCGCGCGGGTGAGGATGTGGTCGATGCCCATGAACGGCGGGATGCGCCGGTTGGCAGGGTAGGTCAGCTCCCGTCCGCCGCCCGCCTGCTCGGCCGCGTCACGGTAGCCGTCGGTGAGCAGGTCCCGGAACTGCTTCATGTCGATGGTGGAGTTGAAGTCGCCACCGACGAGGACGGCGCCGCCATCTGCCTTCTCGGCGACGTCGGCGAGGGTGGTCGGGAACTTCGCGATGTCGCCCTGCCAGCCGTCGATCGGCCGGGGCCATGGGGCGTCGAGATGGATGGAGAGCACCGTCGGATCACGGGTGACCTCGGGGACGCGGAGACGTGCGCTCACCATGGCGAGTTGGTATCCGCCGATGCGCTCTTGCTGCGCGATCGGGTACCGGCTGTAAATCCCGACGCCAGCCGAGCCGGTGCGGGCGTCGAGAACCTGGTGGGGAAAGGACGTGGCAATGCCCGCGGCGACCAGGCGGCGCACTGCGTCCGGTGTCAGTTCTTGGACCATGAGCACGTCCGCGCGCTCGTTGGCCGCTTCCACCACCGAGGAGGCATCCGCGAAGCCGTAGAGCACATTGACCGTCATGACGCGGATGGCAATCTCATTCGAGTCCGATTTGGCGGGCAGATACCAGGGCAACTGCAGGACGACGAGCGCCGCCGTCAGTAGACCCGCGCCGATCGCGAGCGCCTTGTGGCGTCCCCACAAGAGCACCAGAAAAGCGACCGGGGCGCCCAGTAGCAGATAGGGCGATGCGACGACGACGTACAGCGTGCGGTGCCCGGGGATCGGGACGTAGCGGGCAGCGAGGGCGCCGGCGGAGGCGACGAGGAGACCGACACCGATGACGGTGCTGGCCACTCGGCGTGCGGTTCTCACACTCGTCCTCCGTCGTCGGTCGCCGATCCGACGGCGCGCTCGAGACCAGTATCCCCGCCCCGGCGCCCGCCCGTGTCGGGGAGAATCCATCCATGACGTCGCGAGCCATGTTGATGCTGCTGTCGATCGGTGTGGTCTGCGCCGCCATGGTCGACGTCCCGGCCGCCTCGGCCGAACCCGATCCGGTGTCACCGCGGGCGCGCGCGGCCGGTTTGATCGACGTGCGGTCGGCGGTGCCCGACGCGCGGATCGACCTGCGCTACGCCACCGCCGACAACTTCGTCGGCGGCCCGCTGTACCCGCCGGGTGCGCGCTGTCTTGTGCACGAGTCGCTCGGCGACGGACTGGCCGTTGCGGCACAACGACTTCGGGCCGCAGGGCAGGTCTTGGTGTTCTGGGACTGCTATCGGCCGCACGACGTCCAGGTGAAGATGTTCGAGAAGGTGCCCAACCCGAATTGGGTTGCGCGGCCGACGGAGTTCGCCCGCAGCCACGAGTCGGGACGGTCGGTCGACGTGACGCTCGCTGACGGCCACTACGGCTGGCTGGCCGACATGGGGACGGACTTCGACGACTTCACCCCTCGCAGCCTGGCGTACGCGACCGACGGGCTGACCGCTGAGCAGCAGGCCAACCGCGCACTGCTGCGCGATGCCATGGTGGCCGGCGGGTTCGCCGTATACCCGGGGGAGTGGTGGCACTTCGACGGGCCGGGGGCGAAGGAGCCGCGGGCGATCCTGAACGTTCCGGTGGGTTGAATCGGCCGACAGCGAGTCTGTCAGGGCGTTGTATTGCACATATCCGTCAATTCTGGCGAAGGTGTGGGGCCACGCTAGTGGCGGGCATTTGCTTCAAAGCGAACTCGGCGCATCGCTCGACTTACCGGGGTGGCACTAAGTTCTCGTGGCCGACGTCGGGGTATCCGGATGTGGCCACTGCGGACTGTGTTCTCAGGCGGCAGTCCGGCTGCAGGCGGCCCACCGATTCGTCCCCAAGTCGAGGTTCACGTGTGACATAGCCCACCTGTTCTAACGAAGAATTAGCCAGGACGTAGCTGCAAAACTGATAAGACCAGTTCGAAGCATTTACACCCTTCCAGAACTCATTGCCAGAGGATGGCGAAACCAACTTTGGTAGGGTTTCCCCCGATTCGTGCTTTTGGTCTGAACGCCTACTCTGGTGCTACGAAGCCCGCTGCGTGGGGGCGGCTCGGTAGGGAGTCGCGACGGGCTCGTCGCATCAGGGGGGTCTTGCACGGTAATGAGGCGCGGTCCGAACATGACGGCGGTTCCACGTTCTGGCAACGACAGTGTCGTCGCAAGCCGCTATGATCATCAAGCTTGGCAAACTGTGGCGGGGGAAATGGTCCACGGTCGGTCTTTGGGGGGAAGCAAATGTCCAGTCGTGCGCGCATGCGCTGCGCGAGGTCGGGTCCCGGCGTGACCACTGCCGATCCGCTGCCGGGTCGCCATCTCCTCGTGGCATCTACAGGGGGTCACCTCGCGGAACTGGAGCGGTGGTCCGGTGTCCTCGGGTCCGATCCTGATTCGCTGTGGATAACATGCGAATCGCTGCACAGCGAGTCGGCGCTACGGGGACGGCGAGTGATATTTCATCCCTACGTCGCACCGCGAGATGCTGCTGGTTCGGCGAAGGCCTTCGTTCGCATGCTGCGTGAAATCGACTGGAAGGCCGAGGGATTCACCTCGGCGATTACGACTGGTGCCGCACTCGGTGTGGTGGGCTTGGCCGCGGCGCGCGTGCGGGGCATTCCATCCTTCTACTACGAGAGCGTGTCTCGGGTGAACGGTCCATCCCTCAGTGGACGTCTCGCCGGACTCGACCCGGGCATCAATCGGTATTGCCAGTACGAGCATTGGGCCAAGGGCAATTGGACTTACCGGAGATCGTTGTTCGAGGACTTCAGTTCTGTGTCGAAGGCTCCGATTGAGAAGCCGCGACTCTTCGTAACTCTCGGCACGATTCAGCCGTACAGATTCGACGCAATGGTCGACGCCGTGATGTCGACCGGGTTGGCAGATGATCGCACGGTTTGGCAATTGGGCGCCACCAAGCGCAAGGACTTACCAGGCACCGCCGTCACCCAGTTGAGTGCGAACGAGTTCAGCCAAGCTAGTAGGGACGCCGACGTCGTCCTCACCCATGCGGGTGTTGGCACCATCATGAACCTCCTCGACATGGGAATCTCGCCCGTCGTGACGCCCCGACGTCTGAGCCGCAAGGAACACGTAGACGACCATCAGTCGGAGATCGCAAGTTTCCTCAAGCGTCGCTCCATCGCGAACGTCACCGAGGTAGACCATCTGAGCGATGCAACCATTTACGCAGCTTCAGGCAAAGCTACGCGTCGACTCGCCTCGAGCGCGGCGTCTGGCGCCAACCTCTCGGTCTGAGACGACTCAGCACTTGTTCCGCGTAGATTCGAGCGGTGGAGGCCTGCGACCCGTGGGGTCGTTGCCGTCCGCCAAGCCCGCCGTCGGCGACCACCAGGCGTTGCCCTACCGAGCCGACATCGACGGCCTCCGAGCAGTCGCCGTCATCTCCGTCGTAGCCTTTCACGCTGGAATCAGCGGCATTCCCGGCGGGTTCACCGGCGTCGACGTCTTCTTCGTGATATCTGGCTATCTGATTGGCGCACAGGTCTTCCGACAGTCGGCTGTTGGTTCATTTCGATACCTCCCGTTCTATGCCCGCCGTCTTCGCCGCATCATCCCTGCATTGATCGCGCTGCTCCTCTCCATGTTCGTCATCGGGTGGTTCCTGTTGACCCCAGATGAGATGCGCGAGTTGGGCAAGGAGACTGTTGCCGCCGTAATCGGAGCCTCGAACTTCCTCTTCTTCCTCGGAGGCGATTATTTCGCGCCGGCGGCCGATCTGAACCCGCTGCTGCACACCTGGTCGTTGGGTGTGGAAGAGCAGTTCTACATCTTGTTGCCCGTCCTCGCCCTAGTCCTCACACGCGTACTCAGAGTGCCCGCCTTTCAGTCGTTGCTGGCCTTCACTGTCTTGACCTTCGTAGCGTCGATCGTCTTGACCTACGTCAATCCGCAAGCTGCCTTCTACCTCCTACCGACCCGCTTCTGGGAGCTGAGTCTCGGTGCGCTGCTCGCTATCTCGACAGTCGAGTCATCCTCGAAGCTGTCTGGCCGGCGGTCCCATCTGCTCGCACTAGGTGGAGCCGGGCTCATCGTCGCCGGGTTCGTCCTCTACCGCTCAGAGTTCGCCTTCCCGGGATCTTTCGTTCTGCTCCCGACCGTCGGGGCGACGTTCATCATCGCCGCGCGATCGAGTTGGCTGAATCAATCCGTCTTGGCAAACCCGGTGGCGGTGTTCATCGGCAAGGTTTCCTATTCCTGGTATCTCTGGCATTGGCCGTTGTTCTACCTGGCCCGCGTCCTGGGCATCGAGGATCACCTGCATCCCGCCGTTCTGGTCTTACTCTCACTTGCACTTGGCGTCTTCTCTTGGCATGTCATCGAGCAACCGTTCCGCAAGCGTCGAGGCTCAGACGGGCGCGTCGTATCGCGGTATGTAGCCGCCATTGTTAGCGTCGCGGTGCTGGGCGCCGTGGTCTATCAACAGGACGGATTCTCCGCACGGTTACCCGCCGCCGCTCAGGCTGCGGCGGAGGACGCGCGCCGCACTCAGGACGATTCGTGTCTCCTGCGCCGGGGCGACAACGAGATCGAACCGGCTGGATGCGCTTTCGGCTCGACTGCCGGTCCCACGCTGGCCGTCGTCGGAGACAGTCACGGCGCCTCGATCAGCCCGGGCTTTGCGCGAGCGGCCTCCCGGCAGGACCTCGAGTTTCGTCAGTTCACCAAGTCGCTCTGCACAGGACAGTGGGGTCACGCCAATCTGGTGGACGACCTCTCGGACTTTCCCGTCGAGTGTCTGAACTACCAAGAGCGAGTCTTCAAGCAAATCGCCGACGACCCGCGCATCGAGGTCGTGGTCTTGGCTTCGCGCTGGTCGTTGGAGCGACAACTGGTGACCTCTGGCGATTCTCCGGTCGTCGACCTCAAAGCCGGTCTCGACCGAACCCTCGAGCGCCTCGGGACCTTGAACAGGAAGGTCATCCTCGTGCAGGATGCGCCATCATTCCAGTTCGATCCGTACGCAACGGTCATCGGAGATTCGCTGCCAACCCGCGCATTCATCCGCGATGCCTTTGGCTTGGTCGACACCGGTGGTGTTGCGCCGTTCCCGCGGATGGAACAGGACACCAGTCGTGAAATCTTGAAAGACGTTGCAGCGAAGCACCCAGGGGTCGAATTGTTCGACCCCTGGGCGCAGCTGTGCGATGCACAGGGGTGTCGCTACCGAGACGGTGACGACCTCTACTACTTCGACAGCCAGCACTTGACCGCCGTGGGCGCAGCTCAGGCCGTTGGTGACGGACCGGCGCTATGACCCCGACTTGCGCACAGCGGCAACCGTCTTGCCTCGAGAGTCCGACAGTGCTGCGGTATCCCGGCGGTGGTAGCGCCCCTCGGCGTGGCGGCACCCAAAGTGGCCCCTCTTGCGGCTTTTTGGCCTCACGTTCGCTCGGGCCCTCTCGACCCAAGGCGACTGGCACCATGCGCCCTCCGACGTCCGCGAGTTGCACATCAGCAAATCAAGCTGTGGTTGCTTCCCGCTTGTGCGGAGCGGAGGACCGTGTCATTCTTGTCTCGTCGACAGCAGCGTGCTTTCGGCTGGGGGAATTGTCATTCAGCCTGACTCGGCTTTGGTTCTGGGTTGCTCGATCTGCGGTTCAAGCCGGCTCATCGCGGACACAGAGAACAGCGTGGCTTTAAGGGGGATCTTCGTGAACAGTTTCGTCGTCCGATTAGTCAGCGTGGTCGCGACATGCGCCGCACTATCCGCGGTCGGCTCAGGGGTCGCCTCCGCCGATACGCCGGACATCATCGGCAAGACATACGGCGAAGCCAAGGGCATGGTCTGGCAAAGCCAGATGAAGCCCCAGGTGATGACGGTCATGGGAGACCGTGTCGCGCAGGACCAGTGTTACGTGGTGAGCACCACGAAAGTCACCGGCCGAGATTCCTCGGGAAAGGTGCAGAATCCGCCGATCCTTGGCATCAACCTGAGCTGTTACAAGTCGTCGGCAAGTGGGAAGGCGCCGGGGTTCTCGGCAGGCAACTTGGGTCCTAGCGCTGAAGCGGTGCGGTCCGCGGACGCCGCCAGCGCGCGAAAGTGGAAGCAAAGTCCGGGTGGCCAGGAATGGTGTCAAGAGACGTACTCTGCGCACCCGGAGTGGGAGATCGATCCAGACTGTGTCCTCGATGGTGAGTGACGACGGAACGTCAGCTCTACTGTCGGCAGCTCACGGATAGACGAAACCTCCCCTTGCCTCCATTGTCCTCGGATCAACACGTAGCTGTTGTCGTCCTGAACTGGAACGGATGGTCGGACACGATCGCTTGCGTCGAGAGTGTCCTGCACTCGACGCATCGCGAGCTTTCGATCATTGTCTGCGACAACGCGTCTCAGGATGATTCGATCGAGCGCCTACAGGGTTGGGGACGGGGACTGAATGTCAAATTCCCAAACTTTGAGTTCGATGATCGCACCACGACCGACGACGATTACAAGATCGCGGGGCGAAACCTTCGCGGCAGGGTTTTGCTTCTCCAAGCGGGGCGCAATGGCGGTTATGCGGCAGGAAACAACGTGGGAATGCGAACCGCGCTTGCGGACCCGTCTGTTCGCGCGGTCTGGATCCTGAACAATGATGTAGTCGTACAACGTTCAGCCCTGCACGAGGCTTACAGGGTCTTGCAGTCGGACGTCCGCTTGGGCTTGGTTGGATCGACTCTCTGCTACATGAATGAGAGTGGACGAGTCCAATGTCAGGGCGGTGGTCTATTCGATGCCAAGCGTGGTCTCGCCGAAACCATCGGCGTGGGCCGGCTCCGGTCGGATCTCCTACCGACTAAGGACGTCGTCGCGAGAATGGATTTCGTCAACGGCGCCGCGGCGATGGTAAGCAGAACTTTTCTGGAAGACGTCGGCTTGATGTCGGAGCAATACTTCCTGTACTGGGAGGAGCTTGACTGGTCTCGACGCGCTCGTGGGCGGTATCGGCTTGGATACGCGTCTGACGCGTTGGTCCTGCACAAGGTCGGCGCCTCAATCGGTACCAAAGATGGCGCAGAAGGCTCTGAGGTATCGGAATACTTTTACAACAGAAACCGAATAAGATTCTGTATGAGGCACTCTCGCCGATCACTTCCCTACGTATACGCGCAACTTTCTCGAGACGTTCTCGTGGCGTTGGTCGGGGGACGTTCGCGACGGGCCCTAGTTTTGGGCTGTGCCATGCTCGGCATGCCTCGACCAAGGACTGGGTGAGGCGTGGTCTATCGCATCGTCCTCAACCGACCGGTCAATCTGGGTGAGGTCACCCAGAACGCCTCCGACGGATTGAACCCCCGTCACTCAATGGCTGAACTCGCGCTAGTCCTAGACGCAAAGGTGCACGACGGTACCGGAGTGCACCCGAGTCGCACTGACCGCGCGATCGCAACCTTGACTCGGACCGCTCCGCTCTGGTGGGCCATCGCGCGATCGGTGCGAACTGCGTCTTCCCCTGGCGACGTAATCTTCTGCACTGGTGAGGATGTTGGACTTCCGGTGGCCTTGCTGTGTGGCGGTCGGCGTCATGCTCACGTGGTGGTCATGGCACATAGTGTTGGCAGTCTGAGGAAGCAGTTGGCGTTGCGAGTCTTCATGGCCAAGAAGAGGGTCGCATCGTTCACGACGGTTTGCGAACGTCAGGCGGAAGTCTTGCGTCGTTTCATGGGCGAGCGTGCGGAATGCGTTTCCTTCTTGTGGGATCAGACGGACGTCTCGTTCTTCTCGCCCGGTCCGCCCAATTCGAGGAAGGAACGCCCGTTGATCGTCAGCGTCGGCCTTGAACGGCGTGACTATGGCACCCTGGCGGACGCCACTGCTGACCTCGATGTTGATGTGAAGGTGAGCGGATACTCCGCCGATACGCGGGTGCTGTCAGCGGCCTTCCCGGAAGAACTCCCGGGCAACATGGACCGACGGTTCTACACGTGGCCAGATCTCGTTCAACTCTACCGAGATGCCGACGTCGTGGTTGTCCCGCTATTCCCAAACGATTATGCGGCGGGTATCCAGGGACTCATGGAGGGTTTGTCGTGCGGCCGGCCCGTAGTCATCACGGCGACAGCCGGTTTGAAGGAATACCTCGATCCGGGGGGGTCGATGCGCGTCGTTGAACCCGGCGATGCTCGAGGGATGCGCGAGGCAATCGAGCAGATCATGTGCAATTCTGCTGAGGCGGAGGCAATGTCGTCGACTGGGCGTGTACTCGCTCAGACTCGACATTCATGCGATTCGTACGTGGTTGCCTTGGCATCAAAGCTGGCGGCGATGACGACCTGAGGTAACGGCGAGGTCGCGGTCACGGACGTAGGCGCGAGGGCTTGCTAGATTCGTGTTCGTTCGGACAGGCTTCGGTAGACGTCGTTGAACTTAAGCGATACGACGTCAACGTCGAAGTCGGCGCAAATTCGTGCATGTGCATTCTTGCCAATAGCTGCTCGTGCATCGCCGTCTGCGATCATCCAAGAGACAGCTCGCGTCAGCCCGTCGACGTCGTCTGGGTCGATCACGAGCCCACTTTCTTGTGACAACATCTCGGGAATGCCTCCCACACCACTTGCAATCACGCAGATCCCGCGCGCCATCGCCTCCAGGATCGCCATTGGCTGACCTTCGTCCCTAGAGGGCAGGACGAGGATCTGAGTCTCGGCAAGCAGTGTCGCCACCTCTGAGCGCGGCAACCAGCCCCGGACGTCGACCGTCGAATCGAGGCCAAGCGCGGTGACTTGTGCCCGCGCCTTCTGAACGTCTCCGTCTCCCGCAATCGTCAAGCGGGCTGGACTTGATAGAGCCGCCAGCGACGTGATCCTCGACCATGACTCAATGAGAGTGAAGGTGCCCTTCCTCTCCCCAACCTCCCCCAGGAACAGGACACGTACTGGACCGTCGCGATGATGAGTTACCGGCGACTGTGGCCGGACTGCGTTCGGTATCACTACGACGTTGGCTGCGGGAGCGATATCGCCGATGCTCGAGGCCCATGCGGAACCCAGTGCCACCACAGCATCTACGCGCTCGAGTGTCATACGGATTGCGGTCTGGATCCGCCGTGGGCTATCAGAATAGAAGGTAAGAAAGTCCGCGCCGTGCATGTGAAACACGACCGGCACTCGAAAAAGCCTGGCGGTCCACGCAAGCAGCCCTTTTCTGAAGAAGCTGCCATACGCTGCACTGTGGAGATGCACGATGGTCGGACGACGAAATGTTAGTTCGACTACGAACAACAACATGCCCCGGACGAACCCGAACAGCCTGTGAAGGACGCTGCCGTTTGTGTGAGTCGATACGAGACGGACGCCCCAGTCCTCCCAGAGGTCAGTGTCTTGCATCGTCGCCACGAATGTAGACATGCCTCCCCGCGCGCTTGTGGATGCCCAAACTGCGCGCCTGCCGGTCACGGACCGAACCTCTCTGCAACGTATGAGTTTGCGGTCACGGTAATGCGAGGATCTCCTCGAGGACATCGGCGAGCCTCTTCGCCACTATGAGTGGATCGAAGTGCGTCCGATAGTGATGAAGCGCGATGGATCCCTGCCGCGATACCTCAGCGGGGTCGGCCAGCGCGTCGAAAGCTTGCGCAACCCCATCTACGTCGTCCACGCCAGTCACGGTGAGACCTGGAGGTTGGTACTCAGGTAACGCACCCGCACTCGACACGACCGTTGGCACGCCTAATTGCATCGACATCACGTGAACCCCACTCTGGGATGCGCTCCGACAGTGCACCAACGAACCTTTGGCGTGCGAAAGCTCATGTAGTACTTCCTGGTACTTGAAGTTGGTCTTCCTCCAACGCGCGTGCGCGGGCAGCTTCTGGTCGATCTCACCGCCACCCATCAGAATCAACTCGTCTCCTCGCCATGCAGTACCACGCGTGTGCGCATCCCATGCTTCGAATAC